>NZ_CP117439.1:3380000-4722500 GCF_030687575.1 Pseudomonas sp. FP2309 | reverse complement strand
ACAGACACGTCGAGCAGGTACGAAAGTAGGTCTTAGTGATCCGGTGGTTCTGTATGGAAGGGCCATCGCTCAACGGATAAAAGGTACTCCGGGGATAACAGGCTGATACCGCCCAAGAGTTCATATCGACGGCGGTGTTTGGCACCTCGATGTCGGCTCATCACATCCTGGGGCTGAAGCCGGTCCCAAGGGTATGGCTGTTCGCCATTTAAAGTGGTACGCGAGCTGGGTTTAGAACGTCGTGAGACAGTTCGGTCCCTATCTGCCGTGGACGTTTGAGATTTGAGAGGGGCTGCTCCTAGTACGAGAGGACCGGAGTGGACGAACCTCTGGTGTTCCGGTTGTCACGCCAGTGGCATTGCCGGGTAGCTATGTTCGGAATAGATAACCGCTGAAAGCATCTAAGCGGGAAACTAGCCTCAAGATGAGATCTCACTGGAACCTTGAGTTCCCTGAAGGGCCGTCGAAGACTACGACGTTGATAGGTTGGGTGTGTAAGCGCTGTGAGGCGTTGAGCTAACCAATACTAATTGCCCGTGAGGCTTGACCATATAACACCCAAGCAATTTGAGAACCTGAAAGGGCATCAGATTGCGGTGTGTGAAGACGAGACGAACCGAAAGTTTGTAGATCGCAAAACACCGAAAGCTGTCACATACCCAATTTGCTGAAGCGAGGCCGTTTGGTCACGAGTCAGTACACGAATTTCTTGACGACCATAGAGCATTGGAACCACCTGATCCCATCCCGAACTCAGTAGTGAAACGATGCATCGCCGATGGTAGTGTGGGGTTTCCCCATGTGAGAGTAGGTCATCGTCAAGATTAAATTCCAGAACCCCTGTTTGCTTACGCAGACAGGGGTTTTGTTTTGGGCGCTCGGAAAGTACGGGGAGAGGTTATTACGGTCGCCTTCAGTGCTAAAGTCCATGCCTCGATTTTGCTTTTCCCAAGGAAGCCGTTATGCCGGATGCGACGTCCCTCAGTGCTGGATTCATGGTGGTTCACGGCAATCGCCTGGATGAACTGCGCAGTCTGGTGGTGAGCTGGATGCGCCGTTACCCCCTGGCGCCCCTTGAGAACGAAATCGCCCTGGTCCAAAGCAACGGCATCGCCCAATGGCTTAAGTTAGCCCTGGCTGAAGACCCGCAAGAGGATGACATGGGCGGCTGCGGTATCGCCGCGGCCATCGACGTGCAACTCCCCGGCAGCTTCATGTGGCAGCTTTACCGCATGGTCCTGGGCCGTGACGAAATTCCCCCGAAGTCCTTGCTCGATAAGGCCCCACTCACCTGGCGCCTGATGCGTCTGCTTCCTGAGCTCATCGATCAACCGCACTTCGAACCGTTGCAGCGTTTCCTGACCCAAGACACTGACCTGCGCAAGCGCTATCAACTGGCCGAGCGCCTGGCAGATCTGTTCGACCAATATCAGGTCTACCGCGCCGACTGGCTGGAAGACTGGGCCGCCGGCCGCCACCAATTGCGTAACGGCCGGGGTGACGCCAAGCCTCTGGACGCCGCCAACTGCTGGCAAGCCCAATTATGGCGAGCACTGCTGCTGGATGTAGGGGAAGAGGGCATGGCCGAAAGTCGTGCCGGCGTTCATCAACGCTTCATCGAACGTATCAATAGGCTTGAGGAGGCGCCCAAGGGATTGCCTTCGCGAGTGATCGTTTTCGGGATTTCTTCCCTGCCTGCGCAAGCGCTCGAAGCCCTTGCCGGCTTAGCCCGTTTCAGTCAGGTCCTGCTGTGCGTGCACAACCCTTGTCGCCACCATTGGTCCGACATCGTTGCCGACAAGGACCTGCTGCGTAACGAGTACAAACGCCAGGCACGCAAGGCCGGCATGCCGGTCACTATCGACCCACAAGCCCTGCACCAGCACGCCCATCCATTGCTGGCCGCATGGGGCAAACAGGGTCGAGACTACATCAGCCTGCTCGACAGCTATGACGATCCCGACAGCTATCGTGCCGCCTTTCGCGACGGGCGCATCGACCTGTTCAGCGACAGCGAACCCACCACACTGCTCAACCAGCTTCAGGACGACATCCTTGAGTTACGCCCGCTCAATGAAACGCGCGAATTATGGCCCGCTGTCGATCTGTCGCGTGATACATCAATCCGTTTCCATATCGCCCACAGCGCCCAACGCGAAGTGGAAATTCTCCACGACCAATTGCTCCATCGCTTCAGTGCCGACCCAACATTGCGTCCTCGGGACGTCATCGTCATGGTCCCCGATGTCGACAGCTACGCGCCGCACATTCGCGCCGTATTTGGCCAGTTGGAAAGAAGCGACCCGCGTTTTATCCCCTTCACCCTCACCGACCAAGGCCAACGCGGCCGCGATCCTCTGCTGATTGCCGTCGAGCATCTGCTCAAACTTCCCGACAGCCGCTTCCCCGTCAGCGAAATTCTCGACCTGCTCGACGTCCCCGCTTTGCGCGAACGTTTCGCCATCAAAGAGCGCGACCTGCCTACGCTGCACCTCTGGATCGAAGGTGCCGGCATCCGTTGGGGCCTCAATGCCGAGCAGCGCGCGGGGCTCGGTCTGCCGGGTGACCTTGAGCAAAACAGCTGGCGATTCGGCCTGCGCCGCATGTTGCTCGGTTACGCCGTTGGCAGCGGTGCCGCCTGTGAAGGAATCGAACCCTACGACGAAATCGGCGGCCTCGACGCGGCACTGATCGGCCCGCTGGTCGCGTTGCTCGACGCACTCAACGATGCGCATAACGCCTTGTCACAACCCGCTGCTCCTCAACAATGGAGCGAGCGCCTGCAACGTCTGATGCAACTGTTCTTCCTCCCAAGCAGCGAACACGACGACTTCCTCTTGGGTCAGCTCGAACAACTCAGGGAGACCTGGCTGGAAACCTGCGAGTCCGTTGGCCTGCAGGACGAGTTACCCCTCACCGTAGTCCGAGAAGCCTGGCTCGCCGGACTGGATCAGGGTCGACTCTCCCAGCGCTTCCTCGCAGGTGCTGTCAATTTTTGTACATTGATGCCCATGCGCGCGATCCCCTTCAAGCTTGTTTGCCTGCTTGGTATGAACGATGGCGACTATCCCCGCGCCCAGCCGCCGTTGGATTTCGACCTGATGGGCAGCGACTACCGCCCGGGCGATCGGTCACGCCGTGAGGACGACCGCTACCTGCTGCTCGAGGCACTGTTGTCCGCCCGCGAGCAGCTGTACATCAGCTGGGTGGGCCGCAGCATTCGGGATAACAGCGAGCGCCCGGCATCGGTGCTGGTTGGCCAACTTCGCGACCATATCGCAAGCGGCTGGCATCACGCTGAAGCGACCGCTTTACTCAACGCAATGACCCAGGAACACCCGCTCCAGCCGTTCAGCGCCCGCTATTTCCACGAAGGTGACCCACTCTTCAGCTATGCCCGCGAGTGGCAGATGCTTCACGAGGCGCCACAGGCCGTGATGGCAGAAGACGAACTGGCCCAACACCAGCAGGAAGATCCGCTCAGCCTCGGTCAGTTACAAGATTTCCTGCGCAACCCGGTCAAACACTTCTTCAGCCAGCGTCTGAAAGTATTCTTCGAAGCCGCTGAGGCGCCGTTGGCCGATGAAGAACCCTTCGTTCTCGATGCGTTGCAACGCTACAGCCTGAGCGACAGCTTGCTGAACGCCGCACTGTCACAGCCCGATCATCTCGACCAAGCCCTCAACGCCCAGGCGTTGCGTTTGCAAGGCAGTGGCCTGTTGCCCATGGTCGGCTTCGGCGAGTGCCTGCGCAACGAATTGATCGAGCCGTTGCCCGATCTGCTGCAACGCTACCAACACGTGCTAGCGCTCTGGCCGATCCCGCACACCGCTGCCGAACCGGTCAGTTTTGAGTATCAAGGCATCGCGCTGGACGGCTGGATCAGTGGCCTGCATCGGCGGGGTGACGGTGGTTTGCTCAGCGTCACCACCATCCCCAACAGTATCGGCTCGATCAAGACGCGCAAGTGGCATCGCTTGATCCGCCCATGGGTCAATCATGTGGTCGCCTGCGCCTGCGGCCTGCCGTTGAGCACCGGTTTGGTCGCCAGCGACGACACCTTGTTGTTGGCTCCCTTGGAGAAAGCGTCCGCTGAGCGAATCCTTGGCGACCTGCTGCTGGCCTGGCGCCACGGCATGCAAAAGCCACTTCCGGTGGCCGTCAAAACCGCGCTTGCCTGGCTGAGTCAAACCGACCCGGCCAAAGCCCAGGCCGCGGCCAGCAAAGCCTATGAAGGCGACGGCCAGACCACCGACGGTGAACGCCGCGAAAGCCCGGCACTCACTCGACAATTCCCCGATTACGCCGCGTTGATTGCCAGTGAAGAATTCGAAGGTTGGTGCGAAACTCTTTATCGCCCGCTGATCGATGCCCCATGGCGTTCACTCACAGGCGAGGAGGCCGGCGCATGAGCAGCAAACCCTTGGCCCTGGCCTTCCCGTTAAAAGGCAGCCAGCTGATTGAAGCCAGTGCCGGCACCGGCAAGACATTTACCATTTCCGCCCTGTACCTGCGCCTCGTGCTCGGCCATGGCGGCGACGATGCAGGCTTTGGCCGAGAATTGCTGCCGCCGCAAATCCTGGTGGTGACCTTCACTGACGCGGCCACCAAAGAACTGCGCGAACGTATCCGCATTCGTCTGGCCGAAGCCGCACGCTTCTTTCGCGACGAAATCGACCCACCGGACGCCCTCATCGCGGACCTGCGCGAGCAATACCTTCCTGAACAATGGCCCGCGTGCGCCAACCGTCTGGACATTGCGGCCCAGTGGATGGACGAGGCCGCCGTCTCGACCATCCACAGTTGGTGTCAGCGCATGCTGCGCGAACATGCGTTCGACAGCGGCAGCCTGTTCACCCAGACCCTGGAAACCGATCACAGCGACCTGCTGGGCGAAGTACTACGCGATTACTGGCGGTTGTTTTGCTACCCGATGCACGACGACGCACTCAACTGGGTGCGCAGCAACTGGGGTGGCCCCGCCGCGTTAATGCCACGGGTACGCGCACTGTTCGGCAGCGAACGTCCCAGCGACGAAACCCGCGAGCCAGCCGAGCTCATCAGCGCCTGCCTGCACGAGCGTCGCGAAGCCCTGAAAAGCATCAAAGCGCCCTGGCAACAGTGGGCCGCCCAATTGCGCGATATCTGCCTGCAAGCGGTGGCCGCCAAAGCGGTCGACGGTCGCAAGATGCAGGCCCGTTACTTCGAACCCTGGTTCGAAAAGATCAGCGCTTGGGCCGCGGACGAAACCCTCGAACAACTGGACATCGGCACCGGGTTCACCCGCCTGACACCCGATGGCATGGCTGAAGCCTGGAAGGGCGAGCCACCGCAGCACCCCGCGATCGACGCCATGGCCGGTCTCAAGGCCAGCCTCGACGCTTTGCCCACCCCCGATGCCGCCGTGCTGCAACATGCCGCCGCGTGGGTCGGTAAACGCTTTGAAGAAGAAAAACGCCGGCGTGCCGAAATGGGCTTCGACGATATGTTGATCCGCCTCAACGCCGCGCTGCAGGCCGACGGCGGCGAGCGCCTGGCCAGCGTGATCCGCGAGCAATTCCCCGTCGCCCTGATCGACGAATTTCAGGACACCGACCCGGTGCAATACAGCATCTTCGACAGCATCTACCGCATCGAAGAGAACCACCTCGACAGCGGCCTGTTCCTGATCGGTGACCCCAAGCAGGCGATCTACGCCTTCCGTGGCGCCGATATCTACACCTATTTGCGCGCGCGTCAGTCCACTACCGGGCGTCACCACACGCTGGGTACCAACTTCCGCTCCAGCCATGCCATGGTCGAGGCGGTCAACCATGTATTTCAGCGTGCAGAAACGGGCCGAGGCGCGTTTTTGTTCCGTGAACAAAATGGCAATAACCCGGTGCCGTTTCAGCCGGTGTTATCCCAAGGCCGCAAGGAAAAACTGCAGGTCGATGGCCAAGCGTTGCCGGCGATGAACCTCTGGCACTTGCCCACCGATCAGCCTGTTTCCAACGCGGTTTACCGTCAGCAACTGGCCGCCGCGTGCGCGACGCAAATTGTCCAATTGCTCAACGGCGGGCAGCAAGGCACGGCCGGTTTCCTACAGCCGGATGACAGTTTCAGCGGTGTACTGCCGTCTGACATCGCCATCCTTGTGCGCGATGGCAAGGAGGCCCAGGCCGTACGCGCCGAATTGGCCGCCCGTGGCGTGCGCAGCGTGTACCTGTCGGATAAAGATTCAGTCTTCGCCGCCCAGGAAGCCCACGATCTGCTGGCCTGGCTCAAAGCCTGCGCCGAGCCCGACGTCGAGCGCCCGCTGCGTGCCGCTCTGGCCTGCGTCACGCTGAACCTGTCCCTGGCGGAACTGGAGCGTCTGAACCAGGACGAACTGGCGTGGGAAACCCGCGTGATGCAGTTCCGTGGCTACCGCGCGATTTGGCGTAGCCAAGGCGTGCTGCCGATGCTGCGTCGTCTGCTCCACGATTTCAAACTGCCACAAACCCTGATCGCCCGCAGCGATGGCGAGCGCGTGTTGACCAACTTGTTGCACCTCAGTGAACTGCTGCAACAGGCGGCGTCCGAGTTGGACGGTGAGCAGGCGCTGATACGCCATCTGGCTGAACACCTGGCGTTGTCGGGTCAGGCCGGCGAAGAGCAGATCCTGCGCCTGGAAAGTGATGAGCAATTGGTCAAGGTCGTGACCATCCACAAATCCAAGGGGCTGGAGTACGAGTTGGTCTTCCTGCCGTTCATTTGCTCGGCCAAACCGGTGGACGGCAGCCGATTGCCACTGCACTACCATGACCAAAACGGTAAATCCCAGGTGAGCCTGCGTCCGACCGCCGAGCTGATTGCCCAGGCCGATGACGAACGCCTGGCCGAAGACCTGCGTCTGTTCTACGTGGCCCTGACGCGCGCCAAACATGCCTGCTGGCTCGGCGTGGTCGACCTCAAGCGCGGTAACAGCAACAGTTCGGTGTTGCACCTGTCAGCCCTGGGTTATCTGCTGGGCGCCGGTGCGTCGTTGGCGGAATCCGCCGGTCTGGCGCGCTGGTTGCTGGATCTTCAGGATGGCTGCGCAGCTATCGGCTATGGCCACGTGCCTGAAGCGCAGGACATCCTGTTCCACCCGCCGCGCAACCAGGCTGCCTTGCTCGCGCCGTTGCTGCCCAAGCGCAAGGCCGCCGAGAACTGGTGGATCGCGTCCTACAGCGCGTTGCGTATTGGTGACAGCATGAGCGTGGCCCAACTCGAAGCCCCCGAAAGCCCCCAAGCACAAAAGCTGTTCGATGACGAACGCCTGGACCCAGATGCACCGCGCGAAGTGGCAGCGTCCGGCGGTGACATTCACCGTTTCCCACGCGGGCCCAACCCTGGGACCTTCCTTCACGGTTTGCTGGAGTGGGCCGGCGAGGAGGGTTTCAACGTGACGCCGGACGCGATCGAACATGCCGTAGGCGCCCGCTGTAATCGCCGTAACTGGGAGGGTTGGATCATCACCCTCAGTGATTGGCTGGGGCACTTGCTGCAAACGCCTTTGTCGGTAGGTAACAGTCAGGTAAGCCTCAGCAGCCTGCACAAGTATCAAGTTGAAATGGAGTTCTGGTTCGCCAGCCACAGGGTCGACGTGCTCACCCTCGACAAGCTGGTGTGTCAGCACACCCACAATGGCGTCTCCCGAGTGGCCGCCGAGCCGGTGCTGCTCAATGGCATGTTCAAAGGGTTTATCGACCTGACCTTCGAGCACGACGGCCGTTACTACGTGGCCGATTACAAATCCAACTGGCTCGGCCCTGACGATTCGGCCTACACCCAGGAAGCCATGGAGCAGTCGATCCTCGAGCATCGGTATGACCTGCAATACGTGCTTTACCTGCTCGCCCTGCACCGCCAACTGAAGGCACGCCTGCCGGACTACGACTACGAGCGCCATGTGGGCGGCGCGTTGTACGTGTTCCTGCGCGGTACCCAGGCCGTCAGCCAAGGCGCATATTTCACCCGGCCGCCTCGTGAGTTGATCGAAAGCCTGGATCTGCTGTTTCAGGGTAAGCCCATTCCTTCCAAGGTTGAGCCCGCGTGGGAACAAGGAGTGTTGTTATGAGCCTGTCGCCGTTACCACTTGAGGCGCTGGAGCCTCTTAGCCGCGCCGCTGACCTGGTGCAGTTGCTCGAGCGTTGGGTTGATCGCGGTTGGTTGCGCGCGCTGGACAAAGCCTTCGTCGGCTTCCTGCACGAACTTGACCCGCACGCCGACCCATTGGTGCTGCTGGCCGCGGCCTTGACCAGCCACCAACTGGGCCACGGGCATGTGTGCCTGGACCTGTTCGAAACCCTCAAGGCGCCGGACTTTGCCCTGTCGTTACCCCCGGAGGGCGATCTGCAACCCGGCGCAATGCTGCTGCCATCACAATTGCTGGCTGGTCTCGACGGCGCCCACTGGTGCCATGCCCTGGCCGCCAGTCCACTGGTCGCCCTGGCGGTGGATGGCAGCGAGTCTGCGCGCAGCCGGCCCTTGGTGTTATCCGGCAAACGCCTGTACCTGCGCCGTTACTGGACCTACGAGCGGCGCATCGACACGGCGCTGCGCCTGCGCCTGGCGACCCAGGAAACCGTCGCCTTCGACTTGCCCCAGCGCTTGAACGGTCTGTTTGACCAACCGGCGCCCGACGGCGTGATCGACTGGCAAAAGCTCGCGTGTGCCCTGGCCACCCGAGGCGCTTTCAGTATCGTCACCGGCGGCCCCGGCACCGGCAAGACCACCACCGTGGTGCGGCTGCTCGCACTGTTGCAGGCGCCGGCGGTGGAAAACGGCAACCCGTTGCGCATTCGCCTGGCAGCTCCTACCGGTAAAGCCGCCGCACGCTTGACCGAGTCCATCAGCCAGCAAGTGCTGTCGCTGAATGTGCCGCAAAGCGTGAAGGAAAAGATCCCGACCCAGGTCACCACGGTTCACCGCTTGCTGGGCAGTCGGCCGGGCACCCGGCACTTCCGTCATCACCTGGGCAACCCGCTGCCGTTGGATGTGCTGGTGGTGGACGAAGCCTCGATGATCGACCTGGAGATGATGGCCAGCCTGCTGGATGCGTTGCCGCCCCATGCGCGCCTGGTGTTGCTGGGGGACAAGGACCAGCTTGCCTCGGTCGAGGCGGGCGCCGTGCTCGGCGATCTATGCCGCGACGCCGAAGCCGGCTGGTACAGCGCCGACACCCGCCAATGGCTGCAAGCCGTCAGCGGTGAAGACCTCAGCACCAGCGGCCTGCTGGAGGACCTCGACGGCAGCCATCCCCTGGCCCAGCAAGTGGTGATGTTGCGTTACTCGCGTCGTTTCGGCGAAGGCAGCGGTATTGGTCAACTGGCGCGGTGGGTCAACCAGCAGAATGCCGAAGAGGCTCGCAAACTGCTGGCAGCGCGCAGTCATGGCGATTTGTTCTGCGTCAGCCTCAAGGGTGAGCACGACCACGCCCTTGAACGGCTGGTCTTGGACGGGCAGGGTGAAGGCGCCCAGGGCTATCGCTACTACCTCGACCTGCTGCACAGCGCGCGTCCGGCCTTTAACACACCGCGTGACGACGTGGCCTGGACCCACTGGGCGCAACAGCTGCTGCAAGCCTTCGACGCCTTCCAACTGCTCTGCGCCGTGCGTAAAGGTCCGTGGGGTGTTGAGGGGCTGAACCTGCGTATCACCGCAGCGTTACGCAAAGTGCGGCTGATCGAGGGCGATGAGCAATGGTATGAAGGTCGTCCGGTGCTGATGACGCGCAATGATTACGGCCTGGGCCTGATGAACGGTGATATCGGCATCGCCCTCAAATTGCCCGAAAGCGATGGTGGCCCTGGGGTCCTGCGTGTGGCTTTCCCACGTAACGACGGGCAGGGCGGCGTACGATTTGTGCTGCCAAGCCGTCTCAACGACGTGGAAACCGTGTACGCCATGACCGTGCACAAGTCCCAGGGCTCGGAGTTCACCCACACGGCGCTGATCCTGCCGGACGCTTTGAACCCGGTGCTGACCAAAGAGCTGATCTACACCGGCATCACCCGCGCCAAGCGCTGGTTCAGCCTGATCGAACCCCGCGGTGGCGTGTTCGAGGAGGCGGTGCGGCGCAAGGTCAAGCGCTTGAGCGGACTGATGCTGGAACTGGGCCATGAGCCAGAAAAAGCTGACTAAGCGATCATTTAATATTTCTGATTGAGTTGTCAGGGGTTTCTGAAAAAATAGCAGGTCACTTCGAGGCGGCGCCTCACGGGGCTTTCGTGCCGTGTGCTATCGTTGCGGCATCATTTAGATCGAAGAGAATCGCTGCATGAACGTGGCTGTCTCGCCCACCGAGCGTAGTTTGAGCTGGAGACGGATGCTGCTGGTGGCGGTTCTCTGCCTGCTGGCGCCCCGTGTATTTGCCGAGGTACCCGGCCCTGCGGATCAGCGCGCCCAGGCGGTCACCCAAGTGGTACTCGGCATCCTCAGTTATGCCCGCTGGCCGGTGGAACCTGCGCAACTGCGCCTGTGCATCGTCGGCCCGACCCAATACACCGACGACCTGATCAAAGGCACCACCCAGGCCACCGGCCGTCCGGTGGTCGTGCGGCGCCTGTTGGCCGACCATTCCGATGTCGTCAACGCCTGCGACGCCGTGTACATCGGCAAACTCAGTGCTGACGAACGCACTCGGTTGTTCACCTCGTTGATCGGCCACCCGGTGCTCAGCATCAGCGAAGGCGGCGACCAGTGCACGGTGGGCAGTCTGTTCTGTCTGCGGGTAAGCGATGAGCAAGTGTCGTTCGAGGTCAACCTCGACTCGGTGGCGCGCAGCGGCGTGCGGATTCACCCGAGCGTGCTGCAATTATCCCGCCGTCGAGCGCCTGATTCATGACAGCGGTCACGGTACGACCGACCCTGCGCTCCGTCATCGGTCGCGGACACCTGATCCTGGCGTTGTTGGCGGTGACGCTGGCCAGTGTCTCGCTGACCCTGCTGGGCGTTCTGGCGCTGCGGGTCTACGCCGAACACAACCTGCACCTGATTGCGCGTTCCATCAACTACACGGTGGAAGCGGCGGTGGTGTTCAACGACCGCGCGGCGGCCACCGAAGCGTTGAGCCTGATTGCCTCCACCGAAGAGGTGGCCGAAGCCCAAGTGTTCAATGCCACTGGCCAGTTGCTGGCGAACTGGGAGCGCCCGGAAAACGACATGCTCTCAAGGGTGGAACTGGCACTCGCACATACTCTGCTGGAGCAGCCCATCAACCAGCCGATCCTGCACCAGGGCCGCACCATCGGCAGTATCCATTTGACCGGGCACGGTGGCAGCTTATTGCGCTTTTTGCTCAGCGGCCTGGCGGGCATCCTGGTCTGCACCGCCGTCAGCGCCTGGGTGGCTCTGCACCTGGCGCGCCGTCTGTTACGCGGCATCACTGAGCCGCTGCAAAGCCTTGCCGCCGTGGCCCACGCCGCCCGCAGCGAACGCGATTTCGACCGCCGCGTGCCACCGGCACGCATCGCCGAACTCGACAGCCTGGGCAGCGACTTCAATGCCTTGCTTGGCGAAATGGAAGCCTGGCAAAACCGCCTGCAAAGCGAAAACGAGACCCTGGCCCACCAAGCCAACCACGACAGCCTCACCGGCCTGCCCAACCGTGCGTTCTTCGAGGGCCGGTTGATCCGTGCGCTACGCAGCGCGGCCAAGGTCGATGAGAAAGTGGCGGTGCTGTTCCTCGACAGCGACCGCTTCAAGGACATCAACGACAACTTCGGCCACGCCGCCGGCGATGCGGTGTTGGTGGCCGTTGCCGACCGTGTGCGCGCGCAACTGCGTGACGACGACTTGGTAGCGCGCCTGGGCGGTGACGAGTTCGCCATCCTGCTGGCGCCGTTATACACGGTCGAAGACGCGCAGCGCATTGCCGACAAAATCATCGCCAGCATGGACTTGCCGATCACCGTGCCCGGCAACACCCAGGTACTGACCTCACTCAGCATCGGCATTGCCATCTATCCCGATCATGGTGCCACCCCCAGCACCTTACTCAATGCCGCTGACGCGGCGATGTACCAGGCCAAACGGGTTTCCCAGCGCGGCCAGCAAACGGCAGAGTCGGAGCACTCTGCTGTCAATCTTCAACACAGGAGTTGATCCCTTGTTTTCGACCGCACGCGTTATGTTTTTCACGTTATTGGTGGCACTGCTGGCCCTCGGCGGCTGCCATACACCGCCCCCCAACGGCCTGACCGCGGCGCAGGTGGCGGTTCTCAAACAACAAGGCTTTGAACTCACCGACGAAGGCTGGGCATTCGGGTTGTCGGGCAAAGTGCTGTTTGGCAGCGACGTCGAAGCCCTCAACCAACCCAGCACCGACATCGTCCAACGCATTGGGAAAGCTCTGCTGGGCGTGGGCATCGAACGCGTGCGCATCGACGGCCACACCGACACCTCCGGCAAAGAAACCTACAACGAACAACTGTCCCAGCGCCGCGCCAAGAGCGTGGCCACGGTGTTGACAGGGGTTGGTATGAAAGAAGAGAACATCCAACTGCGCGGCCTTGGCAGCAGCCAGCCGGTGGCGTCCAACGACACGGCGGCGGGGCGTACGGAAAATCGGCGGGTGTCGATTGTGGTGATCGCAGACTGAGCGGGCGCGCCTTTCCAACGCTCAAACGCACTCCACCTGTGGGAGCCGGGCAAGCCCGCTTCCACGTTTATTGCGCGGTGTGTTTGTTGAAGCGCTCGGCGCCAGCGTCAAGCGTCATCGTTGATGGCCCTTTAATCCGCGAACCTCATCTCCCGCGTCTCCCCCATCAATAACCCCTGGTTCTGCTCCGTCACTTCCCTGATGTAATCCCACAGCAACGTAATGCGCTTCAACTTCCTCAAGTCCTCCCGGCAATACATCCAAAACTGCCGCGTAAGCGCGATCTGCTCCCCCAGCACCGGCAGCAAGCGCGGGTCCTGCGCCGCCAAAAAGCACGGCAGTATCGCCATCGACCGGCCTTGCTGCGCCGCCACGTACTGCGCAATCACGCTGGTACTGCGCAAACTCGCGCTGGCGCCGGGCACTACATTGGCCAGGTACAGCAGCTCCGAGCTGAACGCCAGGTCATCGACATAACTGATAAACGGATGCTCGGCCAAATCCGCCGGTTTGCGGATCGGCGGGTGTTGGTCGAGGTAGTCCTGGGTGGCGTATAGCTGCAGTTTGTAGTCGCACAGTTTGCAGCACACGTAGGGGCCGTGTTCCGGACGTTCCAGAGCGATGACGATGTCGGCCTCGCGCTTGGACAGGCTGATGAAGTGGGGCAGGGGCAGGATATCCACCGAGATGGCCGGGTAGGTGTCGACGAAGTGACTCAGTTGCGGGGTGACAAAGAAGCTGCCGAAGCCTTCGGTGCAGCCCATGCGCACGTGCCCGGACAGCGCCACACCGGAGCCGGAGACTTGTTCGCAGGCCATGTGCAGGGTGCTTTCGATGGACTCGGCGTAGCCCAGCAGACGCTGGCCTTCCGGGGTGAGCACAAAGCCGTTGGTCCGGGATTTTTCGAACAGCAACGTGCCGAGCGACACTTCCAGTGAGCTGATGCGCCGCGACACGGTGGTGTAGTCCACCGCCAGGCGCTTGGCGGCGACGCTGGCCTTGCGGGTGCGGGCCACCTCGAGGAAAAACTTCAGGTCATCCCAGTTCAGGGAGCCCAGTGACGTGATGTTTTTTTGCATATTGGACCGGCTTTTATGTGCGTTCTTATTAGAGATTTGCACATCTATACTCCAAAAACAGTCCGAACGCCTCATTCTTCAAGGCGATTCACGCGCCTTGTCTCTAGATAAATATAAGAGTTGGAGACCACATGAACGCATCTGCCGAAATTTCCGTGCAACCGGTCAAATTGCTGATCAACGGCGAGTGGGTCGAGTCCAAGACCACACACTGGCAAGACATCGTCAACCCGGCCACCCAGCAAGTATTGGCCAAAGTCCCGTTCGCCACGGCTGATGAAGTCAACGCCGCCATCGACGCTGCTCATCGCGCCTTCCAGACCTGGAAGCTGACGCCGATTGGTGCACGCATGCGCATCATGCTCAAGCTGCAGGCCTTGATCCGTGAGCATTCCAAACGCATCGCCGTGGTCCTCAGCGCCGAGCAGGGCAAGACCATCGCCGATGCCGAGGGCGATATTTTCCGTGGCCTGGAAGTGGTGGAGCACGCCTGCTCCATCGGCACCCTGCAAATGGGCGAGTTCGCCGAAAACGTTGCCGGTGGCGTTGACACCTACACCCTGCGCCAGCCCATCGGCGTGTGCGCCGGGATTACCCCGTTCAACTTCCCGGCGATGATCCCGCTGTGGATGTTCCCGATGGCCATTGCCTGCGGGAACACGTTTGTTCTCAAGCCATCCGAGCAGGATCCGTTGTCGACGATGTTGCTGGTGGAGTTGGCGCTGGAAGCCGGCGTCCCGGCCGGTGTGCTCAACGTGGTGCACGGCGGCAAGGATGTGGTGGATGCCCTCTGCACCCACAAAGACATCAAGGCCGTGTCTTTCGTCGGCTCGACGGCGGTCGGCACGCACGTCTACGACCTGGCCGGCAAACACGGCAAGCGCGTGCAGTCGATGATGGGCGCCAAGAACCACGCGGTGGTGCTGCCCGATGCCAACCGCGAACACACCCTCAATGCCCTGGTCGGCGCCGGTTTCGGCGCGGCGGGCCAGCGGTGCATGGCCACCTCGGTGGTGGTGCTGGTGGGTGCGGCCAAACAATGGCTGCCGGACCTCAAGGCGCTGGCGCTGAAACTCAAGGTCAATGCCGGCAGCGAGGCCGGTACCGACGTCGGCCCGGTCATCTCCAAGCGCGCCAAGGCCCGCATCCTGGAGCTGATCGAAAGCGGCGTGAAAGAAGGCGCCAAACTGGAACTGGACGGCCGCGACATCAAGGTGCCGGGCTTCGAGCAAGGTAACTTCGTCGGCCCGACCCTGTTCTCCGGCGTGACCACTGACATGCAGATCTATACCCAGGAAATCTTCGGCCCGGTGCTGGTGGTGCTGGAAGTCGACACCCTCGATGAGGCCATCGCGCTGGTCAACGCCAACCCATTCGGCAACGGCACCGGCCTGTTCACCCAGAGCGGGGCGGCGGCGCGCAAGTTCCAGAGCGAGATCGATGTGGGCCAGGTCGGGATCAACATCCCGATTCCGGTGCCGGTCCCGTTCTTCAGCTTCACCGGTTCCCGCGGGTCCAAGCTCGGCGACCTGGGCCCTTACGGCAAGCAAGTGGTGCAGTTCTACACCCAGACCAAAACCGTCACCAGCCGCTGGTTCGATGACGACACGGTCAACGATGGCGTCAACACCACCATCAACCTGCGCTGATTCCGGGAGACGACCATGAAGATTGCATTTATCGGCCTGGGCAACATGGGTGCGCCCATGGCCCGCAACCTGATTAAGGCTGGCCACGCGCTGAACCTGTTTGACCTGAACCAGACGGTGCTCAAGGAACTGGCCGAACTCGGCGGCAGCATCAGCGACTCACCGCGCGATGCGGCCCACGGCGCTGAACTGGTGATTACCATGCTGCCCGCCGCCGCCCATGTGCGCAGCGTATGGCTCAATGAAGACGGCGTGCTGGCTGGCATTGGTAAAGGCGTGCCCGCGGTGGATTGCAGCACCATCGACCCGCAGACCGCCCGCGATGTGGCCGCGGCGGCAGCCCGGCACGGCGTGGTGATGGCAGACGCGCCGGTGTCCGGCGGCACCGGTGGTGCGCAAGCCGGGACCCTGACCTTTATGGTCGGCGCTACCGCGCAACTGTTCGCCACCCTGCAACCGGTGCTGGCACAGATGGGTCGCAACATCGTGCACTGCGGTGATGTCGGTACCGGGCAAATCGCCAAGATCTGCAACAACTTGCTGCTGGGCATCAGCATGGTTGGCGTCAGCGAAGCCATGGCCCTGGGCGATGCGCTGGGGATCGACACCCAAGTGCTGGCTGGCATTATCAACAGCTCCACCGGGCGTTGCTGGAGTTCCGACACCTACAACCCATGGCCGGGGGTGATCGAAACCGCGCCGTCGTCGCGTGGCTATACCGGTGGTTTCGGCGCCGACCTGATGCTCAAGGATCTGGGCCTGGCCACCGAAGCGGCTCGCCAGGCGAAGCAGCCGGTGATTCTGGGCGCGGTGGCCCAGCAGTTGTATCAATCGATGAGTCAGCGGGGGGAAGGCGGCAAAGATTTCTCGGCGATCATCAACAGCTATCGCAAGCCCAAATAAGGGTTCTGGTGAGCGGGGCAAGCCCGCTCGCCACAGCTAGCCGGTTCAGCCAAGGCTTCAAGCAAACACAAAATACTTACGCACAGTCTCGACCACTTCCCACGTCCCCTTCATCCCTGGCTCCACCACAAAGATATCTCCAGCCCGCAGGTGGATCGGCGCCATCCCTTCGGGGGTGATGATGCAGTAGCCTTCCTGGAAGTGGCAGTACTCCCATTTCACATAGTCCACGTACCACTTGCCCGGGGTGCAGATCCAGGTGCCCATGATCTTGCTGCCGTCTTCGCTGGTGTAGGCGTTGAGGTTGACGGTGTGAGGGTCGCCCTCGAGTTTTTCCCATTTGCAGGCATCCAGGACCGGCAGGGGATGGGTGTCGCGCAGTACGGTGATGGGCGTGGACATGATGCCTCCGAGGCAGGGAATGGAAAGATCCACCCTAAGGCCTGCGGCGTTGTGTCAGTGGTCTGAGCTCGACATCGGGATGCCCAGAAGCGCAGCCATCTGTTGCACCGTATGGAAACGAAAGATGTGTGCACTAATCCGCCCATTCCTCGCAGTAAGTGCGAAAGAATTCGCGCCCGGCGCCGGAATTCGCAAGAAAATTCGCAGCAGGCCCTCGTATCATTCACCCCAGTAACCGCCAAGAGCCTTGAGATGAACCCTATAAAACCGTGGTGGGATATCAGCCCGCCCTTGAGTACGGCGACCCCGACCTGGCCGGGGGATACGCCGTTCCAGGAGGAGCGCGTGTGGCAGTTCGGCCCGGAGTGCCCGGTGAACGTGGGACGCGTTACCTTGTCACCGCATACCGGCGCCCATGTAGATGCGCCGCTGCATTACAGCGCCGACGGCGCGCCGATCGGCGCGGTGTCGTTGGATGTGTACATGGGCCCGTGCCGCGTGCTGCATTGCCTGGGCAGTGGCGCGCTGGTGCAGCCGCATCAGTTGCAGGGGCGTGTGGATAACCTGCCGGAGCGGGTGTTGCTGCGCACTTATCCACAAGCGCCGCTGACGCAGTGGGATCCGGACTTCACCGCCATCGCCCCGCAAACCATTGAACTGCTGGCCGGCCTGGGCGTGCGCTTGATTGGTATCGATACCCCGTCCCTGGACCCGCAACAATCCAAGACCATGGAGTCCCACAACGCCGTGGCCCGCCATGGCATGGCCATTCTCGAAGGCATCGTGCTCGATGACGTACCGGAGGGCGACTATGAACTGATCGCGCTGCCGCTGCGGTTTGCCAACCTCGACGCCAGCCCTGTACGCGCCATTCTCCGTCCGCTCAAGGAGCCCACGCGATGAGCCAGTGTCCCTTTTCTCCAGACTATAAGCCTGCCGATTCCCAACCCCAGGAAGAATGGCATAACGCCGAACTGAATTTCTCCGAGGCCATGAGTTACGGCGACTACCTGGACCTGGGCAAAGTCCTCAGCGCCCAGCACCCGCTTTCGCCGGACCACAACGAAATGCTCTTCATCATCCAGCACCAGACCTCTGAGCTGTGGATGAAACTGATGCTCCACGAACTCAAGGCCGCCCGCGAGCACGTGCGCCTGGGCGAGTTGCCGCCGGCGTTCAAGATGCTGGCGCGGGTGTCGCGGATCTTCGACCAACTGGTGCATGCCTGGGCGGTGCTGGCGACCATGACGCCGTCCGAGTACAAGGCGATCCGCCCGTTCCTGGGGCAGTCCTCGGGATTTCAATCGTTCCAGTACCGCGAGATCGAATTTATCCTGGGTAACAAAAGCCCGGCGCTGTTGCGGCCCCATGCCCACCGCCCGCAACTGTTGCAGGAACTGCAGGTGGCGATTGCCACGCCGTCGCTGTATGACGAGGCGGTCAACCTGATGGCCAGGACCGGTCTGGCGATTGATCCCCGGCGCGCCGAACGCGATCCGACCGCGGCCACGGTGCACGATGAGTCCGTGGAGGCGGCCTGGCGTGAGGTGTATCGCGACCCGAGTCGCTATTGGGATTTGTATCAGTTGGCCGAAAAGTTTATCGACCTGGAAGATTCGTTCCGCCAGTGGCGCTTCCGCCATGTCACCACCGTAGAGCGGATCATCGGCTTCCAGCCCGGCACGGGCGGCACGGAAGGCGTGGGGTATTTGCGCAAGATGCTCGACACCGTGCTCTTTCCCGAGCTCTGGCGCGTACGTTCCACGCTCTAAACAAAAAGCCCCGCAGATCCGGGGCTTTGTTTATTGCGCAATACAATCAAGGGGAGCAGGCAAGCCCGGCTCCCGCTGGTCTTACGACGTGCTCACAACCGCATTGCTGTTCCGGACTCGCAGCCGATACGCCACGTAGATAACCCCCACCCAAATCGGCATTGCGTACACCGACTCGCGAATCCCCGGAATCGCCAGCATCACGCTGATGATCATCAGCATGAACGCCAGGCACAGGTAGTTGCTGAACGGGAACCAGAAGGTCTTGAACGACGGCGTCACGCCTTGGTCGCCCATGGCTTTGCGGAACTTGATGTGGGTGATGCTGATCAGCGCCCAGTTGATCATCAGCGAGGCAACCACCAGCGCGAACAGCAACTCCAGGGCGCTCTGCGGCGCCACGTAGTTGACCACCACGCACAGCATCGTCACCAACGCCGAGATCGCCAGGGCACGCAGCGGCACGCCTTGTTTGTTGAGTTTCATCAGCGCTTTGGGCGCATCACCCTGCTCGGCCAGGCCGAACAGCATGCGGCTGTTGCAGTACACGCCGCTGTTGTACACCGACAGCGCCGCGGTCAGCACCACGAAGTTGAGGATGTGCGCGGCGGTGTCGTTGCCGATCAGCGAGAAGATCTGCACAAACGGGCTGCCGCTGTAGGCATCGCCCGAGGCGCCCAGGGTTTGCAGCAGTTGGTCCCATGGGTACAGCGACAGCAGCACGGTCAGGGCGCCGACGTAGAAAATCAGGATCCGGTAGACCACCTGGTTGATCGCTTTGGGGATCACCTTGCGCGGTTCGCTGGCTTCGGCGGCAGTGATGCCCACCAGCTCCAGGCCACCGAACGAGAACATGATGAACGCCATGGACATCAACAGCCCCATGCCGCCATTGGGGAAGAACCCGCCGTGGCTCCACAGGTTGCTGATGGAGGCCTGCGGGCCGCCGGTGCCGCTGAACAGCAGGTAGCAGCCGAGCACGATCATGCCGACAATCGCCACCACCTTGATGATCGCAAACCAGAACTCGGCCTCACCGAAGAACTTCACGTTCAAGGTGTTGATCAGGTTCACCGCCACGAAGAACACCAGTGCGCTGACCCACGTCGGGATCTCGGGCCACCAGAACTGGATGTACTTGCCCACGGCCGTCAGTTCGGCCATGCCCACCAGCACGTACAGTACCCAGTAGTTCCAACCGGCCAGGAAGCCCGCGTAGCCACCCCAGTATTTGTGCGCGAAGTGGCTGAAGGAACCGGCGACCGGCTCTTCGACGATCATCTCGCCGAGTTGGCGCATGATCAGGAACGCGATAAAACCGGCAATCGCATACCCCAGGATCATCGACGGGCCCGCCGACTTGAGCACCCCCGCCGAGCCGAGGAACAGCCCCGTGCCAATCGCCCCTCCCAAGGCAATCAGCTGAATATGCCGGTTCTTCAGGCCACGCTTGAGGCCCACCGGGTTAACCATGTCATCCGCCATTAACGTTCCCTTCTACTTATATTTCTCTGGGCTGAACCCATCAGAAGTGCTGAGGGGGCAGATATTACTCTGCGTAAACTTTTCGTAATACAGCTGAACGCCATCAAGTGCCTGATCGGCCAGCCATTGTTGGATGGATTCGACCATCGGGGGCAAGCCCACTTCCACTGGGATTTGTGACGCTTGAGTGAAGTCAGATCAGTTCTTCCACCAGTTGCAAACAATGCCTCAGCCCCGGCGACTGATCATTGACCCGCCGGCTCAGGATAATCGGCGAAGTGGCCGTGGCCTCCACCACCGGGGTGTAGCCGATATCCGCCCGATGCAGCACCTGCACCGACGCCGGCACCAGGGTGACCCCCATGCCTGCGCCGACCAGGCCGATGGCGGTCTGCAGCTCGTTGGTCCACTGCGCGACCTTTAGGCTCAGGCCGTGGGCATCGAACAGCGCGATCACATGGTCGGCATAACTGGGGCGCGGGTTGCCGGGGTAGAGCACGAACGGCTCGGCGGCCAATTGGGCGAGGGTGGCGGGGGCGGCCAGCAGCGGGTGGCCAGCAGGCAGCACGGCCGCCAATCGGTCCTCCACCAGCACGCGTTGGACGATGGCCGGGTCGTCGATGCGAATACGCCCGAAACCCACATCGATACGCCCGGCCTTGAGCGCTTCGACCTGCTGCAAGGTGGTCATCTCTGACAGTCCCAGCTCCAGCTCCAGCGCGTCGTGGGTGCGCAGCCGTCGGATCAGTTCCGGCAGCACGCCATACAAGGTCGACGGCGCAAAACCGATGCCCAGCCAGGTCTTTTCGCCCTGGCCGATACGCCGAGTGCTGTCGCAGACTTTACTCAATTGTTCGAGCAACACATTGGCGTGTTCATAGAAAAACCGCCCGGCCTCGGTCAGGCGCAGTGGCCGGCCGCGCTCCAACAGGAGCACGCCCAGCTCATCCTCCAGTTGCTGGATCTGTCGACTCAGCGGCGGTTGGGCGATGTGCAGGCGTTCGGCGGCTCGGGTGAAGTTGAGGGTTTCACCCAGCACTTGGAAATAGCGCAGATGACGCAGTTCCATGACGGCTCCCTTCATACCTTAAGAGTATCGATCAAGACTAAATCTATATTGGAAGCCTGGAAAGAGCCGGTACAGAATCAGCTCAAACCAATAAAGAACCCAGCGGGTATTGCCATGCCGATTTGCGCCATCGAGTCGATCGAGACGATTATCGTCGACCTTCCTACCATCCGCCCGCACAAGCTGGCGATGCACACGATGCAGAACCAGACCCTGGTGATCATCCGCGTGCGTTGCGCCGACGGAATAGAAGGCATCGGTGAGTCCACCACCATCGGCGGCCTGAGCTACGGCAATGAGAGCCCCGACAGCATCAAAGTCAACATCGACCGTCACTTCGCGCCACTGTTGGTCGGCCAGGATGCCAGCAATATCAACGCCGCCATGTTGCGCCTGGAGCGCAGTATTCGCGGCAATACCTTTGCCAAATCCGGTATCGAAAGCGCCCTGCTCGATGCGCTGGGCAAACGCCTGGGCCTGCCGGTCAGTGAGTTGCTCGGCGGCCGCGTGCGGGATGCGCTGCCGGTGGCCTGGACCTTGGCCAGCGGTAACACCGAGCAAGATATCGCCGAGGCCGAGAAGATGCTCGACCTGCGCCGCCACCGCATTTTCAAGCTGAAGATCGGGGCCGGTGAAGTCAGCCGCGACCTGGCCCACGTGCTGGCGATCAAAAAGGCCTTGGGCGATCGCGCCAGTGTGCGTGTCGACGTCAACCAGGCCTGGGACGAAGCCGTGGCGCTGCGGGCCTGCCAGGTGCTTGGGGACAACGGTATCGACCTGATCGAACAGCCGATTTCGCGCAACAACCGCGGCGGTATGGCGCGGCTGAACCGGTCGAGCCCGGCGCCGATCATGGCCGATGAATCCATCGAATGTGTGGAGGATGCCTTCAACCTGGCCCGCGAAGGCGCAGCCTCGGTGTTTGCCCTCAAGATCGCCAAGAACGGCGGCCCGCGCGCCGTGCTGCGCACCGCCGCGATTGCCGAAGCAGCTGGCATCGGCTTGTACGGTGGCACCATGCTCGAAGGCGGCATCGGCACCCTGGCCTCGGCCCATGCGTTTCTCACCCTGAACACACTGGCCTGGGACACCGAGCTGTTCGGCCCGCTGTTGCTCACCGAGGACATCCTCAGCGAACCGCCGTTGTACCGCGACTTCCAGCTGCATGTCTCCACTGCGCCGGGCCTGGGCTTGGCCATCGATGAAGAGCGTCTGGCGTTCTTCCGTCGTGATAAACACTAAGAGGCGCCTGCTATGTTGTTCCACGTAAAAATGACCGTGAACCTGCCCGTCGACATGAACCCTGAACGCGCCGCCAGCCTCAAGGCTGACGAAAAAGCCCTGGCGCAGCGTCTGCAGCAGGAGGGCAAATGGCGCCACTTGTGGCGCATTGCCGGGCTCTACGCCAACTACAGCGTGTTCGACGTCGACAGTGTGCAAGAACTGCACGACCTGTTGATGCAACTGCCGCTTTACCCCTACATGGCCATCGAAGTGAACGCCCTGTGCCGGCATCCTTCGTCGATCCATGACGACGACCGATAGCCCGTTCTACCGAATCGCCACACCGAATAACTACAAGATGAGGATTGCACTATGTCCATACGCCTGTCCCAGACTGCCCATGCCCAACAGTTTCTCGAAGAAGCCAGCGGCAATTTCAATGACGACGGTAGCCCGCGCGCCAAAGCGCTGGTCTACCGGATTTTGCGCGACACCGTGAACATCATCGAAGACCTTGAGGTGACCCCGGAAGAGTTCTGGAAAGCGGTCAACTACCTTAATGAGCTGGGCAAGAACCAGGAAGCCGGGCTGCTCGTCGCGGGGCTTGGGCTTGAGCATTACCTGGACATGTTGATGGATGCGGCCGACGAAGAGGCCGGCAAAACCGGTGGCACCCCGCGCACCATCGAAGGCCCGCTGTACGTGGCCGGTGCGCCGCTGTCCAAGTACGAAGCGCGTTTGGACGATGGGACGGACACCGCCGTGCCGCTGTTCATGCGCGGGCAGGTGCGCGACACCGACGGCAAGCCGCTGGCCGGTGCGATCGTCGACGTGTGGCAGGCCAACACCGGTGGCACCTATTCGTGGTTCGACAGCACCCAATCGGAATTCAACCTGCGCCGGCGCATCGAGACTGACGCCCAGGGCAACTACCGTTTTCGCAGCATCGTGCCGTCGGGCTACGGTTGCCCGCCGACCGGGCCGACCCAGCAACTGCTCGATCAGTTGGGGCGTCACGGGCAACGGCCGGCGCATATCCACTTCTTTATCTCTGCGCCCGGCTATCGGCACCTGACCACCCAGATCAACCTGTCGGATGACCCGTACCTGCACGATGATTTTGCCTACGCCACGCGCGATGAATTGATCGCTGAAATCCGCTTCAGTGACGATAAGCAGTTGGCGCAGGAGTTTGGTGTAGAAGGGCGTTTTGCGCAGATTGATTTTGACTTTGAGTTGCAGGTGGCTGACGCGCCGCTGGAGCAAAAACGCATGCAGCGGGTGCGTGCACTGGAAGACTGATAAGCGTGGCTACCCATGTGGCAGGGTCTACGCCCCCTCCCACATGGGTTCTGTCGCGCTGCTCTTATTTGCGCAGGACCAGGTCCAACAGCTCATCCCGATCCTTGATCTTCTGCAACACGATCTCCGAGCGTATATCCATCACCCCCGCCGTGCGGTTCAGGTGGTTCACGATAAAGTCCGAAAAGTGCTTGAGGTTGCGTGCCTGGACCCGCAGCACGTAATTGCTGGCGCCGGTGATCACGTAGGCACTGGCCACCTCCGGCCAGCCTTGCACCTTCTTGATAAACGTCTCATGCCAGTCCTCCACGTCCTGGCGCAACGACAGGTGCACGATCGCCTCCAGCTCGATCCCCAGTTGCTCGGCATTCAACACGGCGCGGTAACCGCTGATGATTTTTTCGCTTTCCAGCAGGCGCAGACGGCGCAGGCAGGCGGAAGGGGACAATGCGACTTTTTCCGCCAGTTCCTGGTTGCTGATACGGCCATCCTGTTGCAGGAAATGCAGGAGGCGCAGGTCGGTGGCGTCAAGCATCATGATTAGAATAAATCCGCGTGTTTGTGAGTTAAGTTCGAATTTCCTACAGCTTAATTAGCGTGTTGCCGATCACTTTGCACGAAAATTCTGCGATTCTTCGTTCATTATTTGGCCTGTCTTCCTTCTAAAAACCAGGATCGGCCATGACCTCCCGAAGCCACTGCCAAACCCTCGACGCCCAAGACCCCTTGGCACCTCTGCGTCATCAGTTCGCGCTGCCTGCGGGGGTGATCTACCTGGACGGCAATTCCCTCGGCGCACGCCCGGTGGCCGCGCTGGCGCGTGCGCAGCAGGTGATTGCCGAGGAGTGGGGCAATGGCTTGATCCGCAGTTGGAACAGCGCCGGCTGGGCAGATTTGTCCCTACGCCTGGGTAACCGCCTGGCGCCGCTGATCGGTGCACGCGACGGCGAAGTGGTGATCACCGATACCACTTCCATCAACCTGTTCAAAGTGCTCAGCGCCGCGCTGATCGTGCAGGGCCAGCGCGAGCCCGCGCGCAAGGTGATCGTCAGCGAAGCGAGCAACTTTCCGACCGACCTGTACATCGCACAGAGCCTGGCTGAGCTGTTGCAACAGGGCTATTGCCTGCGTCTGGTGAACAGCCCGGACGAACTGCCCCAGGCTATCGACACCGACGTGGCCGTGGTGATGCTCACCCACGTCAATTACAAGACCGGCTTTATGTATGACATGCGGGCGCTCACGGCCTTGAGCCATGAGTGCGGCGCGTTGAGCATCTGGGACCTGGCGCATTCAGCAGGCGCGGTACCCATCGACCTGAACGCCGCCGGTGCGGATTACGCGATTGGCTGCACCTACAAATACCTCAACGGCGGCCCTGGTTCGCAGGCGTTCGTGTGGGTCAACCCGGCGCTGGTGGACCTTGTGCATCAGCCGTTGTCAGGCTGGTTCGGGCACACTCGGCAGTTCGCCATGGAGTCCGACTACGCGCCCAGCGCCGGCATCGCGCGCTACCTGTGCGGCACCCAGCCGATTACCTCGCTGGCCATGGTGGAGTGTGGTCTGGAGCTGTTTGAACAGACCGATATGGCCAGCCTGCGCAGCAAATCCCTGGCGTTGACCGACCTGTTTATCGAGCAGGTCGAGACCCGTTGCGCGGCCCATGGCCTGACACTGATCACCCCCCGCGAGCACGCCCGGCGCGGCAGCCATGTGAGTTTCGAACACCCGGAAGGCTATGCCGTTATCCAGGCCTTGATTGCCCGCGGCGTGATCGGTGACTACCGCGAGCCGCGCATCATGCGTTTCGGGTTTACGCCGCTGTACACCCGCTTCACCGAGGTGTGGGACGCAGTGGATATCCTCGCGGACATTCTCGATAACGGCACCTGGGATCAGCCGCAGTTCAAGGTGCGCCACAGCGTGACTTAAGGACAACGACACGGATTTCACCGACGCATTCAAGATGAGCCTGGTGTTTGGCGTGCCGTTCCTGCTGTTGATATCGGCGGTGTCTTACGGGCGTTTTTGCAAGGGCAAGGCCAGGGCGTCGAACAAGGCTTTGGCGTAACCGGGCAAGTGGTCGAATGATCGCGCGCACAACAGCAGTTGGCGGCGTGCCCAGTCTTCCTGCAACGGCTGGGCGTTGAACGGGCGCGCCGACGGCCAGCGGTCAAGTGCCGCCTGAGGCACGATACCCAGCCCCGCGCCCCTGGCAACCATGCGCATCACTCCATTAAAACCCTCGGCGCGAATACGCGTCTGCAAGCGAAAGCCCGCGTGCAACGCCTGTTCCTCCAGGTACACCGCCAGCGCACTGTGGGCGGCCAGGCCAATGTAATCGTGTTGCAGGCTGTCGATAAAACTCACGCAGCGCCCCGTCAGGGGATGCGCCAGCGGCAGGAGCAGCACCAGCGGGTCGTCGCGAAAGGGCAGGGTCTGCAAGCCGTGGGTGTCGACTGCATCGGAAATAATCCCCAGGTCCGCTGTGCCCTGGCGCAGGGCCTGGGCAATGCGCAGGCTGGGCAATTCCTGCAGGTCGATCTCAAGGTTGGGGTGTGCGCGTAGAAAGTCCGCCAGCACCTCCGGCAGGTGTTCACTCAGCGCCGTGGTGTTGCACAGCAGGCGCACCTGACCTTTGGCGCCTTTGGCGTATTCCGCCAGCTCTTGTTGCAGATGGTCGGCCTGTTGCAGCAGCAGGCGGGCGTGGCGCGCCAAGGCCGTACCGGCGGGTGTGGGTGTGACGCCCCGGCGCCCGCGCTCAAGCAATGCGATGCACAGGGACGTTTCCATCCCACGGATGCGGGCACTGGCCGCTGCCAGGGATAAATGGCTGCGACTGGCGCCGGCGGTGATGCTGCCCGTGTCGAGGGTGTGCAGGTAGAGGCGCAGGTCGATCAGGTCAAAATGCATGGCTGGAAGATGTCCTCTGGCTGGGCTTGCCCGCAAAACGATCAGCCTGATGCAATACAAGAGGCTGCCTCAGTATATGGCGAATTTTCAGCCCCACTCCAAACCCGCACAATCGCCCCATGAATACCTTCCTCGCGTTCTACCAAAACCTCGGCCCGGCCTTGACGCTGCTGGTGATCGGCACCTTTCTGCTGGCCGGCACCGTCAAAGGCGTGATCGGCCTGGGATTGCCCACCGTCGCCATGGGGTTGCTCGGCCTGGCTATGTTGCCGGCGCAGGCTGCGGCGTTGCTGATCATCCCGTCGACCGTCACCAACCTGTGGCAATTGGCATTTGGCGGTCATCTAAGGGCATTGCTCAAACGCCTATGGCCGATGTTGTTGCTGATTGTGCTCGGCACCGGCGTGGGCACGTTCTGGCTGGGCATGGACGGCGGGCGTTGGGTGGTGCGTGCGCTGGGCGCGGCGTTGCTGGTGTACGCCCTGAGCGGTCTGTGTTTGCCGACGTTCCACGTCAAGCCCATAACCGAGCGCTGGCTGGGCCCGTTATGTGGGGTGATCACCGGTGTGATCACCTCGGCCACCGGTGTGTTCGTGATCCCCGCCGTGCCGTATCTGCAAGCGCTGGGGTTGAGTCGCGACCAACTGGTGCAGGCGCTGGGGCTGTCGTTCAGCTTGTCGACGCTGGCGCTGGCTGCCGGGTTGGCCTGGCGTGGAGCATTGGGCGGAGGCGAAGTCGGTGCCTCGTTGCTGGCGCTGGTGCCGGCGTTGTTGGGCATGTGGTTGGGGCAGGTGGTGCGCACGCGCATCAGTGCGGTGCTGTTTAAGCGGGTGTTTTTCGTCGGCATGGCGCTGCTCGGCGGGCATCTGCTGATCGGTGGTTAATAATGCGTCAAGTATTCGTGCTTACTGATCAAAGGTATTTTGCCGCGCAACGGCTTATTCCCCGGAGGCGAGGTCGATAGTCTGCGTCCAGACATTTCAACCTCTTGGATGCCCTCCCATGAAAAAAGTACTCCTGCTCAACGGCGGTAAAAAATTCGCTCACTCCGACGGCCGTTACAACGCCACCCTGCATGACACCGCAGCGGCTGTGCTGGACCGTGGTGGTATCGACGTCAAGGTCACGCATATCGACGAGGGTTATGACGTGGCCGAAGAGGTCGCCAAATTCCTCTGGGCCGACGTGATCATTTACCAGATGCCCGGCTGGTGGATGGGCGCGCCGTGGATCGTCAAAAAGTACATCGACGAAGTCTTCACCGAAGGCCATGGCAGCCTGTACGCCAGCGACGGCCGTACCCGTTCCGATGCGTCGCAGAAATACGGCAGCGGCGGCCTGATCAGGGGCAAACAGTACATGCTGTCCCTGACGTGGAACGCGCCGCAGCAAGCCTTCGACGACCCGAGTGATTTCTTCGACGCCAAGGGCGTGGACGCGGTGTACTTCCCGTTCCACAAGGCCAACCAATTTTTGGGCATGACCGCGTTGCCGACCTTCCTGTGTGTGGACGTGATGAAGCGTCCGGCCATCGACGCTGACGTGGCGCGCTATGAACAGCATCTGGCGCAGGTCTTCGACCTCCCGGTGTAAGCTGCGCGGAACCGATAAAGAGGACAGCCTGTGAAAGCCCGATCCGATGAGCTACAGATCTTCGTCAGCGTGATCGAGTGCGGCTCGATTTCGGCGGCGGCGGAGCAGGTCGGGCAGACGCCGTCGGCGGTCAGCCGGACTTTGTCGCGCCTGGAAGCCAAGCTCGATACAACGCTGATCAATCGGACCACGCGGCGCATGGACCTGACCGAAGAGGGCAAGTACTTCTTCGAACAGGCCAAGCTGATCCTGGCGCAGATGGATGAGCTCGAAGAGCGCCTGTCCTCGCGCCGGGAGAACCCCGCCAGACGCCTGCGTATCAACGCCGCCGTGCCGTTCATGTTGCACGGGATCGTGCCGTACATTGCCGAGTTTCGCCGCCTTTACCCGGACATCCAGCTGGAACTCAACAGCGATGACCTGATCATCGACCTGCTGGAGCAGAGTACCGACATCGCCATCCGCATCGGTGCCCTGTCCGACTCCACCCTGCACGCGCGCTCACTGGGCTGCACGCCCCTGCATATCCTCGCCAGCCCGGACTACCTTAAGCAACACGGCGCGCCGACCACGGTGGCCGAGTTGGCCGACCACACCTTGCTGGGTTTCACCCAGACCGAAACCCTCAACCACTGGCCGCTGCGTCATGTAGAGGGCGACCGCTGGCTGATCCAGCCGGGCATTGCCGCGTCCAGCGGCGAAACCCTGCGCCAGTTGGCGCTGGAAGGGCAGGGTATTTGCTGCCTGTCGAACTTCATGGCCAGCGCCGACATCGACGCCGGGCGCCTGGTGCCGGTGCTGGAAGCGTTCAACAGTGGTTATCGTCAGCCGATCCACGCAGTGTTCTACCGCAACTCGCAATTGGCGTTGCGCATCCAGTGTTTCCTCGACTTTATCCAGACCAAGCTGGCGCGGTATGCCTGCTGACGCTCCGACTTGGCAGGCATACCGCCCTCCCACCGGTAAAGTCTTCTGCCTTAACTGACGGGCATCAGCGTTTTTCACCGCGTAAGGCGGCCTTAAAAATCTGGCTCCGCCTCGCTCAATTCCGTACCATTCCCACCTCCTTGTCCTCGCAATTCCCTGGTACTTCATGACTCTCACCCGTCTACGCGCCGATGCCCTGGCCGGCCTCACCACGTCTTTTGCATTGCTGCCCGAATGCATCGCCTTTGCCCTGGTGGCTCATCTCAACCCGCTGATGGGCCTCTACGGTGCCTTTATCATCTGCACGCTGACAGCGTTGTTCGGCGGGCGGCCGGGCATGGTTTCGGGCGCGGCCGGGTCGATGGCGGTGGTGATCGTGGCGCTGGTGGTACAACACGGCGTGGAGTATCTGCTGGCGACGGTGCTGCTGGGCGGGTTGATCATGGTCGCCTTCGGTTTGCTGCGCCTGGGCAAGCTGGTGCGCATGGTGCCGCATTCGGTGATGCTGGGGTTCGTCAACGGCCTGGCGATCATCATTGCCCTGGCCCAACTGGAACATTTCAAGAGCGGTGAAGCCTGGCTCAGCGGCACGCCGTTGTATGTGATGGTCGGTCTCGTCGCGGTGACCATGGCCATTGTATACCTGCTGCCGCGCATCACCCGCGCGGTGCCGCCGGCCCTGGTGGCGATCCTCGGCGTGGGCCTGGCGGTGTACCTGCTTGGCCTGCCAACCCGTACCCTCGGCGACATGGCGCACATCGCAGGCGGCCTGCCAACGTTCGCGTTGCCGCAGATTCCCTGGACCCTGGAAACCCTCGGCATCATCGCCCCCTATGCATTCCTGATGGCCATGGTCGGCCTGCTGGAAACCTTGCTGACCCTGAACCTCACCGACGAAATCACCGAAACCCGTGGCTACCCCGACCGCGAAAGCGTGGCCCTGGGCGCGGCGAACATGGTCTCGGGCCTGTTCGGCGGCATGGGCGGTTGCGCGATGATCGGGCAAACCGTGATCAACTTGAGCTCCGGTGGGCGCGGGCGTTTCTCGGGGGTGTTTGCCGGGGTGATGATCCTGCTGTTCATTTTGTTTCTGTCACCGCTGATCGAGCGGATACCGCTGGCGGCGCTGGTGGGGGTGATGTTCGTGGTGTCCCAGCAGACTTTCGCCTGGGCGTCGCTGCGGGTGATCAACAAGGTGCCGTTCAACGACGTGCTGGTGATTATCGCGGTCACGGTAATCACCGTGTTCACCGACCTGGCGACCGCCGTGCTGTGCGGAATCGTGATCGCGGCGCTGAATTTCGCCTGGCAGCAGGCCCGTGAGCTGTATGCCGATGAGCACCTGGAAGCCGACGGCAGCAAGCTCTACCGTCTGCATGGCACCTTGTTCTTTGCCTCGACCACGCCGTTTTTGAACCAGTTCGACCCGGCCAATGACCCCGCTCACGTGACGCTCGACTGTCGCCACCTGAGCTTTGTCGACTACTCAGCGATTGCCGCGCTGATGACCTTGCGCGAGCGCTACACCAAGGCCGGCAAGCACCTGCGGGTGCTGCATCTGTCGGAGCGCTGCAAGAAACTGCTCAAGCGGGCGAAGGTCCATCACGATTAGTGGTTCAAGGCCCTACGAGGTCTTCCAGCTCCTGGGCGCGTGCCTGGGTCATGTCCAGCACGCAGCCGGTGCCATTGACCTGATCGATGGTGCCGCCGGTCGCTGAGCCGACAAACCCACAATTGGCATCGCGGTATTTTATCCACAGGCGCTGCAGGTCCTGCAGTTGTTGTCTGCGCGTACCTTCCTGGGCGGCGAGGGCGGTCTTGTAGGCGTTGTTCAGGCGTGTGTCCTGGACCTTGGCTTCCTTGACGTTGCAACTGACCATGTCAGCGGTGGTGCTGGCGCCGTCCATGCATTTTTTCAGCGCGGAATCGTCGGCGGCCGCCGCCGTGCCGCACACGGCGAGGATCAGCGCGCCGGTGGCGAGTGTGGTGCGAATCATGCTCAAGCTTCCTGGCATCAATGAATGTGCAGGGTATGACTCAAGCGCATCGGCTGAGTTTCCAGTTTTTGCTGATCTTCATGTAAGAACACCCCCTCAATTTTCATGCAGCTGCGTCGGGCATACCCCAGCGCGACAGCGCTTATCCGTGGACGAAAATTACTTTCATAAAAATTGAAAACCCTGCCCGGTAATGATTTATGAGTTTCACAACAGATTCGACGTGACCCTTTCCGAGGAGTACCGCATGGCTGCATCACCGGGCTTCGGGCTATTGGCATACGCTGCCATCGCCATCATTGCTTTGATCGTGCTGATCGCACGTTACCGGCTCAATCCGTTTATCGTCATCACCTTGGTGTCCATCGGCCTGGCGTTGATGGCCGGGATGCCCGCAGACACGATCATGGGGTCTTACGAAGCGGGGGTGGGCAAGACCCTGGGGCATATCGCACTGGTGGTGGCGCTGGGCACCATGCTTGGCAAGATGATGGCCGAGTCCGGCGGCGCCGAGCAGGTCGCGCGCACGTTGATCAACCGTTTCGGCGAGCGCAATGCCCATTGGGCCATGGTGTGCATCGCCTTTCTGGTGGGGCTGCCGCTGTTTTTCGAAGTGGGGTTTGTGTTGCTGGTGCCGATCGCGTTTACCGTGGCGCGGCGTGTGGGGGTGTCGATCCTGATGGTCGGCTTGCCGATGGTCGCCGGCCTGTCGGTGGTGCATGCGCTGGTGCCACCGCACCCGGCTGCGATGATGGCGGTGCTGGCATACAACGCGTCGGTGGGTCAGACCGTGCTGTATGCGATTTTGATCGGCATTCCTACGGCGATCATCGCCGGCCCGGTCTACGCCAAATTCATCGTGCCGCGCATACACCTGCCGGCGGAAAACCCGTTGGAGCGCCAGTTTATCGAGCGCGAACCGCGCACGCGTCTGCCGAGCTTCGCGCTGACCATGGGCACGATCCTGTTGCCTGTGGTGTTGATGATGATCGGCGGCTGGGCGAATGTGATAGCCACGCCGGGCACGGGGTTCAACCAGTTCCTGTTGTTTATCGGCAACTCGGTGATCGCGCTGTTGCTGGCGACTCTGGTGAGTTTCTGGACCCTGGGGCTGGCCCAGGGTTTTAACCGTGAGTCGATCCTCAAGTTCACCAATGAGTGCCTGGCACCGACCGCGAGCATCACCTTGCTGGTGGGCGCTGGCGGCGGGTTGAACCGCATCCTGGTGGACGCCGGCGTGACTGACGAAATACTTGGCCTGGCCCATGCGTTTCATCTGTCGCCGCTGGTGATGGGCTGGCTGTTCGCGGCGCTGATGCGCATTGCGACCGGCTCGGCCACCGTGGCCATGACCACCGCGTCCGGCGTGGTTGCGCCGGTGGCGATGGGCTTGGGTTATCCACACCCTGAATTGTTGGTGTTGGCCACCGGCGCAGGTTCAGTGATCTTTTCCCACGTGAATGACGGCGGCTTCTGGCTGATCAAGGAATACTTCAATATGACGGTGATCCAGACCTTCAAGACCTGGACCGTCTTGGAGACCCTGATCTCACTGGTCGCTTTCGCTTTGACGTACGGCCTTTCGCTGTTGTTGTGAGCCTCATTCTGTCACCCGGAGCCGCCATGGACATCCTCTACCAGATCCGCGCCCGCCAGGCGTCCTTCAGCGCCGGCGAAGGGCGCATCGCCCAGTTGATGCTCGATGACGTGGGCTTTGCCGCGTCGGCCAGCCTGGAAGCGTTGTCCCAGCGCGCCGAGGTGAGTACGGCAACCTTGTCGCGGTTTGCCCGCAGTGTCGGTTGTCGCGACCTGCGTGATCTGCGCCTGCAACTGGCGCAGGCCAGTGGCGTCGGCAGTCGGTTTCTGGACCCGGCGGGGTTGCCCGAGCAGTCGGCATTCCACCGCCAGATTCTCGGCGATATCGAGGCGACGTTGCGTCAGCATTTGTCGGGGTTTGATCAGGCGGGGTTTGTCGATGCGGTAGGCCTGCTGAATAGGGCGCGGATGATCCATGCGTTTGGGATGGGCGGCGCGTCGAGTGTGTGCAGCGATGAATTGCAGGTACGCCTGGTTCGCCTGGGCTATCCGATTGCCGCCTGTCATGACCCGGTGATGATGCGGGTCACGGCGGCGACGTTGGGCCCTGAGCATGTGCTGCTCGTCTGCTCGCTCACCGGTCTGACCCCGGAGCTGCTCGACGTGGTGGCACTGGCGCGCAACTACGATGCACACATCATCGCCATCACCCTGGCCGACTCCCCCCTGGCGGGGCTGGCGGACGTGGTGCTGCCGCTGCAACCGGCCGAAACCAGCTTTATCTACAAACCCACGGCGGCGCGCTACGGCATGCTGCTGGCCATCGACCTGCTCGCCACCGAGCTGGCGCTGGCCCTGCCGGACGACAACCAGGAACGCCTGCGCCGGATCAAACTGGCCTTGGACGAATATCGTGGCGGCCCCGATAGCCTGCCGCTTGGAGACTGATATGAAGTACGACACGCTGATTCGCCAGGCGCTGATCATCGATGGCAGCAACAGCCCTGGCTACGTGGCCGATGTGGGGCTGCGCGATGGGCGTATCGAGACGATCGGCGATTTGTCGGCGGCGCTGGCCGAGCATGAGCTCGACGCAACCGGGCGCGTGCTGGCGCCGGGTTTTATCGATGTGCACACCCACGATGACACCGTAGTGATCCGCCACCCGCAGATGCTGCCCAAGCTCAGCCAGGGCGTGACCACGGTGATCGTCGGCAACTGCGGCATCAGCGCGTCGCCGGTCAGTTTGCGCGGTGATCCGCCGGACCCGATGAACCTGCTGGGCACCCGCGAGGCGTTCACGTATCCGCGTTTCAGCGATTACCGTCACGCGGTGGAAAACGCCCACCCGGCGGTTAACGTGGCGGCGTTGATCGGCCACACGGCGCTGCGCAGCAACCATATGGATGACCTGCACCGCAGCGCCACGCCGGTTGAAATCGCGGCCATGCGCGTGCAGTTGCACGACAGTCTCGAAGCCGGTGCCCTGGGGTTATCCACAGGCCTGGCCTACGCCAGCGCATTCAATGCCGAGACTGATGAAGTGTTGCAACTCAGTGAGGAACTGACCGCGTACGGCGCGGTGTACACCACCCATTTGCGCAGCGAGTTCGAGCCGGTGCTGGAGGCGATGGACGAGGCGTTTTTGATCGGCCGACACGCCAATGCGCCGGTGATCATTTCCCACCTCAAGTGCGCCGGTGCCGGTAACTGGGGACGTAGCCCGCAACTGTTGGCGGCGCTGGAAGCTGCGGCGAAAACCCATCCGGTGGGCTGCGACTGTTATCCCTATGCGGCCAGTTCTTCGACCCTGGACCTCAAGCAGGTGACCGATGCATTCCGCATCACCATCACCTGGTCGACGCCGTACCCGCAGAAAGGCGGTCGCGACCTGCAGGACATTGCCAGTGAGTGGGGTGTTTCGCTGATGGACGCGGCGCGCCGCCTGCAACCCGCGGGGGCGGTCTATTACGGCATGGACGAGGCGGATGTGCGGCGCATCCTGGCGCATCCATTGTCAATGGTGGGCTCCGATGGTTTACCGGATGACCCGTTTCCACACCCGCGCCTGTGGGGCGCGTTCCCACGGGTATTGGGGCACTTCAGCCGCGATGTCGGGCTGTTCCCGTTGCACACCGCCGTGCATAAGATGACCGGTCTGTCGGCGGCGCGCTTTGGCTTGTCGGAACGCGGAGAAATTCGTGAAGGGCACTGGGCGGACCTGGTGTTGTTCGACCCGTTGCGGGTGCGTGACGTGGCGGATTTCAACGCGCCTGAACGCGCGGCAGAAGGCATCGAGGGCGTGTGGGTCAATGGCGTGTTGAGCTACCGCGACGGGCACGCGAACGGTCAGCGGCCGGGGCGGTTCTTGGCGCGCAGCGGGGATTTGCGTCTCGGGTTTTCGTCTTTATAGTGGGCGATCTCATACACGGAGCGGTTGCCATGCACTTAGGAAAAGTCATCCCCATCCTGCGGATTTTCGATGAGGTCAAGGCGTTGGAGTTTTACGTCGACTTCCTCGGGTTCAAGGTCGATTGGCAACATCGTTTCGAGACCAATTACCCGCTGTATCTGCAAGTGTCTTTGGGCGAGTGTGTGCTGCATTTGTCCGAGCACCATGGCGATGCCTCGCCGGGTTCGGCGGTGCGGATCCAGGCGCAAGGGGTGGATGCTTACCAGCAGCTGTTGCAGGACAAGGACTACCGTTATGCCAAACCCGAAGTTGAGGCGACGCCCTGGGGCTCGCGGGAGATGAGCGTCAAGGACCCGTTTGGCAATCGCGTGGTGTTTGTCGAGGAAGGCGAGGGCTGAGCGCCAAATTCCATGCAATAAAAAACCGCCTTGGCAGGGCGGTTTTTTATTGCAATCCCAGCGCGTGGTTGGGGTTGCGGGCTCACAGCAAGCGCTGACGTAACGACGATGCCACTTCTATGGTGGAGCGTTGCGCAATACCCGACGATAAGAGGCCGCCTCGGTTGATACCGAGGCGGCCTTTTGGTTTGTCAGACCCGGAAATGGCTGACCATCTGCTGCAACTGGCTGCCCAGGCGCGCCAGTTCCACGCTCGACTTGGCCGTTTCGTCACTGGCGGTAGCGGTCTGTTCCGATACATCGCGCACATTCACGATGCTGCGGCTGATCTCTTCGGCCACGGCGCTTTGCTGTTCGGCGGCGGCGGCGATCTGCTGGTTCATCGACTGGATGTTCGACACTGTGCGGGTGATGTTCTCCAGGGACACGCCCGCCTTGCGGGTCAGTTCGACGCTGCTGTCGGTGAGGCTGCGGCTGTTGTTCATCACGTTGGCCACTTGTTGGGTGCCGTTCTGCAAACCTGCGACCAGGCCTTCGATCTCTTCGGTGGATTTCTGGGTGCGCTGGGCCAGGCCACGCACTTCGTCGGCCACGACGGCAAAGCCACGACCGGCCTCACCGGCGCGCGCAGCTTCAATCGCCGCGTTCAGTGCCAGCAGGTTGGTCTGTTCGGCCACGGCCTTGATCACGTCCATCACGCTGCCGATCTTGTTGCTCTCTTGTTGCAGATGGCTCATGGCGTCGGTGGAACGCGCGACTTCAGCCGCCAGGCGTTCGATCTGGGCGATGGCTTCCGCCACCACTTTGTCGCCTGCGCGGGCTTGGCCATCGGCATCGGCGGCCGCCAGCGAAGCCTGTTCGGCATTACGCGCCACTTCCTGCACGGTGGCAGTCATTTCGTGCATTGCGGTGGCGACTTGATCGGTCTCGATCTTCTGACTGTTGACCCCGGCGCTGGTCTGCTCGGTCACGGCCGACAGTTCTTCGGCGGCACTGGCGATCTGGGTCACGCCGTCACGAATACCGCTGATCAACTCACGCAAGGTGGTGCCCATGCGCTGGATGCCTTGCTGCAGCACGCCCAGTTCATCGCGGCGGGTGATCTGGATGTTGTGGCTCAGATCGCCGGAGGCAATGCGTTCGACCACGGCCAGGGTGTCCTGGATCGGGCGCGTGATCTGGCGGGTAATCACCCAGGCGGCGATGATGCCAACCAGCAGCGCGAGCAAGGTGCTGATCAACTGCAGGCTGCGGGCCTGTGCGCTTTCGACGTCGCGACGGTTGAGCTGGATCTCGTAGAGCTTGTCGCTGATGGTGACGATATCAGCGCCCTGCGTGGTCATTTCGGCACGGGCGGCGACGATGTTGGCGTTGGCTGTCTTGTAGTTCTGCACGGCGGTGCGATAGGCGCCCAGGGCCGTTTCCAGGGCGGTCAGCGCGCTTTGCTGGCTGGCGCCAAAGGCAGCGCTGAGGTCTTTCAAGCTGCTGATGGTTTTTTCGATTTGCGCGGCGGCGCGCGCTTCGGTGTCCGGGTTGACGTTGCCGGTATAACCGCGCACTTCGTAGCGGGCCGACAGGAACTCGAATTTAGCGTTGGTCACGGCCTGAAACTGCGCGAAGCGTTCCGGGCTATCAGGCATCTGTTGCACGGTGGCATCCAGTGCATTGATCTGCGCGTTGGCAATGTCGGCCTTGTCGCCCATCACCTGGCGCGAGGCGTTGCCGTTACGGTAAGCCTCGCGCATTTTGTTCAGGGATTGCTGGTAAGCCGTGATGACCGCTTTTTGCTCATTGAGCAGCTTGACGTTTTCCGGGCTCTTGAAGCTGTCGAGCAGTTTTTGCTGCTGGGTGGTGAAGGCATCCAGGTTGGTCTGAACGTTCTGTGCCACGGCTTCGTCGCCATTGGCCAGCATGTACTGCAGGCGCACGATGCGCAGTTTGGTCAGTGAGGCGTTGAGCTGAGTGATGTCGCTCATCCAGTTGCTGCGGTCGATCAGACCGCCCAGGCTGGTCCAGCCGGTGAGGGCCAGGATCGAGGTGAGGACCAGTACCAGGCCGAAGCCCAGGCCCAGTTTGAGGTTGACGCTTATGTTACCGAACCAGCTATTCATCGAATGCTCCACAAGAGTGATGTCTGTTTGCTGGACGGTGTTGTTTTTTGAGCCAGCCAGGGTGTGTAGGGCTGTATCGGCAGCTGGCACGAGATCTGAAACGGTTTTTTGACCCAGGGGTTATAAGAGCGCCAAGACGCACGGCCCGGTTCGCGTTGAACCGGGCGGTGCAGGTGTCTAAGGCGCAGGTGTGAGCTGTATGACCTCTCTGAGCGCGCGGATCAGGCTGTCTTGAGACAGGAATCGCTGATCTTTAAGCGCGTCCCAACGGTCGATGAAAAAGTGTCCCGTGGCATCTGTCTGGATCGGCGTGGAAACAACCTGACCGCTGTTGGATTTATGCAGCAGGTTGGTGTGCTCCGGCGTGGGCCGTTCAATCAGGAAATGCCCGACATTCTTCAGGCGCGAGCGCTCTAGCGGAACGAACGGCTCCGGGGGCGTTATGCGTTCGAACCCGACGTTCAGGATGAAGTCGCTGCGTAATGCTCGCCATTTGGTTTCGCTGAACACTTGCCAGGTGCCGGGCTCAAAGCCCTTTGCCAGGCCGGTGGCGCTATCACGTATGTGCACGCTGATGACGCCATGCATGGGCCCCAGCCCTGGGATGCCCGCGTAGGTGTCCGTATGGGCGCTGCCCATGAACGCCACCCACTTGTGCGCCCCCTGTGCGGCCTGGTCGGCCTGGATAGCGTGGGAGGCGAAGTAACTGAACATGGCGTTGCGCAAGGCGTCCGGGTCCGGAAGTGCTTGCGACGTCCCTCTGAGCCCTTTGAGGTTATAGCTGGCCGCGCAATCGAGGGCGCGGACGCGGATCCCGTGTTTGTTGGCCGCTTGCAGGACATTGGTGTAGGTGTAGGGCCCCTGGTAGTGGGCGGTCTTGCCATCGTAAAAACGCATGTGCCCGACATCCTGGCGTTGCAGAAAGGCTTTGAGGGTGTCGGGCAGTTTTGCGGTCTGGTTGAAGAGGTTGAGTTCGAGTTGGTGCAGGTCCGTTTGCAAATGCTCGACGTATAGCGTGCGTACGCCCTGTTTCTTCAAATCCGCCATGTGCTCGATCAGAAACTTCTTGGCCGACTCCGCGGCATGGGCTTCGCCGATCACCAGGCCTGGGGCATAGGTGTAGGCGGCCTGGATAAAATCCCGTTCGGTGCGCAGCAGGGCCGCATCCGGCAGCGGCGCTCTGGCGGGAGGCGTGTAGTTACTGAAATACGCTTCGGCGGCCGTGTGCAGGCGGCGCCGCGCTTGGGCAAAGGCGCTGAAGGTCTCCTGCAGTTCCGGCAGTGCCGGTGCGTAACTGGTGTCCAGGCCCCTGTGCGTCATCTGCAGCTCGCGCAAGTGCTCCCTGAACGCCGGCGCTACATCGAATGTGTTGAAGTGGGTGGGCTCGGGCAATGCCGCGACGTTGGGTACGAGCGGTGCAGGTAGCGCAGCAGCAGGTGTGAGCGTCGGCGCTTGGTAGTTCGTTTTCAGGCTGAGCCTGAAATCCACTGGGTCGCGCCAGAGGCCCACTGCTGAATCGGTGTTGACGTCGTCGATGCGCAGGCCGAATGCGCCGTTCAAATCGGCCAGCCCAGGTATGTGCTCGGCTGTCCGCACCCGGCTGTGTTCAACCAGCGCCACCCAACGCGTTCCCGGCTGGTCGGCCAGGTCGGCGTTGAGCGCTTTGTGCGAGTAGAAATTGCGCAACCCGTTGGCCCGCGGCGGCGACTGGGCGTCTTCGATAATGTGGAAAGCATGGCTCATGTCATAGGACGTCGCCGCATCGAGGCCTTTGAGTTCGATGCCGTGCCTGCGTGCCGCTTTCATCAGGCTCAGGTAGGACGGGGAGGCACCTTCGCCGAGGTTGAAGGTGCGGTCGACGCGGCCCAGGTGTTTTTCGATATGCCGGGATGAACCCTTGGTATTGAGTTTGTGCAGCTTCAGTCGGAACACGTCGTTAGGCAGATGCTCGATGTACAGGCGCTTGACGCCGTGCCTGGCCAGTTCACCGATGTTCTCGATCAAAAATTGCTTGCTGGCGATCGACTCGCTCACCTCACCGATCACCAGTCCGTCACTGTGTTTGAACAGCGACTCGATGATCTGTGCATGCGCGGCATCGTTGGCCAGCGTCGGCAGTGACGGGCGAGGCGCCGCTATTGAGGCGGACCAGAACGCCTCGGCATCTCGGCTCAACGTCTCTACCTGCTTGAGGTACGCCTGGTGAATCGGCGCCATGTGCTCACGGTGTCTATCGATGAGATAGGTGCGCGGCAGCACCGGGTCATCCGTGAGCAGCGACCGCCTGAAGTCGGGCTTGAGCAGGCGCTCGACATCGCGCCAGTGTTGCGCGTCGACTTCATACGCCTTGAGCGCGTCGGCGGTTTCCGGCAGTTTTTCATATTTAGGCGCCCCCCCGACCACCCCCGAACGCTGCCAGCGACCGTCTGTGGTCTTTTCCACCAGGCGCGCTGTTGATTGCAGCCGTCCACTGGCAGCGTCAAGACGAAACAGCAGGTAACGTCCCAATGGGTCAGACACCCTGGGCGCCCAGTACCACTCGCCGCGCAATAACACGGGCTGCATGTTTTCCGTCGACGGCATGGGTGTTAACAGGGCGCGGGTTCGCGTGATGGCCTGGCCATCGCTCGTGCCGTGCAGGCTTGGGCGTGCGCGCAGGCCGGTCGACTTGAGTGAGCCCAATGCAGGGCGAAGGTCGGTAAATAATGCGCCACCGGCATTGAGCAGGTAGCCGAGCAAGTGCTGGAAGGCGGCATCGGTGTGGCCCTGATGGTAAGCCTGCAGGGCCAACATGGCGTCCTTGAAGGCCAGCAGCAGGCCAGTGCCCAGGCTCAGGACGGGGAAGGGCGCGGTCGCGATGGCGGAGACCCATTCCACACACGTCCACACAATGCCCATGATCATCTGGGTACGCTGGGGGGTTGCGGCGAAGACATCATCTATCTTGCGTTGCAGCTTCATGTTGTACAGCTCGTGCCGTAAGTCCTTGAGCGGGCTGACGCGGGCAAGGCTGTCGTAGCGCGGTGGGCTGGGTGTCGTTCGATTGATGTGCTCGGGCAGTTGCTCACGCGCCGCTTTCAGGAACTGACCTACGCGTGCCCGGGATGGGAGGGGCGCGCGTTCGGTCAAGTAGCCCACCATGCCATCGACTTTTTTCAGCGTGTGGTTGAACAGCCGCGCTTCGCGAAAGGCGATGTGATCGGGTGCGTTAGGGGTGTAGAGCAACACCGGATCGTCGCCGTGGCTGAACAGGAAGGTATCGTTGATCCAGTCGCCGTCTATCGTCAGGCGATGGATCGGGTATTGGCCGCGAACGGCGACGGATGTGTCGCCCATGCTTTGGATGCTGGTTTCAAGCCAAGCCAGATCGATGCTGCTGATATGGCCTTTGAGTTGGCATTCCAGCGCGGCACTGCGCATCTGCAATTGCGTGATTGCCAGGGTTGCAGCGCGGCGTTTGGCATAGCCTGGGCTGTTGCTGTTTTGCAGGGTGCTGCGCACTGCGTTGATATAGCGTTGGCCGATCCAGGCGCCGCGCACCGAGGCGGCGACCTTTTGCGCGGTCAACCGGCTGAGGTCGAGGCCTTCGGGCCCTTTGAACGTGGCGGACTGCGCAAATGCCTCGTTCAGAAAACCGATGCTGTCGTCATAGCCGTCGCGGTACAGCGTGGTGTAGTTGACTGCTGCCGGGGTCGACGTCAGGGCGTGCCTTGGGTAGTAGGCCCACACCTTATCGGGGTCCACGTCGTTTTGTGGCCGGGCGAGCAACCCATTGAGCGCGGTTTTCGCCTGTTGATGCAGGTAGGTCTCGAAGCTTGGGAAACTGTGCTCCGATTGCGGGTCGGCCTTGTAAGTGCGCAGGGCGCCTTCGGCGTCATCGGCCAGCGACAGTAGCTTGCGGCGATTGGCGGCGTGGGTTGAGGTAAACCAGGAGGGTGTCGTGGAGCGCTGGTCATCCACCTGGGTGGCGAGGAAATGTTCGGCCATGCTGCCAAGGCAGTCGGCGTGCGTGCAGGGACTGTCGAATTTGACTTCCTGGTATTCCCGTTCGTGGGGTTTGAAACTCAGGCCCATCAGGGTGCGTGCCATGGCCGCGCGAAACCGCAGGGCCACGCGCTCCAGCAGGTAATCGGTCATGGTTTGCCTGTCGGGGTGTGAGCCGTTATCCCGGCTCCAGCCCAGCACGTGGGTCTGGCACGCTGTTTCACTGTCGAACGCCATGAATTGCTCAGCCCTGGGGGCTGACGGCGTGCACAACAGCACGCGGATCGGCGTGCCATGGGCGTCCACTTGGCGCAGCACCCACAGGTCCTGCAGTTGGGCGTCGTGCAGTGACAGGGTCGATGCGCTCAGTTGCGGATCGCGGCCTTCGCGCAGGTGCTGGATCAACTGATAGTCCGCTGCGCTGATGTGGTTTCGCAGCAGGGCGGCATAGGCCAGGCAATTGATGCGCTGATCGAGCAAGTGCCGGATGGCGTGTTTGAGTCCCGGTTTTGTGTGGATGCTCCGTTGTACCTGCGCGAAAGCCAGGCGCGGTTGCACGGTGTCGAGCAATTGCACGAGATAGCTGGGGGTCAGCTCTGCGTAATCTTCAGGCAGTGGCTTGCCTGCATAGCGCAGGGTGGTGCTTTGTAGAAAGTCCGAACCCGGTTGCTCGTCGTCGCTGTGCAGGCCGCGCAGGGCCAGTTCGGTCAGGGAATTCTGGTGGTTGTAGTCACCGACCCCTGGTACGCGGCGTTGGGTGCTGACCTGCAGTTGATCGGGATTGAGGTCCTGAATGTCCAGATCGACGTCCAGTTGTTCGGTCAATTGATAGCGGGCCAGTGCATGGGGGGAGGCAGCGGGGCCAAAAAACGCGGTCAGCGCCTGGCGTGCCTGATTGTACTGCTGGATGTGTTCGGCCAGCAGCGCTTGCTGGGTGGCCGTGGCGCTGCGATACCAGCCTGGAGCGCTGTAGCGCAGGCTCCGTTCCAGTAAGGCTTGGGCACGCAGTTCGAGGCGCTGATCGTAGGTGGGCAGTGCCGCGCCAATCGCCCAGTCCAGTTGGTGATAGAGGCGCTGGCCACTGTGTTCGGGGTTGTCGATCAGGCTTAGCGCCCATTCGATGTCCTGTGTGCGTTTATGCACGCGAGCGTTGTAGAGGTGTTCAAACAGCGGCTCGCTGCTGATGTTTTCCAGCGCCAAGGGCCAGATGCCGGCGGCGCTCAGGTCCTGATAGCGCTGCGGCAGGCAGTCGATAAATGCCTGCCGCCGGTCGACGTGGGACAGCAATTGTTGCAGCCACGTGTCGAGCTGGAGTAGTGAATCAAAGGCCTCCAGACCGCGTGAGGGTAAAAACAGCAGCACGGGGCCAACATTCGCTTCGCTGTTCAGTGCATCGACCACCAGTGTGGCCTGCTCGGTGAGTACAAAGGCCCCGGCGACTTCCACGGGCGAATCCTGATAAGTGAACCTCAATGCATACAGCCCGGGGCGCGCGTCGGGGCCGAGGGTGACTGTTTCAAGTACGTCGATCCACTGCCGATGCAGCAGTCGATCCTTGATGCGCAGCTTGGTTTCTTGCTCCAGAGCCGTGATGCCGGCTTCGAACGTCAGGTAGGACTTGCGACTTTTGCCCTCGATCTGATGGCGCTGATCGAGTTCATTGAGCTGTGTCACCAGCTCGGCTTTCAACCCGTTGAGCAGCGTTCGGCCAGGTTCGTTCGCCAGGTCGGCGTTTTCGACGGACTGATACAGCAGGCGAGCGCTCTGCAACAGGGCTTGATTGCTCGTCTTGAGGGTCTGGTTCAGGCGCTCCAACGTCATGAGTTCGTCGGGCCTGTTCTGCGCGGCGATCGGGTGGTCTTGCAGCAGGTAATCGCTGATCTGCCCGAGGTCGCTGCGTATTTCCTCGAACGAGGGAGGGTGATCCAGTGGGGTGAGGGGCATGTCTAAAACTCCATAAAGCAGGGGAGCTCTAGCTTGTTGTCCGACGTTATGGGCTCGGTGGTAGATAGGTAAAGGCCGGCGAGGGGCTCATCACTCGTGGGCCTTGTGTGCTAGTCTGCGGGCCCTTTTAGTTCTGGGCTGTACGAAAAAACCTGCTCCTTTGGCGGTTTTTAGTGTTGCCCTACAGCGGAGCCTCTTCATGTCCGAAGTTAATCTGTCCACCGACGAAACCCGCGTCAGCTACGGTATCGGCCGTCAGTTGGGCGACCAACTGCGTGACAACCCGCCACCTGGCGTGAGCCTGGACGCGATCCTGGCTGGCCTGACCGACGCGTTCGCCGGCCAGCCAAGCCGTGTCGACCAAGAGCAAATGGCTGCCAGCTTCAAAGTGATCCGCGAAGTGATGCAAGCCGAAGCTGCTGCCAAGGCTGAAGCCGCTGCCGGCGCGGGTCTGGCATTCCTGGCTGAAAACGCCAAGCGTGAGGGCATCACCACCCTGGCTTCCGGCCTGCAATTTGAAGTGCTGACCGCCGGTGACGGCGCCAAGCCGACCCGTGAAGACCAAGTGCGTACTCACTACCACGGCACGCTGATCGACGGCACTGTGTTCGACAGCTCCTACGAGCGTGGTCAGCCTGCAGAATTCCCGGTTGGCGGCGTGATCGCCGGCTGGACCGAAGCGCTGCAACTGATGAATGCCGGCAGCAAATGGCGCCTGTACGTGCCGAGCGAGCTGGCTTACGGCGCTCAAGGCGTGGGCAGCATCCCGCCGCACAGCGTTCTGGTGTTCGACGTCGAGTTGCTCGACGTTCTGTAAGACCTGTTTTGGTTGTGTGCAGGAGCTGCCTTGCCTGCGATGGGATCAACTCGATATGACTTCAGATCGAGTCGTCTGCATCGCGGGCAAGTCCGGCTCCCACCTAAACCTGTGCGCTCAGGTCTTGCGCATTTGTTCATGGATGGAACTTGCCATTCAGCTCCGTCGCCGGGCGCAATGCTCGGGCATAGCAAAATAGAAACAGATTACGCACCACTTCCTTCAGTACTCCCGGTTCGCTTGAACTCAGGCCGTTGACGTCCAGGTCACCCTGGTCTTGCAGCTCAGTGAGCGCTTCTTCTTCCAGCACCGCACAGACTTCGCCGGTTTCCCGGTGCAGGATCCGCAGGTAAGGGTGTGGTCGGTCCAGCCAGGCATCTATCAAATAAGTCATGGGTCACATCTCCTTGATGGGTTTCAATGAGAATAATTCTTATTCGTAGAATAGCAAGCGTCTATTGGCGATTTATGGTTTTTTCTGTGTGGGTATTGAGGGGGGTCAACGGGGAGGGTAAAACGCCATCCCGCGGCGGGCGCGGGATGGATGCAGCAGATTCAGACTTTACGCACGAATTCAGACTTGAGCTTCATCGGGCCGATACCGTCGATTTTGCAGTCGATGTCGTGGTCACCGTCGCAGAGGCGGATGTTCTTGACCTTGGTGCCGACTTTCACGACCAGCGACGTGCCCTTGACCTTCAGGTCCTTGATCACGGTGATGGTATCGCCGTCCTGCAGGACGTTGCCCACAGAGTCTTTCTTCACGGTTTCATCGCCCGCCACTTCGGCCTCGCCATTGGCGGACCACTCATGGGCGCATTCCGGGCAGATCAGCTGGGCGCCGTCTTCGTAGGTGTATTCGGAGTTGCATTTCGGGCAGGGAGGCAACGTGCTCACTAAAGCTCCTTGAGAGTCAGGGATGGCTAAAAGTCGCACATTGTATAGGGTTTTAGCGGGGAGGAGGTAGGCAGGAGCCTGGCGGGCTCCTGTCGGTGTCGCCATCAGTGCGTGCGCGCAACCGCGAATTCGCTCAGTTCAACCAGGGCGTCCCGGTATTCGCTGGCAGGCAGGGCTTGCAGACACTGGATCGCACGGGCCACGTAGTCACGCGCCAGCTGTGCGGTGTAGTCCAGCGAACCCGAGGCTTCAACGGCAGCACGGATGCTTTCGAGATCCTCGATGCCGCCTTTCTGGATCGCCTTGCGCACCAGGGCTGCCTGTTCCGGCGTGCCTTCACGCATGGTGTAGATCAGCGGCAGGGTCGGTTTGCCCTCGGCCAGGTCATCACCGACGTTCTTGCCCAGGGTCTCGGCGTCGCCACGGTAGTCGAGCAGATCGTCCACCAGCTGGAACGCCACGCCCAGGTGATCACCGAAAGTGCGCAGGGCTTCGGCCTGTTCGGCGGTGGCACCGCACAGTGCGGCGGCGCTGTGGGTGGAGGCTTCGAAGAGCATCGCGGTTTTGCCGCGAATCACTTCCATGTAGGTTTCTTCGGTGGTGCTGGCGTCGCGCACTTTCGACAACTGCAATACTTCGCCTTCGGCAATGATGCGCGTGGCCTGGGACAGAATCTTCATCACCGGCATCGAGCCCAGCTCGACCATCATTTCGAACGAGCGCGAGTACAGGAAGTCGCCGACCAGGACGCTGGGGGCATTGCCCCACATGGCGTTGGCGGTTTCGCGGCCGCGGCGCATGCCGGACATGTCAACCACGTCGTCATGCAGCAGGGTGGCGGTGTGCAGAAATTCGATGGTGGCGGCCAGCAGGCGCAGGTCATCGCCTTGGCGGCCCAGGGCCTTGCCACACAGCAACACTAATAAAGGACGCAGGCGCTTACCGCCCGCCGACGTAATGTAGTCGCCAATTTTGGAGACCAGCGGCACTTTAGACGTCAGCTGCTGCTTGATGATGCCGTCGACGGCGCTAAAATCGTCCGCGACCGCGCGGTAGAAAGCTTGGGGTTGCATCAGCGACAGTCGCTCCAGAAGGGTTGCGCGGCATGCTAGGACCCTGACCCCCGGGTGTCAAGGCGCGATAGACGGCCACTTGCAAGGCCTCAATAGCTTGCGTACAATCGCGCACCCTGAACTTCCTGGGCAGCACCTGCCTTACGCAATTGCATTCGGGACGTCCATCCCATGCAGCCATGCCAGCCAATACCTCTTCTTATAAAGAGCTGGGTGAGCAGGATTATCGGAGAAATACCATGTCGTACGCAGTAATTGTTACTGGTGGCAAGCAATACAAGGTCGCCCCAGGTGAATACCTGAAGATCGAAAAACTGGAACTCGCTACTGGCGACTCCGTTACTTTTGATCGCGTTCTGTTGGTCGCCAATGGCGATGACGTGAACATCGGCGCTCCAGTTGTTGCTGGCGCTACCGTTGTGGCTGAAGTGATCTCCCAAGGTCGTCACGATAAAGTCCGCATCATCAAGTTCCGTCGTCGTAAGCACCACATGAAGCGTATGGGCCACCGCCAGTGGTACACCGAGATCAAAATCACCGGTATTCAGGCTTAATTTCAGCCTAATTCCTCACTAGGAGAATTGACTCATGGCACACAAAAAAGCTGGTGGTAGTACCCGTAACGGTCGCGACTCAGAAGCCAAACGCCTTGGCGTTAAGATGTATGGCGGCCAGAAAATCATTCCGGGCAACATCATCGTGCGTCAGCGCGGCACCCAATTCCACGCCGGTTACGGTGTAGGCATGGGTAAAGATCACACCCTCTTCGCGAAAATCGAAGGCGTGATCAAGTTTGAAGTAAAAGGCGCGTTCAACCGCCGTTACGTGAGCGTTGTCGCAGCTTAATTGCGAGATCGCTGGAAAAGCCCTGTCTTGCGACGGGGCTTTTTCGTTTGTGGAGTGAGTCTCTTGCAAAGCTGTTTGTAATGGGCTCAAGCGCTGGATATGCGGTCGCTGTTTGAGGTCGCTGCGCTCATTTTTGCAAGAGTCTTATGTCTTGGTTTCTTAAGCTCGTCCGTGCGACGAGAGGCGTTTTGTTATGAAGTTCGTTGATGAAGTTTCCATCCGAGTAAAAGCAGGCGACGGCGGTAACGGTTGCATGAGTTTCCGTCGCGAAAAATTCATCGAAAACGGTGGCCCCAACGGCGGTGACGGCGGTGACGGCGGTTCCATCTACATGATGGCCGACGAAAACCTCAACACCCTCGTCGATTACCGTTACACCCGGCACTTCGATGCCGAGCGCGGCTCCAACGGCGGCAGCACCGACTGCACCGGTAAAAAAGGCGAAGACCTGGTACTGCGCGTCCCGGTCGGCACCACGATCATCGACTCCGCAACCCAGGAAGTGATCGGCGACCTGACCAAGGCCGGCCAGAAACTGATGGTTGTGCAGGGCGGCTGGCACGGTCTGGGTAACACCCGATTCAAGTCCAGTACCAACCGTGCACCACGCCAGACAACGCCGGGCAAGCCAGGCGAGCAGCGCGACCTCAAGCTGGAAATGAAAGTACTGGCAGACGTTGGCCTGTTGGGCCTGCCGAACGCCGGCAAAAGTACCTTCATCCGCTCGGTCTCGGCCGCCAAGCCGAAGGTCGCCGATTACCCGTTCACCACCCTGGTGCCGAACCTGGGCGTGGTCAGCGTCGACCGCTGGAAAAGCTTTGTCATCGCCGACATTCCCGGCCTGATCGAAGGCGCGTCCGATGGCGCAGGCCTGGGGATTCGCTTCCTCAAGCACTTGTCGCGCACCCGTTTGCTGCTGCACCTCGTCGATATGGCACCACTGGATGAAACCAGTGCTGCGGATGCCGCCGAAGTGATCGTCAGCGAATTGACCAAGTTCAGCCCGGCCCTGGCCGAGCGTGATCGCTGGTTGGTGCTGAACAAGTGCGACCAGATCCTCGAGGAAGAGCACGAGGAGCGCGTCAAGGAAATCGTTGATCGCCTGGAGTGGACTGGCCCGGTGTACGTGATCTCGGCCATCGCCAAAGAAGGCACCGAGCGCCTGACCCGCGACATCATGCGTTACCTTGAAGACCGTGCCGACCGCCTGGCGGCCGACCCGGTGTACAAGGCCGAACTCGCCGAACTCGATCAGCAGATCGAAGACGAAGCCCGCGCCCAGTTGCAAGCCCTGGACGACCAGCGTGCCCTGCGCCGCAGCGGCGTGAAGTCGGTCCATGACATCGGTGATGACGATTGGGACGAAGAAGACGTGGATGATGAAGACGGTCCGGAAATCATTTACGTGCGCGACTGATTCGTTGCAGTAAACTTAAGCGCCGCTCACTCGAGCGGCGTTTTGGTATCTGGGTATACCGTAGTCACGAATGTAGTCACGAATAACGTTATGGGCCGCGCTGGGTCGCGTGGTCCTCACTCTAAGGTTGAAGATGATGCGGAGCAAAGTGACAGGTGCGCAGCGCTGGGTCGTGAAGATCGGAAGTGCGCTGCTGACGGCCGATGGCAAAGGCTTGGATCGCGCAGCCATGGGCGTGTGGGTCGAGCAGATGGTGGCCTTGCATGAAGCAGGCGTCGAGTTGGTGCTGGTGTCGTCCGGGGCTGTTGCCGCCGGGATGAGCCGCCTCGGCTGGACCGCGCGACCCAGCGCGATGCACGAACTGCAAGCCGCCGCCGCTATCGGTCAGATGGGCCTGGTGCAAGCCTGGGAATCCAGCTTCGCCGAGCACGGCCGCCACACAGCGCAGATCCTGCTGACCCACGACGACCTGTCCGACCGCAAGCGCTACCTCAATGCCCGCAGCACGTTGCGCGCCCTGGTGGAGCTCAAGGTCATCCCGGTGATCAACGAAAACGACACGGTGGTCACCGACGAAATCCGCTTCGGCGACAACGACACTCTGGCCGCCCTGGTGGCCAACCTGGTGGAAGCGGACCTGTTGGTGATCCTGACTGACCGCGACGGCATGTTCGACGCCGACCCACGCAACAACCCCGACGCCCAACTGATCTACGAGGCGCGTGCCGATGACCCGGCGCTGGACGCCGTGGCCGGCAGCGTCGGCGGCGCGTTGGGCCGTGGCGGGATGCAGACCAAGTTGCGTGCTGCGCGCCTGGCGGCGCGCTCCGGTGCCCATACCATCATCGTCGGTGGACGGCTGGAGCGTGTGCTGGACCGCCTCAAAGCCGGTGAGCGCATTGGCACGCTGCTGTCGCCGGAGCGCGGCATGCTGGCTGCGCGCAAGCAGTGGCTGGCGGGGCATCTGCAAACCCGTGGCACCCTGGTGCTGGATGATGGCGCCGTGTCGGCCTTGTCCCAAGGCAACAAAAGCCTGCTGCCGGTGGGCGTCAAGTTGGTGCAGGGCAGTTTCCGCCGCGGCGAGATGGTGGTGTGCGTTGCGCCCGACGGTCGTGAGATCGCCCGTGGCCTGGCCAACTACAGTGCCCTGGAAGCGCAGAAAATTATTGGACAATCGTCTGACGCGATTGTCGGACTCTTGGGTTATATGGCCGAACCGGAACTGGTTCACCGCGACAACCTGATTCTGGTTTAACCAAAGGAAGCACATGATGCGCGTGATGAAGGGATTGCTTGGCCTGCTGTTGGCCGTGCCGCTGCTGGCCTCGGCTGAAGAAGTAGGCCAGGTATCGACCGTGTTCAAGTTTGTCGGCCCCAACGACCGGATTGTGGTCGAGGCGTTTGATGACCCCAAGGTCGACGGCGTGACCTGCTACCTGTCGCGCGCCAAGACGGGCGGTGTCAAAGGCGGCCTGGGCCTGGCTGAAGACCGTGCCGAAGCCTCGATTGCCTGCCGTCAGGTCGGACCGATCCGCTTCAAGGGCGAGCTCAAGGACGGCGACGAAGTGTTCAAGGAGCGCACCTCGCTGGTGTTCAAGACCATGCAGGTGGTGCGTTTCCTCGACAAGAAGCGCAATACCTTGGTGTATCTGGTCTACAGCGACCGCCTGATCGAAGGCAGCCCGCAGAACGCCGTAACCGCCATTCCGATTCTGCCGTGGCCGACCGCTCAGTAATCTGCGGGCGGGTTTTGTAATCGGCGTCTATGATTGCAGGCTTGCGGGTTGTAATCTCGAGCGGTCGCAATGCAAAGAATATGGGATATCTGGAGTTCGTCATGAGTGCTTTCCACGACCTGAAACTCAAAGCTTTGGACGGACAGGAGCTGCCACTGGCGCCCTTCAAGGGGCACGTGGTGCTGGTAGTCAATGTGGCGTCCAAATGTGGCCTGACCCCGCAATACGCGGCACTGGAAAACCTCTACCAGCAGTACAAGGATCAGGGGTTTACCGTTCTTGGCCTGCCGTGTAACCAGTTTGCGGGGCAGGAGCCGGGCACTGAAGAAGAAATTCAGGCGTTCTGCAAACTGAACTATGGCGTGACCTTTCCCCTGGGCAGCAAGCTTGATGTGAACGGTGCCGATCGTCATCAGTTGTACCGCCTGCTGGCGGGCGAGGGCGCCGAATTTCCAGGGGACATCACCTGGAACTTCGAAAAATTCCTGCTCGGTAAGGACGGTCGCGTGCTCGCGCGTTTCTCGCCACGCACAGCGCCGGATGACCCTGCGGTGGTCCAGGCCATCGAAAAAGCCCTGAGCTGACGCCCTCACCTGGGCTTTTGTGGCGAGCGGGCTTGCCCGCGTCGGGCTGCGCAGCAGCCCGTCTGACCTTTCTTGCTTTTACCCCTTAATCACCCAGATCAATAGTGCTACTCAGCACCCGGCACTCTCCATATTATCCGCGTCATAAACCTCGTCTCCCGTGGAGTGCTCCCATGCCTGTCCAAGCCTTGTTCAAACCTTTCCAGCTCGGTGCACTGCAACTGTCGACCCGTGTGGTTATGGCGCCAATGACCCGTTCGTTTTCGCCGGGTGGCGTGCCCAACTCCAAGGTCATCGAGTACTACCGTCGCCGAGCGGCGGCGGGCGTGGGCTTGATCATCACCGAAGGCACCGTGGTCGGTCACCAGGCTTCCAACGGCTACCCGAATGTTCCGCATTTTTACGGTGAAGCCGCGTTGGCCGGCTGGAAGAAAGTGGTCGACGCCGTGCATGCCGAAGGTGGCAAGATCGTTCCGCAGTTGTGGCACGTGGGTAGTGTGCGGCGTATCGGCACCGAGCCCGATGCCAGCGTGCCGGCCTACGGGCCGATGGAAAAACTCAAGGATGGCACGGTGGTTGTCCATGGCATGACTACCCAGGACATCAAGGACGTCATCAACGCCTTCGCCCAAGCGGCCAAGGACGCCCAACGCATCGGCATGGACGGCGTGGAAATCCACGGTGCCCACGGCTACCTGGTGGATCAGTTCTTCTGGGAAGGCAGCAACCAGCGTACCGATGAATACGGTGGCAGCCTGGCCAATCGCTCGCGTTTTGCCATCGAGTTGATCCAGGCCACCCGCGCCGCCGTCGGCCCTGACTTCCCGATCATCTTCCGGTTTTCCCAGTGGAAGCAGCAGGACTACACCGCGCGGCTGGTGCAAACCCCCGAGGCGCTGGGTGAGTTTCTAAAGCCGCTGTCCGACGCTGGGGTGGATATTTTCCACTGCTCCACGCGTCGTTTCTGGGAGCCTGAGTTCGAAGGTTCCGAGCTCAACCTGGCCGGCTGGACTCGCCAGCTCACCGGCAAGCCGACCATCACCGTGGGCAGCGTCGGCCTGGATGGCGAGTTCCTGCAGTTCATGGTCAACACCGACAAGGTTGCACAACCGGCCAGCCTGGAAAAACTGCTGGAGCGCCTGAACAACGACGAATTCGACCTGGTTGCCGTGGGCCGTGCGCTGCTGGTGGACCCGGAGTGGGCGGTGAAGGTGCGTGAAGGCCGTGAGGGCGACATCCTGCCGTTCAGTCGTGAGGCGTTGACGACCCTGGTGTAAGGGGCGACAGGGCGGGCACCGGGTGCCCGTCCTTGCACACCCCGCGTAACTGACGCTCGAACTGCTCGATAATCGCCGGCCAGCCCTGGCGACTGGCATGCTGGCGCGCATTCAAGCGGGCTCTGCGCAACGTCTCACGCTCCTCCAGCAGCCAGATGGCGGCATCGCAAAACGCATTTTCATCCCCCGGCATCGCCAAGGCACCGCTGTAGCCATGGCGTAGATGCTGGCTTGCGGCTGCCTGGTCGTAGGCCACCACCCCGAGGCCGGAAGCCATGGCTTCGAGCACCACGTTGCCGAAGGTTTCAGTCAGGCTGGGGAACAGAAACAGATCCCCGGAAGCGTAATACTTTGCCAGCTCTTCGCCGCGCTGGGTGCCGCAGAATGCCGCCTCCGGCAACTCGCGCTCCAATAGCGCGCGTTGTGGGCCGTCGCCGACGATGATCAGCTTCATGCGCCGTTGCGGGTATGTCGCCTGCAACGCATCAAAGCAGCGCTTGAGCACGCCGAGGTTCTTCTCCTGAGCCAGGCGCCCCACGTGCAGCACGCCAATGTCGTCGTTTCCCAGGCCCCAGCTGTCACGCAAGGCGTTGTCACGCTTGGCCGGGTGGAACAACTGACTGTCGACCCCGCGGGACAGCATCCCCAGCCGTTCGAAATGTCGGCGCTCCAGCTCCAGGCGCTGGCTGGCGCTGGGTACCAGGGTCAGGGTGGAGCGGTTATGAAACCAGCGCAGGTAATGCGTGACCATACGGCTCAACAGGCTCAAGCCGTACCGGTTGGAGTATTGCTGGAAATTGGTGTGAAAACCGCTGACCACGCTGATTCCCAAGCGGCGTGCCGCGCGCAGTGCCGACAGCCCCAGCGGCCCTTCCGTGGCGATGTACAGCACGTCCGGACGTTGCCGTGTCCAGCGTCGCAGCAGCTTGTGCATCGACGACTGGCCCCATTGCAGGCCCGGATAACCCGGCAGCGGCCAGCCACGGCACAACAGCAAGTTGTCATCACTCGGACGGCTTTGGTCAGTGCCCTGGCGCGGGCGCACCAGTTCGACCTGATGGCCGCGCGCGCGCAAACCGTCGCACAGGCGGCCAAGGGTATTGGCCACCCCGTTGATTTCTGGCGGGAAGGTTTCGGTAATCAGGGTGATGTGAAGCGAAGCTGTCGTCATGGCTCACAGTGTCACTGTGGGCCATGTCGTCATTGTGTCATCCAGATGATGGATTTATGACTTGATGACCTTTGGCGCCGCCATCGCCTCGGCCCCCTGCTCACGCACCCAGAACAATGTCGCGCCCGCTACCGCCGCCGGCATCATCAGCAGGTTGACCACCGGCACCAGCAGCACCAGGTAAACAATCCCGCCGAAACTCATGCTCTGCCAGCGTTTCTGGCGCAGCCACGCGAGCATCTCGTTCCAGCCCAGTTTGTGGTTGTCGGCCGGGTAGTCGATGTATTGGATCGCCATCATCCACACGCCGAACAGCAGCCACAACGGCGCAGCGATCAGGTTCACCACCGGGATGAACGACAGGATAAACAGGCCGATGGCCCGCGGCAGAAAGTAGCCCAACTTGCGCATTTCGCGGGCGAGGGTGCGTGGCACCATGGCGATCAACTCGCCCCAACTGAAGGCCGGGAAGTCATCGGTGCCACGCACCACCACTTCGACCTTCTCCGAGAGAAAGCCATTGAACGGCGCAGCAATGATATTGGCGAGCATGGTGAAGGTGAAAAACACCATCAGCACCACCAGCACTACAAACAATGGCCACAGCAGGTAATTCAAAAAGCTCAGCCAACTGGGCAGCGTCGGCATCAAATGATCGACCCACAGGCTGAACTGATGCCCGGCGAAGTAGATCAGGCCGACGAACAGCACGATATTGATCACCAGCGGCAGCAGCACGAACAGACGCAAGCCTGGACTGAGGACCAATTTAAGACCTTCGCGCAGGTATTGCGGGCCGGAAAGAGCAGGGGCGGGCATGGCGAACTCCGAGCAGGATAACGAACGCGCCGACCTTACCGGCTTTGCATTCAAGGTGAAAGCCGCGACATCAACGGTAACAAAGGCGTCGATCAGCCGCGCTGACTGCATAGAGACCGCCTATGAGCTGGATTGTTATTCCGTATTTCCTTAATCTTGCCCCCCTCTATACGCTTCACCCATTATTTTTCAGGATCTGCGAGTTAAAGCCTTCCCCAAGTGCTTCGCGGTCCTTTTTTATTCCCGCCGTCTTGTGGTCCGGACGGTCGATAGGAGCGAGTCATGTCTGATACCCGTCATTCGCGAGTGATTATTCTCGGTTCCGGCCCCGCCGGTTACAGCGCTGCCGTCTACGCTGCGCGGGCCAACCTCAAGCCGCTGCTGATCACCGGCATGCAGGCAGGCGGTCAGTTGACCACCACCACTGAAGTCGACAACTGGCCGGGCGACGTGCACGGTCTGACCGGCCCGGTGCTGATGGAGCGTATGAAAGAGCACGCCGAGCGCTTTGAAACCGAGATCGTGTTTGACCATATCAACAAGGTCGATTTCTCGAAAAAACCGTACAGCCTGACCGGCGACAGCGGCGTCTACACCTGTGACGCGCTGATCATCGCTACAGGCGCAAGCGCTCGTTACCTGGGCCTGCCGTCCGAAGAAGCGTTCATGGGCAAGGGCGTTTCCGCTTGCGCAACATGCGACGGTTTCTTCTACCGCAACAAGCCTGTCGCCGTGGTCGGGGGTGGCAACACCGCCGTGGAAGAGGCGCTTTACCTGGCCAACATCGCCAGCACCGTGACCCTGGTTCACCGCCGCGAGACTTTCCGCGCCGAGAAGATTCTGATCGACAAGCTGCACGCCCGCGTCGCTGAAGGCAAAATCATCCTCAAGCTCAATGCCACTCTGGATGAAGTCCTGGGCGACAACATGGGCGTGACCGGTGCGCGTCTGAAGAACAACGATGGCAGCTTCGACGAACTGAAAGTCGACGGCGTGTTCATCGCCATCGGCCATACCCCGAACACGTCGCTGTTCGAAGGCGTGCTGGAAGCCAAAGACGGTTATCTGGTGGTGCAGGGCGGCCGTGAAGGCAATGCGACCGCGACCAACATCGAAGGTATCTTCGCTGCTGGCGACGTGGCAGACCACGTGTACCGTCAGGCCATCACCTCGGCCGGCGCTGGTTGCATGGCGGCCCTGGATGCCGAGCGTTACCTCGACGGTTTGAAGGACGCTTCGTTCTAACCCGTTGATTCAAAAAAACCGGCGAAAGCCGGTTTTTTTATGCCTGTGATCCAGCCAGCACCACGAAACAAATGTGGGGTTGGCGATGAAATCAACGGCGTTTCAGAGGCTGTTCAGCAAATTTCACAGCGGCCAACCCATGGGCAATCAATGCACGAATGTTGCCATGGTCACTGCCGTCCGGAGTGTCCACTACCGACCGGTAATGCTCACCAAACGCCAGCAACGCTTCCCGATCACTCAGCCCTTCCAGCAGCGCCAAACCCAGGGTCTTGCACGATCCTTCGTTTTGCCCGGCGGCGTTTTCCACGCTGCCGTTCGTGAAGGCTTGTGGCTGGTAGTCGTAACCGGCCGCGATAAACGCGAGGGTGTCGGCAAACAGGTGTCCGCCGCTGTTGAGGCTGGCGCGCAGGGTGTTCAAATCAGTCATGAGGTTTTCCTTTGGCGAACGCCGCCTGTTGATCGGCGCTGGCTTCTTTCTGGTATTGGGCTTTCCACTCGGCGTATGGCATGCCGTACACCACTTCACGGGCGTCATCGAGGCTCAGCGCGATCTGGCGCTCGTCGGCCTCGGCCTTGTACCACTTGGACAAGCAGTTACGGCAGAAACCGGCGAGGTTCATCAGGTCGATGTTCTGCACATCCTTGCGGCTGTCCAGGTGCGCCACCAGCCGGCGGAAGGCGGCGGCTTCGAGTTCGAGGCGTTGTTGATCGGTCATGTGGGGGGCTCTTTGAGACAGCTTCCAGCGGGTGAGCTTCAAGCTGCAAGTTGGAATATTTGTGGCTTGCCGCTAGCGGCTTGCCGCGAGCGTTATCGAAACCGACTCGGCAAATCGCAGCGCATGGGGCTTGTCCACCTCGACTTCGGCGTACAGCACCGACTCATTGCTCATCACCAGGTCCAACAGTTCCTGGGTCAGGCGTTCGAGCAAGGCAAAGCGGTTGCCTTCCACGTGGGCAATGATCGCCTTGGTGATGGTGCGGTAGTTCAGCGCGTGGTCGATATCGTTGTCACGCACCGCTTCCTGAGCGGCATACAGGATGCTCAGGTTGATCAGCACGTCCTGCTTGTTGAGGATTTCGTCCTCATTGATGCCGATATAGGTGCGCAGGCACAGGTCCTTGACCCGGATGCGCGCCATGCCTGGTTGAAGTTGTGACATTGCTACTTGCTCCGTCCAATCAGTTGCAGGAACTCCATGCGCGTGGTGTTCGATTCGCGGAAGGCGCCGAGCATCACCGAGGTGTTCATGGTTGAATTCTGTTTTTCCACGCCGCGCATCATCATGCACATGTGCTTGGCCTCGATCACCACCGCCACACCGGCGGCCTGGGTCACTTGCTGGATAGCGTCGGCGATCTGCCGCGTGAGGTTCTCCTGGATCTGCAGGCGCCGGGCGAACATGTCGACGATGCGTGCCAGCTTCGACAGGCCCAACACCTTGCCGGTCGGAATATAGGCCACATGGGCCTTGCCGATAAAGGGCAGCAGGTGGTGTTCGCACAGCGAGTACAACTCGATGTCCTGGAGGATCACCATCTCGTCATTGTCTGAGGCAAACAACGCGCCATTGATGATGGTATCCAGGTCCTGCTCGTAGCCATGACACAGGTACTGCATGGCTTTGGCGGCGCGCTGGGGAGTGTCGAGCAGGCCTTCGCGCTCCGGGTCTTCACCCAAGCCCTTGAGAATTTCGCGGTAATGGTGGGGCAGGGATAAAGTCATACAACATCCTCGCAAACGGCTTACTTGATGTGCCGCCCGCCGTTGACGGTCAGGGTGGTACCGGTGACATAGGGGTTATCCAGCAGGTAACGCACGCTCTGGTAGATCACCTCGGGCCCGGGTTCGATGCCCAATGCCGATTTGGCCAAGACTTTGGCTCGGTAGGCTGCGTCGTCGCCTTCGTTGAACATCACCATCGCAGGTGCGATGCCGTTGACCTTGATCAGCGGCGCAAACTGCGCGGCAAACGACAGCGTCAGGCTGTCGAGTCCGGCCTTGGTTGCGCAATAAGCGATGTGCTGGCGGCTGCCCTTGCGCACCACATCGTCGCTGATGTGCACGATGTCGGCAGGTGTCGAGCGTTGCAGCAAAGGTGAACAATGCAGGTTGATCAGGTAGGGCGCAAGCATGTGCACGCTGAACATGTCAGTGAATGCGCGGCTTTCGTCGCCGGGGGTTTCCGCGACCCAGGCCGAGGCGTTGTGGATGATTGCGCGCAGGCTTTGGGTATGGGTGTGCAGTTCAGCGATAAACGCCAGGATTCCGGTTTCGCTGGAGAAATCTGCAAACACGCCGACCGCACCCCGTTCGCGCAAGGCCTGCACGCCGGGGCGTTCGCTGCGGTAGCTGAAAATGACCGACTGGCCCTCATCCAGCAGGCGTTGGGCGCAATGCAGGCCAACACGCTGGCCGGCGCCGGTGATCAAAATCGGGGCGTTCGTTACAGTCATGGGAGGCTCGCGTCGCTGGCAGGCGCAAATCATACCAGCGACGGGCCGCCCCTGTATCACGCAGCCGCTTCGGTAGCCTCGCGCGGCGTGGGGGCCGGATGCAGCCAGTTCGCCAGCAGGTGAGTCGACAGCGGGATAAACAGGTAAACCATCAGCGGCGTCAGCGCCAGCGTGCTGACCAGCACGCGAGGCAGCAGGTCCAGCTCATTGAGCAGCGGACCCAATACAAAGTTGAACAGTAGTGAGACGGGGAAGAATGCCAGCCAGATCGCGACCGCCTGTTTCCAGCGCGGCGGACGCGCACCCACGGCGCCAAACCAGCCATCGATGCCGCGTACGCGGTGCTCGGACGGGTCGGCAAACAGGTCGCTGCCACGGCTCAGCCAGGTACTGCGGGAAGCGGAAAACTCCCAGGCATGCAGGGTCTTTTCATCGGCGAAGCGGAAAATGATCTGGAACTCATCATCGTCCGGCGGCGGAGCGAGTACGCCGGAACCCAGGTAACCGGGAAAGTCCGTGGCCAATTGCTCGCCTTCGCGCAGCCAGGCCATCAGTTCTTCGTAGCGCCCTTTGGCGACGCGGCGCGCAACCATCAAGGTAACGGGAGAGGTAGACATTGTGTATCTCCAAATATTCGGGTGCGCTGGACCGGGTAGGCGGCGCACAAACACAGCGACGGGGTAGTGCCGCTATGTAAAAACAGGCAAGGATTATTCCTGTTTTGCCGCAATACGCCAGCGGCATTGGTCCGAAAAGCCAGGCGCTTGAAAAGGACAGGCTTAAAGGCGTTAAATGGGCGCCCAGTCACCGTTGGTTTTTTGCCCTCAAATGCCCGTGATCACTGCTCCCGTTGATAGTCTTTCGCATCTGGATATCGCCGATTCCGGTGTGCTTTTCCCCATCCGTGAAGTCTCGAGACTGACAGGCGTTAACCCGGTCACCCTGCGTGCCTGGGAGCGGCGTTATGGTCTGATTCAGCCCATGCGCACCGAAAGCGGGCACCGTCTCTATTCCAAAACGGATATCGAGACCGTCAATCGTATTCTCGACTGGATCGAGCGCGGCGTGGCGGTGAGTAAGGTGGGCAAGATTCTCGCGCGTGACGCTCAGCAGGCCGAAGCCATTCGCGCTGAGCGGGACACGATTGAAGAGGGCGAGTGGTCGCGATGGCGAGTCCTTCTGATGCAGAGCGTCAGCGCCTTTGACGACCGTCAACTGGAGCGCCTCTACGGCCAGATTGTTGCGAGCTATCCCGCAAGCGTGGCGTTCCAGAATGTTCTGATGCCCTTGTGGGGTGAACTCGGGCGCCATCAAGGGCGTTTCGGCCAGGCCAGTGAGTGGCTGTTTTTCGATGCCTTCATGCGCGCGCATACCCTGCTTCGCCTGCAGCTCGCGACGGTGTCAGAGGCACCGAGGGTTCTGTTGGCGGCCATGCCCGGCGAGTGCCGCACATTGGAGTTGCTGGTCGCGGCGCTGTTGCTCAGTCGTGAGGACCTGGCCGTGAAAGTGCTGGGCATGGGCCAGCCGTTTGATGAATTGACCCTGGTGTGTGAGAAATTCCGCCCTCAAGCGTTGGTGGTTTTTTCCAACCATTCACACAAGTATGAACTGGTCGGGCGCCTTAACCGTCTGGCGCAGACCCTGGATTGCCCGCTGTTCATTGCCGGTGCCGCGTCGGACCTGGCGGAGGAAGACCTGGCGGGTTCCGCCGTCGGCTGCCTGGGCAGTGAAGGACGTTTGATGCAGCGCCGTTTGCAGCAGTTTCTCAGCGGCAGCCTGGATACCTGATATCAGGCATGTATCTGCGGATGCGCCAAGCGGTGCTGATGCAGGATGAACTGGCGCAGACGTTCGGTTTCGTCTGCATCGCCCTGGCTCAGCCGGTAGGCAAACAACCCTCGGGCGGTTTCTCGCTCAAAGCTACCGCGCAGCGCAATGCGTTCATACCCGGACGGGCTGAACCACAGGGAAAAGGTTTTCGGCGGTTTGACCCGGCCGCGGATCTCCACCAGTACCCCCTTGAATGACACTTCGTGCACCCATAGCGCACCGGGATTGCCCCGCACGTTCTCCAGTGCCACCGGCATTTCCAATGCCAGGCGCCACGGCCGGATCATCGGCCCGTCTTCAAAAATAGTTGGCACCCCCAAACGCAGATGCACGGCATTGAACTCATCCTCGACCAGATGCAGAGGAAAAGTCAGTTGCTGGTTGTCGAATTGGGCCTGGATCGTAACCTGGTCGTGGGCGGCCAACCGGGTGAGCAAGTCGCGAATCTGTGCGCCCCCATTGACCGTCAGGCTCGACGAAGCATCCCGCAGGTTGAGTTGCGGGTTGTGCTGCATGCTCTGGATGAAATCCAGCTCATCTTGGGTCAGGAGCGTATTGCGTTGCATCGCGGTTGCTCGTAGAAGGGTACTAAAGTGCCACCATTATCCGCGTTAATTACCACGGATCCTAAATTTTGTTAGATCCGCTCGTCGTCTTAAGCGCGGCCAGCTCGCTTTTGACCTGCGCCAGCTCGTTTTCCAGCTGGGCGACACGCTGCTGGGCCTTGACCTGAAGCGTCACGTCTTTTTGTACACCGACAAAATACGTCTGCTTGTCGGCGTCGTTGTACACCGTTGAAAGTGACAGTTCGTTCCAAAAGTGGCTGCCGTCTTTGCGGTAGTTACGCAGGATTTCGCGGCACGAACCCCCACTGTCCAGGGCCTCTCGAATCGCCATCAGTGCCGGCTGATCACGGTCACCCGACTGCAGGAAACGGCAATCCTGATAGAGGATGTCATCCAGCGTATAGCCGGTCAGCCGTTCGAAGGCTGGGTTAACGTAAATCAGCGGCTTGTCTCTACCTTCGCGCTCGGCGACCACAATGCCGTCGTTGGAAGCGTTGATGACCATTTGCATCAGCTTGGCGTTAATCATTGCGCGGTCCTTGGCTTGATTTGAAATTGGCAGTTTATTGCAACTGCTGAATCTTGCACGGCGCGCCCCGAAATATTTGCACCGCTGTTAATATCCCAGGCTTTGGCTCAACTACAGGATCAGATTGATGAAAGTCGCCATCCTCTCCGGCTCGGTGTACGGCACGGCTGAAGAAGTCGCCCGCCACGCTGAAAAAGAACTCAAAGCCGCCGGTTTCGACGCCTGGCATAACCCACGCGCCACCCTGGCGGACGTGCAGGCCTTCGCTCCAGAGGCTTTTTTGGCCGTGACCTCCACCACTGGCATGGGTGAACTGCCCGACAACCTGCAACCGCTGTATTCGACGCTGCGCGACCAGTTGCCCGCGGCGTTTCGCGGCCTGCCGGGTGCGGTGATCGGCCTGGGCGACGCCAGCTACGGCGATACCTTCTGCGGTGGCGGCGAGCAGATGCGCGAGCTGTTCGGCGAACTGGGCGTACATGAGGTGCTGCCGATGCTGCGCCTTGATGCCAGCGAAAGCGTTACCCCGGAAACCGATGCCGAGCCATGGCTTGCGGACTTGATTAACGCGCTGCGCGGTTGAGCGCAAACTCTCGCCTCCACGCTAGATCGTCCCCGCGCACGTACTCGAGTGCCGTGCGCCGCGGGCCCACTGCTGCCTTTCGTCCCGCTCACCGAGTCGCCCGGTTTGCGGGCGCAGCAGGCCTTTATTGGCGGCACTTCTCTGACGCCGATTCAAGCGACTTAAACTATCCTCACAGCTGACCCGTTCGGTCATCAAGCTGGCTGCGAAGGCGACTCCTTCAGCCACGGCGCCTGACTAGACTGGCCCTTCACCGGAAAAAAATAATAAGAACTGTGCCAAGGAGGTCGTTGCCGTGAGCCTAGCCCCTGTCGTATCGCCACAGAGTGTCAAAGACCAGGTCAGCGCTGCCGAGTGGCAAGCCCGTGTCGACCTGGCGGCCTGTTACCGCCTGGTGGCCCTGCATGGGTGGGACGACCTGATTTTTACCCACATCTCAGCCAAGGTGCCGGGCACCGATGACTTCCTGATTAACCCGTACGGGTTGATGTTCCACGAGATCACCGCCTCGAGTCTGGTCAAGGTCGATCAGGCCGGCAACAAGCTGATGGACAGCCCTTACGAGATCAACCCCGCGGGCTACACCATCCACAGCGCCATCCATGAAGTGCGACACGACGTGAACTGCGTGCTGCACACCCATACCGCCTCCGGTGTTGCGGTGGCGGCGCAAAAGCAAGGCGTCTTGCCGATCAGTCAGCAATCGATTTTCGTCCTGTCGAGCCTGGCCTATCACGCCTATGAAGGTGTGGCCCTGAACCACGAAGAGAAGGCGCGCCTGCAGGCCGACCTGGGCGACAACAATTTCCTGATGTTGCACAACCATGGCCTGCTCACCTGCGGTGGCACCATCGCCGATACCTTCCTGATGATGTTCATCTTCCAGCGTGCCTGCGATATCCAGGTGTTGGCGCAAAACGGCGGTGCTGAACTGATTCCCATCGGGCCGCAGATCCTGTCGGGCGCCAAGGCCATGGTCGCGGCGGTGACAAAAAGTGCTCAAGGCATGGGGGGCGCGCTGGCCTGGCCGGCGTTGCTACGTAAGTTGGATGCTCAAGACCTTGGGTATAAAACCTGATGCCACTCTCCGAGATCCCGCTTCGAGCCTGGCGCAAGCGCGGCCAGAGTTTTGACTTTCGCGGCCACACCATCCGCTATTGGGTGGCGGGGCAGGGCGAGCCGTTGCTGCTGATCCACGGATTCCCCACCGCCAGTTGGGACTGGCACTACCTGTGGCAGCCGCTGGCCCAGCATCACCAAGTCATCGCCTGCGACATGCTCGGGTTCGGCGATTCGGCCAAGCCGTTGGATCACGGTTATTGCCTGGTGGAGCAAGCGGATTTGCAACAAGCGTTGCTCGAACACCTGCGCATTGACCAGCCGGTGCATGTGCTGGCCCATGACTACGGTGACAGCGTCGCCCAGGAGCTGTTGGCGCGTCACTATGAGGGGCGGTTTCAGATGGCCAGTTGCGTGTTTCTCAACGGCGGGCTGTTTCCCGAAACCCATCGCCCGGCGCTGGTGCAAAAACTGCTGCTCAGCCCGCTGGGCTGGATGATTGGCCGCGCCTTTGGACGCAGTGCCCTGGCGGATAGTTTTGCGCAGATCTTCGGCCCCGACACCCGTCCCAGCGAAAGCGCCCTGGATGACTTCTGGAGCCTGATCAACTGCAACGATGGCACGCGCATCCTTCACAAATTGATCGCCTATGTACCCCAGCGTCGGCGCCTGCGTGACCGCTGGGTGGCGGCGATGCAACAGGGTGAGGTGCCGCTGCGCTTGATCAACGGTGAGGTCGACCCGATCTCCGGCGTACACATGGTGGAGCGCTACCACCAGTTGGTGCTCCATGCCGACAGCGTGCTGCTGGCCAATATCGGCCACTACCCGCAGATCGAGGCGCCGGTGCAGGTGCTCAAGCATTACCAGGCGTTTCGCGATCGCCTTCGTCACGTTGCGCCGCGAGCCGCTTATTCCTGAGCGCGAGGATCATCCCCCAGCCTTATCGAGCACCATTCAGCCTTGGCCGACTTTATTGTGACCAACGGCTGGGTACCGGACACTCGACCCCATTCCCATCGTCGCCCTTGGAGTTCGGTATGAGTGAGTCAGTGCAGTTTAAGGATAAGGTCGTGATCGTCACCGGTGCCGGCGGCGGATTGGGCCGTGCCCATGCGCTGTTGTTCGCCAGGCACGGGGCCAAGGTATTGGTCAACGATCTCGGCGGATCTACCCAGGGCGAAGGCGCCAATGCGTCGGCGGCCGACCGTGTGGTAGCCGAGATTCGCGACGCGGGCGGTATCGCCGAGGCCAACCATGACTCTGTCACCGACGGTGACAAGGTTGTGCAGCACGCACTCGACGCGTTTGGCCGCATCGACGTGGTGGTCAACAACGCCGGCATTCTGCGCGACAAGACCTTCCACAAAATGGACGACAGTGACTGGGACCTGGTTTACCGGGTGCACGTCGAAGGCGCGTACAAAGTCACCCGTGCCGCCTGGCCGCATTTACGCGAGCAGGGTTACGGGCGGGTGATTTTCACGGCCTCCACGTCGGGTATCTACGGCAACTTCGGCCAGTCCAACTACGGCATGGCCAAGCTCGGCCTGTACGGCTTGACTCGCACCCTGGCGCTGGAAGGGCGCAAGAACAACATCCTGGTCAACGCCATTGCCCCCACCGGCGGTACGCGCATGACCGAAGGTCTGATCCCGCCGCAAGTGTTCGAGCGCCTCAAGCCGGAGCTGGTCAGTCCGCTGGTGGTGTACCTGGGCAGTGAAGCGTGCCAGGAAACCTCGGGGCTGTTTGAAGTGGGCGGTGGCTGGATCGGCAAGACCCGCTGGGAACGCAGCCTGGGCGTGGGCTTTGACCCCGAGGCCGGTTTCTCGCCTGACGATGTGGCCGCGCATTGGCAACAGATTTGCGACTTCGACGGCGCGGCTCACCCCAAGGACAACATTGAGGCCTTGAAAGAGATGATGGCCAATTTGCAGAAATACAGCCTGTGATCGTTGCCTGAACACCGTTGAATCCAATGGGGCGCTAAGAGCGCCCCGTTTTATTTTCGGCATAAAAAAGGCCGCTGCAAACGCAGCGGCCGAAGTCAGACGTTGGATCAAGGAGCGACAAATCAACGTCAGTGAACACCGGTAACAGATTGAAAAAAATCATCAATCCGTTTGAGTCTCGCTTGTCTTCCGGTTGTGGAAGCGGGCGATTTGCCCTGAAAGCCCGGCAAGAATAGCCGCTTGTAACAAGATGAGTAATAGCCGTTCAAGACAAGGACTGTTACCGATACGGCAACAGTCACCACCGGCGTCATCCATTCTCCTGATAAGCCGCTATCCAGCCCATGCATGCCGGCGCCCACACCCCGGCCAGAGCGGCCGGTAATCCTTTTGAGCGACAGCACGAATCCCTCCTTGGTGCGCTTATCGCTCCCGGTGCGCGGCAGTAGGGTGGGGCCTTCTGTCACTCACCGGGGAAGACGCATGACAAAAACAACAATGCGCGCCATCTTCACGCCACAGGCGCTGGCCGCTGCGGTTGCCTTGGGTTGCTGTGCCCAGGCACAGGCTGTTTCGTTCAACATTGGCGAGATCGAAGGGCAATTCGATTCGTCGTTGTCGGTGGGCTCCAGTTGGGGCCTGCGCGATGCCGACAAAAGTCTGGTCGGCACCGTCAACGGCGGCACGGGCCAGGCTTCCACGGGGGATGACGGACGCCTGAACTTCAAGAAGGGCGAGACCTTCTCCAAGATCTTCAAGGGCCTGCACGACCTTGAACTCAAGTACGGCGACACCGGTGTGTTCGTGCGTGGCAAGTATTGGTACGACTTCGAACTCAAGGACGAAGACCGCGAGTTCAAGCAGATCAGCGACCACAACCGCAAGGAAGGCGCCAAGTCCAGCGGCGCGCAGATCCTCGATGCGTTTGTCTACCACAACTACTCCCTGGGCGACCTGCCGGGCACCGTGCGCGCCGGTAAGCAGGTGGTCAGTTGGGGCGAAAGTACCTTCATCGGCAACTCCATCAACAGCATCAACCCGATTGACGTGTCGGCGTTCCGCCGGCCGGGTGCCGAGATCAAGGAAGGCCTGATCCCGGTGAACATGCTGTTCGCTTCACAAAGCCTGACCAACCAACTGACGGTGGAAGGGTTCTACCAGTTGGAATGGGACCAGACCGTGCTGGACAACTGCGGCACCTTCTTTGGCGGTGATGTGGCGGCGGATGGTTGTACCGGTAATTACACGGTGGGCAGTCCGGCGATTGCGCCGCTGCAACCGATTGCGGCCGCACGCGGCCAAGGCTTCGTGGTGACCCGCGAAGGGGTGGTGGTGCAGCGGGCCGGTGACCGTGATGCACGGGATTCGGGCCAGTTCGGCGCGGCGCTGCGCTGGTTGGGTGATGACACTGAGTACGGCCTGTACTTCATGAATTACCACAGCCGTACCCCGACCGTGGGCACGATTACCGCCAACACCAACCTGGCGACCATCGGCGCGATTGGCGCCGCCGCGCCGACGGGTTTCGGGGGCGCCCTGGCCCAAAGCACCATGCTCGGTCGCGGGCAGTACTACCTCGACTACCCGGAAGACATCCGCCTGTTCGGCGCGAGTTTCTCCACGACCTTGCCCACCGGCACGGCGTGGACCGGGGAAATCAGCTACCGGCCCAATGCGCCTGTGCAGCTCAATACCACCGACCTGACCCTGGCGCTGGTCAACCCGATCGCCAACCAAACCGCGTCGCCCATCCGCAGCAATTTCGGCAGCGACAACAAAGGCTACCGCCGCAAGGAAATCACCCAGATCCAAAGCACCATGACCCAATTCTTCGACCAGGTATTGGGCGCCGAACGCCTGACGCTGGTGGGTGAAGCGGCGGTTGTGCACGTGGCCGGCCTGGAAGACAAATCCAAGCTGCGTTACGGCCGCGACTCGGTGTACGGCGCCTACGGTTTCCAGGGCGACACCGACGGTTTCGTCACCTCCACCTCGTGGGGCTACCGCGCGCGGGCGATTCTTGACTACAACAACGCGATTGCCGGGGTGAACCTCAAGCCCAACCTGTCCTGGTCCCATGACGTGGCCGGCTATGGCCCCAACGGGATCTTCAACAAGGGTGCCAAGGCCATCAGCGTCGGCGTGGATGCGGACTACCGCAGCACCTACACCGCCAGCCTCAGCTACACCGACTTTTTTGGCGGCGACTACAACACCCTGACCGACCGCGACTTCCTCGCCCTCAGCTTCGGCGTGAACTTCTGATTTGGCTTAAAGAAGGACAAGAACCTATGCGTAAGACAATTGCAGTGTTGGCCCTGAGTTTGCTGGCCGCCCATGTGATGGCGGCGGTGTCGCCGGAAGAAGCGGCCAAACTTGGCACCACCCTCACGCCGGTCGGCGCCGAAAAAGCCGGCAACGCGGATGGCTCGATTCCGGCCTGGACCGGCGGCATCCCGAAAAACGCCGGCGCGGTGGACAGCAAAGGCTTCCTGGCCGACCCGTTCGCCAATGAAAAACCGCTGTTCGTGATCACCGCGGCCACCGTCGACAAGTACAAGGACAAGCTCTCCGACGGCCAGGTGGCGATGTTCAAACGCTACCCCGAGACCTACAAGATCCCGGTGTACCCGAGCCACCGCACGGTCAACCTGCCGGCGGACATCTACGAGTCGATCAAGCGCAGCGCACTGAACGTCAAGGCGATCAATGACGGCAACGGCCTGGAAAACTTCACCGGTAACCGCTATTACGCGTTCCCGATTCCAAAAAATGGCGTGGAGGTGCTGTGGAACCACATCACCCGTTACCACGGTGGCAACCTGCGCCGCATCATCACCCAGGCCACCCCGCAGACCAACGGCAGCTACACGCCGATCCGCTTCGAAGAAGAGGTGGCAGTGCCCCAGGCCATCCCGGATATCGACCCGGCGAAGGCGGCCAACGTGCTGAGTTACTTCAAGCAATCGGTCACCGCCCCGGCTCGCCTGGCCGGTAACGTGCTGCTGGTGCATGAAACCCTCGACCAGGTCAAAGAACCGCGCCTGGCCTGGATCTACAACGCCGGCCAGCGCCGTGTGCGCCGTGCGCCGCAGGTGTCCTATGACGGGCCGGGCACTGCGTCCGACGGCCTGCGTACCACCGACAACTTCGACATGTTCTCCGGCGCCCCCGACCGCTACGACTGGAAGCTGGTGGGCAAAAAAGAGATGTATATCCCCTACAACAGCTACAAGCTCGATTCGCCGAGCCTCAAGTACGACGACATCATCAAGGCTGGCCACATCAACCAGGACCTGACCCGCTACGAACTGCACCGCGTGTGGGAAGTGGTCGGCACGGTCAAGCCGAGCGAGCGGCACATCTACGCCAAGCGCCACATGTACATCGACGAAGACAGCTGGCAAGTCGCGCTGGTGGATCACTACGACGGCCGTGGCCAGCTGTGGCGTGTCGCCGAAGGCCATGCGCAGTTCTACTACGACCACCAGGTGCCGGCCTACACCGTCGAAACCCTGTACGACCTGATTGCCGGGCGCTATATCGCGCTGGGGATGAAGAACGAGGAGAAGAGCAGCTTCGTGTTCGGTTTTGCAGCCAAGGCGGCGGACTACACGCCGGCGGCCTTGCGGGCTGAGGGCGTGCGCTGATCCATAGGTAATAGGCTGCACAGGTAAGAGCGGGCTTGCTCGCGCATGCGCTGGATCAGTCGAAGCGTTCAATGACTGATACTGCGCATTCGCGAGTCAGGCCCGTTTCTACATTCGGTTTTATGCATGGCCTTCAATCACCCCGCTGAATACTTCTTCAACAACCGCCGGCCACAGGACTAGGGTACGCATCAGGTTGCATAACAATAAGAACGCAGGATGCAGCAATGACTGCCATGACACGCTGCCTGGACCGTCCTGGATTCATGCCTCGGCTGTCCGCCCATCACCTGCTGCGCCCACGCCTGGCCGAGCCTCTGCTGGCGGCGCCGGTGCGCGTCAAGTTGCTGTGTGCGCCCGGCGGCAGTGGCAAGAGTGCGCTGCTCGCCGAGTGCGCGCTGCAGGCGCCGATGGGTTGCCAGGTGTACTGGCTGGCGCTCAATGGCGCAGCGCTCAGTCCCGTCGACCTGTGCGAGCGTCTGGCGCAAAACCTGGGTTTGCCGTTCACCGATGAAGCCGCGCTGTTGCTGGAACTCAGCCGCTGGCAAAGCCCGGCGTGGCTGTTCCTCGATGACTTTTGCCGCCAGCCCGCCGCCGACACCGACGCCTTGCTCGATCGCCTGCTCACCGTCAGCAGCCCCGCGCTGACCTGGTGGCTGGGGGCGCGGCGTCGCCCGCTGTGCAACTGGCCACGCCTGCTGCTCGACGATGAGTTGTTCGAATGCGGCGCCGAACTGGCGTTCAGTCCGGCCGAAGTCCAGCAACTGCTCAGCCATGCGCCGGGACCGTCGCTCGACAGCGTGCTGCAGTTCAGCGCCGGCTGGTGCGCCGGTGTGCGCATTGCTTTGCTCGGCGACGGCCACCCCGACAAAACCCTGCTCGATTACCTGCAACACGAACTGTTCAGCACATTGGCGCCGGAGTTGGCCGACGCCTGGCGCGTGCTGGCCCACCTGCCGCGTTTCAATGTCGGTCTGTGCGAGCATCTGTTCGGCGCCGGTGACGGTGACCAGTACCTGCGGGACCTGCAGGCCCTCGGTGCGTTTATCCAACCGTGGGAACACACCGACTGGTTGCAGGTTTTTCCGCCCCTGGCGCAGTTGATGCGTGACACACCCTGGCCGTCCAAGCGCTCGTGGCACCGGCGCGCCTGCCAGTGGTTTTGCGCCGAGCAGGACTGGCAGGCGGCGTTCGAGCAGGCGCTGTTGGCCGAAGAATACGAAGTGGCGGTGAGCCTGTTGCAGCACTTCAGTTTTGAAGACCTGTTCCGCCAGCAAAACGCGGCGCTGCTGTTGCGCCTGCATGAACAACACGGCGATGAGTTGATGCTCGGCTCGGCGCAACTGGTGGGGCTGGTGACGGCGGCGTTATTGTTCGCCGGGCGCTTCGAGCAGGCGGCGGTGTGCATCGACCAACTGGCGCGGTTTGCCCCGCAACCCACGGCGGCGCAGCAGCGTTACTTGCTGGCGCGTTGGCAGGCGCAGTGGGGCTGGTTGCTGCACTTGAGTGGCGATGCCGAACGCTCGCGCGTGCATTTTTTTGAAGCGCTGCACGCCTTGCCGGACAGCGCCTGGACCTCGCGTCTGATGTGCCTGTCCGGGCTGACCCAGCAAGCGTTGCTGCGCGGTGAGTTGGACGTGGCCCAACGCCTGAGCCGCGAAGCGTTGTGCCTGGCCCGCGCCCATGGTTCGTTGCTGCTGGAGGCCTTGCTGGAGTTGGATCACGCCCAATTACTGGAGCAGCGCGGCGCGCCTTACCGGGCCCAAAGCCTGCTGGAAGGGGTGCAGTCGATGTTGCTGGAACAGCGCCTTGATGCGGGGCCGCTGGTGGGGCGCATCGCCCTCCGGCGCGGCCATCTGGCGCTGCGTCAGGGGCAGGACGGTTTGGCCGCCGAGTGTTTCGAGTCGGGTATGAAAATGTGCCTGCACAGCCAGGACAAACGCGTGCTGTATGGGTTTCTCGGCCTGGCGCTGCTGGCCGCCAACCGCGGCGATTATGCCCAGGCGTTTGTCCAACTGCGCGAGGCCGAGCGGCTGATGCAGCAACGCCAGGTGCCGGACACGGTGTACCGCGCGGTGCTGTTGTTGGTCAGCGGGCATTTCTGGTTGCAGCAAGGCCGCGCCGAGTTGACCGTCGAGGCGGTGCGCCGTGTGCTGCGCCACTTCCGTGGGCCCCAGGCCAAGCAGGCACCGCCGGCCACGCTGGAGCTGATCCCGCGCCTGGAATACCTGCTGGTGCTGGCGGAGGTGAAACTGGGGTGTGCCGATCAGCCGTTGGAGCAGCTCAGTGCTTTGCTGGAGGCCACCCAAAGGCGTGGCATGCTCTGCCTGGAAACCGAACTGCACTTGGTGCTCGGCGAAGTCGCCTGGCAAGTAGGCGACCCCGCCTTGGCGCGCCGCTCGCTGCAACACGGGCTGGAACTGGCCGAGCGTTGTCAGGTGCAGCAAGCGATTCGCGAGCTGCGTTTACGTTCGCCAGGGCTGTTGAGTGAGCTGGGGATGGAGCCCCAGGCGAGCCCATCCGGCGTCGTGGACAACCCCTTGAGCCAGCGCGAACTGGAAGTGCTGCAGTTGATCGCGCTGGGCAGCTCCAACCTGGAAATCGCCGACCGGCTGTTTATTTCATTGCACACGGTCAAGACCCACGCGCGGCGCATCCACAGCAAGCTCGGTGTGGAGCGGCGCACGCAAGCGGTGGCCAAGGCCAAGACCCTGGGCCTGATGGTTTAGAGGAAGGCCTGTCGGTAGTCGCCGGGCGTCGCGTCCATGGCCTGGCGGAAACGGTGGGTGAAGTGGCTGGCGCTGGAGAAGCCGCAGCGCAACGCGATTTCGCCCAGAGGCAGCGCGCTGCTGCGCAACAGCTGCTGCGCGCGGGTCAGGCGGCGCGCCAGCAAGTACTGATGGGGCGGCAGGCCGAAGCTTTGGCGGAACATCCGCGCGAAGTGGTATTCCGACAGCGCGCACATTGCGGCCAGTTGCCCAAGGCTGATCGGCTCTTCCAGGTTCTGGTCGATGTAGTCCACCAGTAACCGGCGCTGGTACGCCGCCAACCCTCCTTTCAAGCGCAGGCCTTCGCGGGCGCCGACCTGGCTGAGCAACGTGTGGCTGAGCAGTTCATGGGCCAGGCTGCTGGTCAGCAAGCGTTCGGCGGGCTCATCCCAGTTGAGGGCGATTAATTGGCGAAAGCGTCGGGCCTGGCCGGCGTCTTCAAGGAAAGTACTTTCGCGCAGCGCCAGGGTGCGCGGTTCGCGGTCGAGCAGGGTGACGCAGCCGAGGGCGAATTGCTCCGGGCTGAAATACACATGAGCCAGGCGGATCTCACCGTTGATCACCCACGCTGACTGATGCTCGGCCGGCAGGATGCATAACTTGTCGGGGCCACCCTTGGTGCCGGGCTGGTCTCGCCGAAACGTGCCGGTGCCGCCGCCGATGTAGCAGGACAAGGTGTGATGGCCGGGGGCCTGGTAGTCCTGGGCATCGTGATGGTTGTTCCACAAGGCCGCGGACAAGCCGTCACCGAGCTCGGCGCAGGCTTCAAGGCGTGCGTGGGGCGAGCGGTTAAGGGCTTGAAAAACGTGCAGGGATTCCAGGTCTGGCATGGTCAGTACTCGTTGACGCCTTGCATCCTACTCTGCACGGTTGGCGCTGTGATCCCGTCGCCCGACAAAAGCGCAAGAATGTGCAAGAGCCTCGCGCGGTTCGAGGGCGACACTGTGGCTCAACCGATGGAGCCCGCGATGAATCTTTTCCTGTATTTGCTCACCGTCCTGATCTGGGGCACCACCTGGATCGCCCTCAAATGGCAGTTGGGCGTGGTGGCGATTCCTGTGTCCATCGTCTATCGCTTCGGCCTGGCGGCGTTGGTGCTGTTTGTAGTGCTGTTGCTCAGTCGCAGGCTGCAAGTGATGAACCGGCGCGGACACCTGATCTGCCTGGCGCAAGGGTTGTGCCTGTTCTGCGTCAACTTCATGTGCTTTTTGACTGCCAGCCAATGGATCCCCAGCGGCCTGGTGGCGGTGGTGTTTTCCACGGCCACGCTGTGGAACGCGCTGAATGCTCGGGTGTTTTTTGGTCAGCGCGTGGCACGCAACGTGTTGATGGGCGGCGCGTTGGGTCTGGCGGGCCTGGGCTTGTTGTTCTGGCCGGAGCTGGTGGGGCACACCGCCAGCCCGCAGACCCTGCTCGGCCTGGGCCTGGCGTTGCTGGGGACGATGTGTTTCTCGGCGGGCAATATGCTCTCGAGCCTGCAACAGAAGGCCGGGCTCAAGCCGCTGACCACCAATGCCTGGGGCATGGCGTATGGCGCGGCCATGCTGGCGACCTATTGCGCGGTGCGGGGGATCCCCTTCGACATGGACTGGAGTGCGCGGTATATCGGCGCCCTGTGGTACCTGGTGATCCCGGGGTCGGTGATTGGCTTTACCGCGTATTTGACCCTGGTTGGCCGCATGGGGCCGGAGCGGGCGGCCTATTGCACGGTGTTGTTCCCGGTGGTGGCGCTGAACGTGTCGGCGTTTGCCGAGGGCTACCAATGGACCGCGCCGGCGTTGGCGGGGTTGGTGCTGGTGATGTTGGGCAATGTGTTGGTGTTTCGTAAGCCTAAGGTGGTCAGGCCGGCGAGTCCGATGCTTCAGGCAAAGCAGGTCTAGTGGGGGAGGGGCGTGCTGCCTCTCACATTTACCCCCGCTATTTTATTCCCAAGCGCTTGGCCATCCGCCCGAGGTTGGCGCGGTCCAGGCCCAGTTCGCGAGCGGCGCCGGCCCAGTTGTTCTGGTGGCGTTCCAGGCAGGCGCTGATCACCTGGCGCTGATAATGCTCGGTGGCCTGGCGCAGGTCGCCGGTGATCGGCGCTGTTTGAGTCGGCTCTTCAATCGCCGGTGTGCTGACAGCCGGCAGGTCCAGGTCATGGGCACTCAGGCTGAGAATCTTCGGGCGCTCACGACAGTTGCCCAACGCCTTGAGCGCGCTGCGCCCGATCAAATGCTCAAGCTCGCGCACATTGCCCGGCCAGTTATAAGCCAGCAACGCTGCCTGGGCATCGCTGCTCAGGCGCAGGCTGCCCAGGCCCATGCGTGAGCGGTTTTGCTCGAGGAAGAAGCCCGCCAGCAGCAACACGTCCCGCCCGCGCTCGCGCAGCGCCGGCACTTGCAATGGGTACACGCTCAGGCGGTGGTAGAAGTCGGCGCGGTAGCGGCCATTGCGCACTTCATCGGCGAGGTCGCGGTTGGTGGCGGCGATCAGGCGGACGTCCACCTGGTGTTCCTTGTCCGAGCCCAGGCGCTGCAACTGACCGCTTTGCAGCACGCGCAACAGCTTGGCTTGCACGGTCAGGGAGAGCTCGCCCACTTCATCCAGGAACAACGTGCCGCCATTGGCCAGTTCGAACTTGCCTCGGCGCTCGTTCAGCGCGCCGGTAAAGGCGCCGCGCACATGGCCGAACAGCTCGCTTTCTACCAGCGTTTCCGGCAGGGCGGCGCAGTTGAGGCTGATCAGCGGTTTGTCCGCCCGAGCTGACGCGGCGTGGATCGCCTGGGCCACCAGCTCTTTACCCACCCCGGTTTCGCCGGTGATCAGCACGGTGAGGTCGCTGCCGCCCACCAGTTTGATTTCTTCAACGAGGCGCTTGTGGGTTTTGCTCTGACCGATCATTTCCCGGTGCTGCTGGCCGCTGGCCTGGCGGTAGATCTCGGCGCGCTGGTGTTCGTCTTCGGCGCGTAACGCCAGGCGCTCGATGCGTTGGGCCACGTTGACGGTAGCGGCGGCGAGGCTGGCGAAGGCTTGCAGGGCATCGAGTTCAACCCGCTCGAAACGCTCGGTATCCAGCGCGTCAAGGGTCAGCAGGCCCCAGGGCTGGTCCTCGACGAACAGCGGGCAGCCCATGCAATCGTGCACCTCAAGGTGGCCGTTCAGGCCATCGACCAGGCCGTCGTAGGGGTCGGGCAGTTCGCTGTCGCTGTCGAAGCGCGTCGGGCCGGGGCTGCTAAGCAGCACCGCGAAGCGTGGGTGCTCACTGACCTTGAAACGTCGGCCCAGGGTGTCGGCGCTCAAACCATCGACGGCCAGCGGCACCAGCCAGTCTCCGTCCAGGCGCAATAGGGCGGCGGCGTCGCATGGCAGCAGGGCACGCATGGCGTGCAGCAGGCGGCGGTACCGCTCGCCCTCGGGCAGGTCACGGGACAGGTCGGCGACCAGAGGCAGCAGGGTGGTGAGCAGCGATTGCGCAGTCATAATGACTCCTTGTAGTCCTTATGACTATAAAGTGTAGGAAGTCATACTGACTACAATATATTTAACTTATTGAAATATAAGAATTTCTAAGTTGGCATGAATACTGAGTAGCTAAGGGTAATCAGTAAAGAAGCCCAGGAGGCTCTCATGCTTAGTGCCCAAGACCGTGCCATCGTCAAATCCACCGTGCCCCTGCTGGAAAGCGGCGGTGAAGCGCTGATCACCCATTTCTACCGCATGATGCTCGCCGAATACCCCGAGGTTCGCCCGCTGTTCAACCAGGCGCACCAGGCCAGCGGCGATCAGCCCCGCGCCCTGGCCAACGGTGTGTTGATGTACGCGCGACACATCGATCAACTCGACCAGTTGGGCGACCTGGTGGCCAAGATCATCAACAAGCATGTGGCGTTGCAGATCCTGCCGGAACATTACCCGATCGTGGGCGCCTGCCTGCTGCGGGCGATCTCCGAAGTACTGGGCAGTGAAATTGCTACGCCGGAGGTGATGAGTGCCTGGGGCGCCGCCTACGGCCAGTTGGCGGACATTCTGATCGGCGCCGAGGCAGCCATCTACGACGAGAAGGCCCAGGCCCCCGGCGGCTGGCGCGGTGCGCGGCCGTTCCGGCTGGTCAAGCGGGTGGAGGAGAGCGAGGAGATCAGTTCGTTCTATTTTGCCCCGGTGGACAACGGTTCGATCCTGGCCGCCGCTCCAGGGCAATACATCGGCATGAAACTGGTGCTCGATGGCGAAGAAGTGCGGCGCAACTATTCCCTGTCGGCCTTGAGTGATGCCGGCCTGTACCGCATCAGCGTCAAGCGCGAAGCCGGGGGGCGGGTGTCGAACTACTTGCATGATCAACTGCCTGTCGGTGCAACCATCGACCTGTTTCCGCCGGCAGGGGAATTCACCCTGGCGGCCAGTGCCAAGCCGCTGGTGCTGATCAGCGGCGGGGTGGGTATCACGCCCACCCTGCCAATGCTCGAAGCGGCCTTGGGCACCGGCCGGCCGGTGCACTTTATCCACTGCGCGCGTAATGGCGGGGTACATGCGTTCCGCGAGTGGGTGGATGCGCTGGCGGCCAGGCACCCGCAACTCAAGCGCTTCTACTGCTATGCCGAGGACGATGGGGTGAGCGCGGCGGCCGATAAAGTCGGGCTGCTGAGCCAGGAGCAATTGGCGGCATGGTTGCCGCAGGAGCGCGACCTGGATGCGTATTTCCTGGGACCAAAAGGCTTCATGGCGGTGGTCAAGCGTCACCTCAAGGCGTTGGGCGTACCCGAGCAACAAAGCCGCTACGAGTTCTTCGGCCCGGCTGCTGCTCTGGAATAGAACCTGAAACTTCACGCTGTTGAATGGGGGGAGGGGGCAAGCCCTTCCCTCTTTCTGTTCTTCATCGTTGCCGATTAATCCCCTGTTAACCCCCTTCTGTTTTAACCACTGCCTGTGTGTAAACTTGCGGCCATTGGCACAAACAAAGGAATACGGGGATGAGTGACGAATTGCGTTTAGGCAGGGAGCGGCGCTTTCTGGTGTTGCTGGGCATCATCTGCCTGGCGCTGATCGGTGGCGCGTTGTACATGCAGGTGGTACTGGGTGAGGCGCCGTGCCCGCTGTGCATCCTGCAACGCTATGCGCTGCTGTTGATTGCGGTGTTTGCGTTCATCGGCGCGGCGATGCGCAGCAAGGGCGCCCTGACCTTTTTCGAAGGGTTGGTGGTGCTCAGTGCCCTCGGCGGCGTGGCCGCGGCCGGCCACCATGTGTACACCCAGTTTTTCCCCCAGGTCAGTTGCGGCATCGACGTGCTGCAGCCGATCGTCGATGACCTGCCCCTGGCGAAGGTCTTTCCCTTGGGCTTTCAGGTCGATGGCTTCTGCAGTACGCCGTATCCGCCGGTGTTGGGTCTGTCTCTGGCGCAATGGGCGCTGGTGGCCTTCGTGCTGACGGTGATCCTGGTACCCCTGGGTATCTATCGCAATCGTCAACGCAAGGCCTGAGCGATCTACTGAAACGCCCCGGTCCTCCTGAAAAGAAGGCCGGGGCGTTTGCGCATATTGGGTTTTGTGAACGGAACGTGACGCCGGACAATTTCGGGTGCGCGCAGCATGCGACACGTTGTCACACGGCGGGCGCCGCAAGACGTTTCTGAGCGGCTGAAGCGCCGCGCAAATTTGCAAAAAGCGTCAAAAACGTGCTGTCAATTCAAGGCTGCGACGATGCCTCGAACCTCACGCCGTACGTGCCTTTGCGTGATGTCCCAATGCCTTGTTTTCTGGGGGGTTGGATAGGTTTTTCGGTCCCTTACAGCGGGTAAGGTCTGTGGCGCTTTGCCCTATAACACGGCAATTTTTGTGGTTTTTGTTGAGAATCGAACGCGATAAGATCGCGAACTTTTGCAAATTTGGTGAAGGATTATTGCTGCTTTCGATAAAAATTATTTCTTTATCAGACATGGTTTATACATCGCTAGCTAACTACAATCGCCCGCACTGAATGTCCTGTGCTGTTCAATCTTTTAGCACTGGAGCGGTCGAGGGGCAGATGGACGGCTCTGTGCGACCCCAAGGTTCCGGCAGCCTTTCAACTATCCGCACCAAATGGAATTGGTCTGTAACAAGGCCTTTAACCACGAAATCGAATAAGAACTCACCGCAGGTCCGTGAAACGCTCCGTATGGCGTGTCGGGCAGGCTCTTATTCAATCGAAGAGAAATGCCAACCCTTGGCAGGGTGAAGTGTTGGCGATCAAAACCCAACTGCATTGCGCAAGCTGCTTTAGAGGTCGTGAGATGAGTAAAAACAGGTACCCCCGATTACTAGGCTTTTTGCCGCTGCTTGGCATGATGTTAATGCTGGGAGGCTGCAAGTGGACCTTGCTCGACCCAAAAGGACAGGTCGGTCTGGATGAACGAAACCTGATCATCACCGCCACCCTGCTGATGCTGCTGGTCGTGGTGCCTGTGATCATCATGACCTTCGCCTTCGCCTGGAAATACCGCGCGTCGAACACCAGCGCCACCTACGCGCCGAAGTGGTCGCACTCCACCAAGATCGAAATCGCGGTGTGGCTGGTCCCGATCCTCATCATCATTGCCCTGGGTTATGTGACCTACAAGTCCACCCACGCACTGGACCCGTACCGTCCGCTGGAATCCGACGTCAAGCCGATCAACATCGAAGTGGTCGCGCTGGACTGGAAGTGGCTGTTCATCTATCCGGACCTGGGTATTGCCACGGTGAATCAGATCCGGTTCCCGGAACACACCCCGCTTAACTTCAAGATCACCTCCGACGCCGTGATGAACTCGTTCTTCATCCCTGCTCTGGGCGGCCAGATCTACGCGATGGCAGGCATGCAGACCAAGCTGCACCTGATCGCCAACCAGAAAGCTGAAATGGAAGGCATCTCCGCCAACTACAGCGGCGCTGGCTTCACCGGCATGAAATTCAAAGCGATCTCGACGAGCCAGGAAGACTTCAACGCCTGGGTAGCCGAAGTCAAGGCCGCACCTAAACAGCTTGATCAAGCTGAATACGACGCCCTGACCAAACCAAGCCAGAACAACCCAGTCGCCCTGTACTCCGCGTACGAGCCGAACCTGTTTCAGAAAATCGTCGACAAGTACGAAGGCATGAAACCAGGCAAACCGGTCAAGCACGAGAAGAAAGAAGTGGCCGCGGTTGAAGGTTCTGACACGGGCGCGCATTCAACTGCTGGGGCAGAGGAGTAAACGATGTTTGGTAAATTAAGTTGGGATGCGGTCCCTTTCCACGAGCCGATTGTGATGATTACCATCGCCATGATCGCGCTGGGTGGTCTGGCACTGTTTGCAGGTATCACTTACTTCAAGAAGTGGACCTACCTGTGGACCGAGTGGCTGACTTCGGTCGACCACAAGAAAATCGGCGTGATGTACATCATCGTTGCCATGGTCATGCTGCTGCGTGGTTTTGCCGACGCCATCATGATGCGTACCCAGTTGGCCATGGCCACCGAGGGTTCGCCTGGCTACCTGCCGCCTGAACACTATGACCAGATCTTCACCGCTCACGGTGTGATCATGATCATCTTCATGGCGATGCCTTTCTTCACCGGCCTGATGAACCTTGCAGTGCCGCTGCAGATCGGTGCGCGTGACGTTGCCTACCCGTTCCTGAACTCCCTGAGCTTCTGGCTGCTGGTGTCCGGTGTGGTGCTGATCAACGTGTCCCTGGGCGTCGGCGAATTCGCCAAGACCGGTTGGGTTGCGTATCCGCCACTGTCGGGCATTCAGTACAGTCCTGGCGTGGGTGTGGACTACTACATCTGGGCGCTACAGTTATCAGGGCTCGGGACGACGCTGACGGGGGTCAACTTCCTGGCCACCGTGCTGAAAATGCGCGCCCCTGGCATGAAACTGATGGACATGCCGATCTTCACCTGGACCTGCACCTGGGCCAACGTCCTGATCGTGGCTTCGTTCCCGATCCTGGCCGCTACCATGGCGCTGCTGTCGCTTGACCGTTACCTGGATTTCCACATTTTCACCAATGAACTTGGTGGCAATCCAATGATGTACGTGAACCTGTTCTGGGCATGGGGTCACCCTGAGGTGTACATCCTGATCCTGCCGGCGTTCGGTATCTTCTCCGAAGTGATCTCGACCTTTACCGGCAAGCGCCTGTTCGGTCACCACTCGATGGTCTACGCCTCGGGCGCGATCTCCGTGCTGGGCTTCATGGTGTGGCTGCACCACTTCTTCACCATGGGCTCGGGGGCCAGCGTCAACGCCTTCTTCGGCCTGGCGACGATGCTGATTTCCATCCCGACGGGGGTGAAGCTATTCAACTGGCTGTTCACCATCTATCACGGTCGTCTGCGCATGACCAGCCAGGTTCTGTGGACCCTGGGCTTTATGGTGACCTTCGCCATCGGCGGCATGACCGGCGTACTGCTGGCCATCCCGGGTGCTGACTTCGTACTGCACAACAGCCTGTTCGTGATCGCTCACTTCCACAACGTGATCATCGGTGGCGCGGTATTCGGTTACATCGCCGGCTTCAGCTTCTACTTCCCGAAAGCGTTCGGCTTCAAGCTGCACGAAGGTTGGGGCAAGGCTGCATTCTGGTTCTGGATCTCGGGCTTCTTCGTCGCGTTCATGCCGCTCTATGCACTGGGCTTCATGGGCATGACTCGTCGTCTGAACGCCACCACCAACCCTGAGTGGGTGCCGTACCTGTACGTCGCCATGTTCGGCGCGGTGATGATCGCGGTGGGTATCGCCTGCCAGTTGATCCAACTGTATGTCAGCGTGCGTGATCGCAAGCAGAACATGTGCGACTCCGGCGACCCATGGAATGGCCACACCCTGGAATGGTCGACTTCGTCGCCACCGCCGTTCTACAACTTCGCCGTGATCCCGACTGCGAACACCATCGATGCGTTCACCGAAGCCAAGGAAGACGGTACTGCGTACCAGCAACCTAAGCACTACGAACCGATCCACATGCCAAGCAACACCGCCACTGGTGTGGTGATGGGTGCGCTGTTGACCGTGTTCGGTTTCGCGATGATCTGGCACATCTGGTGGCTGGCAATCGTGAGCCTGGTGGGCACCATCGGCTACTTCATTGTCCACGCAGCACGTGATGATCAAGGCTACATGGTGCCGGTCGAAACGATCGAGCGCATCGAAGCCGAGCAGCACGCTCGCCTGGTCGCCGAGAAGAAAATCCCGGCCAACCGTGTAGAAACCTCGTTGGAACAGGCTTAAACCATGTCGAACTTAGTGACCAATGCTGGACACGCCCATGTCGATGACCATGGGCACGATGACCATCACCACGACTCGGGGCCAATGACCGTCTTCGGTTTCTGGCTCTACCTGATGACCGACTGCATCTTGTTTGCGTCGATCTTCGCGGTGTACGCGGTACTGGTAAACAACGTAGCGGGTGGCCCGTCGGGCCACGACATCTTCGAACTGCCTTACGTGCTCGGCGAAACCGCCCTGCTGTTGTTCAGTTCGATCACCTACGGCTTCGCCATGTTGGCCTTCTACAAGGGCAACAAAAAAGGCGTGCTGAGCTGGCTGGGCCTGACCTTCCTCTTCGGCCTGGGCTTCATCGGCATGGAGATCAACGAGTTCCACCTGCTGATCTCCGAAGGCTACGGCCCGCACCGTTCAGGCTTCCTGTCGGCGTTCTTCACGCTGGTAGGCACCCACGGTCTGCACGTAAGTGCCGGCCTGCTGTGGATGGCGGTGATGATGTATCAGGTCAATAAGCACGGCCTGACCAACACCAACAAGACCCGCCTGAGCTGCCTGAGCCTGTTCTGGCACTTCCTGGACGTGGTCTGGATCTGCGTATTCACCGTCGTTTACTTGATGGGGACTCTGTAATGGCTAATGCACACTCCCATGACAGCCACGATGCAAGCCACGGCAGCGTAAAGTCTTACGCTATCGGCTTCATCCTGTCGGTCATCCTGACCCTGATCCCGTTCGGCCTGGTGATGTACCCAACCTTGCCGAAGTCGATCACCCTGATGATCGTCCTGGCGTTCGCAGTGATCCAGGTGCTGGTTCACCTGGTGTACTTCCTGCACCTGGACCGCTCCGAGGCTCAGCGCGAGAACGTGATTGCGTTCGTGTTCGCAGGCCTGGTGATCGTTCTGCTGGTTGGTCTGTCGCTGTGGATCATGTTCAGCATCCACACCTACATGATGGCGAAGTGAGGTAAGACCCGATGTCGCTTAAGCACTTTATCCAAATCACCAAACCGGGGATCATTTTCGGTAACGTGCTTTCTGTGGCGGGCGGTTTCTTCCTGGCCTCCAAGGGACATGTCGATCTGGCCATCTTCCTGGCTGCGATGATCGGTACGTCCCTGGTGGTTGCTTCCGGTTGCGTGTTCAACAACTGCATCGACCGTGACATCGACATCAAGATGGAGCGCACCAAGAATCGCGTGCTGGTGCAGGGCCTTATCTCCCTGAAGCTGGCACTGATCTACGCGACCGTTTTGGGTGTTGCCGGTGTGGCACTGTTGTACACGGTGGCTAACCCGTTGGCGGCGCTGTTTGCCGTGATCGGTTTTGTCATCTACGTCGGCCTCTACAGCCTGTACCTCAAGCGCAAGTCGGTTCACGGCACGCTGGTGGGCAGTCTGTCGGGGGCGATGCCGCCGGTGATTGGTTATGTGGCTGTGACCAATAGCTTCGACATGGCCGCGCTGACGCTGCTGGTGATGTTCAGCCTGTGGCAGATGCCGCATTCCTACGCCATCGCGATTTTCCGTTTCAACGACTACCTGGCTGCCTCGATTCCGGTTCTGCCGGTCAAGCGTGGCATCCAGGTCGCCAAGAAACACATCCTGCTCTACATCCTGGCCTTCCTCGTGGCGACCTTGATGTTGACCTTCAGTGGCTACGCCGGCATGAGCTACCTCGCCGTCGCTGCCGCCATGGGCATGTACTGGTTGTACATGGCCTGGACCGGTTACAAGGCGGTGGATGACACCGTCTGGGCGCGCAAGCTGTTCGTGTTCTCGATCTTCACCATCACCGCGCTCAGCGTGATGATGTCCCTGGATTTCCAGGTACCGAAAGAGCTGTTGCTGACCTCCGCGCACTGAATGTTCGAGTAGTAAAAAAGCCCCGCCTTCGCAAGAAGCGCGGGGTTTTTTATTGAGTGGCCTTTAAACTATGAACAAATCCTACAAGTGCAGGCAGCAACGTGATGAGTAAGAAAGCCGTTATTGTGTTCAGTGGCGGGCAGGATTCAACGACCTGCCTGATCCAGGCGCTGGCGTTGTATGACGAAGTCCACTGCATCACCTTCGACTACGGCCAGCGCCATGTGGCGGAAATCGAAGTTGCCCAGCAGCTTGCCAGGCAACTGGGGGCCACCGTTCACAAAGTGATGGACGTGTCTTTGCTCAGCGAGCTGGCCATCAGCAGCCTGACCCGTGACAACATCCCGGTCCCTACCGTGAACAGCTCGGGCGAGAGCTTGCCCAGCACTTTTGTGCCTGGGCGCAATATCCTGTTTTTAACCCTCGCGGCGATTTATGCCTACCAGGTCAAGGCTGAGACGGTGATCACCGGCGTCTGCGAAACCGACTTCTCCGGCTATCCCGATTGCCGCGATGAGTTCGTCAAGGCATTGAACCAGGCGCTCAAGCTGGGCATGGAATATGACGTGCGCCTGGAAACCCCGTTGATGTGGCTGAACAAGGCCGAAACCTGGGCGCTGGCCGATTACCACCAGCAACTGCAACGGGTGCGCGACCACACGCTGACCTGCTACAACGGCATCATCGGCAGTGGGTGCGGCCAGTGCGACGCGTGCAACTTGCGCGCACGCGGTTTGAATGAGTACCTGCAGAACAAGACCGAGGTCATGCAGAGCCTCAAGCACAAGTTGCAGCTGGACTAAGCCGCCCACGCCAAACCTGCCTGGAGAAGCCCCGCCGTCGACCGTCGTGCGGGGCTTTTTCATGGGCGCTCGGTTAAATCATCTGACCTTGATCTCGTCATACACCTCTATAGGAGCTGTGCGAATCCATCATCCGCCTACAAGGAGTAGTCATCATGGTCAGCGTTAGTCGTCGATCCCTTCTCGCCCTCGGCGCCGCACTGCCGGTGTTGGGGCATCTCGATTGGGCGGTCGCCGCGCCGCCCAAGGCATCGACTGACAAGGTGCTGCTCAACTACAACGAGAGCCCTTACGGACCTTCACTCGCGGCCCGTGAGGCGATGCAGCGCGCGATCGCCACGGCTGGGCGTTACCCCTACACACACATGTACGCACTGGCCGAGTTGTTTGCTCAGCAGCAAGGGATTGGCGAAGAGCAGGTGGCGGTGTTTTCCGGCTCCATGGCCGCGTTGCGTTATGCGGTGCTGGCCTTTACCAGCCAGACTCGTGGTCTGGTAATGGCCACGCCATCCTACGAGGTGCCGCGTCAGTCTGCCGAGTCGAACAAGGCACCGGTCAAGGAAGTGAACCTCAACGCCGAGCACGCCCATGACATCCCGGCGATGCTCGCGGCCGACCCGCAGGCGGGCATGCTCTACCTGTGCAACCCCAACAACCCCACCGGTACGCTGACGCCCACCGACGCGATCCGCCAGGCGCTGGAGAACAAACCCAAGGGCAGCGTACTGGTGGTGGACGAGGCCTACATCGACTTCGCCGACGTCCCCAGCGTGGTGAGTTGGGTCAAGGACCACGATGATTTGTTGGTACTGCGCACCTTCTCGAAAATCTACGGCATGGCTGGCGCGCGCCTGGGCCTGGCGATCGGCCAGCCGGCGCTGCTGGAACGGTTGGCAGTGTTTGGCGGCGACAACGTACCGGCCGCTTCTTCTTTGCTCGGTGGCCTGGCCAGCCTGGAAGACGTCAAGCTGCTGGGGCAACGCAAGGCGCTGAATGCGCAGGCGCGCGACGAAACCGTGGCCTGGCTAAAAGGGCGCGGTTTTACCTGCACGGCGTCCCACAGCAACTGCTTCATGATCGACGTACAGCGCCCGGCCAAAGAGGTGGTTCAGAGGTTGGCCGCACAGGGCGTGCTGGTTGGGCGGGTGTGGGATAACTGGCCGCAGTGGATGCGGGTGACGGTGGGGAACAAGCAGGAGATGGCGCGGTTTCGCCAGGTGTTTGCGGCGCAGGTCGAACACAGCGCCTGAGCCGAGGGAGCTTGCTCCCGTCGCGTCGCAAAGCGGTCCCAGAATGGGACTGCAAGGCAGTGCAACGGGAGCCGGGCACCTTCTCTTTTGTGTGGCTGTGACGGGTTACTGCTGCGCGATGCTGTAACCGTCGAACGCGGTCTGCTGTTGCAGTGCGGCAATCACGCTCTTGCGGCTCAGCGGCTGTTCAACGCCTGCGTTGTCCACGAAGCTCTGCACGTCCAACTCGGCTTCATCGCCGTCACCCACAAAGCTGAACCCCAGGAACTCGAACGCCTCGCGGTCGACGTTCAACTTCGAGCGCGGTGTGCGCAGTGGCAGGGTGACGCTGATGCCGTCCTTGCTGATCACAAACACTTCGGCTTCTTTCTTGGGGCGAGCCGCCTTGCCTTTGCCGGCGCTTGGGTTGCTGATGGCCTGGTGAGACTGGTTCAGGACTTTCAGGGCCAGGCCGTAGACCAGCTCCTGGAACTCTGGGTCGTCCTTGAAGCTGGACAACATGCGGCTGATGGAGAATTTACTGCTGAGGTCTTCCAGGGCGATGTTGTCGGCGGCTTCGGCGTCCTTGAGCTGCTTGAGCTGGCCCATCAGTTCGTAGGCCTTGTCGTCATCGAAGGCGTCGTGAGCCTGGCGGATGGCGCCGCGCAGTTCGCGGATCTGGTCGCTTTCTTTGGAGGTGTGGAACGCGTCCAGCACCATCTCGCTGATGATCTTGGCCGCTGGCACGTGTTGTGAAAGATGGATGGCGTTTTCGTATTCAGCTTTGGCGTGCGAGGCCACTACGGATTCTTCGGCGGCGTGTACGGTATAAGAATCGGACATTGAAATTTCACTACTTCAGTAAACGGAGAGACAAAAAAGCGTCGCGCATTTTCAGTGGGCAGGGGGATCAGGTCAAGGCAGCACAATGCCCTTATCCGGGCGCAAAGGCTGCCGTCCGGCAGATACGTGCGGTTAAACCAAACGCTTGAGACATGCCTCAAGAATATCCAACCCTTCCTCCAGTACCCCCGGCTCAATGGTCAACGGCGCCAGCAGGCGGATGATATGCCGCGACTTGCCGCTGGGCATCAGCAGCAAGCCCGCGTCCCGTGCCAGGCTCAGCAACTGCGTCAGTTTCTGCGGCGCGGGCGTGCCGTCGGCATTGATCAGCTCGATGCCGCGCATGGCACCCACCCCGGTCAGCCGGCCCAGGCAGGGCGATGGCGGCTGCGCGCGCCAGGCTTGGTAGCGACTGACGATTGCTTCTGCATGCTGCGCTCCCCACGCCTGCAGATGCTCATCGGTCATTACATCGAGGGTGGCCAGCGCGGCGGCGCAAGCGATGGGGTTGCCCGAATAGGTGCCGCCCAGTCCGCCTTTGGGCAAGTTGTCCATCAGCGCTTTGCGCCCGACCACCGCGCCCAGCGGCACGCCGCCAGCGATGCTTTTGCCGAGCAGGATCAGGTCCGGCTCGATGCCCAGGCGCGAGAACGCGAAGCGCTGGCCGGTGCGGCCGAAGCCTGATTGGATCTCGTCGGCGATCAGAGGGATGTTTTTCTCATCGCAGAACCGCCGCAGGGCCCTGGCGAACTCGATATCCAGGGCCAGAAACCCCGCCTCGCCCTGCACGGGTTCGACGATGAAACAGGCGACATCGTCAATGTCTATTTCCACGCTGAACAGACGATCCATGGCCTTAAGCGCCTCGGCGCACGTCACGCCGTTATCGGCACTCGGGTAGGGCAGGTGATACACCGGGCCTGGCAGTACGCCGACCTTTTGCTTGTAGGGCGCCACCTTGCCATTGAGGTTGAGCGTGGCCAGGGTGCGGCCGTGGAACGCGCCATCGAAGGCGATCACTGCGGTGCGGCCCGTGGCGCCGCGCACGATCTTCAAGGCGTTTTCGGCCGCTTCCGCGCCGCTGTTGGTGAGCATGCCGCTGACCGGGTAGCCCACGGGGATAAACGCGGTGAGGCGCTCCATCAATTCGACATAGGGCGTGTGCGGCGCAGCGTTGAAGGCGTAGTGGGTGAGTTTGGTCGCCTGCTCACGAATCGCCGCCACCACGGCCGGATGGCAATGCCCGAGGTTGAGCACGCCGATGCCGCCGACAAAGTCGATGTAGCGTTTACCCGAGGTGTCCCACACTTCGGCGTTCCTGCCATGGCTGAGGCTGATGGGGTGGACGATGGAAATCGACTGGCTGATGCTTTCGCGGCTCATGAATCCTGGACTCGGCAGTGGCGGGCGTCTTTTTATCTAAGCTGCGTGGCAGGCCCTGCCGCAAACGAAATAAAATCGCCGGGTCATTCCAAATCGGAAGGAGCTGTTGCCAAAAGGTCGTTTGTGGCGGCGCGCCAAACCCGTCAATACTCCCCGGCATCCTCAAAAAACGGCGCGGTCTGTGAGGCGCCGACTAATAAAGATCGACAGGGAGTACGTCGCATGAACAACCTAAAAACCTTAGTGGCTGCCGTAGTCCTCGGCCTGGCCGGTACCGCGCAGGCGGGCACGACCCTCGACGCGATTCAGAAAAAAGGCTTCATCCAGTGCGGCGTCAGCGACGGTTTGCCAGGCTTTGGCGTGCCCGACAGCCAAGGCAAGATGACCGGTATCGATGTGGATGTGTGCCATGCCGTGGCCGCCGCTGTGTTCGGTGATGCCTCCAAAGTGAAGTTCACTCAGTTGACCGCCAAGGAGCGCTTCACCGCCCTGCAGTCCGGCGAGATCGACTTGATCTCGCGTAATACCACCTGGACCAGCTCCCGCGATTCGGGCATGGGCCTGGTGTTCACCGGTGTCACTTACTACGACGGCATCGGCTTTCTGGTGAACAACAAGCTCGGCGTCACGGCCGCCAACCAATTAAGCGGAGCCACGGTGTGTATCCAGGCCGGCACCACCACTGAGCTCAATGTGTCCGACTACTTCCGCACCCACGGCATGAAGTACACGCCCATCACGTTCGATACCGCCGACGAAAGCGCCAAGGGCCTGGAGGCCGGCCGCTGCGATGTACTGACCACCGACCAGTCGGGCCTGTATGCCCAGCGCATCAAGATGGCCCATCCGGATGAGTTCGTGGTGTTGCCGGAAGTGATTTCCAAGGAGCCCCTTGGCCCCCTGGTGCGCAAGGGCGACGATGAGTGGTTCAGCATCGTCAAATGGACCCTGTTCGCCATGCTCAACGCCGAGGAAATGGGGATTACCTCGCAGAACGTCGAAGAGCAGGCCAAAACCACCAGGAATCCGGACGTGGCGCGGCTGCTCGGTGCTGATGGCGAGTACGGCAAGGACCTGAAACTGCGCAAGGATTGGGTGGTGCAGATCGTCAAGCAAGTGGGCAACTACGGCGAAGTGTTCGAGCGCAACATCGGTCAGGGCAGTGTGTTGAAGATCAAACGCGGCCTTAACGCCCTCTGGAACAACGGCGGCATCCAGTACGCGCCGCCGGTACGCTGATACCGGGCAGCCCTACGCCGAGGCGCCGTCTTTGCCGGCGGCCTTGGCGCGGTATAACGCCTGATCGGCGCGCGCCATCAGAGCGGCCGGCGACTCTCCCATAGCGCGCTCGGCCACGCCCAGGCTCAGGGTGATGTTCGCGTCGCCCTGCACGGGCAGGGTCCTCATCCTGGCGCAGATGTTCTCGGCCATTGCCTTGGCGGTGTCCAGCGAGCTTTCGGGCAGCAGCACCATGAATTCATCGCCACCCCAGCGGGCGAGCAGGTCAGTTGGGCGAATGCAGCTCTCCAGGCATTCCACCACCCGCAGCAGGGTCTGGTCGCCGATGGCGTGACCGTAGCGGTCATTGATCGGTTTGAAGTCATCGATATCCATTGCGATCAGCGCCAGCGGGCGTCGGAACCGTTCGGCACGGGCGCACTCTTCCAGCAGCGCTTTCTCCAGGCGGTAGCGGTTGGCGATTGAGGTCAGCGCGTCCCGCTCGGCCAAGGTACGGTTCTCATCCACTTGCAACTGCAATTGCTGATTGACCCGTGACAGCTCGCGCGTGCGCTCGGCCACCAGCGCTTCAAGGGATTGATTGCGGCGCTCCAACTGCTCGACGGAGCATTTGTGTCGATGGATATCGCGGTGAGCACCCACCATCCGCGCCACGGAGCCGTCGGCATTGCGCGCAATCACGTAGCCGCGGTCTTCGATCCACAGGTAGCTGCCATCTTTTTTCCGGCAACGGTATTCGGTCTGGTAGTAAGGCGCGCGACGGTTGATGTAGTCATCGAACAGCGTCATCACCTGGGGATAGTCCTGCGGGTGGATGAGGTTTTCCCAGGTAAATACGCTGTTCGCCAGGGAGTGCCGAGGGTGGCCGAGCATTTCATACCAGCCTGGGTTGCGGTAGACGAAACCGGTATTGGCGTTCCAGTCCCAGATACCGTCGCTGACCAACTCCAGCACGGTGTGCAACATGTCGGCGTTAAGGTGGGAGCTGTCATGGTCTTGCGGGTTGTTGCCGGAAGTATCGTCCATCTGCGCATTCCTTGGCTGAGCAGGCCTGCAGGGCCTGCCAATGTTGACGCCGATACTCCATGGCTGGCGCTACTGTACAACGCGGCCAGGGCGCTTTAAACAGGTGAGAGGGGCGTGGCAATTGGCTACTGTTTGGGCGCCAGCATGCGCGTTCGCGCCTTCCCGTTGGCGTTGTGCTGGTAAATCGCCTCGGGCTGGCCCTGCTCGTTGAAGAACACCTGGCCAATGCCCGCCGAGTTCCACAAGCGTTCGCCGGCCTCTGCATGCTCGGGAATGTGCGGCACCACCTGCATGGTGCGGCGCCGGGTGAACCAGTTAAGCGGCGAGCGCGGCGAGTAGAGCCAGCGGTTGAGGCGGTCGAACCATTCCAGCAGGCGCGGTGGGAATTCATTCTTGATGCCGCTGCTGGTGATCTGCCAGATCCGGGGGCCGGCGTTGCGATGGCGGATCAGCACTTCATAGACGAACGAGTAGTGCACGTCGCCCGATAGGATCACGTAGTTACCCGGCGTGCGCGAGTGACGGAAGATATTGAGGATCACCTGAGCGGCGCCGCGATGGGCCATCCAGTTTTCCGCGTCCACCAGCAAGGGGTGGCCGCACCAACTGAAGACTTTCTGTACGGTCTCGATCAGCTTTACGCCAAAGATCGGTGCAGGCGAAACGATGATCGCCGAGGGGTGATCGAGCAGTTCCTGTTGCAGTTCGCTCAGGGCTTCCCAGTCCAGCAGGCCGGAGGGTTGCTTGAGGGTGGACTCACTGCGCCAGCGTCGGGTGCGAGTGTCGAGCACCACCAGCGCCGGGGTGGTGGGCAGTACGTAATGCCATTTCTGGAATTTCAACAGACTGTCGACCAGGTCGTCTTGTGCGGCGGCGTCCAGATGGCTTTTGCGCGCCTGGGTGGTCAGCGCCTGGATTTGGCTCACCAGCGTGGCGAAGGCATCCGGATTGTTGCCCCAACCCTGGCACAGCAGGTACGCGAGCAGCGCATTGCCGATGATGCGTTTGGAGAACGGATGGCCGTAGGCGGTTTCCTCCCACTGGGCGCTGAGGTTCCAGTCATCGGTGATGTCGTGATCGTCAAAGATCATCAAGGTCGACAGATGGGCAAACACCCGCGCGACACCGGGCAGGCCAGCGCGGAATTTTTCCACCTGCGCCTGCTCGCGGGCATAGCGCGCGGCTTCATCGGTGTTCAGATGCGGTGGCTGGAGGGTGATCAGCGTCCAGGGCGTGGGCGACCATACCAGCAGGTACATCGCCATGACTTCGGCGAAGGTCACCAAATGGTTGTCGGCGGTGCTGCTGGTGAAGATCGGTTTTTTCACGCCACCAAAAAAGCGCTCGCGCAGGGTCTTGTTGCTGTCCAGTGCCGGGAGCAAGTCCGCTCGATGGTAATAACTGGCGGCGTGCCCGTAGAGGCTGGCGCTGTCATCAATCACCGCACCTTCCAGGTATTCGTCGAACAGACCCAGGCGCGCGATCAACCCATGGATCGCCCGCAGCATCGGCCCGGCGACATCATCGGCGTAGACCTGATCACCGCTCATCATCAGTAAGGCAGGGCGTTCGGCAAGGGTGTGCGGCTCGGCCAGCAGGCGATCAACGCAGAGCAGGCCTTCATCAGCGCAGTGGTGCGGTTTGCGGCACGAGCCGTGGACCAGTTGGTGGATACGACTGTGCAGTACGAAATTCGGGTATTCGGCGTTGGGATACAACAGGTGCGGTGCCCACTGCGCCATGCCGCAGCCGTTTATCAGGAGGTCGTAGTCGACGATTACATCCTGCGGCAGCGCCTCGCCCAGCGGCACATCAATCAAGTGGATAAATGCCTGGCGCCCTACGGGCACGATGCGGCATTGGTCCGGATTAAGGCGGATCTCCAGGCCCTGTGCCGGCAGGTGCAGCGTCAGCGCCAATTCCCGTGTACCCACCAGCCACATGACCAGGCGCCGAGGTTCGAGACGCCGCAGCAGCGGACCGGCCAATACGGCGGACAGTGTGTCGGGATGTGGCATGCAGGCCTAGACCTCCTGGCTGGATAGAACCGGCAAGCGTAGCGCACTGAATGTCAGTGTTTTGTTAAGGCAGCAGGGGGTTGCGGCACGCGGGGGCTGCGCATCGACGAGTTCATTGGGGCGGCGCCGCCGCCCAACGCGGGTAAACCCGCTCGCCACATTATTCCATCGCCACACACGCCTGCCTGGCTCGGGGCTGATCAGGTATGCGAGTCCTCAACCACCTTCGGCACCGTAAACCGAAACTCACTGCCACGTCCCACTTCACTCTCCGCGACAATTCTGCCGCCATGGGCCTGGACGATGCCTTGGGTGATGTACAGCCCCAAGCCGCTGCCCGTTGGGTTGTTTTCGGTCTGGGTCCAATAGCGATCGAACACATAAGGTAATTGTTCCGGCGCAATGCCTTCCCCGGAATCGCGTACCGAGAACACGATCTCTTTGCCGTTGCTCATGGCGCTGATGCCAATATTGCCCTGGCGCGGGGTGAACTTGATGGCGTTGCCGATCAGGTTCGACAGCACCTGAAACAGTCGCTCCGGGTCGCCGTTGATCTGCAAGCCAGGTTCGGCGTTGAACGACAGGTCGATGCCTTTTTCCATCGCCAGTGGCGAGAGCAGCGAGTACGCCTCTTCGAACATTTGCCCCACATCCAGCGCTACCGGTTTGACCACATAGCGCCCGGCCTCGATTTTCGAGGTGTCGAGCAGGTCTTCCAACAACACGTTCATGCGCCCGGCGGCTTGCTGCATGGTGTCGATAGCCGAGGAAATCCGTCGTGACGTGTGTGGGCCGTCGGAACTGAAGGCCTTTTGCATCATGCCGCACAACATCGAGATGACGGTCATCGGGTTGCGTAAATCGTGGGACACCACCGCCACCAACTCGTCCCGCGCCCGCACAGCCTGTTGCTCGCGCAGTACCTGACGGGCCAGGTCGTTTTCCAGGGCGGAGCGACGCAGGTCATTGGCGGCGAACAGGTCGCCATGGCTCCACTTGGTGGAGATGCCGGCCATTTCAACTTTCCAGATTTCAAACGAGGTGCGTGGGCGAAGACGCAGCCCTGCGTCGCAGGTTTCCAGATTCAGCGGCTTGTTCGGGTCGCCGCTCCAATTGATGTTCTCTTTGACTTCCGGGCGGAACCACAGCACGCCGTTATCAACAGGTTTGGGCAGGCTCATGGCCAAGACCCCACTGGCCACTTGCTGGAATTCGGCGGCCGGGGGGTACACCGACGCCAGGTTATGGCTGGAAAACACGGGCCCGCCACTCGCCTGCAACCACTGGTGCAGCGCGCGGATCTGCGCCGGTTCCGGGCAGTTGCCGTAGCGGTGCAGTTGTTTGTCCTCGATGATCGCCACGCCGCCGGACAGGGTCAGGTCCATCAGCAATTGGCCACATCGGGCCAGGCCATCGAACACGTTGTGTTCCGAAGCCTTCATCGTTTGGTCCAACTGTGCCAAGGCTTCGACTTTTTCTTCGCGCTGACGGCTCAGGTCCAACGCTTCCATGGCACTGATCTGGAGCGACAGCACCTGGCCGATGGTCTGGCAGGCGGTGCGCAACTCGTTGGGCACCAGCAGCGGCTCGCGGTTGCCGCAACTGATCAAGCCCCAGAGTTTGTCGCCCTTCATCAGCGAGATGCTCATGGACGACAACACGCCCATGTTCTGCATGTACTGACAATGAATCGGCGACACGCTGCGCAGGGTGGAGAAGCTCAGGTCCAGCGGCTCGCCGGTGTCGGGGCGCAGCTTGGGCACCAGCGGCACCGGCTCGTAGGCAGCGTTGGGAATAATGCGTAGCCAGTTGATGCGATACAACTCGCGGGCCTGCTCGGGGATGTCGGACGCGGGGAAGAACAGCCCATTGAACAGCTCCATGGACGGCGACGACGCTTCGGCGATCACCTGGCCGTGGCCTTCGTCCTCGAAGCGGTAGATCAGCACGCGGTCGTAACCGGTCATGGCCTGGATTTCATTCACGCTGATTTCGTACAGCGCTTGCAGGGTTTTCGCTGCCTGCAAACGTCGCAGCATCTTGCTCAGCCCGCTAGTGGGACCTTTCACGATCCGCGGCTGGAAGTCCTCCAGCAAGGGCTCGAACTCCAACACCCACACGCCCTGATGGCGATGTAACAGGCCGTCGAACGTGGTGTCGTTAAAGGTTACATGCAGTGATGGTGCGTCGATGAAATTATTGCACTCGACCAGGCGTTGCACGGCCACAGCGGCGTCGGTGCCCAGCAGCGTGTGCAGCGGCTCGCCCAGCAGCGCCTCGGGGGCTTGGTTGAACAGGTCGGCGACGTTGGCACTGACCTGAATGATCCGTAGGTCTGGATCGGACAGGGTCAGCAACACTCCGTGGGGCTGTATTGCCCCTGGAAAGCGAATAGGCTCGTCGGCGCAGTTGGCAAGCAGCTCTTCGAATTCGTCGGTTTTCATAGCAGTACCTCCTGGCTGTCGAGCCATTGCTCAAAGCAGCGGAATGTCGAACGGGCCGCGTCCACCGCGCGCTGCTTGGCAGCTGCGTCCAGCGGCTGGTGACCCAGGTAATCGAGAAAATCGTTCCAGCGTCGACCGGTCTCGGCACCGTACACATTGAGAAACCCAGCGCCGTTATCGGCGTCCAGGGCCAGACGCGTGACCATTTCTCGACGCAGCACTTTGCCCCCCAGGGTCGCGCCTTCCAGCACATACAGGGTGCCGAGGCAGGCGGCGGGGGTGTCGAGGCACGGCAGGTCGGTCGCGCGAGGCAGAGCGTTGATAGCGTCCTCACTCAAACCCAGTGCGTGAAGATCGCGCAACAGTGTTGGCGTTTTCACACGTTGTACTTGGTCGAATCCAGCGGGAATCAACGCTGCGTCACGCAACGCGGCTTCCATCGGCTGATAGAAGCCGTAGTACGCCTGGAGTAGGTGTCGGTACCAGTGCGCATCCAGGCGCTCGCAGAAAAACGGCAGGCGTTTTTCCAGGTCTACATGCAGGCGCGCAGTGCCCGTGCGCAACGCTTCCAGCAATGATGGCGCACCAACGTCATGGGCCTGTGAATGCATTCAATAAGCTCGAACTGTGGGCCTGCCGGCCATGAGTGACGCGTAGAAATGGGCGACGATTCTACACAGCTCATGGCCATTTGCTGAACGCACAAGGCGAAAAGCCTGACCAGCGGATCAGAAAAGTCGCTCGCTGTTCACTAATGACCGCAATGTCTGGCTTGAAGTTCGGTTTAAGTGATATCGCGAAGCTATCAATGCATGGGCGAAGTCAGTGCCGTCTGTACACATTCCAAGAGATGCTCGGTGCTCCACGGCTTGGGCAAAAAACGCACTCGGCTGCCCAATTGCGAAGCCATGGCCTTATTTCCCGAGGTTAGCAACACTGGCACGGTGGGCCAACGATGGGCTACCACCCGGCTCAAGTCATAGCCGTTCAACAGGCCAGGCATCTGGATATCGCTAACGATCAGGTCCACCTGTTCATCATCGCGCTCCAGGAAAATCATCCCTTCATCCGCCGAAGGAAATGACGTGACGTGGGCACCAAATTCCTCCAGTACGTCCACCATTAACGAACGAATGATCTCGTCGTCTTCCAGCACTAAAATCGATGGCTGAGCCATGATCCTTACTCCACCATCGGGGTTCAGTAAGATGGAGTGGGATGTGGCCGTTTAGGTTCGATTGGATAAACGTTAAACGATGGGTGGTCAATTCAGAGGCTCTAGGGTGCGTCTTTGCCGACTAGCGCAGCCTGGGCCGAAGCGGTATCTGGATGGGCATCCGCACCTGATAAAACGGCATAATCGCCGCACCAGCCGATGTGGAGTCACCATGAAGTACGTCCTGTTCATCCTCGCCCTGATCCTCAACACCCAGGCCACCTTCGCGGCCGGCGATGCCGAGGCGGGCGGCAAGCTCTTCACCAAGACCTGCGGCGGCTGCCATAGCGTGGGCGAGGGCGCTCGCGGTGGGTTTGGCCCGCAACTCAACCGTATTATCGGAAGGCCTGCCGGCACCACTTCCGACTATCAATACTCCGATGCGATGAAAAACTCCGGCGTGGTCTGGACCCGCGACAAACTTGCCGCCTATATAGAAGCTCCGAAAAAAGTGGTGAGCGGTACGCGGATGATTTTCTGGGGGATCAGTGACCGGGAGAAAATTGACAACATCCTGGCGTACCTTGAGACCTTTCAGTCCAAGTAGCTGTTTTGCCTCTTGGGTATTTTGTTTAAACACCGGCCCCTGTCATCCCTGACTTTTTACGATAAGGACATCCACAAATGAAGCGAATCGCACTGCTCTCACTCGTGCTGGCCCTTTGCGCCTGCCAATCCAACCAACGCGACTCATCCCCCAGCCTGCTCAAGGATGGCATCCAGCTGCGCCAGAAAAGCGTAACCGTCGACGCTGAGCACGCCAAAGTCATCATGAAAGCCAGCGGAGGCACCAACCCCGTCGAATTCGCCATCCGCCGCGAAGGCGACCCCGATCCACGCCTGGAAACCCTCGGCACCGTGATGGATACCGGCGAAGGCAAAGTCTTCAATTGGATCGCCAAGCTCAACCAGACCGTGGCCAGTGCTGGGTTCAAGCGTTTCCCGCAGTTGGAGATCCAGGCGGATCCCGCCAGGAAGCTGACTGTGTCCAGCACGGCCGGGAGCCAGGGCAACGGGGTTTATTACCGTTGCGGTCCATTGATGAGTACGTTCAGCCCGCAGAAGGGCAAGGTGTATTTGGTGGAGTTTCAGTTCAAGGACGAGCGCTGTGGGCAGGAGGTGTATGACGTGACACAGGCGGGGCAGCGAGTGTTGGTGGAAGGGGTTACGAAGGGTTGAGGGGCTGAGCCTACACCGAACCCGTTAACGGTGTGGTGGTCGCGTTCATGCGATGCAACGCCGTCAGAACAGTGGCTTCAGGAGATTCAGGCGGCTTTGGCTTCGCTGAAACCCATATCCCACGGATGGGCAGAAGAAACGGGACAGCGGCGTGGATTCAAAGCTTTGTCGTTGATGACTGTGCATTGAGCGGCGGGCTGAAAGCGTGTTCTTTTCGGTTTTGGTGTTTCGTTCGGATCTGTATGCGGCAATGGCTGCCGTGGTGTGTGCCATGGGCGGGCGGTGTTGACGGAGCACTAAGGGGGCGCATCGTGGGTTCATTGCATCAAGACTCCGCCTTGGATTGCTCATGAGATGGCGGCCACGCACCTTGGTAATGAAAAGAAATCTGGTAATCGTACAGTCAATTATTGGATGGCTTTAAGGTAGTGCTTGAGCGCTTCGAGCGGTGGGTTCAGTTCCTGCAGCGTAGCGGCTTGTTGCGCCTCATCTGCCAACCGCTCCAACTCTCGCCCCAACACCGTACTCGCGCCACCCACGACCCCCAGCGCCTGCGCCACACATTCATCGATCTTCAGCAGAACTCCCGACAAGTCCCCTTGCCGTACGAGCAACCCAAACACCTCCCGCTCATATCCGTCCATCACCGGGTCGTCTCTCAACACCGGGCTGCCGCCGTCCTCCTCGTGCACGAGTTTAAGGGCGAAAAGCGCAACAGCTTCCAGCGTTAATTCCATGGGGACGGTTCCTCTGGGGTGGGGGGGCGATGATTACTGTTCTGTGTGTGAAAAAAAAGACCCTGATGGCGAACGGCCTGGCCCTGACCTCCTGATGATCGGCCTGAATACGCGGCCTTTGCTGAGTGATTGAAGCTCTCAAGGAGTTGCACGACGTCCGATTACGTGCCCGACTTTCATCGCGGGCGTTATCCGCCTGCTGTCCATGTAATAGAGACAGGCTCGTTTTCTTTATAAAAGAACAAAGAATTTCAGTCTTGGGGTTGACCCGGAAATTCAATGCTGTAGTATTCGCCTCCCGCTGAAGAGAGATCTGAAGCGCAAGTGGTTGAAGTTGTTGGAGAAATCTTCGAAAGCTTCTGAAAATAATCACTTGACAGCAAATGAGGCTGCTGTAGAATGCGCGCCTCGGTTGAGACGAAAGCTCTTAACCAACCGCTCTTTAACAACTGAATCAAGCAATTCGTGTGGGTGCTTGTGGAGTCAGACTGATAGTCAACAAGATTATCAGCATCACAAGTTACTCCGCGAGAAATCAAAGATGTAACCAACGATTGCTGAGCCAAGTTTAGGGTTTCTTAAAAACCCAAAGATGTTTGAACTGAAGAGTTTGATCATGGCTCAGATTGAACGCTGGCGGCAGGCCTAACACATGCAAGTCGAGCGGTAGAGAGAAGCTTGCTTCTCTTGAGAGCGGCGGACGGGTGAGTAATGCCTAGGAATCTGCCTGGTAGTGGGGGATAACGTTCGGAAACGGACGCTAATACCGCATACGTCCTACGGGAGAAAGCAGGGGACCTTCGGGCCTTGCGCTATCAGATGAGCCTAGGTCGGATTAGCTAGTTGGTGAGGTAATGGCTCACCAAGGCGACGATCCGTAACTGGTCTGAGAGGATGATCAGTCACACTGGAACTGAGACACGGTCCAGACTCCTACGGGAGGCAGCAGTGGGGAATATTGGACAATGGGCGAAAGCCTGATCCAGCCATGCCGCGTGTGTGAAGAAGGTCTTCGGATTGTAAAGCACTTTAAGTTGGGAGGAAGGGCAGTTACCTAATACGTGATTGTTTTGACGTTACCGACAGAATAAGCACCGGCTAACTCTGTGCCAGCAGCCGCGGTAATACAGAGGGTGCAAGCGTTAATCGGAATTACTGGGCGTAAAGCGCGCGTAGGTGGTTTGTTAAGTTGGATGTGAAATCCCCGGGCTCAACCTGGGAACTGCATTCAAAACTGACTGACTAGAGTGTGGTAGAGGGTGGTGGAATTTCCTGTGTAGCGGTGAAATGCGTAGATATAGGAAGGAACACCAGTGGCGAAGGCGACCACCTGGACCAACACTGACACTGAGGTGCGAAAGCGTGGGGAGCAAACAGGATTAGATACCCTGGTAGTCCACGCCGTAAACGATGTCAACTAGCCGTTGGGAGCCTTGAGCTCTTAGTGGCGCAGCTAACGCATTAAGTTGACCGCCTGGGGAGTACGGCCGCAAGGTTAAAACTCAAATGAATTGACGGGGGCCCGCACAAGCGGTGGAGCATGTGGTTTAATTCGAAGCAACGCGAAGAACCTTACCAGGCCTTGACATCCAATGAACTTTCTAGAGATAGATTGGTGCCTTCGGGAACATTGAGACAGGTGCTGCATGGCTGTCGTCAGCTCGTGTCGTGAGATGTTGGGTTAAGTCCCGTAACGAGCGCAACCCTTGTCCTTAGTTACCAGCACGTAATGGTGGGCACTCTAAGGAGACTGCCGGTGACAAACCGGAGGAAGGTGGGGATGACGTCAAGTCATCATGGCCCTTACGGCCTGGGCTACACACGTGCTACAATGGTCGGTACAGAGGGTTGCCAAGCCGCGAGGTGGAGCTAATCCCACAAAACCGATCGTAGTCCGGATCGCAGTCTGCAACTCGACTGCGTGAAGTCGGAATCGCTAGTAATCGCGAATCAGAATGTCGCGGTGAATACGTTCCCGGGCCTTGTACACACCGCCCGTCACACCATGGGAGTGGGTTGCACCAGAAGTAGCTAGTCTAACCTTCGGGAGGACGGTTACCACGGTGTGATTCATGACTGGGGTGAAGTCGTAACAAGGTAGCCGTAGGGGAACCTGCGGCTGGATCACCTCCTTAATCGACGACATCAGCTGCTCCATAAGTTCCCACACGAATTGCTTGATTCATTGAAGAAGACGATAAGAAGCAGCCCGAAATTGGGTCTGTAGCTCAGTTGGTTAGAGCGCACCCCTGATAAGGGTGAGGTCGGCAGTTCGAATCTGCCCAGACCCACCAATTTTGTGTGGGAAACGCCTGTAGAAATATGGGGCCATAGCTCAGCTGGGAGAGCGCCTGCCTTGCACGCAGGAGGTCAACGGTTCGATCCCGTTTGGCTCCACCACTACTGCTTCTGACGTACGAAAGCTTAGAAATGAGCATTCCATTGTGATGATGGTGAATGTTGATTTCTAGTCTTTGACTAGATCGTTCTTTAAAAATTTGGGTATGTGATAGAAAGATAGACTGAACGTTACTTTCACTGGTAACGGATCAGGCTAAGGTAAAATTTGTGATTCATTACAAATTTTCGGCGAATGTTGTCTTCACAGTATAACCAGATTGCTTGGGGTTATATGGTCAAGTGAAGAAGCGCATACGGTGGATGCCTTGGCAGTCAGAGGCGATGAAAGACGTGGTAGCCTGCGAAAAGCTTCGGGGAGTCGGCAAACAGACTTTGATCCGGAGATGTCTGAATGGGGGAACCCAGCCATCATAAGATGGTTATCTTGTACTGAATACATAGGTGCAAGAGGCGAACCAGGGGAACTGAAACATCTAAGTACCCTGAGGAAAAGAAATCAACCGAGATTCCCTTAGTAGTGGCGAGCGAACGGGGACTAGCCCTTAAGTGGCTTTGAGATTAGCGGAACGCTCTGGAAAGTGCGGCCATAGTGGGTGATAGCCCTGTACGCGAAAATCTCTTAGTCATGAAATCGAGTAGGACGGAGCACGAGAAACTTTGTCTGAATATGGGGGGACCATCCTCCAAGGCTAAATACTACTGACTGACCGATAGTGAACTAGTACCGTGAGGGAAAGGCGAAAAGAACCCCGGAGAGGGGAGTGAAATAGATCCTGAAACCGTATGCGTACAAGCAGTGGGAGCCCACTTTGTTGGGTGACTGCGTACCTTTTGTATAATGGGTCAGCGACTTATTTTCAGTGGCGAGCTTAACCGAATAGGGGAGGCGTAGCGAAAGCGAGTCTTAATAGGGCGTCTAGTCGCTGGGAATAGACCCGAAACCGGGCGATCTATCCATGGGCAGGTTGAAGGTTGGGTAACACTAACTGGAGGACCGAACCGACTACCGTTGAAAAGTTAGCGGATGACCTGTGGATCGGAGTGAAAGGCTAATCAAGCTCGGAGATAGCTGGTTCTCCTCGAAAGCTATTTAGGTAGCGCCTCATGTATCACTGTAGGGGGTAGAGCACTGTTTCGGCTAGGGGGTCATCCCGACTTACCAAACCGATGCAAACTCCGAATACCTACAAGTGCCGAGCATGGGAGACACACGGCGGGTGCTAACGTCCGTCGTGAAAAGGGAAACAACCCAGACCGTCAGCTAAGGTCCCAAAGTTATGGTTAAGTGGGAAACGATGTGGGAAGGCTTAGACAGCTAGGAGGTTGGCTTAGAAGCAGCCACCCTTTAAAGAAAGCGTAATAGCTCACTAGTCGAGTCGGCCTGCGCGGAAGATGTAACGGGGCTAAACCATACACCGAAGCTACGGGTATCACGTAAGTGATGCGGTAGAGGAGCGTTCTGTAAGCCTGTGAAGGTGAGTTGAGAAGCTTGCTGGAGGTATCAGAAGTGCGAATGCTGACATGAGTAACGACAATGGGTGTGAAAAACACCCACGCCGAAAGACCAAGGTTTCCTGCGCAACGTTAATCGACGCAGGGTTAGTCGGTCCCTAAGGCGAGGCTGAAAAGCGTAGTCGATGGAAAACAGGTTAATATTCCTGTACTTCTGGTTATTGCGATGGAGGGACGGAGAAGGCTAGGCCAGCTTGGCGTTGGTTGTCCAAGTTTAAGGTGGTAGGCTGGAATCTTAGGTAAATCCGGGATTCTAAGGCCGAGAGCTGATGACGAGTTAACTTTTAGTTAACGAAGTGGTTGATGCCATGCTTCCAAGAAAAGCTTCTAAGCTTCAGGTAACCAGGAACCGTACCCCAAACCGACACAGGTGGTTGGGTAGAGAATACCAAGGCGCTTGAGAGAACTCGGGTGAAGGAACTAGGCAAAATGGCACCGTAACTTCGGGAGAAGGTGCGCCGGTGAGGGTGAAGGACTTGCTCCGTAAGCTCATGCCGGTCGAAGATACCAGGCCGCTGCGACTGTTTATTAAAAACACAGCACTCTGCAAACACGAAAGTGGACGTATAGGGTGTGACGCCTGCCCGGTGCCGGAAGGTTAATTGATGGGGTTAGCTAACGCGAAGCTCTTGATCGAAGCCCCGGTAAACGGCGGCCGTAACTATAACGGTCCTAAGGTAGCGAAATTCCTTGTCGGGTAAGTTCCGACCTGCACGAATGGCGTAACGATGGCGGCGCTGTCTCCACCCGAGACTCAGTGAAATTGAAATCGCTGTGAAGATGCAGTGTATCCGCGGCTAGACGGAAAGACCCCGTGAACCTTTACTATAGCTTTGCACTGGACTTTGAATTTGCTTGTGTAGGATAGGTGGGAGGCTTTGAAGCGTGGACGCCAGTTCGCGTGGAGCCAACCTTGAAATACCACCCTGGCAACTTTGAGGTTCTAACTCAGGTCCGTTATCCGGATCGAGGACAGTGTATGGTGGGTAGTTTGACTGGGGCGGTCTCCTCCTAAAGAGTAACGGAGGAGTACGAAGGTGCGCTCAGACCGGTCGGAAATCGGTCGTAGAGTATAAAGGCAAAAGCGCGCTTGACTGCGAGACAGACACGTCGAGCAGGTACGAAAGTAGGTCTTAGTGATCCGGTGGTTCTGTATGGAAGGGCCATCGCTCAACGGATAAAAGGTACTCCGGGGATAACAGGCTGATACCGCCCAAGAGTTCATATCGACGGCGGTGTTTGGCACCTCGATGTCGGCTCATCACATCCTGGGGCTGAAGCCGGTCCCAAGGGTATGGCTGTTCGCCATTTAAAGTGGTACGCGAGCTGGGTTTAGAACGTCGTGAGACAGTTCGGTCCCTATCTGCCGTGGACGTTTGAGATTTGAGAGGGGCTGCTCCTAGTACGAGAGGACCGGAGTGGACGAACCTCTGGTGTTCCGGTTGTCACGCCAGTGGCATTGCCGGGTAGCTATGTTCGGAATAGATAACCGCTGAAAGCATCTAAGCGGGAAACTAGCCTCAAGATGAGATCTCACTGGAACCTTGAGTTCCCTGAAGGGCCGTCGAAGACTACGACGTTGATAGGTTGGGTGTGTAAGCGCTGTGAGGCGTTGAGCTAACCAATACTAATTGCCCGTGAGGCTTGACCATATAACACCCAAGCAATTTGAGAACCTGAAAGGGCATCAGATTGCGGTGTGTGAAGACGAGACGAACCGAAAGTTTGTAGATCGCAAAACACCGAAGGCTGTCACATACCCGATTTGCTGAAGCGAGGCCGTTTGGTCACGAGTCAGTACCCGAATTTCTTGACGACCATAGAGCATTGGAACCACCTGATCCCATCCCGAACTCAGTAGTGAAACGATGCATCGCCGATGGTAGTGTGGGGTTTCCCCATGTGAGAGTAGGTCATCGTCAAGATTAAATTCCAGAACCCCTGTTTGCTTACGCAGACAGGGGTTTTGTTTTGGGCGCTCGGAAAGTGCACAGCGCAACCCAGTACGCACAAGCTTCAGCGATAACTAACGCGTACTCCCTTCGTCCAGCCACAGGCAAAGTGTCATTCCGAGTTCGCAGTTGAGGTCGCAAGCTGCGTATCACGCGCCCCCGATCCGCAGACGCTTCCCCCTGGCCGACTGGATGGGCCAGAGCAGTCAGTTGCTCAGAACGTCCTTGAGCACCACGTCATGAGCGATCACAAAGTCCATGCCGACGACACGCCGATTGGCGTGCTCGCGCCGGGCAACGGCAAGACCAAAACGGCTCGCCCGTGGGCATATGGCAAGGGGCAACATCCGCGCGCTCATCTCAAGGGCTTTAGCGGGATCTTGCAGGCTGCTTTTGCTCAGTTGTATGCCACAGGCACTGTTGAGGACGCCGCGTGCTGGGCTCACGCTCGCCGCAAGTTTTACGAGGTCTGCAAAGACCAGGCTTCACCCCTCGCCGAGGCGCTGCAACGGATTGCGGCCCTGTATGCCATCGAAAGCGAGATTCGAGTGCAGCCGCCCAACCTGCGAAAAACGGTTCGCCAAAATCGAGCCAGTCCGCTGCTGGAGCACCTGCACGCATGGCTTAACCAGACGCTGACTCAGCTGTCGAAAAAGTCGGCATTGGGCGGGGCAACCTTTTATACCCTCAATCGGTGGCAGGCCTTAACGCGCGACGGCGATGACGGCCGGGTCGAAATCGACAACAACGCCGCCGAGCGGGCGCTACGCTCCGTCGCATTGGGCCGCAAGAATTACCTGTTTGTCGGTTCCGATGCCGGCGGAGAACGAGCCGCTGCGATTTACAGCCTGGTAGGTACTGCCAAGTTAAACGGGTTAAACCCACAGGCCTATTTGACCTACGTGCTTGAGCGCATTGCCGAACACCCGGTCAATCGGGTGAGCGAGTTGCTGTCCTGTAACATATCGTTGAACCACTCTGAACATTGCGAGGCCGCCTGACCCATGGTTAAAACCGTCAGTTTGCCCAAACCCGCCCCCGACCTGTTATTGCTACACATCGAGCTGAAGTGGATCACTCCGAAGATTTGGCGTCGGTTCGCGGTACCTGAAAACATCACCTTGGGCAAATTGCACCCTGTCATCCAGGTCGTGATGGGCTGGAGTGATAGCCGTCTGCATGAGTTTGAAATTGCTGGTGAGAATTACGGCATGCCCGACCCTGATGGCTGGGGGCCGACGGTGAACCCGGAAGCCCGTAAAACGCTGATTAAGACGCTGAACGGAAAACGGACATTCAATTATCTCTACGACTTTGATGACAGTTGGCATCACTGTATCAAGGTCGAAAAAACGCTACCCGCTATTGCCTGTCTTCAAGTGCCGTACTGCATCGACGGCGCCAATGCTTGCCCACCGGAAGATGTGGGCGGCGGGCCTGGTTACGAGGAGTTTCTGGAGGCGATGGGCAACCCCGATCATTCAGAGCATGACGCCATGGTTGAATGGCATGGCGATGTCTTTGATCCAGTCGCGTTTGATTGCGAGCGTGTGAACCAGTGGTTTAAACGGATTAAGGTTTGAGTTGCAAGGGAGTGTAGCTCGGACGCTTATACCAGAGGCGCAGTGCCCGTCCGCCAAGTCTATAAGACCTGTATCTGAGTCTAGAGGTGTGGTCGGCCTGGCAGAGTGGTTTGCCAGTGAGAAGGTGGCGCAGTCGAAGGACGTCTGCGGCCTGTGAGGTCGTTCACTCAGTTTTAGGGGCTGCCCAGCTCCTTGGTGGCGGCTTCTCATTATCTCTCTCTCTGAGGGCCACGGCAGCTTCTGGGGACGTTTCCAGCTTTTCTACAGACGAAAAAAAAGACCTTGATATTCAAGGTCTTTCTTTAAGATGGTGCCCCGAGGGAGACTCGAACTCCCACTCCTTTCGAAAACGGATTTTGAATCCGCCGCGTCTACCAATTCCGCCATCAGGGCTCAATGGCGGCGAAGTATAGAGATGAGATTACCGTTGGTCAATCACGTTTCATGGTCTATTTTCACTATTTCCGCTAGACTTCCCGGCCCTGCTAGACGAACCCCATCATGCGCGTTGCTGACTTTACTTTTGAGCTCCCTGATTCGCTGATTGCTCGCCACCCGTTGGCCGAGCGTCGCGCCAGTCGACTGCTGACCCTGGACGGGGTCAGCGGTGCCCTTGCACACCGTCAATTCACTGATTTGCTTGAGCATTTGCGCCCCGGCGATTTGATGGTATTCAACAACACACGGGTGATCCCTGCACGGCTGTTTGGCCAGAAAGCGTCCGGCGGCAAGCTGGAAATTCTGGTGGAGCGTGTACTCGACAGTCATCGCGTGCTGGCGCATGTGCGCTCCAGCAAATCGCCGAAGCCGGGGTCGAGCCTGCTGATCGATGGCGGTGGCGAAGCGCAAATGGTTGCGCGCCATGACGCGCTGTTCGAACTCAAGTTCGCCGAGGAGGTATTGCCGCTCTTGGAGCGCGTCGGCCATATGCCGCTGCCTCCTTATATCGACCGTCCTGACGAAGACTCGGATCGCGAACGTTATCAGACGGTGTACTCCCAGCGCCTTGGCGCTGTTGCCGCGCCAACGGCCGGGCTGCATTTCGATCGACCGCTACTGGATGCCATCGCCGCCAAGGGCGTCGAGACCGCTTATGTGACCCTGCACGTGGGGGCCGGCACGTTTCAGCCGGTACGTGTGGATAACATCGAAGACCACCATATGCACAGCGAGTGGCTGGAGGTCAGCCAGGACGTCGTGGATGCGGTAGCTGCGTGCAAGGCGCGTGGCGGCCGGGTCGTGGCCGTAGGCACCACCAGCGTGCGCTCCCTCGAGAGCGCCGCGCGTGACGGCGTGCTCAAACCCTTCAGTGGCGACACCGATATCTTTATTTTCCCAGGCCGGCCGTTCCACGTGGTCGATTGCCTGGTGACCAACTTCCATTTGCCGGAATCCACGCTCTTGATGCTGGTGTCGGCATTTGCCGGTTACCCCGAAACCATGGCCGCTTACCAGGCTGCCATTGACAATGGGTACCGTTTTTTCAGCTACGGTGATGCGATGTTTATCACCCGCAATCCGGCGCCACGCGGCCCAGAGGAAACCTTATGAGTCGTATGTCGTTTGAACTGTTGGCCACCGACGGCAAGGCCCGCCGTGGTCGCCTGACCTTTCCGCGTGGCACCGTGGAGACGCCGGCGTTCATGCCTGTCGGTACCTATGGCACCGTAAAGGGCATGCTGCCGCGCGACATCGTCGCCACCGGCGCCGAGATCATCCTCGGCAACACTTTCCACCTGTGGCTTCGCCCGGGCACCGAAGTGATCAAGAAGCATGGCGACCTGCATGATTTCATGAAGTGGCAAGGCCCGATCCTTACCGACTCCGGCGGCTTCCAGGTATTCAGCCTGGGTGCCATGCGCAAGATCAAGGAGGAGGGGGTGACCTTCGCCTCGCCGGTGGATGGTTCCAAAGTGTTCATGGGGCCTGAAGAGTCCATGCAGGTCCAGCGTGACCTGGGCTCCGACATCGTGATGATTTTTGACGAGTGCACGCCGTACCCTGCCGATGAAGACGTCGCGCGGATTTCCATGGAGCTGTCGCTGCGCTGGGCTCAGCGCTCGAAGAATGCTCATGGCGATAGCACCGCAGCCCTGTTCGGTATCGTCCAGGGCGGCATGCATGAAAGCCTGCGTAAGCGTTCTTTGGAAGGCCTCGACAAGATTGGCTTCGATGGTCTGGCCATCGGCGGGCTGTCGGTGGGCGAGCCCAAGCATGAGATGATCAAGGTGCTGGATTACCTGCCGGGCCTGATGCCTGCTGACAAACCTCGTTACCTTATGGGCGTTGGCAAACCGGAAGATCTCGTAGAGGGTGTGCGCCGCGGTGTGGACATGTTCGATTGCGTGATGCCAACCCGTAATGCCCGCAATGGGCATCTGTTCATCGATACAGGCGTGCTGAAGATCCGTAATGCGTTCCATCGCCATGATGATTCGCCGCTGGATCCAACCTGTGATTGCTACACCTGCCAGAACTTCTCCCGTGCTTATCTGCACCATCTGGACAAGTGCGGGGAAATGCTGGGTAGCATGTTGAATACCATCCACAATTTGCGCCATTACCAAGTCCTGATGGCTGGTTTGCGCGAGGCTATTCAACAGGGTACATTGGCCGCCTTCGTCGATGCCTTCTATGCCAAGCGCGGGCTCCCTGTGCCGCCCTTGGACTGAGTTTTCCGACCCTAAGATTCACTATTTGCAACTGGAGTGCTAAATGAGCTTTTTTATCTCTAACGCCATGGCTGATGCTGCCGCGCCTGCCGCTGCTGGCCCTATGGGTGGTGGTTTCGAGTGGATTTTCCTGGTCGGCTTCCTGGTTATCTTCTACCTGATGATCTGGCGTCCACAGGCCAAGCGTGCCAAAGAGCAGAAAAACCTGCTCGGCAGCCTGCAGAAAGGTGACGAAGTCGTGACCACTGGCGGCATCGCCGGCAAGATCACCAAGGTTTCCGATGCTTTCGTGGTTCTGGAAGTTTCCGACACCGTGGAAATGAAGTTCCAGAAGGGCGCCATCGCCGCCACGCTGCCAAAAGGCACGCTCAAAGCGATCTAAGTTCCAACCTTTACCAATCGACGGGGCGCGCAAGGCGCCCCGCGTTATAAGCGGGCGGCGTGATGCTGAACAAATACCCTCTGTGGAAATACGTACTGATCCTGGCGGTGCTGGCGATCGGTTTTATTTATTCCGCTCCCAATCTCTATCCTGATGACCCGGCGATCCAGATCTCTGGCGCCAGCACGTCGCTGCAAGTCAATCAGGCTGACCTGGAGCGCGCGAGCAAAGCGCTCACTGATGCGGGCATCCAGGTTAAAGCGGCAACCTTGGCGGCTGGTTCGAAAGGCGGCTTGTTGCGCCTGACCAAGCAAGAAGACCAGTTGCCGGCCAAAGACGTTGTGCGCAAGGCTATGGGTGACGACTACGTTGTCGCGCTCAACCTGGCGCAGACCACGCCACAGTGGTTGCGCAGCATTGGCGCGCATCCGATGAAGCTGGGTCTGGACCTGTCCGGTGGTGTGCACTTCCTGCTGGAAGTCGACATGGACAAAGCCCTCGACGCACGCCTGAAAGTTTACGAAGGCGACGTGAAGAGCCTGCTGCGCAAAGAGAAGTTGCGTTATCGCAGCCTGCCGCAGCTCAACGGTGCTATCCAGCTGGGTTTCTCTGACGAAGCTTCCCGCGAACAGGCGCGTGCGCTGATTCGCAAGAACTTCAACGATTTTGACATCGTACCGGCCGACCTTAACGGTCAGCCTGTGCTGCGTCTGGCGATGACCCCGGCCAAGCTGGCGGAAATCCGCGAGTACTCCATCAAGCAGAACTTGACCACGGTACGTAACCGCGTCAACGAGCTGGGTGTGGCCGAGCCGATCGTTCAGCGCCAGGGCGCCAACCGCATCGTGGTTGAGCTGCCGGGTGTGCAGGATACGGCGGAAGCCAAGCGTATCCTGGGTAAAACCGCCAACCTGGAGTTCCGTCTCGCGGCGGAGCCAGGTGCTTCGCGCGCGACCTCCGAGGAATTCGAATTCCGTGAGGGCAATCGCCCACCTGCACTGATCGAGCGTGGCTTGATCATCACTGGTGATCAGGTGACCGACGCCAAAGCCGGTTTCGGCGAGCACGGTACCCCTGAAGTTAACATCCGCCTGGATGGCCACGGCGGCGAGCTGATGAGCCGCGCCACGCGCAGCAATGTCGGTCGCAGCATGGCGGTGATCTTCATTGAGCAACGCCCGGTGACCACCTACACCAAGCAGATCGTCAACGGCGTCGAAAAAGACGTGCCTGTCCAGACTTTCAAGGAAGAGAAGAAGATCATCAGCCTGGCGACTATCCAGTCACCGCTGGGGGCGCAATTCCGCATCACTGGTCTGAACGGTCAGGGTGAGTCCTCGGAGCTGGCTCTGCTGCTGCGTGCGGGTGGCCTTGCGGCGCCGATGTACTTCGCTGAAGAACGTACCATCGGCCCAAGCCTGGGTGCGGACAACATCACCAAGGGTGTGAATGCTGCGCTGTGGGGCATGCTGTTCGTGTCCCTGTTCATCATCGCCATCTACCGCTTCTTTGGCATCATCGCCACCGTGGCCCTGGCGGGCAACATGGTGATGCTGCTGGCCCTGATGTCGCTGCTGGGTGCAACGCTGACCTTGCCGGGTATCGCCGGTATCGTACTCACCATGGGTATGGCGGTGGACGCCAACGTGCTGATCTTCTCGCGCATTCGTGAAGAGATCGCGGCGGGCATGACCGTGCAGCGTGCAATCAACGAAGGCTTCGGCCGGGCATTTACCGCGATTCTCGACTCCAACCTGACCACCTTGCTGGTCGGCGGGATTCTCTTTGCCATGGGCACCGGCCCAGTCAAAGGTTTTGCGGTGACCATGTCCCTGGGTATCTTTACCTCGATGTTCACGGCCATCATGGTGACCCGCGCAATGGTCAACCTGATCTTTGGCGGGCGTGACTTCAAGAAGTTGTGGATTTAAGGGGCTGCCATGTTACGTACAATCAACTTCATGGGCGTTCGCAACATTGCGTTCGGCGCCACAGTGCTCCTTACCGTTCTGGCCTTGTTCAGCTGGTTCCATAAGGGCCTGAACTACGGTCTCGACTTCACCGGCGGTACGCTCATCGAGCTGACCTACGAGAAGCCGGCCGACGTCACACTGGTGCGCAACGAGCTGGTCAAGGCCGGTTATCACGAAGCCGTGGTACAGAGCTTTGGTGCGACCACCGACCTGCTGGTGCGGATGCCGGGTGAAGACCCGCAATTGGGTCACCAGGTGGCTGAGGCGCTGCAGAAGGTCGGCGGTGAAAACCCGGCATCGGTCAAGCGCGTCGAGTTCGTCGGTCCGCAGGTGGGTGAAGAGCTGCGCGATCAGGGCGGTCTGGGCATGCTGATGGCGCTGGTCGGCATCATGATCTACCTGGCATTCCGCTTTCAATGGAAGTTCGGTGTTGGCGCCATTGTGTCGCTGATCCACGACGTGATCGTGACTGTCGGGATCCTGGCCTACTTCCAGATCACCTTCGACCTGACGGTGCTGGCGGCGGTGCTGGCGATCATTGGTTACTCGCTCAACGATACTATCGTGGTATTCGACAGGGTTCGTGAGAACTTCCGTGTACTGCGCAAGGCCACGTTGATCGAGAACATCAACATCTCCACCACCCAGACGCTGCTGCGGACCATGGCGACGTCGATTTCCACCTTGCTGGCGATCGCTGCGTTGATGATCTTCGGTGGCGATAACCTGTGGGGCTTCTCCCTGGCGCTGTTTATCGGCGTTCTGGCGGGTACCTACTCGTCGATCTACATCGCCAACGTGGTGTTGATCTGGCTGAACCTCAGTACCGAAGACTTGATCCCTCCGGCTGCCACTGACAAGGAGGTCGACGACCGTCCTTGATGGGTGCTCGTTGATCTGCTGTTACAAAGAAGGCATGAGTATTGAACTCGTGCCTTTTTTTTTGCTCCAAGGCTGGGTATAGCGCGGATCTTTCGGTCCGTTTGTGATGGTCAGGAGGTTCAACGTGAACAAGTCGTTACTGGTTGGTGCGGTATTGGGTGCTGTCGGTGTGACTGCCGGGGGTGCTGTTGCCACCTACAGCCTGGTAAAAAGCGGCCCTGAGTATGCGCAAGTGCTGGCAGTGCAGCCGGTGAAAACCCAGATCAAGACCCCTCGCGAAGTCTGCAAGGACGTTGCAGTAACCCGGCAGCGTCCGGTGCAGGACCAGCATCAAATCGCCGGTACCGTCGTCGGTGCCTTGGCTGGTGGCTTGCTGGGTAACCAGATCGGTGGCGGTAACGGTAAGAAATTGGCCACCGTAGCCGGTGCGGTCGGTGGTGGTTACGCGGGTAACAAGGTTCAGGAAGGCATGCAGAACCGCGATACCTACACCACGACGCAAACCCGCTGTAACACCGTCAATGACATCAGCGACAAAGTGGTCGGCTATGACGTGCGTTACACCCTGGATGGCAAAGAGGGTTCGGTGCGTATGGACCGTGACCCGGGCGGTCAGATTCCGGTCGATAAGGAAGGGCGTCTGGTGCTGGGTCAGAATCAGCAATAAGCTTTTTAAAGGTATAAAAAAAGCACCCCGAGGGGTGCTTTTTTGTGCTCGCTCGCTCGCTTAGCGCTTCAGCGATGCAGGCAGATGCGGCTGGATTGCCGTCAGTACGGCCTTGAAGCATTTGGTGTTGCCGGCGACGACGTGGCCTTTTTCCAGGAAGTCATGACCGCCGGTGAAATCGCTCACCAGGCCGCCGGCCTCTTGGATCAGCAGCGCGCCTGCAGCCATGTCCCACTCGGACAAGCCTGACTCCCAGAACGCATCAAAACGACCTGCGGCCACATAGGCCAGGTCCAGGCTGGCAGCGCCGGCGCGGCGAATGCCGGCGGTCTGGCCAACCAGGGCGCGGAACATGCCCAGGTAGTTTTCCAGGTTGTCCATCTGGTCGTCGCGGAATGGGAAGCCGGTACCCAGCAGGGCGCCGTCCAGACTGGTGCGACCGCTGACGCGCAGGCGGCGACCGTTCAACTGGGCACCACGGCCACGGCTGGCGGTGAATTCTTCCTGGCGAACCGGGTCGAGTACGACGGCGTGTTCCAGGCGGCCACGGTATTTGCAGGCGATGCTTACCGCAAAGTGTGGGATGCCGCGCAGGAAGTTGGTGGTGCCATCCAGTGGGTCAATGATCCACAGGTAGTCTTCGCCTTCGCCGCTGCCTTTGTGCAAGCCGGTTTCTTCACCGAGGATGCCGTGGGTAGGGTAGGCCTTGCGCAGCGCGTCGATGATTTTCTGTTCGGCGGCGCGATCCACCTCGGATACATAATCCTTGGCGTCTTTTTCGTCGACCTTGATGGTATCCAGGCGCTCGATGGAGCGGAAGATCAATTCACTGGCGCTGCGGGCGGCGCGCAGCGCGATATTCAGCATGGGCTGCATGGATGTGTCACCTAAGGTTGTTAAAGAAAGCCGGGCATTCTAGCAGAAACTTTCTTCAGGTGAAGGACGACGTGAGCTTTCGTGGCATAACCTTAGGCTGTTCTGTAAGATTTGCTCCCCTTTCCCGTGTCCGAGAGCGCCTCCCTTGCTGCAAAACATTCGTGTCGTCTTGGTCAATACCAGTCATCCCGGCAATATCGGCGGGGTGGCGCGAGCCATGAAAAACATGGGGCTGACGCGCCTGGTGCTGGTCGAACCGCGCGTTTTTCCGCACCACGAGGCTGATGCCCGTGCATCCGGCGCCAACGATCTGCTTGAAAAAGCTCAGGTCGTCGCCACCTTGGAGGATGCGCTGGTCGGCTGCAATCTGGTACTCGGCACCAGCGCCCGCGACCGTCGGATTCCTTGGCCGTTGCTGGATCCGCGTGAGTGCGGCACCAAGGTGGTGGAGGAGGCTGTCGGTGGCGCTGAAATCGCTTTGGTGTTTGGCCGCGAGGATTCCGGCCTGACCAATGAAGAGCTGCAGCGATGTCACTATCACGTGCATATACCCTCAGACCCTGAGTTCAGCTCGCTGAATCTCGGCGCAGCGGTGCAGGTGTTGACGTACGAAGTGCGCATGGCTTGGCTGGCCGCCGCCGGTCAGCCAAGCAAAATGGAAAAGGAAGAGGTTGCCTCAACCAAGAGTGGCGAGTTGGCAACCATGGACGAGCTGGAACGATTTTATGAGCACCTTGAGCAAACCCTGGTGGCCATTGAATTCCTTGACCCAGAAAAACCACGGCACTTGATGGCGCGCCTGCGTCGCTTATATGGGCGCAGCTCGGTCAGTCGGGCGGAAATGAATATATTGCGTGGCATCCTCACGGAAACCCAGAAAGCGGCCCGTGGCGAGCTGCTTAAGCGGAAGGATTAAAAATGTTCGAGCGTCTGCGAGAAGATATCCAGAGTGTTTTTCACCGTGACCCTGCGGCGCGCAACGCCTTTGAAGTGCTGACTTGCTATCCGGGCATGCACGCCATTTGGATCCATCGTCTGTCCGGCGCCTTGTGGGGCATGGGTTGGAAATGGCTGGCGCGGCTGGTGTCCAACTTCGGACGCTGGTTGACCGGTATTGAGATTCATCCGGGTGCGAAGGTGGGGCGTCGGTTCTTTATCGACCATGGCATGGGTATCGTTATTGGTGAGACCGCTGAGATCGGCGATGATGTCACTCTGTACCAGGGCGTAACCCTGGGCGGCACCAGTTGGAATAAAGGCAAGCGCCACCCGACGCTGGAAAACGGTGTAGTGGTGGGCGCGGGTGCCAAGGTTCTGGGGCCGTTTACGGTCGGTGCAGGTGCCAAGGTGGGCTCCAATGCGGTTGTCACCAAGGCTGTGCCACCGGGTGCCACCGTCGTAGGTATTCCTGGGCGAATCATCGTCAAGCCGGAAGTCGGCGATGAGCAGGAGGCCAAGCGCAAGGCCATGGCTGAGAAGATTGGCTTTGATGCCTATGGTGTCAGTGAGGATATGCCTGACCCAGTGGCCCGTGCCATCGGTCAACTGCTCGATCATCTGCAAGCGGTGGACGGCAAGCTGGATGGCATGTGCGGCGCTTTGAAGGAGCTGGGCAGCAGCTACTGTGCGAAAGATCTGCCTGAGCTGCGTGAAGAGGACTTCGCGCAGATCAAAGATGAAGCGGCCTCCAAGGTAGGCTGAAGTCTCCTGTCATCACAAGCCCCTTGTGGGAAGGGGCTTGTGGTAGATCGCAGTATGTCAGGCGCCATCTATTTCGACTGACTCACCGTTATCGGGTGCACGTCTCTGCCATGCTATTGGCCTCTGAATTCCTGTTCGGTCTTGTTCCCGCTATTCGTCCCCACCCCATCCTGCTATGATTCGCGCGCCCTTTTTACGGGTAATCCTGACTAAAGTGCTAGGTCTTATAGTTGACTTAAATACTCGGGAATCGCATACTTGCTCCCATTCTGAAACACCTTGGTACTTGTCCATGAGACTGACTACAAAAGGCCGATACGCGGTGACTGCCATGCTCGACCTGGCTTTGCACGCGCAAACTGGGCCGGTGTCCCTGGCCGATATCTCCGAGCGCCAAGGCATTTCCCTGTCCTACCTTGAACAGCTGTTCGCCAAGTTGCGCCGCAGCAATCTGGTGTCCAGCGTGCGGGGTCCGGGTGGTGGCTATCAACTGTCCCGCGATATGCAGGGTATCCAGGTCGCCCAGGTGATCGATGCGGTCAACGAGTCCGTCGACGCGACCAAATGCCAGGGGCTGGGTGACTGCCACGCCGGCGATACCTGCCTGACGCACCACTTATGGTGTGACTTGAGCCTGCAGATCCATGAGTTTTTGAGTGGTATCAGCTTGGCTGATCTTGTGACTCGCCGTGAGGTGCAAGAAGTAGCCCAGCGTCAGGACCAGCGCCGTTGCAATACAAAGGCGCCGCGTCTGGACAAGATTGAAGCGTCCGCCGTCGAGTGACAGCCGAAGAGCTAACGGCACGCCAGCCAGCCTGATTTAGGAGAAAGTCCATGAAATTGCCGATTTACCTTGATTACTCAGCGACCACCCCGGTTGATCCGCGTGTCGCGCAAAAGATGAGCGAATGCCTGCTGGTTGACGGAAACTTCGGCAACCCGGCCTCCCGTTCCCACGTATTCGGCTGGAAAGCCGAGGAAGCGGTCGAGAACGCTCGTCGCCAGGTCGCAGACCTGGTGGGAGCAGATCCGCGTGAAATCGTCTGGACCTCCGGTGCTACCGAGTCCGACAACCTGGCGATCAAGGGCGCGGCGCATTTCTATGCGACCAAGGGCAAGCACCTGATCACCACCAAGATTGAGCACAAGGCTGTTCTCGACACCATGCGCCAACTGGAACGTGAAGGCTTCGAGGTCACTTACCTCGAACCGACCACCGACGGTATCGTCACCCCGGCGATGATCGAAGCCGCACTGCGTGATGACACCATTCTGGTGTCGGTGATCCACGTGAACAACGAAATCGGCACCATCAACGACATCGCGGCCATCGGTGAGCTGACCCGTTCCAAGGGCATCCTGCTGCACGTCGACGCTGCTCAGTCCACCGGCAAGGTCGACATCGACCTGTCCAAGCTGAAAGTCGATCTGATGTCGTTTTCGGCCCACAAGACCTACGGTCCTAAAGGTATCGGCGCGCTGTACGTGAGCCGCAAGCCTCGCGTGCGCATCGAAGCCGCCATGCACGGCGGCGGTCACGAGCGCGGCATGCGTTCGGGCACCCTGGCGACCCACCAGATCGTTGGCATGGGCGAAGCGTTCCGCGTGGCCAAGGAAGACATGGCTGCCGAAAACGTGCGCATCAAGGCCTTGAGCGACCGCTTCTACAAGCAGGTCGAAGACCTCGAAGAGCTGTACGTCAACGGCAGCATGACAGCCCGCGTACCGCATAACCTGAATTTGAGCTTCAACTACGTCGAAGGCGAGTCGCTGATCATGGCCCTCAAGGACCTGGCGGTTTCGTCCGGTTCTGCCTGCACCTCGGCGTCCCTTGAGCCTTCGTACGTACTGCGCGCCCTGGGCCGCAACGACGAACTGGCACATAGCTCGATCCGCTTTACGTTTGGCCGTTTCACCACCGAAGAGCAAGTCGACTACGCCGCGCAGAAAGTCTGTGAAGCCGTCAACAAACTGCGTACGTTGTCGCCGCTGTGGGACATGTACAAGGATGGCGTCGACATCTCCAAGATCGAGTGGGCGGCACACTAACTATAGAAGCCGCCACCCAAGCTCTGTAGGAACGTGGCGGAAAACGCAGGCGTTTTTACAGGGTTCCAGAGCGGCCCTGATGAGTGAGGATTCAGTACCATGGCTTACAGCGAAAAGGTCATCGACCACTACGAAAACCCGCGCAACGTCGGCAAGATGGACGCGGAAGATCCTGATGTCGGCACTGGCATGGTCGGCGCTCCGGCGTGCGGCGACGTGATGCGCCTGCAGATCAAGGTCAACGACGCTGGCGTTATCGAAGATGCCAAGTTCAAGACTTACGGCTGCGGTTCCGCCATTGCCTCCAGCTCCCTCGCTACCGAGTGGATGAAAGGCAAGACCCTGGATGAGGCTGTCACCATCAGCAACACCCAGTTGGCCGAAGAGCTGGCTTTGCCGCCTGTGAAAATCCACTGCTCGGTACTCGCTGAGGACGCCATCAAGGCGGCCGTACGCGACTACAAGCAGAAGAAAGGCTTGATCTAAGCATTTGGCGACGAGTAAGGAGTCAACGATGGCTATCAGCATGACAGAAGCGGCTGCGCGGCACGTGCGACGCTCCCTGGATGGGCGCGGTAAAGGTGAGGGGATTCGTCTGGGTGTTCGCACCACAGGCTGTTCCGGCCTGGCGTATGTGCTGGAGTTCGTCGACGAGGTAGTTGCGGAAGACCAGGTGTTCGAAAGTCACGGCGAGAAAGTGATCATCGACCCTAAAAGCCTGACCTACCTGGACGGCACCGAACTCGATTTCGTCAAGGAAGGGTTGAACGAAGGCTTCAAGTTCAACAATCCCAACGTTCGCGGTGAATGTGGCTGCGGCGAAAGCTTCAACATCTGAGGCGACTCGTGGGTACTCCTTGTCATTTCGCTTTATTCGAGCTGCAGCCGAGCTTTCGGCTGGACCTTGAGCAGCTTGCTACGCGCTACCGTGAGTTGGCGCGTGGCGTGCATCCGGACCGCTTTGCCGACGCTTCCGAGCGTGAGCAACGCTTGGCGCTGGAGCAATCGGCCAGCCTCAACGAAGCCTATCAGACGCTCAAAAGCCCCCCGAAACGCGCGCGTTATTTACTGGCGATGAAGGGTGGTGAGTTGCCGATGGAAGTCACCGTGCATGATCCGGACTTCCTGATGCAGCAAATGCAGTGGCGCGAAGAGCTCGAAGACTTGCAGGACGAAGCCGATGTGGCTGGCGTCGTGGTCTTCAAGCGCCGTCTGAAGGCGGCCCAGGATGAGCTCAACGAAAGCTTCGCAGCCTGTTGGGATGATGCGGCGCAACGCGAACAGGCCGAACGCCTGATGCGGCGCATGCAATTCCTCGACAAGCTCACCTACGAAGTGCGCCAGCTAGAAGAGCGCCTCGACGATTAACCCAGTGCTGCCCGTGATGCACGCCTGATAGACAGATAAGACCTGATTACCATGGCTCTACTGCAAATCGCCGAACCCGGCCAAAGCCCTCAACCGCACCAGCGTCGCCTGGCGGTCGGGATTGACCTGGGCACCACCAATTCCCTGGTTGCTGCCTTGCGCAGCGGCCTGTCCGAGCCACTGCCCGACGCTGACGGCCAGGTTATCCTGCCGTCAGCCGTGCGCTATCACCTCGATCGCACCGAAGTGGGCGAGTCGGCCAAACTGGCCGCGTCGACCGACCCACTGAATACTGTGCTGTCCGTCAAGCGCTTGATGGGACGCGGTCTGTCCGACGTCAAGCAATTGGGTGATCAACTGCCTTACCGCTTTGTCGGCGGCGAATCCCACATGCCCTTCATCGACACCGTCCAGGGCCCGAAAAGCCCGGTGGAAGTGTCTGCCGATATCCTCAAGGTGCTGCGCCAGCGCGCAGAAACCACATTGGGTGGTGAGTTGGTCGGTGCAGTGATCACGGTTCCGGCTTATTTCGATGATGCTCAGCGCCAGGCCACCAAGGATGCGGCGAAACTCGCCGGCCTGAATGTGCTGCGCCTGCTCAACGAGCCGACGGCTGCTGCCGTGGCCTATGGCCTGGATCAACATGCCGAAGGCTTGGTCGCCATCTACGACCTGGGCGGCGGCACCTTCGATATTTCGATCCTGCGTCTGACCGGTGGTGTGTTTGAAGTGCTGGCCACCGGTGGCGACAGCGCCCTGGGCGGCGATGACTTTGATCATGCCATCGCGGGCTGGATCATCAGCAGTGCCGGCTTGTCGGCTGACCTGGATCCGGGCGCGCAGCGCAACCTGCTGCAAACCGCCTGCGCGGCCAAGGAGGCGCTGACGGATGCCGCTTCTGTTGAAGTTTCCTACGGTAGCTGGTCGGCTCAACTGACTCGCGAAGCCTTTGATGCGTTGATCGAGCCAATGGTTGCCCGCAGCCTGAAAGCGTGCCGCCGTGCCGTGCGTGATTCCGGTATCGAGTTGGAAGATGTTGGCGCTGTGGTCATGGTCGGTGGCTCAACCCGTGTGCCGCGTGTCCGTGACGCGGTTGCCGAAGCCTTCGGTCGCCAGCCGCTGACAGAAATCGACCCGGATCAAGTCGTTGCCATCGGTGCCGCGATCCAGGCCGATACCCTGGCCGGCAACAAGCGCGATGGCGGTGAGCTGTTGCTGCTTGATGTGATCCCGTTGTCCCTGGGGCTGGAAACCATGGGCGGCCTGATGGAGAAGGTGATTCCGCGTAACACGACCATCCCCGTTGCCCGCGCCCAGGATTTCACCACGTACAAAGATGGCCAAACGGCCATGATGATTCATGTGCTGCAAGGCGAGCGTGAGCTGATCAGCGACTGCCGCTCCCTGGCGCGTTTTGAATTGCGCGGCATCCCGGCGATGGTCGCGGGCGCGGCGAAAATCCGCGTGACCTTTCAGGTCGACGCGGATGGCCTGCTCAGCGTGGCCGCCCGTGAGCTGGGTTCGGGCGTTGAAGCCAGTATCCAGGTCAAGCCGTCCTACGGCCTCACTGACGGCGAAATCGCCAAGATGCTCAAGGACTCGTTCCAATATGCCGGTGACGACAAGGTCGCCCGCGTACTGCGCGAACAGCAAGTGGATGCCCAGCGCCTGCTCGAAGCGGTGCAGGGCGCCCTTGACGCTGATGGCGAACGCCTGCTGGATGCTGAAGAGCGCATGGTCATCGACCTGCAGATGCAGGAACTGGCCGAACTGATGAAAGGCAACGATGGTTATGCCATCGAGCAACAGACCAAGCGCCTGTCGCAAGTTACCGATGCCTTTGCTGCCCGCCGCATGGACCAGACGGTCAAAGCCGCCCTGGCGGGACGCAACCTGAATGAAATCGAGGAATAATTAATGCCGCAGGTCATTTTTCTGCCACACGCCGAGCATTGCCCGGACGGTATGGTTGTGGAGGCTGAGACCGGCAAGTCCATCCTCGAAGTTGCCCACGACAATCACATCGAAATCGAGAGTGCTTGCGGTGGTGTGTGTGCTTGTACCACGTGTCATTGCATCATTCGCGAGGGTTTCAACTCGCTTGAAGAAGCCGATGAACTGGAAGAGGACTTTCTCGATCGTGCCTGGGGCCTTGAGGCGCAATCGCGTCTAAGCTGTCAGGCAAAGGTGGGGACTGAAGACATCACTGTCGAAATTCCGAAATATTCGCTCAACCATGCAGCCGAAGCGCCGCATTGATTCAAGGAAGTGTCATGAGTCTTAAATGGGTTGATGTGCAAGAGATCGCTATCCTGTTGGCCGATGGCAACCCGGATCTTGATCCCTATTCCCTGAATTTTGTTGCCTTGCGTGACATGGTCATGGCTTTGCCAGGGTTTGAGGATGAGCGGGATCGTGGCGGCGAAAAGGTCCTTGAAGCTATCCAGACTGCCTGGAAAGAAGAACAGGACTGACGGCCCCCACCTTACGCAGTTAGGCAATACCCAATAACCCGCGTATAATTCGCGGGTTTAATTTTTCGTAAATTACCGTTTCTGGAGTTACACCATGGCTGTTCAACGTACTTTCTCCATCATCAAGCCTGACGCTGTTGCAAAAAACGTCATCGGTGAGATCACCACTCGTTTCGAAAAAGCCGGCCTGAAGGTTGTAGCTTCGAAGCTCAAGCAACTGTCCAAAGCTGAAGCTGAAGGCTTCTACGCTGAACACAGCGCTCGTGGTTTCTTCGGTGACCTGGTTGCATTCATGATCTCCGGTCCTGTTGTTGTTCAGGTTCTGGAAGGCGAAAACGCCATCGCTCTGAACCGCGAACTGATGGGCGCCACCAACCCTAAAGAAGCAGCTGCCGGCACCATCCGTGCTGATTTCGCTGAATCCATCGACGCCAACGCTGTCCACGGTTCGGACTCCGAAGCCGCTGCTGCTCGCGAAATCTCGTACTTCTTCGCCGCTACTGAAGTAACCGCTCGCTAAGCATCGGCTTAAAGAGTGAGGGTGAATCCATGACTACATCGACTGTTAAAACCAACCTGCTGGGGCTGACCCAGCCGGAAATGGAGAAATTCTTCGACTCAATCGGGGAGAAGCGTTTCCGTGCCGGTCAGGTAATGAAATGGATTCACCACTTTGGCGTCGATGATTTCGACGCCATGACGAACGTCAGCAAGGCCCTGCGCGACAAGCTCAAGGCTATTGCTGAGGTCCGTGGTCCCGAAGTGGTCAGCGAGGACATCTCCAGCGACGGCACCCGCAAGTGGGTGGTACGCGTGGCGTCCGGCAGCTGCGTCGAGACCGTGTACATTCCCCAGGGCAAGCGCGGTACTTTGTGCGTTTCGTCCCAGGCAGGCTGTGCCCTGGACTGCAGTTTCTGCTCCACCGGCAAGCAAGGCTTCAACAGCAACCTCACCGCCGCCGAAGTCATCGGGCAGGTGTGGATTGCCAACAAATCCTTTGGCAGCGTCCCGGCTACCGTCGACCGTGCCATCACCAACGTGGTGATGATGGGCATGGGTGAGCCGCTGCTGAACTTCGACAACGTGATTGCGGCCATGCATTTGATGATGGACGACCTCGGCTACGGCATCTCCAAGCGCCGTGTGACCCTGTCGACCTCCGGTGTGGTCCCGATGATCGATGAGCTGGCCAAGCACATCGACGTCTCCCTGGCGTTGTCGCTGCACGCACCCAATGACGCATTGCGTAACCAATTGGTGCCGATCAACAAGAAGTATCCGCTTAAGATGCTGCTCGAATCCTGCCAGCGTTATATGGCGACCTTGGGCGAGAAGCGCGTGCTGACCATTGAGTACACCATGCTCAAGGACATCAACGACAAGGTCGAACACGCCGTCGAGATGATCGAGTTGCTCAAGAACACCCCGTGCAAGATCAACCTGATCCCGTTTAACCCGTTTCCTCATTCTGGTTACGAGCGGCCGAGCAACAACGCCATCCGTCGTTTCCAGGATCAACTGCACCAGGCCGGCTACAACGTCACCGTGCGCACCACCCGTGGTGAAGACATCGACGCCGCCTGTGGCCAATTGGTAGGGCAGGTGATGGACCGCACCCGCCGCAGCGAGCGTTATATCGCCGTGCGTGAACTGAACGCCGCCGACGATCTACCGCAAATTGCTGTGAATCGAATCTGAGAGAGGATCTCTATGCCCTTGCGCCTGGCGCTGCTGCTGCTTGTTACCGGCTTCACGGCCGGTTGTGTTTCATCGGGCCATGACAGCCCTTTGCAAACCGGCAAAGGTCGTGACGAAGCGCGAGTTGCCTATGTACAGCTGGGGTTGGGCTACCTTCGGCAGGGCATGAGCGAGCAGGCCAAGGTGCCGTTGAAAAAGGCCCTTGAGCTTGACGGCAGTGATGCCGACGCCAATGCCGCACTGGCGCTGGTGTTCCAGGCCCAGGCCGAGCCGGAATTGGCGGAACAGTATTTCAGTAAGGCCCTGGCCTCTCGGCCCGCGGATCCGCGGCTGCTGAACAATTACGGCAGCTTCCTGTTCGAACAGAAACGTTATGACCAGGCTGCGCGTTATTTTGCGCAAGCGTCCGCCGATACCCTCTACCCGGAGCGCTCGCGGGTGTTCGAGAACCTCGGGGTGACCTCTATGCGCCTCGGTCAGCGTGACGACGCCCGCCAGCAACTGATAAAAGCCCTGCACCTGAACAGTCGTCAGCCACGCGCCTTGCTCGAAATGGCTGAGTTGTCTTACGAAGACAGGCATTATGTGCCGGCACGTGACTATTACGAGCGTTTTAGCCTGCTCAGTGGGCAAAATGCACGTAGTCTATTGCTCGGCGTGCGCCTGGCGACGGTTCATGACGACCGCGACACGGCCGCACGGTTTGGCCAGCAACTCGAACGACTCTATCCCGGTACGCCGGAATATCAGCAATACCTGTCGGAGCAATGATGAAAGCGGCGCACCCGGAAGTTGTAGCAGCGAATCGCGTAAACCCAGGCGACACCTTGCGTCAGGCCCGCGAAAGCAATGGTTGGTCGCTGGCGGAAGTGGCCCTCAAGCTCAATTTGACCACCACATCCCTGGCCAACCTGGAAGCCGGCGCGTTCGATAAGCTGCCAGGGCATACGTTCGCCCGCGGTTATATCCGCGCCTATGCCAAGTTGCTGGGGATCGACCAGGCCTCTCTGGTTCAGGAATTCGACCAGTTCACCGGTACCGACTCTCAAGGCAGCAATGTCCATGGCCTGGGTCGCATCGAAGAACCGGTGCGGGTTTCCCACACGATTCTGCGAATTGTCAGCCTGCTGTTGCTGATCGCCGTGATTGGCGGCGGGTTTCTCTGGTGGCAAGACCAGGCCTCCCTGCGTACTAAGGATCTGACCAGCAACGCCATGGAGCACGTCGAAGTCGAAAGCGCCGACGGCACCACCCAGATTCACCCGCTGGATGAGCCGGAAGACCAGGCCGTGGCTGACGGCCAGGCCGCGCCTGAAGCACCGCTGGCCAGTGAGCAGCCTGCGCTGCAAACGGCCCCGACTATGACGGCCGCCGCAACGGCTCCAGCGACACCCGAAACTCCCGCTGCACCGGTTGCTGCCCCGTCCCATACGCCAGCGACGCAGGCGCAGACCCCAGCGGCTCCTGTCCCCGCTGCTCCGGCAACACCTGCCATGTCTCCGCCCACCACCCCTGCGTTGATCGCCGGTGATGGCCGTGTCCAGATCACGTTCGTCGCTGACTGCTGGACGCAAGTCACCGATGGCAATGGCAAAGTGCTGTTTAGCGGTCTCAAGCGTAAGGGAGATACGCTCGACCAAGGCGGCAAGCCTCCTTTGACGCTGCGTCTGGGCTATGCCCGTGGCGCGCAAGTGGCCTACAACGGCCAGCCTGTGGACGTGGCGCCGTTCACCACTGGCGAGACCGCTCGCCTCAAGTTGGGACAATAGTCATGCACGGCGAATCTCCAATCAAACGTCGCGTATCGCGCAAGATCTGGGTCGGCTCGGTGCCGGTGGGCGGTGATGCGCCCATCGCGGTGCAGAGCATGACCAACAGCGACACCAATGATGTGGCTGCCACCGTGGCCCAGATCAACCGTCTGGAAGCCGCAGGCGTCGATATCGTGCGGGTTTCCGTGCCCGATATGGACGCTGCTGAAGCCTTTGGTCGTATCAAGCAATTGGTCAAGGTGCCGTTGGTTGCCGACATCCATTTTGACTACAAGATCGCGTTGCGCGTCGCCGAACTGGGCGTGGATTGCCTGCGGATCAATCCAGGCAACATCGGTCGCGAAGACCGTGTGCGTGCGGTGGTGGACGCTGCCCGTGATCGCGGCATTCCAATCCGCATCGGTGTCAACGCCGGTTCCCTGGAAAAAGACCTGCAAAAGAAATACGGCGAGCCTACCCCGGCGGCGCTGGTTGAGTCGGCCCTGCGCCACGTCGAGCACCTTGAACGCCTGAATTTCCAGGACTTCAAGGTCAGTGTGAAGGCTTCCGACGTGTTCATGGCGGTTGAAGCCTACCGCCTGCTGGCCAAGGAAATCGTGCAGCCATTGCACCTGGGTATCACTGAAGCGGGCGGTTTGCGCTCAGGCACAGTGAAATCTGCAGTGGGTCTCGGTATGCTGCTCGCCGAAGGGATTGGCGATACTATCCGCATCTCGTTGGCGGCAGACCCGGTAGAGGAAGTGAAAGTCGGCTACGACATTCTCAAATCCCTGCGTTTGCGTTCCCGTGGCATCAACTTCATTGCCTGCCCGAGTTGCTCGCGGCAGAACTTCGACGTGGTGAAAACCATGAACGATCTGGAGTTGCGTCTCGAAGACCTGCTGGTGCCGCTGGATGTCGCGGTGATCGGCTGTGTGGTCAACGGGCCGGGTGAAGCCAAGGAGGCCCATGTGGGCCTGACCGGCGGTACCCCAAACTTGATTTATATCGACGGCAAACCGTCGCAGAAGTTGACGAATGACAATCTGGTGGATGAGCTCGAAAAGCTGATTCGCGAGAAAGCGGCCGAAAAGGTCGCGGCTGACGCAGCGCTGATCGCGCGCGGCTAAGAACGAATTTAAGGATTTGATGTGAGCAAGTCTCTGCAAGCCATTCGTGGCATGAACGACATCCTGCCGGAGCAGACGCCACTGTGGCGTTACTTCGAGAACACTGTCGCGCGCCTGCTGGATAACTACGGTTACAAGCAGATCCGCATGCCGATCGTCGAGTTCACCGAGCTGTTCAAGCGCTCCATCGGTGAAGTGACCGACATCGTCGAAAAAGAGATGTACACCTTTGAAGACCGCAACGGTGACTCCCTGACCCTGCGTCCGGAAGGTACCGCCGCGTGCGTGCGCGCGGTGCTCGAGCACGGCCTCACCGGTGGCGGCCAGCCGCAGAAGCTGTGGTACATCGGCCCCATGTTCCGCCACGAGCGCCCCCAGAAAGGCCGTTATCGTCAGTTCCACCAGATCGGCCTGGAGGTGTTCAACCTCGACGGTCCGGACATCGACGCCGAGCTGATCGTGCTGACCTGGCGCCTGTGGGGCATGCTGGGCATTCGCGATGCCGTCAAGCTTGAACTCAACAGCCTGGGGACCAGCGAGTCCCGTGGCCGTTATCGCGAAGCCCTGGTGGAGTTTCTCAGTGCTCACCTGGACAAGTTGGACGAAGACAGCCAGCGCCGTCTGAAAACCAACCCGTTGCGCGTATTGGACACCAAGAACGCCGACACCCAGGCCGTGCTGGTCGATGCGCCGAAAATGGCGGATTACCTGGACGACGAGTCCCGTACGCACTTCGAGGGCCTCAAGGCTCGCCTGGATGCTGCCGGTATTCCCTACGTGATCAACCCCAAGCTGGTGCGCGGCCTCGATTACTACAGCAAGACCGTGTTCGAGTGGGTTACCGACAAGCTCGGCGCCCAGGGCACCGTGTGCGCGGGTGGCCGCTACGACGGGCTGGTCGAACAGATGGGCGGCAAGCCGACCTCGGGCGTGGGTTTTGCGATGGGTATCGAGCGGTTGATTCTGCTGCTCGAAACCCTGGAGCAGGTCCCGGAAGAAATCTCCCGTCAGGTGGACGTCTACCTTTGCGCCTTTGGCGAGGCTGCCGAACTGGCTGCCCTGGCCTTGAGTGAACAGGTGCGTGACCAATTGCCAAACCTGCGCCTGCAGATAAACGCCGGCGCCGGCAGCTTCAAGAGCCAGTTCAAGAAGGCTGACAAGAGCGGTGCGCTGTACGCACTGATCCTCGGCGATGACGAACTGGCCCAGCAAGTGATAGGTTTCAAACCCCTGCGTGGCCAGGGCGAGCAACAGAACATTGCCTTTGATGCGCTTGCTGCGCACTTGGCCACCTGTATTGTGCAGGGTTGAAGCTGTCGAACAGCCGAATTTAGCGATTAAGGAGTATTGGGGTGTCGAGTACTGATGATGAGCAGTTGGCCGAGTTCAAGGACTGGTGGCAGCGTAACGGCAAGCCCCTGGTTACTGGCGGCCTGCTGGCTTTAGTAGTGGTGTTCGGCTGGCAAGCCTGGACGAAGTATCAGGCCAACCAGTCCCAAGGCGCCTCGATTCTCTATCAGCAACTGCTGGAAACGACGCTGACGCCAACTGGCAAACCTGATCCTGCACAGGTAGCTGACCTGGCCGGCAAGCTCAAAAGTGAATTCGGCGGTAGCACCTACGCCCAATACGGCAGCCTGTTTGTCGCGAAAGTCGCGGTCGATACCGGCAAGCTGGATGACGCCGCTGCAGAACTGAAGGCAATCGCCGACAAACCGACCAACCCAACCCTGGGTGAAATCGCACGTCAGCGCCTGGCGCAGGTATTGGCGGCACAGAACAAAGCTGACGAAGCACTCAAACTGCTCGACGGCGATGCTGACAAGGCATTTGTAGCCACTCGCGAAGAGCTCAAGGGCGACCTTCTGGTCCAATTGGGTCGTACCGACGAAGCCAATGCTGCGTATAAAAAAGCCAAGGCGGCGCTGTCTGATGAAGCGGCGGTCGGTGGCTTACAAATCAAGCTGGACGACTTGGCCAAAGGGGATGCGTGACGTGATCCGTTGGAAACATGCAGCATTGCTGGCTCTGGCCGTTCTGGCCGCGGGTTGCAGCAGCAACAGTAAAAAAGAACTGCCTCCGGCCGAGCTGACCAGCTTCAAGGAAGAAGTGGTCCTGCAAAAGCAGTGGAGCCGCTCCATTGGTGATGGCCAGGGCGAAACCTACAACATGTTGGTACCGGCAATCGACGGTGACAACATTGTGGCCGCTGACGTGACCGGCGTGGTGATCTCCATGGATCGCATGAACGGCGACGTGAAGTGGAAAAAAGACCTTGAGTTGCCCGTGTCCGGCGCCGTAGGCGTGGGTTATGGCCTGGTCATGGTCGGCACCCTCAAAGGCGAAGTCGTGGCGCTGGATTCCAGCAGCGGTGAAGAGAAATGGCGCGCTCGCGTGACCAGTGAAGTGCTCGCACCGCCTGCCACCAACGGCGATATTGTCGTGGTGCAAACCCAGGACGACCGTGTGATCGGTCTGGACGCCAGCACTGGCGAACAGCGCTGGTTGTACGACAGCACCCCGGCGGTGTTGACCCTGCGCGGTACCAGTGGTCCGGTTGTGACCAACAATCTGGCCGTTGCAGGTCTGTCGACCGGTAAAGTGGTCGCCCTGGACACCCAGAACGGCGTACCGGCCTGGGAAACCCGCGTGGCCATCCCACAAGGTCGTTCCGAACTGGATCGCGTCGTGGACATCGACGGCGGCTTGCTGCTGTCCGGTGAAACCCTCTATGTCGCCACCTATCAGGGCCGCGTTGCGGCGTTGGACCTGCAGAGCGGCCGCGTCAACTGGCAGCGTGATGCTTCCAGCTACGCCGGTGTCGCCCAAGGGTTTGGCAGCGTCTACGTAAGCCTGGCGTCCGGCACCGTTGAAAGTGTCGACGAGCGCTCCACCACTGCGTTGTGGAGCAACGACTCCCTGGCTCGCCGTCAGCTGTCGGCACCGGAAGTGTTCTCCAGCTACGTAGCGGTCGGTGACTTCGAAGGCTACCTGCACCTGCTGAGCCAGGTGGACGGTCGCTTTGTAGGCCGTGAGCGTATCGACAGCGACGGCCTGCGTGCGCGTCCGCTGGTGGTGGGTAACATGCTTTATGTGTATGGCAACAGCGGCAAGCTGGAAGCCCTGACCATCAAGTAAGAACCATGCTTGGGGTAACACCCAGGCGGCCCCGCTTCGGCGGGGCATGCGGCATCTGACGATGCTGCCCCGAGCACCAGCCGCTGCCATGCAGCGGCTTTTGTATTTTCTGAAATAACGAAGTGGAGAGCCGCATGGTTCCCGTAATCGCCCTGGTGGGCCGACCTAACGTCGGCAAGTCCACCTTGTTCAACCGCCTGACCAGGACTCGCGACGCTATTGTCGGCGACTTGTCCGGTCTGACCCGTGATCGCCAATACGGTGAGGCAAAGTGGCAAGGGCGCTCCTACATTATTGTCGACACCGGTGGTATCTCCGGTGACGAGCATGGCATGGACGAAAAAATGGCCGAGCAGTCGCTGCTTGCCATTGAAGAGGCCGATGTCGTGTTGTTCCTGGTGGATGCCCGCGCGGGCTACACCGCAGCCGACCAGATGATTGGCGAGCACCTGCGCAAACGCAACAAGCGTTCCTATTTGGTCGCCAACAAGATCGACAACATTGATCCTGAGCAGGCCCGTGCCGAATTCAGCCCGATGGGCCTGGGCGACGCGATTCCTATCGCAGGTGCCCACGGTCGCGGCATCACCCAAATGCTGGAAATCGCCCTGCGCGACTTCCCGAAGGATGACGTCGAGGAAGAAGAGGGCGACGAGGAGATTGTGGCCGAAGGCGAGGAAGCCAAGCGCATTCCTGGCCCAAGCGAAAAAGATGGCATCAAGATCGCCATCATCGGCCGTCCGAACGTCGGCAAGTCCACCTTGGTCAACCGCATGCTCGGTGAAGACCGGGTTATTGTTTACGACCAGCCCGGCACCACCCGCGACAGTATCTACATCCCGTTCGAGCGTAACGACGAGAAGTACACGCTGATCGACACCGCCGGTGTGCGCAAGCGCGGCAAAATCCACGAGGAAGTTGAAAAATTCTCGGTGGTCAAAACCCTGCAAGCCATCAAAGACGCCAACGTGGTGATCTTCGTGATGGACGCCCGCGAAGGCGTGGTGGACCACGACCTGAACCTGCTCGGCTTCGCCCTGGAGGCGGGTCGCGCGCTGGTCATCGCGATCAACAAGTGGGACGGCATGACGCCGAGCGAGCGCGATTTCGTGAAAATCGAGCTGCAACGCCGCTTGTTCTTCGTCGAGTTTGCCGATATCCACTTTATCTCGGCACTGCACGGCACCGGCGTGGGCAATCTCTACGCATCCGTACAAAACTCGTTCAAGTCCGCAGTCACCCGCTGGCCGACCAACCGTCTCACCCAGATCCTCGAAGACGCCGTGGGCGAGCACGCGCCGCCGATGGTCAACAACCGCCGGATCAAACTGCGTTACGCCCACTTGGGTGGGGCCAACCCGCCGATCATCGTGATCCACGGTAACCAGATCGAGAAGGTGCCCAAGTCCTACGTGCGTTACCTGGAAAACACCTACCGCCGTGTCTTGAAACTGGTCGGTACGCCGATCCGTATCGAGTTCAAGGGTGGCGAGAACCCATACGAAGGCAACAAGAACACACTGACTGACCGTCAGGTGAACAAGAAGCGTCGTTTGATGACTCACCACAAGAAGGCCGACAAGAAGCGCCGCGACAAAAAATAACGGCTGCTTCACGTTGTAAGCTGCAAGAGAGGGCTCCTTCGGAGCCCTTTTTTGTGCCCGGCGGTTTGTCGCTTGACCCGCTTGTGGCTTGCAGCTTACAACTTGCAGCTCACCCGAAGGGGGCTCCCATGATCACCAGCAAGCTGCCGAATGTCGGCACCACCATTTTCACCACCATGTCGCAACTGGCTGCCGAAACCGGTGCGCTTAACCTGTCCCAGGGCTTTCCCGACTTCAATGGCCCCCAGGGGTTGCTCGATGCCGTGGGCAAGCACGTTGCCAGCGGGCATAACCAATATTCCCCGATGACCGGCTTGCCGGCACTGCGCCAGCAGGTGGCGGCCAAGATCGCCCGCAGTTACGGAGCCACCGTTAACCCGGACAGCGAAGTGACCATCACCCCTGGCGCCACCGCGGCGATCTTCTGTGCGATCCAGGCGGTGATTCGCAACGGTGACGAAGTGATCGTGTTCGACCCCAGTTACGACAGTTATGATCCCTCGGTCGAACTGGCCGGTGGCCGCTGCGTGCACGTGCAACTAAGCCTGCACGGCTTCGCACTCGACTTCGAGAAGATCAAGGCCGCGCTGTCGCCCCGTACGCGCATGATCATCCTCAACAGCCCGCACAACCCCACCGGCGCCCTGATCAGCCGCGCCGAGCTGGACCAGTTGGCCGAATTGATCCGCGACCGGGATATCTACCTGGTCAGCGACGAAGTCTATGAACACTTGGTATTCGACGGCGCGCCGCATGTCAGCGTATTGGCTCACCCGGAGCTGTATCAGCGTGCGTTCGTGGTCAGCTCGTTTGGCAAAACCTACCACGTCACCGGCTGGAAAACCGGGTATGTCGTGGCGCCACCGGCGCTGACCGCGGAGCTGCGCAAGGTGCACCAGTACGTCAATTTCTGCGGTGTGACGCCGTTGCAGTACGCGCTGGCTGACTTCATGGCCGAACACCCGGAACACGTCGACGAGCTGCCGGCGTTCTATCAGGCCAAGCGCGATCTGTTCTGCGACTTGCTGGCGCCGTCGCGTTTCACGTTCACCCGCGTTACCGGCACCTACTTTCAACTGGTGGACTACTCTCGCATACGCCCGGACCTGGATGATGTGGCCATGTCGTTGTGGATGACCCGCGAGCACGGTGTGGCGACGATCCCCGTCTCGGTGTTTTACCAGAACCCACCCCAAGGCCAGCGCCTGGTGCGCCTGTGCTTCGCTAAACGCGAGGAGACGCTGCAACAAGCAGCCGAAAAACTATGCGTGATCTGAATGCACTGCCAAACCTGAACATCGCCCTGGTCCAGACCACCCTGGCCTGGCACGACCGCACGGCCAACCTTGAGCACTTCGAGTTGCTGTTGGAGCAGGCTAGGGGCGCCGACCTGATCGTGCTGCCGGAGATGTTCACCACGGGGTTCTCCATGGACTCGCAGGCTCTGGCCGAGCCCGAAAACGGCCCCACCCAGCATTGGCTCAAGGCCCAGGCGGCGAAGTACCACGCTGTGATCACTGGCAGCGTGATCATCCGGGCCGCCGATGGCAGCCACCGCAACCGGCTGCTGTGGGCGCGGCCGGATGGCGAAGTGTTGCATTACGACAAGCGCCACCTGTTCCGTATGGCCGGTGAGCACAACCATTACACCCCCGGCGAACAGCAGGTGCAGTTTGAGGTGAAGGGCTGGCGTATTCGCCCGCTGATTTGCTACGACCTGCGCTTTCCCGTATGGAGCCGTGATGCTCAGGACACCGACCTGCTGCTGTACACCGCCAACTGGCCCGGCGCGCGGCGCCTGCATTGGAACCGTTTGCTGCCGGCGCGGGCCATCGAGAACCTGTGTTACGTGGCGGCGGTGAATCGGGTGGGCACGGACGGTAAGGGTTTCGCCTATACCGGTGACAGCCAGGTGCTGGATTTCCAGGGCGAAACATTGCTGAGCGCGGGGGAGGCCGATGGCGTGTTCCAGGTAAGCCTGGATGCATCGGAGTTGGCGGCCTACCGCAGCAGGTTTCCGGCGAACCTGGATGCCGATCGCTTTGAGTTTGTCTGACAGTTAGCGGGCTACCCAGGAGAGCGCTTTCAACGATGCAATAAAAAGGCCCCTGGATAAGAATCCAGGGGCCTTGTGTATAGCGGCGAAGGTTACGCCGCTTTGGCTTCCAGCTGGCTCAGCGAGCGGTTCAGCGCGCTGAACACCGCCTTGAAGCTGGCGGTGGTGATGTTTTCATCAATCCCCACGCCGTGCACCGGGCGCTCACCGTTCACGCGCAATTCGATGTAAGCGGCGGCCTTCGCGTTTGTGCCCGCGCCAATCGCGTGTTCGTTGTAGTCCATGATCTCTACCTTGATCGGCAGCGAAGCGACCAGGGCTTCCAGGGTGCCGTAGCCTTTGCCTTTCCAGTGCAGGTTGGTTTCGCCCTGGCCTTTGCCCGAGACTTCCACTTCCACCGAACTGTTGCCGTTCTCTTCCTGCAGGCGATGGCTGACCAGCGCGTACGGGGTGTTGGCTTGCAGGTATTCACGTTGCAGCAAGGCGTAGATCTGCGGCGCGGTCATCTCCAGGCCGACGCGGTCGGTTTCGGCCTGAACCACCTGGCTGAACTCGATCTGCATGCGGCGTGGCAAGCTGATGTCGTATTCCTGCTCCAGCAGGTAGGCGATGCCGCCTTTGCCCGACTGGCTGTTCACACGAATCACTGCCTCGTAGCTGCGACCGATGTCGGCCGGGTCGATCGGCAAGTACGGCACTTCCCACAGGGCATCGTCTTTCTGCTGGCTGAAGCCTTTGCGGATGGCGTCTTGGTGGGAGCCGGAGAATGCGGTGTGCACCAAATCGCCCACGTACGGGTGACGCGGATGCACCTGGATCTGGTTGCACTCTTCAACGACTTTACGCACGCCGTCGATGTCGGAGAAGTCCAACTGCGGGTCGAGGCCCTGGGTGTACATGTTCAAGGCCACGGTCACCAGGTCGACGTTACCGGTCCGCTCGCCGTTGCCGAACAGGCAGCCTTCGACACGGTCAGCGCCGGCCATCAGGCCCAGCTCGGTGGCGGCTACGCCGGTGCCACGGTCGTTGTGGGTGTGCAGGCTGATGATCACGCTGTCACGACGGTTGATGTGGCGGCCGAACCACTCGATCTGGTCGGCATAGATGTTCGGAGTGGCGCATTCAACCGTCGCCGGCAGGTTGAGGATCATTTTGTGCTCAGGCGTCGGGTTCCACACCTCGATCACGGCGTCGCAGACTTCCTTGGCGAACTCCAGCTCAGTGGCGCTGAAGGTCTCCGGGGAGTATTCGAAGGTCCACTGGGTTTCCGGCTGCTGGGCGGCATATTTGACGAACAGCTTGGCCGCGTTGACCGCGATGGCCTTGATGCCGTCCTTGTCCTGGTTGAACACGATACGGCGGAACGACGGCGAGGTGGCGTTGTACAAGTGCACGATGGCTTTCTTGGCGCCGCGCAGGGACTCGAAGGTGCGTGCGATCAAGTCTTCACGGCCCTGGGTCAGCACCTGGATGGTGGTGTCCTCGGGGATGTGATTGTCTTCGATCAGGGTGCGTACGAAGTCGAAGTCGGTCTGCGAGGCGGCCGGGAACGACGCCTCGATTTCCTTGACGCCGACAGCGACCAGGGTTTTCCAGAAGCGCAGCTTCTTCACCGCGTCCATTGGTTCGATCAGCGATTGGTTGCCATCACGCAGGTCGGAGCTGCACCAGATCGGCGCGCTGGTGATGGTCTTCGATGGCCAGGTGCGGTCCGGGATATCGATAGTCGGGAACGCGCGGTACTTCGAAGACGGGTCTTTGAGCATGCTCATCGGGAAATCCTTTGTTTAGGGGCCGAGAAAAGGCGGCCTGCCGTGTAACTATTGTTGGGAGTAAAGCTTGGGACGAGGCAGATCGATTCAGCCTGGCAGTCGTGCGCTGACGAGGCACAGGCTGCGGTGCTGGCGAAGCTGAATGAGGGTGTGAGAGGTTTTCATAAGCTCAACCCTAACCGCCGGGGTGAAAGATGGCAAGCAGTCAAGAAAAATTGAGATAAGTTCTTCTATTCGCAGGGTGGGCGAGATTGTATGGCGGTAATACGGCTGGACGTTGAGTTTAATTGCGCGGCCTTTACGGCGCGCGCAATCCCGTCATTCAGGGCTGGAAGGCGCCGATGAAGATCGCCGGATCCACCCGTGCATCGTTCAAACTAACATTCCAGTGCATATGCGGCCCGGTCGCGCGACCTGTCGCGCCGACCTTGCCTACCACGGCGCCGCGCACCAGTTGCTGGCCCACCTTCACATCGATCGTCGACATATGGCAGAACATGCTGATAAAACCCTGGCCGTGGTCGACGAAGACGGTGTTGCCGTTGAAGAAGTAATTGCCGACCAAAATCACCTTGCCGTTCGCCGGCGTCTTGATCGGTGTGCCTGCCGGCACCGCAAAATCCAGGCCCGAATGCGGGTTGCGTTCCTCGCCGTTGAAAAAGCGGCGTACGCCAAACTTGCTCGACAGCGGCCCGTTCACTGGTTTATCCAGCACCAGGTTGCTCGGCAGGTTGGGGCTGAAGCTGCGGTAAGCCTTGATCTGCACGGCCAGCTCTGCCTCGATGCGCTTGAGTTGGGCGGGTGCTGGGTTGACCTGGCTTTTATTTTTCAAGGTGATGCGCTGTTCCGGGTATTGCTTGTAGCCCACGATAAACGGCAGGCTGCGCCCGCCACTGCTGATGCGCTCGTTACCCGGCTTGACGCTCAGGGGGATACCGACAATCGCCAGCCAGTTGTCCTGCTCCTTGACCACCAGCACCGGCTTGCCTTGATACGTGGCTTTTGGCGCGCCGGCCGCAGGCCCCAGGTCGACCACCGCAACGCCACCCGGCACCGGTTTGTTCAAGGTACGGCTGATATAGCTATCGGCGTGGGCATTCAAGGCGAGGCACAGCAGCATCAACAAGCTAGCAAGACGTGGCATCAATCAATCCAATAACGAAAGGGTGACAGGCGTCAGGTGGTTATCTTCCACCCGTACCTGCAATTGGCCTTCACCGAGGCGCGCGGTGAGGCGCTGACCGGTATGGGTTTGCGCAGCGTTGCGAATGGCCTGGCCGCGTTCATCCAGCAGGATGCTGTAGCCACGCGCCAAGGTGGCCAGTGGACTGACCACCTGCAATGTCTGCGCCTGGCTTTGCAGGTGCAGGCGGCGGGCCTTGAGACCTTCGCGCATGGCGCGGGGCAGGCGTTCGGCGAGGCTGTCCAGGCGCTGGCGCAGCAACGCCAACTGACGACCGGGGTGCTGGCCGGCAAGGCGGGTTTCCAGGCGGATCAAGCGTTCGCGGCGGGTATTGAGGCTGCGCTCGAAGGCGCGGCGCAGGCGCATGTCCAGGTCATCCAGGCGTTGAGCCTGCTGGCGCAGACGTTCGCCGGGGTGACGCAGGCGGCGGGCCATGCCTTCCAGGCGCAGGCGGTCGTGAGTCAGGCGATTGCGCATCAGCATCACCAAGCGGCGATGCAGGTTCTCCACCTGGCGCACCAGATGGCTGGCGTCCGGCGCCAGCAATTCAGCGGCGGCAGACGGGGTGGGCGCACGCACGTCGGCCACGAAGTCGCTGATGGACACATCGGTTTCATGCCCGACGGCGCTGACGATCGGCGTGACACAGGCATCCACCGCACGCGCGACGGCTTCTTCGTTGAAGCACCAAAGGTCTTCCAGGGACCCGCCGCCACGGGCCAGGATCAGCGCGTCAAAGCCGCGGGCGTCGGCGAGTTTCAGCGCACGCACGATCTGCGGGATCGCTTCGCGGCCTTGAACCGCGGTCGGAATCAAGGTCAGTTCGATGTTCGGCGCCCGACGGCGGAACACGCTGATGATGTCGCGGATCACCGCGCCGGTGGGTGAGCTGATAATGCCAATGCGTCGAGGGTGGGCCGGCAGCGGCACCTTGCGCTCGGCGCTGAACAAACCCTCGGCGCTGAGTTTTTCCTTCAGCGCATCGAAGGCCAGGCGCAGCGCGCCATCGCCGGCGGGCTCCACGGTGTCGAGGATCAGTTGGTAGTCGCCACGGCCCTCGAACAACGAGACCTTGCCACGCACCTTCACCGCCAGGCCATCCTTCAACGCCTGGCGCACCCGCGCGGCATTGTTGCGAAACAACGCACAACGCACCTGGGCGCCGCTGTCCTTAAGGGTGAAATACACATGGCCGGAGGCGGGGCGGGCAAGGTTGGAGATCTCGCCTTCAACCCAGATATTGGTGAACACGTCTTCCAGCAACACCCGCGCACGGCCGTTGAGTTGGCTGACAGTCAGGACTTCACGGTCCAGGCCCAGACGGGCAAAGGGGTCTTTAATCATGGCGGCAGTTTATAGGCATTCGTGCAAGGTTTGACAGAATTGCTCCACCAGCGGGCTCGGCGCCTGCTGGCAGGCCACGGCCACGGTACTGAGGCAGTCCGGATCGGCCAGGGGTAAAAACTGCACGTTGGTGGGCGCAATGTCTTGCATGGATTTGGGCAACAAGGCGATACCGAAGCCGGCCTGAATCAACTGCAATTGGGTGGTCTTGCGCGACATCACCCGCGCCGCCTTGGGAAAAAATCCGGCGCGCATGCACAGTTCAGCCGACAGATAACTCAAGCCTCCGCGCTGTGGATGGGGAATCGAGATAAACGCTTCGTCCTTGAGTTGCGTCAGTTCGACGGGCCTGTCACTGCGCGCCAGCGGGTGATCTGGCGGCACAGCCAGCAGCAATTGCTCGCTATATAAAGGCCGTACCTGCACCCCTTCGCGCTGGCGTAACACCGGCAGGCGCAGCAAGCCAGCGTCCAGGCGCCCGTCGGCGATCTCCTCCAATTGGGCCTCGGAAGACAATTTGACGATGTCCATCGACACGCCGGGGCAGCGCTGCAGCCAGGTGCTGACGCCGTGCAGCAAAAGGCCGCTCATCGGCACGGTGCTCGAATGGCTCAGGCGCAGGGTGCCGACTCTGCCGTTGCCGACCTGGGTCGCCATTTCACTGGCCTTGAGCAACTCACTCAGCAGGTTACGCGCCCGAGGATAAAAGGCTTCGCCGGCTGCGGTCAGCCGGGGCTGGCGCGCGGTGCGCTCGAACAGCGGTGTCTGCAGGTGGTTTTCCAGCGACTTGATCTGCCGGCTCAACGCCGATTGCGCCACGAACAGACGCTCGGCCGCCGCGCTGAAGCTGCCGCTGTCAGCGATTTCGACGAAATAGCGCAGTTGGCGAGTGGAAATCACGGGGGATGCCTTTTTGAGATGGCTTGAGCGCTTTGAAGATATTAGTCGCATCCCTTCTCGATGACTAAAGTAAAAGCCATCTCTTTCAAGGAATGCCCCATGAGTCCGGTTGAGCTGATGAGCCAGTGGTCGTTTGGCGGTATGGATTGGCTGGTGATCGGCCTGGGTGTGGCGGTGGCGTACATCGTGTTTGGCATTGCCGGCTTTGGCACGGCGCTGGTGGCGGGGCCGGTCCTGCTCCTGTTTATGCCGTTGTCGAAGATCATCCCATTGCTGGTGTTGCTGGATTTTGTCGCGGCCTTTGGCGGCCTGTTGCAAGCCCGGCGGGAGGTGAACAAACCGGAGTTGCTGCGATTGCTGCCGTGCATGGCCATCGGTTGCACGCTCGGTGTGGTGTTTTTGCTCAACCTGCATTCGGATCTGTTGCTGTTGTTGATGGGGCTGTTTATCAGCGCCTACGCCATCTACACCCTGGCGGTGAAAGCGCGCCCCACGCAATTGGCGGCGGGCTGGTCGATCCCCATGGGCACAGTGGGCGGGCTGTTTGGTGCGCTGTTCGGCAGCGGCGGCTTCTTGTATGCGATCTACCTCAACAGCCGCCTGCCCAAGGACGCCGCGCGGGCGACCCAAAGCGCACTGATCAGTTGCAGCACGGTGGTGCGACTGAGTCTGTTCCTGATTGCCGGGGTGTATGCCGATGTGCCGCTCTTGCTGATGGCGCTGTGCTTGCTGCCGGCGATGGCGCTGGGGTTGTGGTGCGGGCGCCGCTTGACCATGCGCATGTCCCGTGAGGCGTTTGTGCGGCTGGTGACATGGCTGGTGCTGGCCAGTGGCATTGCGTTGATCGGGCGCTACTTGAGTACTTGACCTGCGTGGGGCAGGGATTAAGCTGCCAGCCTTCAGGGCCCCATCGGGGCAGCCACACCGCCGGACTCCCATGAATTCCCAAAGCATCCTTGTTCCGAAAATTTCCACCTTGCCGGTCCACGAACCCCGCGCACGGGCCATCGTGCGCTGGCTGGTGCGCAAGAACATCGTCAAGGAAGAACTGACCACCTGCGGGCGCACCGGTAATCGTATGGCCTACGCCTTGGCCGACGGTGCCCGCGCCGTGGTGTTGTACCCCGAGGCGCTGCCGTTCAACGAGCCGGTCAATGGCCTGGAGATCATCTACAAGCGCTGCATCTACACGCCGGCCAAGGGTTTTCTCGAAGAAGCCGGCTGCCCGGAGTGCCGCAAGGAAGTGGGCGAAGCGCTGTTCGACAGCCTGGAAGACTGGATGCCCGGCCACACCGACAACTTCACCTGCCCGCTGTGTGGTCATGAAGATGACATCAACGGCTTCCTGTTCCTGCAGGAATGCGGGTTTTCCAACCTGGGATTCATCTTCAACAACTGGGCGGAGGCAGGGTTCAAGCAGAGCTTTATCGACGAATTTGCCGATTGGCTGGACCAGAAGATCAGCTGGGTTAAGGTCGAACTTTAATCCATCTATCAGTATTACCAAGTTTGTCAGAGTTTTACGTTGAGACCCGGGGGGTGCATGTATATAATGGCGCGCTTCCATTTTCCCGCTCGGGAGCCCCCGCGATGCTGCGTATCAGCCAAGAAGCTCTGACATTCGACGACATTCTCCTAGTGCCCGGTTATTCCGAGGTGCTTCCTAACGAAGTCAGTCTCAAGACCCGCCTAACCCGTGGCATCGAGCTGAATATTCCCCTGGTTTCCGCTGCGATGGACACCGTTACCGAAGCCCGTCTGGCCATTGCCATGGCGCAGGAAGGCGGTATCGGTATCATCCACAAGAACATGACCATCGAGCAGCAAGCTGCCGAAGTGCGCAAGGTCAAGCGTTACGAAGCCGGTGTGGTGAAAGATCCGATCACCATCGAAGCCGACGCCACCGTGCGTGACCTGTTCGACCTGACCCGCCTGCACAACATCTCCGGTGTTCCCGTGCTGCATGATGGCGACCTGGTCGGCATCGTCACTTCCCGTGACGTGCGTTTCGAAAACCGTCTTGAAGTCACCGTCCGCGAAGTGATGACGCCTAAAGAGCGTCTGGTCACCGTCAAGGAAGGCGCCGACAAGAACGACGTGCGCGAGCTGCTGCACAAGCACCGCATCGAACGCGTGCTGATCGTCGACGACGCATTCGCCCTCAAAGGCATGATGACCGTCAACGACATCGAAAAAGCCAAGGCTTACCCGCTGGCCAGCAAGGATGACCAAGGTCGTCTGCGTGTTGGCGCTGCCGTCGGTACCGGTAAAGACACCGGCGACCGCGTGGCCGCCCTCGTTGCAGCCGGTGTTGACGTGGTAGTGGTCGACACTGCCCACGGCCACTCCAAAGGCGTGATCGACCGCGTGCGTTGGGTCAAGCAGAACTTCCCTGACGTGCAGGTGATCGGCGGCAACATCGCCACCGGCGCTGCCGCCAAGGCCCTGGCTGAAGCTGGCGCCGACGCCGTCAAGGTCGGCATCGGCCCGGGCTCCATCTGCACCACGCGTATCGTCGCCGGTGTGGGCGTGCCGCAGATCAGCGCCATCGCCAACGTCGCCGCTGCCCTTGAAGGCACGGGCGTACCGTTGATCGCCGACGGCGGCATCCGGTTCTCCGGTGACCTGTCCAAGGCCATCGTTGCCGGTGCCTCCTGCGTGATGATGGGCTCGATGTTCGCCGGTACCGAAGAGGCCCCGGGCGAGATCGAACTGTTCCAGGGCCGTTCGTACAAGGCTTACCGCGGCATGGGTTCGCTGGGCGCCATGTCCCAGGCCCAAGGCTCCTCCGACCGTTACTTCCAGGACTCTTCGGCAGGCGCCGAGAAGCTCGTACCGGAAGGCATCGAAGGCCGTGTGCCGTACAAGGGCACCCTGAGCGCGATCATCCATCAACTGATGGGCGGCCTGCGCTCCTCGATGGGCTACACCGGCAGCGCCGACATCGAAGAAATGCGCACCAAGCCAGAGTTCGTACGGATCACCGGCGCCGGCATGGCTGAATCCCATGTCCACGACGTGCAGATCACCAAGGAAGCGCCAAACTACCGCGTAGGTTGAGGCTTCCAGCAAAACGTTAAGTAACCGGGGCTGTTCTTTCAGCCCCGAGTTGTTTCTGATTCATTAGACGAGACTGACTTCATGGCCCTCGACATTCACGCCCACCGCATCCTGATCCTCGACTTCGGTTCCCAGTACACCCAACTGATCGCCCGCCGCGTGCGTGAAATCGGCGTGTACTGCGAACTGCACCCGTTCGACATGGACGACGAAGCGATCCGCGAATTCGCACCTAAAGGCGTCATCCTCGCCGGTGGCCCCGAGTCCGTGCACGAAGCCAACAGCCCGCGCTGCCCGCAGGCCGTATTCGACCTGGGTGTGCCCGTCTTCGGTATCTGTTACGGCATGCAGACCATGGCCGAGCAACTGGGCGGCAAGGTCGAAGGCTCCGAACTGCGTGAATTCGGTTATGCCCGTGTGGACGTGGTCGGCAAGAGCCGCCTGCTGGACGGCATCGAAGACCACATCGACGCCGACGGCCTGTTCGGCCTCGACGTGTGGATGAGCCACGGTGACAAGGTCACCAAAATGCCGGAAGACTTCCACATCCTGGCCAGCACCCCGAGCTGCCCGATCGCCGGCATGTTCAACGACGAGCGCGGCTACTACGGCGTGCAGTTCCACCCGGAAGTGACCCATACCAAGCAAGGCGGGCGCATCCTGTCGCGCTTCATCCTCGACATCTGCCAGTGTGAAGCCCTGTGGACCCCGTCGAAAATCGCTGAAGACGCCATCGCCCAAGTACGCGCCCAGGTCGGCACCGATAACGTGCTGCTCGGCCTGTCCGGCGGCGTTGACTCCTCCGTGGTTGCTGCGCTGCTGCACAAAGCCATCGGCGACCAACTGACCTGCGTGTTCGTCGACAACGGCCTGCTGCGTCTGCACGAAGGTGAGCAAGTGATGGCCATGTTCGCCGAGAACATGGGCGTCAAGGTGATCCGCGCCAATGCCGAGGAGCAGTTCCTCAACAACTTGGCCGGCGAGTCCGACCCGGAGAAGAAGCGCAAGATTATCGGTCGCACCTTCATCGACGTGTTCGATGCCCAGTCCAACAAGCTGGACAACATCAAGTACCTCGCCCAGGGCACCATCTACCCCGACGTGATCGAGTCGGCAGGCGCCAAGAGCGGCAAGGCCCACGTGATCAAGTCCCACCACAACGTGGGTGGCCTGCCTGAGGAAATGAACCTCAAGCTGGTCGAACCGCTACGCGAACTGTTCAAGGACGAAGTCCGCCGTCTGGGCCTGGAGCTGGGCCTGCCATACGACATGGTCTACCGCCACCCCTTCCCAGGCCCAGGCCTGGGCGTGCGCATCCTGGGTGAAGTGAAAAAGGAATACGCCGACCTGCTGCGTCGTGCCGACCACATCTTCATCGAAGAACTGCGCAAAGCCGACTGGTACCACAAAGTCAGCCAGGCGTTCGTGGTGTTCCAGCCGGTGAAGTCCGTTGGCGTTGTTGGCGATGGCCGTCGTTACGCCTGGGTCGTGGCCCTGCGTGCCGTAGAAACCATCGACTTCATGACCGCCCGTTGGGCTCACCTGCCATACGAACTGCTGGAGACCGTCAGCGGCCGTATCATCAACGAAATCGAAGGTATCTCGCGCGTTACTTATGACGTGTCGAGCAAGCCGCCGGCGACGATTGAGTGGGAATGATTGGGCGTCCGGCATTGTCCGGCACGATCTAGCAAGAAATGCCCTGGAGCCCGCGTAATTGCGGGCTTTTGGCTTTTTGGGTCTGGCAAATTCAGGTAGCATTCTGCATCGCCAAGCACGGTGCTTATGTGGCACGTTCTGGGGTACTGACTGCATCCAATGCCATGCATGACGCTCAATACCATGTCTCTTGTTCCAAGGTTAGCATGGTATCGAGGTGGCCAAAAGGCCCGGTTTTACTGGGGACAGACCTCATTTGTCCGCGCTTTTCAGGGCATGGTATTTTTTTATGGAATTAGTGGAAGCCATGCTCACCGATACCAAGCTTCGAAATCTCAAGCCCCAGGACAAGCTCTACAAGGTAATTGACCGTGACGGCTTGTACGTGGCCGTCACCCCAGCCGGCTCAATCTCCTTTCGCTATAACTACTCCATCAATGGCAGGCAGGAAACCATTACCTTCGGTCGTTATGGCTTGGGCGGGATCACCCTGGCAGAGGCACGTGAGCGGCTAGGGGAGGCGAAGAAGATGATCGCCGCAGGTAAGTCGCCTGCTAAGGAGAAGGCGCGTGCGAAGGCCCGCACGAAGGGCGCGGAGACCTTCGATGATTGGGCTGAAAAATGGCTGCGCGGCTATCAGATGGCGGACTCGACACGAGATATGCGCCGGTCAGTCTATGAGCGCGAATTGAAGCCGAAGTTTGGCAATCAGAAGCTCGCTGAAATCACTCATGAGGATCTGCGGGCGCTGACTGATGCGATAGTGGAGCGGGGGGCGCCTGCAACTGCTGTCCACTCCCGTGAGATCGTGCTACAGGTCTATCGCTGGGCCATTGAGCGTGGCCAGAAGGTTGAAAACCCAGCTGACCTAGTGAGGTCTGCCAGCATCGCCAAATTTGAGCCACGTGATCGGGCGCTGACGCCTGATGAAATTGCGCTGATGTACCAGTACATGGATCGGATCGGAACAGCGACGTCGGTTCGTGCCGCAGCCAAACTCCTGCTGCTAACGATGGTGCGCAAAAGCGAGCTGACCAATGCGACGTGGAGTGAAATCAATTTCAGCGAGGCGCTATGGACGATCCCCAAAGAGCGGATGAAGCGCCGAAACCCTCATTTGGTGTTTCTGTCCCGGCAGGCATTGGATTTCTTCATTGCGTTGAAAACTTTGGCCGGAGGTTCTGATTACATCCTGCCGTCACGCTACGACTCCGATTTGCCAATGAGTGCCGCCACTATCAACCAGGTACTGACACTGACCTATCGCCTTGCCCAAAAGGAGGGGGTGCCGCTAGGAAAATTCGGCCCCCACGACCTACGCCGCACAGCTAGCACGCTGCTGCATGAGGCGGGTTACAACTCTGACTGGATCGAGAAGTGTCTTGCGCATGAGCAGAAAGGCGTTCGAGCCGTTTACAACAAGGCCGAGTACCGGGATCAGCGGCGAGCGATGTTGCAGGATTGGGCCGATATGCTCGATGAATGGACGCTGAAGAAACCTCGCAAAATAAATGGGTAGCTTGGAAGGTCGCTCTCTTTTCAGCTAATTACTTGATAGGGAGTTGCACTACACCTAAAAAGTGGTCCTCATCGGTGTTGACCAGTCATCTGCGTTGGATATGACCGGTCGCACGCATGGCAGAGGGGGAAGCAGTAATTTAAGATTGACTGCTAACAAATGATTGCAGATTTTCGAACTGACGAAGATTGCCGCAGCTACGCAGGTCAAGCGGGAATAGTTCACTGCTAACCATTGAAATTAATGGTTGATTGTCCTAGTCTGGCGGAACTGGATCGCGACTAGCTTTATTTTGGATTAAAGTTTTCTCTCATTTTTATTTCATATCCGTTCAGGAAGTGTTTTCCGTCCTTGGTTTCCGGTTTCGGTGGCCAAAGCTTTAAAGATGTTTCTAGTCTTGCGAATTCAAATATGGTGAGCAAGAGTAATAGCGAGTTTCGCTTGGTGGGGAATTCATTGTCTGCGCCGTGCATAACAGGGTTTCGATGAATCGAGGTGTCACCAGGCTTACCTGTCATAAGTTTATTCAGGAACTTTGTGAAGTATAAGGTTGCGGACATGTCAGCGTAAAGCATTGTGTTTTCATAAGGCTCAAGATTGATCTTGTAACTTATCCCTTGATTCGCCTCGAATGAGATGTTGTTATACTCTCTAAAAAGTCCCTCGATCACCATGAATGATGCAGGGATGGCGATCTCATACATTTCGCTGAAATGGCTGGTCACAATTTGAGAAATTGTTTTTTCTCTTTTCTTTATAAGCGGGCTTATATTTGAGCAGTTTTCAAGCATTCTATTGAAATACTCGGCATCGTTTGTTTCCTCCCAAGCATTCTGCAATAGTTCCATTGTGGATGACGAATCCTTTGCAAAGGATTCAGTGATTTTTTCCCATTGAGCTATTGTTATGTCTTTGAAGTAATACAGCCCGTTTTCCATGCATAGTTCGTGTAGCGGTATATCCGCCTGCCGAGAAATATTCATGAGCGAGTATAGGAGTTCGTGCCCTTCGGGGCTAATATTGAAAATATTTTTTGTGGGACGTTCTGGTTTGGTTGTATCGATTGCATAGTGGCAAAATTTATACTTATACCCGGAGCCGCAAGGGCACGGCTTATTTCGCCCTGGTTTAGTGCTGGACATAATTATATCTCTTTAAGGATTTTTGAATTGTGAGTGCTTAATATTTTATTGGCGTGTGGCTTCGGCATTGATAAGTGTGCTCTTAAAAAATATACTGATTGTCAATATTTGTAGCAGCGCGTGTTAAACTACTCATGCTGTCGAAAGTCGAAAGCAATCAGGAATTGAGCGAAGAGTTTTGGATACTGCTTGGCGTTCGATCTCCAGTCTGCGAGCAATTTCTGACTGGTTGAAGCCAAGTTTTTGCAGTACGAGGATTTGCTTTCTTCGGTCTGTCAGCTTCATGTCCACCATTAATCGAGCGAGATTTCTTAGCTCCGCTTCGTCCGCTAGGTGTAGGGTTTGGCTAAGCATGTATCGAAAGATATAAGCGTCGACGAGCTCGTCACCTGACTTTGCCTTAGGCTCTGCTCGTATCGCGCATTGTCTGCTCAATCTGGCCAGCTCTAGGTCGAACTGCGCTACCGATCTCATTGCTTGCCTGTATGCCGGATTCCAGCGTCCATCTGGTGTCTTTGGGCGGTGGGTGGTGCAGTACAGGTTGCTCAGGCGTAGGTGTTCATCAAGGTCACGCTGACCTTCACCTTCTGCGAACAATGCTAGCTCTGCTCGCGCGCCGCAGAATCTACAAAACCCCTTCAAGCGTTGACCGTTCAAACCGTCCATATCCTTGGTATACGGCTGCTTGCGCTTACATGCCAGCACCAGTTCTATCAACGTCTCAAGCGTCGCAATGAAGCAGCGATCATCCCCCGACTGCTTGTCGTGAGTCAGAACAAAAGCTCGTAGCAGCTGACGCTGTAGGCGCACCATAGCGGCAATGCCAACAAGCTGGATAATCGCGCTGAACGCTACATTCGTTCCTGCCCCGGGTATATGGTCCTGATAACGCGATGGAAGCGTTTCGGCATATGACGCCACGGCAGCGTCGATAAGCTCTTCGACCAGACGAACGATCGGATAGCGTTTAGATGCTGTGGAGTAGGGCTCCCAGCGATCAAGGAATCGGTGAAGGGCCTCTGCGACGGAGGCATCACACCCCTCCCAAATAGCTATGGTCGTTTGTTTTTTCATGTCAACCATTCTAGCCAATCATTCTGTCGAAGCAATAGGCACCTAAAGGCACGATCAGGCACACATTCGCTGTGACTGATAGGGCCTAGCTATGATGCATTCATCGAGCAAAAAACTAATCGACAAAAAGACACTCCTGGCGATGATCCCGCTGTGTGAGCGCACGATCTATAACTTTGAAATGAAGGGTAAATTTCCACGTCGAATTGCGGTGAGTAGCCGCAAGGTCGTGTGGGATTTAGCCGAGATAGAGGAGTGGATTGATACATGCAGGGAGTCCGGCCCCGCTCCTAGGCCAGGAATGGCAGTCTGAGCGGTGGGGTTCAGGCCTGAGACAAGGTCGACATCGCGTCCTTACTCAGACACTGCAAACGACCTTGTAGAGCTGAAAAGCGCAAGTTTACAGCTTGCGCTTTTCAGCTCTCAGGACGAAGCGCAGATGTACCACGATAGGACGAGAGCCGGTTTTTTTTCGTTGCTCGTCGACTCCCAAGGTGAAAAGCGCCAGTCCTCTCATCGTTTGGCTGATATGCCAAAAGTGCTCAGTTTGTTGGACAAAAAACGTGACACGTGGATGTCCCAGGCAGAGTTTATCCGACCCAATCGGCGAGTCGTTAATCTTCTGCGGCTTGGCCTGCTGTTCGCCGACCTCGACACCTACCGCGTGCCCGCGCTGGCTGGGCGAGCGCCTGACCAACTGGCCGCGTCCGTCCTATACTTCTGCGCCGAAGAGGGCTTGCCGCCGCCGTCCGTGCTGATCTACAGCGGCCGGGGCATACAGGCCAAATGGTTGCTGGAGGGCACCATTCCACGACAGGCCCTACCCCGCTGGAACGCCTGCCAACGCTACCTTGTGGATCGCCTCGCGCACGTCGGGGCCGACCCAATGGCCAAGGACGCCAGCCGCGTGCTGCGTACCGTCGAGACGGTCAACAGCAAGAGCGGCAAAGTCTGCCGCGTGGTTCACGTCCAGAGCGGCCTTGATGGTCAGCCGATCCGCTACAACTTCGAGTATCTGGCCGAGGCCCTGCTACCGGCAGCCCGATGGACTATCGAGCAGCAACGGCAGGAGCAACAGAAACAGGCCGAACAGCGCGCAACGGGTAAGCGTTTCCTTTTGGTGCCCGGCAGCAAAGCTGACAATCTGCGCGGGTTTTCCGGCCGACAGCTCGCGTGGGATCGGCTGGAAGACCTGCGCAAGCTGGCCGAGCTGCGCGGTGGTGTCGGTGAGGGCAGCCGGATGCAGCACCTGTTTTGGCGATTGAATTTCCTGCTGCTGTCCGGGGCGACCAATAGCAAGCTGATGTACCACGAAGCGGCCGCGCTGGCCCGCGAACTTGATCCGCAGTGGAATAGCCGCTCGAAAGAGCTTATGACCCTGTTCAGCAAGGCCAAAGCCTATGAGGCCGGGGACAAAGTTAGCTTTGGTGGCAAGGACTACGCGCCGCTGTACACGCCGAAGAACGACACCCTTATCAACTTGTTCGGGATCACTGCCGACGAACAACGCCAGCTCAAGACTATTGTCAGTCGGGTCGAGGCTGCAGAGCGCGATAGGAGGCGCCATGAGCTTCGGAGGCGAGCTGCCGGTTCTGTAGACCGAGAAACCTACCTTGAGTCTGCCAACGCTAAGCAGGCGCAGGCGCAGGCCCTCAGACGCGAAGGCCTGAGCGTGCGAGCCATCGCTAAGCGAATGGCGGTGTCCGTGGGAGCCGTCTCGGGCTATCTCAAAGCTCCGGCCGTAGAGTGTTCAAAGTCCGTCCGTATTACTAATGGCGAAGCCCCCGCGCTTTGACGGCGGCCCGTCCAGGCCGATGGTCTAAGTGTTCAAAGTCCGTGCGTATTACTAATGGCAGAGCCTTCCGCGCGTTGGATCAAGGCTGTCTGGGGGCGTCGTTCTGATGGAGTGCCAGTAGGGTGCTGGTCCGAAGTAATAGGCGGCCTGGGTTTCGAACTCAGGGGGAGATTACGCTTACGTGCGGGGGCTGAAGGGGTTAGCTGAGACAAGTCCGTGCGTACTACTTGGATTTGGTGGCCCCGGGAAACAAACCCCCGCACTCTGGCGGGGGGTTGTAGGGTCAGCGGTTGACGGAGGAGTCGAGCCTTTGGGCTTCCTGCGCCGCTCGGATCGCAGTCAGAATTTGCTGGGCTTGAGCAGCATTGCTCTTGCTACCCAATAGAGGGAGGCGATTCAGATGTTGCACTCCAGAAAACATGTGAAAGGAAGCCGAAAGGGCCAGCGGGCTAACTCGAAGTTGCAACGCGGTGCATTGTCGATCCAGTCTATCGAGCAATGGCCCGTAGCCTTTGCTTCGCAGCCAACGGCCGAACGCCCACATGCCAATGGCTAAGGTGGAGGCGAGCATTACGAATCCAGCGAACATTAGAATGCTATTCATGATTATTTCTCCGGTTGGTCGTTGCTTGAGGTTATTCTCGAAACGTCGAGGCGGCCGGAACTCGAACTGGTGTTCGTATCTGGTCGAATGACGTTGGATTCCATGCCTGCGGCTTCTCCAGCTGGCTCTGCGGACGTGGGCGAACTGGAGTCACTGGGGGCTGGCAATGGAGGACCAGCGCCAAGCGACGCTGAGTGGGCATTCTCCATGCCCGGCACTGTCAGCGAGGCAATTACGCCAAGCGCTTTTGCACCACCATTGGCTGCTTGAGACAGTGCGTTGCCGGAACTAACAGCTCCCCCTTTCGGTGTTGCTTTCTGATCATTGTCACCGCCGCTCTGTGCGGCCTTCCCGGCCTGCTTAGCGGGCTGCTGGACGCTGTTGCTGGACGTAGCCGATGGGGTAGCTGCACCACCGCCAATCTTCGCACCTGCGGAACTCGCCACCTTGGCCGCTGCGCCGCCGCCAGTGCTGGCCCCTACGCCGGGGAACGTAGCGCCACCTACTGGCGAGGCAGCACCAGCGGAGCTTGCACCGGCAATACTGGAGTTGATCGCCCCTGCCATACCGCCGCCGCTGATGCCTCCGGCACTCGCTGCACCGGCAGCAGCAGGAGCGGCCGCCCCGGCCGTGGCGATGGTTGCGATTGCCGCCGCTGCACCGGCAGCACCGGCGGCCGCCATACCACCGATGGCTGACCCGCCACCCATCGACGTGCCGCTAATCATGCCGCCGATCAGGTCGGGAATAGTCTTCGTCAGATAGCAGCACACCAAGGCCAGACCGACCATCGTCATCAACGACGCTTCGTCATTGGTGTAGGCGGCCAACCACTGTTTGGCCGACTGGACTATCAAGCCGACGATTAGCGTTAAGACGAACAGCTTGGCTCCGATTGCGACGGTGAAGCGCATTGGGGCGATCGCAAAATCACGCGTCCATTGTGAGCCGCCAAAGCCAAAGAACAGCACCGAAGCATTGATGATGACGTAAGACTCTACGAGCGTTACGAACATGAATGCAGCGATGAAGGCGAAACACGCCAATACAAGGATTGCGCATACTGCGATCAGAAGTCCTTTGGCCGGAGAAAACACTGATATGCCCTTTACCATAGTGCGGCCGAAATCCAGTGCAACCGCCAGCATATCGCCGGGTTCTAATGCACGCCCGAGGCCGCTCGCAGACGCAGCCGCATCGCGGAAACTATCGACAATGGCAGATGACCACTCCACCGAGTACTTCATAACAGCAAGGAAGAAGCCGACCACCAGCACGAAGCGCAGCAGCTCGCCGACAATCTCGCCGAAGTCGGCTTGCTTCATGACCAAAGGTATGAACGTCCAGACGAACTGAATCGAGGCTAATAGCCAGAATAATCTGATCGCATAGTCATACAGCTTTCCTGACCACTGATGCGACTGCTGCAAAACGAGGTCGAGTAGGCCCTGCACCGATGTGTCGGCATGGGAAAGGTCGGTCGCGGCCATAGCATCTCCGCTCACAAATGCACTCGCCAAGGCGAGGAACAACAGTAGGCGAGTATCCATAGCTAGTACCCCTTAACGCCGCCGCGAGTATTCGGGCGTGCTTCAAACGAAGTATCAGCGTCACTCTGTCGCCGTTGGTGCTCAGTCACCGAGGTACATTCGCTGTTGCTTTGAACTGCCAGGGTGACCATAAAAGCGGTTAGTACTGAGCCGGAGCAGATCAACGTGATGAGCCATTTCGAAATAGTCATTCTCAGTACCCCTTCACGCCACCGCGTGTGTTTTCACGTGCTTCAAACTGCTGTTCCGTTGCCTCGCCCGCAGCCTTTCGATCAACCTGCTGAGCCATGTAGTTGCCCTGCAAGTTGATTTGTGTGGCCAGTAGGTCGCGCAGCTTCTGCAACTGCTGGACATTTTGTGAGGCGATTTCGTTGCCTGCCTGAATGGCCTGCATTCGGCCCACGGCTGACTGTGAACGTGAAACCATGCGTGCAAGCTGAGCGTCTTCAGACTCGAAGGCGGCAGTATTCAAATCCGCTGCTTTCATTGCCGTTTTCACGTTGTCACGACCCTGCACGGACCACTTTTCATAGCGATCACGGTTCGGAACCTCTGCCGAGTTTGCAGCTTGATTCAGGTAAGACTCGAAGCCTGGGAAGGCCGTGTTGAATTTCGAATCCATGTCCTGGATTTGTCGCCCTATGGCTTGCGAGCGGTTGTAGATGTTGGCCACATTTTTCAGATCGGCCGCGATGCTGCCAAACATCGAATTCGGCAAGCTCGTTCCTTGCGAAACCATGTTTTGATACTGATGAATCTGCGTTTGCAGTTGCTCGGCGGTATTCAGTGCCGTGTTGACCTGCTCGACGTATTCGAACATCTGCTGATAGAACGTCGAGCAATTCGAGCAATAGATCGCGTAAGCCGGGGTAGGAGCGATGTATACGGCCATCCCTACAAAAGCGGCTCCGACTATCTTCACACTGTAGGAAGCTTGGCGAAGGATTTTCCGGAGCGTAGAGGAAGTTGTTTTGCGCGAGATATTTTCTGACAGCGTATTGTCTTTGATGGGCCTTGGGATTTTAAGATGCATAGGTCGACCTCGATCAGTCACTATTATTCGTGCTTGATCGTGCCCCTATATACCGGTTGTATCGATGGAATGATTGGCTAATTAGGTTGACATGGAGGATATCGACTGGCGGCGAATGCCGATCAGGTTTCCCAAAAAAACTCTCAAAGAGCCGACGGAATTTGATTTTCAGTCAGTCGGCGTCGCATGTAGGGGGCAAATCTTTGCGCCCTAATGGCCGTATACGGCCTGAAAGACGGGAAGTAGCTGAAAGGCTCAAATATCCACCAACGTTAGATCAGATCGTCACGATTGTTGCCGCTACTAGGATCATGCTTGAACCCAGGTTGACGTTTCGACATGGTGCTTGGCTCCGTTGAGACGCCAGATTGCTTTTGTTCTACCAGTGGCGTCGTTGGAGATGGCATCTCGTCTGTAATCCTTGGTCGCTGGTCTCCGCGCTTGGTCGGCTTGCGGATGTATTTTCCGACATATCGGGCGAACTGGCTGTAGCTCAGACCAGTGTTCTTTCCACCGTGGTTCTCGTACACGACCGTCACCGGCCACCCGGCCTGGATCAGGCTACGAAATTCCTCAAGATGCGCTAAAAATGCTACCCGGCCTGCGCCTGTAGGCCCTTCTTTTGGTGTTTTCATCATCGCAGGCTCCGCCTAAGCATGGTTGCGCAAGTATGCGCATAAAATTGCATATCTGCGATGCGTAATCTAGCGTATACATGCGCAAGTATGCGTATGACCGCTTTTTCTGAGCTGTTTGAATAGATACGCATATGTTTGCGTCTAGCTGGACGGCAAGATGTGTGTTGTACGGGTACGGGCAAGCCCATACCCATCCACCACTTGCCCCTTATTCGCCTTCGGCTCAACGGATCTTGCTCTGCGAGGCGCACAGCCGCTGCCGCGTCTAAGAGCTAAAACACAGAAAAATCAGGAGCGCCCATGACAGGCGGCACCGAAGAAAAGGCCCCAGCTCGTCGACGTGGCAAGCCAATCGAGGTTTGGGTTACCGATGAGGAGAAAGCGGCGATCACAGAGCGGGCTGAAGAGGCTGGCATGTCCCGGTCTGGCTACCTTCGTGCCCTTGGGTTGAACACACCGATCAGGTCGGTTGTTGACCTGACCGCCGTGGCCGACTTGGCCAAGGTGAATGGCGACCTTGGGCGGGTCGCTGGACTGCTGAAACTTTGGCTTGCGGAGAAGTACGGTCGAGGTGCAGAACCTGTAGACATTGAGAGCTTGATGGTGAGTTTTCGAGTTCTTCAAGCACAGGTTCGGGATTTAATGAGCCGAATAGTATATGAGCGGAAATAATAGGCATTAGAGTCGTAGTGCTGCCTAACAGCTAAATTCGCCCCGAACGAAAAAATCAAAAAGTTATTTATTTTAGAGAAAAGGTAATGAATCTAGAGGAAATTATTAAACAAAGCAAACTGCTTAAGCCTAAAAGCCAAAAAAAGATGGGCGAAAATTTGCTTCATTTGATCGATCAAATAGAAAGCTCCGTAATATTAGAGGGGCCTTACCGCTTGGTTTTAGACTCTAATATAATTATGCGATTAGAATCTTATCGCCAAGGGGTTATCTCCGAAGGGCTACTTTCGATTCTATTGGCGTTTATGCTTATTAGACGATTCCCATACCGTTTCGATATGGTGGTAAGGCCAACGGTTTTCTATGAATATCTCAGGCAAAAAAACTGACAAGCAGCCATGAGCACTGGCGTAAGTTCAAAGAATTAAAAGATCTAGTCGAGGAGGAGCTAGGTGCTAAGCTATTTTTTGATGGGATTGAGACATATCAAGGCACCGAGCATTATCTAAAGTTGATACAGAGTGACTCAGATAAAATCGCTAAAGCCCTAAGGTTGTATCAAGAAAAAAACTGGAGGTTCAATTTCATTCAGCAGGCAGGCCGTGGTTTTGCAGGCATGCTGTTATCTGATCCAAGGTTCATATTAGTCCCGCCGGCGTTCGCTGCTGAAGCCTTATACTCCCCCTTAGGCTTGGAGTATTTCGATGAGCTAAAAGCTAGTCGTTTCTTTATCGAATATATTGAAAAAAATCTCATTGAGTGTGAGCATAATGACAAGGGGGTTATTGAAAGATATAGCGATAAAAAGGATTTTTTGTTCACGAAAATTCTGAGGCTTACCCCCAAAGGGAACTTGGTGGGGTTAGCAGATCTAGATATTTACACGACATGCAATGTTCAAAATCAATTTTCGGATCAGAGCCACTCTCGTTATGCACCAGCATCGGCAGGCCTCACAATCGATACAAATCTAGCTCTAGCATTGAGGGGGGCGACCTCCCACCACATCACGTCGGGAGAAATCAACTGCGGACCTGATAATGAAAACGACATTGATGCAAAAATGGACGCGTTCCAGGAGGAACATAAGCGCATGCGGGAAAGCGAAAAACGTCACCGTTTAGCGTGGGAAACAAGTAAGGCGTTTATGGAAGATATTTTGGCAAACGGCGCTTTTAAATCGTAGAGTTTTTAATTTCATATTGGTAAATAGGATTGCACTGTTAGTGCAAGTGTTATGAGTCTGTGTTTGTGCAGTGAGAAGTTCAATCATGCAAGCCTGTTCTTATATTAAGAATAGGAGCGTTGAAGTTGTTGCGTGCATCTTATATTGATGCTTGCTTGGAGAGTTGAAGGTAGTGGGTTATTTTGACCTGGGAGGCACTTGGTTCTATAATTAAAGAACGAGGGCAGATTTAAATTGACAAAATGAAAGAAAAATCCATTAAAGATCAATGCCATGATGAATCTATGGCGCAGAAATTTAGCTCTGACCCGAATTACCTCGCTAGCCTTGTTGAGGCAGTGCTGCTTGATGGTGCTGAGGGTGAGGTTGAAATTTTGCGTCGCCAAGTCGAAATTGCACTGGGAGTATGTGATACAAAAGGGGGCGAAAGCGAATCCGCTAAGAAGAAGCTTATCCAAAGCAGCTTGCTCCTTTGGAGGAAGTAGCTCAGTTTTTTTGGGTGGGATACAGGCACTTAAGCAGGTTCGAATCGCAAAAGTGCCGTCATTTTTAAAAACGCTTGGGTGTCAGTCAATGTCAGCCTTTGACGCCGACTCTTTTGGCATAGCGTTGATAAGTACGATGTGTTTCGTGTCGGATAAACCATTTTTTGTCATAATTCGCTGTACTTTGTCTCGCTCGCTGAAATTAAAGTACAGAATAGCCATAATTGGCGGGTTGTTTGCTCTGGCAGCGTCGCTGTATATTTTAGCCTGGTTGCGCAAGTTTTTTTCCATATGCGAGTTTTTGGCTAATTTGAATTCAATTATTGATTTGTCTTGACTGCCATAAGATACTAGGAAGTCAGCTGGTCCCCGGCCATTGTTCACCTCTGCATCAGCGCTAAACTTAGAAGCAAACCACGTAAGTTTAAACATGATTTGCAAATCGCTTTCGCGTGAAATTGGGACGCCTTTGATGTAAAAAAGGCGGTAGCCGTCCTGTTTTTCAATGACATGCTTGAGGAACTGGACTCGTTGCATTCCCGCTTCGTAGCTATTGGGCTCAGCATCATAGAACTTAGTTTTGTCTAGTAACGCTACTAATCTCAGCAAGTTTTCTTCAAATAGTTTCTGGGCCAAAGAGACTTTTTCGAAACTGGACGAACTTGCAGCATCCTTGTTGGCCTCCTGTAGACTCACGTAAACATCCATCAGCTGAGGGTATTGCAAAATAGTTTTTTCGAAAGCGATAGCCCTTTCATCTTTCGTAGGGTCTGCCGGCATAACCTTAGTCAAATATAAGTTTATTTGATCGCGCAGCTGGTCGTTGGGTACGCTGCCAACTACTTGGCTGAAGTCTTCGATAAATCCTTTGTGAGATATCCACGCCTCGTCTTTAGTCAAAATATCCACTGGAGTTAGCAATACATGTTCACCCCCGAATTTTGGTAGCACATACTGTTTGGACTTCCACGATTCAGTCGCGTAATTGAACTCCGCTTTTTTTATGGTGAATTTTTGAAGCTTGGTCGGATCAATGTATTCCTTTGCGAATTTTTCTGTGTATTCAGCCAAGAATCCATGAATTAAATTGCAGGTAAAGTCGCTAATTTGGTCTTTTCCAACTCCGTGTTTGACTAGTGTGAGCTTGCCTATATGAGTTGCCCCGTTTGTTTCATTGCCAAAATCAGAGAACACACCTTTGAAATTAACTTGCAGAGATTTAGCGAAAGATGGGCCGAGTCCGCGCCCGCTGTTTCCCGACTTGCTAAAACCAAACCAATTTTGCTTGACTTCAGGGAATAGATACCAGCTCTTTATTAGGCCGGAAGGTAACGCTAAAGAAGATTTACTTTTTAAGAAAAGCATATATTGAATTATTTTTTTATGCAGTTCCTGATATATTGGGTTGTCACTATTAAAGAGCAAAAAAGGATCCACAAACAAGGGTAGATCATTGATCAGGGAAATATTGAATGCTCCATAAGATTCAATCTTTTCCCGGTTTACATCGAAAAAATCTGAAAAATAAATTCGAATTTTCCGTTTGGTCGCATCCATACTTTAACCCTTAAGGATAGTCTGAAGTAGGCCGCTATTTTTCGACTGCTGAGCCATAGGCGCTTTCAAAAAACGGCAGCCGTTCAAAACCGATCACGTCTGCCGCCTATTCCATCCATTTTTTCCGCTGAACGCTCCTCGCAGCAGCTATTTCCCTCATTACGGACGCACCTCTCCTGCGCTGGAGAGCAAATATCGACGCGCCATCCAAAGGTTCGACAGGGCGAACAGCGTCACCATCTGAGAAGTGTTTTTCACCAAGCCTCGGAAACGCACTTTCGTATAACCAAACTGACGCTTGATCACTCGAAATGGATGCTCAACCTTGGCGCGAACCTGGGCCTTGGCTTTCTCGATCTTGCGCATCGCTTTGTACAGCGCGCTGCGTTTACCGTGTTTTTTGTAGGTACTGCGCCGGGCTGCATCTGCCAGATGACGTGGCGTCCCGCATGCTCTTCGCGCTTCTCGACACCGGTATAGCCTGCATCGGCGCAGACCACGTTCTCAGCACCGTGTAGCAGTTTGTCGACTTGGGTTATGTCCGCGACGTTGGCCGCAGTGACACCACGCTGTGCACCAGCCCTGACTCATCGTCGACACCAATGTGAGCTTTGGCACCGAAGTAATACTGGTTACCTTTCTTGGTTTGATGCATCTCAGGGTCGCGTTTGCCGTCCTTGTTCTTGGTCGAACTGGGCGCATGAATCAGCGTGGCATCGACGATGGTGCCTTGTCGCAGCGACAAGCCACGGTCGCCCAGATAGCCATTGATCACGCCGAGAATACCAGCGGCCAACTCGTGCTTTTCCAGCAGGCGACGGAAGTTGAGGATGGTAGTTTCATCTGGGATCCGCTCCAGGCTCAGACCTGAAAACTGGCGCAAGATCGTCGTCTCGTACAGCGCTTCTTCCATCGCAGGATCGCTGTAACCGAACCAGTTCTGCATGAGATGAACCCGCAGCATCGCCATCAAAGGATAGGCCGGACGCCCCCCTTCGCCCGTCGGGTAATGAGGTTCGATCAGGGCAATCAAACCCTTCCAGGGTACGACACGATCCATCTCGATCAGGAACAATTCCTTGCGGGTCTGCTTGCGCTTACCGGCGTACTCGGCATCGGCGAAGGTCATTTGCTTCATTGAAAAGCTCGGCGATTGGTGTCCGGAGATTTTGCCAAATCAGGAAGTCTTTTTCAGGATTTCCTTAAATGATCTGCCAATAGGTTTGAGCGCTTCAGCAACGCCTGGTCAGTAGGCGGATGATGGTGTACTCAATTCCTTGCGAGGTCCTAATCTTAAGATCTCATAATGCCATCATAGAGGGCTTATCTCGATAGCTTCAGAGTTTTTTTCGCTTAATCAGCTAGGCGAGCCAAGCGTTCGAGCCTGCGCATTGGGGCCTTTGTGTTATCGGTTTTCCCGCCGCCATGCTTTGCGGCTTGTGTAATCACGCACGGGGCGAGTCAGAAAGTGGATGTTCCAATCCACTGCTTGACGCGGGCAAAGCCGTTCTATTGGATGTTGCCGGACTTCTCCTCCACGCAGGTCAAGCTGTACCGCGTCAGGTGAATCGGAGCCAGCTAAGTTCCAGGCAGGAGTTTGCGCCGGGGTTAGTGGCCGACTACTGCCTTTGGTATCCGGCAGCTAACGGCCAATTCCTGCCATTTGTGAAGGGCCGCTCACCATCCAAACCTGCCGGTCGCATACAGCGGGTGCTTTTAGGGGAATTGTCCCTGTATTGACTACTTCAATTCAGCATCTACAGTGATGGCCATACGATTTCACGGTAGGAACATCATGCGGATCGAGCGCGTTAAGATTCAAAATTTCAGACTGCTTCAGAACGTCAGTCTTGGCCTAGAAGACGGCACAACACTGATCGTCGGGCGCAACAATTGCGGCAAAACCTCCATAGCTGAGGTGTTCCGCCGGCTCCTTTCAGACCGGACTCCCTCTTTCAGGCTTGAAGATTTCTCCCTGGGGAGTCACGAAGGGTTTTGGACGGCATTCAATGCGTTTCACGGCGAAATAGCCCGCTCCGACGTTGCTGCCATGCTTCCCGTTGTCAGGGTCACATTGGACATATCCTATGACGTGGATGCCCCAGACCTGGGGCAGCTCAGCGAATGCATAGTAGACCTAGATCCAGATTGCTCTTGCGCACGCATCGTCTTGACGTATGGACCGCGGGCGACAGGCCTTGAGACGCTTTTCGCAGAAACGAATGCCCCCGACACTGTGCAGGAGGATCAACGTCCTAGCTTCTTCAGCCTGATAAAGAAGCGTTTGGCGGGGGCCTACGAGCCCCGTTTGGAAGCGGTTGACCCCAATGATCCTACGAACCGCAAGGACCTCGACCTAAAATCACTCACCACGTTGATCCGCGGCGGATTCATCAATGCGCAACGGGGCCTGGATGACGATACACACCGAGAGCGCGATGTCCTTGGGAAGGTGGTGGAGGTGCTGTTCCAATCGGCATTGACTGACCCCACAGATCCCGAGAAACGAACTACGGCGGAGCAGCTCCATGGAGCGGTGGAGAAAATTCAAAAGGAGCTGCATGACGGTTTCAACGCTGGACTGACTTCGCTGCTCCCTACGTTCGAGCTTTTCGGCTACCCAGGGCTAGAAGACCCAGGCCTCACCACTGTGACGACCTTCGATGTCGAGCGCCTGCTTAAAGACCACACGCAGGTCAGATACAGGGGGGTAAACGGCCTGACACTCCCGGAAAGCTACAACGGACTCGGCGTCCGTAACCTGGTGTACATCCTTCTGCAATTACTGAAATTCTTCAGAGAGTTTCAAGCTACGCCGGCAGCCGCAAGCGTACACCTCATCTTCATCGAAGAGCCTGAAGCCCACTTGCATCCGCAAATGCAGGAGGTCTTCATCCGACAATTGCACATGATCAAGGGCGCGTTCGAGCAGCAGCTGAATGGCAGCCGTCCGTGGCCAGTGCAGTTTGTAATTTCCACCCACTCTCCACACATGGCCAACGAAGCGCGCTTCGAAACCATGCGTTACTTTCTCTCTGTAAGCGGTGAAAACGGGATTCGGCAGTCCAAGATCAAAGACCTGAGGCAGGGCATGGGCCAGGCTCCTGCACCGGACAGAGATTTTCTCTATCAGTACCTGACGCTCACTCGATGCGACCTGTTCTTTGCAGATAAAGCCATCTTGATCGAGGGGACTTCAGAGCGATTGCTGCTACCAACCATGATCGCCAAAACTGACGCGGCTGCGGTGGGTGAACCTCAGTTGGCTAGTCAGTACTTGACGATTATGGAGGTTGGCGGCGCGTATGCACACCGGTTTCATGATCTACTCACCTTCTTGGAACTGCGCACGCTGATCGTTACCGACATCGACTCCGTCAAACCGAATGCAGAAAGAAAGCGGAAAGCTTGTCTCGTTTCAGAGGGTCTGTTTACGAGCAATGCGTGCCTCAAAGACTGGTTTGAGGCCGAAGTCACTCCTGCCCAACTGCTGGCGAAAACGCCAGCAGAGAAGACCATAGGGTTGAGGCGCATCGCTTACCAAATTCCGGAGGGGAACGAACCCGGGCCTTCAGGCAGAAGCTTTGAGGACGCGTTCATCCTGGCGAACCTTGATCGATTTCAGCTTGGGCAGGGCGATGTCGCATCCCAAGCTTACGAGCATGCGGCGGACCAGAAAAAATCAGCTTTTGCGTTGAAGTACGCGATCGATGATACGAACTGGAACGTGCCTAGATACATTGCTGAAGGATTGCGTTGGCTAGCAGTTGGGGCGCCGGTCGTTGATGCCCAAATGGCTGCTCGGGCCATGGCCGCAGTTGTAGAGGTTGTTGGTGAGGCAGTGGCTGCTGAAGGAGAGCAAGGCGATGCCTGACAATCACGAAAGTCCCGCGGACAGAGCAGGGCGAGAAGCGCTGGAACGCATGTTCGCTTGTTTGGATGAAGGTCTAAGCTTTCGCCTGGAAGCAGGTGCTGGGGCTGGTAAGACCTATTCGCTAGAGAAGGCGCTCAGTCGATTGATTGAACACCGAGGTCCTGCGTTGATCCGGGAGCGTCAGCAAGTCGCTTGTATCACTTACACCAATGTGGCGAAAGACGAGATCATCTCTCGCTTCCAAGCGCATCCTGCAATCCGAGCCGAGACCGTCCATGGCTTTTGCTGGTCGTTGCTCAGAGATTTTCAAACATCACTGAGAGGATTTCTTGGCGCTGAAGCTTTTTGGCGAGAGCGTTTTGAGCCGGTGGGTGGCGTAGGTAACAGGCGCATCCATTACGAAATGGGTATTCCACGCGTATCGGAGGACGAGGTCTCGATTCGGCACGAAGATGTCCTGACATTGATGGTTCAGGCGCTTCCGTCTCCGAAGTTCAGGGCCGTATTGACTTCCCGATACCCGATCCTGTTTGTCGACGAATATCAGGACACGGATGAACATTTTGTCGGTGCACTGAAGTCGTGGTTTCTAGATCGCGGTGAGGGACCGATGGTTGGCCTATTTGGTGACCATTGGCAAAAAATCTACGACGGGGGCTGCGGCCTAGTCGTGCATGACGCCCTTCAGCCGATCGAAAAAAATGCGAATTTCCGCTCAGCATCGCGGATTGTCGATGTGCTGAATGAGATGCGGCCAGGCCTGCACCAGGAAGTGAGCGATCCTGACTTGATCGGTGAAGCCCGAGTGTTCCACACCAACCTCTGGCCTGGAGAGCGACGGACAGGAAGCGGGGGAGGACACTGGACTGGCGACACCAGTCCTGAGGCTGCTAGTGCCTACTTCGAATACTTGAAAGCTCAGCTCAGCGTGGAAGGATGGGATTTCTCTCCGAAAACGACCAAAATCCTCATCCTGAATCACAAAGGCATTGCTCGTGAGCAGGGGTACTCCTCGATCCGTGAAATTTATGGGCAGTACAATGATCCGTGGCTGAAGAAGGAAGATCCTCACATCAAGTATTTGGCAGATCAGCTTGAGCCAGCGTGTGTCGCATACCAACAGCGCCGATACGGTGCGATGTTCGGGCACCTGGCAAGCGATCGGCCAACGATTCGAAGGCACAGCGATAAAGTCGCTTGGGCTGAGGCAATGGATGCACTCCTCGAACTGAGGTTGACCGGTACCATCGGCGAGGTGATTGACTACATCATAGCCGTGCCGCAGATGCAGCTCCCCAATGCTGTGCTACGGAATGAGCAAGGGTTACAGGCCGCCGGTGTTGAACCAGGTGAGGACGAGCCACGCAGGATTACCCAGCTTCGAAAGCTCAGGGCAGTATCTTACACAGAGCTGATCGCGCTAGACCAATTCATTGATGGGCATACGCCGTTTGCCACAAAACACGGGGTCAAGGGAGCCGAATTCGAAAACGTGATCGTTGTGTTGGGGCGCGGCTGGAACCAATATAATTTCGCTGAAATGCTCGAGTGGTTTCAGCCGGGGCCACCGGCGAACAGGCGTGAAAAATTCGAAAGCAATCGGAATCTCTTCTACGTTGCGTGCTCTCGACCAAAGGTCCGTTTGGCTCTGCTTTTCACTCAACTGCTGAGCCAGGCAGCGCTTGCTCAGATCACCGCGTGGTTCGGCGCTGAGCATGTATTCGAGTTGCCTGCTAACCCTGGTTGAGAATTCTCGTGCAGCGCTAATTGTGTAGGTTAGTCGGCGCATGTCACATCCGACTAGCTGACTAGACAGGTGGATAAACCGCGATGGTTACTATCCGCCTGGAGAGGCCTGCACTCTGATGCCTCATTCCCGACCAACCTCACAAGCGTAATTCCAAGCACCGAAGCTGCCGACACGCGCAGTAAGCTTATTAGCTCGCTGCCGCCATGAAGCCTTCGGCTATCAACACTATGGCTCCCGTAGTGCCATCGATCCGCCTGCGGCGATTGCTGCTCAACCCGCCTTCGCCGACTTGGCCAAGCGCGATTGAAATTGACGCGTAAACGATGGTGTAAAGGACGATGAATGCTGCGGATACCCTATCGACTGGAGAGAACAACTGGCGTTCGCAAGCTTGTAGGGTACGTTCAGGCCGCTACTAATATCATGGAAATCGCAGTGCGCCGGGGCGGCGACTGGGACCAGGACGGCAAGTCGAAAGATGAGCGATTCCTCGATCTGGTCCACTTTGAGCTTTGCTGACGTAACCTGACTTGCTATTCCTCGGATTTGCCCGGATTTTATGAGGTAGTCGTTGCCAGGTGGCACTTTGATGTCTAGATTCCTCTAGCTGGAATTCGAATTGAGGGAGCATCATGTCAAAGGTCGTTCAAGTCATCGGAGGCGTCGTAATCGCGGGACTCTCGATGGCAGCAGGATGGGTCGCCAAGAGCTGGGCTGACAGGCCTGTAAAACAGAAAATGAAGGATGATGTCGAGAAGGCCAATGCCGACTTCATGGCTCTGCTAAAGACCTTCGAGATGACGACGGAAAAAATGGAGTTCATCGTGGCCAGAGCCTCAGATGAAAGCATAACCAACGCTGAAGAGCTTCGCGAATTCCTCAAGGCATACGGCCTGAACGACATACAGGCAAACAGAGTGGTGCAGCTACGCTTTCCCGGCGAACAGCAAAGGGCAGCCTGATGGACGCCGAGATCAAAAAGCGTCTGGCAACATTGGGTGGTGATGACCTGATCAACACCTACGAAAGCGTGAAGTCATCGCAGCAGGTTATGCGACTGCCATCCTCCGAAACTGACAGCCTGAGCATCGGGTATGCCGTTATCATTGGCACTTTTGCTGCCATCGTTGATGTCATCATGGACAGCATGTTCCGCGAGGAAATGGAGAAGAAACACCGCGAGCGAACGCCTGAGGAGCAGGCTGTTCTTGAGGCTGAAGCCAAAAAAGCCATGGAGGAGGCCGGTGTAGAACCTGGAGGAGAGGACGGCGATCCCGACTCAGCCATGGATTGGTACAGAACCCTCAATGAAGAGATGGAACTGAGACAAGGCCACAAGCTCAGGCCCAAAAACCACCGCATCCTTAATCATATGAATGAAGAGGCCGTCATTCAGATGCTGATGAAGGGCGAGGTTGGATTCGGCAAATTCAAAATCAAGCTCTATCCAGAAATGAGCTATGAAGCGGCCAAGAAAATCTACGACGCTCACATCAGGGCAGACCGGGGCACCAAGCAAAGCCTTCCCCTTGAAATAATGTCGTGGCTTTGGGAGCAGGGCGTAAAAGCAGGTAATCCCGAGAAATTCGGTGAGGCCAATCCGCTCTATAAACTGCTCAATGCATATATGCCAAACATTGATTGGGCCAAGCTGCTCAACAAGGTTTTCCACAAGGAAGGGGTGAAAAACCCAATTCCAGAGGGCTCATCGCTTGGCGAAGCTATGCTCAAGCTTTACGAGACCGGCACTCTGAATGAACGCGTTTTCTGGACAAGCGATTTCGGGGCGGCTTTCGGCGGCGCTAAACGACGGATTTTCATCACCGCGCTCCTTGAAGTTGGCGTTGAGATCTATGCCTTCGCCGAAGGCATATCCCTAGGATTCATCAACCTCAAAGACGGGATTGGCTCATTGGTCACAAAGGCCAAAGAGTGGAGAGCACAGCCGAAATACATGGACATGCGCATAGCAGCGCAGTGCGTATTTTGCGCTGGCAGCTCGTTCAAGGCTCTTGTCAAAGGCGACCCATGGAACCTCAACTACTTCGCCTTTGCCGCTGCTATGAGGCATCTCTGGGTTTACCCAAGGGTCCAAAGAGAGCATTACGACAGGCTCATCAACCTTTCTCAAACCTACAGATCCAGCAACTTAGCTGAATTTACTGCACGCACAGGAATCAGAATCAGACCCACGCTGACCGTTATTGAAGGAGGCAAACTTATGCCAAAATCACTTGATGATCGCCTGCACAACGCAGGGTGCCAGTCCACACGCGTTCGAGTTCTGGCGTCGAGATACCCCGATAAGCTTGAGCCCCTCATCAATATCTATGAAGAGCTTGCCCTCAGGGCTGAAGAGGATGAGGACTTCATGCCCAAGTTCGACGCACTCTGCGAAGCTTGGTACCTGGGCAAGGTCGAAGATGACTACGAGGCTATCAAAAAGCTTGAGAAAGACCTCAAGGCTGTTCGCTGAACGAAGCTGTAGACCAGCTTCGCTAAATGTCGCCAGGGGATTGATGGTTGTTAGCACCCTGTAAGCCAAATCTCCTCTGGCCCATTGAATCGCCCCTGGTCTCCTAGACATTTTCCAAGCGGGACAGGCTCACAAAGGTGATTTTGATCCTCTATGGTATTTCTCATGGTTTTAAAGTTTTTCGTGCCTTATCGACTTTGGATTTACTGGTCTATGCGGGGCTATTGATAATTGAGTGGGAATAACCCCGCGGCGCTGCATATCAGCATGAAAAAACCGGCCCCGGCCGGTTTTTTCATGCCCGCACCAACGGCTTTTCCCGCACTATCAAACAACAAAGCCCGCATCGGCGGGCTTTGTTGTTCAGGCGAACAGGTTAATCAGAAGTCGTAACGCACGTTCGCGGTGAAGGTGTCGGCGTCGAAACCGCTGCTGGTCATGTAGTTGTACATTCCGCCCACACTCCAGGCGCCCACTCGGTAGTTCGCGCCCAGGCCGAGCTCGTAGCTGTCGCGCGCGGGTGTCGCGCCTGTGGTGGTGAATGGGGTGCCGCCGAGCACGAAGGTGGAGGTGGTGCCGGCCTTGTCGCCGATGAAGTCGTGCCAGGCCATCAGCTTGGCTTCCGGTTCCAGGCTGCCCGCGCCTACGTCAAAAGCGGCTGCGAGACGCGCACCCAGGCCCATTTCGCCGATTTCATAGCGCTGGCGGCCGACGTTGAGGGCGGCTGAGCTGCCTTTTTCACGGTACGAATCAATCGATACGTTGGCATAGCGCGCACCGACCTGTGGTTCCAGCAGCCACTGTTTGTCGAGTCGGAACGTGTAGCCTGCCAGCGCGTTGACGCCGAAGATTTCACTGTCGTAGTCGGCCTTGGCGCGGGTACCGGCGATGTAGCGTTTGGACTCGTTTTCGTTCCAGCCATACATCAGCGAGGTGTCGACAAAGAAGTTGTCACGGGCCCAGTTGCCGTACAGGGTCAGTGCATGGCCGCTGACGTCGGTTTTGTTACCCAAGTCCGATTTGACGTCGCTGGTCAGGTAGCTGTAAGCCAGACCCACGGAGGTATCGGGAGTGAGCTTGCCGTCGGCACCTACGGCGATGCCGTGGGAGTTGGCGTCGTAGCCTTCGGTACCGTGGCGGCTGTCCTGGTTGGCGTCGCTGGACAGCGCCTGCAGCCATACCCCTTGTTCGGCCAGGACGTCGCCGGAGGACAGACCGCTGCGCGCCTTGCTGGCGCGGCGGTTGACGGTACTCGCGACCAGGTTCTGGCTGTTGGTGGCGGCGTTGATCGCCCCACGGCTTACGTCCGGGGTCAGAGCTTCGGCAAGTTTGGCCAGCTCTTCACTGGTAGCGGCGTTGGCGAAACGCTGGAATACCGGGTCGCTCTCGTCCATCTGGCCCAGGACTGTGTTCTTGAGTGGCGTGATGGCGTTCACCGCGTTGCGTGAACCGCGGGCACCCAGCAGGTCTTGCGCGATCACCTCGTCACTGCGGGTCGCAACCAGTGCTTTCACGTCCTGGCCGTCAATGCCGAAGTCCCTCACCTCAAGCAGCGCCGAGGAGGACACCACGGACAGGTTCTGCGGGTCTTCCCAAGTGCCAGAGTTGATCAGGGTGTAGCGGGTGCCCTGGGCCGGCGTGCGGAAATCGTCGGAGCGAGCCTGCAGTTCGATCTGGCTGCCTTGAGAGAAGAAGGTATTGCCGGTGACTTTCAGGATCGGCGTGTTGGGCTGAGTGTTGTTATCCAGCAGCAAGCGCAGGCGCGCTGTGTCGCTGTCCAGGTCGAGGTCGCCCATAATCGTGGTCTGCGGGCGCAGCAGAGTCAGGCGGCCACCGTCGATATCGACGTAGCCGGCGCGGATGGTCGAGCCATCAAATATCGTGTCGCCTCGTACCAGCACGCCACTCAGGCCCAGCAGGTCGCCCTTGACTTGACCACCTTCCCAGTAGAAGTAGGAAGTGGAGGCATTGTCGTTCGCCAGAATGGCCGCAGTGCCGCCTTCGATCAGGCCACCGGTTTGCCTGATGGAGATGGAGTTGGTGCCGCCGGAGGTGTCGAGGTTGACAAAGTGGATACCAATTCCGTCGGCGGAGATCGTCCCGCTGTTGTTGATATCACTCTTTAAAGGAGCACCTGCTATCTGACCGGTGAAGCGCGCGTTCTCGATCTCGATACCGGCAGAGTCGATGCCATGCGCGGTGATCGTGCCCGTGTTATTGATGCGCGCCTGGGTCGAGGTGACCATCATGCCGTTGGCATCTTCACCAGTGACCGTGATGTTGCCGTTGTTGTTGACTTCACCGGCGATGTTCGCCAGATACAGGTCCAGCCCCATGGCGCCAGTGCCGCTCACCGTGATGTCGCCCTGATTGACCAGATCGCCGGCGACTTTGGAATTAAGGAGCATGGCAATACCGGACGGGATGTCGTTGGGCGTCGCGGCCGTCAGGTTGATGTTGCCTTGGTTGACCAGGTTGCCGCCCAGGGTCACGTTGAACAGTTCTACCCCTGCGTTTTGCGACGTGCCGGTGAAGGTGGCGTTGTTGAAAACGTCATCGGAGCTGTTGTACGCACCGGTGCTCAGATCGTGGTTCAGGTCGGGTGCGGGTGCGGCATTGACCGTGGTAGCCGCGACGGAAAGCGCCAGCAACGAGCGGCGCAGGTGGGAAATATTCAAGGCAGTATCCTTACAGGGCAGAAACTGGCAGGAAACAGCCCACGCGTCAGCGTCTGTTTTAGGCATCCCTGCCAGCTTGTCAGTGAAGTGCTGATTCAAGCGCGTGCAAATTTACACGATGCCTGTAGGCTAATTCACCTTAAAAAGACTCGAGGTTGAATAAAAAAACTAAAAAATGAGAGCCGGCCGTTGTTTTTGGGAGGTCTTAAGGAATTATCAGCAATAAGCGGAACTTCGGGGTGCTCATTGCTGTCGCCTCCATTTGGGGCGCAGGGTGGGGCGCTATTCAGCTGTTTTTATAAGACGTGCCCACGCTTATTCAGGAACCTGATGGGCCAACGGGGTGTTAGCCCATCGGCGCCAAGCCGCTTCCCATCCCTTGTCATGGCTTGTGTCTGATACGTGGATGCATTGGGAGAGGGGCGAGCCAAGTGCCTGTTGGTACCTTTGAGCTAAACCGGCGGGAATAATCGGGTCTGCGTCTGCGACGAAATGACGCTGGGGTAGTCGGGCAAGTCGATCACGATAATCCAGCGGGTCCAATGAGCCGTCGAGCGGTGACAGGCCTTTCATCGTGGTCCACAGACGTGGGCTGAGGTTGCCCGCGAGGGTTTGCACCTGGGTAACATCAGTGCGTTGCGCCGCTAATAACAAGGCGAGAGCGGCGCCACCTGAATACCCCACCAGTTCGAACTCCCTATTGCCATACCGCTGTTTTAACTGGTCCAGCGCCTGGCTGAGGCGGGTGACCACTTCCTGAGAAAAACGTCGATGGGTCCAGAGTGCGGGTTCACAGGCTGCGGCCATGATGAACTGGCAGGGGCGTGCCAGGTACGCATTCGGTGTTGGATCATCGACCGCCAGCCGCGGCACTAAAAGCGTGTGCGGGCTCGGGTCCAGACTGGGTTGAGTGGCCGTCGCCCAGGAATGGCCATCGCCTTCCAGGTAGACACGCAGGCGAGTCATCTTTTCTGCAGTCTGCGGTGCAAGTATGAAAAGAGGGAAGGTGTGCCCCGGCAGGACCTCCCATTGCCGCCCATGCGCTTCAGCCAGTTGTTGCAGTGCCTCGCGCGGCGATTGGCAGGCGGTGAGAAGCGCGCTGACTATCACCAGCCCTGCGATATGAAAGCCGGACAATGTCCGGCGACAGGGAAAGTGTCTGCTCGTCATAGGTCATCAGCGTTCTTACAGTTGCGAGTTGTCTTCCGGCGGCTTGGTCTTGTCCACGCCCGGTACATGCAGGTTGCCTTCGACCACCTGGTTGCCTTCCAACTGTGGCTGGGTCACCCAGGTGAGGATGTCGTAGTAGCGTCGGATGTTCGCCACAAAGTGCACCGGCTCACCACCACGGGCGTAGCCGTAGCGGGTTTTGCTGTACCACTGCTTCTGCGACAGGCGCGGCAGCATTTTCTTCACATCCAGCCACTTGTTCGGGTTCAGGCCTTCTTTCTTCGCCAACAGGCGCGCGTCGTCCAGGTGCCCGCTGCCGACGTTATACGCCGCGAGCGCGAACCAGGTACGGTCGGGCTCGGCGATCTTGTCGTCCAGCTCGTCCTTGATCTTGGCCAGGTACTTGGCGCCGCCCATGATGCTTTGCCTGGCATCCAGACGGTTGGACACGCCCATCGCCTGGGCGGTGTTCTGGGTCAGCATCATCAGGCCGCGCACGCCGGTCTTGGAGGTGACCGCCGGTTGCCACAGCGATTCCTGATAGCCGATGGCTGCCAGCAGGCGCCAGTCGACCTTTTCTTCCTTGGCGTAGGCGCGAAAGTGCTTTTCGTATTTGGGCAGGCGCTGCTGCAGATGCTGGGCGAAGGTGTAGGCGCCCACATAGCCGAGTACGTCGACATGCCCGTAATAACGGTCCTTCAGACGTTGCAACGTGCCGTTTTTCTCGACCTTGTCCAGGTAGCTGTTGATTTCGTTGAGCAGGCTGTTGTCTTCACCGGCGGCCACGGCCCAGCTCTGGTTGCTGGCGTTGCCCAGGTCGAACGCCACGCGCACGTTGGGAAAGTACACCTGGTTCATCGCCACTTCGTTGGAGTCCACCAGGGTCAGGTCGATTTGCCCCTCGTCCACCATGCGCAACAGGTCGACCACTTCAACGGCGTCGGATTCTTCGTATTCGATTGCAGGGTTCTGTTTTTTCAGCTCAGCCAATTGCTCGGCGTGGGTGCTGCCCTTGAGCACCATGATCTTCTTGCCCACCAGATCCGCAGCGTTGGTCGGGCGCGACTGACCGTTGCGGTAGATGATCTGCGGGGTCACTTCGAGGTAGGGGTGGGAGAAGCGTACTTGCTGCTGGCGCTGCTCGCTGCTGACCAGGCCGGCGGCGGCGAGGACCGGGCCGTTGGGTTTGCCCAACTGGCCGAACAGGTCGTCGAGGTTGTCGGCGGTCTCGATCTCAAGCTTGACGCCCAGGTCGTCGGCAAAGCGCTTGACCAGTTCGTATTCGAAGCCGGTTTCGCCGTTGCGGTCCTGGAAATAGGTGGCCGGGCTGTTCCGGGTTATCACCCGCAATACGCCATCCTCCTTGATTCGCTCGAGCGTGCTGGGTTTGTCAACACAGGCGCTGAGCATCAAAAAGAGTCCGGTGGCGAGCAGCCATCTGGCGCATCGCGGGCGCAAAGCAGTTGGTGAGAACATCTGCGCAGTATACGCAAACGGCCCACGGCGCCATATCTCGACAGCGCGGGACTTGTCTGCTAGTGCCGCCGAAACTGTGCTGCAGCCCGCAGAAACGTGGCTTGGCGCCCGATTGTGACGGTTAAAATAACTGGGCGAAATGCCGGGGATAATGCCTCGATACCGTGCAATCGCAGCCAACTGACGTCCGGCAGCGGCCCGCCGTGCCGTTTCGGGTGCCGTTGGCGATGGTTTACGCTAGAATGCACGGCCTCAAAGCACACCCCTTCCCGAGGCTGTCCCGAAGATGTTGATCCTGCGCGGCGCTCCTGCCCTTTCTGCCTTTCGCCACAGCAAACTCCTTGAACAACTGAGCCAGAAGGTTCCAGCGGTTACAGGCCTGTATGCTGAATTTGCTCACTTCGCCGACGTTACCGGCGTGTTGACCGCCGACGAGCAGCAAGTGCTGGCACGCCTTCTGAAGTACGGCCCAAGCGTTCCCGTTCAAGAGCCGACCGGCCGCTTGTTCCTGGTTCTGCCACGGTTCGGCACCATCTCGCCTTGGTCGAGCAAGGCCAGCGACATTGCCCGGAACTGCGGCCTGGAAAAAATCCAGCGCCTGGAACGCGGTATCGCCTTCTACGTCGAAGGTGGGTTCAGCGATGCCGAAGCCGAGCTGATCGCCAGCAGCCTGCATGACCGCATGACCCAGATCATCGTCAGCCAGCTGGAACAGGCTGCCGGTCTGTTCAGCCACGCCGAGCCCAAGCCGCTGACCGCGATTGACGTGCTCGGCGGCGGCCGCGCCGCCCTCGAGAAGGCCAACACCGAACTGGGCCTGGCCCTGGCCGAAGACGAGATCGACTACCTGGTCAATGCCTTCAACGGCTTGCAGCGCAACCCCCACGACATCGAACTGATGATGTTCGCCCAGGCCAACTCCGAGCATTGCCGTCACAAGATCTTCAACGCCAGTTGGGACATCGACGGCGAAAACCAGGAAAAAAGCCTGTTCGGCATGATCAAGAACACCTACGTGATGCACAGCGAAGGTGTTCTGTCTGCTTATAAGGACAACGCCTCGGTCATCGTCGGCAGCGTCGCCGGTCGTTTCTTCCCGGACCCTGAGACCCGCCAGTACGGTGCGGTGCAGGAACCGGTGCACATCCTGATGAAGGTTGAAACCCACAACCACCCGACCGCGATTGCCCCGTTCCCAGGCGCAGCCACCGGTTCCGGCGGCGAAATCCGCGACGAAGGTGCAACTGGCCGTGGCGCCAAGCCAAAGGCCGGCCTCACTGGCTTTACCGTGTCCAACCTGCAGATCCCCGGCTTCGAACAGCCGTGGGAAGTGCCGTACGGCAAGCCTGAGCGCATCGTGACCGCCCTCGACATCATGATCGAAGGCCCGCTGGGCGGCGCCGCGTTCAACAACGAATTCGGGCGCCCGGCGCTGACCGGCTACTTCCGTACCTTCGAACAGTCCATCACCACGCCTCACGGTGATGAAGTGCGCGGCTACCACAAGCCAATCATGTTGGCCGGCGGCATGGGCAACATCCGTGAAGAACACGTCAAGAAAGGCGAGATCCTGGTCGGCTCCAAGCTGATCGTACTCGGTGGCCCGGCCATGTTGATCGGCCTGGGCGGCGGTGCGGCATCCTCCATGGCCACTGGCACCAGCTCGGCTGACCTGGACTTCGCATCGGTACAGCGCGAAAACCCAGAGATGGAACGTCGCTGCCAGGAGGTCATCGACCGTTGCTGGCAGTTGGGTGACAAGAACCCGATCAGCTTCATCCACGACGTCGGCGCCGGTGGTTTGTCCAACGCCTTCCCGGAACTGGTCAACGATGGCGACCGCGGTGGCCGTTTCGAACTGCGCAACATTCCAAACGACGAGCCGGGCATGGCCCCGCACGAAATCTGGAGCAACGAATCCCAGGAGCGCTACGTACTGGCCGTCGGCCCTGAAGACTTCGCGCGCTTCCAGGCCATCTGCGAACGCGAGCGTTGCCCGTTCGCCGTGGTCGGCGAAGCCACTGCCGAGCCGCAACTGACGGTTACCGACAGTCACTTCGGCAACAGCCCGGTGGACATGCCGCTCGAAGTGCTGCTGGGCAAAGCCCCGCGCATGCACCGTTCGGCGGTACGTGAAACCGAGCTGGGCGATGATTTCGACCCAAGCGCACTGGAACTGGCCGACAGCATCGAACGCGTGCTGCACCATCCGGCCGTGGCCAGCAAAAGCTTTTTGATCACCATCGGCGACCGCAGCATCACCGGCCTGGTGGCCCGTGACCAAATGGTCGGCCCATGGCAGGTTCCGGTGGCAGACGTTGCCGTCACCGCCACCAGCTTCGACGTTTACACCGGTGAAGCCATGGCGATGGGCGAGCGCACGCCGCTCGCCCTGCTGGACGCCCCGGCCTCGGGCCGCATGGCCATTGGTGAAACCCTCACCAACATCGCCGCTTCGCGCATTGGCAAGCTGTCCGACATCAAACTGTCGGCCAACTGGATGTCCGCGGCCGGCCACCCCGGTGAAGACGCGCGCCTGTACGACACCGTCAAGGCCGTCGGCATGGAGCTGTGCCCGGAACTGGGGATCACCATTCCGGTGGGCAAGGACTCCATGTCCATGGCCACCCGTTGGAACGAAGAAGGCGTGGACAAGAGCGTCACCTCGCCGCTGTCGCTGATCGTGACCGGTTTTGCTCCGGTGACCGATGTGCGCCAGACCCTCACCCCGCAACTGCGCATGGACAAGGGCACCACCGATCTGATCCTGATCGACCTGGGCCGTGGCCAGAACCGCATGGGCGCCTCGATCCTCGCGCAAACCCACGGCAAACTGGGCAAGCACGCGCCGGACGTGGATGACGCCGAAGACCTCAAAGCCTTCTTCGCCGTGATCCAGGGTCTCAACGCCGACGGCCACCTGCTGGCCTACCACGACCGTTCCGACGGTGGTTTGCTGACAAGCGTGGTCGAGATGGCCTTCGCCGGTCACTGCGGCCTGAACATCGTGCTCGACAGCGTTGCCGAGGATGCCGCTGAAATCAACGGCATCCTGTTCAACGAAGAGTTGGGTGCGGTGATCCAGGTGCGCCAGGACGCTACCCCGGACGTACTTGCACAGTTCAGCGCCGCCGGCCTGGATGACTGCGTGGCGGTGATCGGCCAACCGATCAACAACGGTGAAGTCACTATCTCCTTCAATGGCGATACCGTGTTTACCGGCCAGCGCCGTCTGCTGCAACGCCAGTGGGCCGAGACCAGCTACCAGATCCAACGCCTGCGCGATAACGCCGACTGCGCCGAGCAGGAGTTCGACGTGATCCTGGAAGAAGACAACCCAGGCCTGAGCACCAAGCTCAGCTTCGACGTCAACCAGGACATCACCGCGCCGTACATCAAGAAAGGCATTCGCCCACAAGTTGCCGTGCTGCGTGAGCAGGGCGTCAACGGCCAGGTGGAAATGGCGGCTGCGTTCGACCGCGCCGGCTTCAATGCGATCGACGTGCACATGAGCGATATCCTCGCCGGTCGCGTCGACCTCAATGAGTTCAAAGGCCTGGTGGCCTGCGGCGGTTTCTCCTACGGCGACGTGCTGGGTGCCGGTGAAGGCTGGGCCAAGTCCGCGCTGTTCAACAGCCGTGCCCGCGATGCGTTCCAAGGGTTCTTCGAGCGCAACGACAGCTTCACCCTCGGTGTGTGCAACGGTTGCCAGATGATGTCCAACCTTAGCGAACTGATCCCGGGCAGCGAGTTCTGGCCGCACTTTGTGCGCAACCGTTCCGAGCAGTTCGAAGCGCGCGTGGCCATGGTGCAGGTGCAGGAGTCCAACTCGATCTTCCTGCAAGGCATGGCCGGTTCGCGCATGCCGATCGCCATCGCCCACGGTGAAGGCCATGCCGAGTTCGAAAGCGAAGAAGCACTGCTTGAAGCCGACCTGTCCGGCACCGTTGCGCTGCGTTTCGTCGACAACCACGGCAAGGTCACCGAAAGCTACCCGGCCAACCCGAACGGCTCGCCGCGCGGGATCACCGGCCTTACCAGCCGCGACGGTCGCGTGACCATCATGATGCCGCACCCGGAACGCGTGTTCCGCGCCGTGCAGAACTCGTGGCGCCCCGAAGAGTGGAACGAAGACGGCGCCTGGATGCGCATGTTCCGCAACGCGCGCGTGTGGGTGAACTAAGGCCGTGTACAAGCTTGCCTTCTTCGTGCCCGACAGCCATGTGGAGACGGTGAAAACCGCCGTCTTCGCAGCTGGCGGCGGGCGCATCGGCGACTACGACAACTGCGCCTGGCAAGTGCTGGGCCAGGGCCAATTCCGCGCATTGGACGGCAGCCAGCCGTTCATTGGGCAAGTGGGTCAGGTTGAAGTGGTTGAGGAGTGGAAGGTGGAGCTGGTGGTGGCGGATGAGTTGATTGTGGCGGTTGTGGCTGCACTCAAGCTGAGCCATCCGTATGAAACACCGGCTTATGAGGTGTGGCAGTTGGCGGATTTTTAATTCGCAGATTGCAGAAACGAGAAACCCGCTGGGCCAGTTTGGTCAGCGGGTTTTTTGTTGGTTGTAATGGCTTGCTCGCGAAGGCGCCGGGACTTCAAGCAGCGCTGGCGGAGGCACTCCCGGCCAGTGGTCAGTACACGATTAATTGATCGTTCCCACGCTCCGCGTGGGAATGCATCCTGTGACGCTCCGCGTCACCCTTGTGCAGGGTTGAACCATGCGCGACGGCTTGGACGCGGAGCGTCCGGGGCGGCATTCCCACGCAGAGCGTGGGAACGATCGGTCAGGAGTTGATTGGGCGGGTTACCAGTCCCTCCAGTGCCTCGCCCAATCCAGTGGCCTTGTCACCAATCAACAAGTGCCACGCCCCGCTGTCCAGCTGGCTCACACCCTGGCAACCCAGGGCAGTCAGGTCCGCCTCAGACATCCCCGAATCATCCCCCAACTCCACCCGCAACCGGGTCATCGCCACCGCTTCCAGCTGGCGCACATTCCCTCGGCCACCCAACGCACTCAGCCATTTCTCGGCCTCCTGCACATTCACCGTCACGGGCTTATCCTCAGGCGTAACCGCTACGGGTGTCGAGGCAACAAACGACGGCATGGCCAAGCGAATTTCATCAGCAATGCTATCGGCCATCGGCCCAACCACTACCTGTAAACTGCCGCCATTGCCTGGCCGCACCACAGCCATGGCGCCCAGTGTCTTGAGTTCGGCATCCACCGCCTTGTTGCGGTCGACCATGTCCAGGCGCAGGCGTGTGGTGCAAGCCCCCACGCTGAGCAAGTTGTCTGCACCGCCCAAGGCTCGGATGTAAGCCGTGGCACGCTGGTTGTCGCTCATCACGTGTGCCGGCGCCACCTGGATGTCTTCGCGGCCGGGTGTCTTGAGGTTGAAGCGGCGAATGCAGTAGCTGAACACGGTGTAATAGATCACCGCGTAGGCCAGGCCCACCGGTACCACCAGCCAGCCATTGGTGGACTTGCCCCAGCCCAGCACCATGTCGATAAAGCCACCGGAGAAGGTAAAACCCAGGTGGATATTGAGCATATTGGTCACCGCCATCGACAGGCCGGTGAGCAGCGCATGCAGCAGGTACAGGAACGGCGCGAGGAACATGAACGCGAATTCGATCGGCTCGGTCACCCCGGTGAGGAACGACGTCAGTGCCATCGACAGGAAAATCCCGCCCATCACTTTGCGGCGCTCCGGCAGTGCATTGCGGTACATCGCCAAACACGCAGCAGGCAGGCCGAACAGCATCACCGGGAACATGCCGGTCATGAACTGGCCGCCTTTCGGGTCGCCGGCGAAGTAGCGGGTCAGGTCACCTGTTACCACAGCACCGGTCACCGGATCGGTAAACGTGCCGAATACGAACCAGGCCATGTTGTTGAGGATATGGTGCAGGCCGGTGACGATCAGCAGGCGGTTGAACACACCAAACACGAACGCGCCAAAGCTGCCGCTTTCCATCAGCAGCACCCCGAAGCTGTTGATGCCGTGCTGGATCGGCGGCCAGATCAAGCCAAAGATCACGCCCAGGCCCACCGCCGAAAACCCGGTGATGATCGGCACAAACCGCCGCCCGCCAAAGAACGCCAGGTACTCCGGCAGCTTGATGTCCTTGAACCGGTTATACAGCGCGCCGGCCATCAAGCCGCTGGCGATACCGGCGAGCATGCCCATGTTGATGGTGGTATCCATCACCTTGAGCGTAGAGATCATCACCAGGTAACCGATCGCACCGGCCAGGCCCGCCGTGCCGTTGTTGTCGCGGGCAAAGCCCACGGCAATACCGATGGCGAAGATCAGCGCCAGGTTGGCGAAGATCGCTTGCCCGGCATCGTGCATCACCGCGATGTTGAGCAAGTCGGTATCGCCCAGGCGCAGCAACAGCCCGGCGATCGGCAGAATCGCGATCGGCAGCATCAGCGCACGGCCCAGGCGTTGCAGCCCTTCAATCAGATGTTGGTACATGGCGAGTCTCCTTTTTTCTTGTTGTTGTCAGCTCAGCGGCCAGTGGTGTTGACAGGCTTGGCGAACGGCCCTGGCGCTGCTCAGGTCGAGCAGGCCTTGGCTCAATTGCCGGCATTGCGCCGCGTCCAAGTGGCGGACGCGGTCCTTGATTTCGCCGATCTGCGGCGGGCTTACCGACAGCTCGCTGACGCCCAGGCCGACCAGCACCGGCGTGGCCAGTGGGTCAGATGCCAGGGCGCCGCATACACCGACCCAACGCCCATGCTTGGCGGCGCCGGCGCAGGTTTGCGCGATCAGGCGCAGCAGCGCCGGGTGCAAGGCATCCACCCGCGCGGCCAGGCCCGCGTGGTCGCGGTCCATGGCCAGGGTGTACTGGGAAAGGTCATTGGTGCCGATGGATAAAAAGTCTGCGTGTTTGGCGAGTTGCTCGGCCATCAGCGCAGCGGCGGGCACTTCGATCATCACGCCCAGTTCCGGGCGCTGGGTCAGCTCCAGCTCCGCGCACAGTTCATCCAGGCGCTGGCGGATCTGCAGCAGTTCGTCGACCTCGCTGACCATCGGCAACAGAATCCGGCAACGCGCCAGCGGGCGGACTTGCAGCAGCGCGCGCAGTTGCTGATCAAGCAGCTCCGGGCGCACCTGGGCCAGGCGAATACCGCGCAGGCCCAGCACCGGGTTGGCCTCAACCGGCAACGGTAGATAGTCGAGTTGCTTGTCGCCGCCCACGTCGATGGTGCGGATGATCACCGACTTGTCGCCCATGGCGTCCAGCACGGCCTGGTAGGCCTGGCGTTGCTCTTGCTCATCCGGCGCGGTGCGGCGGTCGACAAACAGGAATTCGGTGCGTAGCAGGCCCACACCATCGGCGCCGTTTTCAAACGCCATTTGGGCCTCGGCACTGGAGGCGACGTTGGCCGCCACTTCAATACTGACGCCATCGCGGGTTTGCGCCGCTTGCCGGGCTTGGGCCTGTTGTTGCTGACGGCGCCGTTTCTGCGCATCGCGAATCTGGTGCACTTCGGCGTGGCGCGCTTCGCTGGGGGCCAGTTCCAGGCGACCATTGGCCGCGTCCAGTACCACGCGTTGGCCTTGCGGCACGTCGAGCACTTCGGCGCCCAGCGCGACCACACAGGGCAAGCCTTTGCCTCGGGCCAAAATTGCGACGTGGGACGTTGCGCCGCCTTCGGCCATGCAAATACCCACGGCGTTTTGTGCGCTCAGTTGCAGCAGGTCGGACGGGGTCAGGTCATGGGCGCTGACAATTGAACCGGCCGGCAATTCGAAATGCCAGGTTTCACCCAACAGCGCACGCAACACCCGTTGTTGCAGGTCGCGCAGGTCGTTGGCGCGCTCGGCAAACAGCGGTTTGCCCAACGCCAGCAACACCGCGCATTGCGCCTGGATAGCATCGTGCCAGGCGTGGGTGGCGGCACTGCCTTGCTCGATGGCACCGGTGGCGGCGTCCAGCAGCGTGGGGTCTTCCAATAGCGCAAGGTGGGCGGCGAAGATGTCTTCTTCTTCGACGTTCTTGCGTTGGCGTGCATGCTCCAGGGTGCTGCGGATTTCGCCGCGCACTTGCTCCAGCGCGGTGTCCAGACGTTGCAGTTGTTCGTCGGCGGTATGCTTGCCCGTGTCTTGCGGCAGTTCGATACCGGCCAGGCGAAACAGCGGCCCACAGACCAGACCGGGCGCCGCGCACACGCCTTGCAACACACCGGCTTCGGTATTCGCCCGACGCGGTGCTGCGGCTACCGGCGTGTGGTGTTCTTCACTCACGGCAACCGACAGTACGGCCACCAACGCCTGCAGCGCCGCCTCGCAATCCTTGCCGCGACAGGTGATGCGCACTTCATCGCCTTCACCAATGCCCAGGCCCATCAAGCCAATCAGGCTGTCGCACGGCGCCGACTTGCCGGCGAAGTGCAGCTCTGCATGGCAGTTAAAACCTTGCGCGGCCTTGCGCACCAGCGCGGCGGGGCGTGCATGCAAACCGCCACGGTGGGTAATGCGCACGCTGGCGTGCACTTCGGTGACCGAGTTATCCACAGCCGCCTGCAGCGGCGCTGCCGAACGCGCGGCAATGTGCAGCAACGGCTCACCCACCTTGACGATTTTTCCGGCCACCGGCCGTAGCTCAAAACCCTCGCCATTGGTAAGGATGATCGGGCTGACCAGGCTTTTGCACTGGCGCGCAACGTGGTCCAGATCAAAGCGCACCAGCGCCTGGCCCTGGGTCACGCGCGCGTCCGGTTTGACCAGCAGTGCAAACCCTTCGCCGTTCAATTCCACGGTGTCGATGCCCACATGCATCAGCAATTCGGCACCGTTGTCGGCGCGGATCGTCAACGCATGCCCGGTGCGGGCGACATGGATGATCACCCCGTCACACGGCGCATGCAGGCAGTCATTCAACGGGTCGATGGCCACGCCGTCGCCCAGGGCGCCACTGGCGAATACTTCGTCGGGGATGTCGCCCAAGGCGAGCACGGGGCCGCTCAAGGGCGCACAGAGGGTCAATTCTTTATTGTTGTTGGACATGGGCACGGTACTCATCAGGAAAACGCGGCAATCGACTCAGTGAGTGCGGGTGACTTTGCTCAGGTGGCGCGGCTGGTCCGGGTCCATGCCCCGGGCCTGCGCCAGGCCGGCGGCCATGACGTAGAAGCTTTGGATGGCCAGGATCGGGTCCAGGCTCGGGTGTTCGGCACGGCTCAGGGTCAGGTCGCGTTCCACGATATCGTCCGGCGCGGCCAGCAAGACGCGGGCGCCGCGTTGACGCATATCGGCGGCCAGGCTCAGCAAACCGGCTTGCTCGGCGCCGCGTGGGGCGAACACCAGCAACGGGTAATTTTCATCGATCAAGGCCATCGGCCCGTGGCGCACTTCGGCGCTGCTGAAGGCTTCGGCCTGGATCGCCGAGGTTTCCTTGAGCTTGAGTGCGGCTTCCTGGGCGACGGCAAAGCCGGCACCGCGGCCGATCACCATCAAGCGTTGGCTGTCTTTCAGGGCGTCGATGGCCGCTTGCCAATCCTGTGTGGCTGCTTCGTGCAGGCCGTCGGGCAGGGCCTGGCAGGCTTGCAACAGTTCGCGTTGCTGGTTCCAGTGGCCAACCAGCAACGCGCTGGCGCTGAGGCTGGCGATAAAGCTCTTGGTGGCCGCCACGCTCAGTTCCGGCCCGGCACACAGGGGTACGTGGCATTCACACGCGGCCTCCAGCGGCGAGTCTTCGGCGTTGACCAGCGAGATGCTCAAGGCGCCTCGCTTGCGCAGCAGGCGCAGGCTGTTGACCAGGTCCGGGCTTTGCCCCGACTGCGAGAAGCCGAACGCCACTTGGCCACTGACCTTCAATGGGGCCTGCAGCAAGGTCACCACCGACATCGGCAATGACGCCACCGGAATGCCCACATGCTGCATGGCCAGGTAGGCAAAGTAGCTGGCGGCATGGTCCGAGCTGCCACGGGCGATGGTCATCGCCACGTGCGGCGGCTGGCGGCGCAGGCGGCCGGCGATTTCTTCGAGTATCGGGGTCAGGCGCTGCAATTGGGCGGCGACGGCATCACCGGAGGCCAAGGCCTCTTCAAGCATTTTTGAAGTCAATGGTGTCTCCTTCGACCATTACGTCGGTGAGGTGCAGGGCGCGGTCCAGGCGCACGCAGTCGGCAAAGCTGCCGGGTTGCAGGCGGCCGCGTTCTTCCAGGCCCAGGTAGTCCGCCGGAAACTGCGACAGGCGTTGTGAGGCTTCGCTGATGGGCAGGCCGATCTTCACCAGGTTGCGCAGCGCCTGGTCCATGGTCAGCGTGCTGCCTGCCAGGGTGCCGTCGGCCAGGCGGACGCCGCCCAGGCATTTGGTCACGGTGTGGCTGCCCAACTTGTACTCGCCATCGGGCATGCCGGCGGCGGCGGTGGAATCGGTGACGCAGTACAGGCACGGAATCGCACGCAGGGCCACGCGCATGGCGCCGGGGTGCACGTGAAGCAAATCCGGGATCAGCTCGGCGTACTTGGCGTGGGCCAGCGCTGCACCGACGATGCCGGGTTCGCGGTGATGCAGCGGGCTCATGGCGTTGTACAAATGGGTGAAGCTGCTGGCCCCGGCGGCGAGGGCGGCGACGCCTTCTTCATAGCTGCCCAGGGTGTGGCCGATTTGCATGCGTACACCGCGTGCGCTGAGGGCACGGATCAACGCGTCATGGCCGGCGATTTCCGGCGCGATGGTGATCACCCGGATCGGCGCCAGACGCAGGTAAGCTTCCACTTCAGCCATCAACGCGGTGTGGGCGAAGTTGGGCTGAGCGCCGAGTTTTCCGGGGTTGATGTAGGGGCCTTCCAGGTGCACGCCGAGCACCCGGGCGCTGCCTGCAGGACGCTGCTCGCAGAACGCGCCAAGCTCACCGAGCACGCGGGAGATTTCATCCACCGGCGCCGTCATGGTGGTGGCCAGCAGCGAGGTGGTACCAAACCGCACGTGGGTGCGGGTGATGGTCTCGAAGGCCGCGCTGCCTTCCATGATGTCCTTGCCGCCGCCGCCGTGCACATGCAGGTCGATAAAGCCCGGCAGCAGGTAGGGCAAGTCGTTTTCAGACGGGTCACAAGGCGTGCCTTCAATGGCGAGCACCTTGCCGCGTGCGTGCACCAGGCGGCCGCGAATCCAGCCATGGGGCGTGAGGATATTGTCTTCGGACATGGCAGTTCTCTAAGGCCGCAACTCGGCGGCAAAGTCGTACCTGCGCAGCTCTGCGACGAAGTCGTAGTAGTCGTTGCGGCAGTAGGTGTCGGTGATTTCAATCGGCGTGTTGTCGGCGGTGTAGCCCACGCGCGTCATCAGCAGCATGGCGGTGCCGGGGGCGATGCCCACCAGCGCGGCAAACTCGTCCGAGGCGTTGATTGCCTGGATATGTTGCAGGGCGCGCACGATGGGTTTGCCGATGCTTTCCAGGTATTCGTACAGCGAGTTGCCGATGGCGTGCGGTTGCGGCAACACGGCGGCGGGCAGGGTGCTCATTTCAATCGCCATGACCGTGTCGTCGGCTTTGCGCAAGCGTTTGAGGCGCGCGACTTTATCGGTGGGCGACAAGGCCAGGCGAATCAGCTCTTCGTGGGTCGGCGGAGTAATGTCGCGTTCCAGCCATTGGGAGCTGGGCGCAAAACCCTTGAGGCGCAGCATTTCGCTGAACCCCGACAAGCGTGACAGCGGCTGTTCCAGGCGTGGCGTGATAAACGTGCCGGAACCTTGGCTGCGACGAATCAGGCCTTGGTCAAACAGCACTTGCAGGGCCTTGCGGGCGGTAACCCGCGAGATGCTCAACTGCTCGCTGAGTACGCGCTCGGAGGGCAACGCCTGCTCGGATTTCCACTCACCGGCGTGGATGGCGGCTTCGAGCTTGCGCGCCAATTGCAGGTACAGCGGCGTGGACTGTTTGTCGTCGGGGCGCAGGGCCAGGATGGGATTCATCTGTCAGATTTCCGATGCGTTATTGGAGTGTTGTCGCCCGGTATTGGTCGAAAACTAATACCACTTAAATACCATGTCAATGCCGCCAAAACGGTGCAAATGCTTGTTTCATGGCCCTGAAACGGGGCTTGGTATTGAGTGGTATTAGAGAGGTCTTTCTCGCGTGCAGAACGACGCAGCCCCCGCCGTGAACTGGTATTTACCGGCGGGGTGGATCAGGGGCGGGTTTTTTTTGAATTATTTTACGAGCGGTCGACGACTACGGCCGAATCTCGATCAGCGTGCCGTCTTTGACCAGGTTCCAGACTTCACGCATGTCGACGTTGCGCATGCCGATGCAGCCGTCGGTCCAGTCCAGGGTGTGGAACCACTGCTCCGGGTAGTCCTCGGTGTCGGGCGTGCCGTGGATCATGATCATGCTGCCGGGCTTCACCCCTTCGCGGCGCGCGCGGGCGGCGTCGCTGATGTTGGGGTAGGAGATGTGCATGGCCAGGTTGAAACGGTCACTGGTCTTGCGCCAGTCGATCCAATAGAGGCCCTCCGGGGTGCGGCGGTCGCCCTCGATCAGCTTGTGGCCCTTGGGGTTTTTGCCCAGGGAAATGCGATAGGTCTTGAACGGCTTGCCGTCGTTGATCAACTGCAATTGGTGGGCGGATTTAAGCACCAGGACTTTTTCGACAGGCTTGCTGCCCGGCGTTTGCAGAGTGGAGGCCGGTGACAGGGTAGCGAACGACAGGCAGATCAAAACAAGCAACAGACGCATTACAACGGTATCCCTTCAAAGGCCAGGTGCCGGGGGGTTAAGGGGCGGGCTTGCCCATTGGCGGCACAGCCTCGCTGCGCACCGGGTATGACTTGAGCCTGCGGTCAGCGAAAAAGCATTCCAAGGTACGGCCTACTGTGCGAAAAGCCAGCTCGGACCAAGGGATGTCGGCTTCGTCGAACAGCTGTACCTCAAGGCTTTCGGGGCCTGCGGCGAAGTCCAGGTCGACCAGTTCGGCGCGGTAGAAGATGTGCACCTGGCTGATATGCGGTACGTCGATCAGCGTATAGACGCACAGGTTACATACGCGGGCGCAGGCTTCTTCCAGGGTTTCGCGCATGGCGGCCTGTTCGACGGTCTCGCCGTTCTCCATAAAACCGGCGGGCAGGGTCCAGTAACCCAGGCGCGGCTCGATGGCGCGGCGGCACAGCAGCACTTTATCGCCCCACACCGGCAGCGTGCCGGCGACAATATTGGGGTTCTGGTAATGGACGGTCGAGCAGTGATCACACACAAAACGCAGGCGGCCGTCGCCTTCGGGAATGCGTTGGGTGACCGGTTTGCCGCACTGGCTGCAGAAGTTCATGCTGGGGTTCCTGGAAAGTGCGTCTATCTTGGCGTGGCGTGCAGGGCCCTGCAAGTTGTCGTTTAGCGACAGCCGCCGGGTTTGGGCTTGGGCGCGTCGTCGCTTTGGTGCATGATGCAAGGTAGTCAACAGACCGAGATGACTCATGCTGGACGAGCTACTTCGCCGGGTAAGCAATCACACGCCGCATACGCTGGAAACGGACGGACGTTTCCCCGAGGCCGCGGTGCTGGTGCCGATTACCCGCAGTGACGAACCTGAGCTGATCCTGACCCTGCGCGCCAGCGGCCTGTCGACCCACGGTGGCGAAGTGGCCTTTCCTGGCGGGCGCCGCGATCCCGAAGATCCGGACCTGGTGTTCACCGCCCTGCGCGAGGCCGAAGAAGAAATCGGCCTGCCGCCGGGGTTGGTGGAGGTTATCGGCCCGTTGAGCCCGCTGATTTCCCTGCATGGTATCCGCGTGACGCCTTACGTGGGGGTCATCCCCGATTACGTCGAGTACCTGGCCAACGATGCCGAAATCGCCGCGGTCTTCAGTGTGCCGCTGGACTTTTTCCGACAGGACCCGCGCGAACATACCCACAGAATCGATTACCAGGGCCGCAGTTGGTACGTGCCCAGCTATCGCTTTGGTGAATATAAAATCTGGGGGCTGACGGCGATCATGATCGTCGAGTTGATCAACCTGCTCTATGACGATGCCAACATCAGCCTGCACCAGCCACCCAAAAGCTTCATCAATATTTAAGCCATCGTTTGAATGGCCGGCCGTGAGGACACACTATGAAATACCGCCTGGGCGACGCCCGCGTCGAGACGCACCCCAACAGTTGGGTGGCGCCCAATGCCACGCTGGTGGGCAAGGTCAAGCTGGAGGAGGGTGCCAACGTCTGGTTCAACGCGGTATTGCGTGGCGACAATGAACTGATCCTGATCGGCAAAAACAGCAACGTGCAGGACGGCAGCGTGATGCACACCGACATGGGCTACCCGCTGACCCTGGGCACCGGTGTGACCATCGGCCACAACGCCATGCTGCATGGCTGCACCGTCGATGATTACAGCCTGATTGGTATCAATGCGGTAATCCTCAACGGCGCCAGGATCGGTAAGCACTGCATCATCGGCGCCAATTCGCTGATCGGCGAGGGCAAGGAAATTCCCGACGGCTCCCTGGTGATGGGCTCGCCGGGCAAGGTGGTGCGGGAGCTCACCGAGGCGCAGAAGCGCATGCTCGAAGCCAGTGCCGCGCACTATGTGCATAACGCCCAGCGGTATGCCCGCGACCTGGTTGAGCAGGAAGAATGAACCCGCTCGAACGCCCCGTCGCCTCGCCGTGCGTGAGTATTTGCGCGCTGGATGAAGACGATATCTGCACCGGCTGCCAGCGCACCGTGGACGAAATCACCCGCTGGAGCCGCATGGACAACGCCGAACGCCGGATGGTGTTGGGGTTGTGCCATGAGCGGGCGGTGGCGAGCGGGTTGGTCTTTATGGTTTGCGCTAACCCCAGCGGCTGATCATTGGGGTGAAGCGCCGGGCAGTGGTCAGTCCGGTTTTGTGTGTGGTGAGCGGGCTTGCCCCGCGCTGGGCTGCGCAGCAGCCCCAAAACCTGACGCTCTGATCTACCTGAAAAAAAGCGCGGCGGTTTTATCATGGCCGCTTCGCAGCCAGGCACGGGCAAGCTCGCTCGCCACATTCAGCGCAGTGCATTACCCTGTGCGGCATTACCCACAGGTCCATCCCCCATGCTCTTCCTGATCGCCTATATCAGCAGCGTCGTGCTGATCAACTTCGCCTTCTCCACCGCGCCGCACCTGGATGTGATCTGGTCCGCCTGGGGTGGCCTGGTCTTTATCCTGCGCGATATGGTGCAAACCCGCTTCGGTCACGGCGCGATCATCGCCATGCTGGCGGCGCTGGTGCTGTCATATATAACCTCGGACCCGGCCATTGCCCTGGCCAGCGCCACGGCGTTTGCGGTGTCGGAGTGCATCGACTGGCTGGTGTTCAGCATCACCAAGCGCCCCCTGCATGACCGCCTGTGGATAAGTTCGGCGCTGAGCATTCCCCTCGATACGTTCATCTTCTTCGGCCTGATCGGCGCCCTCACGCCGGCCGTGGTGGGCACCGCCCTGGCCTCGAAATTCGCCGGGGTCACGGCGGTGTGGCTGATCATGGCCTGGCGCCTGCGCAAACGGGCCGTCGCCAACTGAGGCCAATTTTTACAGTTCATGTAAAATGCCGGCCTTTCTCCCCCATGATCCGCTCCCCTGAGGACCTGAGATGACCCGAATCGGAACTCCATTGTCGCCAACCGCGACCCGCGTTTTGCTGTGTGGCTGCGGTGAGCTGGGCAAGGAAGTGGTAATCGAACTGCAACGCCTGGGCGTTGAAGTGATTGCCGTGGATCGCTACGCCAACGCGCCGGCCATGCAGGTGGCGCATCGCAGCCACGTGATCAATATGCTCGACGGCGCCGCCCTGCGCGCGGTAATCGAAGCAGAAAAGCCGCACTTCATCGTGCCGGAAATCGAAGCCATCGCCACCGCGACGCTGGTGGAGCTGGAAGCTGAAGGCTTCACCGTGATCCCAACGGCACGCGCCACCTCACTGACCATGAACCGTGAAGGCATCCGTCGCCTGGCCGCCGAAGAGCTGGACCTGCCGACCTCGCCGTACCACTTTGCCGACACCTTCGAAGACTACAGCAAGGCCGTGCAAGACCTGGGCTTCCCGTGCGTGGTCAAGCCGGTGATGAGTTCGTCGGGCAAGGGCCAGAGCCTGCTGCGCAGCGCCGACGACGTGCAAAAAGCCTGGGATTACGCCCAGGAAGGCGGGCGGGCCGGTAAAGGCCGCGTGATCATCGAAGGCTTTATCGACTTCGACTACGAAATCACCCTGCTGACCGTGCGCCACATCGGCGGCACCACCTTCTGTGCGCCGGTTGGCCACCGCCAGGAGAAGGGCGACTACCAGGAATCCTGGCAGCCGCAAGCCATGAGCCCGATTGCCCTGGCCGAATCCGAGCGCGTTGCCAAAGCGGTGACCGAAGCGTTAGGCGGTCGTGGCCTGTTTGGCGTGGAATTGTTCATCAAGGGCGATCAGGTGTGGTTCAGCGAAGTGTCGCCGCGCCCCCACGACACCGGTCTGGTGACGTTGATTTCCCAGGACCTGTCGCAATTCGCCCTGCACGCGCGCGCGATTCTCGGCCTGCCGATTCCTTTGATCCGTCAGTTCGGGCCGTCGGCTTCGGCGGTGATCCTGGTGGAAGGGCAGTCGACCCAGACCGCGTTCGCCAACCTCGGCGCCGCTTTGAGCGAGCCGGACACGGCGTTGCGTCTGTTTGGTAAGCCAGAAGTGAATGGACAGCGCCGCATGGGCGCGGCGTTGGCGCGGGACGAGTCGATCGAAGCGGCGCGAGCCAAAGCCACTCGTGCTTCCCAGGCGGTTGTTGTAGAGCTCTGAAAACATCGGGGGCAAGCTCCGCTTGCCCCCGACAGCGGTCTATCAGACGACCTTGTTCAAATCATTATCCCGCGTCTCTTTCAGGCACAGCACAGCAATCAAGCTGAGCAACGCCGCCGCCGACACATACCCGCCGACATAACTCAGGCCACCCATCGCCACCAGCTTGGTTGCGAAGAACGGCGCCGCCGACGCGCCAACAATCCCTCCCAGGTTATAGGCGGCCGAAGCGCCGGTATAACGTACGCGGGTCGGGAACAGTTCAGGCAGCAGCGCGCCCATCGGCGCGAAGGTCACGCCCATCAGAAACAGCTCCAGCGCCAGGAACAGCGCCACGGCCCAGGTCGAACCGTGGGTCAGCAGCGGCTCCATGGTGAAGCCCGACAGGATCGCCAGAATCGCACCGACGATCAGCACCGGCTTGCGCCCGTAGCGATCACTGGCCAGGGCCGCCAGGGGCGTGGCCAGGCCCATGAACAACACCGCGAAGCACAACAGGGCAAGGAAGGTTTCACGGCTGTAGCCCAGGGTCGACACGCCATAGCTCAGGGAAAACGCCGTGGTGATGTAGAACAGCGCATAGCACACCACCATTGACGCGGCGCCCAGCAGCACCGGCAGCCAATGCTGGCTGAACAATTCCACCAAGGGCACTTTTACCGGCTTTTCCTTGGCGACGGCGTTTGCGAATACAGGGGTCTCGTGCAGCTTCAAGCGTGCATACAGGCCGACCATCACCAGTGCCGCGCTGAGGATGAACGGGATGCGCCAGCCCCAGCTGCGGAACTGCTCGTCGTTGAGGCTCATGGCCAGGATCAGGAACAAGCCGTTGGCGGCAAGGAAGCCAATGGACGGGCCCAACTGCGGGAACATACCGAACCAGGCGCGTTTGCCTTTGGGCGCGTTCTCGGTCGCCAGCAATGCCGCGCCGCCCCATTCCCCGCCCAGGCCAAGACCTTGGCCGAAGCGCAGCACGCACAACAGAATCGGCGCCCACGCCCCGATGCTGTCATAGCCGGGCAGCAAGCCAATCAGCGTGGTGCACACGCCCATCAGCAGCAGTGAAGCCACCAGCGTCGACTTGCGGCCGATACGGTCGCCAAAGTGGCCGAACAGCGCCGAGCCCAGTGGCCGGGCGATAAACGCGATACCGAAGGTCAGGAACGACGCCAGCATCTGCGCGGTGCCGGAGGTCTGTGGAAAGAACACCGGGCCGATCACCAGGGCAGCGGCGGTGGCATAGATGTAGAAGTCGTAGAACTCGATGGCGGTGCCAACGATGCTCGCCGTGGCGACCCGTGCGGTCGAGTTGGTTGGGGCGGCGCTTGCCGTCTCGTTATAGGTGGTGCTCATGGCGGTATCCCTGATGGTCATTGCGCGTTTGGACGCGGATTATTATTGGTCGAACACCCATGGATCAGGGGTATGCGCGGGGCCGCTCGGGATGGGAGCGGGCACCGGTCAGACACGATAAGGCGGTGCCTGGACGCGTTTGGTGCGGGTAGCACACGGTCGGGCGGGGCTTTGGTAAGCAGAGCCGATTATAGGAAGGGGTTTGGAAATACAACAAGAGCTGGCACGCCGCAAATCAAAATGCGGAAGGGGGGCGTGCCACGCTCCCCCATTGGATCTTGAAGTGTCGGGAAGTTATACGGCCACCGGCACGTGACTGGTGTGCCAGATCAGCACCTTGCTGACCCGGTTGTCCTCGGTCTCGAGGATTTCCAGGCGATAGCGGCCGATCTTCAGGCATACCGCGCAATCGGGAATGGTCTCCAGCGCTTCGGTCACCAGGCCGTTGAGGGTCTTGGGGCCGTCGCTGGGCAGGTGCCAACCCAGGCTCTTGTTCAGCTCGCGGATGGACGCGGCGCCGTCGATGATGTAGCGGCCATCGGGCTGTGCTTCGATGTGCGGGTTGTCCGCACTCTGTTCGCTTTCGAATTCGCCGACGATTTCTTCGAGGATGTCTTCCAGGGTCACGATGCCCAGCACTTCGCCGTATTCATCCACCACCATGCCCAGGCGCCGCTGCTGTTTGTGGAAATTGAGCAGTTGCAGCTGCAGGGGCGTGCTTTCCGGAACGAAGTAGGGCTCGTGGCAGGCGGCAAGCAGCGCTTCTTTGGTCAGGCTGGCGTCGGACAGCAGATGTTGGATCTGCCGGGTGTTAAGCACTGCCTGGACCTGGTTGATATCGCTGTGGAACACCGGCAGGCGTGTGCGCGGGGACGTGCGCAGTTGTTCGATGATGGCGTCGATCGAGTCGTCCAGGTTGATACCGTCCACTTCGCTGCGCGGCACCAGGATGTCATTGACCGTTATGTTGTCCAGAGCGTGGATGCCGGGCATACCGGGAAGGCGGTCGGCGTCGGCGTCCGACTCGGGTTCGTCATCGTGGTCCGGCAGCGGCTCGTCGCTCTTCTTCACCACGCCGGAGGTGCGTGCGAACGGGCGCAATAGCAGCAGGCTGATGCCATTGAGCAGCCAGGCCAGGGGATAAACGATTTTCAACGGCACGCCCAGCAGCGTATTGCCGAAGCCCAGCACCGCTTGTGGATAGCGTGTGGCCAGCGCGCGCGGCAGGTAATCGGCCAGTATCAGCAGCAGGGCGCAGGAAATCAGCCAGCCCAGCCATGGGCCGTTTTGCGCCCAGGCATAGATCGCCAGCAAGGTGCACAGAATTACCACCGCGGCGCGGCACAAGCTGTTGCACAGGATCAGGCTATGGCGTGGGAAGCTCAGGCGCGCGGCGGCCTTGTCACCCTGGCGGGTGCCGGGACGCAGGGCCAGCAAGTGTTGTTGTGCTGCTTCTATGGCGGTAAACAACGCCGCCCATAAGATCAGCAGGGCGATGACTGCAAGCATCGGCTCAAGGGGCAAGTTTTCCATAATCGCTGCCCGTCAGATATGCAGGATGTATTCGCGAACCAGCTTGCTGCCGAAATAGGCCAGCATCAGCAGGCAGAAACCGGCCAGGGTCCAGCGGATCGCCTTGTGCCCGCGCCAGCCGAGACGATTGCGGCCCCACAGCAGGACGCTGAACACAATCCAGGCCAGGCACGCCAGCAGGGTTTTGTGCACCAGGTGCTGGGCAAACAGGTTCTCGACGAACAGCCAGCCGGAGATCAGCGACAGCGAAAGCAGGGTCCAGCCGGCCCACAGGAAACCGAACAGCAGGCTTTCCATGGTTTGCAGCGGTGGGAAGTTCTTGATCAGCCCGGACGGGTGCTTGTGCTTGAGCTGGTGGTCTTGCACCAGCAGGAGCAGGGCCTGGAACACCGCGATGGTGAACATGCCATAGGCCAGGATCGACAACAGGATGTGAGCGAGGATGCCCGGTTCTTCGTCGATCACCTGCACCGTGCCGGTGGGTGCGAATTGCGCCATCAGCACGGTCAGCACGCCCAGTGGGAAGAGCAGGACGAGGAGGTTTTCGACCGGGATCCGATAACAGGCGATCAGGGTCAGTGCGATGACCGCCGCAGCGATCAGGCTGGCGGCGCTGAAAAAGTCCAGGCCAAGGCCCACCGGCGTCATCAGGTGGGTGAACAGGCTCGCGGCGTGGGCCAGCAGGGCGAGGACGCCCAGGCCTACCAGCAGACGTTTGTCGGCCTTGGTGCCTTGGGCCAGACGAGTGGCCTGATAGAAGGTCGCAGCGGCATACAAGATGGCGGCGGCGAGGCTGGGTAGCAAACTGGGTGACAAGGGGACCATAAATCCTGATAGACAAGCCCGAAAGGCGCTGAGTTTGGCACACCCCAGCGTTGCACGAAAGACTCCGAGGCCAGACAGCGGGTGTGCATGGGCGCAGTCTTCGCTATAATCCGCGACCTGCCCACGCCGCAGGCTCGCCGAGCGCTGTTTTTAATAGCGATTTACCACAGCCTGGGCCGCCATTACCTCGGTCTACCATTGCATTTCGATGAATTAGGGCCTGAAAGGATCGCGCATGTTTGAAAACTTGACTGACCGTCTCTCGCAGACGCTGCGCCATGTCACCGGCAAGGCCAAGCTGACCGAGGACAATATTAAAGACACCCTGCGCGAAGTGCGCATGGCGTTGCTGGAAGCCGACGTGGCCTTGCCCGTGGTCAAGGACTTCGTCAACTCGGTCAAGGAGCGTGCGGTCGGCACTGAAGTGTCGCGCAGCCTGACCCCGGGCCAGGCCTTTGTGAAGATCGTCCAGGCCGAACTCGAAAGCCTGATGGGCGCGGCCAACGAAGACCTGAACCTCAGTGCCGTGCCGCCGGCCGTCGTGCTGATGGCCGGTCTGCAAGGTGCGGGTAAAACCACCACCGCGGGCAAGCTGGCGCGCTTCCTTAAGGAGCGCAAGAAGAAGTCGGTGATGGTGGTGTCGGCGGACGTTTACCGTCCGGCCGCTATCAAGCAGTTGGAAATGCTCGCGGGCGAAGTGGGCGTGACCTTCTTCCCGTCCGACCTGAGCCAGAAGCCGGTCGACATCGCCAACGCGGCTATTAAAGAAGCCAGGCTCAAATTCATCGACGTGGTCATTGTCGATACCGCCGGTCGCCTGCACATCGACGAAGAGATGATGGGTGAGATCAAGGCGTTGCACGCCGCGATCAACCCGGTCGAGACGCTGTTCGTGGTCGATGCCATGACCGGCCAGGATGCGGCCAACACCGCCAAGGCTTTCGGTGATGCACTGCCGCTGACCGGCGTGATCCTCACCAAGGTCGACGGTGATGCCCGTGGCGGCGCCGCGCTGTCGGTGCGTGCCATTACCGGCAAGCCGATCAAGTTCATCGGTATGGGCGAGAAGAGCGACGCGCTCGAGCCGTTCCACCCTGAGCGTATCGCCTCGCGCATCCTCGGCATGGGTGACGTGCTCAGCCTGATCGAACAGGCCGAAGCGACCCTCGACAAAGACAAGGCCGACAAGCTGGCCAAAAAGCTGAAGAAGGGCAAAGGCTTCGATCTCGAAGACTTCCGCGATCAGCTGCAACAAATGAAGAACATGGGCGGCCTCGGCGGCTTGATGGACAAGCTGCCGAACATCGGCGGTGTGAACCTGGCGCAAATGGGCAATGCCCAGGGCGCGGCAGAGAAGCAGTTCAAGCAGATGGAAGCCATCATCAATTCCATGACCCCCGCCGAGCGCCGTGACCCTGAGCTGATCAGCGGTTCGCGCAAACGTCGGATCGCCATGGGCTCCGGCACCCAGGTGCAGGACATCGGTCGCTTGATCAAGCAGCACAAGCAGATGCAGAAGATGATGAAGAAATTCTCCGCCAAGGGCGGAATGGCCAAGATGATGCGCGGCATGGGCGGTATGTTGCCTGGCGGCGGCATGCCGAAAATGTAAAAAATTCGCGCGCAGGTTCGCTTGCGCTCCGACCCACAGGGATGTGGGATCTCCAGCAAACCCGCCGTTGGCGGGGGGCTGACTCGCCGTTTTAACCGACGGCTCTCTAGCAGATCTGAATGGCACGCGGTAGGCGCCAGAAAAAGACATTTGCAAAAGTCCGGATATTCCTTAGAATATGCGGCCTTTCGGGCACCTATGCCCGCTGTGCATTTAGATTTGCAGCACCGACTACAGGAACGATGTTCACATGCTAACAATCCGTCTTGCCCTTGGCGGCTCCAAAAAGCGCCCGTTTTACCACTTGACCGTAACCGACAGCCGCAACCCGCGCGACGGTTCGCACAAGGAACAGGTTGGTTTCTTCAACCCTGTTGCTCGTGGTCAAGAAGTTCGTCTGTCCGTGAACCAAGAGCGCGTAGCCTACTGGCTGAGCGTTGGCGCACAGCCATCCGAGCGCGTAGCAAAACTGTTGAAGGACTCGGCTAAGGCCGCAGCCTGAGCAATATGAACGCGACGCCAGCTGTTGCTGATGATTTGATCGTTATCGGCAAGATTTACTCTGTTCATGGCGTTCGCGGCGAGGTGAAGGTGTATTCCTTTACTGATCCGACTGAAAACCTGTTGCAGTACAAAACCTGGACGCTTAAGCGCGAAGGTAGTGTGAAACAGGTCGAGCTGGTCAGTGGACGCGGGAGCGATAAGTTCCTGGTCGCAAAGCTCAAGGGTCTTGATGACCGTGAAGAAGCTCGTCTTCTGGCCGGTTATGAGATCTGCGTGCCGCGCAACCTGTTCCCTGAATTGACCGACGGCGAGTACTACTGGTACCAGCTGGAAGGTCTGAAGGTTATCGATCAACTCGGGCAACTGTTCGGGAAAATCGACCATCTTCTGGAAACCGGCGCCAATGATGTAATGGTGGTCAAGCCTTGCGCAGGCAGCCTGGATGATCGCGAACGCCTGTTGCCCTATACGGAGCAATGCGTGTTGGCAGTCGACCTGGTCGCAGGCGAGATGAAGGTGGAATGGGATGCGGACTTCTAAGCGTGGCTAATCTGCGCATTGAAGTGATCAGTTTGTTTCCCGAGATGTTTTCCGCCATCAGCGAGTACGGCATCACCAGTCGGGCGGTGAAACAGGGGCTGTTGCAGCTCACCTGTTGGAACCCGCGAGACTACACGACGGATCGACATCACACTGTGGATGACCGCCCATTTGGCGGTGGCCCTGGCATGGTGATGAAGATCAAACCCCTGGAGGGCGCGTTGGCTCAGGCCAGGGCAGCAGCCGGGGAGAAGGCGAAGGTAATTTACCTGTCCCCTCAAGGCCGTCAGCTGAAACAGGCTGCGGTACGCGAACTGGCGAATGAGGAAGCATTAATCCTGATTGCCGGTCGCTATGAAGGCATTGACGAGCGTTTTATTGATGCTCATGTCGATGAAGAGTGGTCGATTGGGGACTATGTCCTGTCTGGCGGCGAGCTGCCGGCGATGGTCCTGATAGATGCGGTTACACGACTGCTGCCTGGAGCTTTAGGGCATGCGGACTCCGCGGAGGAAGATTCCTTCACGGATGGTTTGCTGGATTGCCCGCACTACACCCGACCGGAGGTGTATGCGGATCAGCGTGTTCCCGACGTATTGCTAAGTGGCAATCACGCACACATCCGGCGTTGGCGTTTACAGCAGTCCCTTGGTCGGACCTATGAACGACGCGCCGATCTTCTGGAAAGCCGCTCGCTTTCTGGAGAAGAGAAGAAGCTGCTCGAGGAATACATCCTCGCGCGGGACGATAGTTAACAACGTATCGATGGTAGGTCCATTGACTTACCTTAGGAGCACAGCATGACTAACAAAATCATCCTTGCACTCGAAGCAGAGCAGATGACCAAAGAGATCCCTACCTTTGCCCCAGGCGACACTATTGTCGTTCAAGTGAAAGTAAAGGAAGGCGACCGTTCGCGTCTGCAAGCGTTCGAAGGCGTGGTAATCGCCAAGCGTAACCGTGGTGTGAACAGTGCTTTCACTGTTCGTAAAATCTCCAACGGTGTTGGCGTAGAGCGTACTTTCCAGACCTACAGCCCGCAAATCGACAGCATGGCCGTTAAGCGTCGCGGTGACGTACGTAAAGCCAAGCTGTACTACCTGCGTGACCTGTCCGGTAAAGCAGCTCGCATCAAGGAAAAACTGGCTTAAGTCCAGCGTTCCGATGCAGAAAAAAGCAGCCTGCGGGCTGCTTTTTTGTGCCTGGGATTTGATCGCTCCCACGCTCCGCGTGGGAACGCATCCTGTGACGCTCTGCGTCACGACTTCAAGAGCGGACGCAGAGCGTCCAAGACGGCATTCCCATGCAGAGCGTGGAAACGATCTTACGCGCGACACAAATCCGTGTGGGAGCTGGCTTGCCTGCGATAGGATCTACCGGACATCACCGTCATCAGCCTGAGCCCCCATGCCCGCCATTGACCATCCCCTGATCGACCGCTTCCTCGACGCCCTTTGGCTGGAAAAAGGACTGTCAGACAACACCCGCCAGGCCTACCGCAGCGACCTCGCGCTTTTCAACGGCTGGCTACAAGAGAAAAACCTGGAGCTGATCAACGCGGGCCGCGAGCTGATCCTCGATCACCTGGCCTGGCGTCTGGAGCAGAACTACAAGCCGCGCTCCACGGCGCGATTTCTGTCCGGCGTGCGGGGCTTTTATCGCTACCTGCTGCGGGAAAAGTTGATCGGCGTCGATCCCACCCTGCAAATCGACATGCCGCAACTGGGCAGGCCCTTACCCAAATCCTTGTCGGAAGCCGATGTCGAGGCCTTGCTCGCGGCCCCCGACCTCAGCGAAGCCATCGGCCAGCGTGACCGCGCGATGCTGGAGGTGCTGTACGCCTGTGGCCTGCGGGTGACCGAGCTGATCAGCCTGACCCTGGAACAAGTCAATCTGCGTCAGGGCGTGCTGCGGGTGATGGGCAAAGGCAGCAAGGAGCGGCTGGTGCCGATGGGTGAGGAGGCCATCGTGTGGATCGATCGCTATATGCGTGATGCCCGTGGCGAATTGCTCGGCGGGCGCCCCAGCGACGTGCTGTTTCCCAGCCAGCGCGGCGAGCAGATGACCCGCCAGACGTTCTGGCATCGCATCAAACACCAGGCCAAGGTCGCCGGGATCGGCAAGACGCTGTCGCCCCACACGTTGCGTCATGCGTTCGCTACCCATTTGCTCAACCACGGCGCCGATTTGCGTGTGGTGCAAATGCTGCTCGGCCACAGTGACTTATCCACCACTCAGATCTACACGCACGTGGCGCGTGCACGCTTGCAGGAAATGCACGCCAAGCACCACCCTCGCGGCTGAAAACCGCCAATTTCTGCCGCCACGGGCTGCCCTGCGGCCCAACTGTGGTAGGCTTTGCCGGTTAGCAAAGGTGACGGTCCCGACCCGTGTCTGCACAGGCAGCGGTGTTCCTTCCCGTCCCCTCATCTGCCTTCAGGAGTTCCCATGCGCTTGACCCAGATTATTGCCGCCGCAGCCATTGCGTTGGTTTCCACCTTTGCCGTCGCCGATGACGCTGCCGAGCAGACCATTCGCAAGAGCCTGGCCAACCTGCAGCTCGACACCCCGATCGAGAGCATCAGCGCCAGCCCGATGGCCGGCCTGTACGAAGTCAAGCTCAAGGGCAGTCGCGTGCTGTATGCCAGTGCCGATGGCCAGTACATCGTCCAGGGCTACCTGTTCCAGTTGAAGGATGGCAAACCGGTCAACCTCACCGAAAAAGCCGAGCGCCTGGGCGTGTCCAAGCTGATCAATGGCATCCCGGTGGCTGAAACTGTGGTTTACCCGGCTATCGGCGAGACCAAGACCCACATCACCGTATTCACCGATACCACCTGCCCGTACTGCCATAAACTGCATGCCGAAGTGCCTGCATTGAACAAGCTCGGCGTGGAAGTACGCTATGTCGCGTTCCCGCGCCAGGGCCTGGGTTCACCGGGTGACGAGCAGTTGCAGGCGGTCTGGTGCTCGGCCGACAAAAAAGCGGCCATGGACAAGATGGTCGACGGCAAGGAAATCAAGGCCGCCAAGTGCGCCAACCCGGTCTCCAAGCAGTTCGCCCTGGGCCAGTCCATTGGTGTGAACGGTACGCCGGCCATCGTTTTGGCTGACGGTCAGGTGATTCCGGGCTACCAGCCGGCACCACAAGTTGCCAAACTGGCGCTGAGTGCCAAATAAACCAGCATCGTCGAACCTTTGACGATCATGGCCTGCTGCTAAGCCTGTGGGTCATTAATTGAGAGCCGCAGTCGTGCGGCTGTTTTCCACGGCCGACCTAGCGTCGGCCGTTTCATGGGGAGTTCTTCAGTGAAACCGGTCAAAGTAGGCATCTGTGGGTTAGGGACCGTCGGTGGCGGCACCTTCAACGTACTTCAGCGTAACGCTGAAGAAATTTCCCGCCGTGCAGGGCGCGGGATTGAAGTGGCGCAAATTGCCACGCGTTCGCCAAAGCCTCAGTTCCAAACGACCGGTATTGCGATTACCAACGATGTCTTCGCCGTGGCCACCAACCCTGAGATCGACATAGTCATCGAGCTGGTCGGCGGCTACACCGTGGCCCGCGAGCTGGTGCTCAAGGCCATTGAGAACGGCAAGCATGTGGTCACCGCCAACAAGGCGCTGATCGCCGTTCACGGCAACGAGATTTTCGCCAGAGCCCGCGAAAAGGGCGTGATCGTGGCGTTCGAAGCGGCCGTGGCCGGCGGCATCCCGGTGATCAAGGCGATACGTGAAGGCTTGTCCGCCAACCGCATCAACTGGGTGGCCGGCATCATTAACGGCACCGGTAACTTCATCCTCACCGAAATGCGCGAAAAGGGCCGTACCTTCGAAGACGTATTGGCCGAAGCCCAGGCCCTGGGCTACGCCGAAGCCGACCCGACGTTCGACGTGGAAGGCATCGACGCCGCGCACAAGCTGACCATCCTGGCATCCATCGCCTTTGGTATCCCGCTGCAGTTTGACAAGGCCTACACCGAAGGCATCACCAAGCTGACCACGGCCGACGTGAATTACGCCGAAGCCCTGGGCTACCGCATCAAGCACCTCGGTGTTGCGCGCAGCACCCCGGCCGGTATCGAGCTGCGTGTGCATCCGACGTTGATCCCGGCCGATCGCCTGATCGCCAACGTAAACGGCGTGATGAACGCGGTGATGGTCAACGGCGACGCAGCCGGTTCAACCCTGTTCTACGGCGCCGGCGCCGGCATGGAGCCGACCGCGTCGTCGGTGATCGCCGACCTGGTAGACGTGGTTCGCGCCATGACCAGCGACCCGGAAAACCGTGTGCCGCACCTGGCGTTCCAGCCGGATTCGCTGTCGGCCCACCCGATCCTGCCGATCGAAGCCTGCGAAAGTGCCTACTACCTGCGCATCCAGGCCAAGGATCACCCGGGCGTGTTGGCTCAGGTGGCCAGCATTCTCTCGGAGCGTGGTATCAACATCGAGTCGATCATGCAGAAGGAAGTCGAGGAGCAAAACGGCCAGGTGCCGATGATCCTGCTGACCCACCGCGTGCTCGAACAGCACATCAACGATGCTATCAAGGCGCTCGAAGCGTTGCAGGGCGTCGTTGGGCCGGTCGTTCGGATTCGCGTCGAACATCTCAATTAATTCAGTTGCAAGTGCCACGCTACACGCTGCAAGTAAAAGCCGAACCGCTTCAACTTGCAGCTTGTAGCTTAAAGCTTGCAGCTCAAACCGAAGGTTTGCTTTCATGCGCTACATCAGCACCCGCGGCCAGGCACCGGCCCTGAATTTCGAAGACGTCCTGCTGGCGGGCCTCGCCACCGACGGCGGCCTGTACGTGCCGGAAAACCTGCCACGCTTCACCCAGGAAGAAATCGCCTCCTGGGCCGGCCTGCCGTACCACGAGCTGGCGTTCCGGGTCATGCGCCCGTTCGTCACCGGCAGCATTCCGGACGCGGACTTCAAGAAGATCCTCGAAGAGACATACGGTGTGTTTGCCCACAGCGCCATCGCGCCGTTGCGTCAACTAAATGGTAATGAGTGGGTCCTTGAGCTGTTCCACGGCCCGACCCTGGCGTTCAAGGACTTCGCCCTGCAATTGTTGGGTCGCCTGCTGGACTATGTGCTGGCCAAGCGCGGCGAGCGCGTGGTGATCATGGGCGCCACGTCCGGTGATACCGGTTCGGCGGCCATCGAAGGCTGCAAGCATTGCGAAAACGTCGACATCTTCATCCTGCACCCGCACCAGCGAGTGTCGGAAGTGCAGCGTCGCCAGATGACCACGCTCTTTGGGGACAACATCCATAACATCGCCATCGAAGGCAACTTCGATGACTGCCAGGAAATGGTCAAGAACAGCTTCGCTGACCAAAGCTTCCTCAAGGGCACACGCCTGGTGGCGGTGAACTCGATCAACTGGGCGCGGATCATGGCCCAGATCGTCTACTACTTCCACGCCTCCCTGCAGCTGGGTGGCCCTGCGCGTTCGGTGTCGTTCTCGGTGCCGACCGGTAACTTCGGCGATATCTTCGCCGGTTACCTGGCGCGCAACATGGGCCTGCCGATCAACCAGTTGATCGTCGCCACCAACCGCAACGACATCCTGCATCGCTTCATGAGCGGCAACGGGTACGTCAAGGAAACCCTGCACGCCACCCTGTCGCCGTCCATGGACATCATGGTGTCGTCGAACTTCGAGCGCCTGCTCTTCGACATGCACGGGCGCAACGGTGCGGCGATTGCCGGTTTGATGGACAGCTTCAAGAGCGGTGGCGGTTTCAACGTCGAGCAAGAGCGTTGGACCGAAACTCGCAAACTGTTCGACTCCCTGGCGGTTGACGATGCACAGACCTGCGAAACCATCGCTGAGGTCTACGCCCAGACCGGCGAGCTGCTCGACCCGCACACCGCCATTGGTGTGAAGGCCGCGCGCGAATGCCGTCGCAGCCTGGATATCCCGATGGTGATCCTCGGGACCGCCCACCCGGTCAAGTTCCCGGAAGCGGTGGAAAAGGCCGGTGTTGGCAAGGCCCTGGAACTGCCGGCACACCTGGCGGACCTGTTCGAGCGTGAAGAGCGTTGCACGGTGTTGGCCAATGACCTGAAGGCTGTGCAGGCATTTGTCAGCCAGCATGGCAATCGGGGCAAGCCGTTGTAAGGCAAGTCGCGAGTGTAAAAACGCCGCTCTCCCTGTCTTGGGTCAGCGGCGTTTTTTGTTTATAGCTCGCGCTCGGAAGGTGACATGCTCGGTTATATGAGCAATTTGATCGCTATCCCTGTGACCGACGCAATCGTTGCGACGACTGCCGTTGCCACACCCACCCTAAAAAAGCGGCCCATTGCGTAAGCATTTATGTGCCACCGTTTTTTGCCTGTCATGTTGCAAGCGCATGCTGGAAACGTCATCCCCCGGCGACCCCGCGAAAACGAAAAAGCGAACTTTCCTGCGTCACAACCAGTCACTTAGGAAAGAGGCAGCTCCCGTTTACAAGAATGTTTGCGAACTATTGAGTGGTGATCAAAATGGAAAGTATCAGCCTATTGCTCGAAGAAGCACTGAGCCCTTATCAGGTGACGTTGACCACCGCTGGTGTGCAGGACGAGTGCCTGGTGACCGTGAAAAACCCTGCCGGCGCGATCGTGGTCGAACGAGATGTCGACCGTGCGCAATTGATGGACAAGCGCCTCCTGGTGGATGTGGTGGACTGCCTGCTGCGTGACATCAAAATTGCTGAAGGGCGTGTAGAACCTTCGGTTATCGCCGCCCTGCGCAACGCCGCCCAGACCCGCGGCGCCGCTCGCGCATGAAGAATTGTTCACCGTTGGAAACTTCCTACAGCGTGGCCGGTCAGATTTCGTAACAGCAAGAGCGAGCATTGTGCTCCGGTGTTCGTGGCTTGCTGTACTGGTCTTTGTTGGCCACGTTTAACCCCGTCGTGTCTCCCCACACTTCGGGGTTTCTTTTTGCCTGCGATTTGTCAGGGCGCGTCCCGATAGAACCGGGGGTGATCGGTCAGGTACTGCGCGCGCAATGCGGGGTCGAGCCAGTTGGCGTAGGCGTGCAGCAGTTTATCCTGAGGCAGCTTGCTCAGCACCCCGTTGAGGTGCTCGATGACCTGATGACCTTGAGGTGTATCGGAGCAACCGATATGAACGCGCTGATAGGGCATGGCGCCGGCAATCGGATAGAACGCCAGCGTCAGCGGATCGATGCCTTGGCGCAGGGCGTGATAGCGAATTTCGGTCCAGTAACCCAGCACCGCTTCCAGGCGCCCCAGCCGCTGCATCTGCAACAGGCTGCCGAGGGCATCATTGCCGTAGTGCAGCACGCGGTAGTGGGCGTCAGTACGCGCCATCACGCCATCGATGAAGGTCCCATAGCTGCGCTCGGCCACCATGCCCAGACGCGTTTGTTCGTCCTGCAGCAAGGCCGTGAGGTCGATCTTGCCTTGCGTGACCAATGGCGCGAGCGCAGCCTGACGGTCCTGGCGCACCGCCACGCCATTACTGACGATGGAAAATGCCGGACCTGAATACACCACCCACTTGGCCCGCTGCGGAGTCCACAGCAGGCTGGGATCGCAGCTCAGGGCAGGGGCCTGGAGCATTTGCAGGCCGCGTGCCCGGTTGACGTGCACGACCTTGTGTTCGTATTCGGGCAGGCGCTCGATCAGCATTGGCAGCAATTCGTCGATGGCGCCCTGGCCCTTTTGCGGGCCGTCGAAGAAGGTCAGCGGCGGCAGGTCGCTGATCAACCAGGTCAAGGTGTCGGCCGCCTGCAGCGGCAGCGGTGCCAGCCCGAACAATGGCATACACAGCCCAAGCAGCCAGCGGCACGCCATTAGCTTGTGTACGCCATCAGATGGCACCGTGTTCGCGTAAACGGCTGATGGCCGCTGCGTCGTAACCCAGTGCGTTGAGCACCACGCTGTTGTGTTCGCCCAATTGCGGCCCGACCCATTCACAACTGCCGGGGGTATCCGACAGCTTGGGCACGATGCCCGGCATCTTGAAGTCTTTACCGCCCGGTAATTGCGCCTTGAGGAACATCTCCCGCGCGAGGAATTGCGGATCGCCAAGCATGTCTTCGGCGCTGTAGATCCGGCTGGCGGGCACTTCGGCCTTATTGAGCTGCTCCACCACGTGTTCCAGTGGCAACGAGTTCACCCAGCGGTCTATCACCCCGTACAGCTCATCACGGCGTCCGTCGCGGCCGTCATTGCTGGCCAGTTGCGGATCATTGGCCAAATCATCGCGGCCGATGGCGCACATGAAGCGCTTGAAGATCGCGTCGCCGTTGGCACCGATCTGCACATGCTTGCCGTCCGCGCTGGTGTGGATCGAGGAGGGCGTGATGCCGGGCATGATGTTGCCGGTGCGCTCGCGGATAAAGCCAAACACGTCGAACTCGGGGATCATGCTTTCCATCATGGCGAAGATGGCCTCATACAGCGCCACATCCACCACTTGGCCGACGCCGCCGTTGACTTCGCGATGACGCAGCGCCATCAACGCCCCGATCACCGCCCACAACGCGGCGATGGAGTCACCGATGGAGATCCCGGTGCGCACCGGCGGGCGGTCTTCGAAGCCGGTGATGTAACGTAAACCGCCCATGGATTCGCCAACGGCACCAAACCCGGGCTGGTCCTTCATCGGCCCGGTCTGGCCAAAGCCAGAGAGGCGCACCATCACCAGTTTCGGGTTCAGCGCGTGCAGGGTTTCCCAGCTCAGCCCGAGCTTTTCCAGCACGCCGGGGCGGAAGTTCTCGATGAGGATGTCGGCGTCTGCGAGCAGCTGTTTGAGAATCGCCAGACCCTCCGGGTGCTTGAGGTTCAGCGTCAGCGACTTCTTGTTGCGCGCCTGCACGAACCACCACAGCGAGGTGCCCTCATACAGCTTGCGCCATTTGCGCAGCGGGTCGCCGCCATCCGGGGATTCAACCTTGATCACCTCGGCACCGAACTCCGCGCAGATGCGTGAGGCGAACGGGCCGGCGATCAAGGTGCCGAGTTCGATGACTTTGAGGCCTGCAAGCGGTTTGGCATTAAACGACATGGGGATCCTTTCGGGTGCAGAGCGGGTGTGTGAAGCCTTTTAACATAGCCGAGCGGGCCAGGGATAAGGATGATGCAGCGCAGGATTCGTTGAATGGCCCCGCCATCGGGTAGACTGGCCGCCTTTCCCTGTCTTTAGAAGCCCGTTCATGGCCCAGCCGTCCACGACCTACAAATTCGAACTCAACCTCACCGACCTTGATCGTTCGGTGTACGAGAGCGTCAAACAGACCATCGCCCGCCACCCCTCGGAAACCGAAGAACGCATGACCGTGCGCCTGTTGGCCTACGCGCTCTTTTATAACGAGCAACTGTCTTTCGGGCGCGGTCTGTCAGATGTAGACGAACCAGCTCTGTGGGAAAAAAGTCTGGATGATCGGGTGCTGCACTGGATCGAAGTCGGTCAGCCCGATGCCGACCGCCTGACCTGGTGCTCACGTCGCACCGAACGCACCAGCCTGCTGGCGTACGGCAGCCTGCGTGTATGGGAAGGCAAAGTGGTGCCCGTGGCGAAAAACCTGAAGAACGTACACATCGCCGCCGTGCCGCAGGAGGTGCTCGAAACCCTGGCCAAAGACATGCCCCGCGTGATCAAGTGGGACGTGATGATCAGTGAAGGCACGGTCTTCGTCACCGACGACCGTGGCCAGCATGAAGTGCAGCTTGAGTGGTTGGTCGGCGAACGCGATTGATCTGATCGCCACCGGTTACCTGTTTTATTCCTGAATCAGAAGAGAAGCTCCCGTCACCCCATGCGTATCGACCCTCGCCCGTTGCCTGCCGTCTTGCCGTTTCTTGGTGAATTGCCCCCGTTGTTGACCCGTCTTTACGCCGCGCGCGGCGTTCAATCGGAGGTCGAGCTGGATAAGAGCCTGGCGCGGCTGATTCCCTATCAGCAACTCAAAGGCATCGATGCGGCGGTGGACCTGCTGGTGACAGCGCTCGAACAGCGCCAGCGCATCCTGATCGTCGGCGACTTCGACGCCGATGGCGCCACCGCCAGCACCGTGGGCACGCTGGGCTTGCGCTTGCTCGGGGCGGCGCATGTCGATTATCTGGTGCCCAACCGCTTCGAATATGGCTACGGCCTGACCCCGGAAATTGTCGCGGTGGCCCTGCAGCGTGAGCCGCAACTGCTGATCACCGTGGATAACGGCATCTCCAGTGTGGAAGGTGTGGCAGCGGCGAAAGCAGCGGGCCTGCAGGTACTGGTCACCGACCACCATTTGCCCGGCGAGGAGCTGCCGGCGGCTGACGCCATCGTCAACCCGAACCAGCCCGGCTGTGAATTTCCAAGCAAGGCCCTGGCTGGCGTGGGCGTGATCTTTTATGTGCTGATGGCCCTGCGTGCGCGTCTGCGCGAGCTGGGGTGGTACGCCAACACACCGCAGCCGAATATCGGCGACCTGCTCGACCTGGTTGCCCTGGGCAGCGTCGCCGACGTGGTGCCGCTGGACGCCAACAACCGCATCCTGGTGCATCAGGGCCTGGAGCGGATTCGCGCGGGGCGTGCGCGGCCGGGGATCAAGGCGATCCTTGAAGTGGCCAAGCGCGACGCTGCGCGCATCACCTCAACGGACCTGGGCTTTATCCTCGGGCCGCGCCTCAACGCAGCCGGGCGCCTGGACGATATGAGCCTGGGCATCGAATGCCTGCTCACCACGGATGTCGCCGCCGCCCGGGAAATGGCCGCGCAACTGGACGGCATGAACCAGGACCGCAAATCCATCGAGCAAGGCATGCAACGCGAGGCCCTGGCCCAGCTCAAGGACTTGCCGGTGGAATCGATGCCTTACGGCTTGTGCCTGTTCGACCCGCAATGGCACCAGGGCGTGATCGGCATCCTGGCGTCGCGCATGAAGGAACGCTATTTCCGCCCGACCATCGCCTTCGCCGACGCCGGTGACGGCCTGCTCAAGGGCTCAGGACGCTCTGTGCCGGGTTTTCACATCCGTGATGCGCTGGCAGTCGTCGCCAGCCAGCACCCGCACCTGATCGCCAAGTACGGCGGCCACGCGATGGCGGCGGGGCTGACGCTGCCTGAGGCCAATTTCCCACTGTTTGCCGAAGCCTTTGATGCCGAAGTGCGTCGGCAGCTGCGCGAAGAAGACCTCACCGGTCGTCTGCTGTCCGACGGCTCCCTGGCGGTGGAAGAGTTTCACCTGGAGCTGGCCCGCGCCCTGCGACATGCCGGGCCGTGGGGCCAACACTTTCCCGAGCCGTTGTTTCATGGCGTATTCCAGCTGGTCGAGCAGCGGGTGGTGGGGGAGCGGCACCTCAAAGTGGTGCTCAAGAGCGAATGCGGGTCGGTGAAACTCGATGGCATTGCGTTTGGTGTGGACCGGGAAGTGTGGCCAAATCCGACGGTGCGTTGGGTCGAAGTGGCCTACAAGCTGGACGTGAACGAGTTTCGTGGCAATGAAACCGTGCAGTTGATGATTGCGCACATCGAGCCGCGCTGAATCTACGCAACAGTGCAAAAACAAATACGGGAGGGGGCTTACCCCCTCCCGTATTTCAAGCCATGTAATACCAGGGATTACTCAGCTTTATCCTTGGCTTGGTGCTTGACGATGATATCCACCAACCGCTTGGCCAGCGCCGGATAGTTTTCATCGAAGTGATGCCCACCCGGCAATTTGATTGCCTCACCCACCGCGGTCTTGTCGGTGCAGCCACTCTCATCGGCTTCTTCCGCGCCGTAGATGCACACCACTTTTTCCGGCGGCAACTTGGCCATCTCCGGGCCGGTGGCGGCTTCTTTGCCGGCATTGCCAAGCCAGCCTTCCACTTCGATCTCAAAGCTGCCGGTGCGGGCGAAGGCCAGCAGGATGATCGCGTCGACTCGCTGCTGTTCGTTCGCCGGCATACGGTTGTAGATCGCTGGCAGCACGTCGGCGCCGAATGAGTAACCGGTCAGCACGAAGCGCTGAGTGCCCCACTTCTGGCGGTAGTGCTGCATCAGCTCGGCGAGGTCCTTGGCGCTTTGTTCGGGGGTTTTGTGCTGCCAGTAGTAGCGCAGGGTGTCGATGCCGACCACCGGGTAGCCGATCTTGGCCATTTCACCGGCCACGTCGCGGTCCAGGTCACGCCAGCCGCCGTCACCGGAGAGGAACAGGGTCACGGTGTCTTTGGCCTGGCCCGCCGGTACTTCAACCACCGGAATCGCCAGCCCGCCGTTGTCCGAACCCACCAGTTGCTTGCGCAGCTCGTTGTTCAGCACTTGCGGGTAGTGAATGTCGTAGTCGCTGATGCTGGTAGTGGCGCGCGGTGTGTCGCGTACGAAACTGGCGCTTTCATCGTCAGGGTTGTCGTTCCAGGCCACCAGCCAGTTGCCGTGGGCGGCCGTCTTCGGCAGCGGGTCCTTGCAGCCTTCCTGCACCAGGGTGAAACCGACGGAGATGGCGTTGGCCTTGTCGTCGTTCTGAGCTGCCAGCCAGCGCCAGGCGAGGGCGGCGCCAGGACCGATGCCGCTGACCAGCGTCGCTGGGCCCTTGAGCTGGCCCAGGGCGCTTTGCAGCGCTTGTTCCTGCAGCGTGCAGTCGTCTTTTGGCAGGATCAACTGGACGATCTGCGCCTTGCCACCCTGGCTCAGTGCGATGAGTTGGCTGTCGGTCAGGGTTTCATCGGCCATCACCGCCACGGCGACGCGCGCTTTGGGGGTGCCGGCCGGGGTGACGCGGGTCAGCACCGAGCCATCGGCCTGGGGCAGTTGCTCCAGGATCGGCTGCGGGGCAGGGCGGTTCCAGAACCAGAAGCCACCGCCCAGAACCAGCGCGAGCAGCACTAAAAAGGCCAATACATACCGCCACGAGCGTCGAGTCATCAGCGTTTCACCAATCCAGTCAAGCCACCCGCGATCAGGGCGGCGGTGTCGGCCAGTGCCACCAGCGGATCAAGACCCGCGGGCACAGCCATGTATCGGGGTTCCCAGTCAGGCTGGAACTTGTCTTTGAAGCGGCGCAGACCTTGGAAGTTATACAGTTGCTCACCGCGGCGGAACACCATCGAACCCAAACGTTGGGTCAGCGGTGCGCCACGTCGCGGCTGCAGGCCCGACAGCGGCACCATGCCGAGGCTGAAGCGTGCATAACCGTGACCCTTATAGTGCTGAATCAGGCCGACCATCATGAACTCCATGGTCAGCTTGGGTGCATCGGGGTGGGCGCGCATCAGGTCGAGACTGGCCAGGTCGTGGTTGTAGGTCTCAAGCAGATTGGCGAAGGCGACCGGCCGCCCTTCGAAGCGAATGATCGCGATACGAAAGTGCTTGAGGTAGTCATCGCTGAAGCGGCCCAGGGAAAAGCCCTTTTCGCGCACATTCTTACCGGTAAGCCAGGCATCCGAGATAACTTTTAATTCATCCATCGGCGCTGTGCCCGGCTCGCAGATCTCCAGCGACAGGCCGTCGCGGGTGCCACGGTTCCAGGTGTAGCGCAAATCCTTCATCTCTTTGCCCTTGGCTTCCAGGTCAAAGCGTTTCAGGTCGACGCGGGCTTCTTCGCCCAGCTTGATCGCGGTGAGGCCGATATCCATGTAATACGGCAGGTTCTCCGCGCGCACCTGGTAGAACACCGGGCGGGCGTGGTGGATGTCGCACAGGTCACGGAATTGCCAGATCATCTCGGCGCGCGGTTGGGTCGGGCCGATCGGGTCATACAAGGCCACCAGGCTGCGCCCGCGACGGGCATACATCAGGAACGCTTCGTCGTTAGGGTGAAACAGCAGCGCCTTGTCACCGGTCAGGGCCAGGCCGCCGTCGGGTTGGGACGAGGCCATCAGGATCTTGCTCGCGCGTTCCAGCTCATCCGGGGTCGGCAGGTGGATCACCGGGCGCGCGGTGCGCAGCAGCCAGGTCAGCGAAACGATCACCAGCAGTACGGCGGCACCCAGCAATGAGCGCAGGCCACGGGGGGCGTTGGCGTCGAGGGTGAACTGCCACCACAGTTGATGGCTGTACGGCACGTCCTGATAGGCAAACAGCAGCAGCCAGATCGAGGCGCCCAGCACGCAGACGCTGGCCACCAGATACAGCGGCGAAAACGGCAGTTCGGTCAAGCGGCTGGCGCGGTAGAACGAGCGCCGGAAGATTGCCAGCAACACCGCCGTCATGGTCATCAGGCTGGCTTCTTCCCAGTCAAAACCTTTGAGCAGCGAGAGCAGGGCGCCTACCAGCAACAGCACCATGGTCAGCATCCAGGCGGCCGACAAACGCCGACGCAGGCCCTGTGCCAACAACAGACAAAGCACGCCGATAAGGCTGGCGCCAAAGTGCGAGGCGTCAATCAGGCGGTGTGGAATCAGGAAGCCGATGTTTTCCAGGCGTGAGTCGATTTCTGGCGTGGCGCCGGAAAACAGCAGAACCACGCCGGACAAAAAAACCAGTACGGCCAGCACCGGTGCCGCCAGACCCGAGGCAACGCGCAGGCTCTGCTGGGTCTGGAACAGCCGTTGGGCTTCGTTGATCAGCAGGAACACACAGGCGATCAGCAGCGGTAATACCACGTAGATCATGCGGTACAGCAGCAGGGCGGCTGCCAGTGGCGCGGCACCGAGCTTGTCGGCGAAGGCGGCCAGCAGAATTGCTTCGAACACCCCCACACCACCCGGCACATGGCTGAGTACGCCGGCGGCCAGAGCCAGCAGGTACACCAGCAGGAATGGGCCGAGGGGCGGAGCTTCCGGCAGCAGCATATAAAGGACGGTGGCGGCTGCGGCGACGTCCAGTGCGGTGATGATCAGTTGCAGAAACGTCAGGCGACGGCCCGGCAGGCGCAGGGTGCGACGGCCGACCCTGACCAGCAGGTTGTCCGGATACGGTTGTTCCGGCAGGCGGCGGCGATAAATACCGACGCACAGCATTGCCGACAACAGCAGCACAGCACCGGCAACGCCGCCGAGCAGACTTTGCGGCAAATGCAGGTAGGTCGATGCGGCCGGCAAATTGCTCAGTGTGGCCAATGCAGCCAGTGGCGGCAGGGCACAACCCAGGGCAAGGCTGGCGAACACGGTCATGTGGGCCACTTCTGACGCGCCGATGCCATGTCGTGCATATAAACGGTAACGCACCGAACCGCCCGAGAGCATCGACAGGCCTATGGCGTTGCCGATGGCAAACGCGGTGAAGCCGCCCAGGGCCAAGGTTTTGGCGGGCAGTGTCACTCCGGCGTAACGTGCGCCGGAAAACTCATAGCCCAATAGAATGATGAACCCGGCGACCGCTGCCGCGAATGCACCCAGCAAGGCCGGCTTGGGCACTTCCAGGATCGAGTCATGGAGCGCGTAGAGATCCAGCTCCAGCAACAGGTGTCGGCAGGCGATCAGAGCGATTGCGAACAGCAGCAATGTGACGGCCAGTCCGATGGGTTGCCGGTACTTGCTCAACAGATCCAGCCAACGCAAACGGGTGGGGGGGATCGGTTGTTCTGCTGTGACGGTGTCTTTTGGTTCAGACGAGTTGGCGCGCATCAATCACCTCGTGGATTGTGCGCGACAGGATGGGGGTATCCAGCCAAGTTACCAATCCCTATGGACAAAATAATTACAAATATTAACGCGGATCGCCGGGGGCGGCGACTGCGGCCATTGGTCGTAGAGACATAAGCATAGCGTGTGAAGAGATGGACTCTACAGAACCGTGTACGGTTTCATGAAAGATGCCATGCCATTGTTTCAGAAGAACTTTTTCGCCGGATACAAAAAAGGCCACTCTTTCGAGTAGCCTTTTTTGATGTTTGGTTGCGGGAGCCGGATTTGAACCGACGACCTTCGGGTTATGAGCCCGACGAGCTACCAGACTGCTCCATCCCGCGTCTGTGGGCGGCATTCTACAGCCCAGCGGAGAGGTGTCAACCGTTAATCAACCGCCGAGTCAAAAAAGTGTGAAATAGCGGACAAGTAACCTAAGTTCGCGATTGAAAACGCTTTTTGTAGTGCGGGCTTGACCCGCGCCGGGCTGCGGACAGTGCGTAGTGAAGTGCACGGTATCTGGTGTGTGGCTGCTTTGCATTGTGGCGCGGGTCAAAACCCTCGCGCCACAAAAACAAAAAAGGCCACTCTTTCGAGTAGCCTTTTTTGATGTTTGGTTGCGGGAGCCGGATTTGAACCGACGACCTTCGGGTTATGAGCCCGACGAGCTACCAGACTGCTCCATCCCGCGTCTGTGTGTCGGCATTCTACAGCGGAACGCGGGTGTGTCAACTCCTAATTCAAGAAAACGGCTTGTGGTTCAATCGCTTAGCTCTCCATTGGGGCTTGTTTTGAGCGCGCGGGCCAGTCGGGCCGCGGCTTGCAGCTCTATTGGAAGGCCAAACTCGATTGAAAAAACAAATCCATCGGGAAGTTTTCCTACCGCTTGGGCGGAAGATTCAAACTACTGGTGCTATATACAGGGGTGAATGCGATACTGCCCGCCCGTTGGATTACACCCTCTTTTATATGACGCAGCGCAAAATCATCCACGTCGACTGTGATTGCTTCTACGCCGCCATCGAGATGCGTGACGACCCGAGCCTCGCGCAAAAACCGCTGGCGGTGGGCGGCTCGGCAGATCGGCGGGGCGTGATCGCTACGTGCAACTACGAGGCGCGGGCCTATGGGGTGCGCTCGGCGATGTCATCGCGTCATGCCTTGAAGCTCTGCCCGGACCTGACCATCGTCAAGCCGCGTATGGATGCCTATAAAGAAGCGTCGAAGGAAATCCAGACGATCTTTCGCGACTACACCGACTTGATCGAGCCGTTGTCGCTGGATGAGGCCTACCTCGACGTCTCCGAATGCTCGCATTTTGGCGGCAGTGCGACGCGGATCGCTCAGGATATTCGCCGCAGGGTCTCCAACCAATTGCACATCACCGTCTCCGCCGGCGTGGCGCCGAACAAATTCCTGGCCAAGATCGCCAGTGATTGGAAAAAACCCAACGGTCTGTTCGTGATTACCCCGGATCAGGTCGAAGACTTTGTCTCCCAGCTGCGCGTGAGCAAATTGCACGGCGTGGGCAAGGTCACCGCCGATAAGCTGGCGCGCCTGGGGATCGAGGACTGCCTGCAACTGCGCGAGTGGAACAAGCTGGCGTTGGTGCGTGAATTCGGCAGTTTTGGCGAGCGGCTCTGGAGCCTGGCCCGTGGGATCGATGACCGGGTGGTGCAAAACGACAGTCGTCGGCAGTCGATCAGCGTGGAAAATACCTACGATGTGGACCTGCCGGATCTTTCAAGTTGCCTGGCGAAGCTGCCGGAACTGATGGAGACCCTGGCCGGGCGCATGGCCCGCATCGATAGCAGCTACCGCGCGGGCAAGCCGTTCGTGAAGGTGAAGTTTCATGACTTTACCCAGACCACGCTGGAGCAGGCCGGGGCAGGGCGGGACCTGGAGAGTTATCAACAGCTGCTGACGCAGGCGTTTAACCGGGGCGGAAAACCGGTGCGGTTGTTAGGGATTGGTGTGCGGTTGCTGGACCTGAGCAGCGGTAACGAGCAACTCGAGTTTTCCTGGTAGTCATCGGATAAAAATGTGAGTGCCGGCAAGCCAGCCCCCACATTTGATCTCCACAGATCTTGGGCTCAGCGTGCCCCTGGATCCGCCACCAACCGCCCCGCATCCTTGGTCAGTGCTTGCAGAAATTCCTGCTGCAACTCCGGATCATTGCGGGTCAGTTCGATCAGGCTTTGTTCCAGTTCACTGGCTTCTTCTTCCAGACCCAGTTCCGACAAGCGTTTGACTCGATGCACCCACTGGCTGACTTCGTCGTCTTCCAGATCGTCGTAGATCAGGCCGTGAGCTTCGAGCAGCTTGCCGCGCAAGGTGCTGCTGATCGCCAGGGTCGAGTCCGAGTGCACATCGTCCTGGCCATCTTCCACACTGATCTTCAACGTGGTCACGCGGTTCAGGTCTTGTTCGGCAAACGGGCTGTCCAACAGGTTCAGGCGCAGGACGCCGTTGCGGTCGGTGGTCAGCTCATGCGTCTGTCTGCCGGCAATGACCTGTACCGGGCGCTCGCTCCAGGGCAGGCTCGAATACTCCACGCGTTTGTCGCGCTGGACTTCATCGATACCCGCCAGGTTCTGTTGCGCACGGCCATGGGATTGCACGTTCATGAACGGGTTGAGCCCGTCCACGCCGTAGGTCAGCCAGTCGTGGGTCATGCTGGTCGGCAAGTGACCGAGCGCGAAGATATTCGCCACGTTGGCACCGGCGCCTGCCACCAGCGCCACTGCTCCCAGGGGCATCTCGTAGAGTTTCCGCCAGGGCTGGTAGGGCGTGTAGCGGTCATAACGACGGGTAACTTCGAACTCAGTGACCTCAAAGGTCTTTTGCTCGTGAATGCGCACCCGGCGTTGCGGCAGCTCCAGCACTTTGGGTTCGCCTACGTCGATCTGCAGGCTGTGGTCGAGCAACTTACGCTCGACCCGCTCCTCGTGCTCACTGCGTTGCGACATCTGGTTGGCGCAGCCGCTGACCAGCAGGGCGCCGCACAAGGCGGCGCCCCCCAGGGCTCTGGTGTTTCGCTTGAACATGACTTCTCTTGATCTGGTTTTCAGCGACGAATACGCGCCTGAAGGAAAGACAGCACGTCAGCCACCGGCAACGGTTGGGCTTCGGCTTCGGTCCGGCTTTTGTATTCCAGATTGCCATCGGCCAGGCCGCGGTCACTGACCACGATGCGGTGGGGGATGCCAATCAGTTCCATGTCGGCGAACTTGATGCCCGGGCTGGTTTTCTTGTCGCGGTCATCAAGCAGCACTTCAAAACCGGCGGCCGTGAGTTCGGCATACAGTTTGTCGGTGGCTTCGCGTACTTGCTCGGTTTCGTAGCGCAGCGGTACCAGGGCTACCTGGAACGGCGCCAGGGCGTCACTCCAGATGATGCCTTTCTCGTCGTTGTTCTGCTCGATGGCAGCGGCAACCACGCGGGAGACACCAATACCGTAGCAGCCCATGTCCAGGGTGATCGGCTTGCCGTTCTCGCCCAGCACTTCGCACTTCATCGCCTTGCTGTACTTGTTACCCAGTTGGAAGATATGCCCGACTTCAATGCCGCGCTTGATTTCCAGGGTGCCCTTGCCATCCGGGCTTGGGTCACCGGCGACCACGTTACGCAGGTCGGCCACGGTCGGCACCGGCAGGTCGCGCTCCCAGTTCACGCCGAAGTAGTGCTTGTCGTCGATGTTCGCACCAATGGCAAAGTCGCTCATCAGCTCGACCGAGCGGTCGATGATGATCGGCAACGGCAGGTTCAGCGGGCCCAGGGAACCGGCGCCGGCGCCAATCGCGTCGCGCAGGTCGGCATCGGTGGCCATGACCAGCGGGCTGGCCACGCCAGGTTGCTGGGCGGCTTTGATTTCGTTGAGTTCGTGGTCGCCACGCACCACCAGGGCGATCAGCTTGCCTTCTTCCTCGGCGCGCACGATCAGGGTCTTGATGGTCTTTTCAATCGGCAGATTGAATTTTTCCACCAGGGCCGCGATGGTCTTGGTCTCAGGGGTGTCTACCAGGCGCAGCTCTTCGGCCGGGGCAGAGCGCGAGGTTTCACGCGGTATGGCTTCGGCTTTCTCGATGTTCGCGGCGTAGTCGGAACCGTTGCTGAACACGATATCGTCTTCGCCGGACTCGGCCAGCACGTGGAACTCGTGGGAGCCGGCGCCGCCGATGGAGCCGTTGTCCGCTTCAACCGGGCGGAACTTCAGGCCCAGGCGCGTGAACACGTTGCAGTAGGCCTGGTGCATGCGGTTGTAGGTGACCTGCAGCGATGCCTGGTCGGCGTGGAACGAGTAGGCGTCCTTCATGATGAACTCACGGCCACGCATCAAGCCGAAGCGTGGGCGGATTTCATCACGGAATTTGGTCTGGATCTGATACAGGTTCAGCGGCAGCTGTTTGTAGCTGCTCAGCTCGTTGCGCATCAGGTCGGTGATCACTTCTTCATGGGTCGGGCCCGCGCAGAAGTCGCGGCCATGACGGTCCTTGAAGCGCAGCAACTCAGGGCCGTACTCTTCCCAGCGCCCGGATTCCTGCCACAACTCAGCCGGTTGAGTGCTCGGCATCAACACTTCGAGAGAGCCTGCGGCGTTCATTTCTTCACGAACGATGGCTTCGACCTTGCGCATCACCTTCAAGCCCATGGGCAGCCAGGTGTACAGGCCCGAGGCCAGTTTGCGGATCATACCGGCGCGCAGCATCAACTGATGGCTGATCACGACTGCGTCGGAAGGCGTTTCTTTCTGTGTGGCGAGCAAATATTGACTGGTACGCATGGTAGGCCGTTGTCGGTTGCTTGGACTTGAAATGACTTGGGATTGTACGGGCGCAAACTGCCGCCGTACAGGCATCAGAATCCAGGGCTGTCTGTAGGCGCAGAGCTTGCCGCGGCGAGGGGCGCCTGCTGGCTACAAAAGCCCTGTCTTTACAGGGCTATTGCTCTTCAGTCGGAGGACTCAAGCGAAGTCGCCGATTCTCCTGATACCAATGCAGCGCAATCAGCAGCAGCGTCGGCACGCCCAACATGCAGGTGATCAGGAAGAAGTTGTGATAGCCGAACTTCTCCACCATGACCCCTGAATACCCGCCGATCAGACGTGGCAACAGCAGCATGATCGAGCTGAGCAGGGCGTATTGGGTCGCGGAGAACTTAAGGTTGGTCAGGCTCGACAGGTAGGCCACAAACGCCGACGTGGCCAGGCCCGAGCTGAAGTTATCCAAAGAGATGGTGAAGATCAGCATCTGCAGGTCCGGGCCCATGTCGGCAAGCATCACGAACAGCAGGTTGGTGCCGGCCGACGTGATACCGCCGATAAACAGGATCGGCAGGATGCCGAAGCGCACGATCAGCAGGCCACCCATGCCGGCGCCGAGCAGGGTCATGATCAGGCCGAAGATCTTGCTGACCCCGGCAATCTGGTCCTTGGTAAAGCCCTGGTCGATATAGAACACGTTGGCCATCACGCCCATCACCGTGTCGGACATGCGATAGGTGGCGATCAGCCCCAGCAGCAGCAACGCTTGCCAGCGGTAGCGCAGGATAAAGTCGTTGACCGGCGTCAGCACTGGTGCAAGGCCGCGGCGCCCCATGGCCGAGAGGCACAGGGCGGTGAGCGTGATATAGAGGATGGCGCGCAGGAAGGCGCGGTCTTCCATCAGCAGGTCCCACAGGCTGACGCCCTGGAACAGCACGCTGGCGAAGTCGGTGTTGAACAGCTGGGTAAACATGGCCGGCACGGACACCAGCAGCACGATGAGCACAAATACCGACGCCAGTTGATGCACGAAACTGTAGCGCCCGGCCTGCAACTGGGTGCGCAAGGGCACATTCGGTTCGCGCATGAACAGGGTGGTCAGCAGCGCAGGGATCATCAGCACGCCAAACAGCACATAGGTGCCGGTCCACGCCGCGTGCTTATAGTTGAAGCCGGTGGAGCCGAAGCCTTCGGCAAAAAACAGTGCGCCGGCCGTGGCCAGCAGGGCAGCAATGCGGTAGCCCGACATATAGCTGGCGGCCAGTGCGGCCTGGCGGCTGTCGTCGGCGATTTCCAGGCGATAAGCATCGACAGCGATGTCTTGGGTGGCGGACGCGAAGGCCACGATCACCGCGATAGCAATCAACCAGGACAAGTGTTTTTGCGGGTCGCAGAAGCCCATGCCGATCAATCCGAGGATCACCAGCGACTGGGACAGGACCAGCCACGAACGACGCCGTCCGAGTTTGCCGAGCAGCGGCAGGCGCCATTGGTCGAGCAGTGGCGACCAGACCCATTTGAAGGCATACGCCAGGCCGATCAGGCTCGCATAGCCGATGGTCTCGCGAGCCACACCGGCCTCGCGCAACCACACCGAAAGCGTCGAGAACACCAACATGTAAGGCAAGCCGGCGGCGAAGCCGAGCAACAACAGCACTAACGTCGAGGGGCTGGCATAGGCAGCGAGCGCGGCGCGCCAGGTTTTACGGGGCATGGGCTGGAGTCTGCCTCAGGTTTGCGGAAACAAAGCGCGCACTCTAACCGCTGTGCTCTACCGGGCGCCAGCCATGGCGCCGAATATCAACGCGATTATTCAGGATACTGACACCCTCACTGCGCAAGCGTGCGCGCTGCTCGTCGCCCGATGCGCTGCCCACCGGCAGGCTTATCCGACCGCCGGCACCCAGCACGCGATGCCAAGGCAATGTGGAACCCTCGGGCAGTTGGCTCAACGTGCGCCCGACCCAGCGCGCCGCACGTCCCAGGCCGGCCAGTTGGGCCAGTTCGCCGTAACTCACCACGCAGCCTTCGGGCACTTGCGCCAAAGTCAGGTACAGCGCGGTGCGGCGCATCTCGGCGGGGCTTTGCGGGGTTTCGTCAGCGTGCGTCACTGTGAGGCTATCCGTTGAAATCGTCGGCATTCTTGTAAGAATCATCTGCAAACATGGCGGTGAGCATTGAACTCAACCCGGATACTCGAGTCAGTCCTTGCTAAGACGTTATCTAACACGATAATGCCCTCTTTTTCGCCAACCTCGAGCCTTGAATCTGCTTATGTTGTCCAGAACCCTGCTGTGCCTTGCTGTTTTCAGCGCCTCCACGCCTTTGCTCGCAGATACCGTCTGGTTGAAAAACGGTGACCGCCTGACCGGCAAGATCAAGGTCTTCGACGGCGGCAAGCTGCTGATCCAGACCGATTATGCAGGCGCCATCCCCGTGGACTGGAAGCAGGTCAAGACCCTGGAGAGTGACCAGGAGTTGCTGGTCAAGCAGGATGCCTACGTCGGCGAGAAGGCCAAGTCCCTCAAGGCGGCAGATGACGGCAAAGTGGTGCTGGCCAATGGCGAGGCGCCCAAAACCGTTGATTTGGCAAGCATCCAGCAGATCCTCAAGCCCAAGCCGGTGATCGAAGACCTGGTGTGGAAGGGCAACGTCGACATGGCGCTGGACTACAAGCGCGCCGAGAAAGACACCAACGACTACGACGTCGACTTCAAGACTACCGCGCGCCATGGCCAATGGCGCCACACCGGGCAGGGCGAATACAACCGCGAATTCCAGGACGAAGTGACCACCACCGACAACTGGGCCCTGGAATACGACCTGGACCGTTTCCTCACCGAGCACTGGTTCTGGCAGGGCCGTTTGACCTACAAGCGCGACAAAGTTGAAGACCTGGCCCGCCAGCGCACCGTGGGTACCGGCCCGGGCTACCAGTTCTGGGACGATGAACTGGGCGCGTTCTCCCTTGGCTCGCTGATCAACCGCACCGACTATGAATATGCCGAGGGCGGCAAAGACAACTTCTATTCGGTGGCCATGAAGTGGAACTACAACCGTTACCTGGTCGGCAAGACGGTCGAGTTCTTCACCAACGGTGAACTGGGTCGGCCAATCGACGGGCCGGTCGACTACTCCCTCGATGCGGAAATGGGCTTGCGTTACAAAGTCACCGAGTGGGCCTCTCTCAACCTCAAGGCCGAGCGCGACGTCATCAGTGGTGACTCCGACAGCAGCTTGAGCAAGACTCGTTACACCGCAGGCTTCGGTGTGGCCTGGTAACAGAGCCCCTGGCAACCGGCGCTTATATTGATTACCTTGTGTTGAGATCCATTCCCATACGCAGTGGGCGGCTGAATACCCGAGGAGTCATACGTTGAGCGCACAGGTTGCCAAGAACGCCCGAGAGCTGTTGCTCAAGGAATACCGTGGAGCTCTCTCCACACTGTCCAAGGCCATGCCCGGCTTTCCCTTCGGTTCGGTGGTGCCGTATTGCCTGGATGAGCAGGGCCGCCCGCTGATCCTGATCAGCCGCATTGCCCAGCACACCCACAACCTGCAGAAAGACCCCAAGTGCTCCCTGTTGGTGGGCGAACGCGAGGCCGATGATGTGCAGGCCGTAGGGCGCCTGACCTACCTGGGCGAAGCCGAGAAGCTGCAAGAGGCCGACGCCATCGAGGCGGCCGCCGAGCGTTATTACCGCTACTTTCCCGAGTCCGCCAACTACCACAAGGCCCACGATTTCGATTTCTGGGTACTCAAGCCGGTACGCCACCGGTATATCGGCGGTTTCGGCGCGATTCACTGGGTTGACCAATTGACCCTGGCCAACCCGTTCTTCGGCAACGCTGAGCGCAGCATGGTCGAACACATGAACAGCGATCACGCCAAGGCCATCGCCCATTACGTCGCGCTGGCGGGCTTGTCTGCCAGCGAGCCCGCGCAATTGGTCGGCATCGACAGCGAAGGCATGCACCTGCGCATTGGCCAATCGCTGCACTGGTTGCCCTTCGCCGAGCCTTGCAACACACCGACACAAGTGCGCGAAGCCTTGGTTTCATTGGCCCACGCCGACGCTTGGCCGAAAAAAGCGGTGGCTGACGCTTGAATTCACACAATGGCGACGTCATCTAGGGTGGACTGGCAAGGCATTCTTGCGTTGAGGAACCATTTGATGCGCCCTTTTTTATTGCTCTTTCTGCTGTTCCCGGTGTTGGAGCTGTTCGTATTCGTTCAAGTCAGCAGTGCGATTGGTTTTTTCCCCGCCCTGTTGCTGATCATTCTCGGCTCGATGCTCGGCGTTCTGGTGCTGCGCGTCGCCGGTCTGGCCACGGCGCTGCGTGCCCGTGAAAGCCTGAACCGTGGCGAACTGCCGGCGCAAACCATGCTCGAAGGCCTGATGATGGCCCTGGCCGGTGGTCTGCTGATTCTGCCGGGCTTCATCAGCGACGTAGTCGGGCTGGTGATGCTGCTGCCGTTTACCCGCAAAGTGCTGGCCAACAAGATGCGCCAGCGCGCCGAAGAGGCGGCGATGCGCCAGCGTGCGTTCGCCGACGACCTGCAACCCCGTGGCGGCCCGACTCCGCGCCAGCCGTTGGGGCGAGAAGGCGATGTGATCGAAGGCGAGTTCGAGCACCGCGACAACAAATAACCGCTTCACTGGCACGGCACCTTCGGGTGCCGTGTCTCATTTACCGACCGACAGATGCAAAAAAATTCCATCACGCCCCCTTGTAATCAGCTTGTGCGCCCTTATGTAACGGTCACCGCAAGGTTTCTGGTGGTGACACCAGACAGACTTCCGCGTCTTGCTTGGCGAGGCGCGACCGGCAACGCCGGAATACAACCCGCCGGTACTGATACCGGCCGATGAAAAACACAATTAGGAGAGATCGACAATGAGCAAGCTTCGTCCTCTGCACGACCGCGTCGTAATCCGTCGCAGCGAAGAAGAAAAGAAAACCGCTGGCGGTATCGTCCTGCCAGGTTCGGCTGCTGAAAAAGCCAACCACGGTGTGATCGTCGCTGCAGGCCCAGGCAAGACTCTGGAAAACGGTGATGTACGTGCGCTGGCCGTTAAAGTCGGTGACAAGGTTGTCTTTGGCCCGTACTCCGGCAGCAACACTGTGAAAGTCGACGGCGAAGACCTGCTGGTAATGGCTGAGAACGAAATTCTCGCCGTTCTGGAAGACTGATTTTCCCGCTCATTTTCCCGTTACTACAAAGTATTTAAGGAATATCGATCATGGCTGCTAAAGAAGTTAAATTCGGCGATTCCGCCCGTAAGAAAATGCTCACCGGTGTCAACATCCTGGCTGACGCAGTAAAAGCGACCCTGGGCCCTAAAGGCCGTAACGTGATCATCGAGAAGAGCTTCGGCGCTCCGACCATCACCAAGGACGGCGTTTCCGTCGCTAAAGAAATCGAACTGGAAGACCGTTTCGAAAACATGGGCGCGCAGCTGGTCAAAGACGTTGCCTCCCGTGCCAATGATGACGCAGGCGACGGCACCACCACCGCCACCGTTCTGGCTCAGTCGATCGTCAACGAAGGCCTGAAAGCCGTCGCTGCCGGCATGAACCCGATGGACCTCAAGCGCGGTATCGACAAGGCGACCATCGCCGTCGTAGCTGAGCTGAAAAACCTGTCCAAGCCATGCGCCGACACCAAGGCCATCGCTCAGGTAGGCACCATCTCCGCCAACTCCGACAACTCCATCGGCGACATTATTGCCGAAGCCATGGAAAAAGTCGGTAAAGAAGGCGTGATCACCGTTGAAGAAGGCACTGGCCTGGAAAACGAACTGTCGGTTGTAGAAGGCATGCAGTTCGACCGTGGCTACCTGTCCCCGTACTTCGTCAACAAGCCGGAAACCATGGTTGCCGAGCTGGAAAGCCCGCTGATCCTGCTGGTCGACAAAAAGATCTCCAACATCCGCGAAATGCTGCCAGTACTGGAAGCCGTCGCTAAAGCGGGCCGTCCGCTGCTGATCGTTTCCGAAGACGTTGAAGGCGAAGCCCTGGCGACCCTGGTTGTGAACAACATGCGTGGCATCGTTAAAGTCGCAGCCGTCAAGGCTCCAGGCTTCGGCGACCGTCGCAAAGCCATGCTGCAGGACATCGCCGTATTGACCGGCGGTACCGTTATCTCCGAAGAGATCGGCCTGAGCCTGGAAAGCGCCACCCTGGAAAACCTGGGTAGTGCCAAGCGCGTGACCATCTCCAAAGAAAACACCATCATCGTTGACGGTGCTGGCGCGGAGAGCGACATCCAATCGCGCATCAACCAGATCCGCGCCCAGGTTGCCGAGACTTCTTCGGACTACGACCGTGAAAAACTGCAAGAGCGTCTGGCCAAGCTGTCCGGCGGCGTTGCAGTGATCAAGGTTGGCGCTGGTTCCGAAGTTGAAATGAAAGAGAAGAAAGCCCGCGTTGAAGACGCCCTGCACGCAACCCGCGCAGCCGTCGAAGAAGGCGTGGTACCTGGCGGTGGCGTTGCGCTGATCCGTGCTCTGGAAGCCTTGGTTGACCTCAAGGGCGACAACGCTGACCAGAACGTCGGTATCGCTGTGCTGCGTCGCGCCGTTGAGTCTCCACTGCGTCAGATCGCTTCCAACAGCGGCGACGAGCCAAGCGTTGTGGTCAACGAAGTGAAGAACGGTAAAGGTAACTACGGTTACAACGCCGCCACCAGCGAATACGGCGACATGGTTGAAATGGGTATCCTGGACCCAACCAAGGTCACCCGTTCGGCGCTGCAAGCAGCCGCTTCGATTGCTGGTCTGTTGCTGACCACCGAAGTTGCGATTGCTGACAAGCCAAAAGCTGAAGGCTCGGCTGGCGGCGGTATGCCAGACATGGGCGGCATGGGTGGCATGGGCGGCATGATGTAAGCCAGCCTTACCCCTGTACTGAAAAAGCCCCGCCTGCAGTGATGCAGGCGGGGTTTTTTTACGCCCTGCTTTTTTTCGGCGTGACGGTGCATCAGCCTGACAGCCCTTTTGTGGGCAGCGAGTGAAGCATCAGTGAAAAAGCCGTGAAGCGCGTCAATCGGTTGAAAATACCAATGAAGTCGAGCTCACGCCCTAGTCGTGAGCCACACTTGCCCTTAAGCTGCGCGAGCCATCACGGCCGTTACCGCGTACGGAGACACCGCCATGCGAATTTTATTGGTTGAAGACAACCGCGATATTTTGGCCAATCTGGCGGATTATTTGGGGCTCAAGGGCTACACCGTCGACTGTGCGCAGGACGGCTTGTCCGGCCTGCACCTGGCGGCCACCGAGCATTACGACCTGATCGTGCTCGACATCATGCTGCCGGGTATCGATGGCTACACCCTGTGCAAGCGTCTGCGTGAAGACGCTCGCCGCGACACGCCGGTGATCATGCTCACCGCTCGCGACCAGTTGGACGACCGGCTGCAGGGCTTCAAGTCCGGCGCCGACGATTACCTGCTCAAACCCTTTGCTCTCTCGGAGCTGGCAGCGCGCATCGAAGCGGTGCTGCGCCGTGCTCAGGGTGGCGGGCGCCGTGCCCTGCAAGTCGCCGACCTGCATTACGACCTCGACACCCTGGAAGTGACCCGCGAAGGGCGCCTGCTCAAGCTCAACCCGGTCGGTCTCAAGCTGCTCGCCGTACTGATGCAAAAAAGTCCCCATGTGCTGCGCCGGGAAATCCTCGAGGAAGCGCTGTGGGGCGATGATTGCCCGGACAGCGACAGCCTGCGCAGCCACGTTCATCAATTGCGCCAAGTGATCGACAAGCCCTTTGCCAAGCCGTTGCTGCACACGGTGCACGGTGTGGGCTACCGCCTGGCCGAGGGACGTGATGGAGTTTAAGCAAAGCCTTGCCCAGCGGATCATCATTGCCTTTGCGTTGATGAGCGCGTTGGTGGCGGGGGCGTTCGCCATGGGCATCGTTGCGACGGTGCACCTGGTGGAAGAGAAGCTGATCTCAGCGGGCCTGGGCGGCGACCTGCAACGGCTGCTGTTGATGGACAGCGTCGAGGACTGGCGCCACAGGCCCGAACCGGACCAACTGTTTTATTTCAGCGGCGGGCGGGGAGATTTCGAGCTGCCCAAAGACCTTCGGCACCTGGAACCGGGTTTTCACGAGGTGTTTCGCGAGTCGCTCTCTTACCACGCCATGGTCGAAGTGATCGACGGCCGGCGTTATGTGCTGCTGCAGGATCAAAGCGATTTCGAAGAACGTGAGCGCGTGCTGTTTGCCGTGGTGCTGGTGGGCTTCGTGCTCAGCTTGGCGCTGGCGGTGTTCCTGGGCTGGGTACTGGCACGCAAAGTGATGGCGCCGGTGGTGCGTCTGGCCCGCCAGGTGCGCCATCGCGACCAGTTGCTGGGCCTGGCGCCGCCGCTGGCGCCGGACTACGCGGCCGATGAAGTAGGTGAGCTGGCCGTGGCCTTCGATGCCACGCTGGGGCGACTGCGCCAGGCCTTGTCCCGCGAGCAGATGTTCACCAGTGATGTGAGCCACGAACTGCGCACGCCCTTGATGGTGCTGGCCAGTTCCTGCGAACTGTTGCTGGAAAACCCGGCCATCGATCAGCGCGGGCGCAATCAAGTGCAACGCATTGCCCGCGCCTGTGAAGAGATGCGCGAGCTGGTGCAGACCTTCCTGATGCTGGCTCGCGCCGAACACAACGACGGGGCGATGTCGCCCCAGGTGACCCTTACCCAGGTGGCCGAGGACCTGCTTGGCATCTGGCGTGAGCAGATCGAACACAAGGGCCTGGAACTGATCTACCACCCCGGCAACCCCCTGGACACACGCTACAACACCACCTTCCTGCACGCGGTGATGGGCAACCTGCTGCGCAACGCCCTGCATTACACCGAGCAAGGGTTTATTCGCCTGACCCTTGAGCCAAGTGGGTTTGTGGTGGAAGACAGTGGCGTCGGCATTCCCGAAGAAAAACGCGAAGCGATGTTCGAGCCATTCGTACGCGGTAGCGAGAAGCGCGGTGATGGCCTGGGCCTGGGGTTGTCGTTGGTGCAGCGCATTTGCGAGAACCAGGGATGGCGCGTCAGCCTCAGTACCATGGACCCCAACGGTTGCCGCTTTCACGTGGAATTAGGTCAGGCCAAGGCCTGACCGCTGACACTGCCGCTATCCTGCCAGACATCCCCGTCATTCGGCGAAGATGGCCCCATGCTATTGCTTGTGTCTGTAAAGTCTTGAAATGTATGGAATTGGACAGGACGAGTTTTTCACACACGGTTGACCTGTTGATCACAGTTCGGTGCCTAAGGTTGTAGGCATCAGTGACTGGAGATCAATGATGTCTAACCCCATCAAGCTCGAATTTTCCGAAAAATACGACGACGAACACGCGCAGGAATATTTGCTCAAGCATCAGGACAATCTCGCGCGCCGCCTGTCCCATAAACGCGACGAGCAATTGGCCCGTGGTGCGCTGGCGATGGCCGGTGAGCCAGGCCTGGTGCTGGATCTGCCGTGCGGCGCCGGGCGCTTCTGGCCGTTACTGGCGGAAAAACCCAACCGCGTGATTATCGGCGCTGACAATTCGGCATCGATGCTCAAGGTCGCAACCGTCGCCCAACCGGCGGAAGTGGTGAAACGGGTACGGCCTTTGCAAACATCTGCTTTCGACATCGATCTGCCTGATAACTCGGTCGACAGCATCTTCTGTATGCGCCTGTTGCACCACATTGGGGATCCGGCGCACCGGTTGGCGATATTGCGGGAATTTCAGCGGGTTACCCGCGACAGCGTGATCATTTCGCTGTGGGTCGACGGCAATTTCAAAGCCTGGAAACGCAAGCGGCTCGAAGCGCAGCGTCGCAAAAAAGATGAGCAGGACGGTTACCAAAACCGGTTTGTGTTACCGGCTGCTACTGTCGAGGCAGAATTTGAGCAGGCCGGGTTCCGTGTTCAGGAATCCCTGGACTTCATACCGCTCTACGCCATGTGGCGGGTGTATGTATTGCGCAAGAGGTAACAGGATGGCAGTTGAGTGCGTAGCAGGCAGTCACGTAACTCCCGAAGAAAGGTTCGATTACTTCTGGCGCCAGCAGGGCGAGTGGGTCGAAGAGCCCAATCGTCGGCGCGGCGGTGAAAGTGGTGTGCAGCGGGTGACGAGCGCCAATGGCCGCTTGCTCTACAGCAAACGCCAGACCGGTCATATTTACCGCAGTTGGCTGCATCCCTTCGGTCGCCCTACCGTGCTGCGTGAGCGCGACGCTCTCAAGGGTCTGCGTTTGCTCGACGTGCGCGTGCCGGAACTGGTGTTCTGTGAGGCACGCCGTGATGCCGAGCACCAATGGAAGGCATTGTTGGTCACTTCGGCCCTCGACGGCTTCGACGAAATTGAAAACTGGTACGCCGCAGGCGGCCGTGAACGCTACGGCGAGTTGCTGCACGAACGCCTGCTCAAGGAATTGGCCGGCACCCTGGCCCGTATGCACAAAGGGCGCTGGCAGCATGGTTGCCTGTATATCAAGCATATTTTCGTACGGGTGACGGGAGAGGGCGACTCGGCCAACGTCGAGGTAGCCTTGCTGGATTTTGAAAAGTGCCGCCAACGCTTGACCGCCTATCGCGCGGCTTCCCACGATATGCAACAGCTGCGTCGCCATTCGTCGTGGAGCGATAGCGACTGGGCAAAACTGAGCTACTTTTACGAGACGGCGTTTGGCAGCGCTATCAAGGGTTTAACCAAATGAAGCTAGAAATAGCACGAGGTGTGTTCCTGGTGGGGGCATTAGGCGTTGCAGCCTTGGCCCTGGCTGCGTGGGAACAGCCTCGCACACAGGTACTCAGCGCTACGCAGGAGGGTGCGCAATGCTTGTTGCCGCGCGTCGCCAAGGCGAGTGTGGCAGCCAAGCCGGACCACGAGCTGCTGCTGTTCATGTTTGGACTGTCTCAAGGGATGAGGCCGCAAAGTTGAAACGATTCAAACCCCCAAGAAAGGGCCTTGCGATGCGAGGCCCTTTTTTTGTCTGGCAAACCGGTTTAAATCAAGTGCAGGTGGTTGTCCCAGAGCCCCGCCGGTAGCTCCAGCGGCGTGGCTGCCAACGGCGTCTGGCGGCAATCATAGAAACGGCAACGGCCTTGGCCCGATGTCACCACAAACCCATCCGCCACCGCGCCGACGCCGGCGCAGTCCGGCAAGGGCCCGTCCAGACGCAGCTCGCCGCTGTCCATATCCCAGATGAAGAAGCGATTGCCGCGCGGTGCGGTCAGCGCCACCAGGCGTAACTCGCTGTGCACGGCGACGCTGGCGGTGTAGTGCCCCATCGCCTGCAACTGCGCGTCCGCCACCGGAAAGGCCACGAATGGCTGTCCCGGCCGCTTGATCGCCAGCAACTCGGAACGCTCGTGGGACGGCCCCATGAATTGCTGTCCGGTGACGATGGTGCCGTCGCTGGCAATGCCCATATGGCGCACGCTGTTCATCTGTTGGGCCAGGGTTTCCTTGCTGATCAAGGTGCCGTCGCGGCGCATCAGCACCAGGCTGGGTTCCATGGCGTTGAGGTTCATTTCCACGCGACTTTCGGCTTCGGTGCGGATACCGCCATTGGCCACGATCAACGTTTCGCCGTCGGGCATCCACGACACTTGGTGCGGGCCGATGCCATGGGTGGAAAGCTCACCACTGTGCACCAGGCGCTCGCCTTCGAACCTATACACGCCGAGCAGGCCACGGCCGGGGTCGGATGTGTCGTTCTCGGTGGCGTAGAGAAAGTCGCCGCTCTTGTGAATCACCGCATGGCCGTAGAAATGGCGGTTGGGCAGCGACGTGAGGGTTTGCAGCAAGGCGCCATCACGCAGGTCGATCAGGTAGCTCTCGGTGCCCGGCCGACGGGCGACAAACAGCGCAATCGGCAGCGTCGGGTGGTTGATGATGTCATGGCAGCGTTGGCCGACCCGGGTGGCAAACACTTGCTTGCCGTCCAGGCGATAACCCACGGCGTAGTGCCCGCCTTCTGCATCATCGCGCGCCGACAGCAGCAGCGGGCCCTTGTCTTTGCTTTTGAACAGGGTCCAGCCACCCAGAGTGAGCGCACTGAGCAGCACGCTGCCAACCGCCAAAACCTGTCGCCTGAGCATCATCAGTCACCGTCGTTGGCGTTAAAGCCCAGTTGGATGCCCAGCGCCTTGGCCAGGTCGCCCTCGTGCAGGCGGTGGACGACGTTGAGGCTGTCATAAATGTCGTTGAGTTGCTGGCGTCCGGCGTCATCGCTCAGCAGTTCGTTGAGGGTGCGCTGGTTGCTGGCGAACAGCTTCAGAGACGCTGCGTACGCCGCGTCAATCTTCTCGGCCAACGGCTTCTGGTCTGAAGGCAACAGGCCACGCAAGCCCTTGTTATCGACACCGACCCACACAGTCTGGGCAGCTGCGAGGCTGGCTTCCAGGCTTTGCAGGGATGATTGACTGCGCCATGCGTCGGCCTGGAATGGCTGCGGGATACCTTTGGTCTGGCGGCCCATCGGCGTGCCGAGTTTTTTCTTGAGGGTGTCCAGTGCGGTCACTTGCACACGCAGCAGGTCGGCAATGGCTTCGTGGGAATCGGCGTAGCGCTGGTTGGGAAACTTGGTCATCTGCGCCAGCATGCCGTCGGTGCTGTTCCAACTGGCCAGGATATCCTCGGCCAAGGCTTTCTGACGGTCGCCGATCGCCACCAGCAGCGGGCAGTAACGGGCTTTCTGCGTGTCATCAGCGAGGTCGGTCTTGGCGTCGTAGAGGATGTATTCGTAGGCCGACAGGCCTTGCACCACCACGCTGGACTTGGCCAGGGCGGCGCCGTCGATCTGTGGCTGGGCTTCGACCAGTTGCTCGACCTGACGACCGACCAGGTTTTTCTTGTCCGGCCAGAACTGCACTTGCCACGAACGGTTGCCTTCGGCCAATGGGCCGATCAGCAGCGGTTGCAGTTCGGCCCAGGCTTTTTGCGCGTGGAGGAAGTCGGCACGGGCGGTGTCCAGGCTTTCCTTGCCTTGGCAGTAGGCCAGGGCACTGACGGCCAACTGACGGTCGGCTTCGACCCAGCGGCTGTAGGTCGGCAGGATCACTTGTTTGGCGATCGCCGCCGAGGTGACCGCTTGCGGGTCCTGGGGCGAGCAGGCACCAAGGGCGAGGGCGGCCAGGCTGGTGAACAACAACTTGGGACGGAACATGTCGAGCTCCCTTCTGTAATTGGGGCGAAGCTTATAAAGAATTCAGGAAGGCCAGCAACGCAGCGCGCTGCTCGGCATTAAAGGACAACACATGCTGCTGCGCGGCTTGTGCCTCACCGCCATGCCAGAGCACGGCCTCAAGCAGATTGCGGGCGCGGCCGTCATGCAAAAACTGGGTGTGACCACCCACGGTTTGCGTCAAGCCGATGCCCCACAACGGCGCAGTGCGCCAGTCGCGGCCACTGGCCTTGAATTCGGTGCGGTTGTCGGCAAGGCCTGGGCCCATGTCGTGCAGCAGCAGGTCGCTGTAGGGCCGGATCACCTGGCTGGCCAGTTCGGGTTCGGCCGCGTTGGCGGCGGTGGTGAATGTCGGTTTATGGCAACCCTGGCAACCGGCCTGATAGAACAGGTTCTTGCCGGCCAGCACCTGGGGGCTGTCGACGTCACGGCGCACGGGCACTGCAAGGTTGCGGGTGTAGAACAGCACCAGACGCAGGATGTTATCGCTGACTTCCGGCTCGCCATCGGGGCCGTTGCCGTTGGGCGCCTGTTTGCAGGCCACCTGGGTGTCGGTGCAGTCATCGAAGGGTCTCAGGGACGTGGAGAGGCCCATATCACCTGAAAATGCGTGAACATTTTGTTGATTGAGATTCGGTTGCCCGGCTTTCCAGCCGAAACGCCCGAGGACGGTCCTTTGTTCGGCGTCGTCCCACACCCGGTTCGCACGGCCGACGATGGCGCCTTTGTCGGCCGTGCCCGCGTCGGTGTTGCGCAGGATGTCGGCGTCGCTGATGGCCTCGAGCAGACCCAGGCCGATCATCGGCGGCGCGATGCGCGCCGAGAAGCGCGTGTCGGGGTGCATCGGCCCATAGCCGAGCTGGGTGATCTGCAGGTCCGGCTTGCGCAACTCCACCACCGTGCCGTCCTTGAAGGTGACATTGACCGGCGTGTAGTCGACGCGCACCTTGCCCTCCGGCGCCACGCCGGGCACGGCCATGTCCTGCAGTTGCCCGCCGTACACCGGCTCCGGCACGACGCCCGCCTGTTCGATGAGCCTGGCGTAGGCGGGGGTGTCAGGGATCGACAGACGCACCAGCATCGACACCGCGTTGGCCGCGTCGGGCAGCGGCGGGTGGCCGCGGCCGTCCTTGATATGGCAGTTCTGGCAGGCGTTGGTGTTGAACAGCGGGCCCAGGCCGTCACGGGCCGTGGTGGTGGACGGCGCGATCACCCAGGGGCTGCGAAAGAAACTGTTGCCGACGCTGAAGTCCAGGCGGCGCGTCGGTGACAGGTTGGCCGATGGCAGCGAAAACGCGTTCTGGTCACGCTTGTTCACCGTCGCCGCGCCTCCCGCCCGCGCCTCGCCAGGCTCGGCCTTGGTAAAGCGTGGGGCGTCATCGCATGCCACCAGGCCCAAGGCCATGCATGCAACGGACAAACGAACAAGCGAACGAACCATCGAGTTTCCTGAATCAGGTCGAAAAATGTGGTCGCAAAGTCTAACAGGGCCGGGGGGAATGAATAAGAGCAATTATCGTTTGGTGGTAGCCGATTCATTCCCGCTAGAATGACCGCACATTTTTTTCTGGAGGTGGCCAATGCAGGCTCTCGACGCTTTGCTCAACCGTGTTTCCGTGCCGCGTTTGCTGGAGCCGGCACCGACCCAGGCGCAGCGCGACGTCCTGTTCGCCGCCGCCATGCGCGCCCCCGACCACGGTCAACTGCGTCCGTGGCGTTTCCTCACGGTAGAAGGTGCGGCCCGTGAACACATGGGCACGCTGCTGGCCGAGGCTGCGCGCCTGCAAGACCCCGATGCGCCGCAAGCCGCTATCGACAAGGCCCAGAACGGCCCGTTGCGCGCGCCGTTGGTGGTGGTGGTGATTGCCCGCCTGCAGGAACACTTCAAGGTGCCCAAATCCGAGCAACTGCTGGCGGCGGCCTGTGCGGCACACGGCATTCTGCTGGCCGCTTATGCCCAAGGGATCGGCGCGGTGTGGCGCACCGGTGAGTTGTCGTACTCTGCCCACGTCGCCAAGGGCCTGGGGCTGACGGCGGATGAGCAAGTGATTGGCTTCCTCTACCTGGGTACCCCGCAGAACCCGCCGCGTACGGCCGCCAAAGAAGACCTGACGCAGTTTGTCAGCGCCTGGACCGGCCTTTAAGGCACGGATGCTGTGGGAGGTGGCCCTCCCACAGGGGTGTTTTGTTGTGATTTAAACCTTGAACTGATCCATGAGTTTCATCTGCTGGCTGGCCAGCGCATTGAGTTGGCTGCTGATGGCCGCCGATTCGGTGGCCTGGCCGGTGAGGGTTTCGGTCACGGTGCGAATCGCCGACACGTTGCGGTTGACCTCTTCGGCCACGGCGCTCTGCTGTTCGGCGGCGCTGGCGATTTGCAGGTTCATGTCGCTGATCACGGTGACGGCGTCGCTGATCTTGCCCAGGGCCTGCACCGCCTGATGGATCTGCCCGGCATTGTTCTGGGCCTGGTTTTGGCTCGAGTGCATGGTCGCCACCACGCCACGGGTACCGCTCTGGATCCGCTCGATCACCTGGCGGATTTCTTCCACCGAATCCTGGGTGCGCTTGGCCAGGTTGCGCACTTCGTCAGCCACCACCGCGAACCCACGCCCGCTTTCCCCGGCGCGTGCCGCTTCAATCGCGGCGTTGAGCGCCAGCAGGTTGGTTTGTTCGGCAATGCTGCGAATCACTTCGAGCACGGAGCCGATCTGCTCGCTGTTGACCGCCAGCGCCTCGACTTCGCCCACGGCCTTCCTGACTTCTTCGGCCAGGGTGGTGATGTCGCGGGTACTTTGTTCGATGATCGACATGCCCTCACGCGCCGACTGGTCAGCCCCCCGCGCCGCGCTGGCGGCATGGGACGCGCTGTTGGCCACGTCGTGGGCGGTGGCGCTCATTTCATTGGAGGCGGTGGCCACCTGGTCGATTTCGCGGAACTGCACCTGCATGCCTTCGCTGGTCTGGCGCGCAATGGCCGAAGACTGGTCCGCCGTGCCGCGGGCTTCGGTGATGCTTTGCTTGATCTGCGCGATGGTCGGTTGCAGCTTGTCGAGAAACCGGTTGAACCAGTTCACCAACTCGCCCAGTTCGTCTTTCCTGGCGTAGGCCAGGCGTTGGGTCAAGTCGCCGTCACCGCTGGCGATGTCCTTGAGCATGGCGGCCACACTGTTGATAGGGCGGGTTACGCCGGTGGCGGTCAGCCAGATCAGCAGCAACCCGAGCAGGGCTGCGGCGGCCGCCACCAGCAAGGTTTTGAGAGTGCCTGCCGCCTGGGCGTCGTCGAGCATGGCGTGCAGCTTGACGTTATCGGCCAGCATCACGGCTTTTGGCAGCTCGATTACCACGCCCCACGACTTGGCTTCGGCAATCGGCTTGACCGGGTACACGGCGCGAATTGTGTCGTCCTGTGTGCGGATCATGCGAGTGTCGCCCGCCAGCAATTGAACAATTTCTTTGCTTTCGGCGCCGAGGGTGTCGGCCAGGTTTTTGCCGACCTTGGCCGGCTCGCCACTGTAAGCGGCGATCAGGCCGGTGCTGGAGAGAATTTCCAGCTTCGCCGCGCCGTTGAACAGGTCTTTCTGCGCGGCGTCAGTGGTCGCTTGCAGGGCGGTGAGGGCGATGTCGACGCCGACAACGCCAATGAGTTTGCCTTCTACGAGCAGTGGCATTGCAAGGGTGGTCATCAGCACGGGTTTGCCGCCCACGGTATCTTCATACGGGTCCAGCAGGCAGGTGTTGCGGGTGTCCCGTGGGCAGGTGTACCAGATGTTGTAGGGCGTTCCGCTTAACGTGAGGGTGGTCTTGTTCAGGTCTTCCTCGACCATGACCGTGTTCAAACCGTCGCCGCCGGCGCGGCTCCAATAACTGGCGAAGCGCCCTTTGTCGTTGGAGACCCGCGCTTTGTCATCGACGAATTCGCTGTCCTTGCCGTCCAGGCCGTTGGGTTCGAACGACAGCCAGAACCCCAGTACTTTGCTGTTACGGTCAAAGGTGGTCTTGAGGCTCTGGTTGATGTCTTCGCGCAGCGCGCCGGCGTCCACCCCACGCTTAGCGGCCATAACGCGCAGGCCCTTGATCTGGTCAGCCAGCGCGGTCAGCGCCACCAGGCTGTCGCCGAAGGTCTTTTGTAATTGCACCGCCTGTTCGGCGGCCTTGGCTTGCAGCAGTTGTTCGACGCTGGCAGTGAGCATGCGCGAGCTTGAATTGCTGATCAATCGATCGTTCTGGTTGGTGTTGTAGAGGTTGATGCCAACCACCAGCGCAATCACTCCCAACAGACAGAGGCCTGACAGCAGCACAATTTTCAAGCGGATTGAGAGGGTGTCGAACATAGGTCACTCACGAATGGACGGGTTGGAATGCCCAGCACGCCCACGTCCATTCGGCGCCTTATCCGGAGCATCGGCGCTGTAGAAGGTTTCATGAGAAATAGGCGATGAGCGGTAGCTGAAGGCCTACAGGCTCCGTTACGCGGGCTTTGCGAGCTGTTCGGGGCGTGACCAGATCCACAGGTTGCCCAGGCTCATTCCGGCAATGGCCAGGTAAATCGGCCAGCCATGGTCGAGCATCACCAGCATCAGCGTCGCGCACAGCAGCATGCTCACGGTGGCGCTGACTTTGGCCCGGCGCGCGATGATTTTGCCGTTACGCCAGTTGGACAGGATAGGGCCGAACAGGTGGTGGTTTTCCAGCCAGGCGCTGAGGCGTGGCGAACTTTTGGTGGCGGCCCAGGCGGCCAGCAGGATGAATTCGGTGGTAGGCAAACCCGGAATCACGATCGCCACCAGCCCGATGCCCAGGCTGACATAGGCCAGCAGGCCGAAGAGGACCTGTGCGATTTTTGAGGTGGATTGGGTTTTGCCGGTCATGGGAGCGATTTACAGGAGGGATGGAATATTCGGATTGGAATCGTATCAACCTGTGAGAGCAAGACCGCTCCCACAGGGTTAATCGCATTCCAAACCCGGCGTCAGGCCAGTTCGGGGGTCGTAGCGTACGCCTGTTCCAGCAAGACGGTGAAGCGCACAAACGCGTCGACCGCGCCTTTGTCCATCGCGGTTTCTTCTTCGGCGCTCAGTTGCAGCGCGTCAAGGGTGCGCGTGAAGCTTTTCCAGCCTTCGGCACGACCACCGACCGGCTCACCCAGATGGCGGGCACCGAAGGTTTCGCTCAGGCCCAGGCCCACGGCGCGCTTGATCAGGAACGCAGCGCCCAGTTTTGAGCCTTCGGACACAAACAGCCAACCCAAGGCTTCGGCCTGGCTCGGGTTGTTCACCGCGCCGGCCACTGGTGCGGGCACGTCGGTGTCCAGGTCGGCAAGGTCGAGTTTGGCGGCTTCGGCGCGGCAGCGCGCGGCCAGGTCAGGGACGATCTTGATCAGTTCGGCATCGTTGTACAGGGCCACCAGCTCCGACTGGAACAGGTACTGCGCCACCACGAAACGGGCAAAGTTGGCCTGGGTTTCGAACGGCGCGTGGGCTTTGACCAGTGCATCCAGTTTGGTGTGTGGCTCGTGGGTGATCTGGTTCAGGCGCTGGGAGCGCAGGCTTTGGCGTTCTGCAGTAGGAGAAGCGGTCATGAAAAAGTCCTTGAGAAGGGAGGCGCCTTGTTGCCCTGAAGAGAGCTGTTATCAACTAGACGAACAAGAAGACGCGGCACAGTAAAAAATCCTCACCTCGCCGATGAAATGTCGGCGAGGTGAACGGCGTTGTCAGATGTCCCAGATCAGGTTGATCGCGAAGTTGCGGCCCGGCTGAGTCAGGCGGTCGAGGTTGGCGGGGCCTGTTACGGCCGCTTCGCCGACACTGTCGTAGCTGCGTACGTCATCCCAGTTCCAGTACTTCTTGTCTGTCAGGTTGTACAGACCGCCGTTGACGGTCACGTCGTCGGTGACTTTGTAGTAGGCGGTCAGGTCGACCACGCCGAAGCCTGGCGTCTTGAACGGCGCGCGGGTGTCGCCGTCAGGTGCGTGGAAGGTGGAGCTGTCGACGCGATTCTGTTTCTTCACCAGGGTCCAGCTCAACAGGCCGCCATAGGTGTCCCTGTCGTAGCCCAGGCCGAATACGCCCTTGAGCGGGTTGACGCTGTTGAGTGGTTCGCCGTTTTCGTCGTTGCGACCGTAGGCATAGGACACCGAACCCAGGGTGTACAGGCCGTTTGGCGCGCCGAAAGCGTCCAGGTTCAGGCGACCCTTGGCTTCGGCGCCCTTGATGGTGGCGCGCTTGATGTTCACCGCCTGGAACTGCTCGACAGTGGCACCGACCACGGCGTTGTCTTCGTCGATAAAGTTGCGGTACTTGTTGTAGAACAACGCAATTTCGAAGGAACCCTCGTCGAAGTTGCCGCGAAGGCCGCTCTCGATGCCTTTGCTGGTCTCCGGCTTGAGGTCCGGATTGGGCTCGACGGTGTAGCCCAGGTTCAGGTTTTCAAAGCGTCCGTAGAGCGCCTTGGCCGATGGCGTGCGGAAACCTTCGGCGTATTGCCCGAACCAGGTGTAGTGGTCCGTCAGCGCGTAGGTCAGGCCAAACTTGGGCGTCACGCGATGCCAGGTTTTTTCCTTGTCGCTGACCGTGTCCGCACCCGTTGGGTTTACCGTATTGAGGAATTCCTGGGTGAGCTTGGGCTTGAGCTGGGTGTAGTCGTAGCGCACTGCAGGCAGGAAGGTCCATTTGTCCCAGGTGATCTGGTCCTGGGCGAACAGCGAATAGGTGTTGATGGTCGGGTCGGGGAAATCGCTGGATTTTTTCACGCTGTCGCTGGCGACCGGGCTCGGCGCGCCAATGGCGTTGCAGCCGCTGCCGACGACCACGCAGGTCGCACTGCCTTCGCGCGAGCCGGTGACTTTTTGCTGCTTGAGCGTGGTGCCGTAGGTCACTTGGTGGTCGGTTTCACCGAGACTGAAGGCCTTGTCCAGCTGGGCATCGAAGACCCACTGTTTTTCTTCGTAAAGCGTGTCGCGGGTGCGCAGGACACGACGGCCCGACTGGTAGATCTCGGCGGTGGTCTGGTCGGTCTTGGCGATCTGGTAGTTGAGGCTGGTCTTAAGGCGGTCTGCCAGCGGTGACTCGAGGGCCACGCTGTTTTCCAGGCCGAAACGTTCGCGGGTGATGGTGTCGTTGCCGCGACGGTCACGGTACAGGTTGAAACCCCGTCCGCCGATGAACGGGCCGCCCACCGCGTTCTTCAGGTTGACGTCGCGATCGTCCTTGTACTTCTCGTACGTCAGGCCCAGGCGATTGTCATCGCCATAGTTCCAGCCCAATTTGGCCAGGATGTTGGTGGTGCGTGCCTCTTCCGGGTTGGCGCCGGTGCGGTCCAGGCCGGTGGCGTTGTTGCCGTTATAGGACTCGGTTTCATGGCCGTTGCGCTGGCTCAGGTGCAGCAAACCGTCGAAGTCCTGTACGCGGCCGGCGAAGGTGCCGGAAGTCAGCCAGCTCTCGTCGGCGGAGCTGTAGCCGGTTTTCAGGCGGGCGCCGACATCCTGGCCGGGCTTGATGATGTCATCCGCGTCGAGGGTGAAGTAGCTCACCGCGCCGCCGATGGCGCTGCTGCCGTAGAGGGCCGAAGCCGGGCCACGCAGGATTTCCACGCGCTTGACGATTTCCGGGTCGACGTAGTTGCGACGGGTCTTGGCGTAGGGGCCGTTGAAGAAGTTGCCCGGCACTTCCACGCCGTCCACCTGGGTGAGGATGCGGTCGCCATCGATGCCGCGGATGTTGAACCCGGCGTTACCTGCGCGCGTGCCGGCGCCACCCACCGATACGCCGGGCTCGTAGCGCACCAGCTCACGAATGGTGTTCACGTTCTGGCGGTCCAGCTCCTCGCGTTCATGCACGCTGACGGTGCTCGGTACGCTGCTCACGGGCTGCTCGTTGCGGGTGGCGCTGATGGTGACCTGCTGCAGGTTGAGGGTGCTGCCGGCTGCGCGCTTTTCCAGCACGATGTTGTGACTGCTCAGTTTGCGGTAGCTCAGGTTGGTCCCCACCAACAGGCGCTCCAGGGCTTTTTCCGGCGACAGTGGGCCCTTCACGCCAGGCGACGACACGCCTTGACCCAGCTCGGCGGGCAGGCCGACTTGCCAGCCGGTCACTGCGGTAAAGGCGTTAAGTGCCGAGACCAGCGGTTGCTGCTCGATGCTGAAGGTGTAATTGCCGTAGCTGCGCGAGGCCGGTTCGGCGGCGCTGGTGGTCATCACCGGCGCACCGGCCAACAGGATGGCGGCGGTCAGCAAGGACAGGACGGGTGAAGAAGACCGGCGGTTGAAACGAGAGGACATCGAGAGCGCTCCGGGTACGAATCTTATAGTTGCGAACCGAATCAAATAGGAATCAGTTGCATTGGCTAAGACGAGACGTACCACCGCAGGCTATCGAGTAAAAATTATTCTCATTTAGTTGAGGATCACCAGCGCCGGGTATTCCGAGAGCTTGGCCGACGTGATGTGCGCCAGGGAGCGCACCACGTCAAGGGGCTGGTCCAGACGGTAATTGCCGGTGACCGCAACGCTGGCCAGTTGCTCGTTGGTGTTGACGATCCAGCCGGGGTAATAACGGCGCAACTCGGCGAGCACTTCGCTCATCGGGCAGTTTTCGAAGATCAGCCGGCCTTGCACCCAGGCCAGGTCCTTGGTGGCATCCAGCTTGGCCGGCGCGCCGAAGCCTTTGGGGCCGATGCGGATGCTTTCGCCCGCGCTCAGGCGTACGCGGGCATCGTTGAAGGTGTTGCTCAGGTCCACATCACCGCGCTGCACTTGCACTTGGGCTTCTTCGCCATTGAGGTAGCGCACGGCGAAGGCGGTGTCGCGCACGCTGGCGCGCACCGGGCCGGCGTCGATTTGCAGGGGCATGCCGTGGCTTGGCGCGACGTCGAAAAACGCTTCGCCCTGGTACAGGCGCACGATGCGCTGGTGATCCTGGATGCGGCTGGAAAACGCCGAGTTGGTGTTCAGCAGTACGTTCGAGCCGTCGTCCAATTGCAGGCGCTGGCGTTCGCCCACCACGGTGAGGTGGTCAGCTTGCAGGCGCACCGGCAGGTTGCTGAAACTGAACAGGCCGATCAACAGCACAGCGGCCGTGGCGAGCGGTTTCCAATGGGGTTTGATCCGGCGCCAGGCGCTCGGCGTGCGCGGCACCGCCAGGGCCATGGCGGCGCTGTGCACCGGTGCGCCGCCCCAGGCGGACTGGGCCTTGCCGAACGCATGGACGTGGGCCGGGTCGCTGGCCAACCAGGCTTCGAACTCGGCTTGCTGCCCGGGCTGCGGGCACTGCAGCGCGATCAGCCAATCGAGGGCCTGGTCCATAGCCGTGTCTTGCAACACCTCATGAGCCAGCTCATGGGGGCGCAGTTTATTCGGGTCCGTCACGGTGTTCCTCGGGTCTTCGCCACGTTCTATTGATCTTTCTTACGGCCTGGATCGACACGTCTGTCGGATGCAGCTTAAGGCCGATCCAGCCGTTCGGCCACACCTACGCAGATGGCCATGATCAATTTGAGTTCCTTTTGCACGGTGCTCAAGGACACGTCCAACTGATCGGCAATCTCCTGGTAGCTGCAACCGTGCAGGCGGCTGAGGATGAAAATCCGCTGCTGACGCGCGCTCAACTGGCCGAGGCTGACGCTCAGGTGCTCGAGCAATTGCTCGGCCTGGGTGGCATCTTCGGGAGTACTGGTGGGGGCGGCGACGCTTTGCAGAATGTCCAGCGGGACATCTTCCTGCAACGTACGCGCCTGGATCCTGCGTGAACGCAGGTGATCCAGCGCCAGATTGCGCGCGGTTTGATAGACGAAGGGTTCGAGGTGATCGATCGGCCGTTCGCTGAGGGCCCGGGTAACGCGCAGGTAGGTTTCCTGCAGGAGGTCCTCGGCGGTGCTGTGGTTATTCACCATCCGCTGCAAGGTGCGTAGCAGAATCACCCGTTGGGTGAGAAAGACGTGGTTGAAGCGAGATTGGCTCACAGGAGTACCAGACCGATTTGCAGTTAATGATAATGCTTATCATCAACTGAAATGGCAAGTGGCTATTTCTGCGGGCCTGCATCGTCAAATGCGGGAGGGGGCGAGCCCCTCCCATAGGGATTACTCGGCGTTACACAGCGCCAGGCAGTTATCCAGCATGCGGTTGGAGAAGCCCCATTCGTTGTCATACCACGCCAGCACTTTGAGCAGCTTGCCGCTGACCTTGGTGTGGTTGGCGTCGAATATCGACGACAGCGGGTTGTGGTTGAAGTCACTGGAGACCAGCGGCAGGGTGTTGTAACCGAGGATCTTCGAGTGCTGGCTGGCTTCTTTGAGCAGCGCGTTGACTTCGTCGGCCGTGGCGTCTTTTTTCAGTTGAACGGTGAGGTCCACCAGCGACACGTTGATCACCGGTACTCGCACGGCCATGCCGGTCAGCTTGCCTGCCAGTTCCGGCAGCACCAGGCCCACTGCTTCGGCGGCGCCGGTCTTGCTCGGGATCATGTTCTGGGTGGCCGAACGCGCGCGGTACGGGTCGGTGTGGTAGACGTCGGTCAGGTTCTGGTCGTTGGTGTAGGCATGAATCGTGGTCATCAGGCCGCTTTCGATGCCCAGCTCGCGGTGCAGCACCTGGGCCACCGGGGCCAGGCAGTTGGTGGTGCACGACGCATTGGAGATGATCTGGTGGGATTGACGCAGAATGTCATGATTCACGCCATACACCACGGTGGCGTCCGCACCCTTGGCGGGGGCCGAGATAATGACCTTGCGCGCGCCGGCGGTAATATGGGCGGCGGCCTTGTCACGTTCGGTGAACAGACCGGTGCATTCGAACACCACGTCGATCTTGTGCGCAGCCCACGGCAGGTCGGCGGGGTTGCGAATGGCACTCACGGCAATCCGGTCACCATTGACGGTCAGGCTTTCCTGATCGTGGGCGACCTCTGCGTCGAAGGTACCGTGCACGGTGTCGAATTTGAGCAGGTGGGCATTGATCGAGCTGTCGCCCAGATCGTTGATGGCGACGATCTGCAAATCCTGGCGATAGCCTTGGGTATACAGTGCGCGCAGGACATTACGGCCGATACGGCCAAAACCATTGATTGCGATACGAAGAGTCATTGGAAAGTGCCTGTCGTCGATTTGTTGTAAGAATTACAAGATTATTCGCATAAAAATAGAAAACAAGCCTTTTTAGTGGCAATATTTTGTTCAATCTACAACGAGTGACCTGAATCAACTGGTCCGATGATTCAAACGACACCCCTGCCATCCCATGCGCTGCGGGCGTTTGATCAGCATAGACACTCAGGTCGCCACATCCGTTAGCCTGGAGTTCTACACATGCATCCCCGCGTTCTTGAGGTCACCGAACGGCTTATCGCCCGCAGCCGCGCCACCCGCGAGGCTTACCTTGCGCTCATTCGCGGCGCCGCCAGCGACGGTCCGATGCGCGGCAAGCTGCAATGCGCCAATTTCGCCCATGGCGTGGCGGGTTGCGGCACCGAGGACAAAAACAGCCTGCGCATGATGAATGCCGCCAACGTGGCAATTGTTTCTTCGTATAACGACATGCTCTCGGCGCATCAGCCGTACGAACATTTCCCGGAGCAAATCAAAAAAGCCCTGCGCGAAGTCGGTTCGGTGGGGCAGTTCGCCGGCGGCACCCCGGCCATGTGCGACGGTGTGACCCAGGGCGAACCGGGTATGGAGCTGAGCCTGCTCAGCCGTGAAGTCATTGCCATGTCCACGGCGGTGGCGCTGTCCCACAACATGTTCGACGCCGCGCTGATGCTGGGCATCTGCGACAAGATCGTCCCCGGCCTGATGATGGGCGCACTGCGCTATGGCCACCTGCCGATGATCTTCGTGCCGGGCGGGCCGATGCCGTCGGGCATTTCCAACAAGCAGAAGGCCGATGTGCGCCAGCGCTACGCCGAAGGCAAGGCCAGCCGCGAAGAGCTGCTGGAATCGGAGATGAAGTCCTACCACAGCCCCGGCACCTGCACCTTCTACGGCACCGCCAACACCAACCAGTTGCTGATGGAAGTGATGGGCCTGCACCTGCCGGGCGCGTCGTTCGTCAACCCGTACACGCCGTTGCGTGATGCGCTGACCCGCGAAGCCGCGCACCAGGTCACGCGCCTGACCAAAGCCAACGGCAATTTCACCCCGATCGGCGAGATCGTCGACGAGAAATCCATCGTCAATTCCATCGTTGCCCTCAACGCCACCGGCGGTTCCACCAACCACACCCTGCACATGCCGGCCATCGCCATGTCAGCGGGCATCATCCTCACCTGGCAGGACATGGCCGACCTCTCCGAGGTGGTGCCGACCCTGTCCCACGTGTATCCAAACGGCAAGGCCGACATCAACCACTTCCAGGCAGCGGGTGGCATGTCGTTCCTGATCCGTGAGTTGCTCGAAGCCGGTCTGCTTCACGAAGACGTCAACACCGTGGCGGGCAAGGGCCTGAGCCGTTATATCCAGGAGCCCTTCCTGGTCGACGGCGAGCTGGTATGGCGCGACGGCCCTATCGAAAGCCTCGACGAAACCATCCTGCGCCCCGTGGCCCGTGCGTTCTCGGCCGAAGGTGGACTGCGAGTGATGGAAGGCAACCTCGGGCGTGGCGTGATGAAAGTCTCCGCCGTGGCCCTTGAACATCAAGTCGTCGAAGCACCGGCGGTGGTGTTCCAGGATCAGCAGGACCTGGCCGACGCGTTCAAGGCAGGTCAGCTGGAAAAAGATTTTGTCGCGGTGATGCGCTTCCAGGGCCCGCGCTCCAACGGTATGCCTGAGCTGCACAAGATGACCCCGTTCCTTGGCGTATTGCAGGATCGTGGCTTCAAGGTGGCATTGGTGACAGACGGGCGTATGTCCGGCGCCTCGGGTAAGATCCCCGCCGCGATCCACGTCAACCCCGAAGCCCAGAGCGGCGGGCCACTGGCGCGGGTGCGCGATGGCGATATCATTCGCGTGGATGGCGTAACAGGCACCTTGGAGCTTAAGGTGGACGCCGAAGAATTTGCAGCGCGCACGCCTGCCACGGGCCTGTTGGGCAACAACGTGGGGGCCGGTCGCGAGCTGTTTGCATTTATGCGCTTGGCCGCAAGCTCCGCAGAGCAGGGCGCCAGCGCCTTTACCTCTGCCTTGGAGACGCTTAAGTGAAGCTTGCGCTGGTCGGTGACATCGGCGGTACCAACGCCCGGTTTGCGTTGTGGCGGGATTCGGTGCTGCACTCGATTCGGGTGCACGCCACCGCGGATTACCAAAGCCCGGAGGACGCGATCAAGGTTTATCTGCAGGAAGAAGGCCTGAACATCGGCGATATCGGCGCGGTGTGCCTCTCGGTGGCCGGGCCGGTGAGTGGCGATGAATTCAAATTCACCAACAACCACTGGCGCCTGAGCAAGACTGCCTTTTGCAAGACCTTGCAGGTAGATGAGCTGCTGCTGGTCAACGACTTCTCGGCCATGGCCCTGGGCATGACACGCCTCAAGCCCGACGAATTTCGCGTGGTCTGCGCGGGCACGCCCGAGCCGTTGCGCCCGGCGGTGGTGATCGGTCCGGGCACCGGCCTGGGCGTCGGTACCCTGCTGGACTTCGGCGCGGGGCGTTATGCGGCCTTGCCGGGGGAGGGCGGCCACGTCGACCTGCCCCTGAGCAGCCCGCGCGAAACCCAGTTGTGGCAGCACATCCACAACGAAATCGGCCACGTCAGCGCCGAAACCGCCCTGAGCGGGGGCGGCTTGCCGCGTCTGTACCGGGCCATTTGTGCAGTCGACGGCCACACGCCGCTGCTGGAAACGCCCGAAGCCATCACGGCCGCAGGTCTGGCCGGTGATCCGCTGGCGATGGAAGTCCTGGACCAGTTCAGCATCTGGCTGGGCCGGGTGGCGGGTAACAACGTGCTGACCACGGGTGGGCGCGGTGGCGTGTACATCGTCGGTGGGGTGATTCCCAGATTTGCCGACTTCTTTATCAGCAGTGGTTTCGCCAAAAGCTTCGCCGACAAAGGCTGCATGAGCGACTATTTCAAGGGCATCCCTGTGTGGTTGGTGACCGCGCCGTATTCGGGGTTGACCGGGGCAGGTGTGGCGCTCGAGCAGGCTTTTGCTTAGGTCGTAATGGCCCCTTGGCTTGCTCGCGAAAGGCGCTCGCAGGCGACAAATGCCTTAAGCTTGGCCATAACAACAAGGAGGACCCTGTGAGCGTAATCAGTAAATCGATTCTCCTCGTCGACGACGACCAGGAAATCCGCGAATTGCTGCAAACCTACCTCAGCCGTGCCGGCTTCCAGGTGCGTGGCGTGCCGGATGGCGCGGGGTTCCGCCAGGCGATGAACGAGGCGCCATGCGACCTGGTCATTCTCGATGTGATGTTGCCCGACGAGGATGGCTTCAGCCTGTGTCGCTGGATCCGACAGCACCCGCGCCAGGCCCAGGTGCCCATCATCATGCTTACCGCCAGTTCCGACGAGGCCGACCGTGTGATCGGCCTGGAACTGGGCGCCGACGACTACATCGGCAAGCCGTTCAGCCCCCGCGAACTGCAGGCGCGGATCAAGGCCCTGTTGCGTCGCTGCCAGTTCGGCCAGGAGCGTAGCGTGGGTGGCGATGTCTGGGAGTTTGATGAATGGCGCCTGGACATGATCAGTCACCGACTGTTCCACGTGGATGGCGAGGAAGTGATCCTCTCCGGCGCTGATTTTGCCCTGCTCAAATTGTTTCTCGACCATCCCCAGCAGATCCTCGACCGCGACACCATCGGCAACGCCACCCGTGGCCGCGACCTGATGCCGCTGGACCGTATTGTCGACATGGCCGTCAGCCGCCTGCGCCAACGCCTGCGTGACACCGAAAAGCCGCCGAAGCTGATCCGCACCGTGCGCGGCAGTGGTTACCAACTGGCAGCCAGCGTGGTTGCCGGCAATGCCCACTGAACTAGTGAGCGAACGCCGGCGCTTCCCGGTGCCGCGCTCACTGCTGGGGCGCATGCTGCTGCTGACCTTGCTGGTGGTGTTGTTTGCCCAGGCGCTGTCCAGCGTGATCTGGGTCTCGCAGCTGCGCGCCACACAGCTCGAAGGCCTGGTCACCAGTGCGCGTAGCCTGGCGCATTCGATGACCGCCAGCGTGAGTTACTTCCGTTCGTTACCGGTGGCCTATCGCCCGTTGGTGCTCGACCAGTTGCGCAGCATGGGCGGCACCCGGTTTGTGGTGACCCTTAACGATCGTCCGCTGGACATGGAGGTCTTGCCCGCAACCCCGCGCAAGCAGGCGGTGCTGGTGGCCGTGGATGAAGTGCTGCGCCAGACCCTGGGTGCCGACGTGCATATCTCGGTGGAGTTCGTCAGCGCCGAAGACCTGCGCATTTTCAATGCCGGCCTCAAGCTCGACGAATTGCCGCGCTCCTGGGCCCATTACGCCTTGACGCTTGAACCGGTCAACCCGCCGGTGCTGGTGACCCAGATCCAGCTCGCCCCCGGCGAATGGCTGTACATCGCTTCGCTGCTGCCCGAGCCCTACACCAGCCTTGAAGAGCAAGGCCTGCCGTCCCAGCAGGTGTGGTTCATTGTGTTGACCAGCGGTTTTCTGCTGCTGTTTATCGGCCTGCTGGTGCACTGGCAGAGCCGGCCGCTCAAGCGCCTGGCGCGGGCGGCGCGGGATATGTCCCTGGGGGCCGATGTTGAACCGGTGGCCGAAGGCGGCGGCAGTGAAGTGGTGGAGGTGGGGCGCGCGTTCAATGCCATGCGCGAGCGCATCAGCCGCTACCTGACCGAGCGCAGCCAATTGTTCAGCGCGATTTCCCATGACCTGCGCACCCCCATCACCCGCCTGCGGCTGCGCGTGGAACTGCTGGAAGACGAGAATCTGCAAGCCAAGTTCGGTCGCGACCTGGATGAGTTGGAGTTGCTGGTCAAAGGCGCGCTGCAGTGCGTGAAGGACACCGATATTCACGAGAATATCCAGCCGGTCGACCTCAACCATGTGCTCGAATGTCTGGTGGAGCCTTACGTGGCGCCTAACGGCAACGGCCGCGTGACCCTGGATGGCGCTGCATTAACGACTTATCCAGGCAAGCCCTTGGCGCTTAAGCGCTGCATCGGCAACCTGATCGACAACGCCTTGAAGTATGGGCAGAACGCGCATTTGCATATCGAAGACGACGGCGCGCAGTTCGTCCTGCACGTGGATGACGAAGGGCCGGGGGTGCCGGAACAGCGTCTGGAGCAGGTGTTTGAGCCGCACTTCCGCCTTGCCGGTCAGCAACAGGGTTACGGCTTGGGCTTGGGGATTGCGCGAAATATCGCTCACAGTCATGGGGGGGAAGTGAGTCTGCAGAATCTTCGCGAAGGTGGCCTGAGGGTCACCTTGCAACTGCCCCGCGGATTGGACTGACTCTGCGCCGGCCAACTGTCGGGGCCGGCTTGCTCAGCGTGAATCAGATGCTTTGGCGCAGCCTGGCCAGATCGCGCAGAGGCGGCGCCCCAAACAACCGGCTGTACTCCCGGCTGAATTGCGACGGGCTTTCATACCCCACCCGATACCCGGCCGCCGAAGCTTCGAGCCCTTCGGCAATCATCAGCCGGCGCGCTTCCTGCAACCGTAACTGTTTCTGGTACTGCAATGGGCTCATGGCGGTGATCGCCTTGAAGCGGTGGTGCAGGGTCGAGACGCTGAGGTTCACTTCTTTGGCCAGGTCATCAATGCGCAACGGCTGTTCGTAGTTGCTGTTAAGCCATTTGATCGCCTGGCTCACTCGGTGGCTCTGGCTGTTGGCCACGGCGATTTCGTACAAACGATAGCCCTGGGGCCCACGCAGCAAGCGGTAAAGGATTTCACGATTGATCAACGGCGCCAGCATGGCGATGTCTTTGGGTGTATCCAGCAGGCGCGCCAGGCGCAGCACCGCATCGAGCAATTGATGGTCGATGCGGTCCACGTACATCCCACGCGATGTCGGGCGCGTTGGCACCCCCATGGGGCCAGCTTCGGCAATCAGGGCGGTGAGCTGCGCCGGGTCGATGTTGATGCGTACCGACAGGTTCGGGTCTTGCGGCGTGGCATCGATGATCCGTCCGGCCACCGGCATCGCCACTGAGAACACCAGGTAATTGAGCGGGTCGTAGGCAAAGATTTCATCGGCCAGACGCACCTCTTTGCTGCCGTTGGCGAGGATGCACAGCGCAGGCTCCACCAGCACCGGCATAAAGTCGCGCGGCGTGTTATGGCGGTTAAGGTACAGCGAGGTGATCGCGGTGCCGTAGGAGCCGTCTTCCCAGGTATGCCGGTGCACGATACCGGCCAGTTCGGCGCGCTGTTTTTCCATCTCGGCATCGAGGGGCGTGGGCTGATATTCGGGCGACGACATGGCGCGTCCTCTGCAGGCTGCTTTGATGGGGGTCAGCTTAGCGGCGGCTTTGCAAACAGTGTTAGGTCGATTCTGCACAATCCTTGCCTGATCCTGCGGCCTGTCGCCAATCAGGCAAGCGCGGGCCCGGTCATCTGCCTGAAATACGGCGTTTGCCCATGGCCTGAACCTCCCGGGCTTAAAGTGCGTTCTACGCGTCTCGCAGGATTGTGCAATAAGCCGGCAGGAATCGACTAACCGCGTCTGCACCGCCGCCGCTATGGTTGATCCTGTGGCAGCACACCCCCCACAGTGCTTGCCGAGCATCACTTCTCAACGGGAGAGTCGAACATGTCCACCCCCATTCCCGCGAGCCATATGGCCTTTATCCGCGCCCGTAGCGGGTGCAGCACCGAACTGGGTGCACGCTTGAGCAGTTTGATCGAACCGGGCCGCGAGGCGCAGGGTTGCCTGCAATTCTCGTTGCAGCACTCCCAGGTCGACCCTGATGTTTGGCTGGTCTCGGGCTTCTGGAGCAGCGAGCAGGCGATGAGCGCCTACTTCAACTCACCGGCCCTGATGATCTTTACTGAGCTGTTGAACGACATGGTCGTGCGCAGCATGGACTTCCAGACCTTCACCGACGTATCCGCCGTGCACGCCTACGGGGAGTACCTGCAACTCGCCGGCTGAACCGGTTTAGAATGGCCGACTTTCCATTGGCCAGGACCTGCAACATGGCACGTAAACAATTTGCCCACCACGAAGCCGTATCCGCCGTCGTACCGGGGGAGGGGGGCTACAGCGCCGCCGTCGCCGTCAAGGCCCTCGATGGCATGGGCGCCCCGCAGTTTCACAAGATCCTGGATGGGCAAACGTTCAAGACTGCGTCCGACGCCGATGATGCCGCCAGCGCGCAGCTTGAGCGGTTAAGCGATGTCGATGCAGACGGCCAACTGGTCTGGACGGCTGCGTCTTAAGCGTTAGGCCGGTACATCTTGAACAGCGCTTCCGGCCCCAGCTGGAAGTAGTCCGCCGGACCGCCGCCCCGCAGGATCGGCTCGGCGGCGGCGGTGTCGTAGATGCCATCCTTGAGCAGCCACTTGGCAATGTGCACCGCGACCACTTCGCCCAGCACCAGCCAACTGGGCACCAACGTGCTGTCGGCGCGTTGCAGCTGGATGATCTGCGTCACCTTGCACTCGAACGACACCGGGCTCTCACCGACCCGTGGCACGCCGACGATTTTCGAGGGCACCGGCGTCAGGCCGGATAACTCGAATTCATTCACCTCAGGCGCCACCGCCGCGCAGCTCTGGTTCATCTGCTCGGCCAGCGGGCGGGTGGCCAGGTTCCAGACGAACTCGCCGGTCTGTTCGATATTGTTCAGGCTGTCTTTACGCCCGACACTGGAAAACCCAATGATCGGCGGAATGTAATTGAACGCATTGAAGAAACTGTAGGGCGCCAGGTTCAGGCGGCCTGCGCCGTCATGTGACGAGATCCAGCCGATCGGCCGGGGGCCGACGATGGCATTGAACGGGTCATGGGGCAGGCCGTGACCGTTGGCGGGTTCGTAGAAATGGATATCGTCAGACATGGGCCGGGGTTCCTGCTGGGGTTCTGGGAGGGCGTAATAGTGCACCGCAAGGTCGCGGGTTTCAAAATAAAAAGGGGCTGTGCCGTTAACCGGCACAGCCCCCTCTTTTACGGGCGGTGAACCTTTAGTCGGTGGTAATCCGCGAATGTTTGCGGGTGTCTTTCATGGTCACGTAGACCAACAGCGACACGGCAATACAGGCGGTCACGTACCAGTAGTAGCCGGTTTCCATACCGATGCTCTTGAACCACAGCGCGATGTATTCAGCGGTACCGCCGAAGATCGACACGGTCAGTGCATACGGCAGGCCTACGCCCAGGGCGCGGATTTCGGTAGGGAACAGTTCGGCTTTGACCACCGCGTTGATCGAGGTGTAGCCGCTGACGATGATCAGTGCGGCCATGATCAGGAAGAACGCGCCCCACCAGGTTTGGATGGTGTGCAACGTGGTGAGGATCGGCACGGTGAACAGGGTGCCGAGGATGCCGAAGGCGATCAGGATCGGACGACGGCCGACCTTATCCGACAGCCCGCCGACCAGAGGCTGCAGGCACATGAACAGGAACAGCGTGGCAGCCGAGATGGTGGTGGAGTCGGAGATGCTCATGCCGACGGTGTTCACCAAGTATTTCTGCATGTAGGTGGTGTAGGTATAGAACGCCAGGGTGCCGCCCATGGTCAGGCCGACCACGGTCATCAGTTCCTTGGGGTGGCGCATCAAGGTGCGCATCGCGCTTTCCTTGGCTTTTTCTTTCTTGGTGAACGACTCGGTTTCTTCCATGCCACGGCGCAGGTACAGCGCAACCACCGCGCACAGAGCGCCGATGGCAAACGGGATGCGCCAGCCCCAAGCGTAGAGTTGTTCGGTGGTGAGTGTTTGTTGCAGCACGATCAGCACCGCCAGGGCAATGAGCTGGCCGGAAATCAGGGTCACGTACTGGAAGCTGGAGAAGAAGCCGCGGCGCTCCTTGGTCGCCATTTCGCTCAGGTAAGTGGCCGAGGTGCCGTATTCGCCACCCACCGACAGGCCTTGCAGCAAACGGGCGAACACCAGAAGGATCGGCGCGCCGATCCCGATGGTTTCGTAGCCTGGGCTCAGCGCGATCAGCAGCGAGCCGAAGCACATCAACAGCACCGAGGCCATCAGCGCGGCCTTGCGGCCCTTGTAGTCGGCATACATGCCCATCAACCAGCCGCCGATAGGGCGCATCAGGAAGCCCACGGCGAAAATCGCGGCGGTGTTCATCAACTGAGCGGTGGAGGAGCCGGCGGGGAAGAAGGCTTTGGCGAAGTACAGCGAGAAGGCGGCGTAGACGTACCAGTCGTACCACTCGACCATGTTGCCGACCGAGCCGCTGAAAATCGATTTGATCCGGCTGGTGGTGGTGCGTTCCTGTGCCGGCGCGGCCGCCGACCCCAGAGGCAAAGTGTTGGAGTTATCCATTGAAGGATCCTTCATCTAGTTGTTTTTATGGAGCGGCGCGAACGCTGCCTGGCTGGGGCTATAGCAGGAGCTGTGCCATGTGGATGAAGGGCCGGTCTAGAGGGGTTGGCGGATTTTTTTGAGCGGAATGTCGCTGATGTTTTGGGGCGGGTGAGCGGAAATCCGCTCATTCATCCTTGAGAAACATGTCCCGGGCCAGGCCATGTCGCTGCATTTTTTCGTTGAAGGTTCGGCGGGGCAGTTGCAGCTCCGCCAGCACCGCTTTGATATCGCCTTGATGACGGGTCAGGGCCGCTTTCAGGCAATGAGCCTCGAAGGCTTCCTGCTGCGCGGCAAGGGATTGTCCGGCCTCGATGCCTTCCGGTTCCGACTCGCCAAGGCCCAGCACCTGGCGCTCGGCGGCGTTGGCCAGTTCACGCACATTACCGGGCCAGTCGTGGCTGAGCAGGCGCCCCAGCGCCGGGCCGCTCAAAGGTTCGGCGCTGCGGCCCAGGCGCTCAGCGGCCTGCTGCGCAAAGTGTTCATACAGCAGCGGAATATCTTCACGACGCTCGCGCAACGGTGGCAGGCGCAACTGCGCCACGTTGAGGCGATACGCCAAATCTTCACGAAAGCGCCCGGCACGGGCCTCTTCCAACAGGTCCGGCTTGGTGGCGGCGATGATGCGTAGATCCACGTGGATGCTCTGGTTGGAACCCAGCCGCTCCAGCTTCTGCTCCTGCAACACGCGCAACAGCTTCACTTGCTGGGCCAGGGGCATGCTTTCGATTTCGTCCAGGAACAACGTGCCGCCGTGGGCATATTCCAGTTTGCCGATGCGCTTGCCCTGGGCGCCGGTGAAGGCGCCGCTTTCGTGGCCGAACAGCTCGGCTTCGAACAATTGCTCAGGGATCGCCGCACAGTTAAGCGCCACGAACGGCTTCTTGGCCCGCGGGCCGAAGTCATGCAGGCAACGGGCGACCAGCTCCTTGCCGCTGCCGGTCTCACCGCGGATCAATACATTGACCGGCAAGCTCGCCAGGTCGAGCACCTGGCGCCGCAGGTTCTGCAAACTTCTGGACACGCCGAGCAGGCTGGATTCGAGCTGAGCGCGGTGATCGGCCTGCTGGTGCAGACGGCGGTTTTCCAGGATCAGTCCGCGTTTATCCAACGCCCGGCGCAGGCTGTTGAGCAGGGCATCGGGGCTGAAGGGTTTTTCGAGGAAATCGTAGGCACCGTCGCGCATGGCTTCGACGGCCATCGGCACATCGCCATGGCCGGTGAGCAGGATCACCGGCAAGTCCGGGTCGCGACGGTGCACCTCGGCCAGCAGCTCCAGGCCGCTGAGGCCGGGCATGCGCACGTCGCTCAAAATCACCCCGCCAAAGTCCCTGGGCAATTGCGCCAGGCAGGCTTCGGCACGGCTGAAGAGCTGAACCTCAAACCCCGACAGGCTCAGCCACTGTTCCACGGCCGCGCGAATACTGGCTTCGTCATCGACCACAATCACCGCATTCAGCATAGGTCCGGCGTCTCCAGCGCGATCGGCAGGGTCAGGGTAAATACTGCGCCGTCGCCGAGGTTGCCGGCGATCAGTCGCCCGCCCAGTTCGTGCACGATAGCGTAGGACACGGCCAGCCCCAAACCGAGGCCGTCACCCACCGGTTTGGTGGTGAAAAACGGGTCGAACACGTTGTTCAGGTGTTCCTCGGCAATACCGCCGCCGCTGTCGCTGACGGTCATTTGCCACAGTTGCTGGTCGGCGTGCAGGCGGATTTCCAGGCGTTTGCGCGGTTTATCGAGCATGGCGTCGAGGGCGTTGCGCAACAGGTTGATCAGCACCTGTTCCAGGCGAATCGCGTCCCCGCGTACCCAGGCGGGGCGGGTCAGGTCGAGCACGACGCCGATAGCTTCATCACGCAACCGCGCGTCAAGCAAGTGCAGGGATTGGTCGACCACAGTGGCCAGGTCCAGGCGTTCGCGCAGGCCGCTGGGGCTTTTGCGTGCGAAGGTCTTGAGGTGGCCGGTGAGTGCCGCCATGCGCGTGAGCATGTCGTCCAGCGGCGTGATGGCCTTGTAGGCGTCGTCCACGCGGCCGTGATCCAGCAGCAGGCGCAGTGTCGCCAATTGCATGCGCTGGGCGGTCAATGGCTGATTGATTTCATGGGCGAGGGCGGCTGACATCTGCCCCAGCGCTGCCAGCTTGGCCGATTGCACCAAGCCATCCTGGGCCGTGCGTAGGGCCTGGGTGCGTTCTTCTACCAGTCGCTCCAGCTCTTCGCGGCTGCGCTGGCGCAGGCGGGCCAGACGCAAGCGTTGGCTCAAGAACAGCGCCAGGAACACCAGGGCCAACCATGACCCGGCGGCGGCAAGGGCAGCGTTGCGTTGGTCTTCAAACGGAAACTGCGGTTTGCGCAGCAGGTGCAGGGTCCAGCCTTCGGCCTTCAGGGGCAGGGATTCCCAGATGTAATTGGCGCTGGCATCGGGGCCATCGACGCGCATCAAGTGGCTGTTTTCGTCGAAGCGTTGCAGCGTCTGGGTTTGCAGCGCCAGCAGTTGTTTTTTGTCGTATTGGCGGGTGGCCTTGAGTTCGGCCAGATCGCTGTCCGACAGCGGTCGCAGGCTGCGATAACGCCAGCCCGGCTGGTTGGCGATAAACACGATACCGCGTGCGTCGCTGACCAGCAGCAGGTCATTGCCCTGGGCCCACTCGCGCTCCAGCTCGGGAAACTCCAGTTTCACCACCATGGCGCCGAGGAACTGCTGGTGTTCGTCGAGCACGGCGCTGGAGAGGAAGTACCCCGGAATCCCCGTGGTCACCCCCACCGCGTAAAAGCGCCCGGTGCCCTGGCTTTTGGTCTGGCTGAAGTAGGGACGAAACGCGTAGTTATGCCCCACATAACTGCTCGGCAACGCCCAATTGCTGGCGGCCACGGCCAGGCCGTTACGGTCCATCAATTCAAGGGTTGAGGACTGCGCGGCACCGTTGATGCGTTCGAGCTTGCGGTTGAGCATGTCCTGGGTGGCGGCATCCAGGGGACCTTTGAGCGCATTGATCATTTCCGAGTCCAGGGCCAGCACGGCGGGCAGGGCGCGGTAGCGTTCGATCAGGGTATGCAGGGAATTGGCGTACAGCGCCAGTTGTTGATTGGCGCGAGCGGCATCGTCCACCAGGGCCTGGCGTTCGGCATGGCGCGTGGCCCATGCAGCGGCCAGTACCGCACCGGCGATAATCAACAGGGAATAGACGGTCAGGCGCAGGGGACGAGGGATCGCGATCATACGGATATGAACAGCTGCAATAAGGGGGGAGCACCATAACACGCGCTGCTTGAATCGAGTGGACAGCGCAGGTGTTGTGGTGAGCAGGCTTGTCCCGCACCGGGCGGGGAAGCGCCCTGATAGGCCACCGCGGTTCTTCGGCAGAACCGCGGTGTCTGGGTTCAGGACGGCTTCGCCGTCCAGCGCGGGGCGAGCCCGCTCACTACATCGTGCTTACTGCACTTCTACCGCGAGGCTTTCACTGATTTTTTTCTGCCAGATGGCAGGGCCAGTGATGTGTACGGATTCGCCCTTGCTGTCCACCGCAACGGTGACCGGCATGTCTTTGACGTCGAACTCGTAGATCGCCTCCATACCCAGCTCGGCGAACGCGACAACACGCGACTTTTTGATGGCTTGCGCCACCAGATAAGCGGCGCCGCCCACGGCCATCAGGTACACGGCCTTGTTGTCCTTGATCGCTTCGATGGCGGTCGGGCCGCGCTCGGATTTACCGATCATGCCCAGCAGGCCGGTTTGCTCGAGGATCTGACGGGTGAACTTGTCCATCCGCGTGGCGGTGGTCGGGCCTGCCGGGCCAACCACTTCTTCGCGCACCGGATCAACCGGGCCGACGTAGTAGATGAAGCGACCCTTGAGGTCTACCGGCAGCGCTTCGCCTTTGTTCAGCATTTCGACCATGCGCTTGTGCGCGGCGTCGCGACCGGTGAGCATTTTGCCGTTGAGCAGGACGGTTTCTCCCGGCTTCCAGCTCTGCACGTCTTCCGGCGTCAGGGTGTCGAGGTTGACGCGACGGGCCGACGGGCCGGCTTCCCAGACGATTTCCGGGTAGGCGTCCAGCGGTGGCGCTTCCAGGGCAGCGGGGCCCGAACCGTCGAGCACGAAGTGTGCATGACGGGTGGCGGCGCAGTTGGGGATCATGCACACCGGCAGGGACGCGGCGTGGGTCGGGTAGTCCATGATCTTCACGTCGAGCACGGTGGTCAGACCACCCAGGCCCTGGGCACCGATGCCCAGCTGGTTGACCTTCTCAAACAGCTCCAGGCGCATCTCTTCGATACGGTTGGACGGGCCGCGTTTGATCAAATCGTGGATGTCGATGGATTCCATCAACACTTCCTTGGCCATCACCGCGGCTTTCTCGGCGGTGCCGCCGATGCCGATGCCGAGCATGCCCGGTGGACACCAGCCGGCGCCCATGGTCGGAACGGTCTTGAGCACCCAGTCGACGATCGAGTCGGACGGGTTGAGCATGGCCATTTTCGATTTGTTCTCGGAACCACCGCCCTTGGCGGCCACGTCCACTTCTACGGTGTTACCCGGGACGATGGAGTAGTGGATCACCGCCGGGGTGTTGTCCTTGGTGTTTTTACGTGCACCGGCCGGGTCGGCGAGGATCGAAGCCCGCAGTACGTTTTCCGGCAGGTTGTAGGCGCGACGCACGCCTTCGTTGATCATGTCGTCCAGGCCCATGGTGGCGCCGTCCCAACGCACGTCCATGCCCACGCGCACGAACACGGTAACGATACCGGTGTCCTGGCAGATCGGGCGGTGGCCGGTGGCGCACATGCGCGAGTTGATCAGGATCTGGGCCATGGAATCACGGGCTGCCGGCGATTCTTCGCGCAGGTAGGCCTCGTGCATCGCCTGGATGAAATCAACGGGGTGGTAGTAGGAGATGAATTGCAGGGCGTCGGCAACGCTCTGAATCAGGTCGTCTTGCTTGATCACGGTCATGAGTCGCGCTCCTCTATAAGGGAACATTCAATAAAGGTGGCTTCAGTGTTGCATCGGTCGGCTGAGGCCACCTTTCCAAGGCACGCCATTGGTGCAGGCGCGACGCTAAAAAGGCGCGGCAGTATAACCCGGCACGGTGGCCGATACACCCGACTATGGTCAAACTGTCGCAGGCATGATTCCCTGTGCGCTCCTTTGGATTGAGACGTTATATGCCTGAACTGCACGTCGGCGAAAGCCACTGGTCGGTAGCCACCGGCAGCAACCTGTTGGATGCCCTGAACCAGGCGGGCGTGGCCGTGCCCTACAGTTGCCGCGCCGGCAGTTGCCATGCGTGCCTGGTGCGCTGTCGGGGGGCGGTCGAGGACGCGCAACCCGACGCCCTGAGCCCCGCGCAACGCCAGGACGGTTGGCGGCTGGCGTGCCAATGCCGGGTGGTGGGGGATGTGCAGGTCGACACGTTCGACCCGCTACGCGACGGTCTGCCGGCCGAGGTGGTGGGGGCCGATTGGCTGAACGCGACAGTGCTGCGCCTGCGCCTGCAACCGGAGCGTGGCCTGCGTTACCGGGCCGGGCAGCACCTGGTGCTGTGGGCGGGGCACGTGGCACGGCCGTATTCCCTGGCGAGCCTGCCCCAGGAGGATGCGTTTCTGGAGTTCCATATCGATTGCCGCCTGCCCGGTGAATTCAGCGACAGGGCGCGCCGAATGCAAGTCGGCGACCGCCTGCGTCTGGGCGAGCTGCGCGGCGGCGCTCTGCAATACGACCCCGACTGGCAGGCACGGCCGCTCTGGCTGCTGGCCTCCGGCACCGGCATTGGGCCTTTGTGGGGTGTGCTGCGTGAGGCGTTGCGCCAGGATCACCAGGGCGCCATCCGCGTGATTCACCTGGCCCATGATGCCGATGGCCATTACCTGGCTGAGCCCCTGGCGGCGCTGGCTGCCGTCCATCCGAACCTTACGCTGGAGCTGTGGACGGCGGCGCAGCAGACCCAGGCATTGGCACAACTGCGGCTTGTTTCCCGGCAAACACTGGCCTTACTCTGCGGGCACCCGGTCAGCGTCGAGGCGTTTTCCAAGCGCCTGTTCCTGGCCGGCCTGCCGCGCAATCAACTGCTGGCCGATGTGTTCCTGCCCCGTGGTTGAGTGCTGAACGTTACCGTCGCGAGACCCGCCATGACTGACGCCATCCTGCAGCAACGCGAGCGTGGGCTGCTGATCCTGCAGCTCAATCGACCGGACAAAAAGAACGCCCTGACCCGCGCCATGTATACGCAACTGGCCGAGGCCTTGGAGCGGGCGGATGCGGACCCGGCGATCAGCGCCGTCGTGATCCAGGGCAGCACTGAGTGCTTTACCGCCGGTAACGACATTGGCGATTTCCTCGAACAGCCGCCCAGCGATCTGGACAGCCCGCCGTTTCACTTTATGAACAGCCTGCTCAACTGCCGCAAACCGGTGATTGCCGCCGTTGCGGGGGCGGCAGTGGGGATTGGTACCACCCTGCTGCTGCACTGCGACCTGGTCTATGTCAGCCGCGATGCCCGCTTGCGTATGCCGTTCGTCAACCTGGGGCTGTGCCCGGAGTTCGGTTCGAGCCTGATCCTGCCGCGGTTACTCGGCCACGCCAAAGCCGCTCAATTGTTGCTGCTGGGCGAGGGCTTCAGCGGTGAGCAGGCGGCTGCCTGGGGGATCGCCACTGAGGCCTTGGCCAGCGGGGATGCGGCGTTGGCCAAGGCGCGGGAAATCGCTTTGCGCTTTGACACCCTGGCGCCGGGCGCGGTGCAGGTGACCAAGCAATTGATGAAGAGCGTCGATCGCGAACAGTTGCGGCAGGTGATCGAAGAGGAGGGGGCGTTGTTTACCCAGCGGTTGAGGTCACCGGAGGCGATTGCGGCGTTGTCGGGGTTTATGGCCAGGCATTGAGGCGATTGCCCCTCCGGCGTTTTCGCGCGATTGCTCGCGGCGAGGTGACCGCATCAAATAAAGACACCTGCCCAAAAAGCAAAAAGCCCCGCCATTCACAGGCGGGGCTTTGTTTTTTCAGTGTGTCACTCAGAACTGCGGGTCGCCCACGTGCAGGATCTTCATGCCGTTGGTGCCACCGGTGGTGTGGTAACTGTCGCCCTTGGTCAGGATGACCCAGTCGCCTTTCTCTACGACGCCGCGTTTGACCAGCTCGTCGATCGCCTTCTGGCTGACTTCATTCGGTGCCAGCGACGCTGGGTCGAACGGAATGGTGTACACGCCACGGAACATGGCCGCGCGGGCCTGGGCTTCGCGGTGCGGAGTGAACGCGTAGATCGGCACCGAGGAACGGATGCGCGACATGATCAACGGCGTGTAGCCACTTTCGGTCAGGGCGATGATCGCTTTCACGCCTGGGAAGTGGTTGGCGGTGTACATGGCGGCCAGGGCGATGCTCTGGTCGCAGCTTTCGAAGACCTTGCCGATACGGTGGCTGGAGGTCTTGCTGGTCGGGTGCTTCTCGGCGCCGACGCAGATACGCGCCATGGCCTGCACGGCTTCCAGTGGGTACGGGCCGGCAGCACTTTCAGCCGAGAGCATCACGGCGTCGGTGTAATCGAGCACGGCGTTGGCTACGTCGGACACTTCAGCGCGGGTCGGCATCGGGTTCTGGATCATCGACTCCATCATCTGGGTCGCAACGATCACCGCTTTGTTGTGGCGGCGTGCGTGCAGGATGATCTTCTTCTGGATACCGATCAGCTCGGCGTCGCCGATTTCCACGCCCAGGTCACCACGGGCAACCATCACGGCGTCGGAGGCCTTGATCAGGCCGTCGAGGGTTTCGTCATCGGCCACGGCTTCGGCGCGTTCGATCTTCGCCACCAGCCAGGCAGTGCCGCCGGCTTCGTCGCGCAGTTTACGGGCGTATTCCATGTCGGCGGCGTCGCGCGGGAAGGACACGGCGAGGTAGTCCACTTCCATTTCGGCGGCGAGCTTGATGTCGGCCTTGTCTTTTTCAGTGAGGGCCGGCGCAGTCAGGCCACCGCCGCGACGGTTGATGCCTTTGTGATCGGACAGCGGACCGCCGATGATCACGGTGCAGTTCAGTTCAGTCGGGGTGGCGGTGTCGACGCGCATGACTACGCGGCCGTCGTCCAACAGCAGTTCGTCACCAACGCCGCAGTCTTTGACCAGGTCCGGGTAATCGATACCCACGACGTCCTGGGTGCCTTCGGTCAGCGGATGGCTGGTGGAGAAGGTGAATTTGTCACCGATCTTCAGCTCAATACGCTTGTTGGCGAATTTGGCGATACGGATTTTCGGGCCTTGCAGGTCACCCAGCAGTGCGACGAAGCGACCATGTTTGGCGGCCAGGTCACGCACCAGCTTGGCGCGAGCCTTGTGCTCGTCCGGGGTGCCGTGGGAGAAGTTCAGACGGGCAACGTCCAAACCAGCCAGAATCAGCTGTTCGAGGACTTCCGGCGAGTTACTGGCCGGGCCAAGGGTGGCGACGATTTTGGTACGACGGACGGACATGCACAGACTCCTGAGTTCAAGCGCTGGGGAAGGCTACTATGCTCTTTCGTTGTAGTCATTGTTCGTTTGCACTACTTATCGACGATTGACTTGTTTTGGCTGCGGTTGAATAGACGAACTGTCTTGAAGATTTTTGACGAGGGGTCGATACACTGCACAAGACTGGAGAACCCTCATGCGAATTTTGCTCATTGCTGTACTGGCCGTCAGTGTTGTCGGCTGCACCCGCTGGTCGATGGACCACCATTTGAACAACGCCTACCGTGCGTACAAGGTCGGTGACTGCGAGCGCGTAACCCTGGAGTTGTCCCAGGTCGACCGCGAAAGCCGTACCCGCCGTTATGTGCAGCCAGAGGTGTCGATGTTGCGTGGGCAATGCCTGGAACGGCAGAAACTGTTCGTCGATGCGGTGCAGACCTACCAGTTCATCATCAATCAGTATCCGTCGAGTGAGTACGCCTACCGAGCCCGCGCGCGACTGGACACCCTGCAACAGTTGGGGCATTACCCCGGCGCTAGTGTTGCTCAACCGCGCCCGGCCTCATTGTAATGATATTCGTCATTTGATAACTGGCCCACTGCCAGTCTTGGGCTATCCTTTGAATGTTCGTTTGTACAAGTTTCTGTCCGAACGAATGAGGGGCCCGGACTCGGCAGCTGTCTGGTGACAAGAAGTCGATCGTTGTCACACCGAGATCCAGGGAGAGCGAGCGTGTGCGCTCGTTCCGAATCACTGGCACGGCCTAGTCATGGCCACTGGATGGCGATCTCATCATGTTTACCGACCGACGGATCGAGCGGCATCAGCTACCGTATTTCCTGCAAGTGTTTAACCGCCTCACCGACAAGCCCATCGGGTTTCTGGGTAATGTCTCTGAAGATGGGCTCATGCTCATCAGCCAGTTGCCCATGATGGTCAATGCGGACTTCGAGCTACGCTTGAAGATTCCCGAGGCTGACGGCTCCTTCCATGCAATTGATCTCACGGCAACCTGTTTGTGGAGCCACGAAGACATCAACCCGCAGCATTATGATTCCGGGTTCAGCGTGCTCCGGGCGCCTGAGGAATATGGGCAGTTGATCAGCCTTTTATTGCATTACTTCAGTTTTGATCCTCTGCAGGCTTCTGCCTGAATACAGCGTGTTGTTGATCCGGCTCGGGCAGTGCTGCCCCTGCCGTGGTCAGGCGCTGATTTTTCAGAGCACGCCGGCTTTCTTCCAGCCCAGGTAACGTGTCACCAGGGCAGCCCCCATGTCGGATGGCAACGTATCCAGTACCGTCAGCCCATGAGCGTTCAATCGGTCATGCAGTTCATCGCGGGTATTGAGGTAGTCGACGGTGCCACTGTAGGCCAACGCTTCAGGCAGGGTTTGTACGGGCGTATGGCGCAGTTGGTCGAGCACTTCTTCGCGCAGGCTGGCCACCAGTACCCGGTGTTGGCGCCTGATGCGCTTCACGGCGCTCATCAGCGCTTCATCGTCTTCATCGCGCAGGTTGGTCACCATGATCACCAGTGCCCGGCGCTTTTGCCGGGCAAGCAGTTGACTGGCCGCTGCCTCGTAGTCGGCGGTTCTTCGAGTGGTGTCCAGGTCATACACGGCGTTGAGCAGCAGGTTCAATTGGCTGCTGCCTTTGACGGGGGCCAGGTACCGTGGCTGATCGCCGGCAAAGGTGCTCAGCCCTACGGCATCCCCCTGGCGCAAGGCGACGTAGCTCAGTAGCAGGCAGGCGTTGAGGGCGTGGTCAAAATGGGACAGCTCGCCATCCTGACTGCGCATGCGTCGACCGCAATCGAGCATGAACACGATCTGCTGGTCACGTTCGTCCTGGTATTCCCGGGCAATGGGTGTGCGTTGCCGAGCGGTGGCTTTCCAATCGATTTGCCGCAGGCTGTCACCGTCACGAAACTCGCGCAACTGATGAAACTCGAGCCCCAGCCCCCGCCGTTGGCGCTGGCGTACTCCCAACTGGCTCAGCCAATTATCCACCCCCAGCAATTGCGCGCCGTACAAACGTGCGAAGTCCGGGTAGACGCGGGTGTCATCCTTGGCTTCGATAAAGCGCCGCGCCGACCACAGGCCAAAGGGGCTGGGCAGGTGGATTTCGCAACGGCTGAAGGTGAAGTGCCCGCGCCGCAGGGGGCGTAGGCGATAGCCCAGTTCACTGCGTTCGCCAGGGCGCAGTTCGATGAATTGGGGCAGGTTTTCCAGGCTCAGTCCATCGGGGACGTGATCGAATACGTGCACTGTCAGCGGCTGTGGGTAGTCCTGACAATCCAGGGTCAGGCATACCTCGCCCCAGCGCCCCAGCGCGAGACTGCCGGGCATCTGTCGCTGCACGCGCGGCGATGGCCGGCGGCGCAATCGCAGGGCGTCGAGCAGGGCCAGCAGCAACAGTGCCAGAAGCAATCCCCACACCACTGAGTGCAAGGTGACGGGCACCTTGAACTGCAAGGCCTGCGCGGTGCCCAGCAAGAGGCTCAACCCCAGCAGTACGCCGAGCCAGATCAACAGCAGACGGGTTGGCTTCATGGGCGGCTCATTGGCGAGGGGCCGGGATCTGGTCCAGTAACTGCTTGAGCACCTGGTCGACCTCCAGCCCATCGATGTCCAGTTCCGGCGCGATACGTACCCGATGGCGCAGGACTGCCAGGGCACAGCCCTTGATGTCATCCGGTGTGACAAAGTCGCCGCCGCGCAACAATGCCCGGGCGCGGGCACCGCTGACCAGGGCGATGGACGCCCGAGGGCCTGCACCGATAGCCAATCCCGGCCAACTGCGGGTGGCTCGAGCAAGGCGTACGGCATAGTCGAGGACTTGTTCGTCCAGGGGCAAGTCACTGGCGATCTGCTGCAGTTGCAGCACGTCTTCGGCCTGCAGCACGGTGCGCAATGGCTGCACATCCAGCATGTCGGCCCGTGACGAGCGCGTCACTTCGCGGACCATCTCCAGCTCCTGCTGAGCATCCGGATAGTCCATGCGCACCTTGAGCATGAAGCGGTCCAGCTCGGCTTCCGGCAGGGGGTAGGTACCTTCCTGCTCGATAGGGTTTTGCGTGGCCAGGACCATGAAGGGCTGGCCGATGGGCAGCGCCTCGCCTTCGAGGGTCACCTGCCGTTCCTGCATGGCTTCGAGCAGTGCCGCCTGGGTTTTGGCCGGGGCTCGGTTGATTTCATCAGCCAGCAACAGGTGGGTGAACACCGGCCCTTTGCGCAGTTTGAATTGTTCGGTGTGCAGGTCGTACACGGCATGGCCGGTAACATCGCTGGGCATCAGGTCCGGGGTGAACTGGATGCGCGCAAAGTCGCCGTCGAAGCAACGTGCCAGGGCGCGTACCAACAGGGTCTTGCCCAGCCCCGGCACACCTTCGAGCAGTACATGTCCACCGGCGATCAGTGCGGTGAGTACATCGTCGATCACCGGGTCCTGGCCAATCACCGCCTTGCGCAGTTCAGCGCGCAGAGCCTGGGCTTGCTCGGTGGCGTGCTGCAGGGTTTCGGTGGTCAGACGGGTGGCGCTGGTTGGTTCGCTCATAGGGCATTCCTGAGGGTTTGCAGGCACGCCACCTGCCGGCTGAAATCGGCGCTGGACAGCCGTTTTTCCGGGAGGGGGTCGAGGGCTTGACTGATGACATGAGAGGGTTGGCGCGTCAGGTGTTCAAGTACTCGCCGTTGTTCTGCGTTGTCGAGGTGCTCAAAGTCAGGGTGGCGGCGCCGGGCGGCGCGCTGGATATCGCGCTGCAACGCCTGCAACAGAGTGCCCTGGCCGCTGCGGCGCAGCAGGAAATCGGCGCTGGCCTTCAAGTGTTCCTGCAACTGGCGACGAGCCTTGGGCGCCGGCGCTCGGACCGGGCCTTGGCGCATACCCGCCTGCCACAGCGCCAGGGCGATCAGCGTAATGAGGGCCACCACTGCCTGGGGGAAATAACGCAACAACAGGGTGAGCAGGTTGTCTGGGTCGCTGTTGAACACCAATGTCGCCGCCGTGCCCTGGGTCAGGTACCAGAGCAGCCAGGCGTTGTCGTGCTCAGCGATGCTCGGCGTCTTCCACAGGTCGCTGTCGGTGATCACCGTAACGCGGCCTTGCCCAAGGTTGAGTTGCATCAGGTGACTGGACCTGGCGCTGTTGGCTGAGAACTGCGCCAGGTGCTTGGGGTCGATGAGGTTGAAGTCGGTGTCGAAGCTGAAGTAGGCCGGCGCGGTTTCATTGTCGACATAGAGTTTGGTCAGGTCTGGCGCCTTCTTTTTGCGCGCCCGGGCAGGATCTTCCGGCTCGTCACTCAGGGTTTGTCGGATATTCAGGCGATCGAGCAACAGGTCACCGCTCTTGCCGGTTTCTTCATCCCAAAGGGCCTCGGCGACCAGCAGCAGATGACCTCCGGACCTGGCCCAGTCCAGCAGTTGCTCGACCTGGCGTGGCGACATGGCACTTCGCTCGCCCAGCAACAACAGGCTATTGCCCTTGGCCGGCAGGGTGGCCAGGCGATCAAGGCCTTCGGCATGTGCCACGGTCAGGCCTTGCTCACGCAGGAAGTGCTCGGCGGCCAGGTAAGGGTTAGCTAGCGCTTCTGGAGCAGGACCGCGATCCACCGCTTCCTCGTAGGGGGTCGCTTTGCTCCAGATGAAAAGGCCTCCCGCTCCGATCAGGCACGCCAGCACGAGCCCCAGCCACAGCAATATTCGGTTCATGGCGTGCCTCCGGCACTGAACAGGGCACGCCACTCGCTGCATAATTTTTGCTGGGTCGGGGCTGAAGGGAGTTGATGACCGTAGGCAAGGTTCTGCCAGTGCCGTGTCAATTCATCACTGAAGGCCAGCAGGTGCGGTTGCTGCAATTGGTGAACACGTGCCAGCACCTGGCCTTCGGTATCGGCGCTTTTAAGTGGCAGGTTGAAATCGTGCAGCAATCGGCTCAGCAAACCGCGATACAGCAGACCGAGGGCTTCCCTTGGTTGGGTGGCCCACATTTGCTCGGCGGCGCTGGCGAGATCGTCGGGCAAGGTCTCGGTGCCCAGTTCCAGACCGAACAATTGCGTCGGTACTGGTTTGGTCGCTCTGGGACCGGGTGAGGGGCGTCGGCTGACAAATGTGGACAGCCAGTCACGGTAACGCCAAATCAGCAGGACCAGCCCACCCGCCAACAGGCCCCATAGCAGTACTTCGAGACCTTGGCCCAGATGCTTGAAGTTATTGCCGTTGAGGTGGTCGAGTAGCGCCTGCAACCACGCGGGGAGTTTACCGTCGGCGCGCGCTTTGCTCTTGGTGGCGGGCTTTTCTTCGCCGAAGCGATAACGGGTGACGGTTTCCGGGTTTTTGAACGGGGGGCTGTCCAGCAACGACTTGATGGACTGGCTAGCGTCTTGGGGGCTCAGCGGCTTGGCTTCCTGCGCCATCGCCGGTGGATTGAAAGGCAGCAATGTCAAACCGATGACCAGCACTATCAGCGAGGCTGCATTGCTCAGGCGCTGGCGCAAGCGACGGAACACCAGTTCAAGGTCCCACGCCTCCAGTACCGTGCGGCGATTGAGGTAGAGGCTGAAGCCGCAGGCGACATAAATGGGTTCCCAAAACACCAGGATCAATGCGTAGAAAGCATTGCCCAGATGCTCCAGCCACAGACCTTCGGAGTTGGGTGCCAGTGCCAGGCGTTGCCAATCCCAGTCCAGTTCGAGTTGCTGTGGAATGAAGAGGTAGAACAGTGCCATGCAGCCGGACCACAGCCCTATTTCCAGATGCACGCCTACGGTGGTCAGCCAACGTGCGGCACCGGCGTTACGTTGTAGCAATACGCCCAGTCGTTTTTGACGCGCCTGGCCGTCCAGGCCTTCGAGTTGGCTGACGGGCATTACAAAGCTGCGACTGAGGCTCAGTCGACGCCAGGTCAGGCTGGCCAGCAGTTGCCCTTTGAGCAACCGTGGCCATTGGCGTACGGCTTGCTTGACGGTGGGCGTTTCGCCGAACAGGGCCTTGGACAGAATATAGAGAGGCAAACGGTCGAAGGCTGGCTTGAACCACCAGAACAGGAACATGGCCATGGAGGGGTATTGCCACAACACCGCGGTGAGAACGGCGAATACAGGCAGGGTGACCATCGCCCAACTGCTCATCAGCAGCAGGCGATGCTCTCTGGCCATTAATACCCCAAGGTCCATGGCCTCCCAGGCCGTACGCGGGCGAATCACCACGCTGGCATTACTCAGGCGCATGGCGAGTCCGTCCGGCAAAGATCAGGTAAACGGCAACCAGCAGCCACAGAGCCGCCCCCACCAGGTATTTGATCCAAGGGGCGACCTGGGTGGTGGACGACCAGTAGGCTTCGATAAACGCGGCGATCAGCAGGAACACCATGACCCCGCAAAGCAATTGCACACTTTTGCGGGCGGCCAGTTGCAAGGACTCACCTCGGGTCAACTGCCCTGGCGCGATCAATGCCCAGCCCAGTTGCAAACCCGCTGCCCCGGCGAGGGCGATGGCCGTCAACTCAAACGCCCCATGGCCGATGACGAAGGACCAGAACGTCTGCCCATAGCCAATCTCTGTCAGGTGACCCGAGATCGCGCCGATGATCAGCCCGTTGAATATCAGGAAAAACACACTGCCCAGACCGAACAGCAGACCGGCGGCGAATGTCTGGAAGGCGATACCGATGTTATGCATCACGTAGTAGCCAAACATCATCCAGTCTTCGCTGGATGCCCGCTCGGCCGCTCGGCCCAACCGACTGGCCTCAGGGTCATACATGCCTTGCATCTCAGTCACTTGCTGGGGGCTGACAATGCTGTAGATCAGATCGGGAAACAGGTACACCAACAGGGCAATGCCCAGCAGGCTGCCAAAGAACAACACGCTGGCGATCAATACGAAGCGCCACTGTTCGCGTACCAGCCGCGGGAAATCAGCCATTACGAAACTCAGCACCTTCGCCGTCAATTGGCTGCGATGGCGATACAGTTGTTGATGGCCGCGTAACGCCAGTTGTTGCAAGGGGTCCACCAAATAACTGCTGTAGCCGCGCTCCTGGGCCAGGGCCAAGTGCTGGCACAGGCGCCGGTATTGATGAGGAAAGTCGGCTACATCGGCGGCCTTGGCCTTACCTTTTTCCAGCTGCGCCAGTTGTTCGGCAAAGGCTTGCCACTGGGGTTGGTAACGGTTTTCGAACAGGCTCTGCTTCATGTCGGCCCCAGCAGGCCGCGGGCCACGCCATTGAGCTGCTCTGCAGCGCGGGCAGGGGATACCTGCAAGGGCGTGGCGAGTATCGCGGCCAGTTCGTGTACGCGTTCGCCCGACAACTCACCCTGACGCTCGGCGAAGCCAAGGATCGCCCGCTGCTCGCTCAGGTCCAGGGCAAAGGGTAATCGCAGCGGTGCGGCTTGCGGCAGCTTGGGGCGCGTGACGGGCTGCTCACGGTAGACCACCAGCGTGCCCGCCGCCAAGTCACCCAGGCGTTTGAAATGAGGATGGTGCAGGCAACTGATAGCGCCCAGAAAGTAACCGAAAGGCAGCATGTCGACGAACCGCAGCAGGTTGCGGATGAGCGATGCGGACCAGCTGATAGGCGTGCCGTCGTCCTGCACCACCCGCAGGCCCATGACCTGTTTACCCGGTGAGCAGCCCTGATTGAGCACTTCGAACAGCACCATGTACCACCAGCTCACCAGGAACAGCAGCAGTGAGCCCAGACCGATACCAATATTGCCGAGCAGCGCCAGGGGCACCATAAGCACGCCCATGATCACACCGCGTGCGCCGAGGTCAAAGGCAAAGGCCAGCGAGCGGGGCACCAGGCCAGCGGGGCGCAGTGGCAGGTCGATACCTTCCGGGGTTTCGATCTGGTAACGAGTGTCCAACGGGGCTGAGGGCATTGCGATCCTTGGCAGCGCAGAGCGTTTGGGAGACACGGATGCTAGCAGTGTCGGAGATGGAAGCAACTATTCAAGGTTTTACTGGATATTTATACAGTTAAATTGGCGCTGGCCCCTGGCGCTGTTCAGCGCCTAGACTTTGCCGATCTTTAATACAGGACCCGCTCGTGACCTCTATTTTCTGGTACGACTATGAAACCACCGGCATCAACCCGCGCAGCGATCGACCGCTTCAGGTAGCCGGAATTCGTACCGATCTCGAACTCAACGAGGTCGGCCCGCCGGTCAATCTTTATTGCCAGCCCAGCGATGACATCCTGCCCCATCCCGCCGCCTGTGCGATCACTGGCATTACCCCTGGCATATTGGCGGAAAAAGGCTTGGCAGAAGCTGATTTCATGACCCGTGTGCATGCGGAACTGGCCGCTCCGGGTACCTGTGGTGCCGGCTATAACACCTTGCGCTTTGACGATGAAATGACGCGCTACAGCCTCTATCGCAACTTTTTTGATCCCTATGCGCGCGAGTGGCAGGGCGGTAACAGTCGTTGGGACTTGATCGACGTCGTGCGTACCGCCTACGCCCTGCGCCCCGAAGGTATCGAGTGGCCCCAGCAGGACGGCCGCGTGACGCTCAAGCTGGAGCGTCTGACCGCCGCTAACGCTATCGATCACGGCCAGGCTCACGATGCGCTGTCCGATGTGCGCGCCACGATTGCGTTGGCGCGCCTGGTTCGGGAGAAACAGCCGAAGTTGTACGACTGGCTGTTTCAATTGCGCAGCAAACAGCGAGTGATGGATCAGGTACGCCTGCTGCAACCGATGGTGCATATTTCCGGACGGTTTTCCGCTGAACGTCATTACCTGGGGGTTGTGCTGCCCCTGGCCTGGCACCCGCGCAACCGTAATGCGTTGATAGTCTGCGACCTGGGTCTCGACCCGCAGGCGCTGCTGGATGCGGACGCGCAAACCCTTCGCGACCGCCTGTACACCCGTCGTGACGAACTGGCCGAAGGCGAGCTGCCGGTGCCGCTCAAATTGGTGCACATCAACCGGTGCCCGGTGGTTGCCCCCTTGAATGTGCTGCGTGCCGAAGATCGCCAGCGCCTGGCATTGGACATGGACCTTTATCAGGCGCGGGCGCTGCGGCTAACTGACGCACAAGAACGGTGGCGCGATAAGTTGACGCTCATTTATGCCTCGGAAGATTTTGCGCCGAGTGCAGACCCGGAACAGCAGCTTTACGACGGTTTTATCGGGGATCGCGATCGGCGCTTATGTGAACAAGTCCGCATGGCTGAACCCTCACAATTAGCACGCCAGCAGTGGCCGTTTGATGACTCGCGGTTACCCGAATTATTGTTTCGCTACCGGGCACGTAACTTCCCCGAGACGTTGAATAATGAGGAGCAACAACGCTGGAAACTTTTCTGTCAGCAACGCTTGTCAAATCCTGAATTCGGCGCACCCAATACCCTCGACGCATTTAACCAGGCTGCGCAGGAGTTGGCAGTTAGTGCGACGCCGTTTCAGCGGCGGGTGCTGGCCCAGTGGCAGGAATATGCCAATTCTTTAGCCGCCCGTGTGAATTCATAATCAGAATTGTAAACAGCATAAACGGGCAATAAAAAACGCCAGCAAGCTGGCGTTTTAATGTGTTGCGTATCAGGCGCAGGCCTGGCGAAGCTTAGCCCAGCAGGGTAGCCCAGCCTTCAACCACGTCACCGCCCCACTTGGCTTTCCACTCTTTCAGGGTTTTGTGGTTGCCACCTTTGGTTTCAATCACTTCGCCGTTGTGCGGGTTTTTGTATTGCTTGACTTTGCGAGCACGCTTGGTGCCGGTAGTTTTCACGGCACCACGAGGTGCTTTAACTTTAGACTCTGGATCCAGCAGCGCGATGATGTCACGCAGGGATTTGGAGTATTCACCCATCAGGGTGCGCAGTTTGCCTTCGAATTCCAGCTCGGTTTTCAGTTTGTCGTCTTGGGACAGGTTCTTCAAACGGGCTTGCAGTTCTTTGATAGCTTCTTCGGTGGCACGGTATTCGTTGATCAGAGACATGTGGACTACCTTATGTAGAGCGCTGATTGACAGGACAGTGGCCCAATAATAGTCAGGCAGTTTGCGCAAGTAAACATTTAAGGTCGCATTTATGTGAATTACGTTGAATGTTGTTATCACGCCTAAGCAATCGAGTTAATTACAAGGGCGTTGCGCTTAAGATAATTCACCTGATATTCAGGAGCGCCCTGCGGTGAGGCCGTAAATTCAAATACGAACGGTAAACCATAGGCTGACAAGGGGGATAGCGCGCCCCGGCGATCAGAATAAGCGTTAACGAATACTGCAGTTTTCCTGCGTAATCGCTAGAATGGCGGCCTTTGCGAAGTTCTGGAGTTCCCCCCTAATGCGCACTTTTCGGCTGGTGATTGCTTGCCCGGACCGGGTCGGCATCGTTGCCAAAGTCAGTAACTTTCTGGCCTCCCACAACGGCTGGATCACCGAGGCGAGCCATCACTCGGACAATCTCAGCGGTTGGTTCTTTATGCGTCACGAGATTCGTGCCGACACGCTGCCCTTTGGTCTTGAGGCGTTTCGCGAGGCGTTCGCGCCAATCGCTGAAGAGTTTTCGATGACCTGGCGTATCACCGACACCGAGCAGAAAAAGCGCGTGGTGTTGATGGCCAGCCGCGAATCCCACTGCCTGGCCGATCTGCTGCACCGCTGGCACAGTGATGAGCTGGATTGCGAAATCGCCTGCGTGATTTCCAACCATGACGACCTGCGCAGCATGGTCGAATGGCACGGCATCCCTTACTACCACGTACCGGTCAACCCACAGGACAAGGAGCCGGCGTTCACCGAGGTTTCTCGTCTGGTCAAGCAGCATGAAGCTGATGTGGTGGTGCTGGCGCGCTATATGCAAATCCTGCCGCCGCAGCTGTGCCGCGAGTACGCCGGCAAGGTGATCAACATTCACCACAGCTTTCTGCCCTCGTTTGTCGGTGCAAAGCCATACCACCAGGCCTCCCTGCGTGGCGTGAAGCTGATCGGTGCTACGTGCCATTACGTCACCGAGGAGCTGGACGCCGGTCCAATCATCGAGCAGGACGTGGTGCGCGTGAGCCACAGTGACAGCATCGAAGACATGGTGCGTTTCGGTCGCGATGTGGAGAAGATGGTGCTGGCCCGTGGCCTGCGATATCACTTGGAAGACCGCGTGCTGGTGCACGGCAACAAGACCGTGGTGTTCTGATCGACGGCGGTTGATTGAACAAAGAAGGGCCTGGGCGTTTAATCGCTTCAGGCCCTTTTTTTATCTGCCCATCAGGACAACGCCATGACCGATCCACTTGATAAAGCCACGTCCAAGGCGCCCGCGACCCTGGGAGAAGGCTGTTTGAGCCGGTTTGACCCTGATGAGCTGGACAGTGAGGACGGCACCGAGTTTCCAGGTGCCGCCGAGTTGTGGGCGCAGGAGCAGGCTAAACCCGAGACCGCCGCCGACTAAAGCGGCGGCGCCATCAGATGCGGAAGCTGCCCACCAGTTGTTTCAGGCGAGCCGCCTGTTGTTCCAGATCGGTACACGCGCGCAGGGTCGATTGCAGGTTTTCCACGCCTTCCTGGTTGAGGGTGTTGATCTCGGTGATGTCGACGTTGATCGACTCCACCACTGAGGTCTGCTCCTCGGTGGCCGTGGCGACCGACTGATTCATGCCATCGATCTCGCCAATACGCTGAGTGACGCTGTTCAGGCGTTCACCAGCCAGGTTGGCGATACCCACGCTGTCATGGCTGTGACGCTGGCTTTCACTCATGGTGCTGACCGACTCGCGCGCGCCGACTTGCAGCTCTTCGATCATGGTTTGAACTTGCTGCGCCGATTCCTGGGTGCGATGGGCCAGGTTGCGCACTTCATCGGCCACTACCGCAAACCCGCGTCCTGCTTCCCCGGCACGGGCCGCCTCGATCGCGGCGTTGAGCGCCAGCAGGTTGGTTTGCTGGGAAATACTGGTGATGACTTCAAGAATCTGGCCGATATTCACGGTCTTGCTATTAAGCGCTTCAATGTTGCTGCTGGAGGCGCTGATCATCTCGGACAACTGGGTCATGGCCTTGATATTGCGCTCCACCACCTGCTGTCCGTCTTCGGCCAGTTGCCGGGCATCACTGGCCTGACTTGAAGCCTGTGCAGCGTTGCGCGCGATTTCTTGAGCGGCGGCGCCCAGTTCGTTGATGGCGGCAGCCACACTGTTGGTGCGGTTGGCCTGCTCGTCGGAGTTGACCATCGACGAGTTGGAGGCGCTGACCACCCGCATTGCCACTTCATTTACCTGTTCGGTGGCCGAGGACACTTCGCGAATGGACGTGTGAATCCGTTCCACGAACCGGTTGAATGCATTGCCCAAAGTGCCGAACTCATCGTGATTCTGGATGGTCAGGCGGCGCGTCAGGTCGCCTTCGCCATCGGCGATGTCTTGCATCGCACGGGTCATCACATGCAGCGGTTGCAACAGGACGCGAATCAGCATGCCGAGCAGGGCGATGATGATGACCACGGCAATGATCGTGGCGATCACCGCCGAGGTGCGGAATTTACTCAGCATCGCATAGGCTTCGGTCTTGTCCACCGATACGCCCAGGTACCAGTTCACCGACGGCAGGCCCTTGATCGGCATAAAGGTGACGATGTTGTCCTTGCCATTGGCTTGGACTTCGCTGAAGTCGCCGCTGATCTTCGGTGTGTTTTTCGGGTACACGTCGGCCAGGGTTTTCATCACCAGGTTTTTGTCCGGGTGCACCAGCACTTTGCCGTCGGCGCTGACCAGGAACGCATACCCCATGCCGCCGAAGTTCAGCGCGCCGATGTTATCCACCACGGTCTGCAGGCTCAGGTCGCCGCCGACTACGCCGATGCTCTGGCTGCCCTTGGCGCTGGGGGTGGCGATGGAGATGATCAATTGCCCGGTGGCGGCGTCGATGTACGGTTCAGTCAGGGTCGAGCCGTTGCTGCTCTGTGCGCCTTTGTACCAAGGGCGCACGCGCGGGTCGAAGCCGTCCGGCATCTTGGTGTCGGGGCGGATGGTAAACGCGCCTTTGCTGTCGCCCACGTAGGTGGCCATGAACGAAGAGGTGAGCGCTTTCTGTTCCAGCAGGGCGGCAACGGCAGCGGGTTCAGGGTTGATGGCGATGTTTTGTGCGGCGTTTTCCACCAGGATGATGCGCCCGGTGAGCCAGGTCTGGATGTTGCTGGCGGTGACGTCACCCATCTCATGCAGATAGCTGTTGAGGTCGTCGCGAATGGCGTTGCGTTGCAGGTAGTCGTTGTAGAGGGTAAACAACGCGAAAGCCGCGATGACGATAAGGGAGGCCGCAAGCAGGATTTTATGGCTGAAACGCAGATTTTTATTCATAGCTTGAAGGGTCCGCTAAGGTCTTAAATATCCAGCGCGGATCCTTGTGGGACGCGCGCAAGGGGAGCGTCAAAGAAAGTTTGATATTTCCGTTGGTCCCTGTAGGAACTATCTGAGCGTTTTTTAGATTTTGTGGGTCTCACATCTGTTTTATCGACCTGGCGACACGAAAGATTAACCATGGGTGACGAAATGCCTGATTCCACGCAACTCCTTATAGGGGCCGGCCTAGATGGCCAGCCCATCGCCCAGGCCATGCGCCTGGCCAATCGTCACGGGTTGATTGCCGGTGCCACGGGGACGGGCAAGACGGTAACGTTGCAACGCCTGGCCGAAGCCTTCAGTGACGCGGGTGTGGCGGTATTTGCCGCTGACATCAAAGGCGATCTCTGTGGCCTGGGGGCGGCCGCCAACCCGCAGGGCAAGGTGGCCGAGCGTATCGCCGGCATGCCTTTTTTGAACTACACGGCAAAGGCCTATCCGGTGACGCTGTGGGATATCCACGGGCAGTCCGGTCATCCGTTGCGCACCACCATCAGCGAAATGGGCCCGTTATTGCTCGGCAGCTTGCTTGAGCTGACCGACAGTCAGCAGTCGGCGCTTTACGCAGCCTTTAAGGTGGCTGATCGCGAAGGCTTATTGTTGTTGGACCTGAAGGATCTCAAGGCACTGCTCAATCACCTGCGCTATCACCCGGAACTGCTCGGCGAAGACGCCGCATTGATGACCACCGGCTCCAGCCAGGCGCTGTTGCGGCGTCTGGCCGTGTTGGAGCAACAGGGCGCCGAGGCTTTGTTTGGTGAACCGGCCCTGCAACTTGAAGATATCTTGCAGCCCACTGGCGACGGGCGTGGGCGTATTCACTTGCTGGACGCCAGCCGCCTGGTGCACGAGGCGCCGAAGGTCTACGCGACGTTCCTGTTGTGGCTGTTGGCGGAACTGTTCGAGCAGTTGCCGGAGCGCGGCGATGCCGACAAACCCTTGCTGGCGTTGTTTTTCGATGAGGCGCACTTGTTGTTCGCCGATACACCCAAGGCCCTGCAGGATCGCCTGGAGCAAGTGGTGCGGTTGATTCGTTCCAAAGGCGTTGGCGTGTATTTCGTGACCCAATCACCGGGGGACCTGCCGGACAGCGTGCTGGCGCAGCTCGGTTTGCGCATCCAGCATGGCTTGCGGGCATTTACGACTAAAGAACAGAAATCCCTGCGGGCGGTGGCGGACGGGTTTCGGCCAAACCCGGCTTTTGATGCACTGTCGGTGCTGACCGAGTTGGGCACGGGCGAGGCCCTGGTCGGCACCTTGCAAGAGAAGGGCACGCCGGACATCGTCCAGCGCGTGCTGGTGGCCCCGCCGCAATCGCGTATCGGTCCGCTCAGTGAGGCCGAGCGCGCCGGGCTGGTCGCCGGTTCTGCGTTGCAAGGCCGCTATGACAAGCCGATCGATCGCGAGTCGGCCTATGAAGTGCTGATGGCGCGTAAGGAATTGGGCCCGAGCGAAGAGGCCAGGCAGGCCACCGAGGAACCGAGCTTCACTGACAAGGCCGGTGCATTCCTGGGAACTGCAGCCGGCAAGGCGCTCAAGTCAGCCATGCAGCAGGCGGCCAACCAGATGGGGCGGCAATTGGTGCGTGGCTTGTTGGGATCTTTGCTCGGGGGCAGCAAACGCAAGTGATGGTTCAGGGCTTGGGCTTGGCGTGGGCGGCCAGCCGCTCAAGCGCGGCGCGCAGGCCCGGATCGCTGATGCCGTCTGCCGTGGCCTGGATGGTCTCGGCCGCAGTCTCCGACAGGTCCATGGTATGCCCCACCGCGCCTTGCTGGACGGTGGGTGGCTGCACCTTGAACTGGATGCGCGTCAGGCTCGCGAACTCTTCGAACGCCATCAACTGGCGTTGCAGGCGCTTTTGCTGATAGCGCAGACGTGTGGCCCAGTGGCCATCTGTGACAATCAGCAGCAGGTTGCCTTCACGCCAGGACGCCACATGGCAATGTTCACGTGCGGCCGGTTGCAGCTGGCTTTCGAGCAGACGTTGCAAATGGCCCAAGCGTTGCGCATGGCTAAAGATGGCTTTCAACGGCTTGGCTTCGCGAAGCAACACGCTTGGCGCGCGGGCTGTAAGAGGGCGAAATGCCATGATTGGACACCTTAAGTAACAGAGCGGCCATCTTAACAGAAAGCTTCTGCGCAGCCCGTGGCAATGCACCGCCGTGCTTTGCCCGTGAAATCAGTAGGTAACTTCTGCACGTCATGGGTTGAAGTTCGCACAAAAGCCCTTATTTTAAACAAGCCCTCTCACTGCCCCATGTCAGCCTCGGGGAACAACGCCACTTTCCTCACCCACGATTCCGGGTAGAATGCGCGTTCGCATGCGGCCGTGAGGGCTGCTCGGGCCACTCACGGTGCGCCCTCCATCCCTATGTGTGGAAGAACCTGCCGATATGTTTGCGCCTTTGTTAAAGAAACTTTTTGGAAGCAAGAATGAGCGCGAAGTCAAACGCATGCTCAAGACGGTGCAGCTGGTCAATGCCTTCGAAGAGCAGATGGTTGCCCTGTCGGACGAGCAATTGCGCGCCAAGACCCAAGAGTTCAAGGCCCGCATAGCCAAAGGTGAAACCCTCGACAAACTGCTGCCTGAAGCCTTCGCGGTCGCCCGTGAAGCCGGTAAGCGCGTCATGGGCATGCGCCACTTCGACGTCCAGTTGATCGGCGGCATGACCTTGCACGAAGGCATGATCGCCGAAATGCGCACCGGTGAGGGCAAGACCCTGGTAGCCACCCTGGGCGTTTACCTCAATGCACTGTCCGGCAAGGGCGTGCACGTTGTCACGGTGAACGACTACCTGGCTCGCCGGGACGCCAACTGGATGCGCCCGCTGTATGAATACCTCGGCCTTACCGTCGGTGTGGTAACGCCGTTCCAGCCGCCGGAAGAGAAGCGTGCCGCCTACGCTTGCGACATTACCTACGGCACCAACAACGAATTCGGTTTCGATTACCTGCGCGACAACATGGCGTTCAGCATGGATGAAAAATTCCAGCGCGAACTCAACTTTGCCGTGATCGACGAAGTCGACTCCATCCTCATCGACGAAGCCCGTACCCCGCTGATCATCTCCGGCCAGGCCGAAGACAGCTCGCGCCTGTACACCGAGATCAACAAGTTGATCCCGCGTCTTGAGCAGCACATCGAGGAAGTGGAAGGCGTGGTGACCAAAGAAGGTCACTTCAGCATCGACGAGAAGACCCGTCAGGTCGAACTCAACGAAGCCGGCCACCAGTTCGTCGAAGACATGCTCACCCAGATCGGCCTGCTGGCTGAAGGCGAGAGCCTGTACTCGGCGCACAACCTGGGCCTGTTGACCCACGTGTACGCGGGGCTGCGCGCCCACAAGCTGTTTCATCGCAACGTCGAATACATCGTGCAGGATGGCCAGGTGGTCCTGGTTGACGAACATACCGGTCGTACCATGCCCGGTCGCCGTCTGTCCGAAGGCCTGCACCAGGCTATCGAAGCCAAGGAAATGCTCAACATCCAGGCCGAAAGCCAGACGTTGGCGTCCACCACCTTCCAGAACTACTTCCGTCTGTACAACAAACTGTCCGGCATGACCGGTACGGCCGACACCGAAGCGTTCGAATTCCACCAGATCTACAACCTGGCCGTGATGGTCATTCCGCCGAACAAGCCGTTGGCGCGTAAAGACTACAACGACCTGGTGTTCCTGACCGCCGAAGAGAAATACGCGGCGATCATCAATGACATCAAGGACGGCCTGGCCCAGGGGCGCCCGATCCTGGTGGGTACCGCCACCATCGAAACGTCCGAGCACGTGTCCAACCTGCTCAACAAGGAAGGCATCGAGCATAAAGTGCTCAACGCCAAGTTCCACGAAAAAGAAGCCGAGATCATCGCCCAGGCCGGTCGCCCAGGCGCATTGACCATCGCCACCAACATGGCCGGTCGTGGTACCGACATCCTGCTGGGCGGCAACTGGGAAGTGGAAGTGGCCTCCCTGGACAACCCGACCCCTGAGCAAATCGCCCAGATCAAGGCCGATTGGCAGAAGCGTCACCAGGCCGTGCTGGAGTCCGGCGGCCTGCAGGTGATCGCCTCCGAGCGTCACGAATCGCGTCGTATCGACAACCAGTTGCGTGGTCGTGCCGGTCGTCAGGGGGACGCCGGTTCCAGCCGCTTCTACCTGTCCCTCGAAGACAGCCTGATGCGCATTTTCGCCTCGGACCGGGTGAAAAACTTCATGAAGGCCCTGGGCATGCAGTCCGGTGAAGCGATCGAGCACCGCATGGTGACCAACGCCATCGAGAAGGCTCAGCGCAAGGTTGAAGGCCGCAACTTCGACATTCGTAAGCAACTGCTCGAGTTCGATGACGTCAACAACGAACAGCGTAAAGTGATCTATCACATGCGTAACACGTTGCTGGCCGCCGACAACATTGGCGAGACCATCGCCGATTTCCGCCAGGACGTACTCAACGCCACAGTCAGCGCACACATTCCGCCGCAGTCGCTGCCGGAACAGTGGGATGTTGCCGGTCTGGAAGCCGCATTGAAGAGCGATTTCGGTGTCGATTTGCCGGTCCAGCAGTGGCTCGACGAAGACGACCACCTGTACGAAGAAACCTTGCGCGAAAAACTGATGGCCGAGCTGTTGGCCGCGTACAACGAGAAAGAAGAGCAAGCGAGTGCCGAAGCACTGCGCACCTTCGAGAAACAAATCGTTCTGCGCGTGCTTGACGACCTGTGGAAAGACCACCTGTCGACCATGGACCACCTGCGTCACGGCATCCACCTGCGTGGCTACGCCCAGAAGAACCCGAAGCAGGAGTACAAGCGCGAGTCGTTCACGCTGTTCTCCGAACTGCTGGATTCGATCAAGCGTGATTCGATTCGTGTGCTGTCCCACGTTCAGGTGCGTCGCGAAGACCCGATCGAGGAAGAAGCTCGTCTGCGTCAGGAAGCCGAGGCACTGGCTGCGCGCATGCAGTTCCAGCACGACGAAGCGCCGGGTTTGGAAGCGCCTGAAGCCTTGGGCGAAGAGGTCGATGTGGCCCTGGCTCAGACCCCGGTTCGCAATGATCAGAAGCTGGGCCGCAACGAACTGTGCTACTGCGGTTCGGGCAAGAAATTCAAGCACTGCCACGGCCAGATCGAATAAGATTTTCGCCTGACGCTGCAACACTCCGCGCCGCGACCGGCTTTTGCCGTCGCGGCGTTTTGCCATTAATTTCACCGTCGATTCCGACGGCACAGACATCACCTATTTTTAAGGAGCGCATTCATGGCTGTTGGTCTTGGTCCTTTGCCCACTTTGCACCCGGTCGCCGGTTTTGAACTCGGTATCGCTTCGGCCGGCATCAAGCGCCCAGGGCGCAAGGATGTGGTGGTGATGCGCTGTGCCGAAGGCTCGACCGTCGCGGGCGTCTTTACCCTCAACGCCTTTTGCGCCGCCCCGGTGATCCTGGCCAAGCAGCGCGTTGCGGGCAATATCCGTTACCTGCTGACCAACACCGGCAATGCCAACGCCGGTACCGGTGAGCCAGGCCTGGTCGCCGCTGCGCGTACCTGCGCCAAGCTGGCCCAGCTGGCCGGCGTGGACGCCAGCCAGGTCCTGCCGTACTCCACCGGTGTCATCGGTGAGCCGCTGCCGGTCGAGAAAATCGAAGGCGCCCTGCAAGCCGCGCTCGACGACCTGTCTGTGGATAACTGGGCCGCCGCCGCCACCGGCATCATGACCACCGACACCCTGCCCAAAGGTGCGAGCCGTCAGTTCGTGCACGACGGCGTGACGGTCACCGTCACCGGCATCAGCAAGGGTGCGGGCATGATTCGCCCGAACATGGCCACCATGCTGGGCTACATCGCCACCGACGCCAAAGTCTCCCGCGATGTGCTGCATAGCCTGATCCTGGACGGCGCCAACAAGTCGTTCAACCGCATCACGATCGATGGCGATACCTCGACCAACGACTGCTGCATGCTGATCGCCACCGGCCAGGCCAACCTGCCGGAAATCACCGAGGCCAGCGGCGCGCTGTTTGCGGCCCTCAAGCAGGCGGTGTTCGAAGTGTGCATGGACGTGGCCCAGGCCATCGTGCGCGACGGCGAAGGCGCGACCAAGTTCGTGACCGTTGAAGTCAACGGCGGTGGCAACCACCAGGAATGCCTGGATGTCGGCTACACCGTGGCGCACTCACCACTGATCAAGACGGCGCTGTTCGCCTCCGATCCGAACTGGGGCCGCATCCTCGCTGCCGTGGGCCGTGCCGGTGTGCCGGACCTGGACGTGAGCAAGATCGACGTGTTCCTGGGTGACGTGTGCATCGCCAGCCGTGGCGCCCGCGCCGAGAGCTACACCGAAGCCCAGGGTTCGGCCGTGATGCAACAGGAAGAAATCACCATCCGCATCGAACTGGGCCGTGGCGAGTGCAGCGAAACCATCTGGACCACCGACCTGTCCCACGAGTACGTGAAGATCAACGCGGAATACCGGACCTGAAGCCTGGAGGAGAAGCGCGGTGAAACGAGTGCATGTAGCTGCAGCAGTGATCCGCGGTGTCGATGGCAGGATTCTGCTGGCACGCCGCGCCGATACCCAGCACCAGGGCGGCCTCTGGGAGTTTCCCGGCGGCAAGGTGGAGGCCGATGAATCGGTCGCCGCGGCCTTGTCCCGCGAATTGCAGGAAGAACTGGGTATTCAGGTCACTACGGCGCGGCCGCTGATCAAGGTGCAACACGACTACCCGGACAAACAGGTGTTACTGGATGTCTGGGTAGTCTCGGCCTTTACCGGCGAGCCGCACGGGGCTGAGGGACAACCCTTGGAGTGGGTGGCGCCTCGGGATCTGATCAACTACGAATTCCCGGCCGCCAACACGCCGATCGTTGCCGCTGCACGTTTGCCTGCCGAGTATCTGATCACCCCTGGCGAGCTGGAGACGCCGACGCTGTTGCGCGGGATTCAAAAGGCCGTCGCCGGTGGCATCAAGCTGATCCAACTGCGCGCCCCCAACGGCTACGACCCTAAATACCGCGATTTGGCGGTGGATGCGGTGGGCCTGTGCGCCGGCAAGGCGCAGTTGATGCTCAAGGGGCCGTTTGAGTGGCTGGGGGACTTTCCTGCAGCGGGCTGGCACATGACGTCGGCCCAATTGCGCAAATACGCGAGCAAAGGTCGGCCATTGCCGAAGGACCGCTGGCTGGCGGCCTCATGCCACAACGCCGAAGAACTGGCGTTGGCAGAGCTGATGGACGTGGATTTTGTCACCCTGTCGCCGGTGCAGCCGACCCAGACCCACCCGGATGCCCAGCCGTTGGGTTGGGAACAGGCGGAGCAGTTGATCCGTGGGTTCAGCAAGCCGGTGTTTCTGTTGGGCGGCGTGGGTCCTGCCGAACGAGACAAAGCCTGGGAGGCAGGAGCCCAGGGCGTGGCGGGTATCAGGGCGTTTTGGCCGCAAGGCTGAGGGTGTTCTGGCGGGCTTTACCGGGGGCTCGCCCCCGCTAAGGCCCTACCATTCACTGAATAACCCTCAGTGTGGCTTCGCCGCCGCTTGCCAAAGCACCTCCGCCACCCCCTGGCGCCGAGCAATCACGCGCGCGGCCACAAACAGCAAGTCCGACAGCCGATTGATATACGCCAGGCCGACCCCTTCCAGCGGCTCCAGCGCGTTGAGGTGCTGACACCGTCTCTCGGCACCACGTGCCAGACTGCGGCACACATGGGCCTGGGCAATCAGCGCTGAACCGCCGGGCAGGATGAAGTTTTCCAGTGAGCCCACTTCTTCGTTCCATCGATCAATCGCGGCTTCCAGCCGATCCACTTCCGCGGCGTTCAGCGCCTTGTACACCGGCATTGCCAACTCACCGCCGAGGTCAAACAGGCGGTGCTGGCAAGGTGTCAGCACTTCAATCACGTCTTTGAGCCCAGGGTGTTTTCCGCTTTGTTCTTCAAGGCCGGCCAGCAGCAGTCCCAGTTGGCTGTTCAGCGTATCGACTTCGCCGATGGCCTCCACGCGTGGGTGGTCTTTGGGCACGCGGCGGCCGTCGCCGAGGCCGGTTTCGCCCCCGTCGCCGGTGCGGGTGTAGATTTTCGACAGGCGAAAGCCCATAGATCAGTGCTCCAGTTGGGTCAGTTCGGAGGGCGGCAATTGGCTGCCGGCCAGGGGGATGCGCAGGGTAAAGCAGGTGCCTTGGCCGGGGGTGGAGTGCACCTCCATCTGGCCCTTGTGGTTGTTGGTGATGATGAAATACGACACTGACAACCCAAGGCCGGTGCCCTGACCGATTTCCTTGGTGGTGAAGAACGGTTCGAAGGTGCGCTTGCGCACGTTCTCGCTCATGCCAATGCCGTTGTCTTCCACCTGGATCTCTGCCCACGGCGGGTTGAGGCGAGTGCGCAGGATGATGCGTCCCGGTTCGTGATCGTCTTCGCGCTGATGAATGGCCTGGGCGGCGTTTTTCAGCAGGTTGAGCAACACTTGTTCGAGCTCGTTCGCAGTGCCGGGCACGGGGCCCAGTTGCGGGTCGAACTGGCGGATGATCGCCTGGCCCTTGAAGTCGAAACCGATCGCCAGGTCGAAGTCATTGCCGGCGATTTCCACAGCCTGGTCGATCAGCGCCGGCAAGTCGCACGGCGCCATCTGGCGGTTGCTGCGGCGGCTGAAACTGAGCATGTGGGTGACGATTTTGGCGGCCCGCGCGCCGGCCTGCTGAATGCCGTCGAGCAATTGCGGAACCTCGCGGCCCTCCAGGTAGCGGTTGACCGTTGCCAGCTCAATGCCCGCCTGCTCGGCGTACTCCAGGTTCTTGGGCAAGTCCGCGGACAAGCGTCGACGGATGTTCTGCACGTTATGCAGGATCGCCCCCAGCGGGTTGTTGATTTCGTGGGCCATGCCCGCGGCCAGCCCGCCGACGGAGAGCATTTTTTCCGACTGCACCATCATTTCTTCCAGGGACAGACGCTGGGTGATGTCATCGATGCGGATGACCACGCCACGCCCGGCACCACCCGTCAGCGGATAGAAGGTCAGGGCGTAATGCTTGGGCTCGTCATCCTTGACCCACGTGACGCGTTCGATGCGCTCGACCGTGTGTTGCTCGATCGTGGCCTTGATCTGCGGCAGGTAGGGCTTGAGCGGTTGGAAGGCGAGGTAGATCGGCTGGTTCAGGGCTTCATCCAGGCGCGTACCGGAAAGCGCGCTGGCTTCCTGGTTCCATTGGGTCACGTACAGCTGTTCATCCAGGGCGATCAGCGCTGAGGGCATTGAGTCGATGATGCTGTTGAGGTAGTTCTGGAAACCGGTGAGTTTTTTCTCGATCTTGCTGCGAACCTGGACTTCCAGCTCCAGCTTGCGGTTGGTGTGGCGCGTCTCTTCGGCCAGGCCTTGGGCTTGGTCGTATGCGGCCTGGGAGTCGTCCCGTGCGCGTTTGAGCTGTTGCTCACGGGCTTCGATGCGCGACAGCATGGTGTTGAACGCTTCGGCCAGGCTGCCGATTTCATCGCGGTTGCCACGCCCTGCGCGCAGGGCGTAGTTCTCTTCGCGGGTCACCTGGCGCGACAGCTCCTCCAACTCATGGATGGGGCGCGTGATCAGTCGTTTGATCTGCCGGGCGATGATCAGCCACAGCAGCACGCTGAAAATCAGGATGCCCAGGCTTGCCGTCAGCGTGCCGGTATAGAAGGCCATCGGCAGTTCACTGCTGGCCACCAGCAGTAAATGTCCGGACGGCTGGCCCGGGCGGGGCAGGGTAATCACTTGGTTGCTGCGAAACTCGGAGACGCGCCACGCTTCGATATGCCGGTAGTTGTCGGGTAATTGCAGACGGTCACCGTGTTGCATCTGGGCCAGGAGATTGCCTTCGCTGTCATAGAGCGCGGCAGCGCGCAGCGGCGAATAGCTGGTCAGCTCGTTGAGCAATGCGTTGGCTTTGGCCGGGGATTCGAGGGCTTCGGCGGCGAGGGCCGGGTTGGACACCAGCCGGCCGATGGCCTGCAACGCCTGGGGCGCCATGCTTTCCTGGGAGATCCAGTAGGCGGCGCTGATAAACGTGAGATTGGCCACCAGCAATACGGTGGTCAGCAGCACCAACAGGGCGGCCAGCAGTTTCTGCCCTACCGGTAAGTTTTCAAGACGCTGGCGCAGCGGCATCAGGGTTTTCCCAGGTGATAGACAGGCGGGCAGGGTAGCGCGTGCCTCAGTCGCGGGGCAATCCGCGTGCAACCAATAGCTCGATCAAGCGCACCTGCAACTGCTGTAAATGCGGCAGCTTCAAGTGGTGGCGGGCTGCAGCTTGGCAAGCATAGCCCAACAGGTAGCTGATTTCGGTGCGGCGGGCGTTGGCGACGTCTTGGTACATGGACGAGTAATTGGCGGCGGTGGCGTGGATCACCCGTTCCACGTCCTGTTGCAGACCCTCTGCGGCGGCCGGTTGGCCGCAGCACTCCAACAGTTCGGAGAGTTCGGCACACAGGGTTGCCACTTCGCATTGATGTGCTTGCAGTTCGCGATTGCGGCAGTTGTAAAGCACCGTCAGCGGATTGATCGCGCAATTGAGCGCCAGCTTGCGCCACAACCGCGTAAGGATGTCGGCGCTCCATTGATGGGGGATGCCGGCGGCGTGCAGGTCGTCCAGCCAGACCGGTGGCGTCGGGTGAGCGGCGTCGCCCAGCCAGGTATGGCCATGGCCGGCAAACACCACGCGCCAGTCACCGTCGCGGAAGGCGCCTTCGGTGCTGGAGGCGAAGATGCAGCGCGCCAGGGGCAGCTGTGCGGCTACCGCATCCTGGCTGCCGAGGCCGTTTTGCAGCAGGATAAGCTCTGCATCCGGCACCAGGCGATGGTGCAGCTGTGCGACAGCGTTTTGCGCGTCGTAAGCTTTGCATGCCACCAGCAGGCGATGGATTGGCTCCGGGCTGTCGGAAGTTTCGCCGGCTACAGCATAGGTGTGCGCCACGCCATGCTCCACCAGGGTCAGGCCTTTGGAGGCCCTGTAGCCGGCCAGGCGCGTATCATCGCGCAGGATCAACCGCACCGGTACGCCGGCGCGAGCCAGGCGCGTGGCCCAGAGCGTGCCCAGGCTGCCGGCGCCGAGAATATGCCAGGGGGTCGACATCAGTTTGTACTCCGAAAGGCCGCCTGCGGTGAACGGGGCGAAAGAACCGCTATAATGCCCCGGCATTTTAGCTCGGGCGCGCTCCATCTCTACTGAGTCCGCCCCTTATATTGGAGAAATCACATGCCTTCGTTCGACGTGGTATCTGAACTGGACAAACACGAAGTCACCAACGCAGTCGAGAACGCCGTCAAGGAACTGGACCGTCGCTATGACCTGAAGGGCAAAGGCAGCTTCGAGTTCAAGGAAAAGGAACTGACCGTCAACCTGACCGCTGAAGCCGATTTCCAGCTGGAAGCGATGATCGAAATCCTCAAGCTGTCGCTGGTCAAGCGCAAGATCGATGCCCAGTGCCTTGAAATCAAGGACGCCTACGCTTCCGGCAAGCTGATGAAGCAGGAAGCCGTGCTCAAGGAAGGCATCGACAAGGAGCTGGCGAAGAAGATCGTCGCCCACATCAAGGATGCCAAACTCAAAGTCCAGGCCGCCATCCAGGGTGAGCAGGTCCGTGTGACCGGCAAGAAGCGCGATGACCTGCAAGAGGCCATCGCGGCCCTGCGCGCCAAGACTTTCGACATGCCGCTGCAGTTCAATAACTTCCGCGACTGATGGCACTTTGCGGAACCCAAGGGCATTTTTGACGTCCCACGCCCCGGAATCCGCGCCTACACTTGAGCCCTACGGGGCTCATTTGCGTTTTTAGGCAGTCAATAAAGCCGCACATCCGCCACACAGGAGAAACCGCATGGATTTAAACGCTGAAATGGATCACTTGATCAAGACTTCACAGTCGTGGATCCCGATGATCATGGAATATGGCAGCCGGGTACTGCTGGCTGTGATCACCCTGGCCATCGGCTGGTGGCTGATCAATGTGTTGACCCACCGCGTAGGCCGCCTGCTGGCCATGCGCAACGCAGACCTGGCGCTGCAGCACTTCATCACCAGCCTTGCGAACATCGCGCTCAAAGTCATGCTGATCGTCAGCGTGGCCTCGATGATCGGCGTGGCCACCACCTCGTTCGTAGCAGCCATCGGTGCCGCTACCCTGGCCATCGGCCTGGCGTTGCAAGGCAGCCTGGCGAATTTCGCCGGTGGCGTGCTGATCCTGCTGTTCCGCCCATTCCGCATTGGTGACTGGATCGAAGCCCAGGGCACCTCGGGTACTGTCGACAGCATCCAGATCTTCCACACCGTGCTGCGCACCGGCGACAACAAGACGGTGATCGTACCGAACGGCATCCTGTCCAACGGCATCATCACCAACACCAACCGTCAGCCGACCCGCAAAGTGGTATTTGACGTGGGTGTGGACTACGAGGCGGACCTGCAGAAAGCCCGTGAAGTGTTGCTGGAACTGGCAAAAGACCCGCGCGTGCTGACCGACCCGGCTGCGGTGGCGGTGGTGTCGACCCTGGGCGATAGCTCAATCACGGTTTCCCTGCGTTGCTGGACCAACACCCCGGATTATTGGGATGTGGTGTTTATGCTCAATGAACTGGCGCGTGATCGTTTGAAGGCAGCGGGGATTGATATTCCATTTCCGCAGCGTGTTATTCGCGTCATGCAGGAAGCTGCACCGAAGTAATGGGATGTATTTGTTTAACTTGGCCGAAAAGTCAGGTTAATGTGACGGCTGATTCTAATTAGTTACTTAGCTTGCTAGTTATTATGGGCTGACATAAAACTGCAATAAAAAAAGCCGCTCCCCGTTTGCATGGGAGCGGCTTTTTTGTTTAAGGCCGAGGCCTTAAGTCATCGTTGTAATTAAACCGGCAATTACAAGATGTTCAGCGGGTATTGCGCGATCAGACGCAGTTCGTCGAGGGAGCCCGAGGAAATTTTGTCGGACGAGCGATAGGTCGCTTGACGTACGCGCAGGCTCAGATCTTTGGCCGGGCCGCTCTGGATCACGTATTTGGCTTCAATATCGCGTTCCCACTCTTTACCGTTATTAGTGCTGGCGAGGTTGGCGCCGGTACCTTTCACGTAGCGAGTCATGAAGCTCAGGCCAGGGATGCCAAAGGTTGCCATGTTCAGGTCATAGCGAGCCTGGTAAGACTTCTCGTCTTCAGCGTTGAAGTCGGAACGGGCAATGGAGTTGGCCAGGAAAATCGTGCCGCCGCCGTCTACACCGTAGCCGTACTGGCCGTCGCCGCTGACCTTCTGTGCTGCCAGGGTGAAGGTGTGAGCGCCGATGGTGTAAGCACCTTGCAAGCTGAATGCACGGTTGTCGAGCTTGGTGGTGCTGTCTTTGTCAGCACGTACCAGGCCGGCGCCTTCGCTCTTGGTGTCGTAGATGTTGAAGTCTACAGCCACGGATTGGTCATCGCTGAGCGCATGGGTCCAGTTCACGTTGGCGTAGATCTTTTTCCAGTAATCTTCCACTTTCGAGTAGTAGAGGCTGGTGGTGAACTCTGGGGTCCAGGAGTACACGCCGCCCACGAAGTTCGCGTCGCGCAGGCCATGGCCCGAGATCTCGGCGCTAGGGATACTGTCCCTGTAGGTCTGGTCCTGAGCACTCATCGAGGTGAAGTGACCGGCTTCCAGTTTCAGGTCCTTGATTTCGTTGCTGGTGATGGAGATGCCTTGCGGCAGTTCCGGCAGCAAACGGCTGTCATCGGAGGCGAATACGGGAGCAGTGGTGTATTGATCGCCGATTTTCAGAACCGTATTGGACATACGGAACTTAACCGCAGCGCCGGCTTTGGAAAAATCGTCTTCGGCGCGGCCGTCGGAACCCTTTGGAAACATGCCGAGACCGGTACGGCCCTTGCCGCTGTCCAGTTTCACAGCCGTCAGACCGATGACATCGATACCGACGCCGATGGTGCCTTGGGTGTAGCCAGAGCTGAAGAGACCGTGCAAGCCGAGACCGGTTTCTTCACGGCGGCTTTGAGTCGCATCGTGGTTACGGAAATCACGGCTGAAGTACAGGGTGCGGGCCAGAATGCTGGCGGTGCTGTCTTCGATAAAGCCCTTGGAGTCGTCCTGGGCGGACGCCATTGCGAACTGCGAGGTGCCTGCTGAAACAGCCAGGGCGATCATGCTCCACTTCATCACGCGCATCGTGATTTGCTCCTTTGGTTTTAGGAAGAGTACTGCCGTCCCACCTGTATTTTTATCTGGGCGGCTCTTTCTTTTTTGTGTCGGCGCAAAGTTATATCACGCCGACGCTATTGACGATACTTACCCATCTTTCCTTTCAGCTTCTTTACGAGGCTGTCGTAAATTGCTAGCTCCCTGTCGCAAATCCACAGTCCACCTGTAACCGGACTGACAACTTCAATGCTGTTTTCAGACCTCTCGCGAAGTTTGAAGCCTTCCGTGAGATGCATTGAAACGCCACTGTTCTTTATCGCGAAACAGAGGCTTCCCAACCGCTGTCGTTGCCGACGATAGCTGTGAGAATGCAACAAGCGCGCCCAAAACGGTAACCGAATGTCATTTTTTCGTGAAAAACATGAAAAGCCTGTAAAAACCGCATAAGCACGGGCTTTTTACGCCGTTTGGTTTGGGCTTGACGCCCGCCTGTTACCGCTGTGTGGTGCTGCGAAAAGCCTGTTCTTACGAAAAACGTTACCGGTTCACCCTCTCGGTGGGTAGTTGACGGATCCCTTTGAAGCACAAGTGGGTCATTTTGGTGCATCCCGGTGAGGCCCGAGTTAGCGTAGCTCAAATAGTGAGCTGCATCGAAAGAGGGCAGAATTTTTGCGCAAATGCGCAGACTTCAGTGCAATCGCCGTGAAAGCATGAGGCATTCGACGGTATGCTGAGCCCCAGAATCTGACCTGCCGAATGGAGTGCCCGCGGTGTTCGCCTTAGATCAACGCCTGCAACAAGACACACTGGTCATCGGGGACTTCCCGCTGTGCCGCCTGCTGTTGTCCAACGACTCAAACTACCCCTGGTTCATTCTGGTGCCGCGTATCGACGGTATCAGCGAAGTGTTTGAGCTGGATGTCGCAGATCAACAAACGCTGTGGCAAGAGACGACGGCGCTGGCGCAGTTATTGAATGATGGCTTTGCCGCCGACAAGATGAACATCGGCGCGCTGGGCAATGTCGTCAGCCAGTTGCATGTGCATGTGATCGTACGTAAACGCGATGACGCCGCCTGGCCGGCACCGGTGTGGGGCAAGCATCCGGCGCAGCCGTACACTCAGGCACAAGTCACGGCGATTCTGGCGCGTCTGCGCGAGCTGTCGCTTGCCGGCTTCACTTTTACCCAGGGCTGAATCATGGACCTGCAAGACCGCGTCACCGACCTGGAAAGCCGCCTGGCGTTTCAGGACGACACCATCGAGACCCTCAATGACATCCTGGTCGCTCAGCAGCGTGCGGTTGAACGCCTGCAACTGCAGATGACCGCATTGCTCAAGCGCCAGGAAGAAATGGGTGGGCAGTTCGAAACGTCCGAAGAAGAGGCGCCGCCGCCTCACTATTAATCTGCGTGCAATAAAAAACCGCGACCCAGCAAGGCTGGATCGCGGTTTTTTATGGCTGCGAGCGCGGGTGTCAGCGACGCGGCAATGCAGCGATCACGTCTTCGGCTTGCAGGCCTTTGTCGCGATTCATCACGGAGAACTCCACGCGCTGGCCTTCCACCAGGACGCGATGGCCTTCGCCGCGAATGGCCCGGAAGTGGACGAAGATATCGTCGCCCGAATCACGGGAAATAAAGCCGAAGCCTTTGGACGTGTTGAACCACTTGACGGTACCGGTATCCCGATTGGTCATGTCGTAGTTTTGCGACGCGGCCGCCGGGGACGAACGGTAGAAGCTGATGGCCAGGTGAAGAACGATGGCGACCACAGCGATCACCAGGCTGAGCAGGATGGCCGGGTGGCCGCCGACTTCAGGCATGGGTGCCAGGAGGGTGAGGGTTTGTAAGACAACGGTCAGTACCAGCAGAGCGCTGACCAGGTTTTGCAGTTGATGACGGGTGCCTTTGTTCCAGTAAGGGATTACCGGGGCGAGCGTCAGGTTAAGAAGGCCGAACAAGGCCAGGTACAAGGCATCGTGTTGTTGCAGGTAGGGCAGGCTTTCAGGCTGCAGGCTTGGGATAAAGGACAGCAGCAACGCTGCAACGCCCGTTAGCAGGTGGACGATTTTCAACATTTTGATTAACTCACGTTAAGACGGATCACAAGGAAGAGCTGACTGGCACGGTTCGCTTCTGAACAATGGGAGGCGTTGGGCACGTGCGCGGGGATCAGCCTATGCCGCTTGCCGTGGAGATTAACGGCGGCGACACGCTACCTATTTAACAGCAAAGGCCGTGCCTACTCAAATCAAGCATTTGCGGGCGTTTCGGTGCCTTTGGCATTTCTTCGCCAAACGCCTGTCCTAGACATGCGCAGGTGGTTTGGGTCGAGGTACAGAAAAATGCTTACCTTGTTCAAGATTTGTCTGTCGCTGAGGAAGACGTTACACCCGGGACCATTTGCCGCACCTATGACGAGTCGGGCTGCGCATCATCGGCTCTCTTGCTAGAGTGGTCCTGCACCTGACTCAATGAATGCTTGTCAATTGAAGGGGATAAACATGGCAATCGATATCGGTATCAGCGAAGCAGATCGTAAATCCATCGTCGACGGGCTTTCACGACTGCTCTCCGATACCTATGTACTGTACCTGAAGACCCACAACTTCCATTGGAACGTCACGGGCCCCATGTTTCGTACGCTGCACCTGATGTTCGAGGAGCAGTACAACGAACTGGCGCTGGCGGTGGACTCTATTGCCGAGCGTATCCGCGCCCTCGGGTTCCCGGCACCGGGTGCCTATTCGATTTACGCTCGCCTTTCTTCTATCAAGGAGGAGGAGGGGGTGCCGAGTGCGGAGGAGATGATCAAGCAATTGGTGGCGGGCCAGGAAGCGGTGACGCGGACCGCGCGCGGCATTTTTCCATTGCTCGACAAAGTCAGCGATGAGCCCACTGCGGATCTGCTGACCCAGCGCATGCAAGTGCACGAAAAAACCGCATGGATGCTGCGTTCCCTGCTCGAAAATCAGTAAGTCTTGAACCTGAGTGGCGCCGGCCTGGCGCCATTCGCTTTGTTTCTGCGCACTTCCTGGCGTTGTCCTACAACTATCGACTCCGCGTCTTCTGGCTGCCGCCTGTCTCCCTGCTGTTCCATAGAGCCATCGCCCAATGGGAGCAACCCATGGGTCAGTGTTTGGCAATGGAGTGTCAGGTGTATGTCACGCGGAGTGGGTAATGGAGCGATGGAAAATTGTGGTTTTCATAAAGTAAAGGTCGACCCCTTTGCCAAAGGGTTCGACATGGGGCTGGCCAGGCCGTTGTCCCGATCGGTCAGGCTCAATGGGTTTTCTACGTGCCTGCGGCTTGAACAAGTCTATTGGAATATCCTGGCTGAAATAGCCCGGATCAACGCCTGTTCTGTCAGTGCGTTGCTGTCCTACGTGGATCGGGAAGTGCATTTGCGCTATGGCGGTGTGAAGAACTTCAGTGGTCTGGTCAGGGTGGTGTGCGTGGTTCATCTGCTCAAGGACCATGTCGCTCCTTTAAACCCGGAGTAAACCTATGGTGCCGGAGTCGGTCCGTCGCCCTGGCGGGCGAGGCTCCGGGTAGAAAGCCGGCTGCGCTGCCTCGATTTACCAGATATAATCCCGCGCTTTGCTACGCATGCCGGGGCTTTGCCTCTGAGGCAGGCGTGGCGCAGTAACGATCTGATCGCCGAGACATCGCCATGCCCATGTACGACTATCAATGCGCTTCCTGTGGTCATCAGTTGGAAGCCATCCAGAAGATCAGCGCAGCACCGCTGGTCGATTGCCCGGCCTGCCAGGCCCCTGAGCTCAAGAAGATGTTGTCCATGCCGGGCTTCCGCCTGAGCGGCGGTGGCTGGTACGAAACCGACTTCAAGACCGGCGCCAAGAAGAATCTGGCGGGCGGCGACAAAGCAGACTGAGTTGAACTCTACGCGCCGGCTCCTGCATTATCCGTCCCCTGCTTAACTGTACGGTGACGAGGCACGCCTGCCACCGAATTACGAATTACGAGAAGTGAAACCACGACCATGATGCGCAGCCACTATTGCGGCCAACTGAACGAGACCCTGGAAGGTCAGGAAATTACCCTTTGCGGATGGGTTCACCGTCGCCGCGACCACGGCGGGGTGATCTTCCTCGATATCCGTGATCGTGATGGTCTGGCCCAGGTGGTGTTCGATCCGGACCGTGCCGAAAGCTTCGCCGCCGCCGATCGTGTGCGCAGCGAGTACGTCGTGAAGATCACCGGCAAGGTTCGCCTGCGTCCGGCTGGTGCCGTGAACAAGAACATGGCCTCCGGCGGTATCGAAGTGCTGGGCTATGAGCTGGAAGTGCTGAACGAGTCGGAAACCCCGCCGTTCCCACTCAACGAATACTCCGACGTCGGCGAAGAAACCCGTCTGCGCTACCGCTTCCTGGACCTGCGTCGTCCGGAAATGGCCGAGAAACTGCGTCTGCGTTCGCGCATGACCACCAGCATCCGCCGTTTCCTCGACGAGAATGGCTTCCTTGACGTAGAAACGCCGATCCTGACCCGGGCCACCCCGGAAGGCGCGCGTGACTACCTGGTGCCGAGCCGTACCCACGCCGGTTCGTTCTTCGCGCTGCCGCAATCGCCGCAGTTGTTCAAGCAACTGCTGATGGTGGCCGGCTTCGACCGTTACTACCAGATCGCCAAATGCTTCCGCGACGAAGACCTGCGTGCTGACCGTCAACCGGAATTCACCCAGATCGACATCGAGACCAGTTTCCTCGATGAAAAAGAGATCATGGGCCTGACCGAGCAAATGATTCGCAACCTGTTCAAGGAAGTGCTGGACCTGGAGTTCGGCGAATTCCCGCACATGACCTTCGAAGAGGCCATGCGCCGCTACGGTTCCGACAAGCCGGACCTGCGTAACCCGCTGGAACTGGTGGACGTTGCCGACCAGCTAAAGGACGTCGACTTCAAGGTGTTCAGCGGCCCGGCCAACGACCCGAAATGCCGCATCGCCGCCCTGCGTGTGCCAGGCGGCGCGAGCATGCCGCGCAAGCAGATCGACGATTACACCAAGTTCGTCGGCATCTACGGTGCCAAGGGCCTGGCGTACATCAAGGTCAACGAGCGCGCCAACGGTGTTGACGGTCTGCAATCGCCGATCGTGAAAAACATCCCCGAAGCCAACCTGAACGTGATCCTGGATCGCGTCGGCGCGGTCGATGGCGACATCGTGTTCTTCGGTGCCGACAAAGCCAAAATCGTCAGCGAAGCCCTGGGTGCCCTGCGTATCAAGCTCGGTCACGACCTGAGCCTGCTGACCTGCGAATGGGCGCCGATGTGGGTCGTTGACTTCCCGATGTTCGAAGAGAACGACGACGGCAGCTTCAGCGCCTTGCATCACCCGTTCACCGCGCCGAAGTGCTCCCCTGCGGAGTTGGAAGCCAACCCTGCAGGCGCGCTGTCCCGTGCCTACGACATGGTGCTCAACGGCACCGAACTGGGTGGCGGTTCGATCCGTATCCACCGCAAAGAGATGCAGCAAGCGGTGTTCCGCCTGCTGGGCATCAACGAAGCGGAACAGGAAGAGAAATTCGGCTTCCTGCTCGACGCCCTCAAATACGGCGCGCCGCCGCACGGTGGCCTGGCCTTCGGCCTGGACCGTCTGGTGATGCTGATGACCGGCGCCCAGTCGATCCGCGAAGTGATCGCCTTCCCGAAAACCCAGAGTGCTGCGGACGTGATGACGCAGGCACCCGGTGTGGTGGACGCCAAGGCGCTGCGCGAGCTTCATATTCGCCTGCGCGAGACACCAAAAGCTGAGTAAGGCTGCTGCGTGAAAGCGCGATAGAGTTTCAGGCAGTCAAAAAGGCGCATCTTCGGATGCGCCTTTGCGTTAAAGCGCTACATTCCGCCGAGGGCGGAGTTGACCAAGGTTTCTAGAGAATTTTCGGAGTTGTGTTATGGCTGGCCATTCCAAGTGGGCGAACATCAAGCACCGCAAAGAGCGACAGGATGCCAAGAAAGGCAAGATTTTCACCAAGTGGATCCGCGAGCTGACCGTCGCCGCCCGCCAGGGAGGTGGTGACCCCGGCTCCAACCCACGTTTGCGCCTGGCACTGGACAAGGCCCTCGGCGCCAACATGAGCCGCGACATCATCGACCGTGCGGTGGCCCGCGGTGCCGGCGCGGCCGACACCGACGACATGGTCGAGTTGACCTACGAAGGCTACGGCCCCGGCGGCGTGGCGGTGATGGTCGAGTGCATGACCGATAACCGCAACCGCACTGCGGCCGCTGTGCGCCATGCGTTCAGCAAATGCGGCGGTAACCTGGGCACTGACGGTTCCGTGGCCTACCTGTTCGAGCGCAAGGGCCAGATTACCTTTGCGCCGGGCACGGACGAAGATGCGCTGATGGAAGCGGCCATGGAGGCGGATGCCGACGACGTGGTAACCAACGAAGACGGCTCCATCGACGTGTTCACCTCCTTCGCCAGTTTCTACGCCGTGCGTAATGCGCTGGAGGCGGCGGGGTTCAAGGGCACCGACGCGGAAATCGTGATGCTGCCGACCACCAGTGCCGAACTGGACCTGGAGGGTGCGCAGAAGGTGCTGAAGATGCTGGACATGCTCGAAGACCTGGACGATGTGCAGAACGTGTATTCGAACGCCGACATCCCGGAATCCGTGGCCGAACAGCTAGGCTGAAGAATGATGTAGATCCAAATGCGCGAGGGGGCTTGCCCCCGATGACGGTGTGTCAGTGACTTATAAATCGACTGAACCGCCGTTATCGGAGGCAAGCCCTCTCCCGCATTTGAACGTTGGTGTATCAACAAATGTGTTTATCCAACCCGCAGGCGTTATGACTTTAATCCTAGGTATCGACCCCGGTTCGCGCATCACCGGTTTTGGCGTGGTGCAACACACCCCGCGTGGCTGTGTTTACGTCGCCTCGGGGTGTATTCGCACGGGGGCGGGTGAGCTGGCCGAGCGCTTGCAGATTGTCTACCGCGGCGTGCGTGAAGTGATCCAGACCTACGGCCCGGTGACCATGGGCATCGAAAAAGTATTCATGGCGAAAAACGCCGATTCGGCCTTGAAGTTGGGCCAGGCCCGTGGCGCCGCGATCGTTGCAGGCGCCGAGGAGGGCATGGAAATCGCCGAGTACACCGCGACCCAGGTCAAGCAGGCCGTGGTCGGCACCGGTGCCGCCAATAAAGAGCAGGTGCAGATGATGGTCATGCACATGCTCAAGCTCACTTCAAAACCGCAGATCGATGCCTCCGACGCCCTGGCTATCGCCATTTGCCATGCGCACACCCGTTCCAGCCTGCTGCCTCATGGCTTGGGCACTGCACGCAGTCGTGGCGGACGCCTGCGTCTCTGATAGCATCAGCGCAATCGAATTTTGCGGTCAGGCCTTGATCTGACCCCTACGCTTTAAGGATCTGAACCGTGATTGGACGCTTGCGCGGCACCCTGGCTGAGAAACAGCCGCCGCACCTGATTCTGGATGTCAATGGGTTGGGGTATGAGCTGGAAGTGCCCATGACCACCCTGTATCGCCTGCCGTCCGTAGGCGAGCCGCTGACCTTGCACACCCATTTGGTGGTACGCGAAGACGCGCAATTGCTCTATGGTTTCATTGGCAAGCGCGACCGCGACTTCTTCCGCGAGCTGATCCGCCTCAACGGCGTAGGCCCCAAACTGGCCCTGGCATTGATGTCGAGCCTGGAAGTGGACGAATTGGTGCGTGCCGTCTCGGCCCAGGACACTTCGGCGCTGACCAAGGTGCCGGGGGTCGGCAAGAAGACCGCCGAGCGCTTGTTGGTGGAGCTCAAGGACCGCTTCAAGGCCTGGGAGGTTGTGCCGAGCATGTTTGCCCTGGTGCCCAACCAACCGGATATGCCGCCAGGCCAGGTGGCCAGTGCCGAGAGCGATGCGGTCAGCGCGCTGATTTCCCTGGGCTACAAGCCGCAGGAAGCCAGTAAGGCCGTGTCGGCCATCAAGGACAAGAACCTGAGCAGTGAAGACATGATCCGCCGAGCCCTGAAGGGAATGATTTAAGTGATTGAAGCTGATCGTCTGATCGCGGCCACCGGCCCGCGCGACCGTGAAGAAGTCCAGGACCGTGCCATTCGCCCCCTGAGCCTGGCCGACTACATCGGCCAGCCCACCGTGCGCGAGCAAATGGAGCTGTTCATCCAGGCCGCACGCGGGCGCAGTGAGTCGCTTGACCACACGCTGATCTTCGGCCCGCCGGGGTTGGGTAAAACTACGCTGGCCAACATCATTGCCCAGGAAATGGGCGTATCGATCAAATCCACCTCCGGCCCGGTGCTGGAGCGTCCGGGTGATCTGGCGGCGCTGCTGACCAACCTTGAGCCCCATGACGTGCTGTTTATCGACGAGATTCACCGGCTATCGCCGATCGTCGAGGAGGTGCTGTACCCGGCCATGGAGGACTTTCAGCTCGATATCATGATTGGCGAGGGCCCTGCGGCTCGTTCGATCAAGCTCGACCTGCCACCGTTCACCCTGGTGGGGGCGACCACCCGTGCCGGCATGCTGACCAATCCGCTTCGAGACCGTTTCGGTATCGTTCAACGTCTAGAGTTCTATAGCACTGCAGACCTGGCGACCATCGTCAGCCGTTCGGCCAGCATTCTCGGTTTACCGCTGGACCCGGAAGGCGCCTTTGAAATCGCGCGCCGAGCCCGTGGCACACCTCGAATCGCCAACCGTTTGCTGCGCCGCGTGCGTGATTTTGCCGAAGTACGCGCCAAGGGCCACATCACCAAGGCTGTGGCCGACCTGGCCTTGAACCTGCTGGACGTGGATGAGCATGGGTTTGATCACCAGGACCGGCGTCTGCTCTTGACCATGATCGAGAAGTTTGACGGCGGCCCGGTAGGGGTCGACAGCCTGGCTGCGGCCATCAGCGAGGAGCGCCATACCATTGAGGACGTGCTGGAGCCGTACCTGATCCAGCAGGGCTACATCATGCGTACGCCCAGGGGGCGGGTGGTGACGCGCCACGCCTACCTGCACTTTGGCTTAAACATTCCGTCACGATTGGGTGAGATGCCTGTGGTAGACGAATTTCTCGATGCGGTTGACGATTAAAAAGGCTATGTGGGTCGATTTATTCGAGGTTTGTGCTGTCCCAGTGTCTGGCGTCGTCATTCAGTCGTAGGAAATGTCTTCGAGAATGCAAAAACAGTTGCCCAGCCGGATTGGCAACCTCAGGAGTAAGCACTAGAGTATGCGCGCGCAAAACGGGGAACAGTCGTTCGCACATCGCTGTCGCGTTTATTACGAGGACACCGATGCCGGCGGCATCGTGTATTACGTCAATTACCTCAAGTTTATGGAGCGGGCTCGAACCGAGCGGCTACGGGAGCTGGGCTTTGCCCAATCCCAGCTGGCAGGGGAGGACCTGTTATTCGTCGTGCACTCCAGCGAGGCGCGTTACCACGCACCGGCGCGATTGGACGACGAGCTGCTGGTCAGCGCTGAAGTAATCGAATTGAACCGTGCCAGCCTGCGTTTCAAGCAGCAGGTCAGGCGGGCAACGGATGCAACGCTGCTCTGTGAGGGGCAGTTCCTGGTGGCGTGTGTGCGCACCAACAGTTTGAAACCTCGGGCCATTCCCGAAACTCTACGTGCGGCCTTTGCCGCCGTGAGCGGCGCGGGTAAACAATCAAAGCAGGAGATTTAGCGTGGAACCTACCGTCGTCGACCATTCCTCCATGTGGAGCCTGGTCAGCAATGCCAGTGTTGTGGTTCAACTGGTCATGCTGATCCTGGTAGCCGCATCGGTTACCTCTTGGGTCATGATTTTTCAGCGCAGCAACCTGCTGCGTGCCGGTCGACGTGCCCTGGAGAGCTTTGAAGAGCGCTTCTGGTCGGGTATCGACCTGTCCAAGCTGTATCGCCAGGCCGGCAGCAACCCCGACCCGGATTCGGGCGTCGAGCAGATCTTCCGTGCCGGTTTCAAGGAATTTTCGCGCCTGCGCCAGCAACCGGGTGTTGATCCGGAAGCGGTGATGGAAGGCGTCGCCCGTGCCATGCGCGTGGCCATTTCCCGCGAAGAAGAGAAACTGGAGCAGAGCCTGCCGTTCCTCGCCACCGTAGGTTCCGTCAGCCCGTACATCGGCCTGTTCGGTACCGTGTGGGGCATCATGAACTCTTTCCGCGGCCTGGCCCAGGCTCAGCAAGCCACCCTGGCCACCGTGGCCCCAGGTATCGCCGAAGCCCTGATCGCCACCGCGATCGGCCTGTTCGCCGCGATCCCGGCTGTTATTGCCTACAACCGTTTTGCCGCGCGCGGCGAAAACCTGATTGGCCGTTACTACACCTTCGCCGATGAATTCCAGGCGATCCTGCACCGTAAAGTGCACACCAGCGAAGAATAAGCAGGTACTCCCCGATGGCTTTAATCACTCGAGCTCGAACCAAGCGCAAGCCGGTCGCCGAGATGAACGTAGTGCCTTACATCGACGTGATGCTGGTGCTGCTGGTGATCTTCATGGTGACCGCGCCGATGCTCAACCAGGGTGTGAAGGTTGATCTGCCCAAGGTTTCCAGCGAAGCCTTGCCTCAGGACAACAACACCCAGGTGCTGACCATTTCGATCAAGGCTGACAAGACCTACTACTGGAACCTTGGCAGCGAAGTCGATACCCAGAAGCAGCAGGACAAGGCCCTGACCCTGCCGGCGATGACCGACGCGGTGACCAAGATCATTCGTTCCGGCAACGAAGGCGGCAAGCATACCCAGGTGTTCATCCGCGGCGACAAGTCGGTCGACTACGGCTCCGTCATGGGCGCCATGGGCGGGCTGCAGAAGGCCGGCGTCGGTAACGTTGGCTTGATCACCGAGGCGCCCTGATGCAGCAACAGCGAGAGCCGTCCGCCTCGGAGAGCTACTTCTGGCCTAGCGTCTGGGCAATTGCCCTGCACGTCCTGGTCTTTGGCATGCTGTTCGTCAGCTTTGCCATGACCCCGGACCTGCCGCCAGCCAAGCCGATCGTGCAGGCGACCCTGTATCAGCTGAAATCGAAAAGTCAGGCCACCACCCAGACCAATCAGAAGATTGCGGGTGAGGCCCAGAAGTCGGCTGCGCGCCAGACTGAAGTCGAACAGATGGAACAGAAGAAGGTCGAGCAGGAAGCGGTGAAGGCTGCTGCGGAACAAAAGAAAGAAGAGGCGGCTCAAAAGGCCGAGGAATCGAAAAAGGCTGACGAAGCGAAGAAGGCCGACGAGGCGAAAAAGGCTGATGAAGCCAAGAAAGCCGAGAAAGCTGCCGAAGCGAAAAAGGCCGAAGAGAAACAATTGGCTGATATAGCCAAGAAGAAGTCTGAAGAAGAAGCCAAAAAAGCAGCTGAAGAAGAGGCCAAGAAAAAGGCCGCTGAAGAAGCCAAGAAAAAGATCGTCGAAGACGCGAAGAAGAAAGCCGCCGAAGACGCCAAGAAAAAAGCTGAAGCAGACGAGGCGAAGAAGAAAATCGCCGACGACGCGAAGAAGAAAGCTGCCGCCGATGCCACCAAGAAAAAGGCCCAGGAAGCAGCGCGTAAATCCGCCGAAGAGAAAAAGGCCCAGGCCTTGGCAGATTTGCTCTCCGACACGCCGCAGCGTCAGCAAGCCTTGGCCGATGAGCGTGGCGATGAAGTCGCGGGCAGTTTCGACGATTTGATTCGGGCGCGGGCAGCAGAGGGTTGGACCCGTCCGCCTTCGGCACGCAAAGGCATGACAGTAGTGCTGCAGATCGGCATGTTGCCGGACGGTACGGTGACTTCGGTTACTGTGGCCAAGTCCAGTGGTGACGGTTCGTTCGACAGTTCGGCGGTTGCCGCGGTCAAGAATATTGGCCGGTTGACCGAGATGCAGGGAATGAAACCAAGCGACTTCGCTCCCTATCGTTCATTCAAGATGACATTCACACCTGAGGATCTAGCCTTGTGAGAAACCTTCTTCGAGGAATGCTTGTCGTTATTTGCTGTATGGCAGGGATAGCGGCGGCGGATGAAAAGAACATCCTGGTCACCAGCGGTAGCGACCGGGCCACCCCGATCGCTGTAGTACCGTTCGGTTGGCAGGGCGGCAGTGTGCTGCCGGACGACATGGCCCAGATCGTCAGCGACGACCTGCGCAACTCCGGCTACTACGCGCCGATTCCCAAAGGCAATATGATCAGCCAGCCTAACCAGGCCAGCGAAGTCGTGTTCCGTGACTGGAAAGCGGTAGGCGCGCAATACCTGATGGTCGGCAACATTGTGCCGGCCGGCGGTCGCCTGCAGATCCAGTACACCCTGTTCAACGTGGCGACCGAGCAGCAGGTCTTGACCGGCAGTGTTTCGGGCACCACCGAACAATTGCGGGACATGGCCCACTACATTTCAGACCAGTCGTTTGAAAAGCTCACCGGTATCAAGGGGGCTTTCTCGACACGTCTGCTGTATGTAACGGCTGAACGTTTCTCCGTAGACAACACCCGCTATACCCTGCAACGTTCGGACTATGACGGCGCGCGCGCTGTAACCTTGCTGCAGTCGCGTGAGCCAATCCTGTCGCCGCGCTTTGCACCGGATGGCAAGCGTATTGCCTACGTGTCGTTCGAACAGAAGCGTCCGCGTATCTTCGTCCAGCACATCGACACTGGCCGTCGTGAGCAGATCACCAACTTCGAAGGCCTTAACGGTGCACCGGCCTGGTCGCCGGATGGTTCGCGCCTGGCGTTCGTACTGTCCAAAGACGGCAACCCGGATATCTACGTGATGAACATGGCTTCGCGCCAGATCACACGCGTGACCAGCGGCCCGGGCATTAACACTGAACCGTTCTGGGGTAAGGATGGTTCGACCATCTACTTCACCTCTGACCGGGGCGGCAAGCCACAAATCTACAAATCGAGTATTGGCGGTGGCGGTGCGGAACGAGTGACCTTTATTGGTAACTACAACGCCAACCCTAAGCTTTCGGCTGATGAAAAGACGTTGGTGATGATTCACCGTCAGGATGGTTTCACTAATTTCCGGGTTGCGGCCCAGGATTTGCAGCGTGGAACGGTAAAAATCCTTACAGATACCAACCTTGATGAGTCAGCTACTGTTGCGCCCAACGGCACCATGGTAATCTACGCCACCCGCCAGCAGGGCCGGGGAGTCTTGATGCTCGTGTCCATTAATGGACGCGTGAGGCTCCCGCTTCCTACCGCTCAAGGCGAAGTCAGAGAACCGTCCTGGTCCCCTTACCTGAACTGACGCGGCGCTACAAAAAGAAGTACTTAACACACTGGGGTTCATTAGGAGTTTCACGATGGAAATGCTGAAGTTTGGTAAGTTTGCTGCTCTGGCTCTGGCTCTGTCCGTAGCCGTTGGTTGCTCGTCTAAAGGCGGCGACAATGCCGGTGAAGGCGCAGCTGTTGATCCAAACGCTGGTTACGGCGCTAACACTGGTGCAGTTGACGGCTCCCTGAGCGAAGAAGCTGCTCTGCGCGCTATCACCACTTTCTACTTCGAATATGACAGTTCGGACCTGAAACCAGAAGCCATGCGCGCTCTGGACGTTCACGCGAAAGACCTGAAAGCTAACGGCGCTCGCGTTGTTCTGGAAGGTAACACCGACGAACGTGGTACTCGTGAGTACAACATGGCACTGGGCGAGCGTCGTGCGAAAGCCGTTCAGCGCTACCTGGTACTGCAAGGTGTTGCTCCAGGCCAACTGGAACTGGTTTCCTACGGTAAAGAGCGTCCAGTTGCTACTGGCCACGACGAGCAGTCCTGGGCTCAAAACCGTCGCGTCGAACTGCGTAAGTAATTCGTCATGCGAACGTGCCGTCGTGCTCTGACTGTATTGGCTCTCAGCTTCGCACCGCTTGCGGTGTGGGCTGCGGTTCCTGTAACGGATAGCAACTCTGGCTATAACAATAGCGGGAGCAGCTATCCGCCAGCAGGTTATGGCACGAACGGCGCCTATGCTGGGGGGGCGGCTACGTCCGCTCCCTCGGCACAGGGCGAACTGTTCAACCAGTTGCAACGCATGCAGGATCAATTGGCGCAGCAACAGGGCGCAATTGAAGTGCTGCAAAATCAAGTGAACCAGCTCAAGCAAGAAGGCCTGGAGCGTTACCAGGATCTTGATCGACGTATAGGAGCCGGCGTTACACCAGCCGCTACTCCAGATAATTCTTCTACCGGTGGTGCGCCAAGCGCCGCCGCCGGTGGGGCGGCAGCAGGGGCCGCGGCTGCGGGCCAGGCCCCTGCCGCCAGCAGCGAACCGGGTGATCCGGCGAAGGAAAAACTGTATTACGATGCAGCCTTCGACCTGATCAAGGCCAAGGACTTCGACAAGGCCAGCAAAGCCTTTACCGCATTCCTTGGGCGTTACCCCAACAGCCAGTACGCGGGCAATGCCCAATACTGGTTGGGCGAGGTGAACCTGGCAAAGGGTGATTTGCAGGGGGCGGGCCAGGCATTTGCCAAGGTCAGCCAGCTGTACCCCAAGCATGCCAAGGTGCCTGATTCGCTGTACAAACTCGCTGACGTAGAGCGCCGCCTGGGTCATACCGACAAGGTCAAAGGCATTCTGCAGCAGGTCGTCGCCCAATATCCGGGGACTTCCGCTGCTCAGTTGGCTCAACGGGATCTGCAACGTTTGTAAGCAGCGCAGCCCGTTTAGAAGAAACCCGCGCCTGGCGCGGGTTTTTTCGTTAGAATCCACGCCCTTTTATGAAACACGCTTTTTGGGGCCTGCGCGTTGGCGGGGTTCCTCTAAGTGCCTGACGGAGGCGGACAGCCTGTTTAGCTGTTACGCCCGTGGCGACTATGCAAGACACATTACGTATTACCGAAGTTTTTTACTCGTTGCAGGGTGAAACGCGAACCGCTGGGCTGCCCACCGTATTTGTGCGCCTCACCGGTTGCCCGTTGCGTTGCCAATACTGTGACAGCGCCTATGCCTTCAGTGGTGGCACCGTGCGCACCCTGGACGACATCCTCGAGCAGGTTGCTGGCTTCAAGCCGCGCTACGTCTGCGTGACCGGGGGCGAGCCGTTGGCCCAGCCCAATGCCATTGCGCTGCTCAAGCGGCTGTGTGATGCCGGTTATGAAGTGTCCCTTGAAACCAGTGGTGCCCTGGACATCTCGGCGGTCGACCCACGCGTCAGCCGCGTGGTCGACCTCAAGACCCCGGGTTCCAAGGAGGCGCACCGCAACCTCTATGACAACATGGACTTGCTGACGGCCAACGATCAGGTCAAGTTCGTTATCTGTTCGCGCGACGACTATGACTGGGCGGCCTCCAAGTTGATCCAGTACGGTCTCGACCGTCGCGCCGGCGAGGTGCTGTTCTCTCCGAGCCATCATGACCTCAATGCCCGCGACCTGGCTGACTGGGTCGTGGCCGACAATCTGCCGGTACGCCTGCAATTGCAGTTGCATAAATACCTGTGGAACGACGAGCCGGGGCGCTGAGATGAGCGAGCAAAAGCGCGCGGTCATCCTGCTGTCCGGCGGCCTCGACTCCGCCACGCTGGTGGCCATAGTCCGTGCTGACGGCTACAGCTGCTACACCATGAGCTTTGACTACGGCCAGCGCCACCGCGCCGAATTGAATGCCGCCGCGCGTGTCGCCCATGACCTTGGTGTGGTGGAGCACAAAGTGATTGGCCTGAACCTCACCGGCATCGGCGGCTCTGCCCTGACTGAAAGCGCTATCGACGTGCCGCTGGCGCCTATCCAGGGCATTCCGGTCACGTACGTACCGGCGCGCAATACGGTGTTCCTGTCACTGGCCCTGGGCTGGGCCGAAGTGCTGAATGCCCGCGATATATTTATCGGCGTGAACGCCCTTGATTACAATGGCTACCCGGACTGCCGTGCGGAATACGTCGAGGCGTTCGAACGCATGGCCAACCTGGCGACAAAGGCCGGGGTAGAAGGGCAGGGGTTTCGTATTCGGGCGCCGCTGCAGAACCTGAGCAAGTCAGACATCGTGAAGGCGGGCGTAGGACTAGGCGTGGATTTTTCGCAGACTGTTTCCTGCTATCAGGCAGACGATGCCGGTCGTGCGTGTGGGCAATGCGACGCCTGCCGACTGCGTGCCGAGGGCTTCAAAATGGCCGGAATTACGGACCCAACGCGTTATTTCTGATTTATTTCAAATAAGGTGTTGAATAATCCTTAGAAATCAGTATTATACGCGCCACCACACAGCGGGTCGTTAGCTCAGTTGGTAGAGCAGTTGGCTTTTAACCAATTGGTCGTAGGTTCGAATCCCACACGACCCACCATTTTTGGCGGTTTAGAAAATCCGGAAGGCCCACGCAAGTGAGGATTTCCGGGTTTTTTTTTGCCTGGGATTTGGCGAGTGCGCAACGCACTGAGTGTCACGAAAAAATCGCCTGTTCAGGCCCATCGCAACCCCATCTCGGCGCATGCCGCCAATACCCGCCGACAACCCTCCTGTTGACTCTCCCGTTAAGGGCACACCCTATTCTGGGCGTCCAACGTTCAGGGTGAAGTGATGATGGGCAAGCGAGTATTGGTAATTCTGGGACATCCCTGCGCCGACAGCTTTTGCGGCGCATTGGCCGGCGCGTATGTGCAAGCCGCAATACGTGCCGGGCATGAGGTGCGTCTGCTGCGAGTGGGGGCGCTGAACTTCGATCCCGTGCTGCATGAGGGCTACAACCGGATCCAGCCGCTGGAACCCGATCTGCTCCAGGCTCAGGTCGATATCACGTGGGCGCAACACCTGGCATTTGTCTACCCCATCTGGTGGGGTGCTATTCCGGCGCTGATGAAAGGCTTTTTCGACCGGACGTTCCTGCCTGGTTTTGCCTTCAAGTACCGTGAAGGCAAAGCCTTTCCCGATAAGCTGTTAAAGGGGAGGACGGCCCACCTGCTGGTCACGATGGATACGCCTCCCTGGTATTACAAGTGGGTTTATCGCATGCCGGGCGTGCACCAGGTGCGCACAACCACGCTGGCGTTCTGCGGTATCAAGCCGCTGAAAACCCTGATGTTCGGACCAATTTTGGGTTCCGGTCTGGCCCGGCGAGAAGCCTGGCTCAAGCACGCGCAGGCGATCGCCGAGCGTTGAGGTCCTCAGGTTCCCGATCCCGGACACATGTGTGAAGATGCGATGCGCCCTCGTGCGCCCATTCCTGCGCCGTGATAGGGACTTTTCATGTATATCGGCAAAGCCGCCCTGCTGTCGGGCACCACTGTTAAGACGATCCGCCATTACGAGAACATCGGCTTACTGCCGCCGCCCGTGCGTGAAGGTAAGTATCGGGTTTACAACCAGCAAAGTGTCGAGTTGCTGATGTTCATCAAATGCGCTCAGCAACTGGGCTTCAAACTCAAGGAAATGCAGGCGATCCTTCAGGATCACCGGGGGCAGGCACTGCCCTGGGAATTGGCCTGCAAGGCCATTGCAGATAAAAAACACGAGCTGATAACCCGAATCCAAAATTTGCAAAGCCTCTACGATGGCCTTGAACAGTTTGAAAGCAGCCTCGAGGACGCCCGATATCAGTGCCTCGCTGCGCCGGCAGGTGCAGCTAATATGGCGTCATTGAGTTCGACGCTTCATCAGTGATTTTTTTATCGCTTGCCTCGCGTCCGAGGGTTTGTGTTAAATCGAGTTCGTTCACCTCAAGACAGGGATTGTCATGACGACGCTTTCGCCTATCAGTTCCGCCATCGCACGCGCTATTCGGCCTATCGAACCTGCCCCCGTCAGTGTGGTGCAGAACGCCGCTGGCGCCGTTGCCCGCCCTTCGTCGGTGGTCAGCCTGGGCAATGTGGTGTCCGACACGCTATCCGATACTTATTCGCGCCGCGGGCAACTGCCTGGCCAGGAGCTCGTGCGAGCGTGGGAGAACACCAGCCAGGACGCCCTCAGCAAGACGATTAATACCAACTTCAACGCGCTGTCCGCGGCCAGTCGCTTCAGTGGCCTCGGTGCGAGCCTGATAGAGCAGTTCGCCAAGGGCGGCACGGAAATTTCCCAGTCTGTGCTCTATGCGAGCGCCGACCGCGCGCAAAATGCCGGCGAGATGCGAGTCGACCAATCGCTGCTGCACAGCAAGGCCGACAACCAGGTCAGCCTCAGCATCAAGACGGCCAGCGGAAAAACCGTCACTTTCAGCCTGTCCAGCCAGAACGATGGCCTGGGCGTAAAGGCAACGGTCGAGGGTGGCAGCCTGAGCGATGACGAGCTCAAGGCCGTTGGCCAATTAGGCAGCGCCTTCCAGGCGGCGATCGATGGCCTTGGCGCAACGCCGCCCAAACTTGATCTGGGCAAACTGACCACGTTTGACTCGAAGGTATTGGCGTCGGTGGATCTCAACGCCAAACTGAAGACGCTGGAAGGGCAGAACCAGACCCTGGCCTTCCACGCGGATACACAAAGCCGCACCACGCGCATGAGTGGCCCAAGCGGCGAAGTGAGCCTGGCCGTGGACCTGAAAAACGCCGCGATCCTGGGCAATGCCCAGCAACAGGCCAAGGCCTTGAGTAGCTACCTGGCTCAATTTGATCGTGTGCAGGAGCGTGGCAACGCCAAGGCCGAGCTGATGACCCTGTTCAAGGACGCATTCAGCGCCATGAACAGCAACTACCCCCAGGGCGTCGGCCTCCCCGAAGCACTCACGCGCAACCCGACCGACCAGGGCATACTGACTGGCCTGGCGGACTTCAAGGCCTCCATCAAGCAGGTCAGCGAATCGTCCAACCCGATGCGCCCGTCTGAAGTCGACAGTTTTGCTTACAACGTGTCGCAAAAGACCCGGGTCAGCGGCAGTAGCCAGTTGGATCGCAGCGTTACCCAGGACCAGCAGTCGAGCCTGTCGGCCAGTTACCATAAGGGCCTTGATGGCAGTAAAAATCCCGGTCTGACGCGCGATGAAAACTCGCAAAACTACCTCTACGTCCAGGTTGAGGACAAAGCCAGCACGTCGGCCAACCTGTCTTACAAAGACGGCCAGTTGATCAACGCTTCGGTTTCCCAGGAGGCCAGCCAGGCGACCCGCACTCAGAAATACGTATTGGGCAAGTTGGTGGACGAGACCTTCGTGCCCAAGCAGGCCTCGGTCAGCCATGACTACGTGGTGTTGCTGGAATATGCGGCCAAGGAAAGCAAAAAGTCCAAGGATGCTTTGGAGGAGGCTACCTTGAAGGACGCCCTGGCGAAGATGCATGAATCAGTCATGTTGCAGCAGGACCCCACTGCGCTGACACGCTGAGGGCACAGACGAAAACGGGAAGCCCCAGCGCAGGGGCTTCCCGTTTTTTTTGCCTGAAAGACGCACCCGCGAATACCAGATTAGGCTTTTGAATCCATTCGATATTCTGTAGCCTTGCGCAGCTTCACCTTTACCCGTGCTTGATGAACACAATCACTTCGTCCGGCGGCGCCCGAAGGGCTCCAGAGCCGGTGGTACACTCGACTTTCGCGCAACTGCGCCTGCAGGTCTTGCGAACATGACGCACATTTCCGAACGCCTACTGGTTCAAGCCCACCTCGATGCCAAGCAGCCCAAGGCGCTAAGCGCCGAGGAAGAGGCAAGCCTGCGTACCGCCATCGCCGCCGAGCTCAAGGCTCAGGACGCGGTGCTGGTGGCGCACTTTTATTGCGATCCGGTGATTCAGGCCCTGGCCGAAGAAACTGGCGGCTGTGTCTCCGACTCCCTGGAAATGGCCCGCTTCGGCGCCGCCCACCCGGCCAAGACCGTACTGGTCGCCGGTGTGCGTTTCATGGGCGAGACCGCCAAAATCCTCACCCCCGAAAAACGCATCCTCATGCCAACCCTGGAAGCCACGTGCTCCCTGGATCTTGGCTGCCCGGTGGATGAGTTTTCGGCATTCTGCGACCAGCATCCCGAGCGCACCGTGGTGGTGTACGCCAACACCTCGGCGGCGGTTAAAGCGCGGGCCGATTGGGTGGTGACCTCCAGCTGTGCGCTGGAAATCGTCGAAAGCCTGATGGACAACGGCGAGACCATCATCTGGGGCCCGGACAAACACCTGGGCACCTACATCCAGCGCCAGACCGGCGCCGACATGTTGCTGTGGGACGGTGCGTGCATCGTCCACGAAGAATTCAAGTCCAAGCAGTTGGAAGACATGAAGGCGCTCTACCCGGATGCGGCGATTCTGGTGCACCCTGAATCCCCGACCTCGGTGATCGAGCTGGCTGACGCGGTAGGCTCCACCAGCCAACTGATCGCCGCAGCGCAGCGTCTGCCGAACAAGACCTTTATCGTCGCCACCGACCGCGGCATCTTCTACAAGATGCAGCAGCTGTGCCCGGACAAGGTCTTCGTCGAGGCGCCTACGGCCGGCAACGGTGCCGCGTGCCGCAGTTGTGCACATTGCCCGTGGATGGCGATGAACACGCTGGAGCGCACCTTGCAGTGCCTGCGTGAGGGCAGTAACGAGATCTTCGTCGAGCCTTCGGTGATCCCTCACGCTGTGCGCCCGCTCAAGCGCATGCTGGATTTCACCCAGGCAGCGCGCCTCAAGCTGGCGGGCAACGCCTGACTTCGGCTGAATGCATTAAATAGGGTGGGGGGAAGTCGCCTCCCACCCTTGATTGGCATCGCCCTGATTACTTCTTCTGTTTCGGAATCCGCACCAACTGCGTATCCGAATAAATGTCATGCCAGCTGCGTTTGTGCTTGTCGAACAGTGACCAGACAAAGCCCAGCCCCACGCACAACCACGACGCAATCGACACCACAAAGCGCAGCAGCGCCTGCCACAGGCTGATGCGCGAGCCGTCGGCATTCTGCACGCGCACGCCCCACACCTGCATGCCCAGGGTCTGACCGGAATGGGTCCAGAACTTGGCGAAGAAGCCAAACAGCACGAACAATAAAATCGTCGACAGCAACGGGTCGCCGTCCAGTGCGCCGGATTCGGTGAGGCTGCGCATTTTGGCTTCGCCGACGAACGCGATCCAAATCAGTTTGTAGATAAACGCGGTGACGATCAGCAGGGCGGTGCACAGCAGGAAATCGTAGAACATCGCTGCCAGACGACGGCCCAGGCCAACGGCGGGGAAGTCGCCTTGGGGGCTCAGCAAGGGTTTGGACATGGCAGGGCTCTCGGAATAAAAGACGCAGTTTACGGAATCGCGCCCATAAAAAAGCCCCTGATGTCATATCAGGGGCTTTTTGTCGCAGAAAGAATCAGGCTTCTGCTTGTACTTCGTCTGCCTGCATGCCTTTTTGGCCCTGCACCGCAACGAAAGTCACTTTCTGGCCTTCTTTGAGGCTCTTGAAGCCGTTGCCCTGAATAGCGCGGAAATGCACGAACAGATCCGGACCGCTTTCTGGAGTGATAAAACCAAACCCTTTCTCGTCGTTAAACCACTTGACGGTACCGCTCTGACGTTGGGACATTTTCTTATTTCCTTGACGCTAAAAATTAATGACAGCCCCTTTCACATGAAAGAGTACTGGGCTGGGTTGCAGGAAAGTAAGAGACGTCGAACGGGTTGTAGCACAACTACTTCAGCTACTGCCCAGGTCCAGGTTCCAAGCGACCCATGCAAACACAGTGGGCAAACTCTACGCCAACTAATATGGAAAAAACAAGCCCCGCAAAACCTCAGGTTTTGCGGGGCTTGGTGACACTTCGCGGAATAATCTGCACTAGCCTTATTCGATAGAACGGGTCACTTGTTATAGGTTAATCCCTATAACAATGACTATCGTGGGTGCACTGTTTTATGGCGGTTGCGTTACAGATTAGTGCACGTTTTCGCAACTGCGTTACTTATAGGAACAGTCAAATCAACCGCGGAAGTAACGCTGTGGCACGAATGGCATTTTACTTACACGAAGAGGCACCTTTTTCCCACGCACCAGCGCAGAAACCTCGGTGTCCAGCGCCGTGAACGCGCTGTCCAGGTAACCCATGGCCAGCGGGCCACCCAGGCTCGGGCCAAAGCCGCCGCTGCACACGCTGCCGATGACGGTGCCGTGTTCGTCGACGATCTCTGCGCCTTCACGTACCGGCGTGCGCTCTTGCGGCAGCAGGCCCACACGCTTGCGGCTCACGCCGGTCTGCTGTTGGGTGAAGATGCGGTCGGCACCGGGGAAACCACCAGCGCGCGCGCCATCGGTACGACGGGCCTTGGAGATGGCCCACAACAGGCTGGCTTCGATCGGTGTGGTCTCGCTGTTCATGTCGTGGCCGTACAGGCACAGGCCGGCTTCCAGGCGCAGCGAGTCGCGGGCGCCCAGGCCGATGGCTTGTACTTCGGTCTCGGCCAGCAGACTGCGGGCGAGGCTTTCGGCGTTGGCGGCAGGCACGGAGATTTCAAAGCCGTCTTCACCGGTGTAACCCGAGCGGCTTACGTAGCAGTCCACACCCAGCAGGCGCAGCGAGGCGAACTGCATAAATGTCATCTTGCTGGCTTGCGGTGCCAGGCGCGCGAGCACTTTCACCGCCGCCGGGCCTTGCAGGGCCAGCAGGGCGCGCTCTTCGAACAGCGGCTCGATGGTGCATTGATCGCCGATGTGTTGGCGCAAGTGTGCCAGGTCCTGATCCTTGCAGGCGGCGTTGACCACCAGGAACAACTCGTCATTGCCCAGGTTGGCGACCATCAGGTCGTCAAGGATGCCGCCGTTTTCGTTGGTGAACATGGCGTAGCGCTGCATGCCCACCGGCAGGTCGATAATGTCGACGGGCACCAGGGTTTCCAGGGCTTTGGCGGCGTTGGCGCCGGTCAGGCGGATCTGGCCCATGTGAGACACATCGAACAACCCGGCCTGATCACGGGTGTGCAAGTGCTCCTTCATCACGCCCAGCGGGTATTGCACCGGCATGTCGTAGCCGGCGAAGGGCACCATGCGCGCGCCCAGTTCGATGTGCAGGGCATGCAATGGGGTTTTCAACAGGGTTTCGGTGGACATATTCAGCTCCTGAAAAACGTGCTGGCGCGCCGTAGGCGTCAGCACTCGATAATGTTGACCGCCAAACCGCCACGGGCGGTTTCCTTGTATTTGCTTTTCATGTCGGCGCCGGTCTGGCGCATGGTGCGGATGACCTTGTCGAGGGATACAAAGTGCTGCCCATCGCCGCGCAAGGCCATGCGCACTGCATTGATGGCCTTGACCGAACCCATGGCGTTGCGCTCGATGCAGGGCACCTGCACCAGGCCGCCAATCGGGTCGCACGTCAGGCCGAGGTTGTGTTCCATACCGATCTCGGCGGCGTTCTCCACCTGGGACACGCTGCCGCCCAAAACTTCGCACAGCGCGCCTGCGGCCATGGAGCAGGCCACGCCGACTTCACCCTGGCAGCCGACTTCGGCGCCGGAGATTGAGGCGTTTTCCTTGTACAAAATGCCGATGGCGGCGGCAGTGAGCAGAAAGCGCACCACCCCGTCTTCGTTGGCGCCGGGGATAAAGCGCATGTAGTAATGCAGCACCGCCGGCACAATTCCGGCCGCGCCGTTGGTGGGCGCCGTCACCACGCGCCCGCCATTGGCGTTTTCTTCGTTGACCGCCAGGGCGTACAGGTTGACCCAATCGAGCACTGACAACGGGTCGCGCAACGCCGATTCCGGGTTTTTGCACAACTGGCGATGCAGGGCCGCGGCGCGGCGCTTGACCTTCAAGCCACCGGGCAGAATCCCTTCATTGCGACAGCCCGCGTCCACACAGTCCTGCATCACCTGCCAGATTTTCAGCAGGCCGCTGCGGGTTTCCGCTTCCGGGCGCCAGGCACTTTCGTTGGTCAGCATCACCTGGCTGATCGACAGCCCGTAGGTGGTGCAATGACCGAGCAAGTCCTTGGCGTGCTTGAAGGGGAAGGTCAGGGGTGTGGCGTCTTCAACAATACGGTCAGCGCCGGCGGCGTCTTCGTCGACCACAAAACCACCGCCGACCGAGTAGTACTCGCGGCTGCGGATCTGGATACCGGCGGCATCGAAGGCGCGAAAAATCATGCCGTTGGGGTGATAGGCGAGGGGTTTGCGGATCATCGCCAAGTGTTCTTTCTCGTTGAACGCAATGCTGTGTTCGCCGAGCAGGTTCAGGCGGCCGTCGCTGCGCATCTGCGCGAGGCGTGCGGCGACGGTTTCAGTGTTCACGGTGTCCGGGTGTTCGCCTTCCAGACCCAGCAATACGGCCTTGTCGCTGCCGTGGCCTTTACCGGTGGCGCCGAGGGAGCCATAGAGTTCGACCTTGAGGCCGGTGGTGCTGCTCAGCAGGTTGTCGCGCTTGAGGCCTTCGACAAAACGCGCGGCGGCGCGCATCGGGCCGACGGTGTGGGAGCTGGAAGGGCCGATGCCAATCTTGAACAGGTCGAACACGCTTAAAGACATGGTGGCTCCTGGTGGCGCAGTGGCGAGCTACACGCTACAAGCGACAAGTAAAAGCCCAGCGGCTCTTTCTTGCGGCTTGCAACGTGATGCTTGCAGCTGCTTTATGCATAAAGCTCGATTGAGGGGCACGCACACACCAGGTTGCGATCACCAAACACGTTGTCGACGCGGCCCACCGGCGGCCAGTATTTGCCTTCGATCAACGACGCAACCGGGTACACCGCCTGCTCACGGCTGTACGGGTGGCTCCATTCGCCAACCAGTTCGGCGGCGGTGTGTGGCGCGTTTTTCAACGGGTTGTCGTCCTTGTCCAGGGTGCCGTTTTCCACGGCGCGAATTTCTTCGCGGATGGCGATCATGGCGTCACAGAAGCGGTCCAGTTCTTCCTTGGATTCGCTTTCGGTCGGCTCGATCATCAACGTCCCGGCCACCGGGAACGACATGGTCGGGGCGTGGAAGCCGAAGTCGATCAGGCGCTTGGCCACGTCGTCCACGCTGATGCCACTGCTGTCCTTGAGCGGGCGCAGGTCCAGGATGCATTCGTGCGCCACCAGGCCGTTGCTGCCGGTGTACAGCACGGGGTAGTGCTCTTCCAGGCGACGGGATATGTAGTTGGCATTCAGGATCGCCAGTTGCGAGGCGCGTTTGAGACCTGCGCCGCCCATCATGCTGATGTACATCCAGGTGATCGGCAAAATGCTCGCGCTGCCGAACGGTGCGGCGCAGACCGCGCCTTCCTTGCGTTCCATGGCCGCATGACCGGGCAAAAACGGCGCAAGGTGGGACTTGACGCCAATCGGGCCAACGCCGGGGCCGCCACCGCCGTGAGGGATGCAGAAGGTTTTGTGCAGGTTCAGGTGGGACACGTCGCCGCCGAACTTGCCCGGTGCGCAGAGGCCCACCATCGCGTTCATGTTGGCGCCGTCGATGTACACCTGGCCGCCGTTGTCGTGGATGATCCCGCAGATTTCACGGATGCCTTCCTCGAACACGCCGTGGGTGGACGGGTAGGTGATCATCAGCGCGGCGAGGTGCTCGCGGTGCTCGACGGCCTTGGCGCGCAGGTCTTCGATGTCAACGTTGCCGCGGGCGTCGCAGGCCGTCACCACCACACGCATACCGGCCATGTTGGCGGTGGCGGGGTTGGTGCCGTGGGCGGACGAGGGAATCAGGCAGATGTCGCGGCGTTCGTCGCCACGGCTCTGGTGGTAGGCACGGATGGCCAGGAGGCCGGCGTACTCACCTTGGGATCCGGCGTTGGGCTGCAGCGAAATCGCGTCGTAACCGGTGGCCGCGCAGAGCATGGCTTCCAGTTCGGTGGTCAGTTGCAGGTAGCCGGCGCTTTGTGCGGCGGGGGCGAACGGGTGCAAGGCACCGAATTCGGCCCAGGTCACCGGGATCATTTCGCTGGCGGCGTTGAGCTTCATGGTGCACGAGCCCAGCGGGATCATGGTGCGGTCCAGGGCCAGGTCCTTGTCGGCCAGCTTGCGCAGATAGCGCATCAGCTCGGTTTCCGAATGATAGCGGTTGAACACCGGGTGGCTGAGAATCGGCGACTGGCGCAGCAGGGCGGCGGGCAGCGTGCTTTGCGTCTCGGCGAAGGCTGGCAGTGCTTTGCCCTCGGCGAAGAGGCTCCACAGTGCTTCGATATCGGCCTGGCTGGTGGTTTCGTCGACGGACACGCCAACACGCTCGGCATCCACCACACGCAGGTTGATGCGCTGGGCGCAGGCCTTGTCGTGCAGGGCAGCGGTCGCGGCGCCGGTGTTGAGCGTGAGGGTGTCGAAGAAGTGCGCTTGCTCAACCTTGAGCCCCAGTGCGGTCAGGCCCTTGGCCAGGATCGCGGTCAACTGGTGAATGCGCTGGGCGATCTGGGTCAGGCCTTTGGGCCCGTGGTACACGGCGTACATGCTGGCGATGTTGGCCAGCAGCACCTGGGCGGTGCAGATGTTGCTGGTGGCTTTCTCGCGGCGGATATGTTGCTCGCGGGTCTGCATGGCCAGGCGCAGGGCCGGCTTGCCGAAACGGTCCACGGACACCCCGACCAGACGGCCCGGCATGTCGCGCTTGAACGCGTCCTTGGTAGAGAAGTACGCCGCGTGCGGGCCACCAAAGCCCAGCGGCACGCCGAAGCGTTGCGCGCTGCCGATGGCGACGTCGGCGCCGAACTCACCCGGCGGGGTCAGCAGGGTCAGGGCCAGCAGGTCGGCGGCCACAGCCACCAGTGCGTTGGCGGCGTGGAAGCGTTCGGTCAGTTCGCGGTAGTCGAATACATCACCGTTGCTCGCCGGGTATTGCAGCAAGGCGCCGAAAAACGCGCTCACGTCGCTCAGTTCGCGCTCATCGCCCACCACCACGTCAATGCCCAGTGGCTCGGCACGGGTACGCAGTACGTCCAGGGTTTGTGGGTGGCTGTGGACCGAGGCGAAGAAGGCATTGCTGCCTTTGTTCTTGCTCAGGCGTTTGCAGAAGGTCATGGCTTCGGCGGCGGCGGTGGCTTCGTCGAGCAGAGAGGCGTTGGCGATCGGCAGGCCGGTGAGGTCGCTGATCAGGGTCTGGAAGTTGAGCAGCGCTTCCAGGCGGCCTTGGGAAATTTCCGGCTGGTACGGCGTGTACGCTGTGTACCAGGCCGGGTTTTCCAACAGGTTGCGCAGGATCGGCGACGGCGTATGGCAGTTGTAGTAGCCCTGGCCGATGTAGGTCTTGAACAGTTGGTTCTGGCCGGCGATGGCTTTGATCCTGGCCAGGGCGTCGGCTTCGCTCAGGCCGTCTTCCAGGCCGAGCACGCTGGTGCCCTTGATGCTTTCCGGGATGACGCTGGCGCTCAGGGCTTCCAGGGAATCGAAGCCCAGGCTGGCGAGCATCTGCTGCTCATCTTCCTGGCGTGGGCCGATGTGGCGGGCGATGAATTCGTTGGCGGTGCTCAAGTTGATCGTCATGGCGCGCTCCTCAGGCTTCAGCGTTGGCTTTGATCAGGCGGTCGTACGCATCCTGATCCAACAGCTTAGCCACTGCGCTGGCATCGGCCGGTTTAAAGCGGAAGAACCAGCCTTGGCCCATCGGGTCTTCGTTGACCAGTTCAGGGCTGCTTTCGAGGGCCGGGTTTACGTCGAGCACTTCTCCGTCCAATGGCATGTAAACGCCGCTGGCTGCTTTGACCGACTCCACGGTGGCCGCTTCAGCGCCCTTGTCGTAGGCCTGCAACTCCGGCAGTTGCACGAAAACCACATCGCCCAGCGCGTTCTGCGCAAAAGCGGTAATGCCTACGGTCACGCTGCCATCGGCTTCGGCGCGCAGCCATTCGTGATCTTCAGTGAAACGCAACTCGCTCATGGAAACTCCTCAAGGCCAGATTCGTCTGGTGGACGGGATTGGAATAATGGGGTTGCCAAGCAAAATCGCGGCCAATGTTATTAAATCCTTATAATTCAATAAGTTAATAAAATGGGTTATGACGTTATGCCATTCAGCTGTAGCGATTTCGCTACAGTCGGACCTTCGAAAAAAAGCCTATGTGGATCAAAGCCTTGCATGGCGCGCGAAAAGCAGGGTTGTAGCGATATCGTTCCACTGTAGCGCTTTCAGTACAGCGGATGTCGTTCTCAGACCAAATGTGCAGGTGGGTTTGGGTGGGAGGGGGCTTTTGGGGACTGCTGCGCAGCCCCGGCGCGGGACAAGCCCGCTCACCACCGAGAGCCGCGCGCCACCGTTAACCAGCTTCCCTGCTCAGGGCTTGTTGGGGATGCCGTACTTGCGCAGGCGATGGGCGATGGCCGTGTGCGAGGTGTGCAGGCGGCTGGCCAGTTGGCGGGTCGAGGGGTAGTGGGTGTAGAGCTTTTCCAGCAGGTCGCGCTCGAAGTCTTCCATGGCCTGTTCCAGGCTGTCGATTTCGCCGTCGCTTTGGCGTGCCACCGAGGTGCCGGCGATGTCCAGGTCGCCAATATCTATGAGGCTGCTTTCGCAAATGGCGGCGGCGCGGAAGATCACGTTTTGCAACTGGCGCACATTGCCTGGCCAGCGGTTGCCCAGCAACGCCGGGTAAGTGCCGGGCGCCAGGCGGCAGACCGGGCGCTGAATCTGCGCGCAGGCCTGCTGCATGAAGTAGCGGGCCAGCAGGAGGATGTCCTGGCCGCGTTCGCGCAGGGGCGGCACTTCGACGTTGAGCACATTGAGGCGGTAGAACAGGTCTTCGCGGAAGGTGCCTTCGCTGACCATTTTTTCCAGGTCGCGGTGGGTGGCGCTGAGGATGCGCACGTTGACCTTCACTTCGCGGTCGCCGCCGACCCGGCGAAAGCTGCCGTCATTCAGAAAGCGCAGCAACTTGGCCTGCAGGTACGGCGACATCTCGCCGATCTCATCCAGAAACACCGTGCCTTGGTTGGCCAGTTCCATCAGCCCGGGTTTACCGCCGCGCTGGGCGCCGGTGAAGGCGCCGGGGGCATAACCGAACAGCTCGCTCTCGGCGAGGTTCTCCGGCAGCGCGGCGCAGTTCAAGGCCAGAAACGGTGCACTGGCGCGCGCGCTGATGGCGTGGCAGGCGCGGGCCACCAGCTCTTTGCCGGTGCCGGTTTCGCCCTGGATCAACAGCGGCGCATCCAGGGCCGCCACTCGCTGCGCGCGCGCCTTGAGCGTACGGATTGCCGGCGATTCGCCGAGCAGCGCATCAAAGCCTTCTGCATGGTCGTGGTGCAGCGCTGACAGTTGTTCACCGATACGGTTGGGCTGATACAAGGTGAGCAGCGCGCCGGCGTCGGTGATCGGCGTCGCGTCCAGCAGCAAGGTCTGGCCGTTGACGCTGATCTCGCGCAGGGGCAGGCGAAAGCCGTTTTCCAGCAGGGTGTCGAGCAGCGCCGCGTCGTTGAACAGTTCGGCGATGCTTTCCCCGGCAGGTTCGCGCCCATAGAGAGCGATCAGTGCCGGGTTCGCCAGCAGGATCTTGCCCGCGCTGTCCAGCGCCAGGACCGGGTCGGTCATGGCGGCCAGCAGGGCGTCCAGTTGCAGGTGGCGACGTTGGCCGGGAAGGATGTCGACCACGGTCACGGCCTGTACACCCTGCACACTGAACAGCGCATCGCGCAGTTCTTCAAGCACCTCGGCGCTGAGCGTCGGCGCATCGATGTATACGTTGGGCGGCACCATTTCCACCGCATCCAGGTTGAGATTACGCCCACCGAGCAGGGCCAGGACTTCCTGGGTAATGCCGACGCGGTCGATAAAGCTGACGTGGATACGCATGGAGACGATTCTGGAGAGCGAGAGGCGGCAAGTATGCCTTGGTGGAAGGGGTCAGGTGAAATCTGAGGGCAAACACAGATCAAAAATGTGGGAGCGGGTGTGCCCCGCTCCACATGAGGGATTTGCAGTGTCGCTACGCCAAGTGCTCGGGTTTGACCGGATCGCCGGATTTCATATCCAGCTGCACGCGTACGTCTTCAAACATCAAGTCGTAGTGCTTGTGCTGCGCGCCGACGCTGCTATGGGTTTTGGGAATACCGTACTTTTCGACAATCTTGGTCACATTGCTGGCGAAGTTGTACGCCTGATCCTTGGGCAGGAAGAACGTTTCCTTCATATCCGTGCCTTGAATGCTGCCATGCAGGGTGAACTGCATGCCCTTGCCTTCGTGATCATGGGTGATGACTTCGTAGTCCAGGCACAGGTCGTAGCTGACATCGTCCTTGTTCAGTGCATGTCGCTCGATATGCAGGTGACCGGGTTCAAAGGTGGCCATAGGCGTCTCTCCTTTACTTCACAGATAGGTGATGCCAGGTGCTGCGGTGCTGATGCGTGTGCCGGCAGTGCCCTGGACGATGGTTTCGATGTCCGAGAGTGAACCGATCACCGCGGTTTTGCCAGTTTGGCGGGCGAACTCGCACGCGGCTTGCACCTTGGGGCCCATGGAGCCAGCGGCGAAGCCGAGTGTTTCCATGTCGTCGGGGTGAGCCTGGCTGATCGCTTTCTGAGTCGGTTTGCCGAAGTCGATAAAAGCGGCGTTGACGTCGGTGGCGATCACCAGCAGGTCGGCATCCAGTTGCGCGGCGAGCAAGGACGAACACAGGTCTTTGTCGATCACCGCTTCAATGCCGCGCAGCTTGCCGTCTTCGCCATACATCGTCGGGATGCCGCCGCCGCCGGCGCAGATCACGATGGCCTTTTTCTCCAGCAGCCACTTGATCGGGCGGATTTCAAAGATGCGTTTAGGGCGCGGGCTGGCAACCACACGGCGGTATTTGTCGCCATCGGGGGCGATGGCCCAGCCTTTCTCGGCAGCGAGCTTTTCCGCTTCAGCCTTGCTGTACACCGGGCCGATGGGCTTGGTGGGGTTCTGGAAGGCCGGGTCCTTGGCGTCCACTTCCACCTGGGTGAGCAGCGTGGCGAAGGGCACTTCAAAGTCCAGCAGGTTGCCCAGTTCCTGTTCGATGATGTAGCCGATCATGCCTTCGGTTTCGGCGCCCAACACGTCCAGCGGGTAGGGTGAAACGCTGGTGTAGGCCGCCGCCTGCAACGACAGCAGGCCGACTTGCGGGCCATTGCCGTGGGCGATCACCAGTTCGTTGCCGGGGTGGATCTTGGCGATCTGTTCGGTGGCGATGCGGATATTGGCGCGTTGGTTGTCCGCGGTCATGGGTTCACCACGGCGGAGCAAGGCGTTGCCGCCCAGGGCTACGACGATGCGCATAATGCAATCCTTCTAGAGTTCAGCCTGTGAGCACAGGACACCCTGTGGAAGGGAGCTTGCTCCCCGCCACATTTGACTGTGTGGCCTTTAGATATCCGCCAGTGCCGACACCAGAATCGCCTTGATGGTGTGCATGCGGTTTTCCGCCTGCTCAAAGGCAATGTTGGCCGGCGACTCGAACACCTCTTCGGTCACTTCCACGCCATTGGCCAGGTTCGGATAACGCGCGGCAATGTCCTTGCCAACCTTGGTTTCGCTGTTATGGAACGCCGGCAGGCAGTGCATGAATTTCACTCGAGGGTTGCCCGAGGCTTTCATCATGCTGGCATTGACCTGGTACGGCAGCAGTTGCTCGATACGCTCGTCCCACGCTTCGACCGGCTCGCCCATGGACACCCAGATATCGGTGTGGATGAAGTCCACGCCTTTCACGGCTGCTTTCGGGTCTTCGGTGATGGTGATACGCGCGCCGCTTTCTTCGGCAAACGCCTGGCATTGCTTGATGAAGTCTGCGTGTGGCCACAGGGCTTTCGGCGCGCCGATGCGCACGTCCATGCCGAGCTTGGCGCCGATCATCAGCAGCGAGTTACCCATGTTGTAGCGCGCGTCGCCCAGATAGGCGTAACTGATGTCATGCAGCGGCTTGTCGCTGTGCTCGCGCATGGTCAGGGTGTCGGCGATCATTTGGGTCGGGTGGAATTCAGCGGTGAGGCCGTTGAACACCGGAACACCGGCAAACTTGGCCAGCTCTTCGACGATTTCCTGCTCAAAGCCACGGTACTCGATGGCATCGAACATGCGCCCGAGCACGCGGGCGGTGTCTTTCATGCTTTCTTTGTGGCCGATCTGCGACGACACCGGGTCGATGTAGGTGACGTGGGCACCCTGGTCGTGGGCCGCGACTTCGAAGGCGCAACGGGTGCGGGTCGAGGTTTTTTCGAAGATCAGCGCGATGTTCTTGCCCTGCAGGTGCGGACGCTCGGTGCCGGTGTATTTGGCGCGTTTGAGGTCGCGCGACAGGTCCAGCAGGTAATTGAGCTCGCGGGTAGTGTGGTGCATCAGCGACAGCAGGCTGCGATTGCGCATATTGAAAGCCATGGTGGATCTCCTTCGGTTTAGGTTATCCCCTTGGCCGGCGCCTTGTGGGCGGCGGCCAAGGTGTGAAAGTCAGTAGTCGATTGGGTCGCGGATAATCGGGCAGGTCATGCAGTGACCGCCGCCACGGCCGCGGCCGAGTTCACCGGCGCTGATGGTGATGACCTCCACGCCGGCCTTGCGCAGCAGGGTGTTGGTGTAGGTGTTGCGGTCGTAGCCGATCACCACGCCAGGCTCCACGGCCACCACATTGTTGCCGTCGTCCCATTGCTCGCGCTCGGCGGCGAAGCTGTTGCCGCCGGTCTCGACCACGCGCAGGGCCTTGAGGTTGAGCGCTGCGGCCACGGTCTGCAGGAAGTTGGTTTTCTCCCGTTGGATATCGATGCCGTGCGGCTTGCTGTCGTCAGGGCGCAGGGTGAAAGGCACGATCTGGTTGACCACTTCGGGGAAAATCGTCACCAGGTCGCGGTCGCAGAAGCTGAATACCGTGTCCAGGTGCATCGCCGCGCGGGATTTGGGCAGGCCGGCGACGATCACGCGTTCCACGGCTTTATTTTTGAACAGGTTGCGCGCCAGTTGGCCGATGGCCTGGTGGGAAGAACGCTCGCCCATGCCGATCAGCACGACGCCGTTGCCAATCGGCATGACGTCGCCACCTTCAAGGGTGGAGGCGCCGTGTTCCTGGTCGGGGTCGCCGTACCAGATCTGGAAATCGGCGTTGGTGAACTCAGGATGGAATTTGTAGATGGCGCTGGCCAACAAGGTTTCCTGACGTCGCGCCGGCCAGTACATGGGGTTGAGCGTCACGCCGCCGTAGATCCAGCAGGTGGTGTCGCGGGTGAACTGGGTGTTGGGCAGCGGCGGCAGAATGAAGCTGGCGTGGCCGAGGAAATCGCGGAACATCTCGATGGTCTTGCCGCCGAAGCTGCTTGGCAGGTCATCGGCCGAGACACCGCCGATCAGGAACTCGGCAATCTTGCGTGGCTCCAGGCTGCGCAGCCAGGAACTGACCTCGTCGACCAGGCCCAGGCCTACCGTGTTGGCAGTGATCTTGCGCGCCAGGATCCAGTCCAGCGCTTCGGGGATGGCAACGATATCGGTCAGCAGGTTGTGCATTTCCAGCACATCAATGTCCCGCTCGCGCATTTTGGTCACAAAGTCGAAATGGTCGCGCTTGGCCTGGGCCACCCACAGTACGTCATCGAACAGCAGTTCATCGCAGTTGTTGGGGGTCAGCCGCTGGTGGGCCAAACCTGGGGAGCACACCATGACTTTGCGCAGTTTGCCGGCTTCGGAATGTACGCCGTACTTCACTTTTTCCGTGGTCATTTCAGATCCTCCAAGGAACAACAATTACAGGGTCAGGAAACCGTCGTAGAGCCCATAGGCCGCCACCAGGGCGCCAATGACCACTGCGGCAAAAATCAGTTTCTCGACAGGGGTGAAAATCGGTTTGCCCAGTTCATGCTTGGCCTTGGCGAACAGGATCGCGCCGGGCGCATACAGCAGGGCGGAAAGCAGCAGGTATTTGGTGCCGCCGGCGTAGAGCAGCCACACCGCGTAGATCAGCGCGACGGCACCGATGAACAAGTCTTTCCTGCGCTCTTTTAGGGCGTTTTCGTAGGTCTCGCCGCGGACCGCCAGCAGCAGGGCATACGCCGCCGACCACAGGTAAGGCACCAGGATCATCGAGGTGGCGAGGTAGATCAGCGACAGGTAAGTGCTGGCGGAAAACAGCGTGATCACCAGGAACACCTGGACCATGGCATTGGTCAGCCACAGGGCGTTGGCCGGCACGTGGTTGGCGTTCTCCTTGCGCAGGAACTCCGGCATGGTGTGGTCCTTGGCGGCTGCGAACATGATCTCCGCGCACAGCAGCACCCACGACAGCAGCGCACCCAGCAGCGAAATGATCAAACCGACGCTGATCAGCACCGCACCCCAGTGGCCCACCACGTGTTCCAGTACAGCCGCCATCGACGGGTTTTGCAGTTTGGCCAGTTCCGGCTGAGTCATGATCCCCAGGGACAGAACGTTCACCAGCATCAGGAATAGCAGCACGGTGATAAAACCGATCACGGTGGCCTTGCCCACGTCGCTGCGTTTTTCGGCGCGAGCCGAGAAAATGCTCGCGCCTTCGATGCCGATGAACACCCACACGGTGACCAGCATCATGTTGCGCACCTGGTTCATCACACTGCCCAGGTCGGGGTTTTTCAGGCCCCAGATGTCGGCGGTGAAGATCTCCAGCTTGAACGCGAACACAGCGATCAGCACGAACAGCACCAGCGGCACGACCTTGGCGACGGTGGTCACCAGGTTGATGAACGCTGCTTCCTTGATCCCGCGCAGCACCAGAAAGTGCACGGCCCACAGCAACACCGACGCGCCAATCACCGCCGCCGGCGTGTTGCCTTCGCCGAAGATCGGAAAGAAGTAGCCGAGGGTGCTGAACAGCAGCACGAAGTAGCCGACGTTGCCCAGCCAGGCACTGATCCAGTACCCCCAGGCGGACGAGAAGCCCATGTAGTCGCCGAACCCGGCCTTGGCATAGGCGTACACGCCGCCATCGAGGTCAGGCTTGCGGTTGGCCAGGGTTTGGAACACGAAGGCGAGGGTCAGCATGCCGACGGCGGTGATCAGCCAGCCGATCAATACCGCGCCGACATCGGCGCTGGCCGCCATGTTTTGCGGCAGAGAGAAAATCCCACCACCAATCATTGAACCCACGACCAGTGCAACCAATGCGCCCAGTCGAAGTTTTCCGGGAGATTCAGACATTGCATAACTCCAATGCAGGAGAAGAGAGACCACAGAATAAATCCGTGGGCTAATCAAACAGCTGACTCAGATCACTTCATTGGCACATTCCATTGTGAATTAATGACTTTGGGCTGAATCATCAGGCAATATGCTGCCTTGCAAAGCCGCGTTCCAGAGCGGTTGCTGCGAGATAATTAGTTATTTGGTGCTGCGTATGGACGATTGAAGTTAGACCGTTTTTCTGAATAAGCAAACTTTTCACGCAGGCGACGATAAATGGCGCAAAAGCGACAGAAGTAGTTGCTGTATTTAAATTCTAAATAAGCCTAAAGATTGTCATGCCGTTGAGTTATGAGTGCGCGGTTTTTATTGCGCTCTCTAATAAACGCTACACTCGCTGAGTTAATTAGTTGAGTACACGGTGGTCAGCTCATACTTTATGGATTCAGGAGTCTGCATGTCTCAACCGGCCGAAAAACTTCGACTCAGCGCCCTGATCGCCCTGGTGGTGGGTTCGATGATTGGCGGAGGGATCTTTTCTCTGCCGCAAAACATGGCCGCACGCGCTGAGGTGGGGGCGGTGTTGATCGGCTGGGCGATCACCGCCGTCGGCATGTTGACCCTGGCTTTTGTGTTCCAGACCCTGGCCAATCGCAAACCCGAGTTGGATTCCGGGGTGTACGCCTATGCCAAGGCGGGTTTCGGCGATTACATGGGGTTCTCGTCCGCCTGGGGGTACTGGATCAGCGCGTGGATGGGCAACGTTGGCTACTTTGTATTGCTGTTCAGCACCCTCGGCTATTTTTTTCCGGTGTTTGGTCAAGGCAATACGCCGGTGGCCATTGGTTGTGCGTCGTTGCTGCTGTGGGCCGTGCATTTCCTGGTGATGCGCGGGATCAAGGAGGCGGCGTTCATCAACCAGATCACCACCGTGGCGAAGATCGTGCCGTTGCTGATGTTTATCGTGATCGCCGCCGTGGCATTCAAGGCCGATGTTTTTACCCGCGATATCTGGGGCCTGGGCAATCCACAGATCGGCAGTGTGGTCGATCAAGTGCGCAACATGATGCTGGTCACCGTGTTTGTATTCATCGGCATCGAAGGGGCGAGTATCTATTCGGCGCGGGCCGAGAAGCGCTCGGACGTCGGCCGGGCCACGGTGATCGGGTTTCTCGGCGTGCTCGCGTTGTTGGTCATGGTGAACGTGCTGTCCCTGGGCGTCATGAGCCAGCCGGAGTTGGCCGGTCTGCAAAACCCTTCCTTGGCCGGAGTGCTTGAGCACATCGTCGGTCCCTGGGGAGCGATGTTAATCAGCCTCGGCCTGGTGGTGTCGCTGCTGGGAGCCTTGCTGTCGTGGGCGCTGCTCTGTGCAGAAATCCTCTATGCCACAGCCCATGACAAGACCATGCCGGCCTTTTTGAAAAAGGAAAACGCCAACCAGGTGCCGATCAACGCCCTGTGGCTGACCAACCTGATGATTCAGGTGTTTCTGGTGATCACACTGTTTTCCCAGAGCACCTACACCACGCTGATTTACCTGGCGTCGTCGATGATTCTGGTGCCGTACCTGTGGTCGGCGGCCTATGCGGTGTTGCTGAGCGGGCGCGGCGAAACCTATGAAGGCGCCCAAGGCCAGCGCATGAAGGATCTTTTGGTGGGCTTGATTGCTCTGGGTTACGCGGTATGGCTGCTCTATGCCGGGGGCCTGAAGTACCTGCTGCTGTCGGCGCTGTTGTACGCACCGGGCGTGATCCTGTTTGCCCTGGCCAAGCGCGAACAGGGGCAGCCGTTATTTACCCACCTGGAAAAAGGCATTTTCAGCTGCGTGCTCGCGGGCGCGGGGCTGGCTGCGTATGGGTTGTACAGCGGGGTATTGGCGCTTTGATCGGGGTGGCGAGCGGATTGGGGGGCTGCTGCGCAGTTCGGCGCGGGGCGAGCCCGCTCACTCCAACAAGCGTGGTGCCCACAGCAAAGCGTGTTCACCACTGCGGGCGGTGTGAGCCCAGTTCGCCCGCGGGCAAATCCCACTGCAACGGGGAGCCGCTGATGGTCAGCGGCGCGAGCAAACGATGGGCCTGGCCCCAGGCGGTTTGCTCAATCACCTGCCCTTGATCACCGGGTGCTTCGGCGCGTAACGCCGGTTGCTCCGGCACCGGGCCTGCCTCCACCAACAGCTTGGCCGTGCGCGCCAGCGACAACCGCGCCGAACCGCCACGGCCGGTTTGCAAACGTTCGCTCAAGGCGCGTATCACGCTCGCCGCCATCAAATACCCGGTCGCGTGATCCAGCGCCTGCACCGGCAGCGGCAGCGGAGTGTCCGACTGTTTCCAGACCATCCCTGCGTGGGCAATACCGCTGCTCATCTGCACCAGGCTGTCGAAGCCCCGGCGATTGCGCCACGGGCCGCTCCAGCCATAGGCGTTAAGACTGACGTCGATCAGACCGGGGGCGAGGGCTTGCAGTTGGCTGGCGGTGTAGCCCAGTTGCTCCAAGGCGTCGGCGCGGTAACCGTGCAGCAGGATGTCGGCGTCTTTGAGCAATCCTTCAAACACCTGACGGCCTTCGGGCGTCTTCAGGTCCAGACGAGCGCAGCGTTTGCCCAGGGTCATTTCCGGCACCACGCCGGGTTCGTTCCAGGTGGGGGCGTCGATGCGCAGTACGTCGGCGCCCAGCCCGGCCAGAAAACGGCTGGCCACGGGGCCGGCCAACACACGGGTCAAATCCAGCACCTTGATACCGGCCAGCGGGCGCGCCACCGAGCCGAGCCAGGGTTTATTGCAGGTTGTCTCGTAGGCCTGGCGCTGGACCAGCGCCTCGGCATTCACCGCCAGCCCCTGGGGATGGGCTTGCCAGGCCGGCCACGAACGCATCTGCGCCGCACAGCCGCCGGCTTCGACGATCGCCTGTTCCAGCTCGGCGGCATGCCATGGCGCGACGTGCCTGGCCATTTCGGCACGCTCAGTCACTTTGCCCAGTACCCGCTCGGCGGCGGCCCGATGATGGGGCGCGTTAGTGTGCAGGCGGATCCAGCCATCGGCGCTGGCGTAGTCGCCGGCCACCGGGTCCCACAGGGGCGGCACGTGCCAGCCCACGGGGCGAATCGAGGACGAGAACCAGAAGGACGCGAGGCGTCGGTCAACGCTGACGCCGGGTAAACGTTCGGTCTGTTGGCGGATCAGCTCGGCAACCGCTTGCCCGGCGGCGCCGATGCTGGCACTGGCCAATTCGGTCACGGCGTAGGTCGAGGGCAGCGCACCGGCTTCGCTAAAGGCCAGTGGCGTGAGGGGCAGGTCGAGTGCGGCTTGGATGGGGGTCAGCAGGTCAGTCATCAAAGGCCCTCCGTAAGAGAAGGGCCACTATAAAAGATCATCACACCGACGTGGCAACCCCCGGTTCCAACGGCAGATCAATGCTTGCGATGAAGCCGCCGTCCGGGTGGTTGGCCAGGATCAGGCTGCCGCCATGGCGTTCGGCGGCGCGCCGCGCGATGGCCAGGCCAAGGCCATGGCCCTGCGCGGTCTGGCCGGGGGCGCGATAGAAGGGTTCGCCCAGTTGGCTCAGGTATTCGGCTTCGACGCCGGGGCCGTGGTCGCGCACGCTGATCAGAATGCGTTCGCCGTGGCGCTGCGCCTGCAATTGAATGGCCTGGCCTGGCGGGTTAAAGCGTTGGGCGTTGCGCAGCAGGTTATCCACCGCCCGCTCGATCATGGTTGGCCAGCCCTTCAGATGCAGGTCAGGGGCGGCGGTCAAGTGCACCTCCTGGTCCGGCGCACTGAGCTGGGCGTCCTTTTGCAGGGTTTTGAGCAGGGGATTGAGGTCGACGTCTTCGGCGCTGGCGTTGTCGGCATCGACACGGGCCAGCACCAGGATTTCGCTGATCAACGCTTCGAGGCGGTCGCACTCGCGGGTCAGGCGTGGCCAGAGTTTTTCCCGCTCTTCGGGGCTGGCGCGTTCGGCCAGGGCCAGGGCGATGCGCAGGCGGGCCAGGGGCGAGCGCAGCTCGTGGGACACGTCGCGCAGCAACTGGCGCTGGCTGCCTATCAAGCTTTGCAGGCGAGCGCCCATGCGGTTGAAGTCGGTGGCGAGTACGCCGAATTCATCGCGACGATTGGCCAGGCGCGCCAGGCTGTTTTGCTGGTAGGTGGCCTGGCCCAGGTCATGCACGGCACCGCGCAGACGGCTGAGCGGACGGGTGATGGAGAGGGTGACGAACAGGCTGAACAGGGTCAGCACCACCAGGGCAATGGCCAAGGCGCTCAAGGGCCAGGTCAGGCTGCTGCGGTGCCATTGATCGAGTTCCGGGTGCGGGATGCGGTAGATCAACAGGTAGGTGTCGCCGGTCTTCTCGCTGGTGTATTCGGCGGTCAGGCGTCGCCAGGGCAGGTGGCCTTCCTGGCTGTCGTTCTGGCGGGCTTCAAAGGCGGCGGCGCGGCGCGGGAAAGTACCGCGCACCACCGGCTCGCCGCTTTCGTTGAGCACTTGCACGTCGATGTGGTACTGGCGCTTGCGCTGTTGCAGCAAGTCCTGGGCGGCGTTCTCACCTTGGGCTTCGTAGAGTTGGGTCCACTCTTGCGCCAGGTTATTGAGGCCGGGGTGACGGCTGAGAATCCAGGCATCCTGATTGAGCATGTGCCCAAGCAGGATCGACAACCCGGCAACCAAGGCGATGGCCAGCCAGAAGCTGGCCAGGATGCGCCAGAACAATGAACGCACAGGAAACCCTCAAACAGGAAAAGCCCAGTGGCGGGGGCCACTGGGCTGGGAGCATTAACGCGAGGGCATTATTGCGCTTTTTGCGCCTGTTGCGCTTTCCAGGCCTGGAATTCCTTCCACTCGGCACGGCGCTGTTCTTGCCGCTTGATGATGTCGTCGAACTTCTTCTGCTGGTCCGGCTTGAGCACGGCACGGATATCCGCCTGGGTTTTCTGCTTGCCGGCGGCGATTTCGTCCTGCATGGCCTTCTGGTCAGCGGCCGGCAGTTTGTCCAGGTACTTTTTGGTCAGGTCTTTGCGAGCGTGCCATTGGTCGCCCATCAGCTTGCCGATCTGCTGACGCTGTTCGCGGCTCAAGTCCAGTTGGCTGAAAGGACCGCCTTTGCCGCGCGGACCGTGTTCACCGTCGTGGCCCGGCCCGCCCATCATGTGACCTTCAGGGCCGCCCATCGGGCCTGGGCCTGGGCCTGGGCCTTCCGGCATGGCGGCCATGGCAACGGTCGGCAGGGCTGCGGCGAACATCAAAGCGATAAGGGTCTTGCGCATGGTGATTCTCCTGTCTCTATTCCGGTGAGTCCGGATGTGAGTAGATTACGGAGATCAAGGTCAGCCGCCGTCAGCGGAGCGTAAAGGTTTGGTAAGGGGGAGGGGGGCAGCTGCGAGCGTTCAGCGGCAAGTGGAGAGCCGCTGACTTGCTACGTGTAACTGCCTCAAACGCTGTAATAGTAACCGCGGCTGCGCAACGCAACGATCCGTGGCCGACCATCCGGGTGCGGGCCGATTTTTTTGCGCAGGTTGCTCACATGCATGTCCAGGCTGCGATCGTAAAGGGTCAGCTTGCGGCCCAGGGCGATCTGCGCCAGTTCCTGTTTGTCCAGGGGCTCGCCGGGCTGGCGCAGCAAGGCTTCGAGCAGGCGGCTTTCGGAGACGGTGAGGGTGAATTCCTGCTCATCGATACTGACCACGCCGCGCACCGGGCTGAAGCACAGGTCGCCCAGTTCCAGTTGAGTGGACACGGCGGCCGGATGGCTGCGGCGCAATACGGCACGCAGGCGCGCGGTAAGCTCGCGCGGATCGCACGGTTTGGCCAGATAATCATCGGCGCCGAGTTCCAGGCCGAGGATGCGGTCCAGCGGTTCGCCCCGAGCCGAGAGCATCAGCACGGGCAGCTCCGGGTGGTCGTTGCGCAATTGCTTGAGCAACTCCAGGCCGCTGCCGTCGGGCAGCATGACGTCGAGCACCACGGCGGCCGGTGCGCTGTCGGCCAAGGCCTTGCGCGCGCTCAAGCCATCGTGACAGGCACGCACCTGGAAACCTTCCTGGCTCAACCAACTGCTCAGCAGCTCGCAGAGCTCCTGGTCATCATCTATCAGTAACAGCTCGCTCATGACTCACTCAATTTAGCCATTGTCGACGGCGACGGTGCCCACCGCTGGCGAAGATCCCGCACAGCAAGGCGATCAGCGCGACGGCCCCGCCGGTGACAAACCACTGCTGTTGCTCGGTCAGCCATCGGCTCAAGGCGACGCCCTGTGAATCTTTGAGTTGCTGTGCCAGGCGTTGGTTCTCTTGGCGAAGGCGGTTCAGTTGAGCGTTTTCACGGCTGGCATCCGCGCTTTGCAGTTGCTTGCTCAGCTCTTCACGCTGGCGTTCGCTTTCTTTCAAACGTTGCTGCAGCTCGGTGATCTGGGCGCCGGCACTCAAGGACAGGGGCGTGGAACTGCCGGTGTTCGAGGTTTCTTCAGCGTGGGCCGTAGCCCCGATCATTAACACTGCCAACAGACACAACTGACGTAAGCGCATCGGAACTCCTGATTCCACACGAATATTCAGAATGTTGTCGGCAGGTTACCGGGAATAATGAGCAATTAGGAGCGCGCCGAACGCAAATGGTTCGGCGCGACCCGGGTCAAGGCAGGACTTGCTTGAACGGCTTGATCACGACGTCGGCGTAAACACCGGCTGCAACGTATGGATCGGCCTTGGCCCAGGCCTGTGCGTCGGCCAGGGAGGCGAACTCGGCCACGATCAGACTGCCGGTGAAACCGGCGTCGCCTGGGTCGTTGCTGTCCACGGCCGGATGAGGGCCGGCGAGCACGATGCGCCCCTCGGCTTGCAGCACTTTCAGGCGCTCGACGTGAGCCGGGCGTACGCTAAGGCGTTTTTCCAGCGAGTTTTCAACGTCGGTGGCAATGATTGCGTAGAGCATGTCAGTCCTCGGTTTTCGGCGTGGTGGGCTCGGTGTCATGCAGGTGGCGCGACAGGTAGATGCCCTGGCCGACCAGGAACAACACGGTCATGCCCAGGCTACCGAACACTTTGAAGTCGACCCAGTAGTCCTGGAATGTGAACGCCACGAACAGGTTGGCGGCGCCGCAAAAGATGAAAAACACGATCCAGGCCACGTTCAGGCGTGTCCATACCGGCTCCGGCAGGGTCAGCGCATGGCCCATGATCCGCTTGATCAGCAGGCGGTCGCCGATGAAGTGGCTGCCGATGAACGCCAGGGCGAACAGCCAGTTCACCACCGGGGCTTTCCATTTAAGGAAGGTTTCGCTGTGAAAGGCCAGGGTCAGGCTGCCGAAAACCAGGCACGCGACCAGGGTCAGCCATTGGCTTTTTTCCAGTTTGCGCTGGGAGATGAAGAGCGCACCGTAGACCACGATTGAGCTGATGATCAGCACCGCGGTGGCGCTGTAGATGCCGCCGACAGTCAGCTCATGGCCGGCCAGATCGACGACCCGAGGGTCAAGTTTATAAACGATGAAAAACAGCAACAGCGGGATGAAGTCGATGAATTGTTTCACAGTAAGAGCCAGAAGCTGGATGTGGCGGCATAATAACAAACATCCTTGGTTGCGAAAGCGCCAGCTGACTTGAGGTTACAAACACCCGTGAATGTTGATTTGCACTGCCACAGCACGGCCTCCGACGGCGCCCTGGCGCCCGCGGTACTGGTTGCGCGTGCGTTTGAAAAAGGCGTGCGAGTCCTGGCGTTGACCGACCACGACACCCTCGAAGGCCTTGATGAGGCCCGTACGGCGGCCCATGCCTTGGGCATGCAACTGGTCAACGGTGTCGAGTTGTCCTGCACCTGGGGCGGCGCCACCATTCATGTGCTCGGTTATGGTTTTGATCAAACCGCGCCGCCGCTGGTACAGGCCATCGCCGATTTGCACGATGGCCGCTGGCTGCGGTCCGAAGAAATAAGCCGCAAGCTCAGCCTCAAAGGCATGCCCAACGCCCTTGAAGGCGCCCGCGCCATCCAGCAGGAACTGGGCGACAGCGGTAATGCGCCGGCCCGTCCGCACTTTGCTGACTGGATGGTGCGTGAAGGGTTTGTCAGGGACCGCGCCGAAGCCTTCCGCAAATGGCTGGGCGCCGGCAAGTTGGGCGATGTGAAGCAACATTGGCCGACCCTTGAGGACACCGTCGAGACGCTGCGGGCCGCCGGGGCCTGGGTCAGCCTGGCGCATCCCTGGCATTACGATTTCACCCGCAGCAAACGCCGCAAGCTGATAGGCGACTATATTGGAGCGGGCGGCCACGCTATCGAAGTGGTCAACGGGCATCAACCCGCCGAACAGGTCGGCAGCCTGGCGATACTTGCCCGCGAGTTTGGTCTGCTGGTCAGTGCCGGCAGTGACTTTCATGGCCCAGGCGGCTGGTCCGAGATCGGCGAGTATCGCCCCGTCCCGGACGATCTGCCGCTGTTGTGGGGGCGATTCAAGCATGACCCCATTATTGCCACCGTCTGAACAGGTAGAACACGTGAGTCAATTCTTCCAGATTCATCCGGAAAACCCCCAGGCGCGCCTGATCAAGCAGGCCGTTGAGATCATTCGCGCCGGTGGCGTGGTGATCTACCCCACCGATTCGTCCTACGCCATTGGTTGTCAGATCGGCGACAAGGGCGCGGTCGAGCGCGTCAGACGTCTGCGTCAGTTGGACGACAAGCACAACTTCGCGCTGATCTGCAGTGACTTGTCGCAACTGGGGCTGTTCGCCAAGGTCGATACCGGTACCTTCCGCCTGCTCAAAGCGCACACCCCGGGGCCCTACACCTTCATTCTCAACGCTACCCGCGAAGTGCCGCGCCTGCTGCTGCACCCCAAGAAGCGCACCATTGGCCTGCGCGTGCCGGAGCACCCGATTGCCCTGGCGCTGCTGGCCGAGTTGGGCGAGCCGTTGATGAGTGTGTCGTTGATCATGCCGGGCGATACCGAGCCCCTGGAAGATCCATACGAAATGCGCCAACTGCTGGAAAAACAGGTGGACCTGATCATCGACGGCGGTTTCGGCGGCGCTAAAGCCTCCACCGTGATCAACCTGGCAGATGGCGAACCCGAAGTGATTCGTGTGGGCTGCGGCGATCCAGCGCCCTTTATGGTCGAGGCCTGAATGTCGTCTGTGGAAACCGTCGACCCGCAGGCGGGCGCCCAGCAGGAACTGCCGTTTGCCATGGTGTATGGTCAGGCCGTGCTGGAAATGCCGCTGGATCTGTACATTCCGCCGGACGCCCTGGAAGTCTTTCTGGATGCCTTCGAAGGCCCGCTGGACTTGCTGCTGTACCTGATCCGCAAGCAGAACATCAATATCCTCGACATCCCGGTGGCGGAAATTACCCGCCAGTACATGGGCTATGTCGAGTTGATGCAGTCGGTGCGCCTGGAACTGGCGGCCGAGTACCTGGTGATGGCCGCGATGCTCGCCGAGATCAAGTCGCGCATGCTGCTGCCGCGCTCGGAGACGGTGGAGGCCGAAGAGGACGACCCGCGCGCCGAACTGATCCGTCGCTTGCAAGAGTACGAACGTTTCAAGGCGGCCGCGGAAGGTATCGACGGTCTGAGCCGTGTGGGCCGTGACGTGGTGGTGCCCAAGCTCGACGCGCCCGAGGCCCGTGCGCGCAAGCTATTGCCGGACGTGAGCCTGGAAGAATTGCTGATGTCCATGGCCGAGGTGCTGCGCCGTGGCGATATGTTTGAAAGCCACCAGGTCAGCCGTGAGGCCTTGTCGACCCGCGAGCGCATGAGTGATGTGCTGGAGCGCCTCAAGGGCGGCGGCTTCGTGCCGTTTGTCGAGTTGTTTACCCAGGAAGAAGGGCGTCTGGGGGTGGTGGTGACCTTTATGGCGATCCTTGAGCTGGTCAAGGAATCCTTGGTCGAGCTGGTCCAGAATGAGCCTTTTGCGGCTATCCACGTGCGGGCGCGAGCCGAATAAAGAGCTGAATCGATGAATCTGACTGAACCCCGCGAACTGGCCCCTTTGCTGGAGGCTTTTCTCCTGGCCTCGGGCAAGCCGCAATCCCTGGAGCGCCTGTTCGAACTGTTTGAAGAGGCCGAGCGCCCCGAACCGCCGGTGTTCAAAAAGGCGCTGGAGATCCTGCGCAAGTCCTGCGACGGCCGCGCCTTTGAACTGCGCGAAGTGGCGTCGGGTTATCGCCTGCAGATCCGCGAGAAATTTTCCCCGTGGGTCGGTCGCCTGTGGGAAGAGCGTCCGCAGCGCTATTCACGGGCGATGCTGGAGACCATGGCGCTGATTGCCTATCGCCAACCCATCACCCGTGGCGAGATCGAGGACGTGCGCGGCGTTGCGGTCAACAGCCATATCGTCAAGACGCTGCTGGAGCGTGAGTGGATCCGCATCGTCGGTTACCGCGATGTGCCGGGCAAACCGGCGATGTTCGCCACCACCAAAGTGTTTCTCGATCACTTCAACCTGAAAAACCTCGACGACCTGCCACCGCTCGCCGAACTGCGCGAGATGGAAGCCGAGCCGGTGCTGGACTTCGACGACGCGCCGGTGCCCCCAGGCTTGCAGGAGCTGGCTGACGCGACGGCCGAGCCGGAAGAGCCCAAGGACGAAACCAGTTTCCATACCTTGCTGCTGGAACTGGACGACATGGAGCAGGGCATCAAGACCGACTTTGATGACTTGTTGCGTGATGGCGCCGCCGAGTCTGAAGCCGCGGTAACGGCGGACGTTGAGGCTGAGCCGGAGACCCCGCCAGAGCCCGAAGAAGACATCCTCGGCGTGGCACAAGCCCGCGAAAAACTCCTGGCCGCCGTCGCCGCCCTTGAGCAACCGCCCCTGAGCGACGAGGAAGACGAAGCCCGGGCCCTGGCCGAAGCCATCGAGAACGAACGCCGCCAGTTCGAAGACTGAGGCCGTCTCATGGTGCTCCGGGCACCACCGGTCGGCGGAAAAACCGATGACGTCGGACTTATCGACTAGTCTCTGATGCGCAACGCGCGCCATACGCGTATGATTCGCGACCCTTTGCCGACCTATTCGGCGAAAGCCCAGCTTTCAACACTCTTCAGGCCAGGCCTGAATCGACCCACCGGGAGGTGCTTACGATGAACGACAAAGACCAGAACGACAGCCAGGAAATCGGCCCAGCAGGCGAAAAACTGCAAAAGGTGCTGGCGCGTATCGGCGTGGGCTCGCGCCGCGACGTCGAAGCCTGGATCACCCAGAAGCGCATCAAGGTCAACGGCGTCGAGGCCACCCTCGGCCAGCGCGTCGACCTGCACGATGCAATCACCATTGATGGCAAGGTCATCAAGCGTGAAGAGGCCGCCGAATCGGTGCGCCGCGTGATCATGTACAACAAGCCCGATGGCGAGATCTGCACCCGTGACGACCCGGAAGGCCGTCCGACCGTGTTCGACAAGATGCCCAAGCCCAAAGAAGGCCGTTGGATCAACATCGGTCGTCTGGACATCAACACCACCGGTTTGCTGATGTTCACCACCGACGGTGAACTGGCCAACCGCCTGATGCACCCGTCCTACGAGATGGACCGTGAATACGCGGTGCGTGTGCGCGGCGAAGTCGATGACGAGATGATCGAACGCCTCAAGGCCGGCGTGGTGCTGGAAGACGGCCCGGCCAAGTTCACCGACATCAAGCAGGCCCCTGGTGGCGAAGGTTTCAACCATTGGTACCACTGCGTGGTGATGGAAGGCCGTAACCGCGAAGTGCGTCGCCTGTGGGAATCCCAGGGCCTGGTGGTCAGCCGCCTCAAGCGCGTGCGTTTCGGCCCGGTGTTCCTGAACTCCGACCTGCCGATGGGCCGCTGGCGCGAAATGAGTCAGTACGAAGTCGACATCCTCAGTGCCGAAGTAGGCCTGACGCCGGTTGCCATGCCGCAGATGAACGCCAAGAGCAAAGACAAGCTTGAGCGTATGCAGCGTAAATCGTCGCGCCCTGTGGCCCGTACCGAGCGCGTGGCCCGCACCGTGCGCCCGGCGCTGGATGCACCAGCCACCGGCGGGCGTATCTCGCGTCAGCCGCACATCGAAGGTGAACGTCGCCCAACGGCACCGTCCCGTCAGGAAGGCGAGCGTGCCCCGCGCGCACCGCGTCCTGCACCGGCCGGTGGTCGTAGCAACCGTGGTGAAGCGGATCGCCCAGCCGACAACGCCAGCACCAAGCGTCCAGCCAAGCCGGCAGCGAACAAGCGTCCTGGCCCGAAACTGGTCGCCGACGAGCCGTCGGGCAAGCGCCGTGGCGCTCCGGCCGGTTCGGGTCAGCGTCCTGGTTTTGGTCGCAAGAAGCCGCAGTGATTTAATCGCCGCATAAAGAACGCCAACCCCAGGGTTGGCGTTTTTTTTTGCGCTGAATTTGAAATACCAACCCCTGTGGGAGTGGCTCAGAAAGCAAATCTGCCATCGAACACCGGCTTGTCATCCAGCGCCAGCACCCCACTGGCAAAGATCAAGTCCAGGTGATGACTGCCTTTCTGCCCGCCGCCCAAGCCCAGGTGCAAACCGCAATGGCGCTCCTCGAACCCGGCGTTGCGCGCATACAGGTCCAGCACCCCTTCGTTGGTGCCGATGCCCAGTTCCTCCACGCGGCGATTGGACGGGTTGGCGTTCAGGTACTTGTTGAAATCATCCACCAGTCCCGGCACGTCACTGGCCACGCTGCAGACGGTCGAGTTCTCGATCCACAACTCCAGCGGTGACTCCAGCACGCCGTATTTGCGCGCAAAGGGGATGGTGCTGAGAAAGGTGCCGACAAACCGTACCTGGCCATTGATGGCTTCGCTGTGGGTGGCGATTTCGCCGGGGGCCAGGTCATGGTTGCCGACGCCGTTGATATTGGTCCACTTTTTGATGCTGCTCAGCGGCGTCTCCAGGCGGGAGCCGTGCTTATCAGTGAAGCGCAGAACATTGGCCTGGGACATGCGTCGGATCAGCGTGGCATTGAGATCAGCGATGCGCTGGGGCGCGACGCTGAAGGTGTCGTAGAAGTAGTCGCCGTAATCCTTGAACAACAGCGACTTCTTCCAGTGTTCGGCCATCACGCCCTGTAGGGCACGGATAAAGTCCGGGCCTTCGGCGCGTGGGTTGGGCAGCGTGGATGAATCGTAGAAAAACACGTACAGGTCGCACGTCTCGATGGCTCGCGCCAGCGTATCGGGGGCGGCCTGGTCCAGGCGCTGCCTCTGGACATTGAAGCGCGCGGCGCTGCTGTGGGTGATGGCCTGGGCGATGGCGTCGTAGCGCTCGGTATGGCCCAGCAGCACCGTGGGGCAGCTCACGCCGCTGAGGGCCGGGTGATGGGCGAGGTAGTAGAGAAAGTGTTCGACGGCGCGGGCCTTGTCCATGACGGGTGTCCTTCTGTGCCTTGGGTAAGGGGGCGGGCGCCATGCGCGGCGCCCGCCGGATGCCTGCCGGTGGTTAGAACGGCCACATCGCGGTGCCGAATGGCACGACGGCGTCGGCTTGCATCATTTCGACGGCGGCGTCGTGGGTCGGCGCTTCAAACCAATCGTCGAGTTGCAGTTCGGTTTCCAGGTCGTTTTCCAGTGCTTGCATGGTGGATCTCCTAGAGGACGGTATTTGAGAACGGCTCGCCAGCGAGCTTCGCCAGCAAGTGGAATGAACCTAGGAGAGGCGCATGGTTTATGCAAAATGTTTATTGCCACGGTTTCATTTGAATTTTCTTTTCTGTTTTTTCTGCAGGTTTTTTCTTGAAGAAATTCAGAGAGCTGGCGGTGTCGATTTATCCGGTGGGTGCGTTCGCCAATTTTCCTTCGTGTGACATTTGTAACGCGGATTTTCCGCGTTGTAACGATTAGTTTACGCTTGGTCCTCGCGCTCATTGCGTCGACATTTGCTGTAAGGAATAGCTGACAGATCGTCGCATGCACCTTTCGGGTGCGGGCGTAAGCGGTCGAGCGGTGTACAATGCGCCGCGTTTTACTGTGACTCCCTTGCGTAACCACGCAAAAGGCCAAGACCTCTGGGTGTACCCACCCTGATCACTCCGCCCTGCCACGAGCCGGACGGGTTCGATTTCGTCACAGATAAAAACAAACAGGTGACGCATGACCGTTAGAAAGACGCTGTACTCCTGGTGCCTGCGCTGGGGTTTGAGCGGCGCTGCTTGAGTCGTTAATTCAAGGCAGCAACCTGCATTCAACATCATCAAACCTTGCGTGAGAGCCTTTTCATGAGTGGACCCCATTCCCCTTCGGGCGAGCTGAAACGCGGCCTGAAAAACCGTCATATCCAGTTGATCGCTCTCGGTGGCGCCATCGGTACCGGCCTGTTCCTGGGCTCGGCCGGGGTGCTCAAATCCGCCGGTCCGTCGATGATCCTGGGCTATGCGATCTGCGGCTTTATTGCCTTCATGATCATGCGCCAACTCGGCGAAATGATCGTCGAGGAGCCGGTTGCCGGCTCCTTCAGCCACTTTGCCCACAAGTACTGGGGCGGTTTTGCCGGCTTCCTGTCGGGCTGGAACTGCTGGATTCTGTACATCCTGGTGGGGATGTCGGAGCTGACGGCCGTCGGCAAATACGTGCACTACTGGTGGCCGGAGATCCCGACGTGGGTCTCGGCGGCGGCGTTCTTCGTGCTGATCAACTTGATCAACCTGGCCAACGTCAAAGTGTTCGGCGAGGCTGAATTCTGGTTTGCGATCATCAAAGTGGTGGCCATCGTCGGGATGATCGCCCTGGGCAGCTACCTGCTGGTCAGCGGCAGCGGCGGCCCGCAAGCCTCGGTGAGCAACCTGTGGGAACACGGCGGCTTCTTCCCCCATGGCGTCGGCGGCCTGGTGATGGCCATGGCGATCATCATGTTCTCGTTCGGCGGCCTGGAAATGCTCGGTTTTACCGCTGCCGAAGCCGACCAGCCACGCACCGTGATCCCCAAAGCGATCAACCAGGTGATCTACCGCATCCTGATCTTCTACATCGGCGCATTGGTGGTGCTGTTGTCGTTGACGCCGTGGGACAGCCTGCTGTCGACCCTCAACGCGTCCGGCGATGCCTACAGCGGCAGCCCGTTCGTGCAGGTGTTCTCCATGCTGGGCAGCAACACCGCCGCGCACATCCTCAACTTTGTGGTACTGACCGCGGCGTTGTCGGTGTACAACAGCGGCACCTACTGCAACAGCCGCATGCTGCTGGGCATGGCCGAGCAGGGCGATGCGCCCAGGGCTCTGGCCAAGATCGACAAACGCGGCGTACCGGTGCGCTCGATCCTCGCCTCGGCGGCGGTCACCCTGGTGGCGGTGCTGATGAACTACTTCATCCCGCAACACGCTCTGGAATTGTTGATGTCGCTGGTGGTGGCCACGCTGGTGATCAACTGGGCGATGATCAGCTTCTCGCACTTCAAGTTCCGCCAGCACATGAACCGCACCGGCCAGGTGCCGTTGTTCAAGGCGCTGTGGTACCCGTACGGCAACTACATCTGCCTGGCGTTCGTGGTGTTTATCCTGGTGGTCATGCTGATGATTCCGGGGATCCAGGTGTCGGTGTACGCGATACCGGTGTGGGTGGCGTTTATGGCGGTGTGTTACTGGGTCAAGAACAAGCGCCGTTCTGAAGCAGCGCTGAACCCTGCGAGCGCGGGGTTGAAGTAAGCGGCGTCATGTAACCAGAACCGGCAGACGGTGTGATAACGCTGCCTGGACCGCCTGAAAGCAAATGCCCTGACGTGTCGGGGCGTTTGCTTTTCAGGGGTGATGAAAAAAGAGAACTGGACGTCTGGTATTCCAGTGCTCTCACCACCGAAGTTACCAATGCTGCGATCATATCTATCTCTTTCTTTGCCCTCATAAAAGGCATCTCGGTCTGTATCACTCGTGTGCATCTTTGTAATCAAACGCGATGGAAGTAGTCGCTTTCTGAAAAAGCAATCTCATGAGAGAAGTATGTTTGGATCGGTGATAACCACTCCTGCCGCAGTTCAAACATGCCGTTATTGATGTCCTCGTTTACTGACAACCCGAGCTTGAAAATCACGGAGTAATCGTTTCCTCAATCCGCAGAGTCCTCCCTTCCGCTTAGCCACTTTGTGGTTCTGTCGAACCATTCCAATCTCACTTTGAGTCCCATGTGGCTCCCATCACTGAACTGTATACTCGCTGCCAGTACCATACTCAGTATGGCCAAGGCCCCTGATGGTGGAATGAAATCTGGTAGTCATAGTTGTCTTGTTTTATCTCATGTTTGAAGTGAGGTTGTAGGACCGCTATCCACTTTTTCTTAAGATTGTAGGCGCCATCGAAAATCTGATAGTCTTTCTCTAGCTCAAGCGAAGCAAGTATCGAATGAGTATCTTCAAATATAGTTGACGCTTCTTCTCCAACTCCGAACTTCGTAGGTTTTTCAAACCATTCGAGTATGACTCTGAGACTCATGGATGTTTTCCTCACAGGTATTTTTTGATGTTTCTCTTTGGATTTGGCTGTTTTGTTCTTTCGCCAGTTATATGATTGAACGCACCAATATGGCTGCCGTCACTTATTAAGTAAACTTCCAGTTCCCCTTCTGCCGAGTCCCATTCAAAGATTTTTCTGTTTTTGGCATCCATCCATCGTTTCCGTACACCCGCACCTCCCTGCTTTGGGGTCATTCCTTTTATGCTCCTCAAACCAGAGAAACCGGTGATTTGTTCCGTAGTCGGCGCCGTGTGATAACCGTGACCCAGTGCAGGAAGTGTTTTTCTTCGAACACTCACCACCACATACAGCGGCCGAACCCCCGACTCCACCGGGAACACCAGAATAAAATCCCGATCATGATGGGCTCACTTCCTTGTGTGGGGGGAGTGAGCCTACGAGGGAGGATCAAGTAACTGGAATTGGCATTATTCGATGATAAACGTGGGAAAAGTAGACGGAAAATTCAGTTTGTTTCGAATGCATTTTTTAATGCTGAGTGTGTACCACGCGACCCCCCGGAGCTGACAGCGTTTCCGGATGCGGTACTCAGTCCCTCGAAAAGCTCAGGTAAAGGTGGAGCCATTCACCGGCTTTTTAAAATCACACCAGTCATGTATTGATTCAAATCGCGAAAATCCTCAACGCTCCACGCATGCGGCGGTACACGCACTCCATTCTCCTGTAATGTTTTTGGAATCAGGCTTCCGTTAGGACGAAGGATGACCGAAGAGACAATAACCCCCGGATAATCAGCCAGGCGTTTTTTGAACGCGGGCGTCGTCAGGTCAGGTGTAGGCGGGCTGCTTTTCCTGGCCAATGGTCCCGTCGCCTTGAGGTCCGCTCCGTGGCACATGGCGCATCGCTGTGAATACAGAGTCTTGCCGTTGGCACTATCGGCGAAGGACTGCGAAGTTTGAATGAGTGCTAAAGTGCCGAGCAAAGCCATCAAGGGTATTTTCATTCCACGGGTGACCTTGTTGCCTATGTTGTTATCCACGATTGGCTTATCCGTTGCCTAAGGTTTTTCAGTAATGCTGGTCATTTCCAACAACGTGCACCTGCCCGATGCCGAAATCGAGCTGACTGCCATCCGCGCCCAGGGCGCTGGTGGGCAAAACGTCAACAAGGTGTCGAGCGCGGTGCACCTGCGTTTTGATATTCCGGCGTCGTCGCTGCCGGATTTCTATAAAGAGCGGCTGCTGGCACTGCGTGACAGTCGCATCACCAGCGACGGCGTGTTGATCCTCAAGGCCCAGCAATACCGGACCCAGGAACAGAACCGCGCCGATGCGCTGGAGCGCTTGGTGGAGTTGATCCTCAGCGCCACCAAGGTCGAGAAGAAACGCCGCCCGACCAAGCCCACTCTGGGCTCGAAGAAACGCCGCCTGGAATCCAAGACCAAGCGCGGCAGCATCAAGGCCGGGCGCGGCAAGGTCGACTTCTAAGCGTCGCGTGTTTCGCGGGCCTTGGGCGCCTGCCGGTACAGGTACACGCTCAGCAGTAAACCGCCGAGGGCGGCGAGGGCGGCAAACAGGAAGATCGACGCAAAGCCGAAGCCTGCCGCCACTGCCCCGGCCAACGGGCCGGTGATGCCCAGTGACAGGTCGATAAACAGTGAGTAAGCCCCCACCGCCGAACCGCGGCTCGATGCGGGCACCAAATTGACTGCCTCCACCCCCAGCGCAGGAAACACCAGCGAAAACCCAAACCCGCTCAAGGCAGCGCCGGCCAGGGCCAGGTGCGCATCCGGCGCCAGCCACAGCAACAGCAGGCCAAGGATCTCCACTGACAGGCAGGCGATCGCCACGCGAAAGCCGCCGATACGGTTGATCAAGTTGCCGAACAGCAGGCGCGCGCCAATAAAGCTGGCGCCGAACAGGCTCAGCGCCCACACCGCGTTATCCCAGTGTTGGGTGGTGTAATACAGGGTGATGAAGGTGGCGATGGTGCCAAAGCCGATGGAGCCCAGGGCAAGCGCGCAACCGTGGGGCAAGACGCGACCGAGTACATTCATGAACGGCAGGCGCACGCCGGTCACAATCGGCGCCGCGACTTTGTTCCAGGCCAGCAGTAAGCCCAACAGCGCCAGGACAATAATGCTGACGCCCATGCTCCACAGCCCCAGGTGACTGACCAGCAGCACGCCCAGCGGTGCGCCGACCGCCAGCGCGCCATAACTGGCAATGCCATTCCACGAGATGACCTTGGCGGTATTGGCCGCGCCTACCCGGCCGATGCCCCAGCCGATGGCACCCGAGCCGACCAGGCTTTCCGCGCTGCCCAACACCAGGCGGCCCACCAGCAGGCTGCCCAGGCTCAGTGCCGGCAGGCTGGCGGACCAGGCCGCGATCAGCATGAACACCCCGCTCAGGCCGCAGCCTGCCAAGCCGATCAGCACGGCGCGCTTACTGCCCAAGTTATCGATGATTTTTCCCGCGTACGGGCGGCTCAACAGGGTCGCCAGGTACTGCACGCTGATGACCAATCCGGCAATCACCGCGCCATAGCCCAGCTCGCTGTGGACATAGCCCGGCAATACGGCCAGGGGGATGCCGATATTCAGGTAGCCGATGAAGGTGAACAGGACGATGGAAACAACTTGCAGCGTGACCGCCATGGGGCGCTGGGTATCTGGCATGGGGAGAGGTCCACTGTCGCAGCAGGTAAAGATAGGCTGCTAATGATAGCGGTGCTTTGACCCGAACAGGACGGTAAAACGCAAAAACGTCGGATCAAACAGACTTCAGGCTTGCGCGGGGGCCAGCAACTGCGTGGTGACCAGGGCCGCCAGCGCGTTCTCCTGGGTGCCGAAGCGCTTGAGCAGCAAGGCCTGCTTGTCTGCGCTGAGGCGGTTCCACACCTCGACCATCTGCAAGGCAGCGTCGAGTACAGCGGTGTCCGGGGTGTTGGGGAGGTTGTCGGTCATGCGGGGTACCTCGGGTCATTCAGGCGGTGTGGAAAGCGCGCAACGGTGCGCTTTCCACACGGTCTGGTACGGCGTCAGTCCTGGCGTTCGCTGTCGACTGGTTTTGCTTCTTTGGCCTCAGGCTGCTGGGGGCTGGCCTGCTGCGGTGTTGGCTGCTCAGTTTCGTGCAGGCTTGGGAAGGGGAGATTAGGTATCTCGTGCATCGTCGTCGCTCCTCGCAAAGTCTGTTTTATCAATCGCAGGTGATTCCGCGCTCTCAAAAAGCTTTCGCAGGATACAGCACTGTAAATGACAAAAAGACTTTTAAATCGACGGATCAACGAACCTTCTGCGTTTTTGCGCAAGTGACACGCTGCCGCAGGGCTAGAACGGCACCTTGCCCAGGATCATGTCGCGGTACATCACAAAGTCCCCGAGCAAGCTGTACAACGGGTGCTGAAAGGTCGCCGGGCGGTTCTTTTCGAAGAAGAAGTGGCCGAACCAGGCAAAGCCGTAACCGGCAATCGGCACGGCCAGCAACAGCCCCAGTGACCCCCTGCCAATGGCGTAGGCCAGGATACCGATCACCAGGGTGGTGCCAATAAAGTGCAGACGCCGGCAGGTGCTGTTGGCGTGTTCGGCCAGGTAGTAAGGGTAAAACTCGGCGAAGCTATTGAATCGCTTGACGTTTTCCACAGTGACGAGCCCTTTGATTGTTGTGCCGCCGGGCAGATGTTCGGCGGGGAGCTTATTTGAGTCTAGAGTGAACACTGGTAACAGCCAGTGACATTAGATGCCACTTTAGTATCCTTGGCTTCCTGGCTGCCGTTTTGAGCCTGCTTTATTAAGAAGACGCCATGAGCGAACGAACAACTTCTGCAAGCTGGGCAATGGGGATCGTCAAGGCGCTGGAAATGGATGGCCTGGACTGCCGCAGCCTGTTCAAACAAGTGGGCCTGGATTACGCGGCCCTCGATGACCCCGACGCACGTTTTCCACAGGACGCCATGACGCGCCTGTGGCAGCGCGCGGTCGAACTGTCGGGCAACCCGGCGATTGGCCTGAACATGGGCAAAGTGGTGCGTCCGGCGTCGTTTCATGTGGCCGGTTACGCGTTGATGTCCAGCAACACCCTGGCTGAAGGTTTTATGCGGCTGGTGCGCTACCAGCGGATCATCGCCGAAAGCGCTGACTTGAGTTTCCGACTGTTGCCCGAAGGCTATGCGCTGATTCTGACCGTGCATGGCGACCATCTGCCGCCCACCCGGCAAAGTGCCGAAGCGTCGCTGGCCTGTGCACTGGCGCTGTGCGGCTGGCTGACGGGCCGCACCCTGCAACCGCGCAAAGTCCTGCTGCAAGGCGAGCCGCCGGTGGACCTGACGCCCTATAAACAGGCGTTCCATGCGCCGCTGGAGTTCAACGCGACGTATGACGCGCTGATCTTCGAGCGTGCTGATATGGAGGCACCGCTGCCTACGGCCAACGAGGCCATGGCGCTGTTGCATGATCGGTTTGCCGGTGAGTATCTGGCGCGCTTCTCTGAAAGCCGCGTGACCCATAAGGCACGCCAAGTGCTCTGCAGATTGCTGCCCCAGGGCGAACCCAAGCGTGAAGTGGTGGCTCAGACCCTGCACCTGTCCCAGCGGACCTTGCAGCGGCGTTTGCAGGAGGAGGGCACCAGCTTTCAGACCCTGCTCGACGACACCCGTCGCGAACTGGCCGAGCAATACCTGGCGCAGCCGAGTATGACTCTGTTGGAGATCGCCTATCTGTTGGGCTTTGCCGACCCGAGCAACTTTTTCCGTGCGTTTCGCCGGTGGTTCGATACCACGCCCGGCGAATACCGGGCGCGGTTGCAGGAGGCGTCGACGGTCAGTGACGCCAGAACGCCGGGATACACAGAACAAAGACTGTAATGATCTCCAGGCGGCCCAACAGCATCCCCAGGGACAAGATCCATTTGGCGGCATCCGGCAGGCTCGAGAAGTTGCCGGCCGGGCCGATGGTTTCACCCAGGCCCGGGCCGACGCCGGACACGGTGCTGGCGGCGCCCGTCAGCGCGGTCATCCAGTCCAGGCCCAGCAGCGACAACGCCAGGGCGATGGCGCAGATGGTGATGGCGAAGAAAAACGAAAAGGTCAGAATCGAACGCACAATTTCTTCGTCGAGCCGGTGGCCGTTGTACTTCTGCTTGATCACCGCACGCGGGTGAATCAACTGGTTCAAGTTGGCCTTGAGCAGGATATAGGCCACCTGGAAGCGGAAGATTTTGATCCCGCCGGCGGTCGAGCCCGAACAGCCGCCGATAAACCCCAGGTAGAAGAACAGCATCAGCGAGAAGTTGCCCCACAGGCTGTAGTCCCCGAGCGCAAAACCGGTGGTGGTCACCACCGAGGTCACGTTCAACGCTACGTGGCGCAGGGCTTCGAGCCAGTGCAGGCTGGTCGTCCACCAGTACCAGGTGCCGAGCACCAGCCAGGTCACTACCAGCAAGCCGAGCAAACCCTGTACCTGTTGGTCCTTGATCAACGCCTTGCGGTTGCCGCGCAAGGTGGCCACGTACAAGGTGAACGGCAGGCTGCCGAGGATCATCACCACCACCGCTACCCAGTGCACCGCCGGCTGTTTCCAGTGGGCCAGGGACTCGTCGGAGGTGGAGAAGCCACCAGTGGAAATCGCCGACATCGCGTGGTTGATCGCATCGAACAAGCCCATGCCCGCCCACCAGAACGCCAGGCTGCCGAGGATGGTGATGCCCACGTAGGCCGCCACGATCAGCCGCGCCACCATGTGCGAACGGGGCATGACTTTTTCCGAGCGGTCCGAAGATTCGGTCTGGAACAGGCGCATGCCACCGATGCGCAGCAGCGGCAGAATCGCGACCGCCATGCCGATAAAGCCGATGCCGCCGAGCCAGTGCAGCAGCGAGCGCCACATCAGAATCCCCGGTGACATGCTGTCCAGCCCGCTTAACACCGTAGAACCGGTGGCGGTGATGCCGGACATGCTTTCAAAAAACGAGTCGGTGTAGCTGATGTGCTGGGTCAGCAGAAACGGCAGCGCGGCGAATACGCACACCACCACCCAACTGGTGACGGTGAGCAGGTACATGTCCCGCGGACGCAGGTGCACATGCTCGGGGCGCCCGGGAATCACCAGCGCCAGGCCGGCGATAAACGTGATCATGCTGGCCCACAGGAACGACGGCAGGTCGCTGGTGCGTTCGAAGATCACCAGGGTGGCCATGGGCACGACCATGGCGATCGCAAGGGTGATCAGGAAGATGCCGATGATGAAACCGATGATGCGTAGGGTCGGCAACGCCATGAAGTTCGCTCGAGATGGGACAGAGGCGCCATTCTACCTGGGGTGCAGGGCATGTAAACCGCCCATGAAAAAGGCGACCCGAAGGTCGCCTCGTTCAACTGCACACGAATCAGAACTCGTGATCAGCGTTATCCGGATTCAGGTCGCTGATGCCCAGCTTGCCCGCCGCGGCTTCGATCGAACCGGTCTGCTTGACCAGGGCCGCGATTGCGTCGCGCACGATCTGGTTGCCCGCATCGTTACCGGCTGCGATCAACTGGTCGTAGTGCTCACCCTTGTTGGCGTGATCGACCATGACCTGAATTTTCGCTTCGGTCGCGGCCAGGTCGGCCTTCAATGCGCTGTCGGCTGCCGGGTCGGCCTTGGCCACCAGGGACGACAGGCTGGCGCCGGTCATTTTGGTGCCGTCAACGCGGGTGTATTCGCCCAGGTAGACGTTGCGCACGCCCTTGGCGTCGTAGAAGTGCGAGTAGTGAGTGTTGTCGCTGAAGCAGTCCTGCTCGTCTTCCGGCGAGTTGGCTTCCAGGGACACCTTCATCCGCTCACCGGCCAGTTCGCCCAGGGACAGGCTGCCCATGCCGAACAGCATCTTGCGCAGGCCATCGGTGGCAGGTTCTGCCTCCAGGGTGGCGCGGTAGTTGTCTTCAACGTTTGGTTTCCAGTTGCCGACCATTTCCTGCAGGTCGCTGACCAGCAGTTGGGTCACGGCGCTCAGGTACGCACGGCGACGCTCGTTATGGCCACCAGTGGCGCCGTCGCCGGTCAGGTAGTCCGACGCAGGACGGTTGCCGGCGCCAGGGCCGGTGCCGTTCAGGTCCTGGCCCCAGAGCAGGAATTCGATGGCGTGGTAGCCGGTGGCGACGTTGGCCTCGGAACCGCCCAGCTCGTTCAGGCTGGCGAGTTTTTCCGGAGTGATGTCCTTCACGTCAACCTTGTCTTCGCCGACCTGCACTTCAGTGTTGGCGATGATGTTGGCAGTGGCGCCAGGGTTGCCCAGGGCGTGCTCGTAGGATTTGTCGACGTAGTCGATCAGGCCTTCGTCCAGGGGCCAGGCGTTAACCTGACCTTCCCAGTCATCAATGATGGTGTTGCCGAAGCGGAACACTTCGCTTTGCAGGTAAGGCACGCGCGCGGCAACCCAGGCAGCGCGGGCGGCTTTCAAGGTGTCGGCGTTCGGCTTGGCGAGGAAGGCGTCGATTGCAGTCTGCAGGGTTTTTGCGGTGGTTTCGGCGTCGCTGTACACCGCGAACACCATGTCGGCGTAATGCGCGACGACAGCCTTGGCGGCCGCTTCATCGACCTGGCCGGCAGGGGCGGCAGCCGCTGGAGCGGTAGTGCTGGCGGCCGGGGTCGGCGCCTGGTTGGCAGCAGGTTTGTCTTTACCTTCGCCGCAACCGGCTAGAGAAATGGCAATGGCCAGCAGACTGGCGGTGGCCAGGGGCATACGAATCATGGCGAACATCCTGCTTCGGTTGTTGATAGGGCGCGCGGGGGAGCGCAAAAACTGCGACATAATGCGAAAGATTTGCATTTTGTGTAAAGGGTTATACGCAGGAAATATCAACTATCTCGTGTGTGGCAAGCCTGCGAGCCACAACCCGCCCCGTTTGCCCCGTCAAAGAATGACGGCGTTGTTGCGCTCGGCCTGCTTCAAGAAAGCCGCAAGTTCCCTGGCCTGCAAGGGTTTGCTGTAGTAATAACCCTGACCTTCGTGGCAGCCCTCGGAGATGATATAAGCCTCCTGTTCCGCGGTTTCCACGCCTTCGGCGATCACCTGCATGCCCAGGCTTTTGCCCAGTTGGATGATCGCGCGCACGATGGTCGCGTCGTCGTCATCGTCCAGCAGGTCCTGGACGAAGCTCTTGTCGATCTTGATCTTGTCCAGCGGCAGACTCTTGAGGTAACTCAGCGATGAATAGCCGGTGCCGAAGTCATCGATGGCGATCAACGCGCCGGAGCGGCGCAGGCTCAACAGGTGCTGGGCGGCGGTGCTGATGTCTTCCATCAGGCCGGTTTCGGTGACTTCCAGCTCCAGGCTGCGCGGCGGCAGGCGGTAGATCTGCATCAGGTTATTGACCACCCGTGGCAACTCGGTGTGGTGCAATTGCACGGTGGACAGGTTGACCGCCATGCGCAGCGCGGTGAAGCCCATGTCGTGCCATTCGCGCAGTTGCCGGCAGGCCTGGTCCAGCACCCACTCGCCAATCGGAATGATCGTGCCGTTCTGCTCGGCCAGCGGGATAAACAGGTCCGGCGGAACCAGCCCGTGTTCCGGGTGCTCCCAGCGAATCAGCGCCTCCACCCCCACCACGTGCTGGTCGCGGTAGCTGATCTGCGGCTGGTACACCAAATGAAACTGGTCGCGGCTCAAGGCGTCGCGCAGGTCTTTTTCCAGCTCGCGGCGGCGGCGCATTTCGCTGTCGACGCTGGCGATATAGAACTGATAGCGGTTGCGCGAACGGCTCTTGGCCAGGGTCATGGTCTGTTCGGCTTTTTGCAGCAGCTTTTCGGTGCTGTCGCCGTCTTCCGGGAACAGGGTGATGCCAATGGTTGCGCGCAGGCGGATCTGCTCGTGGTCGAGGGCGAACTCCGCTTCGAGGTCATCCAGGATACTTTGCGCCAGTTCGGCGGCTTCGTAAGGCTGGTCGATGTCGGCTTGCACCAGGGCGAACTGGTCGCCGCCCAGCCGTGCGAGGGTGCCGAGGCGGCCGCTGTGGGCACGCAGGCGATCGGCCAGGGCCAGCAACAATTTGTCGCCGGCCTGGTAGGTAAACTGCTCGTTGACGCTTTTGAAGTCATCCAGCCCCACGCACAACACCGCCACGCGGCGCTGGCGCCGGCCGGCGTCGATCAGGATCTTGTCCAGTTGCTCCTGCAGCTTCTGGCGGTTGGGCAGGCCCGTCAGGAAATCGTACTGCGCCATGCGCAGCAGGCTGCTTTCGGCTTCGTGGCGCAGGTGGGTATTGCGTTCGATGGACTCGAGCAATTGGTTCGCGGTGTTGATCCACAGCCCCAACTCGTTGCGCTCGTGGCCCTTGAGTTGCGGAATCTTATGCTCGCTGGGCCGGTCCGGATTGATCGAGGTCAGGTGCTCGATTATCCGCGACAACGGCTTGGTCAGCAGCCAGTGATACACCAGGTACAGCACCAGGCCCATGGCCAGCGCGCGTAATACCCCGGAGATAAAGATGATCACCGAGCTGACAATAAAGCCCTGGCCGTAGGTGGAGGTGTCGAGGGTGATACTCAAATCGCCGTAATATTCGCTGTAGGGGCCTTTGCCAACCAGTGCAGTGGTGAATGTGCGCTCTTTGCCAAGTATCAGGTCGGTCAACCAACGGCTGGGGGAGTGCTGCAAGGCGCGGCTTTTTTCCGCCAGCATGGTTTCGTTGGGATGGCCGATGGAGGCCATGCGCACGGCCTCGTCCTGAAACAGGCCTTCGATCACCTGCATACCCATCTCTCGGTCCAGGCTGTAGACGGCTTGGGTCGAGGGGTCGCGGAACATGTCGAGGATGCGTTGGGCATCGCCGTTCACGGCCTGGCGTGTCTTGTAGGCGTCGAAGACGATCTGCGCCACGCTCAGCGCCACGCCCACGATCAATGCAGACAGCAGCACAACCCGTAGCAACTTCACCGACAAGCTGTTTTTGAGTTCCAGCTTCAAAGGGGCATTCCTTGTCTCATGCGGGTGGCCTTCAATATGCCATGAGTATTGGCAATCTGATGGCGGCCGTCAAAGGAACATTGGGGCGTGAGCGGCGGGAAGCGGGCGAATGAAGGCGGGGCAGGAAGAGGGCGGATAAAATCCGCCGCTCTCTGGTACGGCACGCGACGGTTTTATCAGTTGAAATTGATCTGAACAGCGTTGCTCTGGTGCGTATCTGCGCCGATTTTGCCTTGGTCCTGGCTTGCGTTCGCGCTTTTTGCGTCTACCAGCTTTCCGAGCAAATCCATGCCTTTGCCCAGCAAATCCATGCCTTGACCGACGATTGGCATCACTGATGACACCGCCGACATACCCATCGATAACGGATCCATTGCACACTCTCCTGCCTGAAATGAGAGAGGTATTTCTCTCGTTGTCTGAGTGGCGAATTCGTTTCGGTGAGTTCCACACTTCCCGCATGGCGTTCCTTTTTAAGCGTCCACAAAAAAGCCCGGCGATCGCCGGGCTCTCTCTACTGCAAGGGTTGCTTAGGCAGTGAAGGTCTTGCCTTCGAACTGCTCAGCCACGAACTTCCAGTTGACCAGGTTCCAGAACGCTTCCACATACTTCGGACGCACGTTGCGGTAGTCGATGTAGTAAGCGTGTTCCCACACGTCGCAGGTCAGCAGCGGGGTGTCGCCGCTGGTCAGCGGGTTGCCGGCGCCGATGGTGCTGGCCAGGGCCAGGGAACCGTCAGCCTTTTTCACCAGCCAGCCCCAACCGGAACCGAAGGTGCCGACGGACGTCTTGGTGAATTCTTCCTTGAACTTGTCGAACGAACCGAACGCAGCGTTGATGGCTTCAGCCAGCGCGCCGGTAGGTTGGCCGCCGGCGTTTGGCGCCAGGCAGTTCCAGTAGAACGTGTGGTTCCAGACCTGAGCGGCGTTGTTGAAGATGCCGCCCGAAGAAGACTTGACGATTTCTTCCAGGGTCTTGCCTTCGAACTCGGTGCCTGGCACCAGGTTGTTCAGGTTCACGACATAGGTGTTGTGGTGCTTGTCGTGGTGGTACTCCAGGGTTTCCTTGGAGATGTGCGGCTGCAGGGCATCGTGTGCGTAGGGCAGCGGCGGCAATTCGAAAGCCATGATAATTCTCCTAATCAGGTCAGTTGCGGTGAGCGCAAGGCCGATCACGGGCGGCCAAACAAGCGCCGGGGAGTTTGTACTCTTTGCGGCGCAGGGGCAGGATCATAGCACCGGGGGTGCGGCAAAACCACGCAACAACTGTGTGGGATAGAGGTTCCAGAGCCTTTTGGAATAACTTCACGATGCGCTTATTAATTGATAGGCCACGCTGAACATCATCACTGCCACCAGCAGGTCCAGCAGGCGCCAGGTCGCCGGGCGTGCCAGCCACGGCGCGAGCCATGCCGCGCCGAGCGCCAGGGTGGCGAACCACAGAAATGACGCGCTGGCGGCACCGGCCACGTAGGCGCCGGGTTCGGTCTGTTGCGCCCCCAGCGAGCCGATCAGCAGCACGGTATCCAAGTAAACGTGGGGATTGAGCAGGGTTACCGCCAGGGCGCTGAGCAATACCGCGCGCAAGGAGCGGCTCTTGAGGCTGTCGCCCTGGTCCAGGCTCTGTTTCGAGCAGGCCCTGCGCAACGCACACGCGCCATACCACAACAGGAACGCGGCGCCGCCCCAACGCGCGACCGCCAGTAATATCGGACTCTGCGCCAGCACGGTCGCCAGGCCGAATACCCCGGCCGCCACCAACAACGCATCGCAGACCACACACAGCGCCGCCACCGGCAGGTGGTGTTCACGGCGCAGGCTCTGGGCCAGGACGAAGGCGTTTTGCGTGCCGATCGCCATGATCAGCCCCAGGGCCACCAGCAGTCCGTTCATATAGCTTTGCCACATAGGTAAAGTTCCTCTCAACGATGCTGGTCATTCTCGGGCTCGACGCGGTATAAGAAAAACCAATATTGCTGATCGCTCATTAGAGAAACTGATGTTCGACTATAAATTGCTTTCCGCCCTGGCGGCGGTGGTGGAACAGGCCGGCTTCGAACGTGGCGCCCAGGTGCTGGGGCTGTCACAGTCGGCGATCTCCCAACGCATCAAACTGCTCGAGGCACGCATCGGCCAGCCGGTGCTGGTGCGGGCCACACCGCCGACGCCCACCGATATCGGCCGGCGCCTGCTTAACCACGTGCAGCAGGTGCGGTTGCTGGAGCGCGACCTGCAAGGCCAGGTGCCGGCGCTGGACGAAGAAGGCATGCCCGAACGTCTGCGCATCGCGTTGAATGCCGACAGCCTGGCGACATGGTGGGCCGAGGCCGTCAGCGATTTTTGTGCCGAGCAGCATTTGCTGCTCGACCTGGTGGTTGAGGACCAGACCGTAGGTCTCAAGCGCATGCGCGCCGGCGAAGTGGCCGCCTGCATCTGCGCCAGCGAACGCCCGGTGGCCGGGGCGCGCAGCCTGTTGCTCGGCGCCATGCGCTACCGTGCGCTGGCCAGCCCGGCGTTTATTGCCCGGCACTTCCCCCAGGGCGTGCGTGCCGACCAACTGGCGCGCACGCCGGCGCTGGTGTTTGGCCCCGATGATTTCCTGCAGCACCGTTACCTGGCCTCCCTGGGGGTGGAGGGAGGTTTCGAGCATCACCTGTGCCCGTCGTCTGAAGGTTTTATCCGTCTGACAGAAGCCGGGCTTGGGTGGGGGCTGGTGCCCGAACTGCAGGTGCGCGATCAGCTTGAAAAAGGTGTGCTGGTGGAGTTGCTGCCAGATAAGCCGATCGATGTGCCGTTGTACTGGCATCATTGGCGCAATGGCGGACAACTGTTGGGCTTGTTGACTGACCATCTGGCCCAGGTGTGCGGTCAGTGGTTGGTGCCCTATCAGCCGTGACGGGCGTCAAGCTGCAGCCTGCAAGCGAAAAGCTTGCGCACCGTTTTTAACTTGCAGCTTGCAGCTTGAAGTTTGGCGCTCGCAACTGCATCCGTAGGAGGCTCCATGAAAATTCTGGTCACCGGCGCAAGCGGCTTCATCGGCGGGCGCTTTGCGCGTTTCGCCCTGGAGCAGGGCTTGGACGTGCGGGTCAACGGGCGTCGCGCCGAAGGCGTGGAGCACTTGGTCAGGCGCGGTGCCGAGTTTATCCCGGGCGATCTGAATGATGCCGACCTGGTGCGTGACCTGTGCCGCGACGTTGAAGCCGTGGTGCACTGCGCCGGCGCCGTCGGGCTGTGGGGGCGTTACCAGGACTTCTACCAGGGCAACGTGCAGCTTACCGAAAACGTGGTTGAGGCCTGCTTGAAGCAGCACGTCGGGCGACTGGTGCACCTGTCCTCGCCGTCGATCTACTTCGATGGCCGCGATCATTTGGGCCTGACCGAAGAGCAAGTGCCCAAGCGCTTCAAGCACCCCTATGCCGCCACCAAATACCTGGCCGAGCAAAAGGTATTCGGCGCCCAGGAGTTCGGTCTTGAAGTGCTGGCCCTGCGCCCGCGGTTCGTCACCGGTGCCGGCGATACGAGCATCTTCCCGCGCCTGCTTAACATGCAGCGCAAGAACCGCCTGGCGATCGTCGGTGACGGCCTGAACAAGGTCGACTTCACCAGCATCCACAATCTTAACGAAGCGCTGCTCAGCAGTTTGCTGGCCCCCGGCTCTGCGTTGGGCAGGGCCTACAACATCAGCAACGGCACGCCGGTGCCGGTGTGGGATGTGGTGAACTACGTGATGCGCCAAATGCAGTTGCCTCAGGTGACCCGTTATCGGTCCTACGGTTTGTCCTACAGCGTGGCGGCGCTGAACGAAGCATGCTGTGCGCTGTGGCCCGGACGACCGGAGCCCGCGCTCTCGCGCCTGGGCATGCAAGTGATGAACAAAGATTTCACCCTCGACATCAGCCGGGCCAGGCATTATCTGGATTACGCGCCCAAGGTCAGCCTATGGGCCGCCCTCGACGAGTTCTGCAGTTGGTGGAAAGCCCAGGATCCGGGGGGCAACTAAGGTCACACCAGGCAACACATCGGGAACCGAATTCAGGGTTCCCGGTCGATCAGTGCGTCGGGGCAGCGGTTTATACTCCCGTCGCTCGGCGTTCCCGCCAGCCACTTCAGCGATTCAGGGTTGATTCATGCGTAACGATGCTAACGACGACTTCGACAACGTTCCCAGCCTGCGGGCCGATCTCGGGGATGACGATGATTTCGAACCTTCACCGGCCACCTCGGTGCGTTCGCGCACCACGCCCGTGGTCAAGGTCAAGGGCGCCAGCACCGGCCCGTTGTGGGCGCTGATCGGCGCACTGCTGATCGCCTTTGCCGGTTTGGCCTGGTGGAGCTTCCAGCAGATCTCATTGATGGGCCAGCAATTGGTCGCCACCCAGGAAAGCTTCGCGCGCATCAGCGAAGAAGCGGCGGGGCGCCTGCAGGACATTTCCGGCAAGGTCGTCGCCAGCGAGGCCAGCGTAAACAATGGCAGCGAGGCGCTGAAACTGCAGATCAAGCAACTGGAAAGCCAACTGCTGGAGCAGGGCAAGCAGCAGCTCGGGGTAGCCGGCCAGGCCACAGAGCTGGATAAACGTTTGGCGCAAATGACCGCCAGCACCACGGAACTCTCCACCGCCAACAGCAAGCTGCAAGGCCAGGTACAAGCCTTGACCGATGCCGTTGCCAGCCTCAAGGCGGCGCAAGGCGACGGCGGTAAGCGCGATACCGAGATCAAGGAATTGGCTGCCGACGTGGCCGCCCTGAAAAAACAAGGTAACCCGAGCGCTGCGATTGCCCGCCTTGAGCAGGACCTTGTCGTTCTCAAAAGCGCCCAGGACAGCCAGCCGGCCAACAGCGATGCGCCGACCAACAAAGAGTTTGACGTGTTCCGCATCCAGACCACCCGCAATATCACCACCTTGCAGAGCCAGGTACAAAACCTGCAGCAGCAGCTCAATACGTCCGCCAAGAGCCCGACGCCCGGTCAGTAACGCGTGCCCTGGAGAAATGTCACCGCCCGGTGACATTTCCGATCCCCTTCGTTACATGCCCCGCGCACGCCCTTGTTTAGACTCCGGTCATCCCACAAAAAACAATAAGGGCCACCCATGACCACGCCTCCACTGCCTGCCAGCAGTTGGCTGAACGCGCCTGCCCATTACGCCTGGCTCGCCGCCGAAGGCCAGCGCCTGCTGTCATTCGCCAAGGCCTCCCGTATGCCTGACGGTTTTGGCAACCTGGATGACAAGGGCCATCTCCCGGCCGATGCCCACGCCGAAACCATGAACACCGCACGCATGACCCACAGCTTCGCCATGGCCCATGCCATGGGGTTGCCGGGGTATGCCGCATTGGTCGAACACGGTGTTGCGGCTCTCAGCGGGCCTCTGCGCGACACTGAGCACGGTGGCTGGTTTTCCACGCCTCGTGCGCTGGATGGCAACACCGGCAAAGCCGCCTACCTGCATGCCTTCGTCGCCCTGGCCGCCAGCTCTGCCGTGGTCGCGGGTGCGCCCGGTGCGCACACCTTGCTCAATGACGCCGTCCATATCATCGACCAGTTCTTTTGGAGCGAGGAGGAGGGCGTGATGCTCGAGTCCTTTGCCAGGGACTGGAGCGGCGTTGAAGCCTATCGCGGTGCCAACAGCAACATGCACGCCACCGAAGCCTTTTTGGCCCTGGCGGATGTCACCGGTGACACCCGCTGGCTGGACCGTGCGCTGCGCATTGTCGAGCGGGTGATTCACAGCCATGCCGCCGCCCATCAATTCATGGTCATTGAGCATTTCGATACCCAGTGGCAACCCTTGCTCGATTACAACGCAGACAACCCCGCCGACGGCTTCCGCCCTTACGGCATCACCCCCGGCCACGGCTTTGAATGGGCGCGACTGGTGCTGCACCTGGAGGCCGCGCGCCTGCAAGCCGGGCTGGTCACGCCGGACTGGCTGCTGAGCGACGCCAAAGGTCTGTTCGCCAGTGCCTGCGAATACGCCTGGGCCGTGGATGGTGCGCCCGGCATTGTCTATACGCTGGACTGGAACCACCGCCCGGTAGTGCGCGAGCGATTGCACTGGACCCACGCCGAAGCGAGCGCGGCGGCCCAGGCTTTGCTCAAACGTACCGGAGAGTTGCATTACGAAACCTGGTACCGGCGGTTCTGGGAGTTCTGCGACAGCCATTTCATCGACCGGCTCAATGGCAGCTGGCACCACGAACTCAGCCCGCATAACCAGCCCAGCAGCAGCATCTGGGGTGGCAAGCCGGACCTGTACCATGCCTGGCAAGCGGTGGTGCTGCCTGCACTGCCTCTGGCGCCGAGTATGGCCAGCGCGTTAGGCGCTGGGCGTTATGTCACTAACTGGTGACATTTGGGCATCCCTTTGTTACCTGCACTTGAAATATCCATGTTTAAACTCCGTGCAGCGCAAGCTCCAGACTTGCATGCATAACAACAAGAAAAGGTATTCAGATGAACGCGATTAATCGCCTCGCCGTAGCTATTTCCGTTGCCTCGTTGTTTCCCCTCAGTGCATTTGCCGCCGACTCCAAAGGTACGGTTGAAGTTGTGCATTGGTGGACCTCGGGTGGCGAAAAAGCGGCTGTAGATGTCCTGAAGGCCCAAGTCGAAAAAGACGGCTTCACCTGGAAGGACGGTGCTGTCGCAGGTGGCGGTGGCGCCACGGCCATGACCGTGCTGAAAAGCCGCGCGGTGGCAGGCAACCCGCCAGGCGTCGCCCAGATCAAAGGCCCCGACATCCAGGAATGGGCGTCTACCGGTCTGCTCGACACCGACGTCCTGAAAGACGTGGCCAAACAGGAAAAGTGGGACTCGCTGCTCGACAAGAAAGTCTCCGACACCGTGAAGTACGACGGTGACTACGTGGCCGTGCCGGTGAACATCCACCGCGTCAACTGGCTGTGGATCAACCCGGAAGTCTTCAAGAAAGCCGGCATCACCAAAAACCCTACCACCCTCGAAGAATTCTATGCCGCCGGCGACAAGCTGAAGGCCGCAGGTTTCATCCCGCTCGCCCACGGTGGCCAACCTTGGCAGGACAGCACGGTCTTCGAAGCCGTTGTTCTGTCGGTGATGGGTGCCGACGGCTACAAGAAAGCCCTGGTCGACCTGGACAACGGCGCACTGACCGGTCCGGAAATGGTCAAGGCCCTCACCGAGCTTAAGAAAGTCGCGACCTACATGGACGTCGACGGTAAAGGCCAGGACTGGAACCTGGAAGCGGGCAAGGTCATCAACGGCAAGGCCGGCATGCAGATCATGGGTGACTGGGCCAAGTCCGAGTGGACTGCCGCCAAGAAAGTCGCGGGCAAGGATTACGAGTGCGTAGCCTTCCCGGGCACCGAAAAAGCCTTCACCTACAACATCGACTCCCTGGCGGTGTTCAAGCAGAAAGACAAAGGCACTGCTGCCGGCCAGCAGGACATCGCCAAAGTCGTACTGGGTGAAAACTTCCAGAAAGTCTTCAGCATCAATAAGGGCTCGATCCCTGTGCGCAACGACATGCTGACCAAAATGGAGTCGTACGGTTTCGACTCCTGCGCCCAGACCGCCGCCAAGGACTTCCTGACAGACGCCAAGACCGGCGGCCTGCAGCCAAGCATGGCGCACAACATGGCTACCACTTTGGCGGTGCAAGGTGCGTTCTTTGATGTCGTGACCAACTACATCAACGACCCGAAAGCCGACCCGGCCGACACCGCCAAGAAACTCGGCGCTGCGATCAAGTCGGCTAAGTAAATAAGCTACAAGCTGCAAGCTACAAGTGGGCGCGGTTGTCTTCGCTTGTAGCTTGCAGTCGCCCTTATTCTTTCAGTGGATTTTCCCATGAGTTCTGTTGCTGTGTTCAGCAAAGCCTCGCCGTTCGATGCGCTGCAGCGCTGGCTCCCCAAACTGGTGCTGGCGCCCAGCATGTTCATCGTGTTGGTGGGTTTCTACGGCTACATCCTGTGGACGTTTGTACTGTCGTTCACCACGTCTACGTTCCTGCCGAGCTACAAATGGGCGGGTCTTGCGCAATACGAGCGGTTGTTCGACAACGATCGCTGGTGGGTGGCGAGCAAGAACCTGGCGCTGTTTGGCGGGATGTTCATTGGCATTACCCTCGTTATCGGCGTGACGCTGGCGATTTTCCTCGACCAGAAAATCCGTCGCGAAGGCTTTATCCGCACCATTTACCTGTACCCGATGGCGCTCTCGATGATCGTCACCGGTACCGCCTGGAAATGGCTGCTTAACCCGGGCATGGGCCTGGACAAACTCCTGCGTGACTGGGGCTGGGAAGGCTTTCGCCTGGATTGGCTGATCGACCCGGACCGCGTGGTCTACTGCCTGGTGATCGCCGCCGTGTGGCAAGCCTCCGGTTTCATCATGGCCATGTTCCTGGCCGGCCTGCGTGGCGTTGATCAATCGATCATCCGTGCCGCGCAGATCGACGGTGCGAGCCTGCCGCGCATTTACTGGAGCGTGGTGCTGCCAAGCCTGCGTCCGGTGTTCTTCAGTGCGGTGATGATTCTGGCGCACATTGCGATCAAGAGCTTCGACCTGGTGGCGGCCATGACCGCCGGCGGCCCCGGCTACTCGTCCGACCTGCCGGCGATGTTCATGTACTCGTTCACCTTCAGCCGTGGCCAGATGGGCATGGGCTCGGCCAGTGCAATCCTGATGCTCGGTGCGATCCTCGCGATCATCGTGCCTTACCTCTACTCCGAGCTGAGGACCAAACGTAATGACTAGTCTCGCTTCCAAACCCCCCATCAGCCTGAGCCGCATCGCGATCTACGCGGTGCTGATCCTCGCGGTGCTGCTGTACCTGGTGCCGCTGGTGGTGATGCTGCTCACCAGCTTCAAAACCCCGGAAGACATCAGCACCGGCAACCTGTTGAGCTGGCCCACCGTGGTCAGCGGCATCGGCTGGGTCAAGGCGTGGGCGACGGTGGATGGCTACTTCTGGAACTCGATCAAGATTACCGTTCCGGCGGTACTGATCTCCACGGCCATTGGCGCATTGAACGGCTATGTGCTGTCGTTCTGGCGTTTTCGTGGCTCGCAGCTGTTCTTCGGCCTGCTGTTGTTCGGCTGCTTCCTGCCGTTCCAGACCGTGCTGCTGCCGGCGTCGTTCACCCTTGGCAAGATGGGCCTGGCCAGTACCACCACCGGCCTGGTGTTTGTGCACGTGGTCTACGGCCTGGCGTTCACCACGCTGTTCTTCCGTAACTACTACGTGAGCATTCCCGATGCGCTGATCAAGGCTGCCCGCCTGGACGGTGCCGGCTTTTTCACCATCTTCCGTCAGATCATTCTGCCGATGTCCACCCCGATCATCATGGTCTGCCTGATCTGGCAGTTCACGCAGATCTGGAACGACTTCCTGTTCGGTGTGGTGTTCTCCAGTGGCGACTCCCAGCCCATCACCGTGGCGCTGAACAACCTGGTCAACACCAGCACCGGGGCCAAGGAATATAACGTTGATATGGCGGCGGCGATGATCGCCGGGCTGCCGACCCTGCTGGTCTATGTGATCGCAGGCAAGTATTTCGTGCGCGGCCTCACGGCCGGCGCGGTCAAGGGGTAATCATGGCTACGCTTGAACTTCGCAATGTAAACAAGACCTATGGCGCGGGCTTGCCCGACACCTTGAAGAACATCGAACTGTCGATCAAGGAAGGCGAATTCCTGATCCTGGTCGGCCCTTCGGGTTGCGGCAAGTCCACCCTGATGAACTGCATCGCCGGTCTGGAGACCATCACCGGCGGCGCGATCATGATCGGTGACCAGGATGTCAGTGGCATGAGCCCCAAGGATCGCGACATCGCCATGGTGTTTCAGTCTTACGCGCTGTACCCGACCATGAGCGTGCGCGAGAACATCGAATTCGGCCTCAAGATTCGCAAAATGCCTCAAGCCGACATCGACGCCGAAGTGGCGCGCGTGGCCAAGTTGCTGCAGATCGAACACCTGCTCAATCGCAAGCCGGGCCAGCTCTCCGGCGGCCAGCAGCAGCGCGTGGCCATGGGCCGTGCCCTGGCACGTCGGCCGAAGATCTACCTGTTCGACGAACCGCTGTCCAACCTCGACGCCAAGCTGCGCGTCGAGATGCGCACCGAAATGAAACTGATGCATCAGCGCCTGAAAACCACCACCGTCTACGTCACCCACGACCAGATCGAAGCGATGACCCTGGGCGACAAAGTGGCGGTGATGAAGGACGGCATCATCCAGCAGTTCGGCACGCCAAAAGACATCTACAACAATCCCGCCAACCAGTTCGTGGCGAGCTTTATCGGCTCGCCGCCGATGAACTTCGTGCCCCTGCGCCTGCAGCGCAAGGACGGTCGCCTGGTGGCCCTGCTGGACAGCGGCCAGGCCCGTTGTGAGCTGACGCTGAACGTGACCGATGCCGGCCTTGAAGACCGCGACGTGATCCTGGGCCTGCGCCCGGAGCAAATCATGCTGGCGGTGGGCGAGGGCGACAGTGCGTCGAGCATTCGTGCTGAAGTCCAGGTGACCGAGCCGACCGGCCCGGACACCCTGGTGTTTGTGCAACTCAATGACACCAAGGTCTGCTGCCGCCTGGCGCCCGATGTGGCCCCTCAGGTGGGTGAGACCCTGACCCTGCAATTCGATCCGGCGAAGGTGCTGCTGTTTGACGCCAACACCGGTGAGCGCCTGGGCACGGCAGCGTCACTGCCGACGCACGGGCATGCCGATAACGTGGCCCAGTTCACGGGTCGCTGAGCACGTTAACCTGTTGTTTTAGTTAAAAAATGTAACCCGCGTTAGATAAAAACAGTTTAATAACAATAAAGACGAGGATGTAGGGATGAAAAAGCAACACAACAACACCCGGCTGATCTGCCAACTGTCAGCTGCAGCCGTTCTGGTTTTGTCCGCCAATGCGATGGCGGACGAGGCTTTCAGCGCCGACTCCAAATGGATGACCGGTGATTGGGGTGGTGAACGTACCAAGCTGATCGAGCAAGGTATCGACATCAAGGCGGACTACGTTGGGGAAATGGGCGCCAACCTGCACGGCGGCTACAACGACGACAAAACCGGGCGTTACTCCGACCAGTTCGGTCTGGGCGTGGCACTGGATCTGCAAAAGCTGTGGGGCTGGGATAACACTCAGGCCAAGATCCAGTTGACCAACCGTAATGGCCAGAACATTTCCAACGACCGTATTGGCGACCCGCGTGCCGGCACGCTCAGCTCGTCGATGGAAGTCTACGGCCGTGGCCACATGGTGCGTCTGACCCAGTTCTGGATCCAGCACCAGATGTTCGACAACAAGCTGGATGTGAAACTCGGTTACTTCGGTGAAGGCGAAGATTTCAACACCTTCCCATGCGACTTCCAGAACCTGTCGTTCTGCGGTTCCCAAGTGGGTAACTACGTCAGCACCTGGTACAACTGGCCGGTCAGCCAGGCGGCAATCCGCGTGAAGTACCACATCACGCCTGAACTGTATGCGCAGATCGGTGCTTACAACCAGAACCCATCGCAGCTCGAGCACGGCAACGGCTTCAAGCTCAGCGGCAGCGGCACCAAGGGCACCGTGATCCCGGTGGAATTGGTCTGGTCGCCGAAGGTGAACAACCTGCCGGGCGAATACCGCGTGGGTTACTACAAGAGCGCCGCCGATGCCAGCGACGTGCGTGAAGACGTCAACGGTAACGATGCCGCTACCACGGGCGCCAACTACCGCACCCGCAGCAGTAAGAAAGGCTACTGGTTCGTTGCCCAACAACAACTCACGACGCACAACGGCGACGCTTCGCGCGGCTTGAATATTGCGGCCAACGCCACCTTCCACGACAAGGAAACCAACCTGGTCGACAACTACCAGTCGATCATGCTGGTGTACAAAGGCCCATTCGATGCGCGTCCAAAAGACGACGTCGGCATTGGCGCGGCGCGTTTGCACGTCAACGATGACGTGAAGAAAAACTCGGAACTGCTCAACGCTGCCAACGGCGTGAGCGATTACGACAACCCGCTGTACACGCCGATTCGCGAGACCGAATACAACTTCGAAATCAACTACGGCTTCCACGTCACCAACTGGTTGACCGTGCGTCCTAACCTGCAATACGTCGTGCAACCGGGCGGCGTGGATAAAGTCGACAACGCGCTGGTGGCGGGTCTGAAAATTCAGTCGACCTTCTAACGCTTTGCGATAAGCTCCTTCTCTCTGTGCGCATTTGCGGGTAGCCATGGCTATCCGCTTTTTTTTGAGCAGCACTGCGATGAATTTCAGGACCGTGGCACATGCATGAGCATCCGCTGCAACGCTTTTTCAAATCCTTGCGCGAGCGTCCGGTGTTCGCCTGGGAACGCTTTCAGCTGCGCGACGTGTTGGTGATTGACCATCCGCTGTGCCAGGCGGTGTTCAGCCGTCAGGGCGCGCAACTGTTGCATTTTCAACCCCGTGGCCAGAAACCCTGGCTGTGGTGCGCGGCCAAGTGGCCTCAGGTCGGTGCCATCCGTGGCGGCGTGCCGGTGTGCTGGCCGTGGTATGGCCGTCACCCGAGCGAGAACGCGTGGCCATCCCACGGTTGGGCACGGTTGATCGACTGGAAGCTGCTCGACACCCGCACCGACGACGACGGCGTGCGCCTGCACTGGCAATTGCAGCTGTGCGACTGGCAGGTGGACCTGCACGCGCACCTGGGCGACACCCTGGAGCTGCGCTTGAGCACCGAGCACCAGGACGAGTTGCCGTGCCAGTTGAGCCATGCTTTGCACGCTTACTGGCGTATTGGTCACGTCGACGAGATAGCGCTGTCTGGGCTTGATGGCGCTCAAGGTTACGACCAGCTCAATCGCCAGGTCTGCCAGCAGGAAGGCGAGTTACGGGTGGAGGGTGGGTGCCAGCGGGTGTTTCAGCATGAGGGTGAGTTGCACCTCAAGGACCACGCCTGGCAGCGCGAACTGTGCATCGACACTGGCGACAGCGCTGACACCGTGGTGTGGCATCCGGGCAGCCGGCCGCTGCTGGGGGTGAGCTTCAACGAGGCGTCGGGGTTTGTGTGCGTGGAGTCGGCGGTGGCCGGCGCCCGTTTGGCGCCGGGGGAGAGAGCACACCTGAGTCTGCAGGCCCGTGCTGGGCTTTAGCGGTGTGGCTGGTGGGCTCTTTGCGAGCAAGCCCGCCCAATTCGCGCGTATTTCAAGGTCGAAATCGGTCAAACGTGGCGCAGGGCTCGCTCGCGAAGGGTTGGAACTGACGGCAAAGATTGCGGCTTAGTTGAACTCATCCCCCACCGGATACCGACTGTCATTCAAGCTCTCTTTGATCTTGCGCAAATGCGGCTGGAAATCCACGCCACGGCGCAAGGTCATGCCGGTCGCCAGCACGTCCAGCACGGTCAACTGGATGATCCGCGAGGTCATCGGCATATAGATGTCGGTGTCTTCGGGCAGCGGAATGTTCAGGCTCACCGTACTGGCCTTGGCCAGTGGCGAGTTCTCGGCGGTGACGCCGAGCACTGAGGCGCCGTTTTCCCGCGCGATACGCGCCACTTCCACCAACTCACGGGTACGCCCGGTGTAGGAAATAATCACGAACAGCTCGCCCGTATGGGCCACCGACGCGATCATGCGCTGCATCAGCACATCGGCGTGGGCCGTGACCGAGAGGTTAAAGCGGAAGAACTTGTGCAGTGCATCCATGGCCACCGGGGCTGACGCACCGAGGCCGAAGAAATGGATCTGGCGCGCCTGGATCAGCAGGTCTACGGCCTTGCTGATCAGGTTGGGATCCAGTGCCTGGCAAGCGCTGTCCAGGGACGCGATCGCGCTGCCAAAGATCTTCTGGGTATAGGCCTCGGGGTTATCATCGGCCTCCACGGCGCGGCTGACATACGCCGCGCCGCTGGCCAGGCTTTGCGCCAACTGCAATTTAAGTTCAGGGTAACCGCTGACGCCGAACGAACGGCAGAAACGGTTGACCGTCGGTTCACTGACCGAGGCGGCTTGGGCGAGGGCGGCGATAGAGAAGCGGGTCGCCTGCTGCGGGTTGAGCAGGATGACCTCGGCGACTTTTTTCTCGGCCTTGTTCAATTCTTCGAGGCGGTTCCGGATCTGTTCCAGAAGATTTCGCACGCGGTCCATTCAGTCTTTCCTTCGGGCGACGATGCAAATAAAGGGCGGCAGCCAATCGACGAGTGGCTTTTCGCGGTGGCCTATCCTACTGAGGGTAGCTGAACACCACCACTCGGAATGCGTATTTCCGGAAAATGTTGTGGTTATTACTACATTTTTCCTTGAGTGATGCCTTGAAAAAAGGTATTTGTAGCTTAACTTGATAAAAGAACAAACATCATGCCTTCGATAACCGTAGAACCCTGCACCTTTGCCCTGTTTGGCGCCTTGGGTGATCTGGCGCTGCGCAAGTTATTTCCTGCCCTCTATCAACTCGATGGCGCCGGGCTGCTGCACGACGACACGCGCATCCTGGCCCTGGCCCGTGAAGCCGGCTCCGAGCAACAGCACCTGGCGCACATCGAAAAAGAGCTGCGTAAGTACGTCGGCAAGGAACTGGACGAAACCATCGTCCTGCGCTTCCTGGCGCGGCTGACCTACGTGCATGTCGACTTCATGAAAGCTGACGACTACGTGGCCCTGGCGGAAATCGCCGGCACCGCGCAGACCCTGATCGCGTACTTCGCCACGCCCGCAGCGGTGTATGGCGCGATCTGCGAAAACCTGTCCAAGGTTGGCCTGGCGGAAAACACCCGCGTGGTGCTGGAAAAACCCATCGGCTCGGACCTGGAATCCTCGCGCAAGGTCAACGACGCCGTAGCGCAGTTTTTCCCGGAAAACCGCACGTACCGTATCGACCACTACCTGGGCAAAGAAACTGTCCAGAACCTGATCGCCCTGCGTTTTGCCAACAGCCTGTTCGAAACCCAGTGGAACCAGAACTACATCTCCCACGTGGAAATCACCGTGGCCGAGCAGGTCGGTATCGAAGGCCGTTGGGGTTACTTCGACAAGGCCGGCCAACTGCGCGACATGATCCAGAACCACCTGCTGCAGCTGCTTTGCCTGATCGCCATGGACCCGCCGGCCGACTTGTCCGCCGACAGTATCCGCGACGAGAAGGTCAAGGTGCTCAAGGCCCTGGCGCCCATCAGTCCGGACGGCCTGACCACCCAAGTGGTACGTGGCCAGTACATCGCCGGCTACAGCGCCGGCAAAGCGGTACCGGGTTACCTGGAGGAAGAAAACTCCAATACTCAGAGCGACACCGAAACCTTCGTCGCATTGCGGGCCGATATCCGTAACTGGCGTTGGGCCGGGGTGCCGTTCTACCTACGCACCGGCAAGCGCATGCCGCAAAAACTGTCGCAGATCGTTATCCACTTCAAAGAACCGTCCCACTACATCTTCGCCCCCGAGCAGCGCTTGCAGATCAGCAACAAACTGATCATCCGCCTGCAACCGGACGAAGGTATTTCTTTGCGTGTGATGACCAAGGAGCAGGGCCTGGACAAAGGCATGCAACTGCGCAGCGGCCCGCTGCAACTGAATTTTTCCGACACCTATCGCAGCGCACGCATCCCGGATGCCTACGAGCGTCTGCTGTTGGAAGTGATGCGCGGCAATCAGAACCTGTTTGTTCGCAAAGATGAAATCGAAGCCGCGTGGAAGTGGTGTGACCAGTTGATCGCCGGGTGGAAAAAATCCGGTGATGCGCCCAAGCCGTATGCGGCGGGGTCCTGGGGGCCGATGAGCTCCATTGCACTGATCACGCGGGATGGGAGGTCGTGGTATGGCGATATCTGAATTGAAACTGCCTCAGGGCGTAACGGCCCATGAGTACCGCACGCCGGCATTGTTGGCCGAAGGCCTGGCCAACGATGTGGCCGAGCAACTGCGCGCGGCCATCAGTGCCCGTGGCGAAGCGACCCTGGTGGTGTCCGGTGGCCGCAGCCCCGTGGCGTTTTTCCAGCACCTGGCCAAGCAAGGCCTGGACTGGTCCAACGTCACCGTCACCCTGGCCGATGAGCGCTGGGTGCCGGTAGAGCATGCCGACAGCAATGCCGGTTTGTTGAAGCAGCACCTGTTGCAAGGCCCGGCTGCCAAGGCCAAATTTTTGAGCCTGTACAGCGCCACGGCAACCCTTGAAGACGCTGCAGAGCAGGCCGATCGCCTGCTCGCCGAATTGCCGGCCATTGATGTGCTGGTATTGGGCATGGGCGATGACGGCCACACCGCATCGCTGTTCCCCGACAGCCCGAATCTGGCGCACGCCCTGCAGGCCGACGGTACCCGCCGTTGCTGGCCGATGCTGGCGCCGACCGTGCCGCACCAGCGCCTGACCATGAGTCGCGCGTTGCTGGCCACGGCCAACTACACCGTGCTGTCGATTTCCGGCAGTGCCAAATTGACGACCTTGAGCGCCGCCCTGGCCAGTGACGACGTTGCTGCCATGCCGATTCGCGCGTTTTTGCAACCTACATTAGAGATTTACTGGTGCCCATGAGCCAAGGATCAGCCGCTATGAAAAGCCCTCAACCGACCGTTTCCATGGCGGACAAAGTTGCCCTGATCGACAGCCTCTGCGCCAAGGCGCGGATCCTGCCGGTGATCACTATCGCTCGCGAACAGGACATCTTGCCGCTGGCCGATGCCCTGGCGGCCGGTGGTTTGACCGCCTTGGAAGTGACCCTGCGTTCCGAGTTCGGCCTCAAGGCCATTCAGGTGCTGCGCGAACAGCGCCCTGAACTGTGCACCGGCGCCGGCACCGTGCTCGATCGTCACATGCTCGAAGCGGCCGAGGTGGCGGGCTCGCAGTTCATCGTCACCCCCGGCATTACCCGCGACCTGCTGGAAGCCTCGGTGCACAGCCCGATCCCGTTGCTGCCGGGTATCAGCAATGCCTCTGGCATCATGGAAGGCTATGGCCTGGGTTACCGCCGCTTCAAGTTGTTCCCGGCCGAAGTCAGCGGCGGCGTGGCGGCGATCAAGGCCCTGGGCGGCCCGTTCGGCGAGGTGAAATTCTGCCCCACCGGCGGCGTCGGCCCGGCCAACATCAAAAGCTACATGGCGTTGAAAAACGTGATGTGCGTGGGCGGTAGCTGGATGCTCGACCCTGAGTGGGTCAAGAACGGCGACTGGGCGCGTATCCAGGAAGTCACCGCCGAGGCGCTGGCGTTGCTGGATTGATCTGATTTACCGAATCGTTGTTGCCGTGCTTGACGGCATTTTTGCGGTGCACTTGGTCGGTGTACCGCATTTTTTTGCCTGCCAAAAACCGCGGGGCGCCCGCTCATCGATGGCTAGCCCGCATTGAGTCGCCCAATCGCATTGGCCAAGGCATTGATCTGCAATGCCGACGTGACCAACCCCGGCGTCACCCGAATACAGGTACCAAACGCTGCCCCCGTTCGGGTGGTCACAAACAGGTCGTGCTCCTTGAGCAAGCGATCCACCATCAGCTCCTGATCGCGCCCAATGAACTTGAAGGCGGTGATCCCGCAATACAGTCGCGGGTCATCCGACGTCAGCACCTCAATGCCTGCGAGAGGCCGCACCTGGCCCACCCATAAATCCCGCAGGTAGTTCACCCGCGCACCCTTGGCCGCCGCGCCGCCCAAGGCCCGATGTTCCTCAAATACCAATGGCAGGGTCATCAGCGCTGGAAAGTTCGGTGTGCTGTAGGAGGTGCGAGCGCGTACATCCGTGATGGGGTAGTGAAACTCGCCCATGTCCGGGTCGATATCGGCCAGGCGCTCCGGGGCGATGTACATAAAGCCCAGGGTCAGTGGCGCGCCGATCCATTTGTGCAGGTTGAAGCCTGCGAACTCAATACCCAGCGCGGCCAGGTTGAAATCGATCTGGCCCAGGGCGTGGGCGCCGTCGAGGATCACGTCGATGCCATGCTCGCGGGCGTGCCTGGCAACCTCGGCAACGGGCATTACCAGGCCGGTGCGGTGGGTGACGTGGGTCAGCGCCATCAGCTTTAAACGTGGGTGCCGGGCGAAGGCATCGTGATAGGTCTGCACCAGGCTGTCGACATTCGCCGGATGCACGTGGCACACCTCGATCACCTCAACACCACGAACCCCGGCCAACCATCGCATGGCGCCTTTGACCGTGTCGTATTCCAGGTCGCTGATCAGTATCTGATCACCCGGTTGCAGGCGGTTGTAGTTGCGGATCAGCGATTGCAGGGCTTCGGTGGCGTTGCGGGTGAAGGCGACCGCCTGTGGATCTACGTCGATCAGTTCGGCCAATTGCCGGCGGATCTCGACGTTCTGGCCTCGCTCGAAGCGCTGGCGCACGTGCACCGAGTTGCTGCGATTGATAAACGCGACGTGCTCCAGGTACTGCGCCTCTACGTCACGGCTCATGCGTCCGAAGTAGCCGTTTTCCAGATTGATCGGACCTGGCTCCAGGGCATAGCGCCCGGCGATGGCCTGCCAGTGACGTTCGTTGTCTGCATTCCTTGGCATGGCGGGGCTCTCAATTAATGGCGAGGGGCGGGTTTGCCGTGTTTCGCGCGCAGCGGCTCGAGCAGTTCGCAGAGCCCGTTGTGGTCGATTTCCTGCATCAAGGCCAGCAAACCACCGAGTTCACCGTGGGGGAAACCTTCGCGGGCAAACCAGTTCAGGTAAGGCCCCGGCAGGTCGGCGATGATCCGGCCTTTGTATTTGCCGAAGGGCATCTGGCGGGTGATCAGCAGTTCCAGTTTTTCGGGGTTCATGGGCTTTCAGCGGCGAGAGTAGAGACTTGGGAAAATACAGGCATTCTGCATGAAGGCCAAATGACAGATCATGCAAATAACGTCGATACAGATGGTTCAATAATTTTTAAGTTATTGATATTTAAAATAAAAGTACTTTTTCAAAACCTGGCACGGGCGCTGCAATCATTAAGACAACCCTTTGTTTAACCTGCCTAAGGAATTGGAAAATGACTGATATCAACAAAGAATCGATCTCTGTACTCAACGACCTGATCGAGACCAGCATTGACGGCCAGAAAGGCTTCAAGGAATGCGCCGAAGACATCAAGCATCCAGAGCTCAAGGCGCTGTTCGCCAAGCGCTCCGCTGATTGCGCCACCGCCGCCGCCGAGCTGAAGACCGCTGTGCGTGCCCTGGGTGGTGATCCGGAAGATTCCGGTAGCGTGGCTGGCGCGCTGCACCGTGGCTGGGTCGACGTGAAGTCGATGGTCACCGGTAAAGACGAAGAGGCTGTGTTGAACGAAGCCGAGCGCGGTGAAGACCACGCACTCAAGGCTTATAAAGACGCGATCGAGAAGATCAACAAGCACAACCTGCTGGGCATTCGTGACCTGGTTGAGCGTCAGTACCACGGCGTACAGCGCAACCACGACCAGGTAAAAGCCCTGCGTAACCAGGCTCGCGCTCAGTCGTAAGCCCTGTGCTGTAAATGCGCTAAGAAAAGTGGGAGGGGGTTTGCTCCCGATGGCGGTAGATCAGTCCATATCCGGTGACTGACAAGACGCTATCGGGGGCAAGCCCCCTCCCACATTTGTTGTGTGGCGCTTGAATCAGCCGATGCTGATCGGCGGCAGCTCGGTCAAGGTCACGACCTGCTGTTTGCGCGGCGCAAGGATTTCCGCCTCGCCGTCCACCACCAGCTCATCACGCTGGTTGAACACACGGGTGGCAATGCGTACACGAAACTTCGGCAGTTTCTCAAGGATCTCCAGGCGTACGGTCAGGGTGTCGCCGATCTTGACGGGCTTCTGGAAGCTCATCTGCTGGCCAATATAGATAGTTCCCGGCCCAGGCAGCTCGCAGGCTACCGCTGCGCTGATCAAGGCGCCGCTGAACATGCCATGGGCGATCCGCTCCTTGAACATGGTCGCTTTAGCGTATTCGGCATCCAGGTGCACCGGGTTGTGGTCGCCGGACATCGCGGCGAACAGCTGGATATCGCGCTCTTCAACCGTTTTGCTGTAGCTGGCGGTCTGGCCGACTTCGAGGGCTTCGTACGGGGTGTTGGTTACCTGGGTCATCTAAAGGTGCATCCTGTGGCTAATCGGTAAGTATCGGCCGATTTTAAACGGCTGATTTTAAAATAAAATTTATTCGCAGCGGGCCGGCCTGCGCAAGGTCAGGGCCTGGTCGAGCCATGCCAGCAGATCTGCGGTCACTTCATCGCGGTTGGTTTCGTTGAACACTTCATGACGCGCCTGCGGGTAAATGTTCAATTGCAAATGCCGGCTACCGGCCGCACGCAGTGCGTTGGCCAGGCTGGTGAGACGCTTGCCCTCACTCACCGGATCACATTCGCCGCCCATTACCAGGATCGGCAGGCCCGGATCGATCTGGGCGAGATTGGACGCTTTGCTGATTTGCTGCAAGCCGCCGAGCAGGTCGACCCACAGCTGGTTAGTGCAGCGGAAACCGCAGAGCGGGTCGTTGATGTACTTGTCGACTTCAACCGGGTCACGGCTGAGCCAGTCGAATGCCGTGCGGTTGGGCTTGAAGGCTTTATTGAACGAGCCGAACGACAGGAACTCGATCAGCGCACTGCGGCCGCGCAACCCCTGGCGCAAGCGCTCGGCACGGGCGATCACTCTAGCGGCGCGGTACAACGCCACCGGCTGGAAATTCGAGCCGCTGAGAACCGCGCCATGCAGGCTGGCACTGTGGTGCAATAGGTAGGCCTGCGCTATGTAGCTGCCCATGCTGTGGCCCAGCAGAATGATCGGCAGCCCCGGATGCTGCTGGCCGATGTGCTGGTTGAGGCTGGCGAGGTCGCCCACCACTTTGTTCCAGCCATCCTTTTCGGCGTACAACCCCAGCGTGCCTTCATCGGCGGTGCGCCCGTGGCCGCGCTGGTCCGCTGCGTACACGCCGTAGCCTGCGCCGCACAAGGCCTCGGCCAACCGCCCATAGCGCCCGCTGTGCTCGGCCATGCCATGGGACAGCATGACCACCGCAAGTGCCGGCCCGTCAGGCATCCATTGATTGACGTACAGGCGGCTGTGGTCATTCGCGGTCAGCCAGAAGGTGCTGTGGTTCATGGCGCTTCCTTTCTTCAGGGTCTGCTCGGGTCGTTGCAGTGTATAGCTGATCTGCCGCAGGGCGCGGTATCTGCCTACGCGTCAGGTGCAAGATTCATACAATCAATGACACGATTGAGTGTATTTGCCTGTTTGGCCATAGCTGCTAACGTCCCCAAAGCTCCGCTTTCTATAAGCGGCCGGACACACTCAGGTAAGAGGACAAGAATAATGCAACCTGAATTCTGGAATGACAAACGCGCGGCGGGCGTTCCCAGCGACATCGACCTCTCAGCCTATAAATCGGTGATCGAAGTTTTCGAGCGTTCCTGCAAGGCCTTTGCCGACCGTCCGGCATTCAGCAACATGGGCGTTACCCTGACCTACGCCGAGCTTGAGCGTCAGAGCGCGGCGTTCGCCGGCTACCTGCAACAGCACACCGACCTCAAGCCCGGCGAGCGCATCGCGGTGCAGATGCCCAATGTGCTGCATTACCCCATCGCGGTGTTCGGCGCCCTGCGCGCCGGGCTGATTGTGGTCAACACTAACCCGCTGTACACCCCGCGCGAGATGCGCCATCAATTCAAGGACGCCGGTGTGCGTGCGCTGGTCTACCTCAACCTGTTCGGTTCGCGGGTGCAGGAAGTGTGCACAGATACCGAGATCGACTACCTGATCGAAGCCAGGATGGGCGACTTCATGCCCGCCGCCAAAGGCTGGCTGGTCAACACATTGGTCGACAAGGTCAAAAAGATGGTCCCGGCCTATCACCTGCCGCGTGCGGTGTCGTTCAAGCGCGCGCTGCGCCTGGGCGCGGGCCTTGGCCTGACCCGCCACCCGGTGACCCTGGATGACATCGCCGTACTGCAATACACCGGCGGCACCACCGGCCTGGCCAAGGGCGCGATGCTCACCCATGGCAACTTGGTGGCTAACATGCAGCAGGTGCGCGCCTGCATGTCGCAGACCGGCGACGACGGCCACCCGTTGATCAAGGAAGGGCAGGAGGTGATGATCGCGCCGCTGCCGCTGTACCACATCTATGCCTTCACCGCGAACTGCATGTGCATGATGGTCTCGGGCAACCACAACGTGCTCATCACCAACCCACGGGACATCGGCGGGTTTATCAAAGAGCTGAAAAAGTGGCGCTTTACCGGGCTGCTGGGGCTCAACACGCTGTTTGTGGCACTGATGGATCACCCCGACTTCAAGAGCCTGGATTTCTCCCACCTCAAACTCACCAACTCCGGCGGCACCGCGCTGATCAAGGCCACGGCCGAGCGCTGGCAGCAACTTACCGGCTGCGCGATCGGCGAGGGCTACGGCCTGACGGAAACCTCGCCGGTGGCCAGCACCAATCCCTATGGCGACAAATCCCGCCTCGGCACCGTGGGCATCCCCGTGCCGGCGACGGCGATGAAGGTGATCGATGATCAAGGCGTCGAGCTGCCCCTGGGCGAGCGCGGCGAGTTGTGCATCAAGGGCCCGCAGGTGATGAAAGGCTACTGGCAGCAGCCGGCCGCCACCGCGGAGGCCCTGGACGCCGAGGGCTGGCTCAAGACCGGTGACATCGCGATGATCGATGAGGATGGCTTCGTACGTATCGTCGATCGCAAGAAAGACCTGATCATCGTTTCAGGTTTCAACGTGTACCCCAACGAGATCGAAGACGTGGTGATGGCGCACCCGGCCGTCGCCAACTGCGCAGTGATCGGCGTGCCGGACGAGCGCACGGGCGAGGCCGTGAAGCTGTTTGTGGTGGCGCGCGCCGAAGGGGTCAGCCTTGAGGAGTTGAAGAGCTACTGCAAGGCCAACTTCACGGGGTACAAGGTGCCCAAGCAGATCGTGCTGCGCGATTCGTTGCCGATGACGCCGGTCGGCAAGATCCTGCGGCGTGAGTTGCGCGACATGGCGTGATATTGAATTAAAAAGCAATCAAAAATCTGGGAGCGGGCGTGCTCGCGAATGCGCGGTATCAGTCGACATGTTCAGTGACTGAATACGCTGTATTCGCGGGCACACTCGCTCCCACATCTGGTTCAGGTGTGCTGAAAGCCTTATTCCAGAGCCTTTTACTGCGGTATTTGAGCGTCGTTTAAAGTGTGACCAGATATTGTAGGACAGTCATGATTATGACTGTAGGACCCTCTTCAGGCTCTAGTCGGCCTCTGGCAAAGCTGCTACTCTCGGCGCGCTTTGTGACGTCTCGGCCTGCTTGAAAGCGCCAGATTCACCTAAAAAAACATACACCAATAATAATCGCATCAAATGCGATGATGAATTCGCGTCGCTGAGGAGTGGGCTTCCATGCACGAAGACTTTTGGAAGGATAAGTACCCCGCCGGGATTGCTGCACACATCAATCCAGACGAGTATCCAAATATTCAGGCGGTACTGAAGCAGTCCTGCCAGCGCTTCGCTAACAAACCGGCTTTCAGCAACTTGGGCAAGACAATCACCTACGGTGAATTGTACGAATTGTCCGGCGCCTTCGCCGCGTACCTGCAACAACATACCGACCTCAAGCCCGGCGATCGAATCGCCGTGCAACTGCCCAACGTCCTGCAATACCCGGTCGCCGTGTTCGGCGCCATCCGCGCCGGGCTGATCGTGGTCAACACCAACCCGCTGTATACCGCGCGGGAGATGGAACACCAATTCAATGACTCGGGCGCCAAAGCCCTGGTATGCCTGGCCAACATGGCCCACCTGGCGGAAAAGGTCGTACCCAAGACCGCCGTCAAGCACGTGATCGTCACGGAAGTCGCCGACCTGCTGCCGCCGCTCAAGCGCCTGCTGATCAACAGCGTCATCAAGTACGTGAAGAAGATGGTCCCGGCCTACCACTTGCCGCAGGCGATCAAGTTCAACGACGTGCTCGCCAAAGGCCACGGTCAACCGGTGAGCGACGTCAGCCCGGCCAGCAGCGATGTGGCCGTACTGCAATACACCGGCGGCACCACCGGTGTGGCCAAGGGCGCGATGCTCACCCATCGCAACCTCGTCGCCAACATGCTGCAATGCAAGGCGCTGATGGGCTCCAACCTCCACGAGGGCTGCGAGATCCTGATCACCCCGTTGCCGCTGTACCACATCTATGCGTTCACGTTTCATTGCATGGCGATGATGCTGATCGGCAACCACAACATCCTGATCAGCAACCCGCGCGACTTGCCGGCGATGGTCAAGGAACTGTCGAAGTGGAAGTTCAGCGGCTTTGTCGGTCTGAACACGTTGTTCGTGGCGCTGTGCAACAACGAAGGCTTCCGCAAGCTGGACTTCTCCGCGCTCAAGGTCACCCTGTCGGGGGGCATGGCCCTGCAACTGGCAGCGGCCGAGCGCTGGAAGGCTGTGACCGGCTGCAGCATCTGCGAAGGCTACGGCATGACCGAGACCAGCCCGGTCGCGACGGTCAACCCGATCCAGAACATCCAGATCGGCACCATTGGCATCCCGGTGCCCTCGACCCTGTGCAAGGTCATCACCGATGACGGCGTGGAGTTGGACCTGGGCGAAGTCGGCGAGCTGTGCGTCAAGGGCCCGCAGGTGATGAAAGGCTACTGGCAGCGTGAAGACGCCACCGCCGAGATCCTCGACAGCGAAGGCTGGTTGAAGACCGGTGACATCGCGATCATCCAGCCGGACGGCTACATGCGCATTGTCGACCGCAAGAAGGACATGATCCTGGTCTCCGGCTTCAACGTGTACCCCAACGAGCTGGAAGACGTACTCGCAGGCCTGCCGGGCGTGCTGCAGTGCGCGGCCATCGGTGTGCCGGACGAGAAGTCCGGGGAACACATCAAGCTGTTCATCGTGGTCAAGCCGGGAGCCACCCTGACCAAAGACCAGGTGATGGAGCATATGCGTGCCAATGTTACTGGCTATAAGGTGCCCAAGGCCGTGGAGTTCCGCGATGCATTGCCGACCACTAACGTGGGCAAGATCCTGCGGCGTGAGTTGCGGGATGAAGAGTTGAAGAAGCTGGGTCTTAAGAAGTAACCCATAAAAAACCCCGCAATGCGGGGTTTTTTAATGCGTGCTGCCTGACGTGCGGTTTTAACCTCGTTGTTACAGGGCAAATTGCGCGAAGCTCACACCCGCACCGGACGGGCGCACATCCTTGAGGAACGAGTCCTTATCGGCGCTCAGCTCCAGGGTGATCTCCGGCTTGCGCTTGCCGGCATTGCGCACTACGAGCCCTTCGAGTTTTTCACGCAAGTAAGCCGTCGGTACCTTCAGGTGCAGCAACTGATCGGACTCGGCGTCATGCATCAACAAGTGAATCCACTCGTACTGGCCCACCGCAATACGGCCTACCGGCAGGTCGAACCACCAGATATTGCGTTTGCGGTCCAGGTCGGTGAAATGGCAGTTGTTGACGCCGAGTACGGCACCGCCCAGTTCGGTGTTTCTGCGGGCGATAGCCTGTGCTTTATTGAGTTTCATAACCTTCCTACGGGATCTGTTATTCAGCGGTATAGCCTGAATGTGCCCGGCATTCTCGTGGGTTGGCTGCAAAACATAAAGTCAAACCTGCCGCTTTCGATCAAATGCCCGCCGAAAATAATTGAAACTCTGCCGAACGGCCTCCGGTCAATCTTTAGGTAATGACCAAAACCCTTGATTGTTCCTTCGGAGAAATACCATGAGCAGCACATCGGATAAGGCAAAAGGTTTGGCGAACGAGGCAGTGGGCAACATCAAGCAAGGCGTCGGCAAAGTGACCGATAACGACAAGCTGCGTGCTGAAGGCGTGATCCAGGAAAAGAAAGGCGAAGTGCAGCAAGCGGTCGGTGACACCAAAGACGCAGTCAAGAAAGCGACCAAGTAAGTCGGCGTCTAAGGCGATGCCTGGACTGCACAGCGGCCATCCACGGATGGCCGTTTTTATGTGCGCCTTTGCAACTAAACTTTCGAAATTGTTTCAAAGTCGCCAAATGGGCTACTTTGATGTAGAAAACGGCCCCTGAGTCGCCCGCGACCTCACCCTCTTTGCGGCGAAAGGAGACGCTATGATTTTTTCGGTTCTCGATGGCCTCAAGCTGCACAAGGTGCTGGCGCGCACCATCAAGGAATTCGTCGACGACGAGATGTCCACCTACGCCTCGGCACTGGCCTACCAGATGCTGTTTTCGCTGTTCCCCTTCCTGCTGTTCCTGATTGCCCTGATCGGTTTCCTGCATTTGCCGGACTTTTTCAGCTGGTTGCGCCTGCAATCGGAGTTGGTGTTACCGCCCCAGGCCCTGGAGCAGGTCAACCCGGTGATCGACCAGTTACAGCAGTCCAAGGGCGGCCTGCTGTCGGTAGGTATCGTGATCGCGCTGTGGACCGCGTCGGCCGGTGTGCGCCTGATGATGAGCGCGATGAACGCCGCCTACGACGTGGTCGAAGGCCGGCCGATCTGGAAGCGTTTCCCTCTGTCGATTTTCTACACCGTCGGCATTGCCGGCATGCTGCTGGCCGCCGCCGCGTTGATGGTCCTCGGCCCGCAGGTGATGGAGTGGCTGGCGGGGCAGATTGGCATGCAGGAATTCGTGGTGACCCTGTGGACCATCGTGCGTTGGCCGCTGATCGTGATTTTGCTGATGTTCGCCGTGGCCCTCATGTATTACGTCATGCCGGATGTCGAGCAGAAATTCCGCTTTATCACCCCTGGCTCCGTGCTGGCGGTGGTGGTATGGATCGTCGCCTCCCTGGGGTTTGGCTACTACGTTAAAACCTTCGCGGACTACAACGCGATGTATGGCAGTATCGGTGCGATCATCGTGCTGCTGCTGTACTTCTACATTTCCGCGGCGGTGCTGCTGCTCGGTGCAGAGATGAACGCAGTGATCGAACACATGTCGGCCGAAGGTAAGAGCCCTGGTGAAAAGGAGTTCGATGAGCCCGGCCACACCGTTGAAAAACAGCACGTCTCTGGCCTCGGCCGGGACCACTCCAAGCCCACTCCTGAGCCTGATCAATGATCCGTGAAATCCTGAAAATGGGTGACGAGCGCCTGCTGCGTATCGCGCCTGCCGTCCCGCCAGAAATGTTCGACAGCCCCGAGTTGTGGCAATTGATCGATGACATGTTCCAGACCATGGAGCACGTGGGGGGCGTCGGCCTGGCTGCCCCGCAGATTGGCGTTGACCTGCAGTTGGTGATCTTCGGCTTCGAAGCCAGCGAACGCTACCCGGATGCCCCGCCGGTGCCGCAGACCATCCTGATCAACCCCTTGATCACGCCGCTCAGCCCCGTGCTGGAAGAGGGCTATGAAGGTTGCCTCTCCGTCCCAGGCCTGCGTGGCGCGGTGAATCGTTACCAGCAGATCCGCTATGAGGGTTTCGACCCCAAGGGTGAGCCCATCGTGCGTTTTGCCGATGGCTTCCATGCGCGGGTGGTGCAGCACGAGTGCGACCACTTGATCGGCCGCCTGTACCCGTCGCGGATCACTGACTTCAGCAAGTTCGGCTTTATCGAGGTGATGTTCCCCGACATGGACCCTGCCGCTGACGAATAAACCCCGCTCAAGCCCCACCAAAGCCCTGTAACAGGCGATCACTCCCGAGGCGAAAGCCCCATCGCGATCATCGGCTTGTTGCGCTTATAGCGCACCAGCCGTTCGCTGAGCGATTGTGGCAACGCCGTGTCCTGGGTGAACCCCATGCGCCGATACAACCCCTCCAGGTCTGGATGGCACAGCAGCCACACCGTCCCTTCCACCTCGGCCACCGCGCGCAGTATCAAACGTGTGGCCAGCCCCTGGCCGCGGTAGTCCGGCGCCACAAACACCCCGGTCAGGAACTGCCCGCCCACCACGGGCGTCAGGCACAGCCCGGCGACAATCTCGCCATCGCGTGCCACCCATAAGCGACCACCCTTGAGTGCCTTCATTGGTGAGTTGTGGCTGCGGTAAAACTTGTTCAGCAGCGGCCACAGGGGCTCTGCCAGCGGTTCGGTGGGCAACTCGGGCATGGTGTTCAGGCAGCGTGATGAGGGGGTGGGGATTATAAGCGCCTTCTGCCGGGCAATAGGTGGTATACCCAGTGCTGCATCCCTTCACAGTGGAGTACGCAACATGGCCAAAGGTATGGATTCAAAGAAAGCCGCGAAGAAAAAACCGGCAAAGACCGCCGATGAAAAACGTGCCGACAAGAAAGCCAAGAAGTCCGACAGCGGTCTGTTCGGGCACTGAGTAGCTTTCAGCTCAGGGGTGTTCGACGGCAGACACGTTTCCTGTCGGTACACCCCGTCGAGGGGTGGGAGAGCAAGCCCTCCCGCCTTTGATCATCTATGAGGCTTAGATCGCCGCCAGGGTTTCTTTCAGTGTTTGCGCCTGCGGGTCTACCGCTTTAGCCGTCAACTGCTGCTCTTGTTGCTGTTTCAAGCGCTCGGCCACTTGCTGGGTAATCGCGTCCTGCTTTTCCTGGGACATGTTCTGCACATCCGCTTCGGTCAAGCCCTGCTCCTTGAGCAGTTGCTCACGGATGCGTTCTGCCGGGGATTTGCTCATGTAGTCGGTGAACTCCGACCGTGCGCCGGAGGCAGACGTGGCCGCAGGCACTTCGGTCGACGTCGAGGTAGTGGCGGCCGCTGCGCAGGCTTGCAACTGCACGCGGGTCTTGGCGAAGGCTTCGTCGATACGGCCGGCGGCCTTGTCCAGATCCTTCTGCGCGGCCGGCATGGTCACGCTTTGCTGCGCGGCCTGCACGGCACCGCTGTACAACGCACTGGCGGCGGCGTTGGCGGGGTCCATGTCGGGCCGCTTGATCTTTTCGACGATCGACATGGCTTGAGCGTTGTTGTTAACCAGCATGATCGGTCACCTGTGTAAATGTACGGTGTGACAGCTGGAGCAAATACCGTGCCGGGCGCGGAATACCCGTATTTGTTGGAGATGGCATGGCCGCTGCGGCAACAGTTGTCCCCCGGCCGGCCATGCGTTGCCGTCTGCGCTGTACCAGCGGCGCGTCGGGGATTCAGTTAGCGAGGTCGAGTGCGAACGTCTTGAAGCCGGGATGCTGGCCAAGTCGTTGGTAGTACGCTGCGACGGCGGGGTAGGGCGGGCGCTCCATCGGGGTCATCTGCCAACGGTGCACCGATAGTCCGATCAGGATATCGGCCAGCGTGAACTCATCACCCGCCACATACGCGCCGGTCTTGGCCAGCTGTTGCTCCAGAATGCCCATCTTGTCGTTCCAGACCTGCACGGCGATTTTAATCTGCCCGGCGTCGAGGCCATCAGGGTTGTTACGCACCAGGGCGGTGAATGCATCGCCCCAGGCGCGATTGAGCTCTGTGGCTTGCCAGTCCATCCATTGCTCCACACGGGCCCGTGGGGCGGGATCGGCAGGGAGCAGGTCGTACCGTTGGTAGAGGCTGACGAGGTAACGGCAGATGGTGTTCGACTCCCACAGCACACCGTGGTCGTCGATCAGCACCGGTATTTGCGCGTTGGGGTTCAGGGCGAGGAATTCGGCGGATTGGGTGGGCTTGAAGCCGATGCCCCAGTCGTCCTGGTGTGCGTAGTCTATGCCCAGTTCGTGGCAGGTCCAGAGCACTTTGCGCACATTGATGGAGGAGGTGCGACCCAAGATTTTCAGTGAGTGTCCCATGATATTTCCCTCGCATTTGGAGAGCAGCCAATCTAACAGGCACCCTAAGCGACGGCGAGACTTCAACGCGCGAGTAGATTAAAAATGTGGGAGAGGGCTGGCTCCCCACACGTTTGACCGGGCAGAAGCCTTAGCAGCGCGGTGTATGTTGGTCGATGGCCTTGCCGACCAGCAGGACGGACAGCTCACTCAGCTGATGAATGGCCAGGGCGACATCGCGCTGTTTGCCGCTGAGTTCATCTGACAGGTCGAGCAGCAAGGTGCTGACGGAGCACATGGTTTCGTAGCTGTTGATCAGCAGGGTTTCGGTGGGCGTCTCGGGGATGACGGTGAAGAGCGCATGCGTGGGATGGGTGCTTTGCATAATTGAAGTACCTGATTTGGGCTGATACCTCATCGCTACTAAACGAGGGTGGCAGCTGTACGCAAGTTAGTAGACCGGTACCCCACACAAACCCGGCGCACCCGAAGGCGCCCTGCGCACAGCCACCATCAAGCATCGATAGGCTCATGCATCTTGTGTGAGCAAGGTCGGGCTACTAAACCCGATCACCGAGAAATTCAGCGACCGGCAAACCTTAAAGACCGCCACCCATGCGCACAAGCCGGCGGATTCTGACGTAAGCGTAGGCAACCGGGCAAGGCGCTTACCGCAATGTCAGGCGCTTCCTACAAGGGGCCTACGTACTCTCCCGCACCTGCAATTCAAATCCCATATCTACTACGGGCTTGGCGATCTTGTTGCCCGCCATGATCGTCAACAAATGCTCTGCCGCACGCCGACCAATCGCCTCACGCGGCGTGCTGATGCTGCTCAGGCGCGGCACCATAAAGGACGAGGCCGGCAGGTCGTTAAAACCCAGCACCGCCACGCGCTCCGGCACCTTGATGCCATGGCGCAGGGCTTCGAGCAGTGCGCCCTGGGCCAAGTCGTCGTTGCCGAAAAAGATCGCGTCCACATCCGGGTGCGCCGCGAGCAACTGCAGGAACAGTTCACCGCCCAGGCCCACGGAGGAGGGGCGCGGAGTGAGCAGCTCCAGCGCCGGGTCATACAACCCCGCCTGTTGCAGCGCGCGGCGGAAGCCTTCGCCACGCAGCAAGGTGCGTTGGTCCAGTTGCGCGCCGATATAGGCCAGGCGCTTGCGCCCACGGGACAACAGATGCGCCGCCGCGGTTTCACCGGCCGCCAATTGCGAGAACCCCACGCAGTTCACGCCAGCGTTAGGGTCCAGGTCCATCATGTAGACGCAGGGCACGTTACTGGCCTCGACCATCCGTCGGGCACTTTCGGTGCGATCAAAACCGGTCAGCAGCAACCCCCGTGGCTGGTAGGCCATGTAGTTGCGCAGCAGGTTTTCTTCTTCATCGCGGGAATAGTGGAAGTTGCCGATCAGCACTTCGAAGCCCTTGGGCCGCAGTACCTGATGAATGGCTTCCAGTGTTTCGATAAACAGGAGGTTGGATAGCGATGGGACCAGCACCACCACCGAATGGCTCTGGGCCGAGGCCAGGGCACGGGCGGCGGGGTTGACCACGTAGCTGAGTTCGGCAGCGGCCTGCTGCACTTTTTCCACCAGGTCCACGGCCACGGTGCTGATGCCACGCAAGGCGCGGGAGGCGGTAATCGGACTGACGCCGGCCAGGCGGGCAACTTCATTGAGGGTCGGGCGACCCGTGGTGCGCGTATTTTTATCGTTCTTAGAGGTCATCAGGCGGCTTGCCAAACAAAAATCGAGGCACTAAGGTAGCGCTGTCTCCAAAAGGCTGCAAATTCTTGAACAAAGGGTTGCCTGATCCTGTTCAAAGCGTTGGAGCGGATGCACGCGTCACTCCATAAAAAAAGACAAGACGGCGCGGGAAAAGCCTGTTTTTGCACTAGCCTTACAGCGTGCAAAGGTAGCGCTATCTGCGTCCTGAGGTGTTCCATGAGTCAACCTGTTACCGCCCTGGTCATCATGGGTGTTGCCGGCTGTGGCAAGACCAGCGTCAGCGAGGCGCTGTGCCGCCTGAACGGCGCCACCGCCATTGAAGGCGACAGCTTTCACCCCGCCGCCAACATCGAAAAGATGAGCGCCGGCCACCCCCTCAACGACGACGACCGCGCCGGTTGGCTCGACATCCTGTGCGATGAACTGCGCCGTTCGCTCAAGGCCGGTGAACACCCGGTACTCACTTGCTCAGCCCTGAAAAAGAAATACCGCGACCACCTGCGCGAAGCCGCGCCGGGTTTGGGTTTCGTGTTTCTGGAACTGACCCGTGAAGTGGCCTCGGACCGCGTGTCCCATCGCCCCGGTCATTTCATGCCGGCGAGCCTCATAGACAGCCAGTTCGCCACCCTCGAATCGCCCAAAGGCGAGCCGCTGACCCTGGCCCTCAACGCCAGCGAAGACAGCGTCGAAGCCCTGGCCGAGCAGACCCATGCCTGGTGGCTCAAGCACGGTTTTGAACGAACTCAATAATTTTTTGCCGGAAAAGATAGCGCTATCCCCGGCAGGAAATTCATCACCCGCTTTAATAACAACAACAAACAGGAGAGACCCCCCATGTTTGGCATGTCCCACGAGTCGTACCTGCTGTTAGATGCAGTCGTCACCATCATCGGTTTGATCGTTCTGATCACCAAATTCAAAGTGCACCCGTTCATCGCACTGATCATTGCGGCCGGCTTTCTCGGCCTGACCTCGGGCATGCCCGTGGACAAGATCATCAAGGCCTTCCAGGACGGTTTTGGCGGCGTGCTCGGCTTTGTCGGCATCATCCTCGCGTTGGGCACCATGCTCGGCAAGATGATGGCCGAGTCCGGCGGCGCCGATCAGATCGCCCAGACCCTGATCCGCGCCTTCGGCAAGGAAAAAGTGCAATGGGCCATGATGTTCGCCGCGTTCCTGGTGGGCATCCCGCTGTTCTTCGAGATCGGTTTTGTGTTGCTGATCCCGCTGGTGTTTATCGTCGCACGGCGTACCGGCGTGTCGCTGATCAAGATCGGCATCCCGCTGCTCGCCGGCCTGTCGGCGGTACACGGCCTGGTGCCGCCGCATCCAGGCCCGTTGCTGGCCATCGGCGTGTTTGGCGCGGACATCGGCAAAACCATCCTGTACGGCCTGATCGTCGCACTGCCGACCGCCATCATCGCCGGCCCGATCTTCGGTACGTTTATCGCCAAGTACATTCCGGGCAACCCGTCCCAGGAACTGGTCGACCAACTGGCCCGCGAGACCGATAACAAGTCGCTGCCAAGCTTCGGCGTCACCCTGGTCACCGTGCTGTTACCGGTGTTCCTGATGCTGCTTAAAACCTTTGCCGACATCGCCTTTGCCGAAGGCAACGTGGTGCGCAACTGGATGGACATGATCGGTCACCCGATCACCGCTTTGCTGCTGGCCCTGCTGCTGTCGCTGTACACCTTTGGCAGTCGCCAGGGTATTCACGCCAAGCAGATCCTCAAGCTGCTCGACGCCAGCCTTGCGCCGACCGCCGCGATCATCCTGATCATCGGCGCCGGTGGTGGCTTCAAGCAGATGCTGGTGACCAGCGGCGTGGGTGACGTGATCGGCCATATGGCGGTGAACGCGCAGATCAATCCGATCCTGCTGGCATGGCTGGTGGCGGCGGTGATTCGTGTGGCGACCGGTTCAGCGACCGTGGCGACCATCACCGGCGCCGGCATCGTGGTGCCGGTGGTGGGCATGATCCCTGGGGTCAACCGCGAGCTGTTGGTTCTGGCGACGGGGGCGGGCTCGTTGATTCTGTCTCACGTCAACGATGCAGGGTTCTGGCTGGTCAAGCAGTACTTCAACATGACCGTGGCCGAGACCTTCAAGACCTGGACCGCGATGGAAACCATCCTGTCGGTGGTGGCGTTGATCTTCATCATGTTGCTGTCGTTGGTGGTCTAACCGACACATGTGTATGGGGTGATCACCCCATACACATGTGGGAGCGGGCCAGCCCTCTCCCACATAGTGACCGCGTCAGGCGTCGGTTTTTCTAACTGCGCCATCCGCCCGGAACATCCCGCGAATGCCCCGCACTGCCTGGCGTATCCGGTCCTGGTTCTCGATCAGCGCAAAGCGCACATGGTCGTCGCCATACTCGCCAAAGCCGATCCCCGGCGACACGCACACCTTGGCTTCAAGCAGCAGCTTCTTGGCAAATTCCAGCGAGCCCATGGCGGCATACTGCTCGGGGATCTTGGCCCAGACGTACATTGAGGCCTTGGGGTTTTCCACCATCCAGCCCAGCTCGTGCAGGCCCTTGACCAGCACATTGCGGCGCTGGCGGTACTGCTCGGCGATGTCTTTGACGCACTGCTGATCGCCTTCCAATGCGGCAATGGCCGCCACTTGCAGCGGGGTAAAGGTGCCGTAGTCGTGGTAGCTCTTGATCCGCGCCAGGGCGTTGACCAGCTCAGGGTTACCCACCATGAAACCGATGCGCCAGCCGGCCATGTTGTAGCTTTTGGACAGGGTGAAGAACTCCACCGCGATATCCTTGGCGCCCGGCACCTGCATGATCGACGGGGCTTTCCAGCCGTCGTAGACGATATCGGCGTAGGCCAGATCGTGGATCACCAGCACGTCGTATTGCTTGGCCAGCGCAATCACGCGCTCGAAGAAATCCAGTTCCACGCACTGTGCGGTGGGGTTGGAAGGGAAGCCAAGAATCATCATTTTCGGCTTGGGGATCGAGCCGCGAATGGCCCGTTCCAGCTCGGCAAAGAAGTCCACCCCAGGCACCAGTGGTACCGACCGCACCTGGGCGCCGGCAATCACGGCACCGTAGATATGAATCGGGTAGCTCGGGTTCGGCACCAGCACTGTGTCGCCCTGATCCAGGGTGGCCAGCATCAAATGCGCCAGGCCTTCCTTGGAACCGATGGTCACGATGGCCTCGGTTTCCGGGTCGATGTCCACTTCGTAGCGGTCTTTGTACCAACGCGAAATGGCGCGGCGCAGGCGAGGAATGCCCTTGGAGGTGGAATAACCGTGGGTGTCTTCGCGTTGGGCCACTTGCACGAGTTTTTCGACAATGTGCGGCGGCGTGGGGCCGTCAGGGTTGCCCATGCTCAAGTCGATAATGTCTTCGCCACGACGACGCGCGGCCATCTTCAGCTCGGCAGTGATGTTGAATACGTAAGGGGGGAGTCGATCTATGCGCGCAAAGCGGCGCGGCGAACCTTGGTCTGCCATTGTGGCCTCGAAGTACGTAAGCGCCCGGAACCGTCCGAGCGACGTCGGCCACTGCGGTGGCCTGCGGGCAGACAATACGGTCGATGATGGCCAGTTGTCCAGATGCGTAGGAAAATTTTCTACAGGGCACGTAGCGTGGATATGCCCCTATACTCGATGCGGGTTTGTTCCCTCATAAGAAGGAGACTGTTCGTATGGATCAGCAGACAAAACAACCGTTAGAGCCACGCATGGAAGCAGGCAAAGCCCTGGTGATCGCCGGGGTGCAAGGGCGTTATTCAAAGGCCACCGTGGGCGATATCCCCAAGTTATGGGAGTTGTTCGACTCCTGCGTAAAGGACATCAAAAAACGCGTCGGCGCTTTCACCTATGGGGTCTGCCATAACCCTGGCCACGGCGAATTCGACTACATGGCCGGGGTGGAAGTCCCCAGCAAAAGCGACGTGCCGAGCAACTTCGAAGGGGTGGAAATTCCACCCCTCAACTACGCCGTATTCGCCCATTACGGGCCGGTGCAGGCGTTGGAGCAGACCTACGAACGCATCATGTTCGAATGGCTGCCGCACTCGGGCTACAAAGTGATGGGCGCGGATTTCGAGCGCTATAGCGCTGACTTTGACTCGAGGAAGGGCACCGGAACGGTGGAGATCTGGCTGCCGGTTGGCGAAAGAGGCTGAGCCCGCGGCCAGTGTCACGTAAACAGAGGCGGGCCTGTAAACCTTATGTTTACGTGACATTCACCCCGTGGGCGTGAGGGCCCGGCTCAACCTGCGCTCATAGCCAACCCGCCCCTTATACGCCTCGCCGCAGTCCTGCCAGCCCGCGCCCAGATACAAGCCCATCGCCGCGACATTGTCCGCGTCCACCGACAGTTCCAATCCCTTGATCTGCGGCCACGCTTCAAGCGTCGCCAGCGGCAACGCCTGCATGCACGCTTTACCGAACCCACGGCCCTGTTGCCGCCGATCCACTTGCAAGGCATGCAGCGTGGCGCTGTGTTCATCGGCCCAGTGGGGCAGGCATGGCGCTCGTTTGAGCAGGAGGAAAGCTACCGGCGTGTCATCGGCCAGCAAGGCAAAGCCCTTGACGCTGGGGTTCGGCCTGGCCAACAGCGCATTGAGCGCGCAGTACATATCGCCGCAAAACGGCAACTGCTCCGGGTGAACTTCGAGGGCGCTGAGCTGCTGTTGCTGCACGGCAGTCAGCGTCTCGTAAGGGACAAGGCGGGTGTGCATCGGGGTGTCCGAAGGGCTGCAAGTAGCGCGCAGTCTATCGGGTTTGCCCCAGGGGCGGGCGAGTTGAAGAGGGACTCTGCCCATCAACCGATGTGCATCACAGGTGTGATGTTCAGTTATTCCAACATCTTGCCCAGCAACCAACTGCCCGCCGGCCCTGGCGGGTGGTGCCGTGACCACAGGGCGTCGACGGCCACCGAACGCGGCCAGCCACGCACCTTGAGTTCGACCAGTTGCCCGCCACCAAAGCGTTCCACCAGCCAGCGCGGAATAGGCGCCCAGCCGAAACCCAACTGAGCCATTTCCAGCAACATCAAATAACTGGGCGCCGACCAGACCCGGCCATTGGCGCGGATTTCATTGGGGTTGATGATGCTGGCCAGGCGCAGTTCGCGGTGTTGTTGCAGAGCGTGCGCGGTGATGGACTTGAGCGCCGCCAAGGGGTGTTTCGGCGACGCGAACAGCGCAATCTCCGTGTGTTCGTCCACGGTCGCCGCAGTCAGGTCCGCTGGATAAACGTTCTGTTGCTCAATAAACGCAATCTGCGCCCGACCACTTTGCACCAGGGCGATCAGGTCTTCGCATTCGGCGATCAGGCATTCGAGTTCCAGGTCCGGGTAGCGCTCATCGAAGCAGCGCAGGGCGACCTCGAAGCGGTCGGACTGGTAGGTGTCCGACATCGCGATGGTCAGCTTCGGCTCCAGGCCCTGAGCCAACTGGTTTGCAGCCAGCGCCAGACGGTTGCTGGCCTCCAGTACCTGCTCGGCGCGTTGCAGCAAGACATGGCCGGCGGGGGTGAGCGTGGGTTTGCGGCTGCTGCGGTCGAACAGCACCACATCCAGGTCGATTTCCAGGCTTGCCACTGCCGCGCTGACGGTCGACTGGCTTTTGCCTAATTTACGTGCGGCGGCGGAAAACGAACCCTGTGTGGCCGCCTGGACAAACGCCTGCAGCACTTCGTGAGACGCCATGACTATCGCCTTGATCGATGGTTATTGGTTATGAAGTATCGAGTCAAAGGGTAATGATGGCAACCATCATCACCTGCGGAGACGGCGCATGAGCCCGACCAAATCCATCACTGAACGCGTCGGCCAGGCCATCGGTTTCGAAGCCCTGGCCTTGTTGATCTGCACCCCATTACTGGCGTGGATCATGGATAAACCGGCCCTGGAAATGGGCATGGTCACCCTGGCGATCAGCCTTATGGCATTGACCTGGAACGTGATCTTCAACGGCCTGTTCGACCGCCTCAAGGTGCGCCTGCAACTGGCCGACAACGCCCGGACCCGGATACTCCACGCCCTCCTGTTCGAAGGCGGGCTGATCCTGGTGTGCGTGCCGTTGATCGCGGCATGGCTTAACGTCAGCCTGTTGCAGGCGTTTATCCTCGACATCGGCGTACTGCTGTTCTTTTTGCCGTACACCTATGTCTATCACTGGGGCTATGACGTACTGCGCGAAAAGCTCCTACAAAAACATGCCGCCCGAAGCCTCGATACGCTGGCCGGTGATCCAGTGGCTGCCGTCGGCCAGCAGCGCGGCGATCGCACCACCGATATCCTCCGGTAAACCGACACGGCCCAGGGCGGTGTTGTTGGCCACCATGGTATTGAGGTCGGCATTGTCGCGTACGGCGCCGCCGCCGAAGTCGGTTTCAATGGCGCCGGGGGCCAGGGTGTTGACGCTGATGCCACGCCCGCCCAACTCCTTGGCCTGGTAGCGGGTCAGCACTTCCATCGCGCCTTTCATCGCCGCATACGCCGCATAACCGGGCAGGCTGAACCGGGTCAGACCGCTGGAGACGTTAAGGATGCGGCCACCGTCGCGGATCAGCGGCAAGAGCTTCTGAGTCAGGAAAAACGGGCCCTTGAATTGGATCGCGACCAATTGGTCGAACTGGGCTTCGGTGGTTTCGGCAAAGCTGGCATGAATACCGATCCCGGCGTTGTTGATCAGAAAATCCAAGCGATCCTGTGCGAAGACTTCCGTGAGCACGTCAGCGACATTGCCGACGAAAGCGTCGAACGTCGCGCTTTGGCTCACGTCCAGGTGCAGCATCGCGGCGCGGCCCCCAAGTTGTTCGATCTGGGCCACCACGGCCTGCGCCTCGTCGGCCTTGCTGTGGTAAGTGCCGATGATGTCCACGCCTTGTGCAGCCAGGTGCAATGCAGCGCTTTTGCCCAAGCCACGGCTGGCGCCGGTGATGAGTGCGATTTTACGGGTCATGGTGCAGTCCTCTTCGGTTGTCAGTGTGGGATTGAGTGTATTTGTCCGCTCACAACGTGATAAACAGGGCCGTACCGGAATCACTGGCCGGATAAGGCGAACAATCCCATGAACAAACTTGAGCTGCTGCGCACCTTCGTGCGCGTGACCGAACTGTCGAGTTTTACCCAGGCCGGTGAGAGCCTGGGCCTGCCGCGCTCCACGGTGTCCGAACATGTCCGGGCGCTGGAGGAACTGCTCGGCGCACGCCTGTTGCAGCGCACCACACGCAAGGTGCAGGCCACCCAGGACGGTCGCGTGTTGTATGAGCGCAGCAAGGACTTGCTGGCCCATATGGAAGAACTGGAAGGCATGTTTCGCCAGGATGAAGCCCAGCTGTCCGGGCGCATTCGGGTGGACATGTCCAACGTCATGGCACGGGACCTGATCCTGCCGCGCCTGCCGCAGTTCATGGATGCGCACCCGCTGATTGAGCTGGAGATCAGCACCACCGACCGCCAGGTCGACCTGCTCGCCGAAGGCTTCGATTGTGTGTTGCGCGTGGGCGCGCAGCCTGATCAAACCGTGGTGGCGCGGTGGCTGTGCAGCATGCCGATGATCAACTGCGTCAGCGCCACCTACCTGCAACGCTTCGGCGTGCCGCACACACTGGCCGACCTGGCCAATCACCATCTGGTGCATTACGTGCGGCCGTTGGGCTCACGCTCGCCGGGGTTCGAATACATGCTGGGCAACAAGGTGCAACGCATCGCCATGGCCGGGCGCGTCACGGTCAGCAGCACCGACGCGTATAAATCGGCGTGCCTGGGTGGCTTTGGGATCATTCAGGTACCGGCGTTGGGCATTGGCGATGAGTTGGCCAGCGGTGAGTTGGTCGCGGTCCTGCCGGACTACCCGGCGCCGCCGCTGGACGTGTCGTTGCTGTACGCCGGGCAACGGCATCTACCGCTGCGGGTGCGGGTGTTTATGGAGTGGCTGGCCGACACCTTGCAAACCCAGCTTTAACGCCTGGCCGACAACTGCTGCGGCGCCAGGAATGCATCGTGGAAGTAATCGCGAAACGCCTGCATCGCCGGGGTAAAGGCGCGCTCGCGGTGCCAGGCCAGGCCCACGCTCATGGGCGTGACCGGGTCGGTGACAGTCAGGGTTTCGATGCGCTTGCCTTCCAGTGACCAGGGCCGGTGCACCAGGTCCGACAGAATCGCCACGCCGCTGCCATTGGCAACCATGCTGCGCACCGCCTCCACCGAGCTGGTGCGCAGGCGCACATCCGGCGTCTGCCCGGCCTGTTCCCAGTAACGCATGGCGCTGTGTTCGGCCTCGTCGACGGTGAGCAGGATGTAGGGCTGCTGCGCCACGTCCGCCAGGCTCACGGCGCCGCGTTCGCACAACGGGTGATGGCTGGGCAGCCACAGGCGGCGCTCGGAGTTGAACAGAATTTCAGAGACGATATCGGGGTGCTTGAGGTTGGCGGTGAGCACCACCGCCATGTCGAACTGCCCGTCGAGCAAGCCCTGTTCGATGGCCTGACGCTCTTGCTCGAACACCTCGATGCTCACGTCCGGGTGCCAGTGCTCCAGGCGTTGCAAGTGGTGCGGCAGGAAATAACCCAACACCGTGTAACTGGCCGCCAGGCGCAGCACGCCGCTGGCGCGGTGGTCGGGCAACGGGCTGTTCAAGGCGTCGTCGACACTGCGCACGATCACGTAGGCGCGGTTGAGAAAATGCCGTCCGGCGTCGGTCAGGCTCATGCCCTGGGCCGAGCGCACAAACAGCTGCACGCCGAGCATCGCCTCCAGCTCCTTGATCGCCGTGGTCACGGCCGACTGGGAAATGTTCAGGTGGATTGCCGCCTGGGAAATCTGGCCGATCTCGGCGGTGGCGACAAAGTAGCGCACTTGACGCAAGGTCAGGGACATCGGCCTCTCCAATCGGTAGGCGTATCTGATTTTCAGAAGAAGGCCCATCTGATAATAGATCTTCCCAAGGGGTCAAGACGCAGCCTACTTTTCTTACATCATCTCGGGCGGAGCGACTTCGATGCAGGCAGTGGATTTCAACTCGGACATGGGCGAAGGCTTCGGCCCCTGGACCATCGGCGATGGCGTCGACGCGGAACTGATGGCCTACATCAGCTCGGCGAATATCGCCACCGGCTTTCACGCCGGCGACCCCGGCACCATGCGCCGCACCGTGGCGCGTGCCAAGCAGTTGGGCGTGGCCATTGGCGCGCATCCGGGCTTTCGTGACCTGGTGGGGTTCGGCCGTCGGCATATCAATGCGCCGGCCCAGGAACTGGTGGACGACATGCTCTACCAGCTCGGCGCGCTGCGTGAGATCGCCCGTGCCCAAGGCCTGACCCTGCAACACATCAAGCCCCACGGTGCGCTCTACATGCACCTGGCCCGCGACGAAGAAGCCGCGCGACTGCTGGTGCAAAATCTGCAACTCATCGAGCCGACGCTGTTGCTGTACTGCATGCCAGATTCGGTGATCTGGCGGGTCGCCAAAGAGCTGGGGCAACCGGTGGTGCGCGAGTTTTATGCCGACCGTGAATACGACCTGACGGGCTCAATCGTGTTTACCCGCCAGGTGCGTGCGCTGGATCCTGCAACGGTGGCGGCGCGTGTCCTACGGGCTTGTCAGACTGGGCTGGTGCGCACCGTGGAAGGTGAAGACCTATTTATCGAATTTGACTCCATCTGCCTGCACAGCGACACCCCTGGTGCCCTGGAACTGGTGGAAGCGACCCGCGAGGCGTTGGACCTGGCGGGCATCCTGGTAAGAACACCCCAATAAGATCACCTCATTACTTTTTTGCCTGCCTTTCTATAACGATTCCAAGAGGAACAGACATGGCTGAAACGTCCCCCATCCGTTACAGCTTCGGCGGTGATGAACACCTGTTCGCCGAGGTCAGCGACAGCATGTCGCTGCAGGCCTTCTTCAAGGGCATGGCGGTGACCCGTGCGGTGGAACGCCTGGCGTTGGACGGTGTGCTGGATGTGTGCCTGGCCAATGCCTCGTTCCAGATCCGCTTCGACCCCGACCGGATCGCGCCCCATGTGCTGCTCGACGCCGTGCAAGGCGCCGAAGCCCAGGCCGTGGCCGAACGCACCTTGCACACGCGCATCATCGAAATCCCGGTGCTCTATAACGACCCCTGGACCCACGAAACCCTGATGCGTTTTCGCGACCGCCATCAGGACCCCGGCGGCACCGACCTGGAGTACGCCGCGCGCATCAACGGCCTGGCCGATGTGGACGCGTTTATCGCCGCCCACAGCGGCGCGCCGTGGTTTGTGTCGATGGTCGGGTTTGTGGCGGGCCTGCCGTTCATGTTCCAGATGGTCGAACGCGCGCGGCAATTGCAGGTGCCCAAGTACCTGCGCCCACGTACCGACACGCCCAAACTCACCCTCGGCCACGGCGGCTGTTTCGGCTGCATCTACTCGGTGCGCGGCGCCGGTGGTTACCAGATGTTCGGCGTGACCCCGGCCCCGATCTACGACCCGGCGCAGCAGTTGGCCTACCTCAAGGAGCACATGGTGTTCTTTCGCCCCGGTGACATCGTGCAGTTCAAACCCATAGAGCGCGATGCATACGATTTGGCCGTGGCCGAGGTGGACGCCGGACGTTTCGACCTGCGCATCCGCCCGGTGGAATTTTCTCTCGACGCGTTTCTCGCCGACCCCATCGGCTATCCGAAAACCCTGCAGGAGGCGCTGGCATGATCAAGGTCCTCAAACCCGGCCTCGCCACCTCGGTGCAGGACCTCGGCCGCGAAGGCTATTACCACTTGGGCATTCCGCCTTCGGGGGCCTTGGACCAGTACGCGTTGAGCGCGGCCAACCACCTGGTGGGCAACCCGCCTGGCGCGGCGGGGCTGGAATGCACCTTGATCGGGCCTGAGTTGGAGTTCCAGCAGGATACGCTGGCAGCCGTGAGCGGCGCGTTAATGTCGCCGCGCCTGGACGGTGAAGTGGTGCACCAGGACACCGCCTTCCATGTGCGTGCCGGGCAGGTGCTGCGTTTTGAGTTTCCCAAGGCCGGCGCGCGCACCTACCTCGCCGTGGCCGGCGGTATCGACGTGCCGTTGGTGCTCGGCAGCCGCTCCACGTACACCCTCGGTGCACTCGGCGGGTTTCACGGGCGGCGCTTGCAAGAGGGCGACGAGTTGCCCCTCGGCGAACCCAGTGGGCAGGGGCGGGCCGGCAACAGTCTGCCGATGGCGTTGCGCCGTTCGGTGGGCGGCGATATCACCCTGCGTGTCGTCCCCGGTCTGTATTACGAGCGCCTGGCGGCTGCGGCTAAAAGCAGCTTTTTCGCCGAACCGTGGACCGTCGGTTCCGAAGCGGACCGCATCGGTTATCGCTTCAAGGGCGGCAGCGCGTTGAGCTTCGAGCCGCGGGAACAGCCGTTCGGTGCAGGGTCGGACCCTTCCAATATCGTCGACAGTTGCTACCCCATCGGTTCGATCCAGGTGCCGGCGGGGTTGGAGCCGATTGTGTTGCATCGCGATGCGGTGTCAGGCGGTGGCTACGCGATGATCGGCACCGTGATCAGTGCCGACCTGGACTTGATCGGGCAGATGCAGCCGAACCAGCGGGCGGGGTTTGTGGCGGTGACGTTGGAGCAGGCGCTGGAGGCGCGGCGGGTGTACAAAAAACGGCTCAAGGCAATGACTGCGCTGTTCAACCATTGATGCCCATTTCGCAGGTGGGAGGCGGCGAGCCCCTCCCATCTGTTCAATCGGTGTCGCGTCAGAAGAGTTTAGTGAACAGCCAGTAGAGGCTGCCGGATAACACAATCGCCGCCGGCAAGGTCAGCACCCAGGCCATCAACAGATTACGGATGGTGCGCATCTGCAAGCCCGCGCCATTGGCCACCATGGTCCCCGCCACGCCGGAGGACAACACGTGGGTGGTCGACACCGGCAACCCATACATATCCGCCGCGCCGATGGTCAGCATCGCCACGGTTTCCGCCGCAGCGCCTTGGGCGTAAGTCATGTGGGTCTTGCCGATTTTCTCGCCGACTGTCACGACGATGCGCTTCCAGCCGACCATGGTTCCCAGCCCCAGGGCGATGGCCACGGCGATCTTGACCCACAGCGGAATAAAGCGCGTGGCGTCGTCGATCTGCTGCTTGAACAGTTGCAGCTTGCTTTGGGTGTCGGCGTCAAAATTGCCGACCTTGCCTTTGTCCATCAGGCGAATGGTTTCGCTGGTCAGGTACATGTCGTTACGCACGTTGCCGACGGCTTCGGCGGGCACTTTGGCCAGCGAGCCGTAACCTTTGACTTCTTCGCCGATGTGGCCGGTCAGCGAGGCGAGGGCCGGCACCAGTTGCGGGGTCGGTTCTTTGGTGCGCACATAAGTCGACAGGATCGGTCGCGGGTCACCCGGCAATGCCTGTGGCGCGGTTTTCATCAGCGCCACCTGGGTCACTTCGGCCACCGCCGCAAACTGCAACGACTGCTCGGCGGGCATGGTGCGGTTCAGCGCATAGGCCATCGGCAGAGTGCCGACCAGAATCAGCATGATCAGGCCCATGCCTTTTTGCCCATCGTTGGAGCCATGGGCAAACGACACGCCGGTGCAGGTGGCGATCAGCATGCCGCGGATCCACCACGGCGGCGGGCTGTTGCCTTTGGGGGCTTTGTACAGGGCGCGGTTCTTCACAAAGGCGCGCAGGGCCAGCAGCAACATTGCGGCAAACGCGAAACCGATCAGCGGCGACAGCAGCAGCGCATAACCGATCTTGATTGCCTGGCTCCAATCCACGCCGCTGGTGCCATCACGCCCGTGCATCAAGGCGTTTGCCACGCCCACGCCGATGATCGAACCGATCAGTGTGTGGGACGACGACGCCGGCAGCCCCAGCCACCAAGTGCCCAGGTTCCACAGGATCGCGGCGATCAGCAGGGCGAAGATCATGGCGAAACCGGCCGAGGAACCCACCTGCAGAATCAACTCCACCGGCAGCAGGGCGATGATGCCGAACGCCACCGCGCCGCTGGACAGCAACACACCGAGAAAATTGAAGAAGCCCGACCACACCACCGCAAAATGCGGCGGCAGCGAGTTGGTGTAAATCACCGTTGCCACCGCGTTGGCGGTGTCGTGGAAACCGTTGACGAACTCGAAACCCAGGGCGATCAGCAGTGCCACGCCCAGCAGCAGGAACGGCGTCCAGGTGGTGACCACCGTGCCCAGTTCTTTCATGTCGTGCATCAGGCTGTAGGCGGTGAACAACAGGCCCATGGCCAATACGGCGAAGAAAATGATCACCGTCACCAGGCTGGGTTTTTTGTCCAGCCTGGGGGTGGGATCAGCGTGTGAGGTGTGGGTGGAGGCGGTGAGTGACGGGGTGGCCATGCCGGAGCATCCAGATAATGAAGGATGTCGTTCATAGTCATTGCAGAATGTTACAAAGATGCTGCCCTATGTCAGTCTTTGGGTGATTGAGCGCGCCGCTGGTCAGTAATCCCTGCGCTTGCGAAAGGCCCAGCGCCCGGCAATCAGGGTGAAGGTCGCCACCAATGCCACCAGAATCCAGAAGCCTTCAGGGTCCTGGGAAAGCGGTACGCCGCCGACGTTCATGCCGAAAAAACCGGCGATGATGTTGATCGGCAACGCCAGCACTGTGACCACCGTGAGGGTGAACAGTGTGCGGTTGCTTTGTTCGTTGAGGTTGGCGGCAATCTCTTCCTGCAACAGCTTGATGCGTTCGCCCAGGGCCGTGAGGTCGTTGATGATCAGCGCAAACTCTTCAGTGGATTTGCGCAGTTCTTTCACGTCTTCCTTTTGCAGCCATTGCGGTGGGCGGTTGAGCAGGCGCAACAGTGAACCCGGCTCCAGCGCCAGCAGGCGTTGCAGGCGCACCAGCACACGACGGGCGGCCCCCAGTTCGGCGCGGTTGGTGGACAGGCGCGAAGACAGCAACTGGTCTTCGATGTGGTCGACGCTGATGCTGGTCTTGCGCACGATCTGCGTCAGCACTTCGCCCTGGTCGCGCAGCAAATGCACCAGCAACTCCAGGGGCGAGCGAAAGCGTTCGCCGGCTTTGACCGAGGAACGCAATTTGTCCACGGAGTGCAGGGGTTGCAGGCGTGCGCTGATCAACAAGTGGCTGCGGGCGCACACCCACAGCGTGGAAATATCCGACGAGACCATGCTGTTGAAGTTGAACACTACGTCGTTGACCACGGCCAGCAAGGCCGAATCGACATGTTCGATACGCGTGGAGCGCGAGCCCTCGTGCAGGGCTTCGAAGAATTCTTCCGGCAGATCCAGATGCGCCTGCATCCAGCGCTCGCAGGCGGCGTGGGCCAGGTTCAGGTGCAGCCACAAAAACTCTTGCGGGTCTTGTGGCCCTTTCAATGCCGCCAGCGCCGCGGCCGAATCAAGCTGTTCGCCTTTTTCACCGGCGCGAAAACGAAAACCGTAAAGCAGGCCAAACAGATCGGAATCCTGATGGCTGTGGTCAATGCTGTGGTTCATGGAGGCTCGCAGAGAAAGCGCCTGTAGGACGTTTCACAGGATCGCGTGGGCGAATCATTGCAAGCCGATATGACGGTTATGTGACGGTTTAACGGTGCCCATAAAAAAACCGCGTCACCCGAAGGTGACGCGGTTTTTTTAGAGATTTAACTCAGGTGTCTTGCTTGTTTTCCAGCACAGCGCCGGTTTTGGCGTCGAGCTTGACTTCAAACTTCTTGCCTGCGGTGTCGGTCAGATCGACTTCGTAGACATATTCATTAGCCATACCGTGTTTAGTGTCCAACTCGGTGTCGGTGATGGTGGCGCCCTTGTGCAGGTTGACGGCGGCGGCGTTGAGCTTGTCGAAAGGCATCACGGCGCCGGACTTGAGCAGGCCTTCGATCTGGTCCGGACGAACATCAGCCTGGGCCAGGCCGGCAGTCAGGGTCAGGGCAGCGGCAGTGAACAAAGCGGTCAAAGTTTTCATGGTGTGTCCTTCTTTGGTGAGCTGTTTAAGTGGCGCCAGATTAACCAGCGCAACTTAATTCATCCTTAATGGCGCACTGAGATCAGCGGCCGTCTCACTCAGTATTTATAGTCGTTGAGCAAATCCTGCACGCTCGACGACGGCCAGCGCTTGTAGAACTTCAGCAGTTCGGCGGCGCGGTTGGTGAAGATGCCGTCGACGCCGGCGTTCATCACTTTTTCAAAATCCACCGGCTCATCCACGGTATAGACATGAACGAGCAAGCCTTTGTCGTGGGTCAGCTTGTTCATCTCAGGCTTGACCAGGTCGGAGTAGCTCTGGTCGCCATGGTCTGTCAGCTCTGCCGACGGGCCGGTGCCGATGGCGCCGAGGCGCTTGGCTTCGTCGACCCACTTCTCGAATTCGGCGGCGTCTTTCGGCTCTTGCTTGGCATAGTAGGCGGCCTTGGTCGGCTCGCCGGACTCGGCGAAGGTCTGCTTGGATTTCGGTTCGATGCTGCCTTCGCCCACCCACAACAGCAGGATTTTCGGGGTGTTGGGCATCTCTTTTTGCAGCGCTTCGAGGCTCGCGGTTTCAAAGGTTTGCAGCACGACGCGGCCTTTACCCTGGCCGACGCCGGTCTTGCTCTTGCCCAGCTTGGAACCGGCGGAGCTCAGCCAGCCTTTGTCCAGCAGCTTGTTTTTCAGGTCGGCTTCGATGCCGGGGAATTGCTTGGGTTCTTTGGTTTCGATGTACAGCCCGGGTTTGTGCTCGGGGTTGCCTTCGGCGATCTTGATGATGTCGTCCAGGCTGAGGATCTTCAGGCCGACGAAACCCGGGCGTGCGCGGTCCGGGTAGGCGGCGTTGAACCAACTGCCGGCGTCGAGGGTTTGCAATTCTTTCCAGGTGAATTCGTTGGCCGGCGCATCTTTGCGCTCAGGGAACTTGGTGGCCACGTCGGTGGTGCGTTGCAGGTTGTTGTCGTGCAGGGCGAACAGCACGCCGTCCTTGCTGCGTTGCAGGTCCAGCTCCAGGTAGTCGGCGCCCAGGTCGCGCGCGACCTTATAGGCAGCGGCGGTGGATTCCGGAGCATCGTACGAGGCGCCTCGGTGCGCGATCACGGCGGGGTACGGGATGCCTTCGTTAGTTGCCAATTCAGCCGGGCTGATCGGGTCGGCCGCCTGCGCCTGGCCAAGGCCGAGCATCAGAGCCAGCAGCAAGGCGCTCTTGGTAAACGTGACAGGCATATGCGAAGTCCTTTCGTGGAGGTAGCTTTGAGAAGGCCTCCTTTTTAACAATTGATTGCCAAAGGCGCTATCACCAAACCGACATTAACGTGCGCAGGCGCCAATTTTTTCGGTTTTTTTGCCAGGCATTGCAGTACTCTTGAGCGCAGCCGCCCCATCAGAGGGCGGTACTTTTCGCCACGCGTGTAAACCATCTTTCCAGTCCCAGTGGGACTTTTCAGTGAGGTTTACCATGCGCATCACCTCCGAGCTTATCTGCCAGGCCGCCGACGCACTCCACGGGTTTGTGGGCCTTAACCGCAAGACCGGCCAGTACATCGTGCGTTTCAGCGAAGATTCCTTCGGTATGGACGTGGCCGATGACGGCATTATCCCTACCGCCGAATTCGTCTGGCTGCCGGCTCCCGAGCAAACCATGACCCTGTCCCGCGAGCGTATCCAGTTGCTGCTGGACCAGAACATCGACGACCGGATCAACATCACCGAACCGCTGCGCGTGTATATGCGCCGGGTGGAGATCCCGCAGATCAGTGCGTTGCGCAGTCTGGTGAGTTGACATTGCGCTCAGTGGGCAAAGCCATAAGCCCTCTGCACCTTGCACACCCGTGTGTGAAACGCCGAGTACCAGGTAGCGCGGCCTTGCTCGCGCACCGCCTGGTGCTCGGCCTGTTGCTTCCAGGCCAGGATCGCCGCTTCGCTGCTCCAGTACGACACGGTAATCCCCAACCCATCCTCCCGTGCCGATTCCACCCCGAGAAACCCAGGCTGCTCGCGTGCCAGCGCCAGCATACGCGTGGCGGCTTCGGCGTAACCCTGATCACCTTCGGTGCGCAGTGAGCTGAAAATCACCGCGTAATAAGGCGGGGCCGGCGTTGTGGCGATCATACCGCTTGCCCCTGGCAGGCCTTGAGCCAGGCGATCGCCAGGGGGGGGGTGATGCCCTTGAGCGCCGCACGCTCGGGTTGGAACAAGGTGGCGACAAAGAACGGATGATCCAACCACTCAATCGCCCGCAGGTCACCTGCCGCATCGTAGCCGCTGGGTATCACATCGCCCTCGAGCAACGCGTCGGCAAACGCGGGGTTCATGCCATAACGGCAGCGATAGCCTTCCTCAATAGTGAGCGTGCCGTAGGCCTCGGCGATGCGCGTGTAAGGCACCAGACGCACCGTGTCGCTCGCTTCCACCAGCGCGCAGCTCAGGGGGGTGATCACCGCGCGTTCAGCGTCGGGTGCCAGCTCGCCATGTTCGGCATCGGCCCAGCCCAGCACGTTGCGGGCATATTAGAGCACCGCATGTTGAAAACCGCCGCAGGTGCCGAGGAACGGTCGCTTGTGTTCGCGGGCAAACCGGATCGCGCGCAGTGCGCCGTCGGGATCGCGGTAGGGGCTGGCGGGCACGCACCAGAAACCGTCGAACTCATGCAGGGACGGGGGCAGTGTATCGGTGTCGAGCCAGTGCACCTGAATGCTCAGGTCCAGGTTGTCGGCGGCCAGCGTTAAGGCGACCGGTATGGCCTGGTGGGCGGTGACGTCAGGGTTGTAATCGCCGATCAGGGCGAGCTGCAGGGGGCGGGTGTTCATCGTATGCGGTCCATGGCTTGTGGGGGGCTGGGTAGCACTATAGATTGGCGTTCACGCAATCAATATTGGCGTTTGCCCATATGCTCAATGCAACCACGCACTATTCACTGGAGTATGCCGACTTGGCGCTGATCCTCGCCCTGGTGCGCGGCGCCAGTCTGGCGCGGGCCGCGGCGTTGCTGCGGGTGGATGTGTCCACAGTGTTCCGCGCGGTGCGGCGTCTGGAAGCGGCGCTGGGCCAGACGCTGTTTGAAAAAAGCCGCGCCGGTTACCTGCCCACCAGCCTGGCCAGAGACCTGGCGCAACAGGCCGAGCGTGCCGAACAGGCCCTGGAAGCGGCGCGCATTGGCGTGGAGCAGGGGGGTGAAGTGATCAGCGGCACGGTGCGCCTGACCTGCACCGACTCGGTGTTGCAAGGCCTGCTGCTGCCGGCGCTGGCGCACTTTATGCCACAGTACCCGGCGCTCACGCTGGAGCTGAGTACCTCCAATGATTTCGCTAACCTCAGCCGTCGCGATGCGGATATCGCCCTGCGCTTGACCAAGACGCCACCGGAGCATCTTGTAGGACGCTGCCTCGGCACTGTGTCATACGTCGTGTGTGCCAATGCCGACTATGCCCGGCGCCATGCCGATCGCGAGCTGGCTGAGTTGGCCTGGATCGCCCCGGATGATTTCCTGCCCGACCACCCCACCGTCGCCTGGCGCCGCGAACACCTGCCGGGCGTGCGCCCTGGCTATCGTTGCAACAGCATGTTGTCGGTGACCGAACTGGTGCGGGCCGGGCTCGGCGTGGCGGCGTTGCCCGACTTTTTGTTGGATGACGCCCTGCAACCGCTGGGGCCGGCATTGGCAGGGCACGACACGGCGCTGTGGTTGCTCACGCGTCCCGACTGCCGGGCGTTACGCTCGGTGGTGACATTGTTTGATGAACTGGGACGGCATGTGCGCCTGTTGAATAAATGAACGTTTAGGGCGCACTCCACCGACCTGGGCTTCAGGTTTTTCTCACAAAATGCTCATGCATTTCACACGTCAGGGTTTCGATGTGTTCCGTCAGTTGTTTGGTCATCTCTGTGAGCCGGGTGTTTTGTTCGAGCAGTTCCAGCAGCTGTCTGGTGGTCTGCGCGGCCTGGGCCTGGCGTTCGGTATTGGCGATGGCCAGGGCCTCGCGGTGTTGCGCGTCGGCGTCTGACTGGGCCTTGTCCCGTGCCGCTTGCCGGGTCTGGGCCAGCAGGATCAACGGTGCGGCATAGGCCGATTGCAGGCTGAAGGCCAGGTTGAGCAGGATGAACGGGTACACGTCGAAGTGGGTGATGCCGGTGGCGTTCAGTGCCACCCACAGCACCACGATGGCGGTTTGCGCGCCGAGGAAGGTCGGCGTGCCGAAGAAGCGGGCGAACGCTTCGGCCTTGAGCGCAAAGGTGTCGTTGCCGAAGGTGGGCGCCAAATGGGCATGGGCGCGGTGGAAGCGCAGGTGGTCAACGGGCGCTGTGTCGGGCTTTTCTGAGTGCATGGCGGGCTCGGGTCATCATCGTTAAGACAGGATTGACTATAACCCTGGCGACCTGTCTTACCCATGAATAACCCGTAACCTGCTTAGCGCCCGGCGCGCTCACTGGCAAACGCACTCACCGCCTGTACCGCCTCGCTGGTGCCCTCGCGAATCTGCAGAATCACACTGCCGACCCGATTGGCCAGATCCACCCCTTGGGCGGCGCGGTCGCGGGTGCCGTCCATGCTCTCGATGGCCAAGCGGGTTTCGTTCTGGATCATCGCGATCATGCTGGAAATTTCCGCCGTTGAGCCGCTGGTGCGTGCCGCCAATTGCCGGACTTCGTCGGCCACCACGGCAAATCCGCGTCCTTGCTCACCGGCGCGTGCGGCCTCGATTGCTGCGTTGAGCGCCAACAGATTGGTCTGGTCGGCAATGCCGCGAATGGTGTTGACGATGGTGGTGATCTGCTGTGATCGCTCACCCAATTTGGCGATAAGTTGCGATGAACCGTCGATGTCGGCGGCAATTTCGCGCATGCCGTTGGCACTCTGCTGGATCACCTCGGCGCCTTTTTCGGCGATGTCCCGGGTACTCAGGGAAATGTGGTACGCCTGCGCCGCGCTGGCAGCATCGGCCGCGTGCTGTTGCACGCTTGCGGTCACGTCAGAGGCGAATTTGACCACTTTGCACAGCTGGCCGCTGGCGTCGTACACCGGGTTGTAGTTGGCTTCGAGCCAGACCGTATGACCGTTTTTATCCACGCGTTCGAACTGGCCGCTGAACAGCTCGCCCTGGTTCAGGCGCTGCCAGAACTCCTTATAGGCCGTGCTGTCGACCTGTTCCGGCGGGCAGAACAAACGGTGATGCTTGCCTTGGATCTGCGCAAGGGTGTAGCCCATGCGCTGCAGGAAATTGGCATTGGCGGTGATGATGGTGCCGTCGAGGTTGAACTCGATTACCGCCATCGCCCGGCCAATCGCTTGAAGTTTGGCGTTGGCTTCGCTTTCGGCTTGCAGGCGCGGGGTGACATCCATGGCGTACTTCACCACCTTGACCACCTGGCCCGTAAAGTCACGTACCGGGTTGTAGCTGGCTTCCAGCCACACTGACTGACCCTGGTGGCCCACGCGTTCGAACGTCCCTGATTGAAATTGGCCGTTGCGCAGGTTCGACCACAGTTGGTTGTACTCGGCACTGCGGGCGAATGCAGGCGTACAGAACATACGGTGGGGCTGGCCAAGGACTTGCTCGGCGCGGTAACCCAGGGTGTTCAGGAAGTTGTCATTGGCGCGCAGCACATGGCCTTGCAGATCAAATTCGATCACAGCCATGGAGCGCTCGATGGCGTCCAGCAGGCCTGTCTGTTGGGCAAGGGTGTGTTGCAGCGTGCTGATGGTTTTTTTATGCGCGTTGAATAGCATGTTCGCGGGCTCGGACAAGCAAGCGTATGAGGTATCCCTGGTTATTCGCTTACCCCGTAGGCGCTGGGCCTCACGGTTGGCATGCTCATTGTCAGACTTCCTGGTGCTGACAGAGGGGGAACAACGGGTTCAGAGTGATCAGCCTGACAAGAAGTTCGCTCCGGGAGGAGGACCTTTTTTGGGTAGGCGACCAGTGGCGGCATTTTGCTATTGCCGAGGGCAGGGCGGACGGTTCAGGCGATGTGCATCAGGGCAAATTCATGCGAACTGGGCAACCCGCGTGTCATTGACGTTGACCCGGTTTCGACCCGTATGTTTGGCGGCATACAGGGCCCGATCCGCCGCATTGAGCCACATGGCCGCGTCGGTGAAGGCGGGCTGGAAATCCGCCAGGCCGATGCTCAGGCTCACACGCAGCTCCGGGATATGGGGCGCGCGGTAATTGCTGAAGGTTTCACGCAGGCCTTCCATGATGCGCGCGGCTTCTTCCAGGCGCATTTGCGGAAGAATCACACAAAACTCGTCACCGCCGTAACGGCCGGCCAGATCGTTTTGCCGCAGGTTGCGTCGCAGCTCCAGGCTCAGTTGGCGTAGCACGGCGTCACCGACAATATGGCCGTGGGTGTCGTTGATCTGTTTGAAGTGATCAATATCGATCAGCGCAATGGTGGCACTGCTTCGCTGCTGCTGGCACTCATGGTACTTGAGCTGCAGCAGGTCCTTCCAAGAGCCGTGGTTGAGCAGGCCGGTCAGGCTGTCGATACGACTCAAGGCGCTGAGGGCGCGCTTGTGTTCCGACAGTTTGATCGCCAATTGATAGCAGACCATGCCGATGGCCATCGGGTAGAGGGTGAGCATTGGCAGGCACGCGTAAACCTGCGCCATGTTGACGCTGGGGTTCAAGTGCACACCAAACAGCAACCCCGCGACCCCGACGCCGAGCAGTTGGGCCAGTGCACCGCGTAACAGCAGGTGCTTGCCGCCAGCGGCGACGTTGTTCATCGACACCATCGACAGCAGGGTCACCGTGATGAGCGGCGTAAACTGCAAGGTCGCAGCCCAGAACCCGCTGAATAACGCGTCATACATCAGGTTGCGCTGTTCGGCGTCGTAGGGGACTTTGGCGCGGGTTGCCAGTTGATACGCCAAGTGGGGCCAGACAAAACCATTGACCAGCAGCAAGGCCCAGACCCAGTCCGGCATCGCCAACGGATACAGGGCCGCAGTCACACCGATGCTGCACATGGCGGAGCCGATGATTCTTGGCCTGTAGATACGCATGGCAAACGAAAGCCCTTTGCCTTGTCTGTTTTCCATAAATGTCCGGTTCAACTGCTTTTTACCTGTACGGCGGTACGCGCGCGTTGGATTAGCCGTTGATCGGATAATCCCGGTGAATATTGTCAGTGATCGGCGGGGTATTAATCAGTGTCCTTAGAGGCCATTTGCGCAAATGACAGGGCGAAAGCGTCAAAAGCGACCTGAAATGTCGCGCACGCAACAGGGTGTTACTGGGGCTGAGGGCGCGAGACTTCGTAACCGGCCAGGAACAGGTCGATGGCGGACTCGATCACACTGGCCTGGTTGGCCGCATCGAGGGTTGGTTGACCCAGCGTGATCTGTGGCCAGAACGCAAACGCCTTGAGCAGGCTCTGGATCTGGTGCGCGGCAAATGCCGGGTCGGTGCAGGACAGGCGGCCGTCTTCCTGGGCCGCGCGTACCCATTGGGTGAAGCCTTCTTCGCGTTGGCTCAGGCGGGTGACCATGTCTTGGGCACGTTCCGGCGAATGGATGGTGGCGGCGATAGCCACGCGGGCCAGGTCCAGAAAGTTAGCGTCCGACATCATCTTCATCTTGGCCTGCAATAGCCCACGTAACTGCTCGCGCAGGGGGCGGTCGCTGGCGTAGTTAACGTCCAGTTGCGCGACGCTGCTGGCCCAGAGCTGATGAAGAATTTCGGCAAACAATTCTTCCTTGCTGGGGAAGTGGTTGTACACCGTACGCTTGGACACCCCGGCAGTGGCGGCGATTTTGTCCATGCTGGTGACCTCGAAACCGTTATCGCGAAACTCAGCGATGGCCGCAGCCACGATGGCTTGACGTTTGCGGTCGGTGAGGCGTTGAGGGGCAGTCATGGGTGGCGTTCGGCTCTTGAAGGAAAATTACACTCGGTAGTTTACTTGCTCCGGATTTTGTTGCAATCTTGAAACTACACTGTGCAGTGTAGTTTGTCTGCGGATCGTAGGAGTCACTTTGCAATGGCCATCGTCTCATCCCGTGTCGACGCGTCATCTACTGCCGAGCAGGGCAAGTCGCCCTTCAGTAATGAGGCCCCTGTGCAGCACGGCGGCTTTGGCAAAACCTTGCGTATTTTCTGGAACATGCTGTTCAACAAACCGCGCAGCACACGGCCGGTAGGGACGATCCCGGTGCAACCGCTGACGCGCGAACAGCTGCTGGCAGCGCCGGATCACAGCGTGTTTCGCCTTGGGCATTCCACCGTACTGCTGAAAATGCGCGGCAAATTCTGGGTGACCGACCCCGTGTTTGCCGAGCGCGCTTCGCCGTTCAGTTGGGCTGGGCCTAAACGCTTTCATCAGCCGCCGATCAGTCTTGAGGCGCTGCCGCCCCTGGAGGCGGTGATTCTTTCCCACAACCATTACGATCATCTTGATCGCAAGGCTGTCGTCCAGTTGGCCGCCAAGACCCGTTATTTTCTTGCCCCGTTGGGCGTGGGCGACATCCTGGTCAAGTGGGGCGTGGAGGCCAGCAAGGTGCGTCAACTGGATTGGTGGCAGGGCACCGAGGTGGACGGCATCCGTTTTGTCGCGACGCCTGCGCAGCACTTTTCCGGGCGTGGGCTGTTTGATGCCAACCAGACGCTGTGGTGTTCCTGGGTGATGGTTGACGGTGCGCGGCGGATTTTTTTCAGTGGTGATACCGGTTATTTCGATGGCTTCAAACGCATCGGCGAACAGTACGGCCCGTTCGACCTGACGCTGATGGAAACCGGCGCCTACAACGTCGACTGGCCCCATGTGCACATGCAGCCGGAGCAAACCTTACAGGCGCATATCGACCTTAAAGGGCGTTGGCTGCTGCCGATTCACAATGGCACTTTCGACCTGGCGTTCCATGCCTGGCACGAACCGTTTGACCGCATCATGGCGCTGGCGTGGGAACGCAATGTGTCGATTACCACACCGTCGATGGGCCAGGCGTTCAGCCTTAGCCAGCCTGAGCGCGGGCATGCCTGGTGGCTGGAGGTGGAAACCCAGGGTGAGGGCGCACAGGAGCAACTCGTGAGTTGAAGGCCGAGGTGTCGGAAAAAGGAGTTTTCAAGCTGTTTCAGGGCTGCGACAGGCGTCAGTGAAGGGTGCGATGATCCCCGGAAAATTACTGTTCAGGGGCGGTCCTGATGGCCGGAAAATGCACTACACATTGGACATTGGGGTTGGTATGCCCGGCGGAATGGGGGCCAGCACGCGATCCAGCCTGCTCATCGCTCGTCACCTCGCGCTCTGCAAGCCCGTCCAGCATTGATTTTGGGAACGCGCCCCATCCTCGACTTCTACTCGAGAAAGGTACGCCCATACCCGGCTATGACGCACCGGCGCTCTCGCTGAAGCCTGTGCGTGACCCTGCGTTGTCGCTCATTGCTTCAGGCGGGATCGAGCCTCGGGGGCCGGTGATGGTGGAGGTACCCCTGGTACAGAACAACAGCACCCTGACTGCCGCCAAGGTATTGGCTGGCAAGCGTGTGGGCTTTGCCGACCGATATGATCTCGGCTCCATTGAGCACCGTGCGTGCTTTATTCGTGCGCTAAACGTCCTGCGGCAAGCCGGGGCACATCTGGTGCCGGTCTTTGCGCGCTCGCTTGATGAAACCCTGCAGTTCAACCTGCACGCCCGTAATGAAATCGATGACTTGCTCAATGAGCATCAACTGGATGCCCTGGTATCGGACAGCCGGAGTGCGGCGTTCCATTCGGCTTGCTGGCACGGTTACCCAAGGCTGGGTGAGCCATTGGGGGATGGCACGACGCTATGGTTCTACGGCGCGCGGTGGTCCAAGGACGCGCTTGCGGCGCTCGTGCAGGGATACAGAGTTACCTGTCGCCTGACGCACGCGGGGCACGGCCTCTAACATCCGCATCCTGAGTACCGCAGGCGCCGGCGCCACCATCGAGGTGCCAGCCCTGGCTGAACCGCTGGTTGAGGGCGCGGACCCGGACGCTACGCACCATTGGGTAGCGAGCCTGATGACTCAATGGAGAGCGCTGTCGAGCCCATCAGCCGAGAGATAACCCCCTGTGTAACGGGCTCGCTGGCGGTGCTGCTGAATCGGCGAGCGCTCATGCCCCACCCCGGCGCGAACCCTGGGAAAAACACCAGACCTTCCGCTTCCAACCGAAATGCCAGGCTCAAACGGGTTTGATCATCGACATCGCCCTGGCCTTCAAACTGCCGTACCAACGTGACAGCCACGCCGGCCTGACGCGCCAGGTCTTCCTGGCTCCAACCCAGCATGACCCGGGCCTGTACGCTGTGTTTGGCGGTGAATTGGTGCAGGACGATCTGCTGTTCTACGAAAGAGCTCATTGCCAGAGAGGACATGGGGTTTCTCCAGGGTTCGACGGGGAGGACAAACTATACTGTGTTTTTGTACAGTTGTTTTGACCGCTCATCAACTGGATTTTTTTGAGGGCTTTTCAGCCACCCGTCACTCCACCCCCGGCGCCTCTCGAATAATCAGATGATCCAGGTTCTCGATATTCGCGCTGAACACCCCGAACGTCTGCTCGGGATGCTTCTTGCTGGGTACCTGTTTCAGTTCAGGCGTCACACCGTAGAAGAAGCAATACAACGCGCGTTCGCTGTCCACCGCGGCCTTGATCTGCTCCAGGAACGCCGTGCGCTTGCGGTAGTTCTCAATGAGTTTTTTGCTCAGGTAGACGTTGACCGAGTAGGGCTTCTTGTCGAGCCATACCTTCTTTTCGAAGTCGATGCGAAAGCTGCTGGTGTAGTCCTTGATCGCCTTGATTCTGCCCCAGTAGATCAGGCCCTTGTTGTCTTGCAGGTATTCGATTTTCTTGAAAAACGCCCAATAGGTTGCCGTGTGCTCGCCGATCTTCAGCGGCATGCGCTTGAGCCTGTCCTTGTCGTCGATATTGGAGACGTAGCATTCCACCGGGTGAGCAAACACGCTGGTTTTATCCGGGGGGCTATCGCTGAAGGCCACCGAGGCACTGGGGCTGCCTGACAGAATTTTCGCTGGACCTTGTGGGCTAATAACGGCGTCCACCCCGGCAATCGACGTTTTGCGCTCGTAGGTACGGCGTACCAACACAAATTCCGACGGGAAGTGGTCCTCGCGCTCGTCGTCGTGTTCGCCGGCAGCGGCTTTGTGCGTGGTGGCGTAGCGACAACCCTCGATGTGCAGGGTACTGGTCTTGTTCTTGAAGTGCGGTGTACGCACATAGTTGACGTTTTTCGCGTTGAAGGTGCTCAACGCATTGCGCGCATCGAACGCCGCGCGGCAGGCATCGTCAGGGCACAGGAAACTGTCCTGTTCCGAATCGTAAGCGGCGGTTTCGTCGAAATTCAGGTCTCGCACGTCGTAGATCGACAGCTTGTCATCGAGACTCAGGCTGTAGGCCGTGTCGAATTTCATGGGGCTCGGGTCCGTGAGTGGAATAGCGCGATACTACGCAAATATCAGCGGCTACGGCGCCGAATCTGGCCAAGCCTGCGCTCACATCAATCCGTGGGAGCTCTCAAGCCCCAGCGAGGCAGCCAAGGGGGCGACCCGGTCTGACGGCCAACCCCATCACCGGCATCAGCGCTGCAACCGAGCGCGCTTTTTCTTCTTGGCATGAAAATGCCGAAAATGCGCATCCTGCGCCGCCGCCAGCAACTCCCGATCGCCACGCGTATCGCCCCAGGCCCGCAGCCGATACTCCCCGAGGTCGCCATACACCGCCTCAAGCCGCAGCACCTTGTTCTCACAGCGGCAATTATTGCCGGTGAGCTTGCCGGTCAGCACCCCGTCGACCACCTCAAGCTCAGTCCCGATCAACTTGATCCCCAGCCGATCGGCAAACGGCTGCAACACCAACGCCGGCGACGCCGAACACAGCGTCACCACCGCCCCCGAGCCCAACTCCTGCTCCACCGACAACACCCCCGCCGGACGCATCAACCGCGCCCAGTTGCGCTGGCAATACTCCTCGGCCTTCTGCTGCACCCACGCCTTCTCCACCCCGGTCATAAAGGTGCGGATCAACTGCGCCTTCAACTCATCCCGGCTGATCTGCCGCACCAAAAAGCGCAGCCCCGGCACCGCGAGCTTGACCATCCGGCCATAGAACTCACCGGTGCCAAAGGCAAACTTGAGGAAGGGCACGAAACTGTCGTGGTGGGTGAGGGTGCCGTCGAAGTCAAAGACGGAGAGTACTTTGGCGTCTACGGGGCCGGCTTCGAGCATGTCTTGGGTCACGGGTTGGCCTCGGTCCTATCTAATAGTTTTGAACGTGCATCAGGTGTGACAGTAGGAATCTACTCCCGTGCCAATCTTCCGATTTTGGCGTAAAGCCCTTCGGTGAAAGCCTCCCGATCACTCGACCGGTGACAACGCTGATGGCAATTGGGGCACAAGGCTACAGCATTGGTGATGCGATCCGAACCCTTCTGGGCCAGGTGCTTGACGTGATGTACTTCAAGAAATGGCCGGCCGTCCTCTCCCACGAACGGCGCAGGTTTATCACAACCTTCGCAAATCCCGCCCGCTAGCTGCTGAACCTGCTTTCGCACATGAAGTGCGCGGGCGAAGGAAATACTGATGGTAAATAGTTGCCGAGGATTAAGAATGCCGTTTGGCTCGATTTGAATAGCAGGCTTCGGAGCAGCGGGGCGCTCTGCAGGGCTTGGCTTAACTACTGTAGAGGTAGCGATTTGTGCGGGGAGGTCGAGTTTCGCAGCCAACACCTTGCGAATCCGCTCACTCACCCCTGCACCGATATTTTTTGCAGGCATATACCCGGTGATGCGCTGCAAGCCCAGTTGTTCAAACACCGCTGAAATATTCTGCATGCGATATTCAATGGACGAGACGCTACGCTGGTGTAGCGGTCCCTCGCGGAGCAGTCGGTTTTCGTCTGACTTCTTAAAGGTTTGTCCGCTTTTTTCAAGCGTCCACATTTTCAGATAGGCCTCTACCGATGCTTCAAGCTCGTTGTCGCTCCAGCCAGTAGTCGCTTTTTTCGTATCCATACAGCCGCCGAGGGTAGAAAACCCTCGGACGATACTGAGTAGCCATTAGTGCGTCTACGAAATTTCCTACGCGACGGTAGGATTTTGCGGTCGTCTACGTCAGCAAACTCGCTGCTTCGTTCGGAAAGATTGAATGAGCTTTCGCCACCACGAAATCCTTGCTGACTCTTTCCGATAAGTACGATTCTCCAATAAATACGGCATGTCCCGAAGACGTATCCAGCCTTCATCCTGCCAATGCAGCAGGTTTAGCGACATTTCTGGCCAATTCAACATGCTCAACAATGGTCGCTCCACCGTCCGGGGTTGGCGCTCGTCCCTCAACGTCGGCACGACTTCGTGCGTGAGCCAACTGCGGAGTAGGCGATTGCCCGGCGTGTAGTGATAGACCAGTAACGCGTAGGCACCGGACTCGCTGATCATCAGCATTTCTTCGGGTTGGCCGTGGAATAGTAGTTTTAGGGTTCTTCGTTGGTCATCATCGAGTTTGCGGGTTGTTCGCTCGTCCAGGTACCAACCCATTAAACGCCCAAAGTCGCGAGCGCAGAACCAGGGTTGGTTTTCCAGGAGGAGGGTGTGCAAAGGGAGGTTTTGACGGGTGAAGACCGTAGGCACGGAGGGATCATGCATGACACACCTCCGAGGCTGAAGGTGCTTGAATGGCTGTTTTTACGCAGTAGAGAACCTTCGCGAGGAAGGTGAAAATTTTAGGCATTTTCCATTACCTCTGTGTGATGTCAGCTTTCTTAGGGAAATCCTGAAAAAGACTTCCTGATTTGGCAAAATCTCCGGACACCAATCGCCGAGCTTTTCAATGAAGCAAATGACCTTCGCCGATGCCGAGTACGCCGGTAAGCGCAAGCAGACCCGCAAGGAATTGTTCCTGATCGAGATGGATCGTGTCGTACCCTGGAAGGGTTTGATTGCCCTGATCGAACCTCATTACCCGACGGGCGAAGGGGGGCGTCCGGCCTATCCTTTGATGGCGATGCTGCGGGTTCATCTCATGCAGAACTGGTTCGGTTACAGCGATCCTGCGATGGAAGAAGCGCTGTACGAGACGACGATCTTGCGCCAGTTTTCAGGTCTGAGCCTGGAGCGGATCCCAGATGAAACTACCATCCTCAACTTCCGTCGCCTGCTGGAAAAGCACGAGTTGGCCGCTGGTATTCTCGGCGTGATCAATGGCTATCTGGGCGACCGTGGCTTGTCGCTGCGACAAGGCACCATCGTCGATGCCACGCTGATTCATGCGCCCAGTTCGACCAAGAACAAGGACGGCAAACGCGACCCTGAGATGCATCAAACCAAGAAAGGTAACCAGTATTACTTCGGTGCCAAAGCTCACATTGGTGTCGACGATGAGTCAGGGCTGGTGCACAGCGTGGTGATCACTGCGGCCAACGTCGCGGACATAACCCAAGTCGACAAACTGCTACACGGTGCTGAGAACGTGGTCTGCGCCGATGCAGGCTATACCGGTGTCGAGAAGCGCGAAGAGCATGCGGGACGCCACGTCATCTGGCAGATCGCAGCCCGGCGCAGTACCTACAAAAAACACGGTAAACGCAGCGCGCTGTACAAAGCGATGCGCAAGATCGAGAAAGCCAAGGCCCAGGTTCGCGCCAAGGTTGAGCATCCATTTCGAGTGATCAAGCGTCAGTTTGGTTATACGAAAGTGCGTTTCCGAGGCTTGGTGAAAAACACTTCTCAGATGGTGACGCTGTTCGCCCTGTCGAACCTTTGGATGGCGCGTCGATATTTGCTCTCCAGCGCAGGAGAGGTGCGTCCGTAATGAGGGAAATAGCTGCTGCGAGGAGCGTTCAGCGGAAAAAATGGATGGAATAGGCGGCAGACGTGATCGGTTTTGAACGGCTGCCGTTTTTTGAAAGCGCCTATGGCTCAGCAGTCGAAAAATAGCGGCCTACTTCAGACTATCCTTAGGGCTGGGTGCCGGGAGTTAAGAAACCCCACACAGAGGGCCGGACATATTCCCCTTTCGGGTCTTGTATTAGCCCACTCCCGGCATAACAGAGATTTTCGATGCCCACGGGGCAACCGCAGGCACAAAAAAACCGCTAATGTCGGGTGCGGTCGGTCCGCTGTGTGATGCGTTTCTTAGGCGCACTGGAAGGGTAGGGAGTTACATACAGGGCGTCAAGCAGGTCAGTTGCTTTGTTATGTGTCACTTCGCTTGCTTTTTTTAGATAATTTCATTTACACAACTTTTTTGCTGCTAGACAATGCGCCAGAGTCTTGGATAGTTTAGGTAGGCGTCAAATCTGAGTTTTTAGCTGGGATGCTGATGGGGGAACGTGAGCGAGATTGAGCACTCACGTAATTCAGATGGTATTTTATTGTGTTGAGGCCGTATGCCGTCAAATAAGTTAATTGCCATAGATTTGTTTTGTGGAGCAGGTGGCCTAACCGTCGGTTTGAAAAAGGCAGGTTTTAAGGTTATTGCAGGTGTAGAGTTTAATCCTGTGGCCGCAAGTTCTTATATAATGAATCATAGGCGCGTTAGGCTCTATGAACGTGATATAAAGGGGTTAAGCCCATTAGATGTAATGGCTGATTTAGGGATTGTTCCAGGGGAGCTTGATCTTTTGGCAGGGTGTCCTCCATGTCAGGGGTTTTCCTCTCATCGAACTCGAAATAAAGCCAGTTCCGTTATTGATGAGCGTAATGATCTTGTATTTGAATTCATGAAGTTTGTTAAATGCATGAAGCCAAAAACTATTATGATGGAAAATGTGCCTGGGTTGGCAAAAGATACCAGAATCGATGATGTGAAGGCTATGCTGAAAGATCTTGGATATTATGTTGATGATAATACTGTTCAAGTAAAAGATGCATCATCTTTTGGTGTGCCGCAGCGTCGTAAAAGAATGATTCTTCAAGCGTCCCTTTATGGAGCAATTGGTGAGACCCCTGAGAGTAAAAAAGGCGTTACAGTCTGGGATGCTATCGGAAGTTTAGCTTCTCCAGGGGTGTCAGGGGATTATCTGCATGACTTACCAACTATTCGTACGAAAAAAGTAAATGATTTGATTAGTATGGTTCCTAAAGATGGAGGATCGCGGTCTCAATTACCCATCGAATACTGGTTGCCCTGTCATATCAGAAAACCTGGTGGATACTTGGATGTCTACGGGCGTATGGCTTGGAAAATGGTAGCCCCAACAATTACCGGGGGATGTATCAGTCCTTCTAAAGGGCGATTCATTCATCCTGAGCAAGACCGAGCAATTACCCTGAGAGAAGCGGCGCTTTTACAAACTTTTCCTAGGGGTTACAAGTTTTCTCTTGAAAAAGGCAAAGATTCTGTAGCTTTGATGATAGGTAATGCTCTGCCTCCCGAATTTATTAAACGACATGCGTTACAGTTTAAAAAGCATTTAACCTCATTTATCTAAGGGACGAGATTTATATGGCTGGCCAATACGAGATGAAATTCGATCCTCGGACGATTGAGCACCTTGGGGTTCGAATGTATTCAACTTTGCCTCCTGCCTTGGCCGAGTTGATTTCGAATGCTTATGATGCTGATGCTTCTCGAGTTGAAATAAAATTTCATGAAAGTAATGGTAAGCCTATTTCCATTCAGGTCTTGGATAGCGGTCATGGAATGTCTTCGGATGATATTCAAAACAAATTTTTAGTTATTGGTCGAAACCGTCGGAAAGAAGATGGTGATAAACCAACAACTAAGTTTGAGCGTCTGCCTACAGGCAAAAAAGGTTTGGGCAAATTAGCTTTATTCGGTCTGTCAAAGATCATTACCGTAGATACTGTTAGTGGGGGGCTGAGGAATAGATTTGTTCTTAATTGGGATGAGTTGATGGATGCGGAGGGGAGCTATAATCCACAAGCAGAGTTGGTCAATGTTCCCGTTGATAAGCCAGATGGAACAATAATTAAGCTATCTGAGTTGAAAAGGCAGAGTTCTTTTGATGTGCAAGGATTAGCTGATAGCCTTTCAAAGATTTTTATTGTAGACGACAGTTTTGAGATAGTTTTGACAAATACGGACGGGCTGAGTCTTGTCGTTGATAACGCTCGTCGGTATTCAAATTTTACTAAAGAGTTTGAGTGGGATGTTGAGTTGCTAGTGCCTAAGGGTAGTAAGTTTTCTGGTAAGGTTAAAGGGGTTTTTTACACTGCGGCTACACCAATAAAACCTAATTCTGGACTCAGAGGTGTATCGCTTTTTTCTCGTGGTAAGCTCGTGAATATGCCCGAGTTTTTTTCAAATAGTACGTCTAGTCACTTTTTTCAATATTTAACTGGTTGGATTCAGGCAGACTTTATTGATCTTTTGTCGGAAGATGTTATTTCAACTAATAGGCAGTCTATTAATTGGGATAATAACGAGATGAAAGAGTTTCGTGAGTTTTTGTCAGAAATGATTTCTAAAGTGAATGCTAGTTGGAGAGAGCAGAGAAAGAAAAAAAAGGATACTGATTTTCATCAGGCTACTGGTATAGATACTGAGTTTTGGATGTCCACGATGCCTGACGATGTCAAGGAGCAAACTTCAGATATTTTAAATATGCTCAGTGCAGAAGATGCACTTGAAAAGTTTACCCCGATAATAAAGGCGTTACATAAAATAGTTCCAGAGTATCCTCAGTTGCATTGGCGTTACTTAAATGATAATTTACGTGAGCGCGTTAGGTCTTATTATGAAAATCGTCAGTATGGGCAGGCAGCTGATCAGGCTGTAAAAATTTATTTGGAATATATTCGTACTCTGACTGGGCGGACTGAAGATGCCAATGATCTAGTGGGGCGAGCATTTACCAATAATCCCTGTTTACATGTAAGTGACATTTCGACAGCCACGGGCCGAAATCTCCAAGAGGGGCAACAAGCGATGTCAAGAGGATTGGTAAGTGGATTTAGGAATCCGATGAATCACGCTCCCATTGACTCAGTCGTTCCTGCCATATTCTCAGATGTGGATTGTCTTAATATTTTAAGTCTTACTTCTTATTTGATGGGGAAAGTTGATAAGGCTAAGTTAGTCAAAGACTGACTGGCAATTGGATTTTACAAAAAAAGCCCTGAAATATGTCAGGGCTTTTTGTTTGTGGTGCAGAGACTTAAATCAATCCCAGCTCAACGCCCCACCCGTCTGATACTCAATCACCCGAGTCTCAAAGAAATTCTTCTCTTTCTTCAAATCCATAATCTCGCTCATCCACGGGAACGGGTTAGTCGTCCCTGGGTACTCTTCCTTCAACCCGATCTGCGACAACCGACGATTCGCGATGAACTTCAGATAATCCTCCATCATCGCCGCATTCATGCCGAGTACACCGCGAGGCATGGTATCGCGCGCGTATTCAATCTCCAGCTGCGTGCCCTGCAGAATCATCTGGGTCGCTTCTTCTTTCATCTCGGCATCCCACAAGTGCGGGTTTTCGATTTTGATCTGGTTGATTACATCGATACCGAAGTTCAGGTGCATCGACTCATCGCGCAGGATGTATTGGAACTGTTCGGCCACGCCGGTCATTTTGTTGCGGCGGCCCATGGAGAGGATCTGGGTAAAGCCGCAATAGAAGAAGATGCCTTCCAGTACGCAGTAGTAGGCGACCAGGTTGCGCAGCAACTCTTTGTCGGTGTCGACGGTGCCGGTTTCGAACTTCGGATCGGAGATCGAGCGGGTGTATTTGAGGCCCCAGGCGGCCTTTTTAGCCACCGATGGGATCTCGTGGTACATGTTGAAGATCTCGCCTTCATCCATGGCCAGCGATTCGATGCAGTACTGGTAGGCGTGGGTGTGGATCGCTTCTTCGAAGGCCTGGCGCAGGATGTACTGGCGGCACTCCGGGTTGGTGATCAGGCGGTACACGGCCAGCACGAGGTTGTTGGCGACCAGGGAATCGGCGGTGGAGAAGAAGCCCAGGTTGCGCATGACGATGCGGCGTTCGTCGTCGGTCAGGCCTTCGGGGTTTTTCCACAGGGCGATGTCGGCGGTCATGTTGACCTCTTGCGGCATCCAGTGGTTGGCGCAGCCGTCGAGGTACTTCTGCCAGGCCCAGTCGTACTTGAAGGGCACGAGCTGGTTGAGGTCGGCGCGGCAGTTGATCATGCGCTTTTCGTCGACGGCGACACGGGCGGAGGCGCCTTCGAGTTCGGCGAGGCCTTCGGCAACGTCGAGTTTGTCCAGGGCGGCCTTGGCGCGCACGATGGCGGCCGAGTCGTTGGCGGTGACGGCGCGGGCTTCAATGGCGGCAGCGGCGCCGGCACCGTCGAGGCGGTCCATGTTGGCTTCGGTGGCGTGGCCGGCGTTGGCGCCTTTAGCGGCTACTTCGCCTTCTTCTTCTTTGTCGAATTCGTCCCAGCTCAGCATGACGTGTCGTCTCCTGCGTGAGGGCTCAAGGTGCCCGTGTGAAACCGGATGGTTGGGTGTTCACACGGCCCAGGGCCGCGGTGGATCTTAAGGAATCGTTTGTTGCAGCAGCTAGCGCAGGCATTAAACGCAATGGGGTTACGGGTACTCTGCGTGAGGCTTGAGGTGCGGAGCGGTGCGTGTTTGCTCCAGCGGAGGCCTCAGGTCTGGCTCTTCGTCCCTGTGTAAAGGGATATTGCAGGCCCGATTTACCCGCGCATTATAGGGAAAAAATCGCCGCTGTGTTGCGGCGGATGGTCTCGGCGCGCACACAAAATCACGGCTTTTTGAGCCGCAACGAGGGTTTACAGGGGTTGGCGGGCAGGAATTTTTTGACGGACGGTGGCCGAATGTCAGCAGGCCTTTGCCCGGCCCCGGTGCCTGCGCTGCCAATCGATCAATCGGCGTGCCCCTGGCCGGGTAACTGAGCGCGCAGAAACTGCAGCAGGCTTCGGCACGCCGCCGACTGGTAGGGCGTCGGCCGGCTGATGAGGTGAAAACGCCGGGACGCCCAGTTGTCACTCAGGCGGATGCTGACCAGACCGGGCCCATCGGCGTGGCTGACCGCTTTTCTCGGGATGACGGCGATGCCCAGGTTGGCCTGGACCATCCGGCACACCGCGTCGAAGCTTTTAACATGCACCTCGTAGTTGATCGCCTGGCTGCCGTTGCGGGCGGCCTGCTCCAGCGTGCGATACAGCGGGCTGTCCTTGTGCAGCGCGATATGGCTGAACGACAGGCTGTCGCAAAAGGCGATAACGCGGTGCCGCGACAGTGGGTGGCCCATCGGCACCACCAGCACCAATTCATCCGCGTGGTAATCATGCACTTCCAGGCCTTGCGCTGCGGCGTCGAGCAGGCCGGTGCCGATGCCCACGTCATTTCGATTGCCGAGCACCGACGCCACGGCTTCTTCGCTGGTTTGTTCCTCAAGCTCTATTTCGATAGCCGGGTGCGCCGTGCGGAAGGCGCGAAGGTCATGGGGCAGGAACTGGATGATGCTGGAGCGATTCGCGCCGATCCTTATATGTCCGCGTTGTCCCTGGGCGAAGTCGGACAGTTGCGCGCTCATCTGCAACAAATCATCGACCACCCGTGTGGCGTGCTTCAGCAGGCACTGGCCGGCGGGCGTGGCGGTGATGCCTTTTTTATGGCGATAGAACAACGCAGTGCCCACGGCGTCTTCGAGTTCGGCAATGCGTTTGCTCACCGCCGAGGCCACCATGTTTTCCTTGTCGGCGGCGCGGGCGATGCTGCCCAGTTCGCAGGCAGCAATGAAGAGCTTCAGGGACGTGGGGTCAAATCGCCAGATTGATTGCATGGAGCACCGCTATTTGGTGATGGGTGTGCTGAGCAATGATCACTACCGGTAAACAGGTCGCTGGTTAGTATCGCTCTCAGACAGGAGAGGGCCTATGAATAAAACACCCCTGCGCTTTGAAGGACGCGTCCTATTTTTATCCCGCCACAGCGAAGCTGTTCGTGCCCAGTTACAGGGGCGCGACATCACGCTGGCCGATGCGCTGCCGCTGCGTGATGATATTTCCACCGACGAAATCACGCCCGTGGTGGTCATGATGACCTACGACGCGCGGCTGGGTGAGTTCCCCTATGTGGGGTTCAAGGCCGAAGGCGTCTGCCCGATCGGCAACTTCGCGGTTCAGGCGGGCGGGTTCACGGTCACGGTGGCGGGCAAGCGCTATGGCAAGGGTTCTTCGCGCGAGTCCAGCCCGCTGGCGGAAAAGTCCGCCGGTATCCGGTTGATCATTGCCGAGAGTTTCGAGCGCATCTATCGCCAGAACTGCGACAACATCGGGATTTATACCTCGACTGACTTCGGCTTGATCGAGCGTATCCGCGCCGGTGAAGCCATCGATATAGACGAGTTCCTCATCGGGCGCGATGCGGTGACGCAGGCGGTGATCCGCGCAGGCGGTCTGTTGCCGTTCAGCAAGACCCGGTTGCCCCCGCGTGATGCCAAAGTGTTCAACCGCCTCCCGAGCGGCCGGCCCCTGACGCTGATCGAAAAGATCATCGAGCGCCGGCGTCTGGAGCCTGATAACGCGGTGGTCAAAGGTGATGGCGTGTTTCTCTCGGCGGACTGGCGGTTCAGCCACGATTACTTCACCGGGATGTGTGCGCACCTGATGCACGACGCCTTTGGTGACGACGTGGCGCTGGTGCGTCCCGATGAAATTATTGCCTTTCAAGACCACCTTATCCTGGCCAGCCAGAGTGCGGCCCATGTGCGTGACAACCTGCTCGCTGCGGTAGGTGGGTTGGCCAGCGCCCATGACGCCTTTGTGCGGCGCTACCCGGTGATCGAGCACGGTGCATTGCGTGACGGCCCTGGCTCGGAGGGCATCTGCCACGCGTTGATGACCGAGCAGTACGCGCTGCCCGGCCAAGTCGTCGTGGGCACCGACTCGCATTCCCCGCACTCCGGTGCGCTGGGCTGCCTGGCCTTTGGGGCCGGCGCCACGGACATCGCCAACAGCTGGGCCACCGGTTACATCCGCTGTCGGATGCCCGAGGTTATCCGTGTCGAGCTCAATGGCCGACTTGCGCCTGGGGTAACCGCCAAGGACGTGGTGCTCGAGTTGCTGGGCTCGACGTTCATCCGTCAGGGCCATGGGATTGGCGCAGTGTTCGAATACACCGGCGAAGCGGTGCGCGCCATGTCCATTGATGAGCGAGCCACCTTGACCAATATGGTGGCGGAGCTGGGCGGGTTCACTGGCATCGTGGAGCCCGACCAGAAAACCGTCGATTTCATTCTTGAACGCCGCGGCGTGGCCATTGAGCTGGAGCCGTGGTTATTCAGTGATGCGCAGGCCGAATACAAAGTGCGGCTGGGCATCGACTGCTCGCGCCTGACGCCGATGGTCGCTGCGCCCGGCGATCCGGGAAACGCCGTAGCCCTTGCCACGCTCGAGAGGCCTGTATTCGTCGACATTGCCTACGGCGGCTCCTGTACCGCGGGCAAGCGCGAGGACTTTGACTATTACCACGAGGTCCTGGCCTGGGGCCTGGCACATGGATTGTCGCTGCATGAGCGCACCCGGCTCTTCCTGCAATATGGCACGTTGGCGGTGCGCGACTACTGCGTCGAGCAGGGCTACGTGACCACCTTCGAGCGCCTGGGCGTCCAGATGATCATGCCCGGCTGCGGCGCTTGCGCGAACTGCGGTCCGGGGTCTTCCACGCGTGCAGACCAGGTGACCGTGAGCGCGATCAACCGCAATTTTCCTGGTCGTTCCGGGCCAGGCCAGGTGTGGCTTGCCAACCCCTACACCGTGGCGGCCAGTGCCTTCCTTGGGCGTCTCGGCAGTTTTGACGAATTACGCCGGCTAGCGTGCACAGAGGAGGTGCGTTGAGATGGATTTTTCGACGGCCGATCTCTGTGACCGGCACGAAGCCATGCTTTGCAATGGCGGTGTGGCCGAGCCGCTTCGCGTTGCGGCCCTTATCGTGTGGGTGAGCTGAGCTGTCCGTGACCGGCTTGCTGACGTTCCAGCCGGCTGCCGTGCGTGGCCGGAAATTAACACTCTCCAACAACAATAATGACGGAGACATACCATGACGACTGCAACGCCAAGCACTGCCCTGAACCCTGCCGGGATCGATGAACTGTTGCTCTACCGACGCATCGCCTGGCGGATTTTGCCGCTGACAATTGTGTGTTTTCTGTTTTCCTATTTTGACCGGATCAATATCAGCTTCGCCAAGACCCAGATGCAGGCGGACCTGGGCCTGTCGGATGCGGCGTACGGGTTCGCCGCGAGCATTTTTTTCTTTGGGTATGTGCTGTTCGAAGTGCCGAGCAGTTACGGGCTCAAGCGCTATGGGGCGCCCAGCTGGATCTGTCGCATCATGGTGTCGTGGGGCTTGGCGACGGCGGCGCTGGTGTTTGCCTACAACGAATACACCTTGTACTTCCTGCGCTTTCTGATCGGCGTGATGGAGGCCGGGTTTGGTCCGGCGCTGTTGTTCTATCTGGCCTGCTGGTTTCCGAAAAAGAACCTGGCAAGCATGAATGGCATCTGGTTTCTGTCGATCCCACTGGCCGGTGTGCTGGGTGCGCCGGTGTCGGGCATCATCCTCGAGTACATGAACGGTTTTCTCGGGCTGGCGGGCTGGCATTGGTTGTTCATCCTGTCCGGGCTGCCGTGCAGTGTCCTCGGGGTGGTGGTGCTGTTCCGGCTCGACCGGGATATTCAGTCGGCGCGGTGGCTGAGTCAGGATGAAAAGGACTTGCTCCAGCGCAACCTGGATAACGATAAGAAGCAGTTCAGGCCGATCCAGGCGTCGTTGCTCAAGGTGATCTTTACGCGGCAGGTGGCCGTGCTGTCAGTGATCTATTTCATGATCAAGCTCACCGGGTACGGGCTCAATTTCTGGATGCCTCACCTGATCAGCGCCTCGGGCATAAAAAGCCAGGTAACGGTGGGGTTCCTGACCGCGCTGCCTTATCTGGTCGCGGCCATCGGCATGATCATCGTCACGCGGCGTTCCGACGCCACCGGTGAGCGGCGCAAGTACCTGTGGCTGTGCATGTCTGTGGGTGGCGTGGGCTATTTCGCCGCGTGCTACTTCAACGAGCACTACGTGCTGCTGACCTCGTTCCTGGTGCTGGCCACGGCCGGTGTGTTCATTGCCATCCCGATTTTCTGGACGATTCCCCAGCAGGCATTCACCGGCATTGCTATCGCCGGGGGGATTGCCGCCGTGAACACGGTGGGGCAGCTCAGTGGGATGGTGGCGCCGTTGCTGGTGGGCTACATCAACGATGTAAGCGGCAATACGTACCTGGGCATGTTGGCGTTGGCGCCGTTCTGCCTGTTATGCGCAGGTCTGGTGTACTGGGGGTTGCCGGATGATCGAACCACCGGCAAGCCTGCTCGGCATTTTATGAAAGCCGCGAGGCAGGGCCGATAACAGAGACTGGGACTTTGCCGCAAGAACGATTTCTTGCGGCGAACAACTTCAGGGGCAACTTGCACGGGGACGTTATTACCCGTTAGAACAACCATTGCCCATGACGTGATAATTAAGAATGTGGCGTTGGCCCTGGGAATCTTCATATTCCATCTTCACCGGTACAACTTCGCATACTTCGGGTACGGTGCTCATGGACAGTACTTTGGCGACGTCCAAGTGAGTGCTATAGGTGTAGTCCTCCACAATCGGTGCGTTCTGGCCGGCCAGCTCGGTCGGGGCTTCGTCGGCCAGGGCGGCGGTGGCGCACAAGCTGCTGAGGGCCATAACTACGAGAGCTTTCATTTCTTTACTTACCTTCTTCAGGGCGAAAGGGGGCACGGGGCCCTTATGAGGCCGCGTGTGTAACTTAAAAGTTGGGAAGTTTGGATTAACGGTGCCTTCGTGGGGGCTGTTACGTTGTTAATCACTGCCGTGTAAATCACGGTGCCTTGGTGGGCGGAGTTGATTCTAGGCCCGGGGGTTATATTCATATACCCGTGCTTTTGATAAACACTATTGGCGGTTTTTGTAACAATCCCGTGTCAGAGGTTTTTTTGCAGGCGGGCAAAGCCGCGCAGGGCGCGGGCCAGAGGGGCGGGCGGGATAGCAGGGCAATTTGTAGGGTCTTGTTACTACCATCGTCGAATGGTTCTATAGGCCCACCCCGGCTACAACTGGGCCATACAACAACAACTATGTCACCGAGGTAAGAAAGATGAGTGCGGCTTCCCTGTACCCCGTTCGCCCCGAAGTAGCAGCCAACACGCTGACCGATGAGGCGACCTACAAGGCCATGTACCAGCAGTCGGTGGTCAACCCCGATGGTTTCTGGCGTGAGCAAGCCAAGCGCCTTGACTGGGTCAAGCCTTTCACCGCGGTCAAGCAGACCTCTTTCGATGACCACCATGTCGACATCAAATGGTTCGCTGATGGCACCCTGAACGTTTCCTATAACTGCCTGGACCGTCACCTCGCCGAGCGCGGCGATCAGGCGGCGATCATCTGGGAGGGCGATGACCCTGCCGAGAGCCGCACCATCACCTACCGCGAGCTGCATGAAGAAGTCTGCAAGTTCGCCAACGCCCTGCGCGGCCAGGACGTGCACCGCGGCGACGTGGTGACGATCTACATGCCGATGATCCCCGAAGCCGTGGTCGCCATGCTGGCCTGTACCCGCATCGGTGCGATCCACTCCGTGGTGTTCGGTGGTTTCTCGCCGGAGGCCCTGGCCGGTCGCATCATTGACTGTAAGTCGAAGGTGGTGATTACCGCTGACGAAGGTATCCGTGCCGGTAAGAAAATTCCGCTCAAGGCCAACGTCGACGACGCCCTGACCAACCCGGAAACCAGCAGCATCCAGAAAGTCATCGTGTGCAAGCGCACCAATGGCACGATCAAGTGGAACCAGCACCGCGACATCTGGTACGAAGACCTGATGAAAGTAGCGGGCACCGTATGTGCGCCCAAAGAAATGGGCGCCGAAGAGGCCCTGTTCATCCTCTACACCTCCGGTTCCACCGGCAAGCCTAAAGGCGTGCAGCACACCACCGGTGGTTACCTGCTGTACGCGGCGCTGACCCACGAGCGCGTGTTCGACTACCGTCCGGGCGAAATCTACTGGTGCACCGCCGACGTCGGCTGGGTCACCGGCCACACCTACATCGTCTACGGCCCGCTGGCCAATGGCGCGACCACGCTGCTGTTCGAAGGCGTGCCGAACTACCCGGACATTACCCGGGTGGGCAAGATCGTCGACAAGCACAAGGTCAACATCCTCTACACCGCGCCGACCGCGATCCGCGCCATGATGGCGTCGGGCACCGCCGCCTGCGAAGGCGTGGACGGCAGCAGCCTGCGCCTGCTCGGTTCGGTGGGTGAGCCGATCAACCCTGAAGCGTGGGACTGGTACTACAAGAACGTCGGCCAATCCCGTTGCCCGATCGTCGACACCTGGTGGCAGACCGAAACCGGCGCCACCCTGATGAGCCCGCTGCCAGGCGCTCATGCGCTCAAGCCGGGTTCGGCGGCGCGGCCGTTCTTTGGTGTGGTGCCGGCATTGGTGGACAACCTGGGCAACATCATCGAAGGCGCCGCCGAAGGCAACCTGGTGATCCTCGATTCGTGGCCAGGCCAGGCCCGTACGCTGTACGGCGACCATGATCGTTTTGTGGACACCTATTTCAAGACTTTCCGTGGCATGTACTTCACCGGTGACGGCGCCCGTCGCGATGAAGACGGCTACTGGTGGATCACCGGGCGTGTGGATGACGTATTGAACGTGTCCGGCCACCGCATGGGCACCGCCGAGATCGAAAGCGCCATGGTGGCCCACCCTAAAGTCGCCGAAGCGGCGGTGGTGGGTGTGCCGCACGACATCAAGGGGCAGGGCATCTACGTGTATGTCACCCTCAAAAATGGCGAAGAACCCAACGAAGCGCTGCGCCTGGAGCTGAAAAACTGGGTGCGCAAAGAGATCGGTCCAATCGCTTCGCCGGACGTGATCCAGTGGGCACCGGGCTTGCCGAAAACCCGTTCGGGCAAAATCATGCGTCGCATCCTGCGCAAGATCGCCACGGCGGAATACGACGGGCTGGGCGATATCTCCACCCTGGCCGACCCGGGCGTGGTAGCGCATTTGATTGAAACCCACAAGACCATGAACGCCGCCTAAGGCGAAGCGGGTCAGACGAAGCCCCATCCGGTGTGAGCCGGGTGGGGCTTTTTCATGCGCTCAAAACCCCTGGGGAGTTCCTGTGACAGGGCTCTACAGCCGGTCAGCGCCAAGGGGTAAGTGCCACCTGCATTTGCTTCTCCCGGTAGGCCAATAAATATCGGTTTATCACGTAGGAGGTTTCTGATTGTTACCGAGCGGCGCAAATGTGTAACCCTCTGCCCAAACATGAGGCAAAGCGCTACGTCCGTGCCCCGAAAAACCGCGTTTTAGACACCCTCGCCAATTAGATTAAACGCCACACTTGCCGTGCTAGAAGGGTTTGCGAATAATAGGCCCGCAATTTGCAGCATCTACAGGTTTAATGTCTTTTGCCTCTGCATAAAACTCGGAGGCTGTCAATGAGCTGGAACTGCTTTCTCGGTGCTTCTGTAAATTGTTGTCGCATTGAGGAAATATCGGCTTCCGGCCTGTCGTTAGAATGCCGATCACTCGCTCGTCGTCGCAGACCGTTGAATCTGCGCAGGACGCAGCGCCGCTATTCGGTTTCACCTTCGCCGCATCGTGGGCCATGGCTCATACTGCTGTTTTGCCCTATACCGATGGAGTCCCAAGATGAAGAAACTCGTGCTGTTGGGCGCCCTGGCGCTGTCCGTGCTGTCCATGCAGGCCTTCGCTGAAGGCAAGCCCCTGAAAATTGGTATCGAAGCGGCTTACCCTCCATTTGCCTCCAAGGCGCCGGATGGCAGCATCGTCGGTTTTGACTACGACATCGGCAACGCCCTGTGCGAAGAGATGAAGGTCAAATGTACGTGGGTCGAGCAAGAGTTCGACGGCCTGATCCCTGCGCTCAAAGTGCGCAAGATCGACGCAATCCTGTCGTCCATGTCCATCACCGAAGACCGCAAGAAATCCGTGGACTTCACCAACCGCTACTACCTGACCCCCGCGCGTCTGGTGTTGAAGGAAGGCACAGCGGTCAGTGACAGCCTGAGCGAACTCAAAGGCAAGAAGATCGGCGTACAGCGCGGTTCGATCCACGACCGTTTCGCCAAGGAAGTCCTCGCGCCTAAAGGCGTCACCGTGGTGCCTTACAGCTCGCAGAATGAAATCTACCTGGACGTGGAAGCCGGTCGCCTCGATGGCACCGTGGCCGATGCCACCCTGCTGCAGGAAGGTTTCCTCGACACCCCGGCCGGTAAAGGCTACGCGTTCACCGGCCCGGCGTTCACCGACGTCAAATACTTCGGCGACGGCGTAGGCATCGCGGTACGTAAAGGCGACAAGGAAAACCTGGACCGCATCAACGCAGCGATCGCGGCGATCCGTGCCAACGGCAAGTACAAGGAAATCGAGAAAAAGTACTTCAATTTCGATATTTACGGCGCTGATACACCCGCCGCCTTGTAAGTACTCGCAGCTGTCAGTCCACAATGGCGCAAGCAACAGAACACTCTGAAGTTTGCGCCATTTTTTCATCCCCCTTTTCGAGGACCTGAATCATGTTGAAAGGCTACGGGGCCGTCATCCTCGATGGCGCATGGTTGACGCTTCAGCTCGCCTTGTCGTCCATGGCCCTGGCCATTGTTCTGGGTCTGATCGGGGTCGCGTTACGCCTGTCGCCGGTGCGCTGGCTGGCCTGGCTGGGTGACTTGTACTCCACGGTGATCCGCGGGATCCCCGACCTGGTGCTGATCCTGCTGATTTTCTACGGCGGTCAGGACCTGCTTAACCGCGTCGCGCCGATGCTCGGCTATGACGACTATATTGACTTGAACCCCCTGGCAGCCGGTATCGGCACCCTGGGTTTCATCTTTGGCGCCTACCTGTCGGAAACCTTCCGCGGCGCCTTCATGGCCATCCCCAAGGGCCAGGCCGAAGCCGGCCTTGCGTATGGCATGAGCAGCTTCCAGGTGTTTTTCCGGGTGATGGTGCCGCAGATGATCCGGCTGGCGATCCCTGGGTTCACCAACAACTGGCTGGTCCTCACCAAGGCCACCGCGTTGATTTCGGTGGTGGGCCTGCAAGACATGATGTTCAAGGCCAAGCAGGCGGCAGACGCCACCCGCGAGCCTTTTACCTTCTTCCTCGCAGTGGCGGCGATGTACCTGGTGATCACCAGCGTGTCGTTGCTGGCCCTGCGTCATCTTGAGAAGCGCTACTCGGTAGGCGTAAGGGCGGCTGATCTATGATCTTCGACTACAACGTCATTTGGGAGGCCATGCCGCTGTACCTTGGCGGCTTGCTGACCACCCTGAAACTGCTCGCCATCTCGCTGTTCTTCGGCCTGCTCGCCGCGCTGCCCCTGGGCTTGATGCGCGTGTCCAAGCAGCCGCTCGTCAACGGCGCGGCGTGGCTCTACACCTACGTGATCCGTGGCACGCCGATGCTGGTGCAGCTGTTCCTGATCTACTACGGCTTGGCGCAGTTCGAGGCGGTGCGCGAGAGTTTCATGTGGCCGCTGCTGTCCAGTGCCACCTTCTGTGCGTGCCTGGCCTTTGCCATCAACACCAGCGCCTACACCGCCGAGATCATTGCCGGCAGCCTTAAGGCCACGCCCAATGGCGAGATCGAAGCGGCCAAGGCCATGGGCATGTCGCGCTATAAACTGTATCGCCGCATCCTGCTGCCGTCGGCCTTGCGTCGTGCGCTGCCGCAGTACAGCAACGAAGTGATCATGATGCTGCAGACCACCAGCCTGGCGTCCATCGTCACCCTGATCGACATCACCGGTGCCGCGCGCACGGTCAATGCCCAGTTCTACCTGCCGTTCGAAGCCTATATCACCGCCGGCGTGTTCTACCTGTGCCTGACCTTCATCCTGGTGCGCCTGTTCAAGTTGGCCGAGCGCCGCTGGCTGAGCTACCTGGCTCCACGGAAGCATTGATATGGAACGTATCGATCATCTGCTGCCCTGGGGGCACTTGGGCTGCGAGCGTCAACTGAGCGTATTCCGCTTTGGCAGTGGCGAGCGCAAGGCCTACATCCAGGCCAGCCTGCACGCCGATGAACTGCCCGGCATGCGCGCCGCCTGGGAGCTGAAAAAACGCCTGACCGAACTGGAACAGCAAGGCGCCCTCAATGGGGTGATCGAGCTGGTGCCGGTGGCCAACCCGATGGGCCTGGGCCAGTTGCTGCAAGGCAGCCACCAGGGGCGTTTCGAGGTGGGCAGCGGCAAGAATTTCAACCGCGATTTCGTCGAGTTGAGCGAGCCGGTCGCGGCGCTGCTGCAAGGCAAGCTGGGCGATGATGCGCACGCCAACGTGGGCATGATCCGCCAGGCCATGAACGATGCGCTCACTGGGTTGCCCGCACCGAGCAGCCAGCTGCAAGGCATGCAACGCATCCTGCTGAGCCACGCCTGCACGGCGGATATTGTCCTCGACCTGCACTGCGACGCCGAAGCCGCGCTGCATATGTACGCGCTGCCCCAGCACTGGCCGCAGTGGCGTTCGCTGTCGGCCCATTTGAATGTGAAGGTCGGCCTGCTGGCGGAAGATTCCGGCGGCAGCTCGTTCGACGAAGCCTGCTCGCTGCCCTGGCTGCGCCTGTCACGGCTGTTTCCCGAGGCACAGATTCCATTGGCGTGCCTGGCCACGACCCTCGAACTGGGCGGCCAGGCCGACACCGGCCGCGATGAGGCGATTTTCCATGCCGAAGGCATCCTTGCGTTCCTCGCCGAGCAGGGCCTGATCAAGGGCCAATGGCCGGCGCCGCAGTTTGAAGCGTGCGAAGGCATGCCGTTCGAAGGCACCGAGTTGTTGTTCGCACCCCACGCCGGGGTGATCAGTTACCTGCGTAAAGCCGGCGAGTGGGTTGAGAAGGGCGACGCGATTTTTGAAGTGATTGACCCCCTGGACGACCGCGTGAGCATCCTCTGCGCGGGCACCTCGGGGGTGTTGTTTGCCGTTGAACGGCTGCGTTATGCCCAAGCGGGTTTCTGGCTGGCCAAGGTGGCGGGGCGCGATGCGCTGCGACACGGGCGCTTGCTCAACGACTGACCACCTGTTTTTGTGAGAACCGACCGCATGTACAAGCTTGAAGTCCAAGACCTGCATAAACGCTATGGCAGTCATGAAGTGCTCAAAGGCGTGTCCCTGGCCGCCGCGGCCGGTGATGTGATCAGCATCATCGGTTCCAGCGGTTCGGGCAAAAGTACCTTTTTGCGCTGCATCAACCTGCTGGAGCAACCCCACGCCGGCAAGATCCTGCTCAATAACGAAGAGCTCAAGCTGGTGGCCAACAAGGACGGCGCGCTGAAGGCCGCCGACCCCAAACAGCTGCAACGCATGCGTTCGCGCCTGTCCATGGTGTTCCAGCATTTCAACCTGTGGTCGCACATGACCGCGCTTGAAAACGTGATGGAAGCCCCGGTGCACGTGTTGGGCGTGTCGAAAAAAGAAGCCCGTGAAAAGGCCGAACACTACCTGGCCAAAGTCGGCGTGGGCCATCGTAAGGATGCGTTCCCCGGCCACATGTCCGGCGGCGAGCAGCAGCGCGTGGCGATCGCCCGTGCCCTGGCCATGGAACCGGAGGTGATGCTGTTCGACGAACCGACCTCGGCGCTGGACCCGGAGCTGGTGGGCGAAGTGCTCAAGGTGATGCAGGACCTGGCCCAGGAAGGCCGCACCATGGTGGTGGTGACCCACGAAATGGGCTTTGCCCGTGAAGTCTCCAACCAACTGGTGTTCTTGCACAAAGGCATCGTTGAAGAGCGTGGCAACCCGCGTGAAGTGCTGGTGAACCCTCAGTCCGAAAGGTTGCAGCAGTTTTTGTCCGGCAGCTTGAAATAAGCCTGTGCGGGCTTTTTTTGCGAGCGGGCTTGCCCCGCGCCGGGCAGCGAGGCGGCCCCCGACCAGAAAAAGCCGGCACCCCAGTCAGATATCCAGATGTTTTGAGATTTGTGTTGGTTTACGGGCTAGCATTAGCCCCTGTCTTCATTACCGTTCTTCGCTTCGGATAGCTCCCACATGACCGCCCACAAAATTGGTTTCCTGATTTGGCCCAGCACAAAAGCACTCACGCTTGCGCTGGCTGAGGAGGCTTTGCGCGTTGCTCAGCGGGTGCATCCGGACGTGGTGTATGAACTGTCGTTTCTGCTCGCTGAACCTGCCACCGACGGCGCGTGGCAATTGCCGGGTGAACCCTGGGCCGGCAAGCTCGACGGCTTGCAGAAGCTGTTCCTGCTGGCCGACGAACCGCCGACGGTGATCGGCTCGCAACTGAGCACTGCGCTCAAGCAATTGGTGCGCGCCGGTTGTGTGATCGGAGGCCTGTCGGCGGGCGTGTACCCGCTGGCGCAACTCGGTCTGCTCGATGGTTACCGCGCCGCGGTGCACTGGCGCTGGCAGGACGATTTTGCCGAGCGTTTCCCCAAGGTCATCGCCACCAGCCACTTGTTCGACTGGGATCGGGACCGCCTGACCGCCTGCGGCGGCATGTCGGTACTTGACCTGCTGCTGGCGGTGCTCGCCCGCGACCATGGCGCTGAACTGGCCGGTGCGGTATCCGAAGAACTGGTGGTGGAACGCATCCGTGAAGGCGGCGAGCGCCAGCGCATCCCGCTGCAAAACCGCCTGGGCTCCAGCCATCCAAAGCTGACCCAGGCGGTGCTGTTGATGGAGGCCAACATCGAAGAGCCGCTGACCACCGACGAAATTGCCCAGCATGTCTGCGTATCGCGACGACAGTTGGAACGGATCTTCAAGCAATACCTCAACCGCGTGCCCAGCCAGTACTACCTGGAATTGCGTCTGAACAAGGCCCGCCAGATGCTTATGCAAACCAGCAAGTCGATCATCCAGATCGGCCTGTCCTGCGGCTTCTCCTCGGGGCCGCACTTCTCCAGCGCCTACCGCAATTTCTTCGGCGCCACCCCGCGTGAAGACCGCAACCAGCGGCGCAGCAGCAGCCCCTTCGAATTGTCATCGGTGCCGTCCGAACGCGGCTGAACGGCCCGTCATGGCTCCATCTCGTCTTCGGAGACATCCACCGGGGGCGGCCCTGGGTTCATCTGCGCGTCCAACGACACCTCGACCACGCCGAAGTCCACCGCCGTGCGCCGGTAGTACGGGCGCAGCATGGCGATGGTCGCGGGCGTGAGCGGGTTGCCGTTGAGGTCAAAACCGTCGGCCAGGTCCGGTGGCACCTCAAGAATATCGCTGGGCAGCTCGGTGATCAGGTTATCGCTCAGGTTCAGTTGAGCGAGCGAGCGCCGACTGAAAGTGCCGTGCGGCACCTCGGTCAGGCCGCTATTTTCCAGCATCAAGGCGCTCAGGTGCGGCATCTGGCTGACGTCGGGCGTGATGCCCAGCGGGTTGTCACTCAAATCCAGGTATTGAAGGGTGTCCAGGCCGCTGAGGGCGTCGGCGCTGGTCGGCGTCAGGCGCACGTGGCTGCGTGACAGGATCAGGCTCTTGAGCTTGGTCAGGCTGAACACCCCCAATGGAATGTCCTGCAAGGCGTAGCGGTGAATCATCAGGGTTTCGAGTTGAGGGAAACGCTCGAGCAACCCGACCGGCAGTGTCGTGGTTTCCTCGCCCCGCAGCTCAAGTCTGGACACATGGTTGAAGTCGACATTGAGCACCGGCAGATCCCCCAGGATCGGATCGCTGCAAATCAGTTCATGGGCATCGCGTAGCGGTTCTTGGTCCTCATCCAGCGCAGTTTCCCGTCGCCAGCATTCCTCAAGCAACGTTTTCAAGGCCCGGCGAGTGACCTGTTGCTGCGCACGCGCTTGCTGCTCCAACGGCGCGTTGGTGATCGGATGGTGCTCGGGTGCATTTACCGCCCAGTGTTCAAGGTCGGTTTGCAGGCGCTCGTAGTCGGCTTTGAGTTGGATGAGGGTGGGCATAACGTCGTCCAGGCCGCCGGGCAGCTTGAAAATAAACCGGCTGGCCTGCTTGTCGGTGAAGGTGGGATAGAGCTCATGCACGCGACGCCGCTCTTCGATACCGGCATCTGCGCCCAGGTGTTCGCCGGTGTCCTGGCAGTGGACCTTGACGCGTTCCAGCGCGGCGCGCGACAGCGGGTTGCCGGACAGGTCGTAGGCTTCGGCGCGATCGGCGGGCAGGCTGAACAGAGCCTCGGGCAGCGTCTGGATCTGGTTGTCACTGAGGTCGGCGAGGGTCAGGTGCGAGCGCTCGAGCAGGCCGTCGGGAAATTGCGAAATCTCGGTCTGGCTCAGGTTCAGCGTGCGCAGGTCGGCCATGTTCTCAAGGTTGGGCGCCAGGGTCAGCGGGTTGGCATAGAGGTCGAGTTTTTTCAGCTGATTCAGGCCGGCAAGGTGTTCACGGGTCTGGGCCGTCAGCTTGATGGCGCAGTTGCGCAGCGTCAGTTCATTCAAGCGGGCCATCGAGGTGACCTCGGTGGGCAGTGCGCGCAGGGCGATATCGCTGACGGTCAGGCTGCGCAGTCTGGGGAATTGCGCGAGGAAGGCCTGGGTGCCTCGGGTCGAGACGTAGCTGTTCAGGTCCAGACGGGAGATGTGTTCGAAGTTGGCCCGCAGTGTCGGCAGGTCGCCGTAAATCGGGCGGTTCAGGCGCAAGCGATAGCCGTTGTCGTGCGGGTTGGCGAAGTAATTGTCTTCTTCGGTTTCATGGCGCCAGGCGCGAATAAGCTCCTGTTTCCAGCGCAGGCGATTGTGCCGCTGTGCCTCGATCACCGAGGGGTTGAGCGCCAGGGTCGTGTCCAGGTAGGTGTGCGGGGTGTCGTGATGCCAGGCGTTCAGGTCGGCCTCTAATTGCAGGAACTCGTTTTTCAGCGTCTGCAGGGTTTGCAGCGGCGAGCCCGGATGGCTACGCAGGGCGTTCAGGGCCTCCGTCACTTCATCCGAGGTCAGGCTGGGGTAAAGCTCGTGCAGTCGCGCCTCGAGCGACAGCTGCCCGCTGGGGCCAGGCGTCGCCTCATAACCCTCCATGCCACCTGGCAAGCGCAACAGCGTCGGGTCATAGGCCGGTTTGCGTAACGGCGCCTCGGCCAGCAGCTCGCCCAGGGTGTCCCGTGGCAGGGGATGGGCGCGCAAGGTCTGGCGCAGTAACGGTCCCTGCCCGATATGAATGCCCAGTGCGTCGCGTTGCGCGTCGGGCAGGGCCTGGAGCACGGCGGTGTAGAAGTCGGTTGCTGCGAACAGCGTGCCCTTGTGATCTTCCGGCACGTACGCGCCGTCGACGGTGCGCACCAATGTGCGTTGAATCGGCGCTTGAAGGGCGCCGATGGCGTCGCGCACGTGGCCGGTGCGCGTGTAGTCGGTGACCACCAGGCGCACCTGCGGCGACCAGCCGGGCAGGTTTTCCAGGGAGTGCAGGGCGAGGCGGTGGGTGTCGCTGCTGTCCACCGAATCGAGATACAACCCCTCGTATGCGCGGCTGATGCGCACGTGATGCGCCGCCCAGCGCGCACGTTCGAGCACGGCCGGCGGCATTTTGCCCTGGTCGATCTCCAGCAGCGCCTCGCCGCTGGCCTCGCGCAAGACTTCTTCGGCCGCGCTGGTGGGCAGGCCGGGGGTGGTGTCGATGATTTTTTGCAGGCGCGGATTGTCGGTGTGCTCCAGGGCGCGGTAGCGCGAATCGAACAGGGCGAAGCGTTTTTCCTCGGCTTTGCCGGCCAGGCGTTTGCGCAGCTTGGCCGTGCGCACATGGGGCTGTGTGACGGGCGTGCCGAAGGGTTCTTCGAGCAGGGTTTTGCGTTCGGGTTCGTCGAGGGTTTCCAGCAGGGTTTTCAGCAAGTCGCCATTTTTCAGCTGCGCTTGGTGCACCTGCACCACGGCCGCGTTTGCCCGGCCAGGCAGTTCCCACAGGGTCTGGCCCTCGGCGTCCAGCACGCGCAGGGTCTTGGCGTCGGGCCAGAGTGTGGTGTTGCTGAGCAGCCAGAGTTGGGTCTGGGCGTCGGCTTTGCCAAAGACCTGCGGGTCGTCACTGTTCATCTGGTCGATGAAGTCTTGCAACTGTTGATCGAGCTTGACGCGCTTGAGGGTGTCGCTCAGCAGTGGCGGCGGCGCCTGGCGCTGCAGGTACATGCTGCGCAATGCCGCGTCGTCGGTGCCGCTGATGCGGCGGGCCTGCTCAAGACGCGCAGGGCTGAGGCCATCGGCGAGCGGGCCGAGGCGGCGCAGCAGGGTGGTGCTGTCCCAGCTCAACGGCTGCTCGACTTCGCTCACCCAGGCGCCTTTGCCATTACCCATCAGCCGTGGCCGGTAGGCATGCGGGCGCGTGGGGTGTTGCAGGAAGGCATTGCCGGCATCCTTCTCGACGGCGAAATGTCTGCCGTCGAGGGGCAGGATCTGTTTGCCCTGGTGGGGGTGCAGCCCTTCGCGGTTGGCGCGAGAGGTGTCGGGCAGCTCGACGGTGTGGGCGTAGGGTTGCAGGTCGGGCTTCCACAGGCGGGTCTTGCCATCGCTGGCGGTTACCGGAGTCAACTTGTCGAAAAATGCCCACAGTTGGGGGGGCAGTGCCTGGCGCAGCAGCTGTTCGGCAATCGGTGCGCCGACCGCGAACAGGCCCAGTTGAACCATCTGTTCAAGTATCGACATCAGGTGCGCAAACGCTTGGTGTCTGAGCCCTTCAGCCCAATCGACAATGCCCTCAAAGGCGTCGTCAAGCAGTTGGTAAGCGGTATAGCCGAGCATCAGCAGGCCCAGCGGCGGAATGAACGGGGTGGCGATAAAAGCCGCGACTTCCAGGATGGCCTTGGCGACTTTTTGCAGAATGTTCCAGCGCTGCCAGCGTGCCTGGCTGTCGGCATCTGCGGTGGAGACGGCGATCACCCGCGCGTCATTGAGCAGCGTGTTGAGCTTGGTTTCATACAGGTGCTCGTACAGGTCGCCGCTGATTTTGCTCGCGAAAAACTGCAGGTTGGGTTCAGCCACCGGTCGCTCTCGCCACGCCGGGCGCGGGTCGCCGGCGACCGGTTTGTTCCAGGCCACCTGTGACAGTCGGTTGTTGAGGTCGGCAAAGAAGTAGCCGCGGTGCTCATGTCTGACGAAGCGGCTGAAGAACGCCTGGTAGTCGGCGCTGCGCAGTTTGGCGGTGAGGTCGAGCATGAACGCGGTGCCGCTGGGGTAATACGCGAGCGGCGCCTGCGGGTCGCCGGGGATGTACGCGACGACGGGCACGGCATCGTGGTGCCGCTCCAGGTCGGCGGCGAACAGCACGATACCGGCCAGTGGTGCTCCCATCAGGCTCAAGTCGTGGCTGAGCAGCGGTTGGCCCTGCAACAGCATGCCGTCGAGGCCTTGCAGTTGGCCTTGGAGTGTATGGAATGCAGAGTCGCTCACCTGCTTTTTCAGGCGCGCCAGGTGCAGGCTGGCGTGGGCCTCGGCTTTGAGGCTGTGGATGACGTCGCGGCGCAGGGTGGCCTGGGCGGCAGCGTCGTTGAAGCCGAAAAAGTCTTTGAGGTAGCGCTGGTAATGCGCGCCGATGTCCAGTTCGCGGCACAGGCGCACGAACTGTTCGATGCTCAGCACACGGCGAAGGGCCGGCAACAAGGTGAACTGCCCGCTCGCGGAGGGTTGGGTGATGAAGGTCGACTCGGGCGCGTAGGCGTTCGGTGCGCTTTCGGCCTCATCGAAGTTGTGCAGCACCGCGTCCAGCAGCGACACGGTCCACACGCTTGCGCCACCGGTGGGCAGCGGCAGCAGTGGCGTGGTCAGGCGCGTGTACAGGCGCAGGTAGGTGGTGTGGACGTCGGCGTCGATGCCAAAGCGCTGTTGGAGCGCTTGCTGCAGCCGGGGCGCGGCAAATTGCTGTGGGGTTTGCAGTGTGTCCAATGCCCTGTCGACGCGGTTGTGCGCGGTCCAACTTGCCGCTATCGCCAGCCGCAGCGGCATCTGCCGTTGGCGGCTGGCACGGGTATGCCAATCGGCAAACAGCGGGGGCGTGTCGCGCAGGGCCTGGCGCCTGGCTGCGCTTGCGTTGCCCAGCCAGTCGGGCAGTGCGCCGTGCACGCCGACAGGCGCGGCGGCGGTGGCATGGATAAGACGTTGAATAACGGGGGGCGCCATGGGGCTGATCCTTCGGTGAGTGGAGTCACGCAGATCAAAACAAGCCGCAGGGCGCCTCGGGGCGCAGATAGTTAGTGCCTGGGGACTAAATCAACCGCGTGTGCCTCTGCCTCTCTGGCCGCACTGCGTTTAAACTGCGCCATTGCGACGCTATATGTCGCATTGGCGTAAACCCGCCAAAAACGCGGGTTTGCGCTATAAGAAGTTGTCGCTTGGCGGCAAGGCCGCGCTGAAAACTGTCCTTACAATCCCTGCATCGCCCGCCAGTTCCAGGCGGGCGTTCCTCTTCAGGAGACTCCGATGTCCGTTGAGCAAGCCCCGGTGCAACGTGCCGATTTCGACCAGGTCATGGTGCCCAATTACGCCCCTGCCGCCTTCATCCCCGTGCGTGGCGCAGGTTCGCGCGTATGGGACCAGGCCGGTCGCGAGCTGATCGACTTTGCCGGCGGCATCGCGGTCAACGTATTGGGCCATGCCCACCCGGCGCTGGTCGGTGCGTTGACCGAACAGGCCAACAAGCTGTGGCACGTCTCCAATGTGTTCACCAATGAGCCGGCCCTGCGCCTGGCCCATAAGCTGATCGACGCCACGTTTGCCGAGCGAGTGTTCTTCTGCAACTCCGGCGCCGAAGCCAACGAGGCCGCGTTCAAGCTGGCCCGTCGCGTGGCGTTCGACCGTTTCGGCAGCGAGAAGTACGAGATCATCGCCGCCCTGAACAGCTTCCACGGCCGCACCCTGTTCACCGTCAACGTCGGTGGCCAGTCCAAGTACTCCGACGGCTTCGGGCCTAAAATCACCGGCATCACCCACGTCCCTTATAACGACCTGGCGGCGCTCAAGGCGGCGGTGTCGGACAAGACCTGCGCGGTGGTGCTGGAACCGGTCCAGGGCGAAGGCGGCGTATTGCCGGCCGAACTGGCCTACCTGCAAGGTGCCCGCGAGCTGTGCGACGCCCACGACGCACTGCTGGTGTTCGACGAAGTGCAAACCGGCATGGGCCGCAGCGGCCACCTGTTCGCCTACCAGCATTACGGCGTGACGCCGGACATCCTCACCAGCGCCAAGAGCCTGGGCGGCGGCTTCCCGATTGCAGCGATGCTGACCACCGAAGCACTGGCCAAGCACTTGGTGGTCGGCACCCACGGCACCACCTACGGCGGCAACCCGCTGGCGTGCGCGGTGGCTGAAGCGGTGATCGACGTGATCAACACCCCGGAGGTGCTGGCCGGTGTGAAAGCCAGGCACGAGCTGTTCAAGGCACGCTTGCAGCAGATCGGCACACAGTACGGCATCTTCACCGAAGTGCGCGGCATGGGCCTGCTGATCGGTTGCGTGCTGAGCGACGCCTTCAAAGGCAAGGCCAAGGACGTGTTCAACGCGGCCGAAAAAGAAAACCTGATGATCCTGCAAGCCGGCCCCGACGTGGTGCGTTTTGCCCCGAGCCTGGTGGTGGACGAGGCGGACATCAACGAAGGTCTGGATCGTTTCGAGCGTGCGGTAAAAACGCTGACGCAAGGCTGATGGACTGCGCGATGCTCACGTGATTGGGCATCGCGCCCAAATTTTTGTGCCCGGCCCGCTCCCACACCAGGCCTCACTGGTTCGCGATTGTGCCCGGCATTTTTTCCTGTAGGTTTTTCGAGTTAAGGAGTGACACCATGCTGGTGATGCGCCCCGCGCAAATGGCTGATCTGGGCGAGGTACAGCGTCTGGCTGCGGACAGCCCGATTGGTGTCACCTCCTTGCCGGACGATGTGGAACGCCTGAGCGACAAGATCGCCGCCAGCGAAGCGTCCTTCGCGGCCGAGGTGAGTTTCAACGGCGAAGAAAGCTATTTCTTCGTGCTCGAAGACACCGACACCGGCAAGCTCGCCGGCTGCTCGGCCATCGTCGCGTCCGCCGGCTACTCGGAACCGTTCTACAGTTTCCGCAACGAGACCTTTGTGCACGCCTCCCGCGAGCTGAAGATCCACAACAAGATCCACGTGCTTTCCCAGTGCCACGACCTTACCGGCAACAGCCTGCTCACCAGCTTCTATGTGGTGCCGGAGTTGGTCGGTTCGCCGTGGTCGGAACTCAATTCCCGTGGCCGCCTGTTGTTTGTCGCCAGCCACCCCGAGCGCTTTGCCGATTCGGTGGTGACCGAGATTGTCGGCTACAGCGACGAGAACGGTGATTCGCCGTTCTGGGACGCTATCGGCCGCAACTTCTTCGACCTCAACTACGCCGCCGCCGAGCGCCTGTGCGGGCTGAAAAGCCGCACCTTCCTCGCCGAGCTGATGCCCCATTACCCGATCTACGTGCCGCTGTTGCCCGACGAAGCCCAGGAAGCCATGGGCCAGGTGCACCCGCGTGCGCAGATCACCTTCGACATCCTGATGCGCGAAGGCTTTGAGACCGATCACTACATCGACATCTTTGACGGCGGCCCGACGCTGCACGCACGGGTCTCGGGCATTCGCTCCATCGCCCAGAGCCGTGTGGTGCCGGTGAAGATCGGCGAGATGGTCAAGGGGGTTGGCCGCCAGTACCTGGTGAGCAACGCCCAGTTGCAGGATTACCGCGCGGTGATGCTGGAACTGGACTACGCGCCCGGCAAACCGGTGACCCTGGACTTGGCCGCGGCCGAAGCCCTGGGTGTTGGCGAAGGCGCGAGTGTGCGCCTGGTCGCGGTCTAAAACAGAGTGTCGCGGGTGGCTGACAACAGCGGCCCGTTCGAGGAGATAGCATGATCGTTCGTCCCGTACGCAGCAGCGATTTACCGGCCCTGATTGATCTGGCGCGCAGCACCGGCACCGGCCTCACCACGTTGCCGGCCAACGAAGAGCGTCTGACCCACCGCGTGGGCTGGGCGGAGAAAACCTTTCGCGGCGAGGCCGGGCGCGGTGATGCCGACTACCTGTTCGTGCTGGAAAACGACGAAGGCCGCGTGGTGGGTATTTCGGCCATCGCCGGTGCCGTCGGCCTGCGTGAGCCGTGGTACAACTTCCGGGTCGGCCTGACCGTCAGCGCCTCCCAGGAGCTGAATATCTACCGCGAGATTCCGACGCTGTTTCTGGCCAACGACCTCACCGGTAATTCCGAGTTGTGTTCGTTGTTTTTGCACGCCGATTACCGCACCGGTCTTAACGGCCGCATGCTGGCCAAGGCACGCCTGCTGTTTATCGCTGAATTTCCCCAGCTGTTCGGCAACAAAATCATCGCCGAGATGCGCGGTGTGTCCAACGATGCCGGGCGTTCGCCGTTCTGGGAAAGCCTGGGCCGGCACTTCTTCAAGATGGAATTCAGCCAGGCCGACTACCTCACCGGCGTGGGCAACAAAGCGTTTATCGCCGAGCTGATGCCGAAGTTTCCGTTGTACAGCTGCTTTCTTTCCGAAGATGCGCGCAATGTGATCGGCAAGGTCCACCCGGACACCGAGCCGGCGCTGAGCATGCTCAAGAGTGAAGGCTTCAGCTATCAGGGCTATGTCGATATCTTCGACGCCGGCCCGGCGGTGGAGTGTGAGACCGGCAAGATCCGTGCGGTGCGCGACAGCCAATCGCTGGTGCTGGCCATCGGTACGCCGGGGGACGACGCCACGCCGTTCCTGATCCATAACCGCAAGCGCGAAGACTGCCGCATCACCGCCGCCCCCGCCCGTCTGGCCGCGGGCACCCTGGTGGTCGACCCACAGACCGCCAAACGTCTGCAATTGGTGGTGGGTGATCAAGTACGCGCCGTACCGTTGTCCGCTGCTCGGGAGTCGAAATAATGAATTCTCTGTATATCGCAGGTAGCTGGCTGGCTGGCCAGGGTGAGCTGTTTGAGTCGCGCAACCCCGTGACCCAGCAGGTGTTGTGGGCGGGCAATGGCGCCACCGCCGAGCAGGTTGAATCGGCCGTGCAGGCCGCGCGCCAGGCGTTTCCGGCGTGGGCCAGGCGGCCGTTGGAAGAACGCATCGGCGTGCTCGAAGCCTTCGCCGCCGCGCTGAAGAACCGTGCCGAGGAAATCGCCCGCTGCATCGGTGAGGAAACCGGCAAGCCGCTGTGGGAATCGGCCACCGAAGTCACCAGCATGGCCAACAAAATCGCGATCTCGGTGCAAAGCTACCGTGAACGCACTGGCGAGAAGAGCGGCCCCCTGGGCGACGCCACCGCCGTGTTGCGCCACAAACCCCACGGTGTGGTGGCGGTGTTCGGCCCTTACAACTTTCCGGGGCATTTGCCCAACGGGCACATCGTGCCGGCCTTGCTGGCGGGTAACACGGTGCTGTTCAAACCGAGCGAGTTGACCCCTAAAGTCGCGGAGCTGACCGTGCAATGCTGGATCGAGGCCGGCTTGCCGGCGGGCGTGTTGAACCTGCTGCAAGGCGCGCGGGAAACCGGCATCGCGCTGGCGGCGAATGCGGGCATCGACGGTCTGTTCTTCACCGGTTCCAGTCGCACCGGCAACCATCTGCATCAGCAGTTCTCCGGGCGTCCGGACAAAATTCTCGCCCTGGAGATGGGTGGCAACAACCCGCTGGTGGTCGACGAAGTGGCCGACGTGGATGCGGCGGTCTACACCATTATCCAGTCAGCGTTTATCTCCGCCGGCCAGCGCTGCACCTGTGCCCGTCGCCTGCTGGTGCCGGAAGGCGCCTGGGGCGATGCGTTGCTGGCGCGGCTGGTGGCGGTGAGCGCGACGCTTGAAGTGGGTGCGTTCGATCAACAACCGGCGCCGTTCATGGGCTCGGTGATTTCCCTGGCGGCGGCCAAAGCCTTGATGCAGGCCCAGGAATTGATGCTGGCCAATGGCGCTGTCGCGTTGCTGGAAATGACCCAGCCCCGGGATCAGGCGGCCTTGCTCACGCCCGGCATCATCGACGTGACCGGCGTAGCCGAGCGCGAGGATGAAGAACTGTTCGGCCCGCTGTTGCAGGTGATCCGTTACGCGGATTTCGCCGCGGCGATCGCCGAGGCCAACAACACCCGGTACGGCCTTGCCGCCGGCTTGCTGTCCGATTCCGAAGCGCGCTATCAGCAATTCTGGCTGGAAAGCCGCGCCGGCATCGTCAACTGGAACAAACAGCTGACCGGCGCCGCCAGCACCGCGCCGTTTGGTGGGGTAGGGGCCTCGGGCAACCACCGCGCCAGTGCGTATTACGCGGCAGATTACTGCGCGTACCCGGTGGCCTCGCTGGAAACCCCGAGCCTGGTATTGCCGGCGGCGTTGACCCCCGGTGTGCGGTTGTCCTGATAGCTACTGATGCCTATAAAAACAGATGTTCGTGGAGCCTCGCCGATGAAATCCTATGAAGTCAATTTTGACGGTCTAGTGGGGCCGACCCATAACTACGGCGGTTTGTCCTTCGGCAACGTCGCGTCCCAGAGCAACAGCCAGCAGCATTCCAATCCAAGGGAAGCGGCGTTGCAGGGCCTGCAAAAAATGAAAGCCCTGATGGACATGGGCTTTGTGCAGGGCGTGCTCGCACCCCAGGAACGCCCCGACGTGGCGGCCTTGCGCAACCTCGGTTTCAGTGGCACCGACGCGCAAGTGATCGAGCAGGCCGCCAAGCAGGCCATGCCGTTGCTGGTCGCCAGTTGCTCGGCCTCGAGCATGTGGGTGGCCAACGCTGCCACGGTCAGCCCCAGCGCCGATACCGCGGACGGTCGCGTGCACTTCACCGCCGCCAACCTCAACTGTAAGTACCACCGCAGCATCGAACACCCCACCACCAGCCGCGTGCTCGGCGCGATGTTTGCCGACGCCAGGCACTTCGCCCACCACGCCGCGTTGCCGGCGGTGGCGCAGTTCGGTGATGAGGGCGCCGCCAACCACACGCGTTTTTGCCGCGACTATGGCGAGGCGGGCGTGGAGTTTTTCGTGTTCGGTCGCAGCGCCTTCGACCCGCGTTATTCGGCGCCGCAGAAATACCCGGCACGCCAGACCCTCGAAGCTTCCCAGGCGGTGGCCCGTCTGCACGGCCTGAAGAGAGACGGAGTGGTGTACGCCCAGCAAAACCCGGCGGTGATCGATGCCGGTGTGTTCCACAACGACGTGATCGCGGTGGGCAACGGCGAAGTGCTGTTCTATCACGAGGATGCCTTTCTCCATACCGACCAGATGCTCGCCGAGCTGCAAGGCAAGTTGGGCAAGTTGGGCGGTAACTTCCAATCGGTGTGCGTGCCGCGGGCGCTGGTCAGTGTCGAGGACGCGGTACGCTCCTACCTGTTCAACAGCCAGTTGCTGACCCGTCCTGACGGCTCGATGCTGCTGATCGTGCCGGAAGAATGCCGCGCCAATGAGCGCGTGTGGCACTACCTGCAAGGGCTGACTGCCTCCGGTGGGTTGATCCGCGAAGTCAAGGTGTTCGACCTCAAGCAAAGCATGCAGAACGGCGGCGGCCCGGCGTGCCTGCGTTTGCGTGTGGCGTTGAACGAAACGGAACTGGCGGCGGTGAACCCAGGGGTTATCATGACCGCGCCGTTGTACGACACGCTGACCCGATGGGTCGACAAGCACTACCGCGACAGCCTGCGTGAAACCGACCTGGCTGACCCGCAATTGCTGCTTGAGTGCCGGACGGCACTGGATGAACTGACGCAAATCCTTAAACTGGGCTCGGTTTATCCTTTCCAGATCAATTAACGCCGCACGGCTGAGAGTTATATCTATGACCACCGACACCCTCAAACTGATCCTTGAAGACACCGACGGCACCCAGCTGGAAACCTCCTGCACCCGCGTCGCCGTGGTCTGGCAGGGCAAGGAGATCTGGATCCAGCATGACGGCCGTGGCCAGTTGCTGATCGGTGTGGACGTCGAAGAAGGCGATGCCGAGTACGCCAACCTGCTGATGCGTCCGCTGGCGACCAACCTGATGAGCCTGCAACTGGAAATGGAACCGGCTGAGGTTGAAGGTGACGACGACGATCACGTCCACGGCCCAGGCTGCAACCACTAAGGAAGCTGCGTATGCTCGCCCTCGGCAAACTGCTTGAACTGACCCTCGCCGGTCGCGAACCGGCGCAAAAAATTCAACTGACTGTCGACGGCGTGCAGATGCGCTGGCTCAGCGAGGGCGCACTCGAAGTGCGTCCGCCGCAAGCCCGGGACAATGGCAGCGACCTGCTGCTGTCGTCCGGCATCCATGGCAACGAAACCGCGCCGATCGAACTGCTCGACCGCCTGTTGCATGGCATCGCCCGTGGCGAGATCAAACCCCGCACCCGTATTCTGTTCCTGTTCGGCAACCCCGAGGCCATGCGCCGCGGCGAGCGTTACCTTGAACTGGACATCAACCGGCTGTTCAACGGCCGTCATGAAAAAAACATCGGCCCCGAAGCCATGCGTGCCGCCGAGCTTGAGCAATTGGCCCGCAGTTTCTTCAGCCTGCCTGACCGCACGCGCCTGCATTACGACCTGCACACGGCCATTCGCGGCTCCAAGATCGAACAGTTTGCCCTGTACCCCTGGAAAGAGGGGCGCCGGCATTCGCGCCGTGAACTTGAGCGCTTGCGCGCCGCCGGCATGGAAGCGGTGTTGATGCAGAACAAGGCCTCGATCACCTTCTCGGCATTCACCTATGAGCAACTGGACGCTGAAGCGTTCACCCTGGAGTTGGGCAAGGCGCGGCCGTTCGGGCAGAACCAGGGGGTGAATGTTTCGCGTCTGGAACTGCGCCTGAAGCAGATCATCGAAGGCGCGGAACCGGAGACGGACAGCCTCGATGGTCTTAAGCTGTTCGCCGTGTCGCGCGAAGTGATCAAGCACAGCGACGCCTTCCTGCTGCACCTGCCGGCAGACGTGGAGAACTTCTCGGAATTGGAAAAGGGCTACCTGCTGGCCGAAGACGTGGCCAAGACCCGCTGGGTGATCGAGGAGGAGGGCGCTCGTATCATCTTCCCCAACCCGAAGGTGAAGAATGGTTTGCGGGCGGGAATTCTGATCGTGCCGACCACGGATGCCGGATTGGCGTAGTTCCCGAGGTCTGGTGAGATCCAAATGTGGGAGGTGGCAAGCCCCTCCCACATTGTGTTTGGCGCTGTTGTTTAGACCGCTACCGCACGCGGCTCGCTGCGACGGATCGCCCGCACTTTGTGCAGGGTGTCGGCGCACGTCTTCGCTGCTTCCTGGCCCTTGTGCACGAAGTGATCGTGGAAGAAGGCGTGGTGCTCGCTGCCGGCGTGGAAGTGATGCGGGGTCAAGGACACCGAGAACACCGGCACTTCGGTTTCCAATTGCACCTGCATCAGCCCGCTGACCACCGATTGGGCGACGAATTCGTGGCGGTAAATACCACCATCCACTACCAGTGCGGCGGCGACGATACCGGCGTAACGGCCGGTCTTGGCCAGCAGTTTGGCGTGCAGAGGCATTTCAAAGGCGCCGCCGACTTCGAAGAAATCGATATCCGATTCCTGGTAGCCCTGAACGAGCATTTCGGCGAGGAAGCCTTTACGGGATTGATCGACAATATCCTTGTGCCAGCAGGCCTGGATAAACGCGACGCGCTCGCCGTGGTGGTTTTTGCTTTTGCTGTCGATAGCGGTGGGTTGCATGTTCTGACTCCTGTTTAAGAAAAAAACAGGGCGTTATGAATCGAATGGGATTTAAGGGTACGAGCGAACGCTTCATGCGGGCATGAGGTCAGTGCGCGGCCCTTAGGTGCCAATCCCGTTCTCTCTTCATCCGGACTATGACCGTCGGCCCCGGGATCACACCGGGTCTGCTGACCTTGTCGCCGTCCTGCCAAAGCAGTTCAAGGCGCCAAGCGCTCGCGGGCTATACACATTGCGTGTAATTACCGCCGGTGGGGAATTACACCCCGCCCTGAGAACGTTGCCGCCAGAACCCTGGTGGCGGAGAGTTTTTAACATGGTTTTTCAGAAACTGCACGATCGCTGTATCGATAGCCTAGATCGGTTTGTTTGGTGGGTATTCGATTGACTGTAAACGGGGCTTGATATTCCACGGCTTTGCCCGCAGTAATCACTCACGAAAGACTTACCCAATTCGTCAGAGGCCCGTTTCATGACCGTGATTGACCTGCGCAGCGACACCGTGACCCAACCCACCCCCGGCATGCTCGACGCGATGGCCACTGCCGCGTGCGGTGATGACGTCTACGGTGAAGACCCCAGCGTCAATCGCCTGGAAGCCGAGTTGGCCAAGCGTCTGGGGTTTGCGGCGGCGCTGTTCGTGCCCACCGGCACCATGAGCAACCTGCTGGCGTTGATGGCCCACTGTGAGCGCGGCGAGGAATACATCGTCGGTCAACAGGCCCACACCTATAAATACGAAGGCGGCGGCGCCGCGGTGCTCGGCTCGATCCAGCCACAGCCGCTGGACGTGCAGGCGGACGGCTCCCTCGACCTGGATCAGGTGCTGGCGGCGATCAAGCCGGACGACTTCCACTTCGCTCGCACCCGCTTGTTGGCGTTGGAAAACACCATGCAGGGCAAAGTGCTGCCGCTGGAATACCTGGCGCGGGCCCGAGCGTTTACCCATGAACACGGGCTGGCCCTGCATCTGGATGGTGCGCGGCTCTACAACGCAGCAGTCAAGCTGGGGGTCGATGCGCGGGAGATTGCCCGGCATTTCGATTCGGTGTCGGTGTGCCTGTCCAAGGGCCTCGGTGCGCCGGTTGGTTCGGTGTTGTGCGGCTCCACGGCGTTGATCGCCAAGGCGCGGCGTTTGCGCAAGATGGTCGGCGGCGGCATGCGTCAGGCCGGCTCTCTGGCGGCAGCGGGGTTGTATGCACTGGATCATCAGGTGCAGCGCCTGGCCGAAGACCATGCCAACGCCAGCTGGCTGGGCGATGAACTGCGCAAGGCCGGTTACGCGGTCGAGCCGGTGCAGACCAATATGGTCTACGTGCAGATGGGCGAGCAGGCCAACGCCTTGAAGGCCTTTGCTGCCGAGCGCGCGATCGTGTTGAGCGCCGCGCCACGCCTGCGCATGGTCACCCATTTGGATGTCAGCCGGGCGCAGATCGAGCAGGTGCTGCAGGCATTCGTCGATTTTTCGCGCAAATGAGCCTGCAGACCGTCCAATTGAGCCTCTCTATCGCATAAACACGCTGTACCACCGGCAAAGGGCCGATATAATGCGGCCTTTTGCCGTCGCTCCGTCTGATGATGTTGCGCACTGGCCTTTGGCCGCAGCCTCCGTGGAAGAACCTAATGAAAAGCGCAGAAATCCGTGAAGCCTTCCTTCGCTTCTTCGAAGAGCAAGGTCACACCCGTGTCTCCTCCAGCTCCTTGATCCCAGGCAATGATCCCACCCTGCTGTTCACTAACGCGGGGATGAACCAGTTCAAGGACTGCTTCCTGGGCCAGGAAAAGCGCGCCTACACCCGCGCCACCAGCAGCCAGAAGTGCGTACGCGCCGGCGGCAAGAACAGTGACCTGGAAAACGTCGGTTACACCGCGCGTCACCACACGTTCTTCGAAATGCTGGGTAACTTCAGCTTCGGTGACTATTTCAAGAAGGATGCGATTACCTTCGCCTGGACCTTCCTGACCGGTGTGTTGAAGCTGCCGAAGGAAAAACTCTGGGTCACTGTCTATGCGACGGACGACGAAGCGTATGACATCTGGACCCAACAGATCGGTGTGCCCGTCGAGCGCATGATTCGCATCGGCGACAACAAAGGCGCGCCGTATGCGTCCGATAACTTCTGGACCATGGGCGATACCGGCCCGTGCGGCCCCTGCACCGAGATTTTCTACGATCACGGCGCCGACATCTGGGGTGGCCCGCCGGGTTCGCCGGAAGAAGACGGCGACCGTTACATCGAGATCTGGAACAACGTGTTCATGCAGTTCAACCGCACCGCCGACGGCGTGTTGCACCCGCTGCCGGCGCCGTCGGTGGACACCGGCATGGGCCTGGAGCGGATCAGTGCGGTGATGCAGCACGTTCACTCCAACTACGAGATCGACCTGTTCACCAACCTGCTGAGCGCATCGGCCGCCGCCATTGGCTGCGCCAATGAAAGCCAGTCTTCGCTCAAGGTGGTGTCGGACCATATCCGTTCCTGCGGTTTCCTGATCGCTGACGGCGTGTTGCCGTCCAACGAAGGCCGTGGCTACGTGCTGCGTCGCATCATCCGTCGCGCCTGCCGTCACGGTAACAAGCTGGGCGCCACCGGCAGCTTCTTCTACAAAATCGTTGCCGCGCTGGTGGCCGAGATGGGCGAAGCCTTCCCGGAACTCAAGCAGCAGCAAGCCAATATCGAACGCGTGCTCAAGGCGGAAGAGGAGCAATTCTCCAAGACTCTGGAGCACGGCCTGAAAATTCTGGAGCAGGACCTGGCTGAGCTCAAAGGCACCGTGGTGCCGGGCGACGTGGTGTTCAAGCTGTACGACACCTACGGTTTCCCGATGGACCTGACCGCCGACATCGCCCGTGAGCGTGAGCTGACTATCGATGAAGCCGGTTTTGAGCGTGAAATGGAAGCCCAGCGCGTGCGTGCGCGTTCCGCCAGCTCGTTCGGCCTGGACTACAACACCCTGGTCAAGGTCGACGTGCCTACCGAGTTCACCGGCTACAAGGCCACCGCTGGCGCGGCCAAAATCGTTGCCATCTATAAAGATGGCAAGTCGGTAGACGTATTGAATGAAGGCGATGAGGCGGTGGTGGTTCTGGACCAGACGCCGTTCTACGCCGAGTCCGGTGGTCAGATCGGCGACTGCGGTTTCCTGAGCTCCACTTCCGGTCGTTTCGAAGTGCGCGACACCACCAAGACCGGTGGGGCTTTCCTGCACCACGGTGTGCTGGTGCTGGGCAACCTGACGATCGGCGCGCCGGTCGACACCCAGGTAGACGCCGAGGTGCGCCACGCTACCGCGCTGAACCACTCGGCCACTCACTTGTTGCACGCAGCCCTGCGCCAGGTGCTGGGCGATCACGTCCAGCAGAAAGGTTCGTTGGTCGACAGCCAGCGGCTGCGCTTTGACTTCAGCCACTTTGAAGCGATCAAGCCGGAGCAGATCAAGGCACTGGAAGACATCGTCAACGCTGAGATTCGCAAGAACACGGCCGTGGAAACCCAAGAGACCGATATCGAGACCGCCAAGGCCAAGGGTGCCATGGCGCTGTTCGGCGAGAAGTACGGCGACCGCGTGCGCGTATTGAGCATGGGCGGCGATTTCTCGGTGGAACTGTGCGGCGGTATCCACGCCAACCGTACCGGCGACATCGCCTTGCTGAAGATCATCAGCGAAGGCGGTGTGGCTTCCGGTGTGCGTCGTATTGAGGCAGTCACCGGCGCTGCGGCCCTGGCCTACCTCAATGCCGCCGAAGAACAACTCAAGGAAGCGGCAGGCCTGGTCAAGGGCAGCCGCGACAACCTGATCGACAAGCTGTCCGCCGTGCTGGAGCGCAACCGTGCCCTGGAAAAACAGCTGGAACAGTTGCAGGCCAAGGCGGCCAGTGCGGCGGGCGACGATCTGTCGGCGGCTGCGGTGGACGTCAAGGATGTGAAAGTCCTGGCTGCGCGCCTGGACGGTCAGGACGGCAAGGCGTTGTTGGCCTTGGTCGATCAGTTGAAGAACAAGCTCGGCCGCGCAGTGATCCTGCTCGGCAGTGTCCATGAGGATAAGGTCGTTCTGGTTGCCGGTGTAACCAAAGACCTGACTGGCCAACTCAAGGCTGGTGATTTGATGAAGCAAGCCGCTGCGGCAGTGGGCGGGAAGGGCGGTGGTCGTCCGGACATGGCGCAAGGCGGTGGTGTTGACGCCGGTGCCCTGGATGCGGCCCTGGCCCTGACCGTGCCGTTTGTCGAGGCAGGTATTTAAGGCATTGTTAAGCGGCCCGTGGTCTAGTCGCGGGCCATGCAGTGCGGGTGGATTTGGATATTAGGCGCCCCTTTACGGGCTGAGGCGGCTTAGAAATGGCTTTGATCGTACAGAAATTTGGAGGCACCTCGGTCGGCTCTGTCGAAAGAATCGAGCAGGTGGCCGACAAGGTTAAGAAATTCCGCGATGCCGGGGATGACCTGGTGGTGGTGCTGTCGGCCATGAGCGGCGAGACCAATCGCCTGATCGATCTGGCCAAGGCAATCAGTGGCGACCAGCAACCGCTGCCGCGTGAGCTGGATGTGATCGTGTCCACCGGCGAGCAGGTGACCATTGCATTGCTGGCCATGGCGCTGAACAAGCGCGGTGTGCCTGCCGTGTCGTACACCGGCAGCCAGGTGCGCATCCTCACCGACAGTGCGCATACCAAGGCGCGCATTCTGCAGATCGATGATCAGAAAATTCGCACGGATCTGAAAGCGGGCCGCGTGGTAGTTGTAGCGGGCTTCCAGGGTGTGGATGAGCACGGCAATATCACCACCCTCGGGCGTGGCGGTTCGGACACCACCGGCGTGGCCCTGGCGGCAGCCCTCAAGGCTGACGAGTGCCAGATATACACCGATGTGGACGGTGTCTACACCACTGACCCGCGTGTTGTGTCCGTGGCCCAGCGCCTGGACAAGATCACCTTTGAAGAGATGCTGGAAATGGCCAGCCTCGGTTCCAAGGTGTTGCAGATCCGCGCGGTGGAGTTCGCCGGCAAGTACAACGTTCCGCTGCGCGTATTGCACAGCTTCAAAGAGGGTCCGGGCACCCTCATTACTATTGATGAAGAGGAATCCATGGAACAGCCAATCATTTCCGGTATCGCTTTCAACCGTGATGAAGCCAAGCTGACTATCCGTGGCGTGCCGGACACCCCGGGCGTGGCCTTCAAGATTCTGGGCCCTATCAGCGACGCGAATGTTGAAGTCGACATGATCGTGCAGAACGTCTCGCACGATAACACCACTGATTTCACCTTCACCGTGCACCGCAACGAGTACGATGCGGCGCTGAAAATCCTGGAGAACACCGCGAGCGAAATTGGCGCCCGTGAAGTGGTCGGCGATACCAAGATTGCCAAGGTCTCCATCGTGGGCGTGGGCATGCGTTCCCACGCAGGTGTTGCCAGCCGTATGTTCGGCGCACTGGCCAAGGAAAGTATCAACATCCAGATGATCTCCACCTCGGAAATCAAAGTCTCGGTGGTGATCGAAGAGAAGTACCTGGAACTGGCTGTACGCGCGCTGCACACAGCGTTTGAGCTGGACGCTCCGGCCCGACAGGGCGAGTGATGTGATGCCGGGAAGGCGCGGGTGACCGCGCCTTTGCTTTTTTTGTCGGGTGCATGGTCTTTTGCCTGCGCTCAACAATACTTAGGCCGTTAGGGCTGCGACCAACTGGTCGTGGGTCGAACGCCTTTTTTTTGCAGACTGTTGTTCCTGAAATGTAATGCGTGAGGAGAAAGGTATGCTGATTCTGACTCGTCGGTGCGCAGAAAGCCTGATTATCGGTGATGGCGAAATCACCGTGACCGTGCTCGGCGTCAAAGGCAATCAAGTACGTATCGGGGTTAACGCTCCGAAAGAGGTAGCGGTCCATCGCGAGGAAATCTACCTGCGGATCAAGAAAGAGAAGGACGAAGAACCAAGCCTTTAATTTTTATCGTTTTTTATGTTTGCAAACGGGGATGAACGTGGTTAATATACGCCCCGTGTTGCGGAGAGCTGGCCGAGTGGCCGAAGGCGCTCCCCTGCTAAGGGAGTACACCTCAAAAGGGTGTCGGGGGTTCGAATCCCCCGTTCTCCGCCATTATTTGCTTAGTACGTTGCAATCTGATTTTTTCGTTAAGTTGTTGAAAGTAAACGAAAAAATAGCTTTACATAGAGATTGAACGGCCTATAATGCGCGGCAACAAATGCACTCGTAGCTCAGCTGGATAGAGTACTCGGCTACGAACCGAGCGGTCACAGGTTCGAATCCTGTCGAGTGCACCATTTAAGAGTTAGTTGCAGCAATGCGGTTAACTTGGCTTCAGCCAGTTGTGATCTGGTCTAAAAACACAATCTGCACTCGTAGCTCAGCTGGATAGAGTACTCGGCTACGAACCGAGCGGTCACAGGTTCGAATCCTGTCGAGTGCACCATACAAACAAAAAGCCCGCCTAGTGCGGGCTTTTTGCCGTCTGGGATTTGGGTGGGATTTATCCCGGACTGCAGTTTTTCTTTCACCTTCATGTGTTTTCCTTCCGTACTGCGTCGTCGCAGTTCATAGATGCAGCCGATACTCAACTTTGGCTCGCAAGCGCTTGTTCTTTCCAGTTTTTTGACGTTAAAAACGGCCGCACGGTGTATGATTGCGCCCGTCAGCCCCGCCGGGGCTTGTGGAATACCTCCATGGACTTACCCAGTAGTTACTCAGTACCCCGTTTTACCAATCATGAATTGACTGATTGATCCTTCCGGCGTGCCCCGCTGCTGGGAGTGGAGTTCGCCTATGACCGAAGTAGAAGTAAAGAAAACACAAGAAAGCCTGCAGGATCGCCTGGCTCAAGTCATTGAGCTGCTGCAGCGCCAGCGCGTGGTCGAAGACCTGACGCATCGTCAGGAAGGCCCGAACCACGACCGCGTTGAAAACCTGGTCCACCGGCAAAACCTCGTCGAGTTGCAGCGCAAGCTCGATGACCTGCACTCTGCCGACGTTGCCTACATTCTCGAAGCCTTGCCGCTTGATGATCGACTGACCCTTTGGCAGTTGGTCAAGGCCGACCGTGACGGCGACATCCTCCTCGAAGTATCCGACTCGGTGCGTGAAACCCTGATCGCCGACATGGACGATCACGAACTCCTGGCGGCTGCCAGGGAAATGGACGCCGACGAACTGGCGGACCTGGCGCCTGAGCTGCCACGCGATGTGGTCCATGAGCTGATGGAAGCGCTGGACACGCAGCAGCGTGAACGCGTGCGCTCAGCGCTGTCGTACGACGAGGACCAGGTTGGCGCCCTGATGGACTTCGAGATGGTCACCATCCGCGAAGACGTCAGCCTGGAAGTGGTATTGCGTTACCTGCGCCGGTTGAAAGAGCTGCCGGGCCATACCGACAAACTGTTCGTGGTCGACTACGAGGGCATTCTCAAGGGCGTGCTGCCGATCAAGCGTCTGCTGGTCAACGACCCCGAGAAGAAAGTGGCTGACCTGATGGCCAGCGACACCGTGAGTTTTCATCCGGATGAAGACGCCTACGATGCGGCCCAGGCGTTTGAACGTTACGACTTGATCTCGGCTCCAGTGGTCGATAAGAACGGCAAGCTGATCGGCCGTTTGACCATCGACGAAATGGTCGACCTGATTCGTGAAGAGAGTGAAACCGAAGTCCTCAACATGGCGGGTCTGCGTGAAGAGGAAGATATTTTTGCGTCAGTCTGGCGTTCGCTGCATAACCGCTGGGCCTGGCTGGCCGTTAACCTGATCACTGCATTTATCGCCTCTCGTGTGATCGGCCTGTTCGAAGGCTCCATCGAGAAGCTGGTGGCCTTGGCGGCGTTGATGCCGATCGTGGCGGGTATCGGCGGTAACTCCGGTAACCAGACCATTACCATGATCGTACGCGCGATGGCGCTGGATCAGGTGAGCACGGCGAACTCTTCGCGCCTGCTGCGCAAAGAGCTGGCGGTGGGGTTGGTCAACGGTCTGGTGTGGGGCGGTGTGATTGGCGTGGTGGCTTACCTTCTGTATGGCAGTTGGTCCTTGGGGGTGGTAATGACTGCTGCCATGACCCTCAACCTGCTGTTGGCTGCGCTGATGGGGGTACTTATTCCCATGACCCTCGCGCGCCTCGGCCGCGACCCTGCGATGGGTGCCAGCGTGATGATTACAGCCATGACCGACAGTGGCGGCTTCTTCATCTTTCTGGGGCTGGCCACGATCTTCCTGCTCTGATCCCTTCCCGCGGGGGCAAATCTGCCCCCGTCTTGCTTTCTTTTCCCAAATTTCAGGCAAAAAAAAGCCAGCACATGGCTGGCTTCGGCTTTCAGTTGCTGATCAATTGGCTTCTGCGGCCGCCTCAACGTCGTGCGCGATAAGCGAGACGAGAGCATTTTGCTGACGGTGGGAGAGCTGACGAAAACGCTGCAGCAGTTCGCGTTCGTGCAGTGACAGCTCAGGGCTGTCCAGGCGCATGCTCAACTCTTCACCCAGCGCACCTTCCTGAATAAGGCTTTGTTCCAGGCGCGCGATGATTTCAGAGTTCATGCTGCGGTGATGATTGCGAGCCACCTCGGCAATGCGTTCCCGCATACCGTCTGGCAGACGCACGACGAACTTGTCAGCCGTACGGCTTGAATAGATTGCCTGTTTCAATGGGCGCATATATTTAACCGGTTAGTTCAGGGGAGCGGTTTTTGGAATTGGCCGCAAGATGAGTGTTAAGACAAGACTCACGACCAAAGTTCAACCCGAATTGCAAAGAGGCCGCATCATGCCTCAGATTTGCCAGTTCCTTGGCGTCAATTCTGTGACAAATATTGAACTGCCTAAAGGCTTTATGCCAGCACTCATTTGCATTTTTGCGAACTGGTTGGGAAACCCGAGGAGGGGGTGCGTTCGAAGGGAACTTTCCCGTAGAGCCAGTCCGCAAAAGGGTTTGAGGTCACACATGCTATCGCAAAGTGGCCTTTTGCCCTTAGGTTTAAGACTAGTGGCAATTTGCCGATTTACGAGGGCGAGGCGACGTAAGGTCAAACAGAGCGGGGAGGGGTTAACGCAAAATCGGGTCGAATTTGATGCGGCGGCCCACGATCAGCGTCAGCAGTAACAGGCTGGCAAACAGGCCGCTGGCAATCAGTGCGGTGGTTTGGGCGTCGTGCGAGTCGGCGCCCAGGCCGAACGCACCAGTGGCGACGAACAGACACAGAAACAGCCAGGCTGATTTGGACATGGAAGGTTTCCTTAAAACACCCAGTGTTCAGATGCAGGGGCCGCCTGGCTGCCTTCGGTCAGGCGTAGGGACGATTGTGCGTTAGGCGTCATCACCGCCAGTTGCGGGCGCTGTTGCAGATGATGCGGCACTGCCTGACTGATCTGCGCAGGGTCATTGCTGCCGGTGGACTGGAAATGGAACATCACCAGTGCAGCCAGGGCTACGGTGTTGAGGGCTAACAGAATGGCACTGTTCATGGTCATGTTCTCCGCTAACGCCGTAGCTGAATGGGTTTGTAGGAGAAGTATTGCAGGTCGCGTGCCAACCTGATATCCCAATAAAATCAAGGGGTTGAGTCTTCCTAAAAGGACTGAAAGGTTGCAATTTGCAATGATGGCATTTTGAGGTAGTGCAATTTGCACGACGCCGCCAATTGCCCGCATTCATTGGGCGAAGCGCCGGTTGCAACGACAAGGATCGGCCTACACTCAAAAAGCCTAAGGACGACATGACAAAACCCACCTCGGCCGTTAACATGCACGCCGTCCGTCGCCGTGGCGATGGCCCGATGACCGTCATTTGTCCCAGTAGCTCAATTGGATAGAGCATCCCCCTCCTAAGGGGAAGGTTGGCCGTTCGAACCGGCCCTGGGACACCATATTTATTAGGTCTTTCACCGCGTCTCAAGCTTGGACTGCGATCGTGTACCAGCTAGGTACCAGCAGCGTGATTTACGGTCAGTTTGATTTCCCTTTGTAGCTCGCTTGGCCTAAGAGGCTGACTTCGGCTCCGCGCCATACTCAACTTCAGCCGTGAGACAGGGAAAAAATGTCGATATCGAATCTGGAAAAATATAGTAAGGACCTAGACGCCCTCTTGACTGAGGCCACCTTGGTCAATTTTTCTCTGAATCTTGAAGCATTGGGACGATCAAAATTCGCCGAGACTGCGCTCGCAAACCGGTCGAAAGAACAAGCTGACACTTTCATGAACAAGCTGAAGCCTTTCGCTTCAGCTTATCAGCACTGGTACTCAGAGGCGTTGCCGCTCGTACGGCAGTTGATGCCTGACCGTGTTTCTGACTTCATCCGTTTTTACGAAAAACCGAAATCCCGCAAAGAAATTGATTTCGAAAATTATCGTATCGAAGACGCCTGTCAAGGTCTTCGCGTTAGTCGTGGATCGGACGTCAGGGCCGATCAAAAGGCAGCCCTCCCACTTTTAAGCCAGCAAATTGCCATTGTTGAAGCCGTTAAGCGCCGATTTGTCAGCTCTCTATTTGACATCAAACAACTGGTCCAGGCTGATCTCTACGACTCTGAGCTGGATACCGCGCGGGACCTGCTAAAAGCCGGTTTCACCCGCGCTGCTGGCGCTGTTTCTGGCGTCGTGCTTGAAGGACATTTGAAGCAGGTGTGCGACAACCATAGCCTGCCAAAAAAATCTGGGACCATTTCAGTTTTGAACGATGCGCTGAAAGCCGCATCCGTGATCGATCTTCCCCAGTCCCGGCATATTCAGTTTTTAGGTGATATTCGCAATAAATGCGGCCACAAGAACTCTACTGATCCTAGCGTCAGTGAAGTTGGGGATCTCATTGAAGGCGTTGAGAAAGTTATCAAAACCATATTTTGAGCCAGAGACGGAATCGAACCTTGCCTTGTAGCCATTGATTGGAATGGGCTCATGCGGTTTGATTGTTTGGGATGCCCCCAAAAAATATTACTTCCCATCTGATAGTCAGTCCAGCGAGAGCCTTTTGGCTAACAGAGGGTCGTTTGAGCCCATCACTGCTGCCTGTAGATCCACGAAGTACATACCGCCAGTAATCATCTCCTATGATCTCGCCTTCCTCGATCCACTTCTTGAGCAGTTGAACGCTTGGCTTTGTCCCTACGTACCTCAGTTTCCGATACTCGTTTACCTCCATCAGTCGAGGCAGGCGAACAGTTACTTGAGTGACAATTTTAGTCATTTGGATTGCCAACCTGAATGGTCAGAACATCCACACAGCACTCTATCACCTGTAGCGACGTAGGGCTGTTGTTCGGACCAGTCGAAAGCTGTCCCATTAATAGCGAACTCCCCTTTGCATTTGTTACATCGAGCAAGATCGCCAGTTTGAGCAATGGCTTTATTGCCTTCGAACCACGTGGCCGAGGCTGATATGACATTACCGTATGTGGTTGCGTCTCCAAGACAGGCTAGTGCTCTCAATCAGAATTCCTCTGCAATTACACACTGAATAATCCGCTCAGGCTGTTACGGCTCAGGCTCAAGGCCTTTGAGCGTTTGGGCTACATCCCTCTTTTCACGTCTGCGAGAGCTGATACCTGATGAATTTCGGCCGGTGACAATAAGTGGGGGATGTAACCCACAAGCAGAACCCTGGAGCGGTGGTTATCAGAAGTAAATAGGACGTTTCCCAAAGTCACTCATTCACAAAGGATTGGGTTGATCAGCAGGGCCTAATCAGCGCGCGATTGGACCGCACTCGTCTTTTTAAAGGACGATCGAACCTTGCTGGCCGTAGGTGTTCACAGCAGGGGCGTCGTTTATTTACCGGAACGGTGTACCTTGCGCGCCCCCGGGCAGCGTCTGAGCTGTTAAGCAAAATAATCCCCGGAATCAGGCCGTATCGCCTGTCCGGAACCGTTCACCCAGGACTATCATGCCGATAGCCCTGTCTCTCACTGCAAGGAGCCGCTCGGAACGCCGATGCGCCAAATCTGGAAATCTTTTCGAGCCCTTTATTTCGCCTCCTTGATGATGCTGATCGGCTCCGGCCTGCTCAGTACTTATCTGGCCTTGCGCCTGGCGGCCGATAACGTCGACAGCCTGTGGGTCGGTGCGCTGATGGCGGCTAACTACTTCGGCCTGGTGCTGGGCGGCAAGATCGGGCACCGCCTGATTGCCCGTGTCGGGCATATTCGGGCCTATGCCACCTGTGCCGGTATCGTCGGTGCGGCGGTGCTGGGCCATGGTTTGGTCGACTGGTTGCCGGCCTGGATCGTGCTGCGGGTGATCGTGGGCCTGGGCATGATGTGCCAGTACATGGTGATCGAAAGCTGGCTCAATGAGCAGGCTGACGCCAAGCAGCGTGGCGTGGTGTTCAGCGGTTATATGATCGCGTCTTATCTGGGCCTGGTGTTGGGCCAGCTGATTCTGGTCATGCATCCCCAGCTCGGCCTTGAGCTGCTGATGCTGGTCGCGCTGTGCTTTGCTCTGTGCCTGGTGCCGGTGGCGATGACCCGGCGTATCCACCCGGCGGCCTTGCACCCGGCGCCGATGGAGCCGCGGTTCTTTATCAAGCGCGTGCCGCAGTCGCTGAGTACGGTATTGGGTGCGGGGTTGATCGTCGGTTCTTTCTACGGTTTGGCGCCGCTCTACGCATCCCAGCAAGGGCTGACGACCGAGCAGGTTGGTTTGTTCATGGGTAGCTGCATTTTTGCCGGGCTGTTGGTGCAGTGGCCGTTGGGATGGCTGTCGGATCGTTATGATCGCGCGCTGCTGATCCGCTGCTTCGCCTTGTGCCTGGCGGTGGCGGCATTGCCGCTGGCGATCATGACCCAGGTGCCGCTGGAGGTGTTGTTCGTCGCGGGCTTCCTGTGTTCCCTGGTGCAGTTCTGTCTGTACCCGCTGGCCGTGGCGTTTTCCAATGACCATGTGGAGGGCGATCGTCGGGTGTCGCTGACGGCGATGTTATTGGTGACGTACGGCGTTGGCGCGAGTATCGGGCCGTTGCTGGCGGGTGTGGTGATGAAGATGTTCGGCAGCCAGATGCTCTATGCGTTTTTCAGTTTGTGCGCGTTGATCCTGGTTTGGCGTATCCGGCCAAAAGCAGTCACCAATCTGCACCAGGTGGAAGATGCGCCCCTGCACCACGTGGCGATGCCCGACAGCATGTCCAGTTCGCCGCTGGTTGCTGCGCTGGATCCGCGGGTGGATGAGGCGGTGGTGCAGGAGCAGATGCAGACTGCCGCGCCTGAGCCTGAGGTCGATGGTGAGCAACCACCAGCAGAGGAGCCGAGCGCTGAAGTGCCGGCCGAGCAGCCCGACCCGGACGAGCATCCCCATGACTTGAGCAGGGCGCGCCCCTGAATGCAAAAACGGGCAGATCCCTAAAGGATCTGCCCGTTTTTTTGTGGCGCTCTTTACGTATTAGAAGTCATCGTCTTTGTCGAAGCGTCGTGCTTCACGTTGCAACTGGTACACAAAGCGTTCGACCTGACGCTGCACCAGCCCACTCATGTTGTGGAAGCGCACACCGGCAAAGGTCGTGTTGATCCTTTCTTCGAAGTGCAGGTAACGCAGTTCGACCGCTGTGGTCATGCTGCCGAAGGGCAGGGCGGCGATAAAGCGATCGTAGACCTGGCCCAATTGCAGGCGCTCGGAGATGTCGCCCTCAAAGCGCAGTTTGCAGCCGGTGGCGGAGATATCCAGCAGTTTGCCGTTGACCGGCGCCTTCAGTTTTTCGCCACCCAATTCGATATTGACCAATTGCGCAAGCTTCAACGCGGCGCGGAAAGCGTTGCGGCGCTGATGGTAGACCACTTCTTGCGGCAAGCTGCCGGTGTAGATGCGGTGACCATCCTTCTCGCTGATGCTCAGGGTGCCGTTGCTTTCCCAGGCCACGCGTACACCATCGTGAAAGCCTTCAATGCGAAAGGGCTCGCCGTTTTCCAGATAACGCTCGCCGTCGCGCGGGATCATCTCATCAAGGGCCAGCATGTTGCCGTCGCGATTGACGTCCACCAGGTAGCTCTGGAAGCGCTGGCTGCGTTCGTGGAAGGTGATGATCAGCGGGTCATGGCTGTCTTGCAGCATCCGCAAGGTGCCGGCGATTTCCAGAGGCGTGGTGAGCACCTTGGGTGGCTGCGGAGCATCTTCCGCATTAAGGGCGTTGAACACGGTTCTTCCATCTCCAGACAAAATACGACTACACGCAAGAACCGGCATTTTGCCAGCATGTGGCGCGCCTTGGATAGGGCGCTCTGTAAACCGGTGTCAGGCTTGGCTGCGGGTGCTTGGCTTGACCAGCCGCGAGGTGGAACCCTGCGCGTTATACAGCGCCGGTGGCTCTCCGCCGTGGAGTATGCGCAACTGGTTGGCAGTCGTGGCTTGCTGAAGCTGGATCGACTGGCCGTTAAGCAGGTTGGCTTCCTGGCACTGGGTGAGCAATTGATTGAGTTCTTTGCTTTGGGAAAGCAGCTGTTCGCCGACCGAGGAGTGGCTGGCCAGTTGGGCCAGGCCGTCGTGGTCTGCCGGCAGGCCGAGGCTGCTGAGGATTTGGCTGCGTTTTTTGCCGTGCTGTTCCAGCAGGACAATCAGCGACTGCTTGCGCGCCAGAATCTCCTCCAGCAGCGGCATATCCCGGCCATAGAGGGCCAGGGATTCTTCTTTGAGCAGCTCGAGCAGTTGTTGCGTCGGCGCTAGATCATCAATGATCAGTTGCAGCAAATTTTCGTCGTGATGCATGGCTGGCCTTGGGGTTTAAGCGTCCAAAAGCCCTGCGCAGGCCTTTGCCTAGCGCTCGGCTTCGAAGTTAAGCAGCTTGCTGGCTACACGGTTGCTGTCGACTTGATAGCTGCCATCGGCGATTGCCTGTTTCAACTCGGCCACGCGGGCTTTATTGACCACCGGTTGATCGCGCAGCGAGTCAGTGACCTTCTGCAACTGTTGAGCCTCATTGCTCAGGTGTACGGATTCCCCGCTCTGGCTGACGCTGGCCTGTTCTGTCTTGGCGGGCAGAGGCTGGGCCTTGGCTTCAACATTTTCCTTGGCACCGGAAGTACGCGCAGTGCCTGACGTTGACGGGGTGTTATTCAAACGGCTGAAATCGATGACCATGATAAAAAAAACCTCTGGGTATTTGGACGCTTGCCATGTTTTCGGCCATACCCGGACAAACTTTAGGCGCGAATGACAATAAATCTCCGCACGGACTCCCGCGTGCACAGTGTAGGAAAACCCCGCGTCCTGTACCAGTAATCTATAAAGCGACCTCCACTTGGCCCGGTGCCGTGACCCGCGCCTTGATCACGCGGTTGGAGTTTAGGTTCTTGACGCGAATCTGCTCGCTCATGCCGCCGTTGGAGAGGGCTTCGCCGGGCATTTTCACGCTCAGCCCACCGCTGCTGGCGGATATGACCACCTGATCGCCCTTGCGAATGACCTCGGCCTGCTCCAGATGTACCAGGGTAAGCACCTGATCAGTGACCACTGGTCGGGTCAATCGCTGGCCGACGGCCTGATCCACCGACGTCAGGTAGCCCTGGTTGATCAGGCTGATGTCGCGTTCACGCAACACAATGTCTTCAAAACCGATGATGCCGGTACGTTTCAGGGGGCGCGCCACCACGACTACATCGCGGAACAGCTTGACCTGGGCCGGCACAAATACGGTCCAGGGCGAGGTGCCATCACAGCGCACGCGCACTGTGACCCGGCCAATGGGCTGGGCCGGGCTTTCCAGGGTTGCTGTCAATTCCTTGTCGCACATTGGCATGCGCAGACGGGGGTCCAGTTGGTTGACTTGAATCTCATAACGCCCCGGCGTCTGTGTGGTCGCCAGATAATCTTCTACAGTGAACTCAAGAAACCCCTGAGTGACGCCGATAAGTAGATCAGGCAAGGTGACGTTGTCTGCGCGGGCCGCGGTGTTCAGGCAGACAGCAAGCAACGCCACCGAGGCGCAGAGCAATCTGCGGTAACGTGGAAATCGAAGGCGTCGGGAAACTGTCGTTTTAATGTCCATGGCCAATAAATAGCAAAGCTCGTGCCGTTTAGTCGTGGTGGCGCGCTGCCGTGTAGGTTCCGCCAAAGGTTTTAGCTTAGGAGTAAGGGCATGGCAGGTGTAATGGATTCAGTAAACCAGCGCACACAGCTGGTAGGGCAGAATCGCCTGGAGTTGTTGCTTTTTCGTCTGGATGGCAAGCAGCTGTATGGCATTAACGTGTTCAAGGTGCGGGAAGTGCTGCAGTGCCCCAAGCTGACGATCATGCCCAAGTCCAGCCCGGTGGTGTGTGGCGTGGCCAACATCCGTGGCGCGACCATCCCGATTCTCGACTTGGCCCTGGCGACCAGTTCGGCAGGCCTGCAGGATCGTGAGAACCCGTTCGTGATCATTACCGAATACAACACCAAGACCCAGGGTTTCCTGGTGCGCTCGGTGGAGCGCATCGTCAACATGAACTGGGAAGAGATCCATCCGCCGCCCAAGGGCACCGGCCGCGATCACTACCTCACTGCAGTGACGCGCGTCGACAACCAGTTGGTGGAAATCATCGACGTGGAGAAGATCCTCGCCGAAGTGGCACCAACCTCGGAATCGATCTCCGTGGGCGTGGTGGATGCCGAGACGGCGCACAAGGCGATCTCGCTGCGAGTGCTCACGGTGGATGACTCCTCGGTGGCGCGCAAACAGGTGACCCGTTGCCTGCAGACCGTCGGCGTGGAAGTGGTGGCGCTCAATGATGGCCGCCAGGCGCTGGATTACCTGCGCAAACTGGTGGATGAGGGCAAGAAGCCGGAAGAAGAATTCTTGATGATGATTTCCGACATCGAGATGCCGGAAATGGATGGCTATACCCTCACGGCCGAGATACGTAGCGATCCACGCATGCAAAAACTGCATATTGTCCTGCATACTTCGTTGTCGGGCGTATTCAACCAGGCGATGGTCAAGAAGGTCGGTGCCGATGACTTCCTGGCCAAATTCCGTCCTGATGACCTGGCATCCCGGGTAGTCGACCGGATCAAGGCAGCAGAATAACAGCCAGGGTCTTCTCCCTGGCGGTCATACGATTTTAGAGGCGGTATCAGTGTCTACAGGTAATTTGGATTTTGAACAGTTCCGGGTCTTCCTGGAAAAGGCCTGTGGCATATTGCTCGGTGAAAACAAGCAATACTTGGTATCCAGTCGTCTTAATAAACTGATGGAACAGCAGGGCATCAAATCCCTGGGTGAGTTGGTTCAACGGATCCAGGGTCAGCCGCGCAGTGGCCTCAAGGAAATGGTGGTCGATGCCATGACCACCAACGAAACCCTGTGGTTTCGTGACACCTACCCCTTTGAAGTGCTCAAGAGCAAAGTGCTCCCGGAGGCCATCAAGGCCAGCCCGGGCCAGCGCCTGCGTATCTGGTCGGCGGCCTGTTCCTCGGGGCAGGAACCGTATTCCATCTCGATGGCCATCGATGAGTTCGAGCGGACCAACATGGGGCAGTTGAAGGCCGGGGCGCAAATTGTCGCCACTGATCTGTCGGGCACCATGCTCAACAACTGCAAGACCGGTGAGTACGACAGCCTGGCTCTGGGGCGTGGTTTGTCTCCGGAGCGCCTGCAGCGGTACTTCGACTCCAAAGGTGCGGGGCGCTGGGCGATCAAGGCACCGATCAAGAGCCGTGTGGAGTTTCGCTCGTTCAACCTGCTCGACAGCTACGCCAGCCTGGGCAAGTTCGACATGGTGTTTTGCCGCAACGTGCTGATCTACTTCTCGGCCGAGGTGAAGAAAGACATCCTGTTGCGCATCCACGGCACGCTCAAGCGTGGCGGCTACCTGTTCCTGGGGGCTTCGGAAGCGCTGAACGGCCTGCCGGATCACTTCCAAATGGTGCAGTGCAGCCCTGGGATCATCTACCAGGCCAAGTAAGCCCGAGTTCACTCGATCAATGTGGGAGCTGGGCTTGTGTGGGAGCAGGGCTTGCCCGCGATGCAGGCGCCTCGGTTTGTCATTTAAACCGAGGTGATGCAATCGCAGGCAAGCCAACGCCCACACAAGTCCACTCCCACATTTTTTTGCGGCAAATCCCAGTAAAGCGGCAACCCCCCATTGCCGCTTTACTGGCGCCACGCGGAAACCCGTTGCCGCTTTTCTGGCATTGCCGCCAGCAAGCGCCCCGCAAACCCTTGATATACGGGCCCTCGAAGAATTGGCATGCACCTTGCTATAACCCTGTTAACGAACAGCAGGTCAGCCTAAAGGTTTCCGCCATGAGCATCAGCTTCGATAAAGCGCTCGGTATCCACGAACAAGCCCTGGGCTTCCGCGCCCAGCGTGCCGAAGTCCTGGCCAACAACATTGCCAACGCCGATACCCCGAACTACAAGGCTCGGGACCTGGACTTCTCCGCCGTGCTCGCCGCGCAGCAGGACAAGACCAAAAACGGCACCTTCGCCTTGAATATGACCAACAGCCGTCATATCGAAGCGCAAGGCCTGAGCAGTGGTGACGAGTCGCTGCTTTATCGCACGCCGATGCAGCCGTCGATCGACCAGAACACCGTCGACGCCCAGTTGGAGCAATCGAACTATGCCGAGAACTCGGTGAACTTTCAGGCCAGCTTTACCCTGCTCAACAGCAAATTCAAAGGGCTGATGTCAGCCCTGCGTGGAGAGTAAGCCATGTCCCTGTCCAGTGTTTTCAATATTGCCGGTAGCGGCATGAGCGCCCAGACCACGCGTCTGAACACCGTCGCCAGTAACATCGCCAACGCCGAGACCGTGTCTTCGAGCATTGACCAAACCTACCGCGCCCGTCACCCGGTGTTCGCCACCATGTTCCAGGCGGGCCAGAACGGCGGTAGCGACTCGTTGTTCCAGGAACAGGATGCCGCCGGCAAAGGCGTGCAGGTGCTTGGCGTGGTCGAAGATCAGAGCAACCTCGAAGCGCGCTACGAGCCTAACCACCCGGCGGCGAACGAAAAAGGCTACGTGTATTACCCGAACGTCAACGTGGTCGAGGAAATGGCAGACATGATTTCCGCCAGTCGCTCGTTCCAGACCAACGCGGAAATGATGAACACCGCCAAAACCATGATGCAGAAGGTCCTGACCCTGGGTCAGTGATAAGGGGCGCCAACGAATGGCCATTGTTGATACCACGACCAACTCAGCGGTCCAGGACCTTTTCAACTCCAAGGTCCAGACCGCGACAAATAACAGCAGTGTCAGTGACGCTTCCAAGACGGCGACGGGAAGCCAGTCGCTGGGCAAGGATGCATTCCTGCAACTGCTGGTGACTCAACTGAAAAACCAGAACCCGCTGTCGCCTCAGGACAACGGCGCTTTCGTGGCCCAGCTGGCGCAATTCAGCAGCCTGGAAGGCATCAACACCCTGAACGACTCGGTGAATAACATCTCGAGCAACTTCAGTTCGTCGCAGGCACTGCAAGCGTCTTCGCTGGTTGGGCGTTCGATCATCACCCAGACCGACAAAGCCTTGGTGGATACCAGCAAGAGCATGGCCGGTTCGGTGGCGGTGACGGCGGCGACGGGCAACGTCTCGATCAAGATCACCGACAAAGACGGCAGCGTGGTGCGCACCATCGATATGGGCGCTCAAAGCGCAGGTACCTCGGACTTTATCTGGGATGGCAAGAACGACGATGGAGAGGTTGCCCCAGCCGGCACCTACACCTTTGCGGCCACGACCAAGAATGACAAGGGCGACTCGGTGGCCCTGGCAACGTCACTGCCGGCAACCGTGACCAGCGTGACGTTAAGCAAGACCGGCGGCGAAATGCTGCTGAACCTTGCAGGTGGCATGGGCAGCGTCAAGCTGTCGCAAATTCAGACTATTGGTACATAGAGCCGGCTAGATACGGCAGAGGGAGAGAAACATGTCTTTTAATATCGGCCTTAGCGGTCTCTATGCGGCCAACAAACAACTGGACGTGACCGGCAACAACATCGCCAACGTTGCGACCACAGGCTTCAAATCGTCACGGGCGGAATTCGCCGACATCTACGCGGCGTCCAAACTGGGTACCGGCCAGAACAGCATCGGCAACGGTGTGAACCTGGCGGCCGTGTCCCAGCAGTTCACCCAGGGTGACGTCAACGGCAGCGGCGGCGTGCTGGACATGGCGATCCAGGGCGGCGGCTTCTTCGTGCAGAAGGGCAGTGACGGTTCGCTGGAATACACCCGCAGCGGTGCCTTCCGTGCCGACAAAGACGGCTTTATCACCAACAACACTGGCACCTCACGCCTGCAAGGCTACGCGGCGGATGACGACGGCAAGATCATCAAGGGCGGCCTGACCGACCTGCAACTGAACCTGTCGTACCTGCCGCCGAAGGCGTCCACCAAAGTGGACTCCACCAGCAACCTGAATTCGTCGGAGCCGGTGATCAATCAGACCACCAAACCGTTTAACCCAAGTGACGCCACCACCTTCACCACCCAATACAGCACCACTCTGTATGACTCTCAGGGCAACTCCCACGAGATGGTGCAGTACATGGTGAAAACCGACGCCAACGAGTGGAGCGCCTACACCCTGATCGACGGCCGTAACCTTGATGGTTCCAAGCCTACGACTACCGGCACCACAGCGCCTGTGCCGTCCATCATTACCTTTGATGGTGCCGGCAAACTCAAGGACGTCGTGACCGCCGGTGTCAGCGGTAAGACCCTGACGCTCACCGGCTGGGTTCCGGGTTCGGTGACTGACGGCGTGTGGACGCCAAACGAAGCCACCGCCGGGCCTATCGCCGTCAACATGGGCAATATCACCCAGTACAACTCGGCCAGCTACCGCAACCCGCCGACCACCGATGGCTACGCCACCGGCCAGATCACCGGCCTGAAGATCGATGGCAACGGCGTCTTGTTCGCCACGTTCAGCAACCAGCAGAGCAAGGCCATCGGCCAGATCTCCCTGGCCAGCTTCAACAACGAACAGGGTTTGCAGCCAGCAGGTAGCACCGCCTGGAGAGAGACCTTCGCGTCGGGCCAGCCGGGTTTCGACACCCCGCAAGCCGGTACATTGGGTTCGATCGTGGCCAACTCCCTGGAGAACTCCAACGTCAACCTGACCAACGAACTGGTGGACCTGATCAAGGCCCAGAGCAACTACCAGGCGAACGCCAAGACTATCTCCACTCAGAGCACCATCATGCAGACCATCATTCAGATGACGTGATGCGGTCGGCCTGACGTTCTCCCCCCTGAAAACCCCTCTGATGAGGGGTTTTTTTTGGCCTGTGATTTGGCAGCCGGTGCCATTCCCACAGATGCCCGGTTACCAGATGACAGACGTGCGTTGGAACCGACTACAGCCGACTTCCCACTTATCAGGCCGAGAGATATTCGATCCTGTCATAAGAAGGTAAGTCGTTATGTGGAGTGCGTTGGCGCCCAGTCACGGGGCTGGAGGTGTGCGGTATGACCTGGGGGGCGTCAGCCGTTCAGACGACAAGAAGCATGACGTGGATGCCAGTAAAGGCGCGGTCGTTGATCTTCTGAAGCAACTTGATGATGCCGAGAAAACCTCCAAGAGCCAGACCGTACGGGATCTGCGCGACAAACTGAATGAACAGCGCAAGACGCTTGGCGATGAAAAATTCAAGGAGATCCTTGAGCAGATCCGGAAGGATTCCTTGGAAGACTTACTCGCTCGCCTTAAAAAACTGTTTCCGGACTTGTTCCCGGACGAGCCGGGTCCCGCACCGTCGCCAGCACCTTCTCCCGGTGGTGGTGGTGGTGGTGGTGGTGGCGTCAACCCCAGTCACTTCGGTCCCCGCAAATCCATGAGCAATCTGCCGATTACCGCGGGCTCCCGGCACTTCAACTACAAACCTGATCGCAGTAATCCCGGGAAAAAGCCTGACAATATCTGGAGTGGGTTCAGCCAGGGCCCGGACGGTAACTGCGTCACTGTTTCAGCGATAAAAGGCGCCATGATGAAATTTGGCCAGAAACCCACCGACGTTTTCAGGGAGGTGAAAGAGACGGGGCAGGGCTACAAGGTGACCATGCGCGATGGTTTCGAACTGGATTTATCCAAGGTCGAATTGAAGCAGGCGGCCCGATACGCCCAGTTCAAAGGGGATAACCCTGCCGTGATGACCGATGCCAACTTTATGTTCGCGGTGAGTGCCAAGCGGGCCCAGATGGAAGGGAATGGCCTGGACGACAACCCCCATGAATCGAGGAGAAGTTTTGCCCATGCCATGCACAGTTTGAACAACGGTGAAATGCCCCATGAAGCGTTGGATCGCCTTGGGTTGAAAGGTCTTTACAGACAATCTTCCAGTGGTGAGCTCGCGAGTGGCAGGCTGGGTGTAGTGGCTTATAGCGGCCATTCAATGGCGGTTATCGGCGGGCGGGTGGAGTTATGGGGAGATCAAGGCGGCGCGCCGAAGTTAGGAATTGCCTACGCCTTTCTGTAGCGCGCTGAACGAACAAAGCCCGATAAACCCTATGCAGCTCGGGTCTATCGGGCTTGTTTAATCCAGGGCGTTCAAGCCCTGGATTGGCTCAGCTTATTGGCAAGCTTCGCAATCCGGCTCGTCAATCGCACAGGCCTTCGGCACTGGGGCCGGACCGGCTGGCGCTGCGAGTACCGAATCATCACCGTGGTTGCCGCTGGACACAGCGTTCAGCTTGCCGGTGTTGATGGTCGACTTCTCGGTGCTGGTCGCAGCCAGGGCACGGAGGTAGTAGGTGGTTTTCAGGCCACGGTACCAGGCCATGCGGTAGGTCACGTCCAGTTTCTTGCCCGAAGCGCCGGCGATGTACAGGTTCAGGGACTGAGCCTGGTCGATCCACTTCTGACGACGGCTGGCGGCGTCAACGATCCACTTGGTGTCTACTTCGAAGGCCGTCGCGTAGAGCTCTTTGAGTTCTTGCGGGATGCGTTCGATCTGCTGCACCGAACCGTCGTAGTACTTCAGGTCGTTGATCATGACCGAGTCCCACAGGCCACGAGCCTTGAGGTCGCGAACCAGGTACGGGTTGATCACGGTGAATTCGCCCGACAGGTTCGATTTCACATACAGGTTCTGGTAGGTCGGTTCGATCGACTGCGATACGCCGGTAATGTTGGCGATGGTAGCGGTCGGTGCGATGGCCATGATGTTGGAGTTACGAATACCTTTCTGCACACGGGCGCGTACCGGCGCCCAGTCCAGGGATTCGTTCAGGTCAACATCGATGTACTTCTGACCACGGGCTTCGATAAGGATCTGTTGCGAGTCCAGCGGCAGGATGCCTTTGGACCATAGCGAACCCTGGAACGTCTCGTAGGCGCCGCGCTCGTCGGCCAGGTCGCAGGAAGCCTGGATCGCGTAGTAGCTGACCGCTTCCATGGACTTGTCGGCGAACTCGACCGCCGCATCCGAACCGTAAGGAATGTGCTGCAGGTACAAAGCGTCCTGGAAGCCCATGATGCCCAAGCCGACTGGACGGTGCTTGAAGTTGGAGTTCTGCGCCTGTGGCACCGAGTAGTAGTTGATGTCGATAACGTTGTCGAGCATGCGTACTGCGGTGTTGACGGTGCGTTCCAGCTTGGCGGTGTCCAGCTTGCCGTTGACGATGTGGTTCGGCAGGTTGATCGAGCCCAGGTTGCAAACGGCGATCTCGTCCTTGTTGGTGTTCAAGGTGATCTCGGTGCACAGGTTCGAGCTGTGGACCACGCCCACGTGCTGCTGCGGGCTGCGCAGGTTGCACGGGTCTTTGAAGGTCAGCCATGGGTGGCCGGTTTCAAACAGCATGGACAGCATTTTGCGCCACAGGTCTTTGGCCTGGATGGTCTTGAACAGCTTGATCTTGCCAGGGTACTGGGCCAGTGCCTCGTAGTACTCGTAACGCTCTTCGAACGCTTTGCCGGTCAGGTCGTGCAGGTCCGGCACTTCGGAAGGCGAGAACAGGGTCCACTGGCCGTCGTCGAAGACACGCTTCATGAACAGGTCAGGGATCCAGTTGGCGGTGTTCATGTCGTGGGTACGACGACGATCATCACCAGTGTTCTTGCGCAGCTCGATGAACTCTTCAATGTCCATGTGCCAGGTTTCCAGGTAGGCACACACGGCGCCTTTGCGCTTGCCGCCCTGGTTGACCGCTACGGCGGTGTCGTTCACGACTTTGAGGAACGGCACAACGCCCTGGGACTTGCCGTTGGTGCCCTTGATGTAGGAGCCCAGTGCACGTACCGGGGTCCAGTCGTTGCCCAGGCCGCCGGCGAATTTGGACAGCATGGCGTTGTCGTGGATCGCGTGGTAGATGCCCGACAGGTCATCCGGCACGGTGGTCAGGTAGCAGCTCGACAGCTGTGGACGCAGGGTGCCGGCGTTGAACAGGGTCGGAGTCGACGACATGTAGTCGAAGGACGACAGCAGGTTGTAGAACTCGATCGCACGGTCTTCTTTGTGCTTCTCTTCGATCGCCAGGCCCATGGCCACGCGCATGAAGAACACTTGCGGCAGTTCGAAGCGGATCCCGTCCTTGTGGATGAAGTAACGGTCGTACAGGGTTTGCAGGCCCAGGTAGGTGAACTGCTGGTCACGTTCGTGGTTGATGGCTTTGCCGAGCTTTTCCAGGTCGAAGGTGGCCAGGATCGGGTTCAGCAATTCGAACTCGATACCCTTGGCGATGTAGGCAGGCAGCGCCTTGGCGTACAGGTCGGCCATTTCGTGGTGAGTGGCGCTGTCGGCCACGCCCAGGAAACCCAGGCCTTCGGCACGCAGGGTGTCCATCAGCAGGCGCGCGGTCACGAACGAGTAGTTCGGCTCACGTTCAACCAGGGTGCGGGCGGTCATCACCAGTGCGGTGTTGACGTCGGTCAGGGCCACGCCGTCGTACAGGTTTTTCAGGGTTTCGCGCTGGATCAGATCACCGTCGACTTCTTCCAGGCCTTCGCAGGCCTCGGTGATGATGGTGTTCAGGCGGCCCAGGTCCAGCGGCGCAAAGCTGCCGTCGGCCAGGGTGATGCGGATCGATGGGTGCGCTTGCACGGCTTCGGCGGCCGGTGCGTGCACGGCACGTTCCTTGGCGCGCGAATCGCGGTAGATCACGTAGTCACGGGCGACTTTCTGTTCGCCGGCACGCATCAGGGCCAGTTCGACCTGGTCCTGGATTTCTTCGATGTGGATGGTGCCGCCCGACGGCATGCGACGCTTGAACGTCGCGGTGACTTGTTCAGTCAGGCGGGCAACGGTGTCGTGGATGCGCGACGAAGCGGCAGCGGTGCCGCCTTCAACTGCAAGAAACGCTTTGGTGATGGCGACGGTGATTTTGTCATCGGTGTAAGGAACGACAGTGCCGTTACGCTTGATCACGCGCAGTTGGCCAGGTGCAGTGGCGGACAGATCCATATTCGAATCAGCGGCCTGCGGCACGGAGCCTTGCGGGTTCTCGCGAGTTGTGTCGGTTTGCATGGGGGGTTGTCTCCACATTCTATATTTATTTGGGCACCATCACGGTGCCCACCGTTCCGTCCTGAAGCACTTACAGCAGGCCTGGGCCTGGCATAACAACTTCGGGACAGGAGGAAGGGAGCTGTTAGCGCCGCTTCCATGCCGAAGTCTTCGGTTCGGGGCGTCTACGCCCTTGGCCGTATTACTGATGGGTGACAGTCGCCAGCTTCAAGCACTGCAACACCCGTACCGTTTTTCGCTATTGGAGCGTGAAAGCGGTTGCCATCCGCTTGAGCGGTTTGGGCTTTCAAAAAATGCTTGGCTCAGACCGAACAGGAGCAAGAAAGGTCTTGAATTTCTCGTCTGATTTGTGTTGGGTCTTTTCGCTCAAAACCCTATATGTAGGGTTTTTTTTGCGCCGAGGTACAAGATAATGCGTTTTGGGGGGCTTAGCAACGCACGACCTGTGGATAACGCTGTGGGTAAAATGTGTATGAAACGTGGAACGTCCGTGTAGGCCGCGTTGCTGCTGGAGTCGGCCGTTTGTCACCGAATATTCCAAGATAAAAACAGCGGGTTGGATTTTTGAGGGCGCGAACCCTATCACAAAAAAATGCGATCACCGAATGGATTTCCCGGCTTGTGTTGAAGGGTTCGGCCATGGCTACAATCGACCTCTGTTATGCCCTCAAAACATGACAAAGAGGGTATGCCTGGTGAAAAGCACATTCGACTGCGTCGGCCTGAAAAACTGCTTATAACAATGAGGACAACGCATGGAGCATGAAGCGTGGCAAATCCTGATCGTCGAGGACGACGAGCGATTGGCCGACCTGACCCGCGACTACCTGCAGAGCAATGGCCTGTGCGTGTCGATTGAACGTGACGGCGCCCTGGCCGCTGCGCGGATCATCGCCGAGCAACCCGATCTGGTGATCCTCGACCTGATGCTTCCCGGCGAAGACGGCCTGAGTATTTGCCGCAAGGTGCGTGAGCGCTATGACGGCGTGATCCTGATGTTGACCGCGCGCACCGACGACATGGATCAGGTGTTGGGCCTGGACATGGGCGCCGACGACTATGTGTGCAAACCCGTGCGCCCGCGCCTGTTGCTGGCGCGCATCCAGGCGTTGCTGCGGCGCAGCGAACCGGCCGAGCCCGCAGCCGTGGAAAACCAGCGCCGCCTGCAATTCGGGCCACTGGTGGTGGACAACGCCCTGCGCGAAGCCTGGCTGCACGACGGCGGCATCGAACTGACCAGCGCCGAATTCGACTTGCTGTGGCTATTGGTGGCGAATGCCGGGCGTGTCCTGTCCCGCGAAGAAATCTTTATCGCCTTGCGCGGCATCGGCTACGACGGCCAGGACCGCTCCATTGATGTACGCATCTCACGGATTCGCCCGAAAATCGGCGACGACCCTATTCATCCTCGCCTGATCAAGACCATCCGCAGCAAAGGCTACCTGTTCGTCCCCGAAGCTGCCGCCGATATGCCACTGTGAACTCGATTTTCCTGCGCATCTACGGCGGTATGTGCGCGGCGCTGATCCTGGTGGCGCTGCTGGGCGTACTGGCATTGCATCTGCTCAACGAGGTGCGCAGCGGCCAGTACCGCGAACGCCTGGCCCACGGCACCTTTGCGTTGATGGGCGATAACCTGCAGCCCATGAGCGCCATCGAACGCCAGCGCGCCTTGGCGGTGTGGGAGCGCTTGCTGGGAATTCCCCTTGAACTGCGCAGCCTCACCGAAGCGCAGTTGGACCTCAGCCAGCGCAACCGCCTGCAGCGCGGCCAGGTGTTGGTCGAGCAGACCGGGCCCCATGCTGCTCGGGTCTTGCGCCTGGTCAGTGACAAGGAGCAGTGGGTGCTCACCGGGGAGGTGCAGCAGATCAGCGAGCAACTGGCCCGTGCGACCATTTACCTGCTTGCCGACGAATTGGTGCGCTACCCCGTGGCCGAGCAGCCGCAACGGCTGGCGGATATAAAAGACGCCAAGGGTTTTGGTTTTGACATGCATTTGATGACGCTCGACCAGGCGGATATGGACGAGGACCAGCGTCGGCGTGTGTCGGAAGGCGACACGGTGATGGCCCTGGGCAAGGGCGGTGACTCGATCCGAGTGTTGGCCGGCATGGTCGGCACGCCTTGGGTACTTGAGCTGGGCCCCTTGTATCAAATGAACCCATATCCGCCTCAATGGCTGATTCTGATCGCCTTGATCGGTCTGACCTTGATCGGGTTGATCGTTTATCTATTGGTGCGCCAGCTTGAGCGCCGCCTGCTGGGCCTGGAAGCCGCCGCTACGCGTATCGCCAAAGGCAATCTGCAAGTGCGTGTACCGGCTCGCGGCGCCGACTCGGTAGGGCGCCTGGCCGCCGCATTCAATGGCATGGCCGAGCACTTGCAGCAATTGCTGGCGATCCAGCGCGAGCTGGTGCGCGCGGTGTCCCACGAGCTGCGCACGCCGGTGGCGCGCCTGCGTTTTGGCCTCGAGATGATCGGCGAAGCGGCCACCCCCGAGGCGCGCCGCAAGTACCTGGAAGGCATGGACAGTGATATCCAGGACCTCGACGGCCTGGTGGACGAAATGCTCACCTACGCCAGGCTGGAGCAGGGCGCGCCGGAGCTGAATTTCCAGCGTGTGGACCTTGATGCCCTGCTCGATCAAGTGATCGGCGAATTATCGCCACTGCGCCCGCAGGTCAACGTTGCTCGGGGGATTTGCCTGTCGTCGGCGCATTGGGACGATGCCTGGGTCGATGCCGAGCCCCGCTACCTGCACCGTGCGCTGCAAAACCTGGTGAGCAATGCCATGCGCCATGCCCAGGGCCAGGTCTTGATCAGTTATCAGGTAGGCCAGGTGCGTTGCCGCATCGATGTGGAAGACGACGGCCCCGGCGTGCCGGAAAGCGCCTGGGAGCGCATCTTCACGCCGTTCCTGCGGCTGGACGACAGCCGCACCCGCGCCTCCGGTGGGCATGGCCTGGGCTTGTCGATTGTGCGGCGGATTATTTACTGGCATGGCGGGCGGGCGTTGATCAGCAAGAGCAATAACCTGGGTGGGGCATGCTTCAGTTTGAGTTGGCCCAGGGATCAGGAAAAAGTCTGAGCCGGGATCGCCACCAGGCTCAGCAACTGCCCGTCATGCACGGTAAATTGTGCCGACAACTGCTTGCCATGGCACCACTCACCCGACAGGTCTGTCAGCAATCGCAGCCTGACGGCCCCCGAATCGGACCATTCCAGCACCTCGGCGTGCTCAAAGTAGAAGCGCTTTTGCACGATAGGATAGAGCGCCTTGAACAGGCTTTCCTTGACTGAAAACGTGAGCGTCACCCATTGGGCAATCTGCTCGCGCGGCAAGTGGGCCAGGCGTTGCAGTTCGTCGGCGGTGAGGATTTCCCCGGCCAGACGCTCGGCCCGTTCCAGGCTCAGCAGGTTCTCCACGTCCATCCCCAGACCGCGCCAGTGCGTCTTGTGCCCGACAATTGCTGCGGCATGCCCGGTGCTGTGGGTGATGGAACCGGTGATAGAGGCGGGCCATACCGGCGCACGGTCTTCGCCGATCGCGGGGATGCAGTCTGGATGACCGAGCTGTTGCAAGGCGGCCCGTGCGCACAGGCGACCGGCCAGAAACTCGGCCTGACGCTTGGCCACAGAACGCTGGATGCTTGCCGGTGGCAGCACGGCGCAGCGCTGGAAATCAGCGGCCGTCAATAAAGCGGGGTCGAAGCGGGTGCTCAGAAACACCGTGCCCGGCAAAGGTTCGGGCAGCGGCCAATGGGCGTCGAGTGGGGTGCAGCAAGCGGGTAAGGGCGTCATGCCCGGTATTTTGCCGAGTTGGCGCGCGCGAGGATAGCCCGCCACGGTGAGAGGCCTGTTCAGGGGGAGTTCAGGGGCGTTTGCGTAGGCTGGTCCCAACAGCCAAAACGCGTATGAGGTAGCACCATGACTGCGATCAAAAAGCTGATGTTGGCGTTAACCCTGCTCAGTGCCACCGCCGGGGCCCAGGCCTCGGAGGGCGCATTCGCCGAATTCGGCAGGGAAAAAACCAAGAAACCCAGTAGCCTGATCCATCGTGTGAGCGTCGAAAATGCCGCCGTTCTGTCTTCGCCCTGGGGGCAGTCCCTTGGCTTCACCACACCGCAGCCGGCGTACCGCGCGGGTTATGCGCACCTGACTGCACAGTTCAACGGCATTAAACTGCGCCCGCAAGATCTGCAGGGCCGCTATGATGTCACTCTGTCGGACAGTTGATTTGCTTTGGAGAGCCTTATGAAATTGCTGGTGGTGGAAGATGAGGCGCTGCTGCGCCATCACCTGTTTACCCGCCTGACCGACAGCGGCCACGTGGTCGAAGCCGTGGCCAACGCCGAAGAGGCCCTGTACCAGACCGGCCAATTCAATCATGACCTGGCGATCATCGACCTGGGCCTGCCCGGCATGGGCGGCCTGGACCTGATCCGGCAGTTGCGCGCCCAGGCCAAGACTTTCCCGATCCTGATCCTCACCGCGCGCGGTAACTGGCAGGACAAGGTCGAGGGCCTGGCCGCCGGCGCCGACGACTACGTGGTCAAGCCATTCCAGTTCGAGGAACTGGAAGCGCGCATGAACGCCTTGTTGCGCCGCTCCAGCGGGTTCACCCAGTCGACCATCGTCGCCGGGCCTTTGCTGCTGGACCTCAACCGCAAGCAGGCGTGCCTGGATGAGCAGCCGTTGGCATTGACCGCCTACGAATACCGCATCCTCGAATACCTGATGCGCCATCACCAACAGGTTGTCGCCAAGGACCGCTTGATGGAACAGCTCTACCCCGATGACGACGAGCGCGATCCAAACGTGATCGAAGTGCTGGTCGGCCGCCTGCGTCGCAAGTTGGAAGGTCCGGCCGGGTTCAAGCCGATCGACACCGTGCGCGGCCTGGGCTACCTGTTCAATGAGCGCTGCCGTTGATTCGTTCTTTACGTGTGCGCCTGATGCTGGCGGCCGCCACCTTGGCCGTGCTGTTTATGCTGGCCTTGTTGCCCGCCATGCAAGGTGCGTTCAGCCTGGCGTTGCAGGACTCCATTGAACAACGCCTCGCCTCGGACGTGACCACCCTGATTTCCGCCGCGCGGATCGAAAACAATCGCCTGCAGATGCCGGCGCAGTTGCCCGACGAGCGCTTCAACCTCGCCGACAGTCGGCTGCTCGGTTATATCTACGACCGTGAAGGCCACCTGGTATGGCGCTCGCGGGCGACTCGCGAAGAAAACATCAACTACAAGCCGCGCTACGACGGGCGCGGTAACGAATTTGCGCGGATCCGCGAGGCTGACGGCCAGGAGTTCTTCGTATATGACGTCGAGGTCAGGTTGCTCGGCGGCAAGAGCGCCGCGTTCAGTATCGTGGCCCTGCAACCGGTGCGCGAATACCAACTGACCCTCGAAGGCCTGCGCGAAAACCTTTACCTGGGCTTCGGTGCCGCGTTGCTGGTGTTGCTGACCTTGCTGTGGCTGGGCCTGACCTGGGGCCTGCAAGCGTTGCGACGCTTAAGCCAGGAGCTTGACCAGATCGAAGGCGGCACCCGCGAAAGCCTCTCCGAGCAGCACCCTCGCGAATTATTGCGCCTTACCGGTTCCCTCAACCGCTTGCTGCACAGCGAGCGGGAGCAGCGCGCGCGTTACCGCGATTCGCTGGATGACCTGGCCCACAGTCTGAAAACCCCGCTCGCCGTGTTGCAGGGCGTGAGCGAAGACATGGCCCAGCGCCGCGAAGAGCGCGATCAGGCCTGGGTGCTGCAATCGCAGATCGAACGCATGAGCCAGCAGATCGGCTACCAGTTACAGCGCGCCAGCCTGCGCAAAAGCGGCCTGGTACGCCATCAGGTTCGCCTGGAGCCGGTACTGCAAAGCCTGTGCGATACGTTGGGCAAGGTGTACCGCGACAAAGACGTAGCGGTGTCCTTTGACTTGCCGCAGGCCTGTGATGTGCCGATCGAGAAGGGCGCGTTGCTTGAGTTGCTCGGCAACCTGCTGGAAAACGCCTATCGGCTGTGTCTGAGCGAGGTGCGTATCAGCCTGGTGGAAAGCCTCGAAGGCATCGAGTTGTGCATCGAGGATGACGGTCCAGGCGTGCCGCCGGACCAACGTGCGCGAATTCTGCAGCGCGGTGAACGGCTGGACCGCCAGCACCCTGGGCAGGGTATCGGGCTGGCAGTGGTCAAGGACATCATCGAAAGTTACGGTGCGCGGCTGACGCTGGGGGATTCACCGCTGGGCGGTGCCGCATTCAAGATTCACTTCCCGGCGCTCTAGTGTTCCTGCGCGCGATAGGCGCCGGGGGTCAGCCCTGTCCACTTCTTGAAGGCCCGATGAAACGCCGACGGTTCGGAAAACCCCAACTGCTCGGCGATCTCCTGTAACGACAAGTCCGCACGCCCCAGGTGGTAGATGGCGATGTCCCGCCGCAGCTCATCCTTGAGCGCCTGAAAACTGGTGCCTTCCTCGCGCAGATGCCGACGCAGGGTTTGCGGACTGATGTGCAGATGCTGGGCGACGGCTTCCAGGTCCGGCCACGGCGTTCGGTCGCGGCTGAGCAAGCGGCGCAACTGGCTGCTCAAGCTATCGCCTTCGTCCGGGCGTGAGAGCAGGTCGGCGGGGGAGCGCTCAAGAAAATGCTTGAGGGTGCGTTCGTCCTGCAACAGTGGCAGGCTCAAGTAGCGAGCGGGAAACACCAGGCTGCTGATCGGTGCGCCGAATACTAGAGGGCAGGGAAACAGCAGGTCGTATTCAGCGGCGTGGGCCGGCATCGGGTAGCTGAATGTGGCCTGATGCAACCGGATACGCTGGCCGATCAGCCAACTGCCCAGGCGATGCCAGATCACTAGCAAGCACTCGCTGAGGAAGTGATCCGGGTCCCAGAGCGGTGAGTCGTCCAGGCTCAGGCGCGCCATTTCGCCTTCCCGTGTCAGCTGCCAGCGCAGACCTTGTGGGAATAAGCCATAAAATAATAAGCCGCGTTCCAGAGCCTTCTCCAGGGTGCGGCAGTGGATCAGTGCGTGGCACATCATGGCGAAGGTGCCGCGCTTACTCACGCCATCGGCGAATCCCAGGTATTCGTCGTCCAGCGCCAGCCAGAGCATTTGCAGCAGGCGGGTAAATTGCTCCGGGGCGATGCGGGCGCGGGGTTCGCTGAGCAATTGCGGGGTGATACCCGCCTGCTGCAGCAACTCCGAGCAATCGTAGCCGACCCGACGCGCACCGCCGAGGGCCGCTCGGGCGTAATGACTGGCGATGGTACGTTCACGCATGCGGGGCCCTCGTCCATGGAAGCGCGGATGTTAGTCACCGTCGGGCTGGGCGACAAGGCGGATATCCGCCAAATTGTAGGACGTGATGGGTTGGTGCGGCGGAAATCCGCCAACTGATTGGGGCTTGGGAGGACGTCCGAAAACCCACAACCCTGATGTCTAAAGGCCTTTGGCGGTTTTCGGAGAAGTGGCACGGCGTTTGCGATAAGGACTACAGCGCAGGCCTGGTCCTACAGGTCTCGCAAACAACAAATCCCTCCAGTGCAGGAGGGTTCGCAATTCAAGTGTCGTGGGCAATGGCGGATATTTGCCACACGGGACGATTGAGGAATTTTGCAATGACGACTCGTCAGCCAATCTACAAATCCCTGTATTTCCAGGTGATCGTTGCAATCGTTATCGGTATTTTGCTCGGTCACTTCTACCCGCAAACCGGTGTGGCGCTCAAGCCGCTGGGTGACGGGTTTATCAAACTGATCAAAATGGTCATCGCCCCGATCATCTTCTGCACCGTTGTCAGCGGCATCGCTGGCATGCAAAGCATGAAATCGGTCGGCAAAACCGGCGGCTACGCGCTGCTGTACTTCGAAATCGTCTCCACCATCGCCCTGCTGATCGGCCTGGTCGTGGTCAACGTTGTGCAACCGGGCGCCGGCATGCACATCGACGTTGCGACCCTGGACGCTTCCAAAGTCGCGGCTTACGTGACGGCCGGTAAAGACCAGAGCATCGTTGGCTTTATCCTCAACGTGATTCCTAACACTATTGTCGGCGCGTTCGCCAACGGCGACATCCTGCAAGTGCTGATGTTCTCGGTGATCTTCGGTTTCGCCTTGCACCGCCTGGGTGCCTACGGCAAGCCGGTGCTGGACTTCATCGATCGCTTTGCCCACGTGATGTTCAACATCATCAACATGATCATGAAGCTCGCGCCAATCGGTGCCCTGGGCGCCATGGCCTTCACCATCGGTGCCTACGGTGTGGGTTCGCTGGTGCAGTTGGGCCAGTTGATGATCTGCTTCTACATCACCTGCATTCTGTTTGTGCTGGTGGTGCTGGGTGGTATCTGCCGCGCTCACGGTTTCAGCGTGTTGAAGCTGATCCGCTACATCCGTGAAGAGCTGTTGATCGTGCTGGGCACGTCCTCCTCCGAGTCCGCACTGCCACGCATGCTGATCAAGATGGAGCGTCTGGGCGCGAAGAAATCCGTGGTCGGCCTGGTGATCCCGACTGGCTACTCGTTCAACCTGGACGGTACGTCGATCTACCTGACCATGGCGGCCGTGTTCATCGCTCAGGCGACTGATACCCACATGGACATCACCCACCAGATCACCCTGTTGCTGGTGCTGCTGCTGTCCTCCAAAGGCGCTGCCGGTGTAACCGGTTCGGGCTTCATCGTGTTGGCGGCAACCCTGTCGGCGGTTGGCCATCTGCCGGTTGCCGGCCTGGCGCTGATTCTGGGTATTGACCGCTTCATGTCCGAAGCCCGCGCGCTGACCAACCTGGTGGGTAACGCCGTTGCCACCATCGTTGTGGCCAAGTGGGTCAAGGAGCTGGACACCGACAAGCTGCAAAGCGAGCTGGCGTCCGGCGGTACCGGTATTTCCGAAACCCGCGAAGTCGATGACCTCGGCGTAGCCGAAGGCCCTGCACCGGCCGTCAAGTAAACGGCTGATGGCGTGAACTTACGCTGACTGTTACCCACAAACGCCCCGACTGGTTCGGGGCGTTTGCGTTTCTGCGCGGGCACTTTTGAGCGACTTTGCTTTACAGTAAATAAATATGTCATCAACAACGCTGGCAGGAGGCGTGATGGACAGTGTGGATCTGAATGTCCTGCGCAGCGTGCTCCAATGGCGCCGCGCCGGGCAGCGAGTGGTGTTGTACAGCGTGGTCCAGACCTGGGGCAGTGCCCCACGCCCGCCGGGGGCAATGCTGGCCTTGCGCGGCGATGGCGTGGTGATTGGCTCGGTTTCGGGTGGGTGCATCGAGGATGACTTGATCGCCCGTCTACAGGATGGCCGCCTGGCCGCTGACGGCCCGCCCGTGCAGTTGGTGACCTACGGCGTCACCCGCGATGAGGCGGCGCGTTTCGGCTTGCCGTGCGGCGGGACGTTGCGCCTGACCGAAGAGCGCGTGGACGATTGGGAGTGGGTCGCGCAGTTGCTGGCGCGCTGTGAGGACCATCAGATTGTCGCCCGGGAACTGAACCTGACCACCGGCGAAGTTATCTTGAGCGGCGCGAGCAAGACCGATGTGGTGAGTTTTGACGGCGAACGTTTGCGAGCGATCTACGGTCCGCGCTGGCGCCTGCTGTTGATCGGTGCCGGGCAACTGTCACGTTACGTGGCCGAAATGGCGCGCTTGCTGGATTTCGAGGTGCTGATCTGCGACCCGCGTGAAGAGTTCGTGTACGGCTGGGAGGAGCAGCATGGCCGCTTTGTACCGGGCATGCCGGATGAAGCGGTACTCACTATCCAGACCGATGAGCGTACAGCGATTGTCTGCCTCACTCATGACCCGCGCCTTGACGATATGGCCTTGCTGACCGCGTTGAACTCCAGTGCCTTCTACATCGGTGCGTTGGGATCGCGGGTCAACACTCAGAAACGCCGGGAAACCCTGGCTGCCCTGGGCTTATCGGCAGAGGCGATTGCGCGGCTGCACGGGCCGATCGGATTGCATATCGGCAGCCATACACCGGCGGAGATCGCGCTGTCGCTGATGGCGGAAATTGTCGCGATCAAAAACGGTGTGGCGCCGATGCAGAAGAAGCCCCTGCCGGTGCTGGCCGAGTGACGCTTGCGGCGATTGTGCTGGCGGCAGGGCAGGGCAGCCGATTTCGCGCCGAGGCGGGGAAGGATCAGGATAAGTTGCTGGCGCCCTGCGTCGGTCGTGACGGCGTGACACGCCCGGTGATCGAACAGGTGCTGGTGAGTTTGCCGCCGAGTGTGGTGGAGCGCTGGGTGGTGACCTCCCCTGAGCGTAAGGAAGTCATTCGGTTCGCCGAGGCTTACGGCTGCCAGGTCTTGCTGCTGGAATCGGCCGGCATGGGCGACAGTATTGCCGCAGGCGTTGCGGCCAGTGCAACGGCGCATGGCTGGCTGGTGGTACTGGGGGATATGCCGTTTATTCAGTCCTCGACCATTGAGCGGGTGATTGATGCCCTGGAAGGCATCAATGTGCCCCTGCATGCCGGGCGGTATGGACATCCAGTTGCGTTTGCTCACGCCTTCGGGCCTGCCTTGATGGCGTTGACGGGGGATCGCGGCGCCAAACCGCTGTTTACGCAGGCGGCGGTGAAGGAAGTACCAGTGGATGATCCGGGTGTGTTGTGGGACGTGGATGTGCCTGCGTTATTGCATTACCGCTGACCAAGCACGCACTAAAAAGCCCCGCCTGATCGCTCAGGCGGGGCTTTTTAGTGGCCGATGGAATCAGACGAGGGGTTTAGGCTCGTGCTCTTCTTCCTGGGCCTTGTGCTCTAGCACTGCTTCAGCGTCCGCTTGCTCAACCACGGTTTCAGCAACCGGGGCGGATGCTTCGACTACGACTGGAGCGGCGGCGGCAGCTGCTGCAGCGGCGGCTTCAGCTTCCTTGCGACGGCGACGCACTTCACGTGGGTCGTTCGGCGCGCGGCCGTTTTCGGTCAGGGCGCTGACAGCAGGGGCTTCAACCACAGGCGCTTCGACTTCAGCAACGGCCGGCGCTTCAACTACCGGCGCAGGTTCGGCAACCACTACCGGGGCCACTTCAACCGCGTCGGCAACCGGTGCAGGTGCTTCTTCTACGACTGGCGCAGGTGCGGGTGCTTCAACCGGGGCGGCGGGTTCGGCGGTCCATTGGAAGGCGGTCTGTTCTTCGCGAACTTCACGCACTGCCGGGGCGGCTTCTTCGACAACCGGGGCTTCAACAACCGGCGTTTCAGCAACGGTCTCAACCACAGGCTGAGGCTCAACCGCTGGCGCAGGTTCAGCGACAACAGCCTCGGTTTCCGGCTGGGCGTCGCGAAGCGGTGCTACTTCTACTTCCGGAACCACTGGGGCCTGGATCGGGGTAGTGGCTTCAACGACAGGCGTCTCAACCGCTGGGGCCTCGGCAACCGGCGTTTGTGCGGCAACGGTTTCTTCTACCGCGGCAGTGGCGCGTTCAGCCTGTTCGTGAGCCTGGGCTTCAGCCGGGGCGCTGATGACCGAGCTGGCAACGGCAGGGGTAACGGCCAGGCCGGCAGCCAGTTCGGCGCCAGACGGTTCGCCGGTGGCAGCTTCTGCGTTCTCGCCGGTCTCTTCCGAGCCCTCAATCACGTTGCCGTTGGCATCACGCTGGCGCTCACGACGGTTGCTGCGACGACGCTGACCACGGGAGCGGCGGCGTGGACGATCGCCTTCGGCGCCTTCCTGCCCGTCTTCCTGCAGTTGCTCTTCGCCGGTCAGTACTTCTTCTTCTTCACTGGCGGCAGCGGCTTGTTCGGCGCGTGGTTGACGCTCTTCACGCGGCGGGCGCGGTTGGCGCTCTTCGCGGGGAGCGCGCTCTTCACGTGGCTGACGAGCCGGACGTTCTTCGGTGGAGGCGGTGGCTGCGCCAGCAACGGCTGGCGCGGCGTCCAGGGGCTCACGCAGTTCACGCACGCGCTCTTCACGCTCGCCACGTGGCTTGCGGTCTTCGCGTGGGGCACGTGGTGTGCGTGGTGCGCGCTCTTCGCGCGGTGCACGTTCTTCACGGGCCACGGTCGGTGTGTCTTCACGGGCTTCGCGAGGTGCACGCTCTTCACGCGGTGCACGCTCTTCACGTGGCGCGCGTTCTTCACGCGGTGCACGCTCTTCGCGAGGCTTGCGCTCTTCGTCACGACGACCGTTGCGGTTACGGCTCTGCTGGCGACCGTTGCGACGCTCTTCGTTGCGTGCCGGACGCTCGGACGCTGGTTTTTCAACCACGACCGGAGCGGCAGGCTCTTCCTTGCTGGCGAACAGGCTGACCAACGACTTCACCAGGCCCTTGAACAGGCTTGGCTCGGGCAGGGTGGCCGGCGCGGCAACCGGAGCGGCGGCTTCAACCGGTACCGGTGCATTGGCACGGGCTGGCGCGGTCTTCACGGCTGCTTCCTGGCGAACCAGGGTGCGGGTCGCGGCGGCTGGCTGGACTTCTTCCACTTCGGCAGCGGCAGCGGCGATTTCATAGCTCGATTGGCCGCTGTGGGCCTCCGGGCTGTCGTCACGCAGGCGTTGCACTTCGAAGTGCGGCGTTTCGAGGTGATCGTTCGGCAGGATCACGATACGCGCACGGGTGCGCAGTTCGATCTTGGTGATCGAGTTGCGTTTTTCGTTGAGCAGGAACGCTGCAACCGGGATCGGCACTTGCGCGCGGACTTCGGCGGTGCGGTCTTTCAGGGCTTCTTCTTCGATCAGGCGCAGGATCGCCAGGGACAGCGATTCAACGTCACGGATGATGCCGGTGCCGTTGCAACGCGGGCAGACGATGCCGCTGCTTTCGCCCAGGGATGGGCGCAGGCGCTGACGGGACATTTCCAGCAGGCCGAAGCGCGAGATGCGGCCGACCTGCACACGAGCGCGGTCAGCTTCCAGGCATTCGCGGACTTTCTCTTCTACAGCGCGCTGGTTCTTGGCGGGGGTCATGTCGATGAAGTCGATCACGATCAGGCCGCCGATATCACGCAGGCGCAACTGGCGGGCGATTTCTTCAGCCGCTTCCAGGTTGGTCTGCAGGGCGGTTTCTTCGATGTCGCTGCCTTTGGTCGCACGCGCCGAGTTGATGTCGATGGACACCAAGGCTTCGGTCGGGTCGATCACGATGGAGCCGCCGGAAGGCAGTTCGACCACGCGCTGGAAAGCGGTCTCGATCTGGCTTTCGATCTGGAAACGGTTGAACAGCGGAACGCTGTCTTCGTAGAGCTTGATCTTGCTGGCGTACTGCGGCATCACCTGGCGGATGAAGGTCAGGGCTTCGTCCTGGGCTTCAACGCTGTCGATCAGTACTTCGCCGATGTCCTGGCGCAGGTAATCGCGAATAGCGCGGATGATCACGTTGCTTTCCTGATAGATCAGGAACGGCGCGGAACGATCCAGGGACGCTTCTTTGATGGCGGTCCACAGTTGCAGCAGGTAGTCGAGGTCCCACTGCATTTCTTCGCTGCTGCGGCCCAGGCCGGCAGTGCGCACGATCAGGCCCATGTCGGCCGGTGCGATCAGGCCGTTGAGCGCTTCACGCAGTTCGTTGCGCTCTTCGCCTTCGATGCGACGGGAGATACCGCCGGCACGTGGGTTGTTCGGCATCAGGACGAGGTAACGACCGGCCAGGCTGATGAAGGTGGTCAGGGCTGCGCCCTTGTTGCCACGTTCTTCTTTTTCGACCTGGACGATGACTTCCTGGCCTTCGCTCAGGACGTCCTTGATGTTCACGCGGCCTTCGGGGGCTTTCTTGAAGTATTCGCGGGAGATTTCTTTGAGGGGCAGGAAGCCGTGGCGCTCGGAGCCGAAATCGACAAAGGCAGCCTCAAGGCTTGGTTCGATGCGAGTAATACGGCCTTTATAGATGTTGGCCTTCTTTTGCTCGCGTGCACCGGATTCGATGTCCAGGTCGTAGAGGCGTTGGCCATCTACCAGTGCAACACGCAACTCTTCGGGTTGAGTTGCGTTAATCAGCATTCTTTTCATGTTGTACCGTCGGTTTCCGGGCTGCCGGAAACGGCGTTCGGCACACACGACTTCTCACGGTCGGTGTCAGGTGCGTCAAGAGTGGTTGGCCACTCCAGTGTCCAGCAAAACCAGCCAATTGGGCGGGCATCGCGACGGACGCGTCCTGCTTGTTAGCGGCGGTGACAAAGGCACCGCTTCAACAAAAGCTAAGGTCAGGAGGAGGAATCAACCGGCGACTGTGGACGAGATGAAGCGTCTAAATATAAGCCTAGTGCTACACGGTCCGACGGTTGTGCATCTCCACCCTACACGTATCCCTGATAATTCGGGTGCTGCCGCGCGCAGAATCCGCAGCGGGTTGGCATTTACCGTGTTCTCCAATGGGGAGTCCACGCTCATGGCTAAACAAGACTGAATGAAGGCGACTGCGCTCTCACTCAGCTCTTAACAGGCGTTGTTTCCGAAGCATTCGCCGTGGTCTGGTTCAAGACTGACTGCACTTTGTGAACTGGCCGTAAATATCGGCGCAGAAGGCGAGTATTCACTCTGCTTTCTGCACTCGCTTCAGGCCTCATGTCACCTGCGCTTGTTACAATCTTGAGCCTTCCACGGTGGCGAAAGCCCCGTAGGACGGCCTCGCGTCCTGATGAATTGCGATGGTCAGGGCCGGCAGTTTGCCGCAAGTCCTCTGTCCAGGCCGCTTTTGGCGGCGTTCGCGACTATAGCAGCAATGATTAAGTGCTTCAATTCCATAAAAAATTGTTATCATCGCCGCCATGACGACTACCGCCCCCCAGACCCCCAGCGTCCAGCTGCTTGAGGTCTCGCCGGAATATGCCGGCCAACGCATCGACAATTTTCTCCTGGCCAGGCTCAAAGGCGTGCCCAAGACCTTGATTTACCGCATCTTGCGTAAAGGTGAAGTGCGCGTGAACAAGGGCCGGATCAAGCCCGAGTACAAGCTGCAGGCGGGCGATATCGTCCGTGTGCCGCCAGTTCGCGTGCCTGAACGTGATGAGCCTGTTCCGCTGGCACAGGGCCTGCTGCAACGCCTGGAAGCCTCGATCATCTTCGAAGACAGCAAGCTGATCGTGATCAACAAGCCCTGCGGCATCGCGGTGCACGGTGGCAGCGGTTTGAACTTCGGCGTGATCGAAGCCTTTCGCCAGTTGCGTCCGGATGCCAAGGAACTCGAGTTGGTCCATCGCCTGGACCGCGATACTTCCGGCCTGCTGATGATCGCCAAAAAGCGCAGCATGTTGCGCCACCTGCACACCGCCCTGCGCGGCGATGGCGTGGACAAGCGCTATATGGCGTTGGTGCGTGGTAACTGGGCCAGCTCGATCAAGAGCGTTCGCGCACCGTTGCAGAAGAGCAACCTGCGCTCCGGCGAACGTATGGTCGAAGTGGACGAGGAGGGCAAAGAAGCCCTGACCCTGTTCAAGGTGCTGCGCCGCTTCGGCGACTTCGCCACCATGGTCGAGGCCAAGCCCGTGACCGGGCGCACCCACCAGATTCGCGTGCATACCCTGCATGCAGGCCACTGCATCGCGGGCGACACCAAATACGGGGACGAAGGTTTCTCCAAGGAAATCCGTGATTTGGGTGGCAAGCGTCTGTTCTTGCACGCTTACATGCTTACCGTGCCGCTGCCGGATGGTGGTGAGTTGAAGCTGCAGGCGCCGGTCGACGAGATGTGGGCCAAGACTGTGGAGCGCTTGAGTGTCGCGCCTTGACTACAAACTGCTGATTTTTGATTGGGACGGGACGCTGGCCAACTCCATTGGTCGCATCGTTGAGTCGATGCACGTGGCCTCCACTCGTTCAGGCTTTGGGTTGTGCAGCGACCTGGCGGTCAAGGGCATCATCGGCCTGGGCTTGCCGGAGGCGATCCGCACCCTGTATCCCGACATCAGTGACGCTGAGTTGATAGTCTTTCGCGAGCATTACGCCGAGCACTACATTGCGCTGGAGGCCGAGCCTTCGCCGTTGTTCGAAGGTGTTGTGCAATCGCTGGAGGCGTTTCGAGTCGAGGGTTATCACCTGGCGGTCGCCACCGGCAAGGCGCGGCGCGGGCTGGATCGCGTGCTCAAGGCCCATGGCTGGGAAAACTATTTCGATATCACCCGTGCCGCGGATGAAACCGCCAGCAAGCCTCATCCTCTGATGTTGGAGCAGATTCTGGCGCATTGTGGTGTGTCGCCACGTGAGGCGCTGATGGTGGGGGATGCCTCCTTTGACCTGATGATGGCGCGCACCGCCGGCATGGACAGTGTGGCGGTCAGCTATGGCGCCCAATCCGCCGAGGCGTTGCAGGCATACGAGCCCACGGTCACGATTGATCATTTTTCGCAATTGCAGGCCTGGCTCAGCCAGGCCCGATAAGTCTTAGCTGGGGTTGATGGCACATGAGTGACGAGTGGAAAGCGCCCGAGAAGGCCGAAAACGGTGACGACAAGAGCTGGAAGCTGCTGGAGAAAACCCTCTTGGCCAGCGTGCAGGAGCAGCGTCGCACAAGGCGCTGGGGGATTTTTTTCAAGCTGCTGACCTTCACTTACCTGCTGCTCATGCTGGCGCTGTTCAGTCCGCTGGTGGACATGGAAAAAAGCGCGAGCCGTGGTGCCAATTACACCGCGCTGATCGAAGTGCGTGGCGTGATTGCCGACAAGGAACCGGCCAGCGCCGATAACATCGTTGGCAGTCTGCGTGCGGCGTTTGAAGATCCCAAGGTCAAGGGCGTGATCCTGCGCATCAACAGTCCTGGCGGCAGCCCGGTGCAGTCAGGGTATGTGTATGACGAAATTCGTCGCCTGCGCGCACTGCACCCGGATACCAAGCTGTATGCGGTGATTTCCGACCTCGGTGCCTCGGGTGCTTATTACATCGCCAGTGCTGCTGATCAGATCTACGCCGACAAGGCCAGTCTGGTGGGCTCCATTGGTGTGACGGCGGCCGGTTACGGCTTTGTCGGCACCATGGAGAAGCTGGGTGTTGAGCGTCGTACCTACACGTCGGGCGAGCACAAGGCGTTCCTTGATCCGTTCCAGCCACAAAAGGCGGACGAAACCCAGTTCTGGCAGAGCGTGCTCGACACCACCCATCGTCAGTTCATTGCCAGCGTGAAGCAGGGGCGCGGCGATCGTCTGAAGGATAAAGACCATCCGGAGCTGTTTTCCGGGTTGATCTGGTCCGGTGAGCAAGCCTTGCCGCTGGGGTTGATCGATGGATTGGGCAGTGCCAGTTCGGTGGCGCGCGACGTAATTGGCGAGAAGGAGTTGGTGGATTTTACGGTTGAGGAGTCGCCGTTCGATCGTTTCTCCAAGAAGCTGGGTGCCAGCGTGGCTGAAAAGCTGGCGCTGTATATGGGCTTCCAGGGCCCCACCCTGCGCTGATATCCAAGCCAGCGGTAGCTCAAAATGTGGGAAGGGGCCAGGTTCTCTCCCACATTGGCATTCAGGGTGCTCCTAAGGGATTTGCACGCCTTCGCTCAGCAGCATATCGACCAGTCGGATCAGTGGCAGGCCGACAAGGCTGGTCGCATCCGGCCCTTCGGTGCTTTGGAACAAGCTCACGCCCAGCCCTTCGGCCTTGAAGCTGCCCGCGCAGTCGTAGGGCTGTTCGGCGCGCAGATAGCGCTCGATGCGCGCTCCGTCCAGTTCGCGCATGTGTACGGTAAAAGGAACGCAGTCCACCTGGCATTGCCCGGTCTCGCTGTTCAGCAGCGCCAGGCCTGTGAGGAAGCTCACGCGCTTGCCGCTGGCGGCCAGTAACTGCTCGCGGGCGTTTTCAAAGGTGTGTGGCTTGCCGATAATGCGGCCTTCCAATGCAGCGACCTGGTCTGAGCCGATAATCAAGTGGCCTGGATAGTTGTCGGCGAGGGCGCGGGCTTTCTCCTCGGCGAGGCGCTTGACCAGCTCCATGGCCGACTCATTTGCGCGATGGCTTTCGTCGATATCCGGCGAACCGCAGATGAACGGCAGGTGCAGGCGGCTCAGTAATTCCCGGCGATAAACCGAGCTGGAAGCGAGTAATAAAGGCAGCATGGGCGTCTCCTCAGGGCAGCGCAGAATTCTAGCGGGGCGACCGGCTGACGCACAGGGCTGAATTTCCTTTGACATGGCCGGGGGCATCCCTATAATGCTGCGCCTATGTTGAATGACCCGATTCCACCTCACGTTGACCCGCGCAAATTGGCTGATCGTGGCACCACCCTTCAAGGTGAGGTGCTGCTGGCCGATTTGGAGAGACTCTGCGACCCGCTTTCCGACACTGTCGGTACGGTGCAGGCCAAATTCGTTTTTGAACGAGATGAACGTAAGTCTGTGGTAATCCACAGCATTATCGACACCGAAGTCAAAATGGTTTGCCAGCGTTGTCTTGAGCTGGTCACCCTGCCGATCCACAGCGAATGCAGTTACGCCGTGGTGAAAGAGGGTGCGAATACCCAGTCGTTGCCGAAAGGTTATGACGTGCTGGAACTGGGCGAAGATCCATTGGATCTGCATGCACTGATCGAGGAGGAGCTTCTGCTCGCCTTGCCCATTGTGCCTGCTCATCATCCGGAAGAATGCCAGCAGCCGGAGGGCCTTGATGACGAGGCCGAGCCGAGCGAGGACGAGGTAACGCGGTCCAACCCGTTCAGTGTATTGGCGCAGTTAAAGCGTGACCCAAACGTTTAGGAGTTAATCAATTATGGCTGTTCAGCAGAACAAAAAATCCCGCTCTGCCCGTGACATGCGTCGTTCGCACGACGCCCTGACGGCAAGCACTCTGTCCGTAGAAAAAACCACCGGTGAAATTCACCTGCGTCACCACGTATCGCCAGAAGGCGTATACCGTGGCCGTAAAGTGATCGACAAGGGCGCTGACGAGTAATCACTTGTCTGCTCAAGTCATCGCGATTGACGCAATGGGCGGGGACTTCGGTCCCCGCAGCATTGTTCAGGCCTGCATTGCCAGCCTGTCAGCTACGCCCTCGCTGCACCTGACCCTTGTCGGTCAACCCTCACTCCTTGAAGAATTGATTGCCAGCCATCCGGCGGTGGATCGCGTGCGCCTGACGGTTACGCCAGCCAGCGAAGCCATAACCATGGATGAAAAACCGGCGGCAGCCCTGCGCGGCAAGCCTGACTCTTCGATGCGTGTGGCCCTGGAGCTGTTGCGTGACGGCAAGGTGCAAGCGTGTGTCAGTGCCGGTAATACCGGGGCATTGATGGCCCTGTCGCGGCACGTGCTCAAGACGTTGCCGGGCATTGACCGGCCGGCGATGGTTGCGGCGATCCCGACGCAGAAAGGCTATTGCCAGTTGCTGGATCTGGGCGCGAATGTGGATTGCAGTGCCGAGCACCTGTTCCAGTTCGCCGTGATGGGCTCGGTGGCCGCTGAAGCGCTCGGCGTGGCCCGCCCGCGCGTGGCCTTGCTGAATATCGGTACCGAAGACATCAAGGGCAACCAGCAGGTCAAGCTTGCCGCCACGTTGTTGCAGGGCGCGCGCGGCTTGAACTACGTCGGCTTTGTCGAGGGTGATGGGTTGTACCGCGGCGAAGCGGATGTCGTGGTATGCGACGGGTTCGTCGGTAATATCCTGCTCAAATCCAGCGAAGGCCTGGCGACCATGATCGCCACGCGTATTGAAGCTTTGTTCAAGCAGAATCTGGCATCGCGCATCGTAGGGGCTTTGGCTCTGCCGTTGATGCGGCGATTGCAGGCTGACCTGGCACCGGCGCGACACAATGGCGCGAGCTTTCTGGGGTTGCAGGGCATTGTGGTGAAAAGCCACGGGTCTGCCGGGGTGGAAGGCTTTCAGAGTGCGATTGCACGGGCCTTGATCGAGATCCAGGAGAACCTGCCGCACCGTTTGCACGGCCGTCTTGAGGATCTGTTGTCTTAGGCGAATTGGCCCGGGAGTGCTTAAATGTGACCGGCCAGTTCAATTGACCATCCAATCTGTCAGTTTCGTTCGCTCCCACCGTAGGAGCGACCATTTTTGACGACCAGATCATTAGGGGCTTGTTACATGTCTACATCCCTCGCATTCGTCTTTCCAGGGCAGGGTTCGCAGTCCCTCGGCATGTTGGCCGAGTTGGGCGCGCAATATCCGCTGATCCTGGACACTTTCAAGGAAGCTTCCGAGGCCCTGGGTTACGACCTGTGGGCGCTTACCCAACAAGGGCCGGAAGAGCAGCTCAATCAAACCGACAAAACCCAGCCGGCCATTCTGACCGCTTCGATCGCCTTGTGGCGCTTGTGGCTGGCCGAAGGTGGCGCGCGTCCGGCATTTGTGGCCGGTCACAGCCTGGGCGAATACAGCGCCCTGGTAGCGGCGGGCAGCCTGACTCTGGGTGAAGCGGTCAAGCTGGTCGAGCGTCGTGGTCAACTGATGCAAGAAGCCGTTCCGGCCGGGCAGGGCGGCATGGCCGCGATCCTGGGGCTGGACGACGCGGTCGTGATCGAAGCCTGTGCCGAAGCGGCCCAGGGTGAAGTGGTCAGCGCGGTGAACTTCAACTCCCCTGGTCAGGTGGTGATCGCGGGCGCCAAGGCGGCTGTCGAGCGTGCCATCGAGGGTTGCAAGGCCCGTGGCGCCAAGCGTGCGTTGCCGTTACCGGTAAGCGTGCCGTCCCACTGCGAACTGATGCGTCCGGCCGCCGAGCGTTTTGCCGAGTCCATTGCCGCCATTAACTGGCAAGCGCCGCAGATCCCGCTGGTGCAGAACGTCAGTGCGGCCGTGGCTGCCGACCTTGAGACGCTCAAGCGCGACCTGCTGGAGCAACTCTACAAGCCGGTACGCTGGGTTGAATCGGTTCAGACCCTGGCCGCCAAGGGCGCCACTGAACTGGTCGAGTGCGGCCCGGGCAAAGTCCTGGCCGGCCTGAACAAGCGCTGCGCCGAGGGCGTGTCGACTGCCAACCTCAATACCCCGGATGCCTTCGCTGCCGCTCGTGCGGCGCTGGCCTGACCCCCGAACTTAGGAGAAGCCTGCATGAGTCTGCAAGGTAAAGTTGCACTGGTTACCGGCGCGAGCCGTGGCATTGGCCAGGCGATTGCCCTGGAACTGGGCCGTCAGGGTGCCGTCGTGATCGGTACCGCCACTTCTGCTTCGGGTGCCGAGCGTATCGCTGCGACCCTGAAGGAAAACGGCGTTCAAGGCACCGGCCTTGAGCTGAACGTGACCAGCGATGAGTCCGTGGCGGCGGTACTGGCCCAGATCACCGCACAGTTCGGCGCGCCGTCGATTCTGGTGAATAACGCCGGTATCACCCGCGACAACCTGATGATGCGCATGAAAGACGACGAGTGGTACGACGTGGTCGATACGAACTTGAACAGTCTGTTCCGCCTCTCCAAGGGCGTTTTGCGTGGCATGACCAAGGCGCGTTGGGGCCGAATTATCAATATTGGCTCCGTAGTGGGTGCCATGGGCAACGCAGGCCAAGTAAACTATGCAGCCGCCAAGGCCGGTCTGGAAGGTTTCAGCCGTGCATTGGCGCGTGAAGTCGGCTCGCGGTCGATTACAGTCAACTCGGTGGCCCCAGGGTTCATCGACACCGACATGACCCGCGAACTGCCGGAAGCACAGCGTGAAGCGCTGCTGACGCAGATTCCGCTGGGCCGTCTGGGTCAGGCTCAAGAGATCGCGAATGTGGTCACTTTCCTGGCATCCGACGGTGCGGCATACGTGACTGGGGCTACAATCCCGGTTAACGGCGGGATGTACATGAGCTAAATTGTGACGGATCGCTTCAAAAAAATGTCATACGAGCTGTCTAAAATCCGTTATAAAGCTGCAACTTAATTTATAGGCAGGTGGTCTGGCGGGTACAGGGTGAAGCTTTCAGTTGAAAAGCTGAAATGGCTTTCTATACACTTACCCACTGGCCAGCTGCCTGAATTTGTCCATTAGGAGTTAAACAAGGTATGAGCACCATCGAAGAGCGCGTCAAGAAAATCGTTGCCGAGCAACTGGGCGTTAAAGAAGAAGAAGTGGTCAACACTGCTTCCTTCGTTGAAGACCTGGGTGCCGATTCCCTTGACACCGTTGAGCTGGTGATGGCTCTGGAAGAGGAATTCGAGACCGAAATCCCGGACGAAGAAGCTGAAAAAATCACTACTGTTCAAGCTGCTATCGACTACGTTACCAGCCACCAGGCGTAATAGTTTGTAGTCGTCGCTTGCTGTTAGGGAAAAACCGCACTGCTGTAACGGCGTGCGGTTTTTTCTTTAGCGCGGATGAACAGTAGGCTCTGAAGCAAAGTGTCGTCATTAGAAAAAGGAGAGTGCTGTGTCGCGTAGACGCGTCGTAGTCACCGGTATGGGTATGTTGTCGCCACTGGGTACGGATGTGCCGAGCAGTTGGCAGGGCATTCTGGCTGGCCGCAGTGGTATTGGTCTGATCGAACACACGGACCTTTCTGCCTATTCCACCCGTTTTGGCGGCTCGGTAAAGGGCTTCAATGTCGAGGAATATCTCTCGATCAAGGAATCCCGCAAACTCGACCTGTTCATTCAGTACGGCCTGGCAGCCGGTTTTCAGGCAGTGCGTAACGCCGGCCTGGAAGTCACCGACGCCAACCGTGAGCGCATCGGCGTGGCCATGGGCTCGGGTATTGGCGGTCTGACCAATATCGAAGAAACCAGCCGCACGCTGCATGATTCCGGCCCGCGTCGAATTTCACCGTTCTTCGTGCCTGGCTCGATCATCAATATGATTTCCGGTTTCCTGTCCATCCACTTGGGTGCGCAGGGGCCTAACTACGCGATTGCGACGGCGTGCACCACGGGCACTCACTGCATCGGCATGGCGGCGCGCAACATCGCCTATGACGAAGCTGACGTGATGATCGCCGGTGGCGCCGAAATGGCGGCCTGCGGCCTTGGCATGGGCGGCTTCGGTGCTTCCCGAGCGCTGTCGACCCGCAATGACGAGCCGACCCGTGCCAGCCGTCCATGGGACAAGGGCCGCGATGGCTTCGTGCTGGCCGACGGTGCCGGTGCGCTGGTCCTGGAAGAGTTGGAGCACGCCAAGGCGCGCGGTGCCACCATCTACGCCGAACTGATCGGTTTTGGCATGAGCGGCGATGCCTACCACATGACCTCGCCACCGTCTGACGGTGCCGGTGCTGCGCGTTGCATCACCAACGCTCTGCGCGATGCCAAGGTCAATGCGGACCAGGTGCAGTACATCAACGCTCATGGCACTTCGACACCGACCGGCGACCTGGCGGAAGCCGAGGCCATCAAGTCGGTGTTCGGTGAGCACGCCTACAAGCTGGCGGTCAGTTCCACCAAATCCATGACGGGTCACCTGTTGGGCGCGGCGGGCGCGGTCGAGGCGATCTTCAGCGTCATGGCCATCAAGGATCAGGTTGCTCCGCCGACCATCAACCTTGACGAGCCGGATGAAGGATGCGACCTGAACTTCGTGCCCCATGAGCCGCAACCGATGCCGATCGACGTGGCCATCTCCAACTCGTTCGGCTTTGGTGGCACCAACGGTTCCCTGGTGTTCCGCCGGTTCGCCGAGTGATGCACAGCTGGGTCGACGGTCAGCCGGCGGACAGTGCTCCGCTGAAAGATCGCGGCCTGGCGTATGGCGATGGTGTGTTCGAGACCATCGCCGTCAAGGCCGGGCAGCCTGTACTGCTCGACCGCCACCTGCAGCGCCTCCATGAGGGCTGCATGCGCCTCGCGTTGGCCGCGGACCAAGGGTTGATCCGCAGCGAAGTACTGGCCTACGCCGACGCGCTTGGAGAGGGCGTTCTCAAATTGATTCTTACCCGTGGCGACAGTCTGCGCGGTTATGGCATCAACCCGGACGCGCCGGTGCGTCGCATTCTGCAGGGCAGTCCGCCTGCTAACTATCCCCCCGCCCATGGAATCGAAGGTATCCGCCTGTTTCCATGTGCGACCCGTTTAGCCGAGCAGCCGCTGCTGGCGGGCCTCAAGCACCTTAATCGCCTGGAACAGGTAATTGCCCGCGCCGAATGGCGGGATATCGAGCACGCCGAAGGGCTGATGCTGGATATGTCCGGACGGGTTATCGAAGGTGTATTCAGCAACCTGTTCCTGGTGCGTAACGGCTTGTTACTAACCGCCGATCTGAATCGTTGCGGTGTTGCCGGCGTGATGCGCGCCGAGATCCTGGCCCAGGCAGAGGCGCTGGGCATCCCGGTGGCCGTGGCCGACATTTCTGTCGAGCAGTTGCAGCAGGCCGACGAAGTCTTTGTATGCAACAGCGTTTATGGCATTTGGCCGGTGCGCAGCTGCGCAGCGATGAGCTGGTCGGTTGGGCCGCTCACCCGTAAACTGCAGGGCATTGTTCGCGCACTATTGGATATTTAAGTTGATACGAAAACTGGTTGTACTGCTGCTGATCGGCGTGTTCTCGGCGGCATTGCTGTTGGGCTTTGCTGCCTGGAAATACAACGCTGCTTTGAAGCAGCCGTTGAATCTGACCCAGGAGCAATTGCTTGATGTGCCGGCGGGGGCTACCCCCACCGGCACCTTCAATCGCCTCGAAACCGACGGCGTGCTCGACGGCGCTTTCTGGCTGCGCCTGTACTGGCGTTTCAATCTCGACGGCCAGCCCCTGCACAGTGGCGAATACCGCATGACGCCCGGCATGACCGCTCAAGGCCTGATCGGCCTGTGGCAGCGTGGCGAAGTGGTGCAATACAGTTTGACCCTGGTTGAAGGCTGGAACTTCCGCCAGGTGCGCGCGGCGCTGGCCAAGCATGAAAAAATCGTGCAGAGCCTCTCGGGCCTCAGCGACAGCGAAGTGATGGACAAGCTGGGCCACCCCGGCGTGTTTCCTGAGGGGCGATTCTTTCCCGATACCTACCGCTTCGTGCGTGGCATGACCGACGTCGAATTCCTCAAAAAAGCCTACAACCGCCTCGACGACGTGCTCGCCCAAGAGTGGAGCAAGCGCGCCGCTGATGTGCCGTACACCGACCCTTACCAAGCCCTGATCATGGCCTCGCTGGTCGAGAAAGAGACCGGTGTACCGGAAGAACGGGGGCAGATTGCCGGCGTGTTCGTTCGCCGCCTGAAGATCGGCATGCTGCTGCAGACCGACCCCACGGTGATCTACGGCCTGGGTGAGCGTTACAACGGCAAATTGACCCGCGCCCACCTCAAAGAAGCCAACCCTTACAACACCTACATGGTCTCCGGACTGCCGCCGACGCCGATCGCCATGGTCGGTCGCGAGGCGATCCATGCCGCGCTGAACCCGGTGCCGGGCAGCAGCCTGTATTTCGTGGCACGGGGTGATGGCAGTCATATTTTCTCCGATGACCTGGATGCGCATAATGCTGCGGTGCGTGAGTTCCAGCTCAAGCGCCGTGCCGATTACCGTTCCAGCCCGGCACCGGTGGTCAAACCTGCCGAAGACGTCGTGCCGCCCGCTGATGCACCCGCCGAGCCCGTGCCGGACACCGCCGCACCGCAAAGCCCGCAATGACTCTGACTAAGGACTGCCTGTGACTGGCTTGTTTATTACCCTGGAAGGCCCGGAAGGCGCCGGCAAAAGCACCAATCGCGATTACCTGGCCGAGCGTTTGCGAGCCGAAGGCATCGAGGTGGTGTTGACCCGTGAGCCCGGCGGTACGCCGTTGGCCGAACGCATCCGCGAGGTGCTGCTGGCCCCAGGCGACGAACAGATGAACCCGGACGCTGAGCTGCTGCTGGTGTTTGCCGCCCGCGCCCAGCACCTGGCCGAAGTGATTCGCCCGGCCTTGGCACGCGGCGCGGTGGTGATCTGCGACCGCTTTACTGATTCCACCTACGCTTACCAGGGCGGGGGCCGCGGCTTGTCCCTGGCGCGCATCGCTACGCTGGAAAGCTTCGTGCAGGGGGATTTACGTCCCGACCTGACGTTGCTGTTCGATCTGCCGGTGGAAGTGGGCATGGCCCGCGCCAGCGCCCGTGGCCGCCTCGACCGTTTCGAGTTGGAAGGCCAGGGGTTCTTCGAAGCCGTGCGCAGCGCGTTCCTTGCGCGTGCAAAAGCCGAACCCGCGCGCTACCACGTGTTGGACGCGGCTCAGCCGTTGGCCCAGGTGCAGCACGCCATTGATGCGCTGCTGCCCACGTTGCTGGAGCGTGCCCGTGGCTGAAGCCTATCCGTGGCAGGACGGCCTCTGGCAGCAATTGGCCGGTCGTGCCCAGCACGCCCACGCCTATTTGCTTCACGGGCCGATCGGTATCGGTAAGCGTGCCCTTGCCGAGCGCTTGATGGCCAGCTTGCTGTGTCAGCGTCCGGTCAATCTGCACGCGTGTGGCGAATGCAAATCCTGCCTGCTGCTCAAGGCCGGCAGTCACCCCGACAACTACGTGCTGGAACCCGAGGAGGCCGACAAGGCGATCAAGGTCGACCAGGTGCGTGACCTCGTCAGTTTCGTGGTGCAGACCGCGCAGATGGGCGGGCGCAAGGTGGTGTTGATCGAGCCGGTGGAGGCGATGAATATCAACGCCGCCAACGCCTTGCTCAAAAGCCTGGAGGAGCCGTCCGGCGATACCGTGCTGTTGCTGGTGAGCCACCAGTCCAGCCGGTTGTTGCCGACCATCCGCAGCCGGTGCGTGCAGCAGGCCTGCCCGTTGCCCAGTGAGGCCATGAGCTTGCAATGGCTGGGGCAGGCGTTGCCGGACTGTTCGGTGGAGGAGCGGATCGAATTGCTCACCCTGGCGGCCGGCTCGCCCCTCGCCGCGGTCAAGTTGCAGGCCCAAGGCGTGCGTGAGCAACGCGCACTGGTAGTGGACGGGGTTAAAAAACTGCTCAAGCAGGAGCTGTCCGCAACCCAACTGGCCGAAACCGCCTGGAAAGACATTCCGCTCTTGCTGCTGTTCGACTGGTTCTGTGACTGGTCGAGCCTGATCCTGCGCTACCAGTTGACCGGCGATGAAAGCGGCCTCGGCCTGCCGGACATGCGCAAGGTGGTGCAGTACCTCGCGCAGAAGAGTGCGCAGGACAAGGTGCTGAATATCCAGGACTGGATCCTCGCCCAGCGCCAGAACGTGCTCGGCAAGGCCAACCTCAACCGCGTGCTCTTGCTCGAAGCGCTGCTGGTGCAGTGGGTCGGCTTGCTCGGCCGGCGTTAATTTCGGTGGCCGACGGGTGTATCGTCGGTCAGACACTTTTCGAGACCTAAGTCGTAACTTCCTATGCTCGTAGATTCCCATTGCCACCTTGATCGCCTTGACCTCGCCCAGCATGGCGGTTCCCTCGATGCTGCGCTGGACGCCGCTCGGCAGCGCGGGGTCGGGCACTTCCTGTGCATCGGCGTCAGCGCCGACAACGCCGCTGACGTCAAAGCCCTGGCGGATCGCTATTCGGACGTGGATTGCTCGGTGGGTATCCACCCGCTGGACCTCAAGCCCGGCGAAGCCCCGGCGCTCGACTGGCTGTTGGGTGAGGTCAACCATCCACGTGTGGTGGCCATTGGCGAGACCGGTCTGGATTACCACTACGAGCCTGAGGCCGCCGAGTTGCAGCAGGCATCCTTCCGTTTGCACCTGCTAGCCGCTCAGCAGACCGGCAAACCGGTGATCGTCCATACCCGCGGCGCCCGCGCCGACACCCTGAGCCTCTTACGCGAGGCCGCTTTACCCCAGGCCGGGGTGTTGCATTGCTTCACCGAAGACTGGGACATGGCCAAAGCCGCCCTGGACCTGGGGTTCTATATTTCCTTATCGGGCATCGTCACCTTCCGCAATGCCGACGCCCTGCGTGACGTGGCGCGGCAAGTGCCGGTGGATCGTCTTCTGGTGGAGACCGACTCGCCGTACCTGGCGCCCATCCCCCATCGCGGCAAGCCGAACCTGCCGGAGTATGTGCGTGATGTCGCAGAGTACCTGGCGATGTTGCGCGGTGAGTCCTATGAGCGGTTCGCCGAACAGACCACCGAGAATTTCAAGCGTCTGTTTCCATTGGCCCACGTCGCCGCGTAAGGCTCGGGTCAAATCGCGGGCAAAAAAAACCCGGGTTCTGGGGGGGGAATCCGGGTTAAGACCATTAGGAGTAAAAACAAGGGCACACAGTCCGTCGGTACCCAGGTTGGCGCTTCACTTGGGGGAGATGTCACGCCAACAGTTCAAGTATTGATCAGTATCTGATTCAGTCCAGTCGCGACTGATCGTTTTTTAAACAGATTTGGAATACGTCAGCTTCGCTTGAGTTCTCATTGGGCGGGAGTACAGGGGTAGTTGGTGCGTGTTATTTCTGACTGATTCGGGTAAAAACGTTGGCGTGCTGAAAGTAAGTGCCTGCCGGGTTCACATAGGCGTTGCCCAACGACCGTTCAGTCGGGATAATCCCTCGCACCTGGTAAATCGTATCGCCATGTAATCGTGGCCTTGCGTAACCCTCCCTACTACGACCTTTGCAGACCTCTTCCTCATGCACAAAGAACCCCGTAAGGTCCGTGAGTTTCGCCGCCGTGAGCAGGAAATTCTCGATACCGCACTCAAATTGTTCCTCGAACAGGGCGAAGACAGCGTTACCGTTGAGATGATCGCGGATGCCGTGGGTATCGGCAAAGGCACGATCTACAAACACTTCAAGTCCAAGGCCGAGATTTACCTGCGCCTGATGCTCGACTACGAGCGCGACTTGAACACGTTGCTGCATTCGGCCGATGTCGACAAGGATAAGGAAGCCTTGTCCCGTGCCTACTTCGAGTTTCGCATGCGTGACCCGCAGCGCTACCGCTTGTTCGACCGTCTGGAAGAGAAGGTGGTCAAGGGGCATCAGGTGCCGGAGATGGTCGAGGAGTTGCACAAGATCCGTGCTTCGAACTTCGAACGCCTGACGCTGCTGATCAAAGGTCGTATCAGCGAAGGCAAGCTTGAAGACGTGCCGCCGTATTTCCACTATTGCGCCGCCTGGGCCCTGGTGCATGGCGCCGTTGCGCTGTACCACTCGCCGTTCTGGAGCAATGTGCTGGAAGACCAGGAAGGTTTCTTCCAGTTCTTGATGGACATTGGCGTGCGCATGGGCAACAAACGCAAGCATAGCGCCGAGCCTGCACCGGTCGAGGCCGCACCTGTCGACACCCCTGCCACGTAATGATTTGCTGCTTGGCGCAGTACCCCAGGAATATACTCAGGCATGGACCTTGCTAAAAGCTGATTTATAAGTCAGCTTTTAGTGCGCCCCAATTATCCTCTGCCGGAGTGATCCATGATCGTTGATCGTCAAGGCAGGCGTTTTCGCAATTTGCGAATCAGCCTGACCTCAGCCTGCAATTACGCGTGTACCTACTGCGTGCCCAACGGCAAGCGGCTGGTGGCTGCCCAGGACGAACTCTCGGCCGAGGCCATGGCCCGTGGTGTGGCTTACCTGATCGAAGCGGCCGGTATCGACCGTTTGCGTATCACTGGCGGTGAACCCTTGGTGAGCCCCAAGCTGGAAGCCTTCATGGGCGCCGTCGGGCAGATGGGCCTCAGTGATATCAGTCTGACGACCAACGGCCAATTGCTGGCGCGCAAACTGCCGCTGCTGGTGGACGCCGGCATTCGGCGCATCAACGTATCCCTCGACACTCTCGATGCCGACGCTTTTCGCAGCATCGCCCGTGGCGGCGACCTGGCCACCGTGCTCGACGGCATGGACCAGGCCCGAGCTGCCGGGATCAAGATCAAGGTCAATATGGTGCCCTTGCGTGGCCAGAACCTGGACCAGGTGATGCCGCTGCTCGACTACTGCCTGGAGCGTGGCTACGAGCTGCGGTTTATCGAGTTGATGCGTATGGGCCACCTGGCCAAGGATTCCAACGCGTTTCTGCAGCAATTTGTCAGCCTGCAGCAACTGCTCAGCCTGATCGGCGAACACCACGAATACTTGCAGGCCAACGCCCCGGTGGATGCCACGGCGGTACGGTACGAGGTGCCGGGTAAGGGCTTCTTTGGCGTGATTGCCAACGAAAGTGTGCCGTTCTGCCGGACCTGTTCGCGGCTGCGGTTGTCGTCCACCGGCTGGCTGCATGGCTGCCTGTCGTCGAGCAATCGTCACTACGTCGGTGACCTGCTCGACAAACCGCGCCATCAAGCACTGCCGGCCTTGCAAGGCTTGCTGGTGAAAGCCCTCGGCGACAAGCAGGAAGTGGCCTTCTCCGGGGGCGCCACCATCATGAAGATCATCGGCGGCTGACGCCGCGCTTGCAGCTGCAAGCGGCTCCCCTGGCCCAAAAGCTGCATCTCACGCCCATTCGCCGGTTTTCCGTCACTGGCTTTTGGAGGATTAGGATGCGTAGTCTGGTTTTGTTGCTGGCGTCATTGACGCTCAGTGGTTGCATGACCGTCAGCGATATGGCCGAAGGCACCCGCTATCAGATGAGCGACGCCGGGCTGCTCGACCATAGCGATACCCGTCGTACCGCCTCGGTTCGCATACAGCCGGACTCCTTCGTCTTTATCGCCCAGGGCGCCTTCGTGCCGCCGGGCAGCGCCTACCCACGGCCTAACGTGGTGGCCGAAGAAGCCTTCAACGGCTTCGTTGAATATTTCCCCATGGTGCGCCGCGCGCGACAGCCTGAAGGCCTCGAGCAAGCCATGGCCGAAGCCCGTGCGGCGGGGGCGCATTACTTGCTGTACTGCCGCTTCGCCAAGGCGGACGACCGTATCGGCAATGCCGATGAGTGGGCCGATCAAGAGGCCCTCGACCGTGTGGGCCTGGACAGCGGCGTTATCCAGATCATGTTGATCGAGACCAGCACCCAGTATTTGATTGATACTGCACGTATTCGCAGTCGTGGCGGTTTACTGACGTTCCACGACAACACGCCACAAGATCTGATTGCCCGCCCGTTGGCACAGTACGCCCGGAGCCTGCTGGGTATGAGTGATCAGTGAGCCCAGCCTGAATAAGGGGAGCCTCTCATGACCGATTCCGCCAAGGCCAACGACCTGCTGGCCCAACTGCCCAAAGGCAAGGGGCCGGCGCCGGTGCACCTGTGGAACCCGGATTTCTGCGGCAACATCGATATGCGCATCGCCCGCGATGGCACTTGGTTCTACCAAGGCACGCCAATCGGGCGCAAGCCGATGGTCAAGTTGTTCTCTAATATCATCCGCCGCGATGGCGATGATTACTTTCTGGTCACACCGGTAGAAAAAGTCGGTATCAGCGTCGATGACGCGCCCTTTGTCGCGGTAACCCTCGACGTCGAAGGGCAGGGCGAAGATCAGGTACTGCGTTTTACCAGCAATGTCGATGAACAGATCGAAGCCGGCCTCGAACACCCGCTGCGGGTGGAGATCGACCCCATCACCGAGGAACCGTCACCCTATCTTCGGGTGCGCGCCAACCTTGAAGCTCTCGTACATCGCAATGTGTTCTACCAATTGGTGGAGTTGGCGGTGAGCCGCCCGATCAACGGTCAGAAGTGGCTGGGCGTCTGGAGCGGCGGCGAATTTTTCCGTATCGGCCTGGAGCCCTGAGGCCGGGTTTTTCATCTCCCTGACATAATTCGCTTGCTGCAAAAGGCCGCTTTCGGTTATCAATTTGTACATGATTAGACATGTCCGATTTGATAAGAAAAAACGCGTCGTCGACGAACTCATCCGCCGTATCGAGGGTGGGGTGATGGCCGACGGCTTCCTGTTGCCGGGCGAGCATCAATTGGCCGAAGAGTTTGCGGTCAGTCGTGGCACCCTGCGCGAAGCTCTCGCCGAGCTCAAGCGACGCAATTACATTGCGACCCAGAGCGGTGTCGGCTCCATCGTCACCTTTGACGGCATGGTGCTGGATCAAACCAGTGGTTGGGCCCAGGCGCTGGCCGACACCGGTGCCCTGGTGACCACCGATATCCTGCGCCTGGAAGCGGTGTCGCGTCCCGATCTGTTCAGTCGTTTCGGCACTGACCAATTTGTCGCCCTTGACCGCCGTCGACGCACCACCGATGGCACTGCCGTGTCCCTGGAGCGTTCGCTGATGCCGGCGTCCGGCGGCCTTGAAAGCCTGCCTCGTTTGGGGCTGATCGATGACTCCCTGACCATCACCCTGGCAGCCTACGGCTACATCGGCGCCGAAGGTGACCAATGGATCGGCGCCGAACCCCTGAGCGACGAGGATGCCGAACTGCTTGGTCGCCCGGCAGGCTGCGTGTTTCTCAAGGCGTCGCGTACTACGTACGACCGTCGCGAGCGGTTCATGGAGTACGTCGAAAGCTTGCTCGACCCTGTGCACTTTCGCCTGCACCTGCAATTTGGACCCTCGAAATGACCGCCCACGCCCGCGCCCTCGGCGCCTTCTACGGTTTGGCCCTGGGCGATGCCTTGGGCATGCCCACCCAATCCCTGAGCCGTGAGCAAGTGCAACAGCGCTTTGGTGCCATTACCGCCCTTGAGAAGGCCGGCGCCGACCAGCCGATCGCCCCGAACATGCCGGCCGGTTCCATCACCGATGACACTGAGCAGGCGATTCTGGTTGGCCAGTTGCTGGTCGAAGGCCAAGGCAGGATCGAACCTGCCGTGCTTGCCCAGCGCCTGATCGACTGGGAAGCGACGATGCGCGCCAAGGGTTCTCAGGATCTGCTTGGTCCGTCCACCAAGCGTGCCATCGACATGATCCTCGCCGGGCATACTCCGCAGGAGTCCGGGCGCTACGGCAGCACCAATGGTGCCGCCATGCGCATCACGCCGGTGGGCATCGCCGTCGATGTCAGCGACCCGGCGCAGTTTATCCAGGCGGTGATCCAGGCGTGCCAAGTCACCCACAACACCACCCTGGGCATTTCCAGTGCGGCAGCGGTGGCGGCGGTGGTGTCCGCCGGCATCAACGGTGCGGACCTGGGCGAAGCGCTGAACATTGGTACCCAGATCGCCCAACAGGCGGAAGGTCACGGGCATTGGGTGGCCGGCGGGCGTATTTCCACTCGCATCAGTTGGGCGCGCACCCTCAGTGTGGGCAGTGGCGACACCGCGTTGTTTGCCGACCTGCTCTATGAATTGATCGGCACTTCCGTGGCCTCCCAGGAGTCGGTGGTGGTGTCGTTTGCCCTGGCCCAGCAAGTGGCGGTGGGGGATATGAACGCGTTCCAGGCGTTGTGCCTGGCCGCCAGCCTGGGGGGCGACACCGACACCATCGCGGCGATGCTCGGCGCGATGCTTGGCGCGTGTTTCGGCATGCAGTGCTGGCCTGCGGCAATGATCGAACAGGTCAAGGCCGTCAATGGGTTGGACTTGCAGCCATTGGTTGAAAACCTTCTGAAAATGCGATGAGTCAGGACGACCAGTCACAGCGTTGACGACCTGCCACAACCACAAAAATACAGGCACCAGGAGCAACACCTCATGAGCAGCACGTCTTCCGGCCAAAGCGCCGGACAATTGGAAACACGCGGCATCGAACCGGTCCCGGAAGGCGAGTGCAACGGCCATCCGTTGCAACTGTTCTGGGTGTGGTTCGCTGCCAACATCAGCATCCTCGGCTTACCGCTTGGGGCCACGCTGGTGGCGTTCCGGGGCTTGGCGATCTGGCAGGCGATTATTGTGGCGATCCTCGGCGCGGCCGGTTCCTTTGCGGTGGTGGGCATCATCTCCATCGCCGGTCGTCGTGGCCGTGCACCGAGCCTGACCTTGTCCCGTGCCATCTTCGGCGTGCGCGGCAATATTGGCCCGACACTGGTGTCGCTGATGTCGCGCCTGGGTTGGGAAACCGTCAACACCACCACGGCGGCGTTTGTGTTGCTGTCGTTGTGTTCGATTCTCTTCGGGTCGCCGGTGGAGGCGAAAAGCGCACCCGTGCTGACGCTGATTTTCATCGCCATTTTCGTGCTGCTCACCCTGGCCGTTTCCGGCCTCGGCCACGCCACCCTGCTGGTGATCCAGAAGTGGGCCACCTACGTATTCGGCGCTTTGAATATCCTGGTGGGCGGCTTCCTCTGTGCCACCATTGACTGGAGCGCGGTGTTCAACGCCACCCCCGCGCCGCTGAGCGCGATGATCATCGGCGTCGGCACCATGGCGGCCGGCACCGGTATCGGTTGGGCCAACGCCGGCGCCGATATGTCGCGCTACCAACACCGCAGCGTCAAGGCCGCGCGCCTGGTGGCCTCCGCGGCGTTTGGCGCGGGCATTCCTCTGGTACTGCTGATCACCCTCGGTGGCCTGCTGTCGGTGGGCAACAATGACCTGGCCTCGGCCACCGACCCAATCATCGCGATCCGCGACATGCTGCCGACCTGGATGGCTGTGCCGTACCTGATCACCGCATTCGGCGGCCTGCTGCTGTCGAACAACCTGTCGGTGTATTCGGCCGGTCTCACCACCTTGACCCTGGGTTTGAAGGTCAAGCGCGTGCACGCGGTGATCGTCGATATCGTGGCGATTTTTGCCGGGTCGATTTACTTCATGCTGATCGCCGACAGTTTCTACGGCCCGTTCATCACCTTCATTTCGCTGCTGGCGGTGCCGATCACCGCGTGGGTCGGGATCTTCGTGGTTGACCTGATTCATCGTCATTACTACAGCCCCAAGGACCTGCTCGACGTCAGCCCAAGCAGTGCCTACTGGTATCGCGGCGGCGTGGAATGGCGAGCCTTCGGTGCCTGGGCCGTGGCCATCGTGCTGGGCTTTTGCTTCACCACCATCGGCACCACCGCCGAAAATATCTGGTTCGCCGGGCCGCTGTCCGACTCCTGGCTGGGCCACAACGGCCTGGGCTGGATCGTCACCTTCCTGGTGGCCGGCGGGATTTATGCGGTACTGGGCGGCGCGGCCGACCGGCGGCCGGCGCTGGTAGAGAGCCACAATGTCTAGATTGCTGCACACGGGCCAGGTCATCGTCGACCTGGTCATGGCCCTTGATGCCTTACCCGCCAGCGGTGGCGATGTGCTGGCGCATTCGGCCAATTTTGAAGTGGGCGGCGGGTTCAATGTGATGGCCGCAGCCCGACGCAATGGCTTGCCGGTGGTTTACCTGGGGCGTCATGGCGAGGGTCGCTTCGGCGACCTGGCGCGCACTGCGATGCAGGCTGAGGGCATTGACATGGCCCTCGCGCCAAGCCGCGGCAAGGACACCGGTTTATGTGTGTCCCTGACCGAAGCCACCACCGAGCGCACGTTTATTTCCCACCTCGGTGCCGAGGGTGAACTCAGTGCCGAGGACTTGGCGCCCATAGTGCCGCGTGCGGACGACTACGTTTATGTCAGCGGCTACAGCTTGCTGCTCGAGGGCAAGGCCCAGCCGTTGCTCGACTGGTTACTGGCATTGCCGCACAGCATCGCGGTGGTATTCGATCCGGGCCCGTTGGTCAAAGCCCCGGATTCGGCCTTGATGCGCCGCTTACTGCCGCGCATCGACATCTGGACCAGCAATGGTCCGGAAGCGCTGGCGTTTACCGGTGCATCGGACATTGCCACCGCGTTGCCTGCGTTAAGCCGGCATCTGCCCGCCAACACACTGCTGGTGGTGCGCGACGGGCCGAATGGATGCCTGGTCGGGCGTGCGGAGCAGATCGAGCACGTGCCGGGTTTCGAGGTTGAGGCCGTGGACAGCAATGGCGCGGGCGATGCCCATGCGGGGGTGTTTATTGCGGGGTTGGCCAACGGCTTGAAATCTGCCCAAGCCGCACGCCGGGCGAATGCGGCGGCGGCGTTGGCGGTGACGCGTTGGGGACCGGCGACGTGCCCCGCAACCTGCGAGGTGGATGCGTTAGTAGCTGAGGCGTGAGCAAGGCGAGCGCAAATGCCCATCAATTAACGGTGGGCACAGGGTGCTTCTTGCTCTCTGACTGGCATCAGGCCGCTTACACCGCGAGGCGTGTCAGCCGGCCTTTTTCAGCGCTTCAATCAACTCAGCCTTGCGCATGCTCGAGCGCCCGGGAATATCCTTGGCGCGCGCTTCCTTCATCAGGCTTTCTTTAGTCTGAGTGCCCAATGAGACTCGGCTGCTGCGAGGATGACCCTCGCGGCTGGCCGCCGCGCGTTTGGCCGAGTCACTGCGGTCCTGAGCCTTTTTCATTGGTGCCTTGCGCCGGCCCGAGCCACCGGCCTTTTCGCCACCGCCGGATTGCTTGTTGACGGTGGCCCAGGCACGGGCTTCGGCCTCGGCAGCGGGCACGCCCTTGTGTTCGTAACTGTCTTCGATATGCGCGGCCTTGCGCTTTTGTTCGGGGGTGTATTTGGCTTTGCTTCCACGAGGCATCGCGATACTCCTTCCGGCCCTGTAACAGGGCCGGACCAGACAAAATGGATTACTGAGGGCGCTCGCCTTCCAGCTTGCGCGCCTCATCTACACCCGACGCAGTCAGCTTGATCGGTAGATTCAACGAATATTCGCCGGAGTCGTCGGTGGTCACATGACCATCCTTGATCAGCCCGCGGTCCTGCAGGAAGGCCAACACGCCGGCCACTTCCTTTTCGCCGCGGTAGTTGTCCAGCACCTCCTTGCCCAAGCCTTGCGGGTGGGCGTGCAGCAGGCGGGTGAGGACTTCTTTTTCAAGGGTTCTATCGACGTTCATGCGTACCTCTTCACTGGGAAATGATCGGGTGTTCGTCTTGCGTTCGAGGGCTTACGGCGCAGGTTGCTTTGGCGCGCCGGGCAGGTTCGAGTCGTCGCCTTTATTGATCTTTGGCTCATTCACCGACGGCCCCATCTTGCCATTGCCAACGGCAGCGGGTGCCTGGCGCTGGGTGTCGTGGCCCTGGGTGCGAGGGTCGGCGCCATTGGTGTTGTCGATGACTGCGCCACCGTTGGTATCCAGGCCGGTGCCCATGGATTTTTGCGACTCGGTGGTGGCGTCCGGCGTTGGGTCGGTCGGACCTGTGGTCGAGCTTGCGGCATAGGCGCTCAGCGAAGCGGCAGACAGCAGGCCAGTGAGGGCGAGGGCAGCAAATTTGGCATTTTTCATGAGGGTGTCTCCCTAGGGTTATTGTCCTTACCCTGTATTGGTCCGCCCTCGTTTTGCGTTGGTGCCGGGGTGGCGACGAACGGTCTCAGCCAGCCTGTAAGATTTTGTGTGCTGTCGCCCGGCGCCACGCCAGGCGCGCCACGCTGATCAACCAATTAACGGTCGCCACGGCCAGCACGCTCAGCATCAGCGCCGGTAAACCGAAATCGACGATAATCCAGCCCGCCAGCCACGGGAAGCCAAACACCCCCACAAAGTACGCCAGGCTGAACAACAGCAATGCCTGGGACGTGGTGCCGTTGGGTGCTTCGTTGGCCACCAGGCCGTTGATCACCGAATACGTCAGGCCATACCCGACGCCCAGAGTCACGGCGGCCAACAGGTAGCTGGCATTGCCACTCACGCCAAAGGCGAACAGCAGGATCGACCCCAGCATCATCCCGGACAGCACGCAGGCGGCCACGTAGGCATCGCGCTTGACCACGTAACCGGCGATCAGCAGGCGACTGGTAATCGCCGCACTGACGAAGCCTGCAAAAAACAACGAATAATCCAGCCCATGGGCTGCCGCGTAGCTGGTCTGGAACGACGACAACCCACCAAACACGCAGCCGCCGAGGCTGACCATGACGATGGCAAATGCCGCCCGTGAAGACAGCACGCGACGGCAGGCCACCCAGGAAATTTTCGACACCGGTGCCGAGGTGTGGCGTTTGAGCGCTGTGCCCAGGCGCCAGAACATCAGCACCCCGACCAGGCTGGCCAGTGCGGCAATGACGAAAGCGCTGGTCAAGGGCAGGCCCAACGCGTGGGCCGCCCGGCCGAGTAACGGCCCGGAACCGATGCCGCTCATCATGCTGCCCGACAGCAGCGCAAAATATTTAGCGCGGTGCTGCGGCGCTACCAGCATGGCCACGATGATCGGTCCCAGGGTGTAGAACACGCCCCAGCCCAGGCCCAGGGCCAGCCCGAACAACATCAAGCCTTCGCCAAAGCCCGGCATCAATGCAAAGCCCAGGCATGCCACCACCAGCAATACACCCATCCCCGCAATCGCCCGCGCCGCGCCCCACGCATCCGCCAAATGCCCGGACAGCACGACCGCCACAAAGGTACTGAGCATCGCAGTGGCGATCACACTGCCGGCATCGTGCTCATTGCCGCCGCGTATATGAATCAACAGCGACAGCAGAAAGGTCGAGCCGTAAGACAGCGACAACAGAAAGCTGGCAAGGCAAAACAGCGCGAACAGCTTTGTGCTCACCGGGGACGTGGACTGCATGGGGCCGCCTGGAGGTCGTTGGAGTTACGGCCCACTGTTTACCATGTACGCCAGCCAGGTTTGTTCTGTGGTTGGTGGTGCTTGCATTACGGCCGGGCGGAGTAACCGGCATCCCCGGAAATTGCGCTGCAATCGGTCATCAAAGCGCCTTAGTATGTGTGCTTTGAAATTGCCCAAGGCTTGCCCATGACCATCGAGATTCGCCCTGCGGTGCCCAGCGATGCTGCGCAGATTCTGACTTTCATCACCGAACTTGCCGAGTACGAAAAGGCCCGGCATGAAGTGATCGCCAGTGTGGTGGACATCGAGCGCAGCCTGTTCAGCGAAGGGGCCACCGCCCATGGCCTGATTTGCCTGCGCGACGGTTTGCCGATCGGCTTTGCGGTGTTCTTTTTCAGCTATTCGACCTGGCTTGGCAGCAACTGCCTGTACCTGGAAGACCTCTACATCAACCCTGAACAGCGCGGCGGCGGGGCGGGCAAGAAGTTGCTGCGTCACTTGGCCAAAATCGCCTTTGATAATGGTTGCGGTCGCTTCGAGTGGAGCGTGCTGGACTGGAACGAGCCAGCCATTGCCTTCTACAAATCCATCGGTGCCCAACCCCAGGAAGAGTGGGTGCGCTACCGCATGGAAGGCGACGCGTTGCGCGATTTCGCCTTGGGTTGATTCAAGGCCCTCTCAAAAAGCCGGCGCCGAAAGCGTCGGTTTTTTTGTGTTTTCTCTCACAATATGGGATGCAAATTTATATATTGAGATGTTTTCGGGTCTGGGTTTATAGTCGGCGGCATCAGCACTCACTACCAAAAATAAAACAGGTGAAGCGATGCAGGCACAACCGTTGTCACTCCCCGCCGTGCCCGAGCCCACTTACGGCGAGCGGCTCAAAGGCAAGGTGGTGATCATCACCGGCGCCGCCCAAGGCATTGGCGAGGCGATCGTCGCGTGTTTCCAGGCCCAGCAGGCGCGGTTGGTCATCGCCGATATCCAGGCTGAAAAGGTCGATCGCGTTGCCGCCCACTGGCGTGAACGTGGCGCTGACATTTACGCGCAGGCCGTCGACATCACGTGCAAAGTGCAATGGCAGACACTGGTCAATACGGCCATCGAGCGCTTCGGCCGCGTGGATGTGCTGGTCAACTGCGCGGGCGTCAACGTGTTTTGCGACCCGCTGCAAATGACCGACGAGGACTGGCGCCGTTGTTTCGCCATTGACCTCGACGGTGCCTGGTTCGGTTGCCGCACGGTGCTGCCGCACATGATCGAGCAGGGCATTGGCAACATCATCAACATCGCCTCCACCCATTCCAGTCACATCATTCCCGGCTGTTTTCCGTACCCGGTGGCCAAGCATGGTTTGCTCGGCCTCACCCGCGCCCTGGGCATCGAATATGCGTCCAAGGGCCTCCGCGTGAATGCCATCGCGCCGGGGTATATCGAAACCCAGCTCAACGTTGACTACTGGAACGGTTTTCCCGACCCGCACGCCGAGCGCCAGCGCGCCTTCGATCTGCACCCGCCCAAGCGCATCGGTCAGCCGATCGAGGTGGCGATGACGGCGCTGTTCCTGGCCACCGACGAGGCGCCTTTTATCAATGCCACTTGCCTGATGATCGATGGCGGGCGGTCTGTGATGTACCACGACTAGAACGTGTAACGCTCAATAACAACAAGAGGTGCCTCATGTTTGTCAAAAACAGCTTCAAAAAGACACTCGGTGCCCTGGCACTCGGCCTGGCGTTCAGCGGCGTGGTATCGGCTGCTGAAGAAGTCAAAATCGGCTTCCTGGTCAAACAGGCCGAAGAACCCTGGTTCCAGACCGAATGGGCGTTTGCCGAAAAAGCCGGCAAGGAACATGGCTTCACCGTGATCAAGATCGCCGTGCCCGACGGCGAGAAGACCCTCTCGGCCATCGACAGCCTGGCGGCCAACGGCGCCAAGGGCTTTGTGATCTGCCCGCCGGACGTGTCCCTGGGCCCGGCCATCGTGGCCAAGGCCAAGGTCAATGGCTTGAAGGTGATGGCGGTGGATGACCGTTTCGTCGACGCCAAGGGCGCCTTTATGGAGGACGTGCCGTACCTGGGCATGGCTGCGTTTGAAGTGGGCCAGAAGCAGGGCGCGGCCATGGCTGCCGAAGCGAAAAAACGCGGTTGGGACTGGAAGGACACCTACGCGGTGATCAACACCTTCAACGAACTCGACACCGGTAAAAAACGCACCGACGGCTCGATCAAATCCCTCGAAGAAGCCGGGATTCCCAAGGACCATATCCTCACCGCCGCGCTGAAAACCCTCGACGTGCCCGGCAGCATGGACGCCACCAACTCGGCGCTGGTCAAGCTGCCCAGCGGCGCGAAAAACCTGATCATCGGCGGCATGAACGACAACACCGTGCTCGGCGGCGTGCGCGCCACCGAAAGCGCCGGCTTTGCCGCGGCCAACGTGATCGGGATTGGCATCAACGGCACCGACGCCATCGGCGAGCTGAAAAAGGCCAACAGCGGCTTCTTCGGTTCCATGCTGCCCAGCCCGCACATCGAGGGCTACAACACCGCCCTGATGATGTACGAGTGGGTGACCAAAGGCACCGAGCCGCCCAAGTACACCGCGATGGACGAAGTGACCCTGATCACCCGCGAGAACTTCAAGGAAGAGCTGACCAAAATCGGGCTGTGGAAATGACCGCTGCGGCCCTGCGGTTTGACGGTATCGGCAAAACCTTTCCCGGGGTCAAGGCGCTGGACGGCATCTGCTTCACCGCCCACCCGGGGCAAGTGCACGCGTTGATGGGCGAGAACGGCGCCGGCAAATCGACGCTGCTGAAGATTCTGGGCGGTGCCTATATTCCCAGCAGCGGCACGGTGCAGATCGGCGAGCAGACCATGGCCTTCAAGTGCGCGGCCGACAGCATTGCCAGCGGCGTCGCGGTGATCCACCAGGAGCTGCACCTGGTGCCGGAAATGAGCGTCGCCGAAAACCTGTTTTTGGGGCATTTGCCGACGCGCTTCGGTGTGGTCAACCGGGGCCTGCTGCGCAAGCAGGCCCTGGCCTGCCTCAAGGGCCTGGCCGATGAAATCGACCCGGACGAAAAGCTCGGGCGCCTGTCCCTGGGCCAGCGCCAACTGGTGGAAATCGCCAAGGCGTTGTCCCGTGGCGCCCATGTGATTGCCTTCGACGAGCCGACCAGCAGCCTTTCGGCGCGGGAGATCGACCGCTTGATGGCGATCATTGCGCGCCTGCGCGAGGAGGGCAAAGTGGTGCTCTACGTGTCGCACCGCATGGAGGAGGTGTTCCGCATCTGCGACGCCGTCACCGTGTTCAAGGACGGCCGCTACGTGCGCACCTTTGACGACATGAGCACGCTGAGCCACGACCAGTTGGTGACCTGCATGGTCGGTCGCGACATCCAGGACATCTACGACTACCGCCCGCGCGAACACGGCGAGGTGGCGCTCAAGGTCAATGGCCTGCTGGGGCCGGGCCTGCGCGAGCCGCTCAGCTTCAAGGTGCGCAAGGGCGAGATCCTGGGCCTGTTCGGGCTGGTGGGGGCCGGGCGCACCGAGCTGTTGCGCCTGCTCAGCGGCCTGGAACGCGCCAGCGCCGGCAGCCTGGAACTGTGCGGCGCGCCGCTGCCCTTGCGCTCGCCGCGCGACGCCATCGCCGCCGGCGTGTTGCTGTGCCCCGAGGACCGCAAGAAGGAGGGCATCATTCCGCTGTCGAGCGTGGCCGAGAACATCAACATCAGTGCCCGTGGCGCCCATTCCGCGTTTGGCTGGCTGTTGCGCGACAAATGGGAGAAAGGCAACGCCGACCGGCAGATCCAGGCGATGAAGGTGAAGACGCCCAACGCCGAACAGAAAATCCTCTACCTGTCCGGCGGCAATCAGCAAAAAGCCATTCTCGGCCGCTGGCTGTCGATGCCGATGAAGGTGTTGCTGCTGGACGAGCCGACCCGAGGCATCGACATCGGCGCCAAGTCGGAGATCTACCAGATCATCCACAACCTTGCGGCCCAGGGCATTGCGGTGATCGTGGTGTCCAGCGACCTGATGGAAGTCATGGGCATTTCCGACCGCATCCTGGTGCTGTGCGAAGGCGCCCTGCGCGGCGAACAAACCCGTGAACACGCGACTGAATCCAACCTGCTGCAGCTGGCCTTGCCGCGCCGCGTGACGAACTGAGAGAAAACCATGACCACTCAAAACAACGCGTTGCCCACTGCACGCAAACCCCTCGATATCCGTGCGCTGCTCGACAACTGGGCGATGCTGCTGGCGGCGGTGGGGATTTTTGTCCTGTGTGCCTTGCTGATCGATAACTTCCTCTCGCCGCTGAACATGCGCGGCCTGGGCCTGGCGATTTCCACGGTGGGCATCGCCGCGTGCACCATGCTGTTCTGCCTGGCGTCGGGGCATTTTGACTTGTCGGTGGGCTCGGTCATCGCCTGCGCCGGCGTGGTCGCGGCGATTGTGATGCGCGACACCGACAGCGTCATGCTGGGCATCGGCGCGGCGCTGGGGATGGGGCTGATCGTCGGATTGATCAACGGCATCGTCATCGCCAAGTTGCGGGTCAACGCGCTGATCACCACCCTGGCGACCATGCAGATCGTGCGCGGTCTGGCCTACATCTTTGCCGACGGCAAGGCGGTGGGCGTGTCCCAGGAGCAGTTTTTTGTCTTCGGCAACGGCCAGTTGTTCGGCGTACCGGTGCCGATCCTGATCACCATTGTGTGCTTCCTGTTCTTCGGCTGGCTGCTCAACTACACCACCTACGGGCGCAACACCATGGCCATCGGCGGCAACCCGGAAGCGGCGCTGCTGGCAGGTGTGAACGTGGACCGCACCAAGATCCTGATCTTCGCCGTGCACGGTTTGATCGGCGCACTGGCCGGGGTGATCCTTGCCTCGCGCATGACCTCGGGCCAGCCGATGATCGGCCAGGGCTTCGAGCTGACGGTGATCTCGGCGTGCGTGCTGGGTGGGGTGTCGTTGAGCGGCGGGATCGGCATGATCCGCCATGTGATTGCCGGGGTGCTGATTCTGGCGATCATCGAGAATGCGATGAACCTGAAGAACATCGACACGTTTTACCAATACGTGATCCGCGGCTCGATCCTGCTGCTGGCGGTGGTCATCGACCGTATGAAGCAACGCTGACAGGCCGTTGGAGTGAGTGGGCTGCCCACGATGGCGGCGTGTCAGTTTGCACAGCCGTTTCTGTATTGACCTTCAGCATTTGCCATAATGGCGCCGTTTTCGTACTTCCCAATAGGCCCGATATGCAGGAAAACGCCCACATCCCCGTCAAAGACGCTGCGCCCACCGGCACTCAGACCCTGTTGCGTGGCCTGGGCGTGGTACAGGCGGTGGCGGCCGGTGCGCGGGATCTCAAGGAGATCGCCCGGCGCATCGGCACCACCCGCAGCACCACTCACCGCCTGGCCAGTTGCCTGGTGGAGGAGCGTTACCTGCGCGTGGTGCCGCAAGTCGGTTACCTGCTGGGGCCCAAGCTGATCGAATTGGGGTTTCAGGCGCGGGAAGAATTGCCGTTGGTGACCCTGGCAGTGCCTTACCTGGACCAGTTGTCGGCGTTGACCGGTGACACCATCCACCTGGCCATCCGCGAATACGACGACGTGCTGTACCTGCACAAGAACCCCGGCCGCAATGGTCCGGAAATGCGCTCGCGGGTCGGCCATCGCATGCCGCTGGCGCGCACGGGCGTGGGCAAGGCGATGTTGCTGGATGACTCGGTGCAGGAGTGGAAGCGCCTGTACGAAACAAGCCTGCCGGCGGGGGGGAAGAACCTGCAATGGCCGCAGCACCCGGAGCAATCCTGGGCGCAGTTCGAGCAGCGCATGCAGGAATACGTGCTGGGCGGTTATGCATTCGATCTGGAAGACAACGAACCGTCGATCCGTTGCGTCGCGGCACCGGTGCGCGATGCCAGCCGGCGAATCGTCGCCGGCATCAGCATCGCCAGTACCGTGCCCTATATGCCGCTGGAGAAAATGGCCGAGCTGATCCCTGTGATCAAACAGGTCGCAGCGCGGCTGTCAGCGGAGTTGGGCGCGAAGGCCTGATCAGGCTTTCAAGGTCGCCATGTCGATAACGAAGCGGTACTTCACATCGCCGGCGATCATGCGGGTGTAAGCCTCGTTGATCTGGCGGATGTCGAGCATTTCGATATCGCAGGTAATGCCATGCTCGGCGCAGAAATCCAGGACTTCCTGGGTTTCTGCAATGCCGCCGATCAACGAACCGGCCAGCACTTTACGCCCCAGCACCAGCTTGGCGGCGTTGACCGGCGGGTCCACCGGCTCGATCAAACCCACCAGGATGTGCACGCCGTCAAAGCGCAGCACGTCGAGGTAGGGGTTCAGGTCGTGCTGCACCGGGATGGTGTCCAGCAGGAAGTCAAAGCTGCCGGCGGCGGCCTTCATCTGCTCGGGGTCGGTGGACACGATCACATGATCGGCACCCTGGCGACGGCCTTCTTCGGCTTTGCTCGCGGAGCGGGTGAACAGGGTCACTTGCGCGCCCATGGCTTTGGCGAACTTGATGCCCATATGGCCCAGGCCGCCCATGCCGAGAATCCCGACCTTATCGCCGGCCTTCACGCCGTAGTGTTTGAGCGGCGAGTAGGTGGTGATACCGGCGCACAGAATCGGCGCGGCGCTGGCCAGGTCGAGCTTGGCCGGGATCTTCACCACAAAGTGTTCGCTGACCACGATGCTGTCGGAGTAGCCGCCCATGGTGTTGCTGCCATCCACGCGGTCCGGGGTGGCGTAGGTCATGGTCGGGCCTTCGAGGCAATACTGCTCCAAGTCCGACTGGCACGCGTCGCAGTGACGGCATGAGTCGACCATGCAGCCTACGCCCACCAGGTCGCCGACCTTGTGTGCGGTGACACTGGCACCGACGGCGGTGACTTTGCCGACGATTTCGTGGCCGGGCATCAGCGGGTACACGGCGATGCCCCATTCGTTGCGGGCCTGGTGGATGTCGGAGTGGCAGACGCCGCAGTAAAGAATCTCGATGGCCACGTCATCGGCGCGCGGGCTGCGACGTTCAAACGACATGGGGGCGAGGGGAGTGGTGGCCGACTGGGCGGCGTAACCGATGGCGGTGTACATGGGGAAACCTCGCAAAAAGCAGTGACAAGTGAGGTGAGCCATTCTCCCCACCGACCGTCCAGGCGACCATGGCGATTGCTCCGAGTCTCATGCCTAAAGCTCCGAAGGGCAGCTAAAAGCGGCAAGCTCCAAGCGGCAAGCTATAAACTGCGTACTTTCTTGCAGCTTGTGGCTTGATGCTTGCCACTCTGCGCCGAGTCGTGAATCTTCTGAGAGCTGCTTTTATGTTGTTGACCCGCCATCTCGATGCCAACGCCACGCTGGTTGCCTTGATTGAGGGGCTCACGTCCCGCGACGGTTTCTCCCCGACCCACCTGCCGGGGGTGCAGGTGCTGCGCGCCAGTTGCGACGTGGCGCGCGGGCCGCAGATCTATGAGCCGAGCCTGATGTTCGTGGCCCAGGGCAGCAAAGTGGCTTACCTGGGCCCGCGCACCCTGGAGTATGGCGCCGGCCATTACCTGATCCAGGCCATGCCGGTGCCGTTCGAATGCGAGACCTTCGCCATGGCGCCGGGCGCGCCATTGTTGGGGGTGACGGTGGGGATCGACCGTGTGGTGCTCGGTGAACTGGTCATGGCCATGGGCATGCAGGCCGGGCCACCGCCGACGGCGCAGACCCTGGAGTCGATGAGTTCGGTGGTGCTCGATGAGGCGATGCGCGGCTGTGTCGAGCGGCTGTTGCAGTGTCTGCACGATCCGCTGGAAAGCCGGATCATGGGCCCGGCGCGGGTGCGCGAATTGTTGTTCACCGCGTTGCGCGGACCCCAGGCCGATGTGTTGCGCGCCTTGGTGGAGCAGCAGGGGCAGTTCTCGCGCATTGCCACCTCGCTGAACCATCTGCATGCGCACTTCGCCGAACCGCTGAATATCGAAACCCTGGCCGGCTATGCGCACATGAGTGCGTCGACGTTTCACGAGCACTTCAAGCGCTGCACGCTGTTGTCGCCGGTGCAGTACCTCAAGCGCCTGCGCCTGCTCAAGGCCCAGCAACTGCTGTTGGTGGAAGGCATGGGCGTGGCGCAGGCGGCGCACAGCGTGGGGTATCAGAGCACGTCGCAGTTCAGTCGCGAATATAAGCGCTACTTTGAGCGCAACCCCGGTGAAGAGCGGGCTGCCTGATCGTTCCCACGCTCTGCGTGGGAATGCAGCCCTGGACGCTGCGCGTCCGCTTTTAAAGCCGTGACGCGCAGCGTCACAAGAGGCGTTCCCACGCAGCGTGGGAACGATCGGTGGCGGGGGTTACATATTCGGGTAAGTCGGCCCACCCGCACCTTCCGGCGTGACCCAGGTGATGTTCTGCGAAGGGTCCTTGATGTCACAGGTCTTGCAGTGCACGCAATTCTGGGCGTTGATCTGGAAGCGTTTCTCGCCGTCTTCCTTGGTGATCACTTCATAGACGCCGGCCGGGCAGTAGCGCTGCGCCGGTTCATCGTAGAGCGGCAGGTTGGTGCCGATCGGGATGCTTGGGTCTTTGAGCTTCAGGTGGCAGGGCTGCTCTTCTTCATGGTTGGTGCCGGAGATGAACACCGAGCTCAGCTTGTCGAAGCTCAGCTTGCCGTCGGGTTTGGGGTAGTCGATCTTCGTGCTGTCTTTTGCCAGCTTCAGGCAGGCGTAGTCCGGCTTGGTGTCGTGCAGGGTGAACGGCATTTTGCCGCCGAGGATGTTCTGGTCGAACCAGTTGAAGCCGGCGCCGATGATCGGGCCGAATTTGTGCATCGCCGGGCCGAAGTTACGGGTGGCGAACAATTCCTCATACAGCCAGCTGGCTTTGAAGCTGTCGACATAGTTGGTCAGCTCGTCACCGCCTTGCGATTCTGCGAGCAGGCGCTCGGCCACGGCGTCGGCGGCGAGCATGCCGGACTTCATGGCCGTGTGGCTGCCTTTGATCTTGGCCACGTTCATGGTGCCCAGGTCGCAACCGATCAGAGCGCCGCCCTTGAACACCATCTTCGGCAGCGAGTTGATGCCACCCTTGGCCAAGGCACGGGCACCGTAGCTGATGCGCTTGCCGCCTTCCAGGTACTGGGCCAGCACCGGGTGATGCTTGAGGCGCTGGAACTCATCGAACGGCGACAGGAAAGCGTTGCTGTAGGACAGGTCGACGATCAGGCCGACGACCACCTGGTTATTTTCCAGGTGATAAAGGAAGGAGCCACCGGTGTTCTCGTTGCTCATGATGTCCAGCGGCCAACCGGCGGTGTGCACTACCAGGCCCGGCTGATGCTTGGCGGAGTCGATTTCCCAGATTTCCTTCAAACCGATGCCGTAGTGCTGGGCATCGGCGTCGCTGTCCAGGTTGAAGCGCTTGATCAGTTGCTTGCCGATGTGGCCACGGCAGCCTTCGGCGAACAGCGTGTACTTGCCGCGCAGTTCCATGCCGGGGGTGTAGACGCCTTCTTTTGGATGGCCTTCACGGTCGACGCCGAGGTCACCGGTGACGATCCCGCGGACCACGCCGTTTTCATCGAACAGCGCTTCCTGGGCAGCGAAGCCCGGGTAGACTTCAACGCCCAGGTTCTCGGCCTGTTGGGCCAGCCAGCGGCACAGGTTGCCCAGGGAGATGATGTAGTTGCCTTCGTTGTGCATGGTCTTGGGCACAAAGAAGTCAGGGACTTTGGTGGAGGTCTCGCTGCTGCGCAGGACATAGATGTCATCGCGCACCACAGGGGTGTTGAGCGGGGCGCCGAGTTCTTTCCAGTCCGGGAACAGTTCGTTCAGGGCGCGTGGTTCGAACACGGCACCGGAGAGGATGTGCGCGCCGACTTCGGAGCCTTTCTCGACCACGCAGACGCTGATTTCCTTACCGGCTTCGGCGGCCTTCTGCTTCAGTCGGCAGGCGGCGGACAGGCCCGCCGGGCCAGCGCCGACGATGACCACGTCGAATTCCATGTATTCGCGTTCCACAGGCTATCTCCTACTCAAGGCTCAACAGGCTTTTTTTCTAATGGATGGAGGTTCGGTGTCGTCTTGCGGTAGCGGCAAGACCACCTTTCTCTCTAGGTGGCGCATTATATATAGACCACTGTCAGCGTCCAATACAAACGTTTGTTTGAATTGGCCGCAGGCTAGGTAAATCAAAGCAACGCGGCTTATGACTGGCCATTTTGCCGTATTGACCAGAATAGGCGTTCCGGTCAATATACGGTCGGTTTTGCGCTTACCGTAGGCAGACAGCAGGTTTCAAGAGCACGTCCAAAAGCGAAACAGGTGACGCGCGCCCGAGCACCGGCGCGCAGTTTACACGCCGCGATAAAGAATGACCTCTCAGTCACCACTGACGAACGGTCATCACTTCCCGTGAGCAAGGCCACTTGCCGACGTTTTTGGAGGTGCCCTTGTGTGCCGATGAGCATCAACCGCCAGGTTCGCCTAGGCGACTTTCTTTTCACCGGAGAGTAACGAGGAATCCATGAAGGTTCTTGTAGCTGTCAAACGCGTTGTCGATTACAACGTGAAAGTTCGCGTCAAGGCGGACAATTCCGGCGTCGATCTTGCTAACGTCAAGATGTCGATGAACCCATTCTGTGAAATCGCCGTGGAAGAAGCCGTACGCCTGAAAGAGAAAGGCGTGGCGACTGAAATCGTCGTGGTTTCCATCGGCCCGACCACTGCTCAAGAGCAGCTGCGCACCGCCCTGGCGCTGGGTGCAGACCGTGCGATCCTCGTCGAATCCGCTGAAGACCTGACCTCCCTGGCCGTTGCCAAGCTGCTCAAGGCCGTTGTCGACAAGGAACAGCCTCAGTTGGTGATCCTTGGCAAACAAGCCATCGACAGCGACAACAACCAGACGGGCCAGATGCTCGCTGCGCTGACCGGTTACGGCCAGGGCACCTTCGCCTCCAAAGTCGAAGTGAGCGGCGACAGCGTTGCCGTGACCCGCGAAATTGACGGCGGTGCGCAGACGGTTTCCCTGAAACTGCCGGCCATCGTCACCACCGACCTGCGTTTGAACGAGCCGCGCTATGCGTCCCTGCCAAACATCATGAAAGCCAAGAAGAAGCCGCTTGAAGTGCTGACTCCGGATGCTTTGGGCGTTTCCACCGCCTCCACCAACAAGACTGTCAAAGTCGAAGCGCCGGCTGCACGCAGCGCGGGCATCAAGGTCAAGTCGGTGGCTGAACTGGTCGAGAAACTGAAAAACGAAGCGAAGGTGATCTGATCATGGCTATCCTCGTAATCGCTGAACACGACAACAAGGTGCTGGCCCCGGCCACCCTGAACACCGTGGCTGCGGCCGCTAAAATCGGTGGCGACATTCACGTACTGGTCGCCGGCCAAGGCGCGGGTGCTGTAGCCGAAGCCGCTGCGAAGATCGCGGGCGTGAGCAAAGTGCTGAACGCTGATCATGCCGCCTACGCGCATCAACTGCCGGAAAACGTAGCCCCGCTGGTTGCAGAGCTGGGCGCCGGCTACAGCCACATCCTGGCGGCTGCCACCTCCAACGGCAAAAACATCCTGCCGCGCGTTGCTGCGCAACTGGACGTTGACCAGATCTCCGAGATCGTTTCGGTCGAAAGCGCCGATACCTTCAAGCGCCCGATCTACGCCGGTAACGCCATCGCGACCGTACAGTCCAACGCTTCGGTAAAAGTGATCACCGTACGTGCTACCGGTTTCGACCCGGTTGCCGCCGAAGGTGGTTCGGCTGCCGTTGAAGCCGTCTCCGCTGCCCACGACGCCGGCACTTCCAGCTTTGTCGGCGAAGAGCTGGCCAAGTCGGACCGTCCTGAGCTGACCGCTGCCAAGATCGTCGTTTCCGGCGGCCGTGGCATGCAGAACGGTGACAACTTCAAGCACCTGTACGCTCTGGCCGACAAGCTGGGCGCTGCGGTCGGCGCTTCCCGCGCGGCCGTCGACGCAGGTTTCGTACCCAACGACATGCAGGTCGGCCAGACCGGCAAAATCGTTGCGCCACAGCTGTACATCGCCGTCGGTATCTCCGGCGCGATTCAGCACTTGGCCGGTATGAAAGACTCCAAGGTGATCGTTGCGATCAACAAGGACGAAGAAGCACCGATCTTCCAGGTGGCCGATTACGGCCTGGTGGCGGACTTGTTCGAAGCCGTACCTGAGTTGGAGAAGCTGGTCTAATCCAGTCGCTTCACTTATAAAGAGCCCGGTCTTGTGACCGGGTTTTTTTTCGCCCGGCCTTTTGTGAATATCGGAGAAACCGCCATGGAACTGCGCCCCTGGGCCGTATTGCTGAGCCTTTTGCTGTTGCCCAGCCTGGCGCTGGCCGCCGGCAAATGTGAGCGCCTGGTCATCACCGGCAGCCCGGACGCGCCACCCTTGCTTTGGCGTGATCCGCAGGACCCCACGCACCTGATCGGCGCCACCGCCGATGTGTTGCAGCAGGTCGCCAAGGATCTTGGTGTGAAAATCGACCTGCTCTATGGCGGCACGCGCTCCCTTGCTCTGGACGAGGTGCGCAGCGGGCGCATGGACATACTTGCCGATGCGCCGCTGAACCTTGGAGAACTGGATAACCTCGATTACATTCACCCGGCGTTGGTGCAGACCGACTATCTGGTCTGGACCCGTAAAGACTCGACGCTGTCCTATGCCACAGCCGGCGACTTGCAAGGCTTGAAGGGGGCGGTGTCGGAGCGCGCACGTTTAACCCCCGCGTTCGACACCTTCGCTATGCAACACTTGAACCTGCAACGCCTGCCCACCTTGACGCCAGTGTTCCAGAAACTGCTGCTGGGGGAGGTGGATTACGTACTGGCGGGGCGCTATTCCGGCATGGCCCTCGCCCAGACGCTGGGTATGAGCAATGACCTGATCGCCCACGATACGCCCATCGACCAGCCTGGCCTGTACCTGGCGATTTCACACAACTCGGCCTGCAATGATCCGTGGTTGCGCGGACAGCTCGCCAAAAAGATGACAGAATTGGCCGGGTCTGGTGTGGCGCAAGCGGCGCTGCAGCGCAACCTCGAGCGCTGGAAAGCGCAATTGCAACAACCTGTCGGCACCCAAACAAAGTAGGGATTTTCAGTGACTCTTCGACCTCTTTTCGCGGCCCTCGCCGTTGTCGCTCTGGCGGGATGTGCAGCCGATCCTGCGCCGAATGAACAAATTCGCCTGACCCAGCAAGCCCTTGAACAAGCCGACGCCGTGGGCGCCAGCGCCGATGAATCGGCTGAACTGAAACTGGCGCAAGACAAGTTTGCCCAGGCCAAGGCCGACATGGCCGATCAATCCTACAAACACGCGCGCATGCAGGCCGAACAGGCCGAACTGGACGCGCGCCTGGCGGAAGCCCAAGTGCTGACCCGCAAGAGCCAGGAACAACTGAACGTGCTCAACACCCGCATCACGCGCTTGCGCAAGCAATTGCAATTGGGAGAAGCCCAATGAGCCCGCTGATCCGTGGTGTGGGCTGTGCCGTGCTGTTGGGCAGTGTGGCGTTGGGCGGTTGTGCGAGCCATCCGAGTGGCGAGCAGGCTTTGCAGCAGGCCGGCAGCGACTTTCAGAAGGTCAAGGAAGACTCGAATGTGCTGCGCATCGCGCCCAAGGACGTGATTCGCGCGGGTGAGTCCCTGGCGCGTGCCGACCGCTTGTCCAGCTATTGGGGCAGCGGCCCGGACGTGGTGCATTACGCTTACCTGAGCCAGCGCTACAGTGCCATCGCCCGCGAACACACCGAGCAGGCACTCAATGAAGAGCGCGCCGCCAAGCTCGAACTGGAACGCCAGCGCCTGCAATTGGCGCTGCGCGAAAGCAAGCTGATCAGCGTGCAGCAACAGGGCAAATGGCTCGAAGAACAGATCGCCAGCCTGACGACCACCCAGACTGAGCGTGGCCTGGTAATGACCCTGGGCGACGTGCTCTTCGACACCGGCGAAGCTGAGCTGAAAAACTCAGCCAACCGCACAGTGTTGAAGATCGTGCAGTTCCTGCAACTGAACCCCAAGCGCGTGGTACGCATCGAGGGCTACGCCGACAACACCGGCGGCCAGCAGGAAAACCTCAAGCTGTCCCGTGACCGCGCGCAGTCGGTGGCCGATGTGCTGGTGGACCTGGGAATCGATGAAAAGCGTATTCAGGTTGAAGGCTACGGTGACCAGTACCCGGTGGAGGCCAACGCCTCTGAGCGGGGGCGGGCGCAGAACCGTCGCGTGGAGATAGTGTTCTCGGACGAGAAAGGCCAGTTGGGCGCCGCTCGCTAAGAACCGGGCACGAGTCAATAAGCGGGCGTGCCCGCGAAAGCGGTATGTCAGCGATGCAATATCGACTGATAAGCCGCTTTCGCGAGCACGCCCGTTCTTTCAATGTGTTCGATGTACATTCGAAAACCGGGCATCACCCCTACAGTTTTTACTGTCACTCCGGCGCGCGCTCGACTATTGTGACAACTGTCCCCGTACACTTCTAAACTGTGCCGGTATGTTTCACACAAAAATAAAATACCCGTGAAATCGAGTGCTGCGTCATGACCAATCTGTTGCTCTACCAACGTATCGCCCAGCAACTGGCTGAGGATATCCGGCGCGGTGTCTATCAGCCGGGCGAGCGCGTGCCTTCGGTACGCAAGATGAGCTCCCAGCTCAATGTGAGCCACGCCACGGTATTGCAGGCCTACGCCAACCTGGAAGACCAGGGGCTGATTCGGGCGCGGCCACAGTCCGGCTACTACGTGCACCAGACACCGGCGCTGACGGCGCCAACCCCGGACATTGCGCGGGTCGAGCGCCCCGGTTTGGTCACCCGCAGCAGCATCATTCAGCAGGTATTGGGCGAGTCGCGCCGCGAAGGCGTGTTCCCGCTGGGGGCTGCAGTGCCGAGTGTCGACTATTTGCCGGTGCGCGCGCTGCACCAGCAGTTGGCCAAGGTCACGCGGTTCCAGAGCCCACGGGCGTTCAGCTACATGTTCAGCCCAGGTTTCGAGCCGCTGCGTCGGCAGGTGGCGATCCGCATGCGCGATGCCGGCGTGGTGGTGGACCCGTCGGAAGTGGTGATCACCCACGGTTGCGTGGATGCGTTGCAGATGTCGTTGCGGGTGTTGACCCGTCCCGGCGACCTGATCGCCGCCGAATCACCGACTTATTACGGTTTGCTGCAACTGGCTGATTTGCTGGGTCTCAAGGTCATCGAAATTCCCAGCGATCCCTCCACCGGAATGAGCCTGGAAGCCCTACAACTGGCGGCCAACCAATGGTCGATCAAGGCGCTGGTGCTGACCACGCGTCTGAGCAACCCACTGGGCGGCACCATGCCCGAGGAGCGGCAGAAACAGTTGCTGCGCCTGGCATCGGACTTCGATATCCAGATTGTCGAGGATGATATCTACGGCGAACTGATGTTCGAACTGGGCCGCACCAAGGCGCTCAAGGCTTACGATCGGCTGGATCGGGTGATCTATTGCTCGAGCTTCTCCAAAACGTTGTCGCCGGGTGTGCGTATCGGTTGGATGATCGCCGGCAAGTACCAACAGGAAATCCAGCGCCTGCAAATGTTCAGCACCCACTCGGCGTGCAGTGTCACGCAGATGGGCGTTGCGGCGTACCTGGAAAACGGCGGCTATGACCGGCACCTGCGTTACATCCGTCAGGAATACCGCAAGAACCTCAGTGCCTTTCAACTGGCGGTGCAGCAGTATTTCCCTGAGGGCACCCAGATGACCAGGCCGACCGGCGGTTTTATCCTGTGGGTCAGTTTGCCCGGAAGGGTCAATACCCAGGAACTGCACGTGCGTGCCCTGCAACAGGGCATCAGCATTGCGCCGGGGTTGATCTTCAGTAACACCGAGCAGTTCAACCACTGCATCCGTCTCAACTGCGGCACTCCGTGGAACCGCGAGGCAGAGCGGGCGCTGATGACGTTGGGGATGCTGGCCAGTCAGTTATGCCAGGAAACCGCGGCTGGCTTTTGAGGCGCACAGTCGGACAAGTCCGATAGCTGGCTAATCACTGCCCTTGTCATGCCGCGCCCAACAAGCGAGCATATGGCCCTCTGCCGTTAATGCTGTAGGCGATATGACTTCGATTGTTCGCGTTGCTTTGGTGATTGGCCTGTTAAGCCTGTGTGACGTCAGCACAGTGCTGGCGGCAGCCCCTGTGACGGATGACAAGCCCGCTGCGAGCGCTGAACAAACGACCCCCGCGAAAAAACCGGCTTCGGCCACGCAAAACGCCACTGCGAAGAAGAAGGCTGCTAGTGCGAAAAAGCGTGCGGCGGCTGCGAAGAAGTCCAAATCGGCCCGGGAAGTCGCACAAACCAAACTGCCACCGGCACAGTTGGATCTGACGTTGCCGTCTGACATGGTCAGGCACTTGCAACCTCTTGGCACCGTGCCCAAACCCAAGAGCGTGCCGTTGCTGCCACCGATGTTCGGTGAAAAGCCCACGGACAACAGCGCGTTTCAGATCAACGGGCGTCTGCTCAGCAATGAAATGAAGCTGCAATTGCGCAACGAAGAGCGCCGTGATGTGGAAGGCGCGGCGTTGGAGTTCGAGTTCAAGCAGTAAGCGTTTGCTGCTCGCGTCATGCACGCTGTCGACCACCTGTCGCAGACTGGTCAGTCACTGTTTATTTGTGCGAAAAACCCCTGTTAGACCATTTTAAAACGGCTGTTTAAGGGCGTACTCTAGCCCGGCCTACCCCATTGAGTTGTCGAGGAACTGCTGTTCATGAATTGCCGCGAAGGCTGTGGCGCCTGCTGCATCGCCCCCTCTATCAGTTCGCCATTACCTGGGATGCCTGATGGCAAACCCGCGGGCGAACGCTGCCTGCACTTGTCGGTCGAACAGCTGTGCCAGTTGTTCGGGCAGCCTGAGCGCCCGGCGGTGTGCAGTGATTTCAAGGCGGATATCGATGTCTGCGGTACCGACCAGGCCGATGCCATCCGCTTGATCGGCTGGTGGGAACAGATGACGGCGGCTTGATGGGCTTACTATCGGAACTTCAATAAGGAATACAACAATGGGTTCGCTGAAACGAATGGCTGTGCTGTGCGGTGTTACGGTGTTGTTTGCGGCCACGGCCCAGGCTGAGGACTGGCAAGTCGCCAAGGACGAAGACGGTATCAAGATTTCGCTGAGCGAAATTGCCGGCTCCAAGTACAAGGCGTATCGCGGCGTGACTCTGATCAAGGCACCCGTTGCCAGGATCCAGGCGCTTCAGGAAGACGTCGCCGGCGCCTGTGCGTGGATTCACGAATGCAAATCCCAGAAGCTGGTGGATAAAAAAGGCGACGAGGCCTGGACCTACACCCAGTTCAAGGCGCCGTTCCCTGTGACCGATCGTGATTCGTACATTCACGTCACCACCACCAAGAATGCCGATGGCAGCCTGACCCGCAAACTTGAGGGCGTGCCTACCTACAAGCCGGAAGAAAAAGGCTACGTGCGCGTGGCCCAGGTCGAGGGGTTTTGGAAGCTGGTCCCCAAGGGTGCTAATGAAACCGAAGTCACCTACCAGGTTCACACCGAGCCCGGCGGCAGCGTGCCGTCGTGGCTGGCCAACAAGTTCGTGGTGGACGCCCCGTTCAACACCTTGAAAGCCTTGAAAACCCACGCTGAACAATAAGCGCGATAGACGCGGTGCCTCAGGGCTTGAATGGAACGTTTACCGAGCCCTCAAGGTCCAGATACAGGTGAGCCCACACGCGGGCTTTATCGAGGAGGCACCGATGCAAACGTGGCACATTACCTTCGTTGATGATCACGGCGAGACATCCGTGGAGCAGTTCACCTGCGAACAAAAGCCCAGCCTCGAAGATGCTGCGCACATGATTCGCAACAAACTGGTACCTGTAGCCGCCGAGCTCGACCTCAATGACCTTGAGGGCCGCAAGGCAGAGCCTACGGTCAAGATTCTGAAAGACCAGAACAGCATCCAGATCCTCGACATTTCTCCCGCCGCCTGAATATTCCCTGTATCACCTCCAGGCGCTACTGGTGGAGGTGAAAGCTTCGCGCTACTCTGCAAGCGAGATCAGCGAATGAATCGCTAAGGTCTGGTCTTGTCAGCTACATGCTTGTTTTCCCGTGGTGATGTTATTGCCGTGGTACCCGCGCCGGTAGCGCGCGGGCTTTTGGGAAGCACGGAAAGTCTATCCATCGGTTTGAGGAGGACGTTTCATGAGCACAGCCTATCAAGAAGACATCAGCACCCACGTTCTACGTCGCATGAAAGAAGGCGGCTTCGACTTTTCAAGGTTTCACCCCATTGAGTTCTACGCGATTTTTCCGGACGAGGAACGGGCGCGCAGGGCTGCGGGTGAGTTTCGTGGAGAGTCCCTGAACGCCCAGGTCAGTGCGCGCGACGATGGCGCCTGGTACCTGGAGTTGAGCAAAGTCATGTTTGCAACCTACGACGGCATAGGAGACTTCGAGCAGGACTTTGAAGCAGTGGTGGAACCCCTTGGTGGAATCATCGAAGGGTGGGGCGTCAAGCACCCGGTACGTCCGTTACCGATGTAGTGCAAAGTTATACGCAACACAACGTATCGGCTGACCTTAGGGTTGGCCGATTTTGTTTGCGCGGCGCGCAAGCGTTGCGGAACTTGCGTTGCATTTTTACGCACCAAAAAAAAGGCCACCCGACAAGGGTGGCCCAAAGGGAAGAGCGGAGCGCCAAAGGTTATTCAGCAGATGGGGCGATTATCCGCAGGCGTGGCCGGGCAGTGAAATCAACTCTGACTATGCTGTTGATAGCAAAAACCTGCATTGTGCTGAAGCAGGCCGCTACACACCGGGCAATCTGCGCACCAGGAGGGTGCGCCAGACTGCCCGCGTTTATTCAACGCACTGATATTTAAGTGTTTATGCCGATGGCACGGGCCTTGCGAAGGTCCATGCGTCCCGAGTGACAAGGAGTACGGCATGATCCGCACTTATTACGATGAGATGTACGACGGTGCAGGGCTGGTTCGCCCGCACTATCGCGAATTTGCCCGCTGGTTGGCCGACACCCCGGCAGACCTGTTGGCCCAGCGTCGGCGCGAAGCCGATTTGCTGTTTCACCGCGCCGGGATCACCTTCACCCTGTATGGGGACGAGCAGGGTACCGAGCGCCTGATTCCCTTCGACACCATTCCCCGCAGTATTCCCGCCAGCGAATGGCGGATCGTCGAGCGTGGCTGCATCCAGCGGGTCAAGGCGCTGAATATGTTTCTCGCCGACCTGTATCACGACCAACGCATCATCAAGGCCGGGATCATTCCCGCCGAACAGGTGCTGGCCAACGAGCAGTACCAACTGGCGATGCAGGGCTTGAACCTGCACCGCGACCTGTATTCCCACGTCTCGGGGGTAGACCTCGTACGCGACGGCGACGGCACTTACTACGTGCTGGAAGACAACCTGCGTACCCCCAGCGGCGTGAGCTACATGCTTGAAGACCGCAAGATGATGATGCGTCTGTTCCCCGAGCTGTTCGCCGCCCAGCGCATCGCGCCCATCGACCATTACCCCAACCTGCTGCTCGACACCCTCAAAAGCTCCAGCCCCCTGGATAACCCCAGCGTGGTGGTGCTGACGCCTGGGCGCTTCAACAGCGCATTCTTTGAACATGCGTTTCTCGCGCGGGAAATGGGTGTGGAGCTGGTGGAAGGTGCCGACCTGTTCGTGCGCGACGACCGCGTGTTCATGCGCACCACCGACGGGCCCAAAGCGGTGGATGTGATCTATCGCCGCCTCGACGACGCGTTCCTCGACCCGCTGGCGTTCAACCCGGACTCCATGCTCGGCGTGCCCGGCCTGCTCGCGGCCTATCGCTCGGGCAATGTGGTGCTGGCCAATGCCATTGGTACCGGAGTGGCGGATGACAAGTCGGTGTACCCCTTCGTCACCGAGATGATCCGTTTTTACCTGGATGAAGAGCCGATCCTCAAGAACGTCCCTACTTTCCAGTGCCGCAAGCCCGACGAACTGTCCCACGTGCTCGCCAACCTGCCGGAGCTGGTGGTGAAGGAAACCCAAGGTTCCGGCGGCTACGGCATGCTGGTGGGGCCTGCGTCCACCGCAAAGGAAATCGAAGCCTTCCGTGCCCGTATCAAGGCCAAGCCCCACGCCTATATCGCCCAGCCAACCCTGTGTTTATCCACCTGCCCGACCTTTGTCGAAAACGGCATCGCGCCGCGGCACATCGACCTGCGCCCGTTTGTCTTGTCCGGCAAAGAAACCCGCGTAGTGCCGGGCGGCCTGACCCGCGTGGCCTTGCGCGAAGGTTCGCTGGTGGTCAATTCGTCCCAGGGTGGCGGCACCAAAGACACCTGGGTGGTGGAGGACTGATGTCATGTTGAGTAGAACTGCCTCGGATTTGTATTGGATGTCGCGCTATCTGGAGCGCGCGGAAAACCTCGCGCGCATGCTCGATGTCAGCTATTCGCTATCACTGATGCCCCAGGACGGGCGGGGTGACGGCCTGCACGAACTGGCCATGCCACTGCTGATCACAGGCACGCTGGATGATTACCGCGCGCGCCACGGTGAGCTGCATGCCGAACGCCTGCTGCACTTTTTTGCCCTGGATGCCGCCAACCCGGCCAGCATCTACAGCTGCCTCGGCGCAGCGCGGGCCAGCGCCCATGCGGTGCGTGGGCGAATCACTGCCGACATGTGGGAAAACATCAACGCCACTTGGCTGGATATTCGCGACATTGCCCAACAGGGCCTGAGTCGCTACGGCATGAGTCGGTTCTGTGAGTGGGTCAAGGAACGCTCCCATCTGTTTCGCGGCGCCACCTACGGCACCATCATGCGCAACGATGCCTTCCGTTTCATTCGCCTGGGCACCTTTATCGAACGCGCCGACAACACCCTGCGCTTGCTGGACGCGCGTTATGAAATGGCGGGCGACCGTGCCGAGGTCGTCACCGATGACACGGCCCATGCCTACTACCAGTGGAGCGCCTTGCTGCGCGCGCTGTCATCGTTCGAGGCCTACACCGAGATCTATCGCGACGCCCCCGGAGCCCGCCAGGTCGCTGAGTTGTTGCTATTGCGCGCCGACGTCCCGCGTTCGCTACGGGCGTGCAGTGAAGAAATCGATCAGATCCTCGCCAGCCTGCCGGGCCTCAACGGTCGACCGGCCCAGCGCCTGGCTGCCGAAATGGACGCGCGCCTGCGCTTTACCGCCATCGATGAAATCCTTGAGGAAGGCCTGCATGCCTGGCTGACCGACTTTATCCCCTTGGTCCGCCAGTTGGGCGACGCCATCTACAGTTCCTACCTGGAGGCGGCATGAGACTTTCCATCAGCCACGAAACCACCTACCACTACGAGGACCAGGTTCGCGCCAGCATTCAGTACCTGCGTCTTACCCCCCACGACAGCGAGCGTCAGCACGTGCTCAGTTGGCAGCTGGACCTGCCGCGCCCGGTGCGCGCCCAGGTGGACCCGTTCGGCAATATCCTGCACGTGCTGACCCTGGACGAACCCCACGACGCCATCATCATTGGCGCCCGCGGCCAGGTGGACATCGACGAATTGCGTGAGGCGGAACACGAGAGCCAATCAGCCTTTCCATTCCTGCGCTGCACGCGCCTGACCGAACCCGACGAAGCGCTGCGCAGGTTTGCCGAGCAGCAATGCCATCAACGTCGCGACCGCACCGCGTTGATCGACCTGATGCACGCGCTGAACCAGGTGATGGTCTACACCCCCGGTGCCACTGAAGTCGACACCAGCGCCGCCCAGGCCTTCGCCGGCAGGGCCGGGGTGTGCCAGGACCACACCCATGCGTTCCTGGCCTGCGCGCGCAGCCTGGGGATTCCGGCGCGGTATGTGTCGGGGTATTTGTACGCCGAGGACAGCGCACATTTGGCCAGCCATGCCTGGGCCGAAGCCTGGCTGGATGACGCCTGGTACAGCTTTGACGTGACCAACCAACTGGCGCGGCCGGAGCGGCATCTCAAACTGGCCGTTGGCCTGGATTACCTCGACGCCTGCCCGGTGCGCGGCATGCGCCGTGGCGGCGGGCATGAGCAGATGCATGCCAAAGTGTTCGTGGCGCCGACGCCGGTGATCTCGGTGCAGCAACAGTAAAGCAGGCGCCGAGGACTGCTATCTGTAACGGGCGGATTGCGTATTGCGTATTGCGAGGCTCAGGGCTGCTGCTTGCGCCCCGCCATATGCTTGAAGTACCCCACCAGCGCGTCCAGTTCGCTGTCAGGCAATACCGCCGCGGCGAACGCCGGCATCTTGGCCTGGGGCCAATGGCGCAGGCTTTGCGGGTCGCGGATGTAGCGCTTGAGAAAGTCTTCGCCGAAATATTCGGTAGGGCTGTAGGGAATGTTCAAGTCCGGCCCCACCTGAGCATCGCCCGCGCCGTTGAGGCGGTGGCAGGCCATGCAGTTTTTCTGAAACAGCGCAAAGCCTCTATTGATCGGGTCATTCGCCGCAAGCATCGGATCGGGCAGCAACGCGGGGAAGCGCTCGGCCACGGTCTTCAATTGTTTGATCTCGCCGACCTGGAACGGCCACTGCTCCGGGCTGATGTGCCCGGCCTGCGGATCGGTCCACACCAGGTAGAACGGCCCGGCACTCGGTTTACCCTCGGCCAGCGCAGGCCATGGTGTGGCCGGGTCTTCCACGGCCAACCAGGCACGGGCACCGCGTGTTTCCAACAGCGGCGCGGCGGCAAGCTCGGCCGCGAAGCCATCCAGGGCCACCGCTTGCAGATGACTGTCCGGCTTAAGACCCGGTAGGAGCACCGCCAGGGGCACTGCGCGATAGATCATGTTGCGTTTGTAAGACACGTCATCGACGATCTGCACCGTCTGTGCAGCCGGGTGGTTGAGCAGTTCGGCGGTTTGCCACGTCTTGCTGGCGTGGTCCAGTTTGATGCTCAACTGTGCCGCGGAAGCGGGCAGGGCAAGCACTATGGCGAGCAATGCAAGGATCGGTTTCAAGACACAGGTCCCTGTGTTAAGTGGCGATTGGCCTCACGATACCGGAAAAACGCACGTAAAAAGGCAGCTCCTGCAACGGGGTCGCTATGCACGAAGTCCCGGCAGGTGCTGCCAAAAAGCGGTAATCCTGATGCGCAGATTGCGCAGGACGGATGATTACCCAATGACCTTGGTCAAGTTGGGCAAGATCAGAATCAGTGTGGTGGCGAAGAGGATAAGTCCCGCCTGACGTACTTTTGAGTGCTTGAACATGGCTGACTGCCTTTTGTTGTTATTCCTGAGCGTCAACTGCTTAGGTTTTATTTCAGTATGGCGAGCTGACGTGTCGCTTTTCTTACAGATGCTCCAGCAAAACCCGGCAGCAACTTCCTACTGATTGAACCTTAGAGCCGTCGTTCTTCGCTGCTTAGATCCATTTCATATCAACCAATCGAAAAATCTGCTTAAAAATGTATGAGGCATAACGCCATATTGGCGCCAATGCCTTGGCTAGACAGCTAAAACGATTAACCCGTGGATTAGCTTAGGACCCTACCGTTCGTCCGAGCGTGAGGGTCAAAAGCAATGAGCGCATCCGTCATTGAAACCGTGTCAATCGGGCCTAAGGTAAGGGCACTACTGCGCAACGGTTCGAGGACGTCATGACCCAAGCTTTGATCTTTGATGCGATACGCACCCCCCGAGGCAAGGGCAAGGCCGACGGCGCGTTGTACAGCGTCAAGCCGGTAAACCTGGTGGCCGGCCTGCTCACCGCGCTGGCGCAACGCAGCGATCTGGATACCGAGCAAGTCGATGACATCGTGCTGGGCTGTGTCACGCCGGTGGGGGATCAGGGCGCCGACATCGCCAAGACCGCCGCGTTGGTGGCGAACTGGGCCACCAGCGTCGCCGGCGTACAGGTCAACCGCTTCTGCGCCTCGGGCCTGGAAGCGGTGAACCTGGGCGCGATGAAAGTGCGCTCCGGCTTTGAAGACCTTGTGGTGGTGGGCGGTGTCGAGTCGATGTCCCGCGTGCCCATGGGCAGTGATGGCGGCGCCTGGGTGTTGGACCCCTGCACCAACCTGCACAGTCACTTCACGCCCCAGGGAATTGGCGCGGACCTTATTGCCACCCTGGAAGGTTTCAGCCGCGAAGACGTCGACACCTTTGCCCTACAGTCCCAGCAGAAAGCCGCCAGGGCCCGCGCGGACGGTTCCTTCAACAATTCCCTGATTCCGGTGCAGGACCAAAACGGCATTGTGCTGCTGGACCACGATGAATTCATCCGGGGCGACTCCACCCTCGAAGGCCTCGGCAAGCTCAAGCCCAGTTTCGAAATGATCGGGCAGATGGGCTTCGACGCCACCGCATTGCGGGTCTACAGCCATGTGGAACGCATCCACCACGTACACACCCCCGGCAACAGCTCCGGCATCGTCGACGGCGCCGCGTTGATGTTGATCGGCTCCGAAGCCCGCGGTCGCGAGCTGGGCCTGCGACCGCGCGCGCGTATCGTCGCCACGGCCGTCACCAGCACCGACCCTACCATCATGCTTACCGGCCCCGCGCCGGCCACCCGCAAAGCCCTGGCCAAGGCCGGCTTGCGCGTGGAGGACATCGATCTGTTCGAGGTCAACGAAGCGTTTGCCTCGGTGGTGCTCAAGTTCATCAAGGACATGGGCATCGACGCCGCGCGGGTCAACGTCAACGGCGGCTCCATCGCCATGGGCCACCCGTTGGGCGCCACCGGCTGCGCGATCCTCGGCACCTTGCTCGATGAACTGGAAGTGCGCCAGCAACGCTATGGCCTGGCCACCCTGTGTGTCGGCGGTGGCATGGGCATCGCCACCCTTATCGAGCGCCTCTGAGCCAAGGACCTTGTCATGACCCAAGCCATTCGTTACGAAAAAGGCCAGGACCAGATCGTGGTGCTGACCCTCGACATGCCCGGCCAGAGCGCCAACACCATGAACAGCGTGTACCGCGAGGCCATGGCGGCCACCGTGGTACGCCTGGAAGCGGAAAGGGACCAGATTGCCGGGGTAATTATCACCTCGGCCAAAAAGACTTTTTTCGCCGGCGGTGACCTCAATGAACTGATTCAGGTCGACAAAGCCCATGCCAAGGACTTCTACGACGGTGTGTTGGTGTTGAAGGCCCAACTGCGCCGCCTGGAAACCCTCGGCAAACCGCTGGTGGCCGCGATCAATGGCGCAGCCCTGGGCGGCGGCTGGGAGATTTGCCTGGCGTGCCATCACCGCATCGCGCTGGATGATCACTCCGTGCAACTCGGTCTGCCGGAAGTCACTCTGGGCCTGCTGCCCGGCGGCGGTGGCGTGGTGCGTATGGTGCGCCTGCTTGGCCTGGAAAAAGCCTTGCCGTATCTGCTCGAAGGTAAAAAAGTACGGCCGCAACAGGCGCTGCAAGCCGGGTTGATCAATGAACTGGCGACGGACCGCGATGCGCTGCTGGCCAGGTCCCGCGCCTGGATTCTGGCCAATCCCGAGGCGAAGCAACCCTGGGATCACAAGGCGTACCAAATCCCCGGCGGCACGCCGTCGAGCCCGAAAGTGGCGCAGATGCTGGCGATTGCGCCGTCGATCCTGCGCAGTAAAACCAATGGTTGTTTCCCGGCACCGGAGAAAATCCTCTGCGCCGCCGTCGAAGGCGCTCAGGTGGATTTCGACACCGCCCACCTGATTGAAACCCGCTACTTCACGGAGTTGGTCACCGGACAAGTGGCGAAAAACATGATCGGCACGTTCTGGTTCCAGCTCAATGAAATCAACGCCGGCCGCTCACGGCCCCAGGGTTTTGCAACCTATGTGACGCGCAAGGTGGGCTTGCTCGGCGCAGGGATGATGGGCGCGGGCATTGCCTATGTCAGCGCCTGTGCGGGCATCGACGTGGTGCTCAAGGACATCACCCAGGACGCCGCCGAAAAGGGCAAGGCACACTCGGCCGCATTACTCGACAAGAAAGTCGACCGTGGGCAATTGACCGCCGAACAGCGCGAAAGCATCTTGGCGAGGATCCATCCCACGGCCATTGATGCCGATCTGGCCGGCTGCGACCTGATCATCGAAGCGGTGTTCGAAGACCGTGCGCTCAAGGCCAGGGTCTCGGCCGCCGCGCAGCGTGTGGTCGGTGCCGACGCGGTGATCGCGTCCAATACGTCCACGTTGCCCATCAGCGGCCTGGCAGAGGCGGTGCCAGATGCCGGCAAATTCATCGGCCTGCATTTCTTCAGCCCGGTCGACAAAATGCCCCTGGTGGAAATCATCAAAGGTGCCCACACCTCGGACGAAACCCTGGCGCGAGGTTTCGATTTCGTCCTGCAAATCAAGAAGACCCCGATCGTGGTCAATGACAGTCGCGGCTTCTTCACCTCGCGGGTGTTCGGCACCTTTACCAATGAAGGAATCGCCATGCTCGGTGAGGGCGTGGCCGCACCGATGATCGAAATGGAAGCGCGCAAGGCGGGCATGCCGGTGGGGCCGTTGGCGGTGTCCGACGAAGTGTCCCTCAGCCTGATGAGCCATATCCGACAGCAGACTGCCAAGGATCTGCAGGCCGAAGGCAAGCAGGTGCCGGCGCACCCGGCGACAGTGGTGATCGATCTGCTGGTTAACGAGTGCAAGCGGGCGGGCAAAGCGGCCGGGGGCGGGTTTTATGAATACCCAAGCGGCGGGCAGAAGTACTTGTGGCCGGAACTCAAACAGCGCTTTGAACGGCCTGCTCAACGAATTTCTGCGCAGGACGTACGCGACCGTTTGCTGTTTATCCAGGCCATCGAAACCGTGCGCTGTGTGGAGGAGGGCGTGCTGATGTCCACCGCCGACGCCAACGTGGGCTCGATTTTCGGCATCGGTTTTGCCGCGTGGACGGGCGGCGCGTTGCAGTTCATCAACGCCTATGGCTTGCACGATTTCATCGCGCGCGCGCGTTATTTGGCTGAACACTATGGGCCGCGGTTTTCGCCGCCGATGCTGTTATTGGAGAAAGCGGCACAGAACGCGACATTCTGACGGTTTTGGATATGTGCAGGGCTTGCCTTGACCGGGTGTTTCAAGGCAGGCTCTGGGTGTTCAATATTCCCATCGCCGTGTCAGGTATTTTTTATGTCGCTACGCGTCTGCATCCTGGAAACCGATATCCTGCGTCCAGGCTTGATCGATCAGTACCAAGGTTACGGGCAGATGTTCAAGCGCCTGTTTTCCAAGCAGCCGATTGCCGCCGAGTTTGTCGTGTACAACGTGGTGCAGGGCGAATACCCGTCCGACGATGAGGTGTTCGATGCCTACCTCGTCACGGGCAGCAAGGCCGATTCCTTCGGCACCGACCCCTGGATCCAGACCCTTAAGACTTACCTGCTCCAGCGCTATGAGCGTGGCGACAAGCTGCTGGGCATCTGTTTCGGTCATCAACTATTGGCGTTGCTGCTCGGCGGCAAGGCCGAACGCGCGAGCCAAGGCTGGGGCATGGGCATCCACGATTACAAGCTCGATACCCAGGCTCCGTGGATGAGCCCTGAAGTGCCGGAGCTGACGCTGTTGATCAGCCATCAGGACCAGGTCACCCGTTTGCCGGACAACGCCACCGTCATCGCTTCCAGCGATTTCTGCCCGTTCGCCGCCTATCACATCGGCGACCAGGTGCTGTGCTTCCAGGGGCATCCGGAGTTTATTCAGGACTATTCCCGCGAGCTGCTGGAGATTCTGCAGACGACGCTGGGTGAAAAAATCTACACCAACGGCGTCGCCAGTCTCGATCGCGAGCACCACGGTGCAACCGTGGCGGAATGGATGATGCGCTTTGTGGCGCACAAGCCTGAGGCGGACGTTAAAGCCAACCAGAGCGCTTGAAGCTCGCCCACAGGCTGGTGCACCCCACGGCAATAAGCCCGATCACCGCAAAATAGCCGTAGTGCCATTTCAGCTCGGGCATGTTCTCGAAGTTCATCCCATAAATCCCCGCCACTGCGGTGGGGAACGCCAGGATCGCCGCCCACGCGGCAAACTTGCGCTGCACCACGCTCTGACGCGAGGCCTCAAGCAGCACACCGATCTCGATGGTCTGGCTGGCGATATCGCGCAGGGTGGTCAGGTCTTCCATCTGCCGTGTGACGTGGATCTGCACATCACGGAAGTAGGGGCGCATGTTCTTGTCGATAAACGGGAAGCTCAGCTTCTGCAATTCCTGGCTGATCTCCACCATCGGCGCCACGTAACGTTTAAGCCGCAGCACGTCGCGGCGCAGGCCGTGGATCTTCTGGATATCGCGCTCGCTCAACGAGCTGCACAGGACGTTGCGCTCCAGCTCATCGATCTCGGCGTGGATCGCCTCGCTCACCGGCTGGTAGTTTTCGGTGACGAAATCCAGCAGCGCATACAGTACGAAATCTTCCCCATGTTCCAGCAACAGCGGCCGCGCCTCACAGCGCTGACGCACAAAGCCGTAGGACGCCGAGTGGCCGTTGCGTGCGGTGATGATGTAACCCTTGCCGGCAAAAATATGCGTCTCGATAAACTCCAGCTTGCCGTTCTCGCGCACCGGTGAGTAGGTGACGATAAACAGCGCGTCGCCAAAGGTTTCCAGCTTGGGGCGGCTGTGTTTTTCCAGGGCGTCTTCAATGGCCAGTTCGTGCAGGTTGAACTGGCGCTGCAGGTTGGAGAGCTCCAGGGCGCTGGGTTCCTCGAGGCCGATCCACACAAAGTGGTCGGGTTTGGCGGCCCAGGCCGCGCCTTCGTCGAGGGTGATATCCGAGACTTTCTTACCGGCGCTGTAAACAGCGGCCGCAACAACTCTACCCATGGTGCAGATCACTTCTTATTAGGAGGACAGGTGTTGGGCAGCTTAGCTGGAAGGGAGTTCTATTGTTACGTCACTTTGCAGTTCAAGGTCCATTGCGGCGATACAGGCATCCATCTGCGCCTGGCAGGCCTGCATCAGCGCGGGGACATCATCGGCGCTCAACCCTGCTGTAGGAATCGGCGGCAATGAGCGTATGAGTACATCACCGCTGTTCCAGCGATTGAGCTTCATGTGGGTAACGTAGTTGCTGACACACACCTGCACGATGGGCACACCGGCAGCGATCGCCATATGAAACGCGCCCTTCTTGAACGGCAGCAGGCCTTTGCCGAGGTTACGCGTGCCTTCCGGGAACACCCAGATCGAGGTGTCCTCGTGTTGCAAGGTGTGGGTGGTGGTCAGCATCGCACGGCGCGCCTTGTGGGCATTGCCGCGGTCGATCAGCACATTGCCCGCCAGCCAGAACAACTGACCGAACAGCGGCACCCATTTAAGGCTCTTCTTGGCGATACACACAGTGCGGTGGGGCACCACGTTGCCGCAGACGAACAGGTCGTAGTTGGACTGGTGGTTGGCGATCACCACGCAGGTGCCGGGCTTGTTGCGCAGTGAGTCGACGTCGGCCTTAACGTTCAGCCGCAAGATCCACATCGCGGGCCGCGCATACAGGCGGGCACACAGACGACTGTTGTCCGGGTTGAAGGGGCGGCACACCCCAATAACGATGCCCAGCACACCGGCGACCATAAAGTGCAGGCCCATCAACAACATACGCAGCAAAAAGAGCATCGACACGGCCTATCGAGACAAAAGGTCGCGCAGTGTACGGTTGTGCACTGTCTTCGGCAATTACCCCGGTAGAGGTAGGAGATAGACGATGTTTAAGGGCATGTTTCAACATATGCCGATACGGGCAGGCTAGAGCGGCTAAGGACATTTCGGATTTACAGGTAAGAAAAAGCCCGACATGGCGTCGGGCTTTGGTAGAGAAGGTGTCAGTGTTAGCTCAGTATATGGCCCTGATCCTGGATGATCGCCTCATCCAGAGCTTCCAGCAGCGCTTTACGCACTTTCAACTTGGTGTGCTTGTGGGCGTTCATATTGATCTTCTTCAACTGGCGCGCCGCTTCCAGGGCCGCGGCGTGCAACTCCTCGGGTGCCACCACTTTGTCGAGGAAACCGGCCTGCAACGCGCCCTGCGGGTCAAACATCTCGGCATTGATCACCGAGCGGTGAAACGCCGATTTACGCAAACGATCCCGCGCCAACTCGATGCCTGCGTGGTGCATGGTCATGCCGATGGCCACTTCATTCAGACCGATGCTGAACGGGCCTTCCACGCCAATCCGATAATCGGCCGACAACAGCAGGAACGCGCCCTTGGCCACCGCATGCCCAGGGCACGCCACGATCACCGGGAACGGGTGCGACAACAGACGCCGCGCCAGCGTCGAGCCTGATGTCACCAGGCTGATGGCTTCTTTAGGCCCGGCCGTCATCACCTTCAAATCATAACCACCCGACAGAATCCCCGGCGTGCCGGTGATCACCACCACCGCCCGGTCCTTCTCGGCCTGGTCCAGCGCCGCATTAAACTCACTCACCACGGCCGGAGAAATGGCATTCACCTTGCCATTGCTCAACGTCAGGGTCGCGATACCGTCTTCGAGGTGGTAGGCAATCAACTCACTCATGACGCGGTTCCTTGTAGGACTTGTTATAGAGAATGCAGCAGACGTTACCCACCACGCCCGCCCCGGTAAAGCGCCGTGACTGACTGCCCAGTCAGCCTTTCGCCGCGTCCCTGCCCGAAAAGCGCCTGCGGCAGGGCACAGCACCCAACCTGGACCCCCTCGGCCCTGCCTGAGATTGGCACAATCACCACCTGCACCGGGCCGATTCCGGCATAACGGTCTAAGCGCATGAAAATTCTGAAAAAAACCTTTGCCATCAGAAAGGCTTTCGACTACATTAGCGCGCCTCGACAGACTGAACTGGTTTGACGAGATACGGTGAAGTGTCCGAGTGGCTTAAGGAGCACGCCTGGAAAGTGTGTATACAAGAAATTGTATCGAGAGTTCGAATCTCTCCTTCACCGCCAAATTCGCAAGGCCCCGGTAGTTAACAGCTCCGGGGCTTTTTGCTGTCTGGCTCCCACAAAGCTCGCCCGAAACGCGTACACCGGACGAGTACACCGCATGGTTTTAGCTATGACCCGACCTACCCTGGATTCCCGTGGGGTTTATCAGTTTCGACGCAAGGTTCCCAAGCACCTTATTGCGGTTGTGGGCAAGGTGGACTGGAAGCGAAGCTTGAGCACCCGTGACCCCGACGTTGCTCTACGTAGAGCCCGTGCTGTCAGTGAAGAGTGTGCCCAGGTATTCGCGCTTGCGCAGGGGATATATGACGGTGGCGTGCGCTTGGATGCTTCAGACGTTCAGCAGTTAGCCGCCCGTTGGTTTCGGGAGGAGCTGTCGCAGTTGGAAGCCACTGGGGAGTACTGGCGCTGGCTTGTCGAGGAGACTGATGATGCACTTAGCGCCCAGAGCGGTGAGCCCATTGGTGGGTACTTCAGTACGTTCCAGTCCGTAGTCAGTGTGGATTCCGCCGCCGACGTCAGCAGGCTAACCCTTCCTTTTATCAATTCGATGTTGGAGGTAAACAAACTTCCTCCTACTGTTGTTGGGACGGCCCTGCACGCACAGTTGGCCGAAGCTTTCTGGTCCCACCTTTGTGACCTTTCCACACTTTGCCTGGCCCGCTCAAACTCCAGTGGCCGTTATGTCGCTGCTCCCATGATAGCGCCAGTTGCACCGCTTTCTTTCGAGCGCGCGTCGGCTACCAAAGTGGAGGGGCGCACCCTCCTTGCCGTTTGGGAGGCCTACAAGACAGACCGTCTTGCCAGTAAAGGCGCTGCTACGGCCACCACTCTTAACGACTACAGGGGGATCGTTCAGCACTTCGTCGAATTGTTCGGTGATATTCCCGTTTCCAGTTTCACAAATGAACTTGCCCAGGAGTACAGGCTGAAGCTCGCCCGAACTCCAGTTAGTAAAGGGGTAGGTATTCGTGGAATTGACGCGGTTCAGCAAATCGCTTTAGCGGATGCTCAGGACCTGCCACGGATTAGCCCTGCCACCACACAGAAGCGCCTTCGAGTCATGTCGTCCATCCTGGCGTTCGCCAAGGACATGGGGTGGATTCAGGTTAACCCAATTGTTGACTCCGGCGTTTCCAAGCGTGTATCGCGGGACATTAATAAAGCGGGTGGCAGTCGCCGTCGCAAGGACTACACGCGGGATGAAATAAAAACTATCTTGTCCAGTCCAGTATTCGTTGCGGACTGGAAACCTCAGCTTACGGACCTTGGTCGGGCGCTTTACTGGATGCCGCTGTTGGCTGCCTACACGGGGGCCCGTCAGAACGAATTGGCTCAACTTTACGTCCGTGATGTGCGTCAGGCTACTGGGGGGATTTACTACCTGAGTATCCTTAATGATGAGTCCGACGATGACGATGGCCGACGGGTTAAAAGCGTCAGCAGCCGACGGGATGTTCCGCTCCATCGGGATTTGTTGGAGCTGGGTTTTGGTGCCTACGTGGATTCTTTGCCTTCGGCGGGGCAGTTGTTCCCCAGGTTGGCGCAGGATGCAGGCGGGAAGTTCGGTCAGTCGTTTGGCCGACACTGGGGGCCTTACTTGGTTAAGGTCGTTGGTCTTGATAGTCCAGCTGCTCCGATGCACGGCTTTCGCCATGCGTTCAAAACCATGTGTCGAGGGGCGGGAATTCCAGACGACGTTCATGAGGCCATCACCGGCCACAGTGGTGGGACGGTAGGGCGGTCTTACGGCAGTATGCCTTTGACCCGCATGGCGGAGGAGCTAAACAAGTTCCCGCGCCTGGCCCTGGAGGCGGGGTTGCTCAAGTAACGCATGTGGTACATGCCTACCAGCTTCCAGGACGACCACTTTCGAATAGCCGTCAGCGGTGAAGGTTTCGTCAAACAGGACGCCCTTGAACTTGGCGTAAGGGGTCCAGTGGCCTGGCTTCTTGTGCAAGTACTGCATGTCATACAGGCGGGTCTGTACGGCGTTGATAGAGACGCCAGGCAGCTTGCGGCAGAAGTCCACAATGCCCAGGGCCTTACGCCTGGCCAACGCCTGGCCCACTTCAGCGGCCGGGGCGATTCGCTCGATGTGTGCAGCCTGGACGGCCGACATGCTGGCGAGCTGGTCACGTTCCTGGGTCAGTCGGTCGACCTTCCTGGACATGATGTTCATTGCCCTCATGACCAGTTCGTCTTCGGACAGCTCGCCGGTCACTACCTTTTCTTCGCCCAGGACATAGGCGCCGTCCTTGCGGATTGCCGGGAGGACTACCCGCGTAACCCAATCCTGGAAGGCTCGGGCTTCAGGCTTGTCCGACCGCATGATTAGCTTGTAGAGGCCGGACTCGCTGACTACCAGTGCGGAGGTTAAACCCCGTTGCCCTAAGTTGAACTTAGAGTATTCATCAGGGGCCAGGCCCTTACAGGCCACGCTGGCATTCGTGAGTGTCAAAGCGTGGCATACGTCCGAAGCTAGAAACCACGGCTGGCCGTTCTGCTCGATGACGCGGACGTCCATCTGGCCAAAGGCGAAGTTTTGCACCTGGTTCATGCCGTCTCCTCCAGCACCGGCCGGGTGATGTGCAACCGGCGCATAAAGTGCTGCATGTGAATCAGGCACTCCAGGGAGCCTTCAGGCTTCGCGTCGGCCATGCTGGCACGTACACGCTCGATGTCGTCAGCGTCATAGCCTTCCACTTCCAGTTGCTCCTGGAACAGCTCCAGGATTTGCTCGATGCGGCGGCTCATTGGACGTCACCGACTAGGGCGCGAATGTTGGTTGCCGCTTGCGTTGCCGCCTTTGCTTCGTCACGGAGGGCCACGGCTTGGTTGTCCAGGTCTTCAGCCTGTTCCATCTTGGCGTCGGCCTGGGCGTTGTTTGCGTGGCTTGAACTGTTGTCTACACTGGCAAAAAGGGACGCAGTGGAGATAGTTATGGAAAACGTCGACGACACTGGTTGGGATGACGCATACCTGAAAACGATGGCGCGTCTGTGCGTTGAATACGGAGACGCCTTGAGGGAGTACTACTGCGCCAGGGAGCAAGGAAGCCCCGAGGTGGTTGCCCGCTTGGAACTTGTCGTAGTCGAGAAGTGCAACGTCATGCAGGCCTGCATGGAACGTTATGTCGGAGGCGCTGGGACCGCCCTCCACTGACCTCTGTTGAAAGCGACAGGGGGGTAGAGATACAAGCCCCAACCTCCCCGCCAGTGATTACGCTGTCTCGCCAGCCATGGTCAGTTCATGAACGTACTCGCCGTTGGCCCCACGACAGGCCAGCATGTCGGCGCGCTCGTTACCTGGATCGCCGTTGTGACCTTTGACCCAATGGAAGCGAATCTCGCGCTTCAGCATTTCTTGGTCTAGCAACTCCCATAGGTCCCGATGTTCGACCGGCGTCTTGTCCGACTTTCGCCAGCCCCTAGCCTTCCAGCCCTCCAGCCATTCCATAGCGCCTTTGACGACGTATTGGGCGTCAGAGACGATGGTGATAGATGCCCCAGGCTTACAACGTCGGAGCGCCATTAGCGGCGCCAGAAGCTCCGCACGACTATTGGTTTGACGTTGGTCTGAAGGTACCGGCCCAGCAACTTCCAACGTATCCCCTTGGGGGTTAGTGATGTAGGCGCCCCAGCCCGCTTTGGCGTTGGGTTTACCGTTGTTCGGGCAGGCGCCGTCGACGTAAGCAATGTACGTGGTCATGGATTGATGTCCTTTGTATTCGAGGTTAATTCGCTGGAGGCCGCGCCGCTGCGGGGCTGCGACCCTTTCCTGTCGATAGGAGGTGTACAAATTGAACAGTTGATGCTGAGAAGCCCGTTTGGCTTGGGCTGGAGGGGACCGCGCTAGAAGTCGGCCATCCTGTTTTTCCAGTCAGCCAGTAGATCGTCACTGAGAGCTTTGAGGTAGACCCGTATGGCCTCGCGTGACTCGGCGCAGGCAGTTTCCTGAAAGGCGTTGCGGACGGCGTCGAGGTGGTCAATCGCGACCCATGCGTTTCTTGGGGGAGGTAGTGCACGGATAATGTCCTCGTCCCCCTTGGCCCTTCGATTGGCGTCCCCGTATTGGTTGAACAGTTTCTTGAAGTCCTTCTCCATCCAGCCCCGGATGGTAGTATGTGGTCGGCCTAAATCCTGAGCAATTTCCCGGTAGGACTTCAGCCGCCCTCGGCCCATCTTGTGACGGCCAGTGCGAATGTAGACCCTGAAAACCTCCCGCAGCTCACGCGTCTTGAGGGGGAGTCCGTGGGTTAGGTTGGCAGTGGCTGCCATCCATTGAGCTTCGTGCCTGGTTGTTTCGGTGATGACTGCCTCCGCTTCCACGTAACCCAGGTAATCCAGGGCTTCGGCTCGGTGATAGCCGTCAACAAGACACGGGACGCCGTCAACCAAAGCAACTTGGAGTGGTGGTAGTTCCTGCCCCGCCTTGATAGCTGTTGCGTATCGTTGAACCGTGTGGAAGCAGAGCTTCGCCCGTACTTGGAAGTCTTTGGAGCGGCAGAGTTGCGCAATGGTGACTTTTGCTGTGGTGGAGGTGGTGGCTGTCGTCGTGGATAAGTTTCCCATGCGGCCCCCTTACAGCTCGATGGCGCGGGGGACGATGACGTTACCTGGACGCCTAACGGGGCCTACCTGGAGCCAGTACGGTGCGGCGTTGTCGGGGACGGCCAAATCCAGGAGGTCCGCGTCCTTCCAGTGAAGACCTGCTACCAGGGCGAGCTCGATGGCTTCGGCTAAGCGGACGTCGCGTCCTTTCTTCTTCACCAGACACTGGGCCAGTTGCGCCAGACGTTGGACGTGGTCACGGCGTATATGCAGATTGAAGCGGACAAGGGTGGAGGGGATATTGCGGTACATGGATAAATGTTCCTTGGAAGCGGGATGGCAAACACAGACGCCCCGCCTCAGTTGTCCGGGCAGGGTGAATTGTGCGTAGGGATCCATTGTTGAGATGTCGCCGGACAGGAAGCCGGTATGGTTAGACAAGGAAGGGCCCTAATTGCCGCTTTTATTGCTGAAGCCCAACAGGGGAGCGGTTAAGACCGGAATTCCGCCCTGGATACCTAGGTACCGCCAGGGTTAGTGATGACCTACAAATTCTGGCGTCAGGATGCTTGCGCCTGGAGCTTCTTTGCCCGGATGACCGTGGACGTGCTGGTGCCGGTGGTCTCGGCTGTTTCGCGGATGCTCATGCCCTTGGCAAGACACGCGAGTATGCGCTTGTGCTTGTCCTGGTCGATGGACTTGCCCTGATAGCGCTTCTCCTTCTTGGCCTTCTCGATGCCCTGGCGTTGACGCCTGATACGGTCTTCATAGTCCTTCCTGGCAACAGCGGCGAGCATGTCCAGCAACATGGCGTTCACGGCCTCTATGACGCGCCCTGTGAAGGCGTCTGCGGCGTTGTTCGTAGTAGGCGGGGCCATTGCCATGTGCGAAGTCGGCAAGTCCAGAGAGACCACCTTAACGCCCTTGGCCTTGATGATAGTTAGGAGCTGTTGCCAGTCTCCTTCGGTCAGGCGTGATAACCGGTCAACCTGTTCGACCAAGAGGACGTCCCCCGGCTCGGCTACCTCCAGGAGTCGGAACAGCTCCGGGCGCTGGAGCGATGCACCGCTTACGTTCTCGGTGTAGTAAAGGACGCGGGAGTGGCCGTGTTGGACTGCGAAGTCCTTCAGTTGCTGCTTGGCGCGGTTGGCGTCCTGGTCTGCTGTACTTGCGCGGAGGTAGGCGTGGATAAGCATAGCGGGCAGCCCTTGTTGTCGTTGAAGTGGTGTCACTATGCATGTTGTCGTATACATGGTCAACACAATCTAAGCGGTAACACCTTGACTGGCCTCCAGCCGTTGCCGCTGAAGCATACCCTTACGGCTACAACTAAGGTGCATCCATATTACTGGACGTTTGCTAAGCCATAGGTGCCGTCTGTATGCCTACATTGGCACAACCATTCGAGGTTAGGGGGGAGGGGGGGAAAGCAAGCACCGCCACTGTTACTAAAGGGCAGACAGATTTTTCACAATAAATTTCCTCCGTACCATCTAACATGTATCGTGAGTACATTGGGCGACGCGGAATACCGCAAGCTAACACCTCAAAGTGCTGGACTTAGGTGAGGAGAAATGGATTGAGTGGAGAGGAGCTTCCCCCAGTTGATGCCAAGGCTGGATCCGGGGTCACCGCGACAGAAGCATCGTCAGTAGTCGCGGCCAATGAAGATACAATACCGTTAGCTAAGGCCGCGTCACAGGCGAAAAACCACTTAAGTGAAACTTCCGGCTTAAAGGCTATGGCTCAAATTGCAAAGTCCTTCGAGTCGAATCCAGCACTAAAAGCCGCTGCTCTGATAAGTAAGCAGTTGGGAGATAGCCCGGCGCTGAAGGCTGCTGCGCAGATGGCGAATGCCTTTGGTAACAGCCCGGCGCTCAAGGCTATGGAACAGGTGGCAATGACCTGGGAAGCCAGTCCCGCTATGAAGGCTGTCGCGCAGATCGTTAGCTCTTGGGATGCAAATCCAGCAATGAAGGCTGTAGGTCAGATGCTTAAATCCTGGGAGGGTAGCCCCAGTATGAAGGCAGCTGCGCAAGTAGTTCAGTCTTTGAATGAAACAGCGGGACAGAGGGCTGCCGCCGAATTCATCAGTCCACGGATGTTAAAACTACTTGAAGAAATTCAAGGTTCTCCGCTACTGAGTTATCTCTCTTCAGGTGATGCTCCAGACCTTTCCGAACTTATTACAGCGGAGGGGGCGGCGGCTGTTGCAGTCAAGGTAACCGGTGATATAAGAGTTGCCAAAGCTGATTCCGAAATGGAAGGTGAGATACTAAGTGTTCTCACAAAGGGCGGAGATGCTAACACTCTTTCGAAACCAGCTTTAGCTTACCTGCGGGAATACTATCTGTTACTGTTCCATATCATGGAGCTATTTGTACTATTTGTCGCCATACCCCAGGCCCTTGAGTACCTCAATGGAAAGTTAGTTGGTGCTGACCAGCCTGAAGCAGTTCGCCAAGCAATTTCCGATTTACCAGAAAGTCAGCGTGAGCTTCTTTCCAGCTATAGGGTACTGACACGGGATCGTGTGATTCTCAGGTCCGCCCCCGACAAGCAGTCAGATGATCTTGGCCGCTTAACATTGGGAACGCCAGTTGAAGTTCTTGATGCCTCGGGCGCGTGGATAAAGGTAGAAGTGGAGTTGTTTGGTGAGGCGAGAGAGGGTTGGGTGTATCGTGGCTTCACCGCTGCTATTCCGCCGCGTAAGAGGTACTAGCGGCGTTTTTTTCACGAGCTGCGGTCATGACCGCCAGGCGTGCAATTGCACGATATCATGGGCTTTTTTCAAGGAAGACAAAGTGCGAAATGCCGTAGTTATTGTTTAAATAATAGCGTTGGTTACATGCCCGGCGCTTGGGCATTTGGAGGCGAATCAACATTATACTCGCGCTGTTACCACTTCTGCACTAGGTGGAGCCCTACGGTGACCTATGATGTTGACTCACTCCATTGGTAGATTAACTTTTCGTGCTATCAATGGCGAAGTTGGTGAACGCTGAACAGCAGATTAGCATGAATCTAGCATCTGCCTGAGTTAGTTCGGAGTTTTCCATCAGTGCATGGCGTATACCATCAGAGTCGTTGGTATATCCGTACAACGAAGAAAATGCCTTCTTCAAGGCTGGGTGCAGTTTGTGGCTCTTTTCCAGCACTTTCAAAGCGCCATCGAGCGTTGCAGAAGGGTTGCCCACCAAGTGTTTTGTAAGGGACTCAACAGCGCTGATGCTTTCCTTGATTGAGTTTCTATAGTCAGGATTTAGCTTGTCCGTCAGAAACCCAAGTGCTGTTTGTATGTGGGTTCTTACACCCGCATACTGATCGGAATTCGCGATTGCTCTCTCGATTTCCTCTATTTCATCAGGGGATGTGATTTGGATCAATCTTCCCGCTACGAATCGATAGGCTGAGTTCTCACGTGCTAGAACTTTGTTGAATCCGTCGATTAAAGCTTGTCCGGTGTCGCGATGGTTTATTGTGACTATGAACTCTATGAAGCTGTAAGTCCGATGCCAGCTCATTTTGTAATAGCTTTCTCTGAGGATTTCCTTAAATTTTGACCAATAGCTTGGGATTGTATCCACGGCAGCTTTATGGAAATCGCTATATAGTGTTTCAGCAAAGTCACTAAAATTTGAAGTGCGAAGTCTGTCTGGATAGTTCCTGTCTCTGGAGTAATATCCCGATAGGCATACTATGGTAACCACATTCCAGAGAGAGTTTTTTAGGGCTGGGTCAATGCTGTCAACTTGTGCAACTTTGATGGCTGGCACTAAACCCATGCGCTGTGAAAAACTCAAGTGATTCATATTGTCAGGCATACAGTTCCCTTGCGGTAGTCAATGGCACAGATGGTAACTGATGGCTCATTGCCTGACTATGATCTTTGAAGCCTCCCAATATTGCCCATATCGAGGTTTACGGTCAAAACGTAGGGTTTGGAACTGAATCACTGTTTTCAGCGGGACGACGGTAGCCTGCGGCCCCGAAGGGCCAAAGGGTTGTCATCAGCTCAGTAGGCCGAGAGCCACGGGAAGCGATGCACCAACAGCGGCCGAAACCAGTGGGTGGGCGAGGAAGGCATTGAGCCTGTTCTTTGCTTCCTCCCGCTCTTCCTTGGGGGCATCTGCGTTGTCGATTGAAGCAAGTACCTCTTTCAAAGCCACTTCAAGGTTCTGGACGTTGTGGTCGCCAATCTGGATGCCGGTCGATCCGTGGATGTTGATGTGATTGGTCGTGGTGTTCTGGCTGGGTTTCCGTATCGCGGTGTCCTTACTAATCTCAACCACGTAACAGGCGGGAATATCACCATCGAAGCTTTGGTGATAGTCGACCAGTTCAACTGTGTAGGTTTCCTCTCTTCCAGGTATCGAGCGTAGGAGCTTGTCACCTTCGCATATGTCCAACTCGCCGTAGAACAGCGTCAGCCTTGGACGACTGAACATGCACCTATAAGGGCCAGTACGGGTGCCGTTACGTTCAATGTGAATAATGTCGTTACCAGCTTCCGGGGAAAACAAGTCGTCCATCTGTGGTTCTCCTGTAAGGGAAGTCAGATTGCCACTGTTAGCCACGCTCCTGCAATGCTGTCCTGACCGTACCGACACGGGTGTACCCATGTGAGCACGGCAAATTGGCTCCGCCGTGTCGAGTGTCACTCGCCCATACCGGTGGATGATATCGGTGATACATTCACTCCTCATGATGTCAGCCGGCGGGCCTACGGTCGTTGGCGATGGCCCCCGCAGGGGGAAAGAAAAACCAAGCCAATTACTTAAAGCTCAGACGAGTTTTCTACCCCCAAAAGCTCGTTTACCTGTGGTTCGTTGGGATTCAACAATCAGGGCCGAATTAACATGATGGACATTCAAAATGCTGCTGACGGCAAGCTGAAGCCGGGTGAGGCCAGTGCGATTTTTCTCACTTTGCACGCCGACATTACTGACCTGTACCCATATGTTCAGGTGCCAGGTTCCAAAACCGTAGGGTACCCAAACCCAACGTACCTGGCCCCAGGAGCACGCAGGGGATTAGTACGTGCCATCTTTGCCTTCATTGAAGGTTGTATGTATTTCCAACGACAAATGCTGCTTGGTTCTTGGGGGGAGCGGCTGTCAGAAGCTAACCGCATGGCTTTGTCTGAATTACAAATTGAGGTCACCGGCCAGGGAGAGGTTCAGACTCGTGTCATGCGAACTGGAGCCTTGAACTTGATCAGGTTGACGGTTCGTAGTTTCGAAGGAGCTGTACCTGGTAGGTTGGGGATTAGGTGCGAAGGTGCCGGTTTTGAGGCTCTAGCCCGTTCGGTCAAGGTCCGGGATAGGCTTATGCATCCTAAGGGGATTGCTTCCTTGGTGGTTAGTGATGTTGAGATCAATGATGTGGTCAATGCGTTCTTGTGGGTGGAAGGTCTTCAAGGGGCTATGACGCGCGCCTCAACGGAGGAAATGCTGAAGCAGCTCCGGGAGGAGCATGGGCTTGAGCTCCATATTGAGTTCCGTAATTAAGCGTTTGGAGCATGACCCCAAGGTTTTTTAGGTTTTGCGTGCGTACCTTAAGTGCGTACACTTTCAGTCGCTGGGGTCTTGATAGGGCCTAGTAAACATTGGGCTTTGTAGGTTGTCGGTAGAATCGAGAGTTCGAATCTCTCCTTCACCGCCACATTCTGAAAACGCAAACCCCTGATTTTCCTAGAGAAAGTCGGGGGTTTGTGTTTTTTTGCGTCTGAAAAATGGCCATATGGGACTGATATGGGGCTGGGGGCCCTCTATTTGGTGCGCAAATTGAGCTCACCTGAATGGGCCATGAACGGCAAAACCGACACAGCCGAAGAAGAGTTTCAACGCTAATCTCAGCGTCTTTCAGTGCGGCCCGAAAAAGCTCCGCAAGCTATTCATTGACACAGGCGGTCACCTTGGCTATTGGATTGTGGTGGCCGATGCCTTAACAGCCGAGTAAATCCGCGCGATCAGCCAACATCTGGCGGCACCGATTTTTTACGACGGCAACAGCTTTGCCGCGCTCTGAAACCGCACACTTTTTTTGACAGTTTCGTGGCGGGTACTTCCGAATCCCGCCTTCACCCCCCCATTAAGTAAACACAAACCCCCGGTTTTCCTAGAAAATGCCGGGGGTTTGTGGTTTATGGCGTCTGAAAAGTCGCGCCGGGCCCAGACGAGAACTGATTGCCAGGACGGTTCAAATTTTAACGCCAGTGTCTGCCATTCTCCTGCCCCATCCGGACTGCCTGATATGCCCGCCCAACCGAAGCCCAAGCTCAACCTGCGTATTCTGCTGCTGATCTTCGTCGTGCTTTCTGCCGTTGCCACGCTGGCCAACAGCTTTTGGGTGATGTTCAAGATTCGCAAGCAGGAGCTGATTGAGAATGCGTTGGAGGTTAATAAAGCCTATGCCGCTCGGATCGCCGCCAGTGTTGAGCAGGTGTTGCGTTCTGATCTGGATAAGCTGAAATACGGTTCTGCGGTCATTGGCAAAACGTTTGACGACAAGCATTCCCTGGCAGCAGAAACCCAGCGTCTGTTCGGGCAGGACGCCAGTTTTAACGCGGTGCTCATTGCCGACGCTGCCGGCACCATTATTGCCTCAGCCCCCGAGGACCTCGGTCTGAATGGCCGGACGCTGCAACATAAGGCACCTCTGAGGCTGCGCACGCCGATTATCAGTAACGCGTTTGAGTCCATGGCCGGCAATCTGGTGGTGTTTATTTCCCATCCTGTATTCGACGTGAAGGGCGAGTACCTGGGGCTTATCGGTGGCAGTGTTCGCCTTGAGCAGAGAAATACGCTTCAGGCGTTGATCGACACTAACGTGCGCAAGGATGGCGCGCATCTCTATTTGATCGACAGTGCGCGTCGGGTGCTCTATCACAACGAGCCTGAGCAGATAGGCGACATTGTGAGGCAGGGGGCGATTGTCGACGCGGCGCTCAGCCAGGAAACGGGTACGTTGCAGGCGCCCGATGAGCAGGGGGTGGAAATGCTTGCGGGGTTCGCCAAAGTGCCCAGCAGTGGCTGGGGGGTGATCTCGCAGCAGCCGATCGAGAATATCCAAACCATCCTGCGACAAACCATGGTCAAGGTGGCGCAGGGCATCGCGCCGCTTGCGCTGTTTGGCATCGTCCTGATCTGGTGGCTGGGGGCACGTATCTCGGCGCCATTGTCCCGGCTCGCCGACTGCGCCAAACGCCTGGATACGCCGGACAGCTACGAACGGATCAGCGCAGTCCCGGCGCGTTATTTTGAAAGCTGGCAGATTCGTCGGGCGCTGCTGCTGGGGGCGACCCTGCTTCAGGAAAAGATCGGCAAGTTGAACCAGCAGGCACAGACCGATGCGCTGACAGGGCTGGCCAACCGGCGCGCCATGCAGGAGGTCCTGGCGCGCTGGCAGGACGCCAACAAAGCATTCGCGGTGGTGTCCATGGACATCGATCACTTCAAACGGGTGAACGATACGTTTGGTCATGGGGTGGGCGATCAGACGCTGAGGACCATTGCGGCACTCATGCAGCAAAACTCCCGCTCCAACGATTTGGCCTGTCGGGTTGGAGGCGAGGAGTTTGTGCTCTTGTTGCCGAACAGTTCGCTGCAGACCGCGGCCGAGGTCGCAGAGCGACTGCGAGCTTCTATTGCCGCTGCGGATATCGATACGGTCGGGCACATCACCGTGTCCCTGGGGGTGGCGCTGTGGAGCCCCGGTGGAGATCCGATTTCGGCCGTGCTTGAGCGGGCCGACCAGTTGTTGTACCAAGCCAAACAAGACGGCCGTAACCGTGTCGTGGTGGAGCAGGCGCTGATAGCGCGGCTTAATGCCGATGCCGGTGATGCACGTCCGGAAAATGCGCATGACTGTGCCTGATCGGCGTGTGCACGTGCACATGGCTATGGGGCGCCTGCGGGTCCCATTCAAACCCATGCTCGTGCTGGTGATGTTCATCGTGCACATGGCGATGCCCGTGTTCCGTGGCTTCATGCAGATGCTCATGGGCATGCCGCTCGCTCAGGTGCAGCCACACGCCCACGGCCATCAGGGCTGAGGCCACCCAGAACGCTACCGTCACCGACTCCCCCAACACAAAAAGCGCAATCGCGGCACCCAGGAACGGCGCCGTGGAAAAGTAGGCGCCTGTGCGTGCGCTGCCCAATCCCCGCAGCGCCAGCACGAACAGCACCAGGCTGATGCCATAGCCCAGAAACCCCACCCACAAAATCGGCGCCAGTTGCGCCACGCCGGGGATCTGCGCGCCGAGGTACAGGGCCAGCCCGCCGTTCACCATCCCGGCGATCAGGCCCTTGGCCCCGGCGATAAACAGCGCGTCAGACGCCGACACTTTGCGGGTCAGGTTGTTGTCGATGCCCCAGCACAGGCAAGCGAGCGCCACCGCCAGCGGTCCTGTCCAGTCATGGTGGGTGCTGGCGCCTTCAGGCCAGGACAACGCGACGCCGCCCAGTACAATCGCGGCCATCCCAAGGACGATACGGCGGTCGGCGTTTTCCCTGAAGACCAGCCAGGCGATCACCGCAGTCAACACCGATTCCAGGTTGAGCATCAGCGAAGCGGTTGCGCCGGTGGTGCGGGTGAGGCCAAACATCAGGGCCACCGGGCCGAGGATGCCACCGAAGGCAATTGCTCCGAGCAGCCAGGGCCATTCGGTGGGGGTGAGACCGGAGGGTTTCCAGCCACGGTCGCGGACGAGGCGCACGCTGGCGAGTCCGATGCCGCTGCCCAGGTAGAGCAGACCGGCGAGCAGTATGGGAGACAGACCCAGGCCGAGGCTTTTGGCCAGTGGCGTGCTGGCGCCGAACAGGGCGGCGGCGGCCAGTGCGTACATGATGCTGAGGTTCATGGGCTCGTCCTCTGAAGGTCGGCCCATGATACGTCGCAGGCGTTGAGTAACGCCCGGCGATTTTACTGCGCGGTTTTCAGCTTGATCACGTCACCCGAAATCTTGGTGGTGTAACCACTCAGTACCCAAGCCCAGAACCAGTTTTCCTGCACCTGGGTGTTGATCAGCGCGTCGCCGCCCTTCGCCTTGATGGCTGCATTCTGAGCCCGCACGAAGCGGCTGTTCTGGCCGATCGGGATAACACCGAACAGCATGATGCCGGTGGCGCTGGCTTCACTGTGGCCCAATACGGTGTACTGGCTGCTGTCGTATTGCGGCGATTTGATAGCGGTGCCCGTGCAACCTGCGAGGGCGAAACCGAGAACAGCGGCTGCGACTACTTTACTGGCGTACTTCACTGCGTAACTCCATGGGCTGAATATCGAGATCCAATTCTCGAAGGCGCGCTACTGTAGTCGCCGCGATGCCAGATTGAAATATTTTGCTGACAATTTCATCTGCGCGCCTGCACACGCTCCAGACAGGTCAGAGCTTCAACCACGCCAGGCTCCCCAGCAGCACCGCCACGCCGCCGGCCGTATACGCCATGCGCTTGAGCCACTCTTTGCGCGTCAGCAAGGTAATCGCCGCCAGCGAAATCGCGATCTGAATCGCCGTCATCGCCTGGGCCCAGCGGTGGTGCTGGTGCAAGGCCTGTTCGGACTTTTCATTCCACTCCCGCGACGTGGCTTCAAGCGTCTCGGCCTGTTTGCGCACGTCTTCCTTCTGGTGTTGGTAGCGCTCGATTTCATCCTTGTAATGTGCGGCGTCCACGCCAGGAATATGAGTGGCCAGCTCTGCCAGGTTCTGCCGGCTGGATTTGGCCTGGTAGTAATTCCACTGGTTGGCCGCTTCGGTCTTGAAGATGGCGGCGTTGTTTTTGTCCATCGCCGCTTCGCTTTCGGTGGAGCCGGCCTGATAACTGAGCATGGCGCCGAGGGTGGCCATCAACGCGGTCATGACGGCGATGCGGCTGGCGAAATTATCCCCTCGCGCGTGGGCATGTTCGGTGGTGTGTTCAAGGTGTTTTTCGTGGGGGCTGGGGACTTCGAAGGCTTCGGACATGGCGGCGGCTATGAAGGGAGTAAGGGAGACTGATTCTTCACCAGTGCAGCTGTCTCAAGCCTGTACGTAACGCCGGATCAGCCGCGCATACACGGCCATATTGATTAACAGCACCAGCGCGCCCAGGCCCAGCTGGATCTGCGGGGTCAGCCCGGCCGGGTAGATCAGCGTGAGCAGGTAATGCTCGATAAACCCACCGCCATACCCGTCCAGGCCGGCCAGGTGGCGGAACAGGTTTTCCCAGCGCGTGAGCGGGCAGGGCAGGTGGAAGACTTCGACCGCCACACCCCATGCTGCGGCGGGCAGATGCAGCCAGATCACCGCCCGCCATTTGAGCGCCAGCAGGCCGCCGAACAGTACGAACAGGATGAAACACAGGTGGAACAGCACAAGGCTGTCGGCCGCGAGACGGTAGAGCATGGCGTGCGCTTCGAAAGGGGAGGCGCACAGTCTAAAGGGTTGCCCGCAGGTCGGCGTGGCCGTTATTGTGCTGAATCCTTTTAGTCCTTCCCCCAAGGATCTGTTGTGATGAATGCACCGCGTACCGCTGCTCCGATCAAGGCTGTGATTTTCGACATGGACGGGTTGTTGCTCGACACCGAAGGCATCTACACCGAAGTCACGCAGATCATCGCCGAGCGCTATGGCCGCACCTATGACTGGGGGATCAAGCAACACATCATTGGTCGCGGCGCCCAGGACCTGGCGGATTACGTGGTCAAGGCGCTGGACCTGCCGATCACACCGGCTGAGTTTCTGCAGATCCGCGAGCCCTTGATGAGCGAGCGTTTCCCCAAGGCCCTGGGCATGCCCGGTGCCGAGGCGCTGGTGCGGCACTTGAAGGCACACCACATTCCAATTGCCGTGGGCACCAGTTCGTCGCGCCATTCGTTCGGCCACAAGACCACCCTGCACCGTGAGTGGTTCAGCCTGTTCGACACCATCGTCACCGCGGACGACCCCGAAGTGGGGGCCGCCAAACCCGCGCCGGATATATTCCTCACCGCCGCGCGCCGCCTGGGCGTGGCACCCCAGGATTGCCTGGTGTTCGAAGATTCGCCGTTCGGTGTCACTGCTGCAAAGGCCGCCCACATGACCGCCATCGCCGTGCCCGATGAAGCCATGGCCGACAGCAAATACCAGCATGCCGACCAGATCATCCGCAAGCTGGCGGACTTCGATCTGGCCGGGTATGGCCTGCCGCCGTTTGCCTGATTGATCACGATCAAACTGTGGGAGCAGGCCTGCCGGCTCCCTCGTTCGGTCATGCGCTGAAGCCACCATCGATGGTCAGGCTGGCACCGGTGATGTAGCCGGCTTCCGGGCCTGCAAGGTAAGCCACGAAACTGGCGATTTCCTCCACGTGCCCATAACGGCCCACCGCCATCAAGTCCATGAGGCTCGCGGCAAACTCACCGCTTGCCGGGTTCATATCGGTGTCCACCGGCCCTGGCTGCACGTTGTTGATCGTAATACCCCGTGGTCCCAGATCCCGCGCCAAGCCCTTGGTCAGGCCCACCAGCGCGGCCTTGCTCATCGCGTACGGCCCGCCACCGCCAAATGGCATGCGCTCGGCGTTGGTGCTGCCGATGTTGATCACGCGACCGCCTTCACCCATATGCTCGGCGGCGGCCTGGGTGGCGATAAAGACGCTGCGTACGTTGATCGCCAGGGTCTGGTCGAAGTCTTCCAGCGTGAAGTCTTGCAACGGGGCGATGGCCAGCACGCCGGCGTTGTTCACCAGGATATCCAGGCGCCCAAAGGCTTCGACGGTGGCGTTGACGGCGTGGCGAATGGCGGTGGCGTCGGCGCTGTCGGCGTGAATCGCCAGGGCTTGGCCGCCTTCGCCGATCACACTGTTTTGCAGTGCTTGGGCCTTGGCCGCAGAGCTGACGTAGGTAAAGGCCACGGCTGCGCCTTGGGCGGCGAGGCGCTTGACGATGGCGGCGCCGATGCCGCGAGAACCGCCTTGAATCAAGGCGACTTTGCCGCTGAGGTTGAGTGGGGTCATGTCGATCTCCGAGCTGTCCAAGGCGAAATGCCCTGTTGTTGGCGCCGAGTATCGACCTCGCCCCTCTCAACCGGTAGACGGTGATTGCTATAGTCTGTGTAAACCAAAAGTTTAGAGTGGGCCGATATGGAGAGCTTTGGCAGTATCGAATGCTTTGTGCGCAGTGCCGAAGGCGGCAGCTTTGCCGAAGCCGCGCGACACCTGAGCCTGACCCCGGCAGCGGTGGGTAAAAGCGTGGCCAAGCTGGAAGCGCGACTGGGTGTGCGGCTGTTCCAGCGCAGTACGCGGCGTCTCACATTGACCGAAGCCGGCAAACGGTTCTTCGAGGAAGTCAGCGGCAGCCTCATCACCATCCAGAACGCTGTGGCCAACCTGGCCAGCGCCGAAGGGCGGCCGGTGGGTACGCTCAAGGTCAGCATGGGCACGGTGTTCGGCAATCGCTATGTGGTGCCGTTGCTGGGGGAATTCATGGGGCGCTTCCCGGACATCAGCCCGGACTGGCATTTCGATAACCGTCAGGTCGACTTGATTGGCCAAGGGTTCGATGCCGCCATCGGCGGTGGTTTTGAACTGCCCCAAGGGGTGGTGGCGCGCAAGCTGGCACCCGCGCACCGGGTATTGGTGGCCTCGCCGGATTACCTGGCAAAGCGTTCGCCAGTGTTGGCGCCGGAGGACCTGGCGCGCTGCCTCGGCATCCTCATCCGCTCACCGCAGACCGGCCGGGTGCGCTCCTGGCAGTTGACCAGTCTTGAGCGTGAGCATCGCCCGCTGGTGCTCAAGCCCGGCATGACCATGAGCGACTCCGAAGCTGCCTGCTGCGCCAGCGCCCAGGGCCTGGGCATTGCGCTGGTGAGCATGCCCATGGCCGTGCCGTTCCTGGACAGTGGCGCTGTGGTGCGGGTGTTGCCTGACTGGTATGTGGACGACGGCAACATTTCCATCTATTACGCCGAGCACAAACTGCTGCCCGGCAAGACTCGCGCATTTGTGGACTTCATCATCGAGCAGTTTGCCTCGAAGGCTCTGGGGCAGCGTTTCAGCGCTGTTTGACGTAGTGGCCATCGCGGGCAAGCCCGGCTCCCGCATTGGAATTGGATCAACTGTGGGAGCCGGGCTTGCCCGCGATACAGGCGCCTGGGTCTACCGCCCGAACGCACTCGGCCAACCGATGACCTTCTTCGGCCGCGGCGTGGCGTAGGTGCGAATCTTCGACGTCGACAACCCCAACCGCACCAACGACTCTGCAATCGTCACCGCCGCCGTCACGCCGTCCACCACCGGTACGCCGGTGCGCTGGCGAATCTGTTCATCCAGCCCGGCCATGCCGCCGCAGCCCAGGCAGATCACCTCGGCCTTGTCTTCGCTGATCGCCAGTTCGGCCTGACGCACGATGGCTTCCATGGCGGCCATCGGGTGTTCTTCCAACTCCAGCACGGCCATGCCGCTGGCCCGCACCGAGGCGCAGCGCTGGTACAGGCCGGCGAGTTTGAGGCGGTCTTCGATCAGCGGCACGGTGCGGTCCAGGGTGGTCACCACCGAATACGCGTGGCCGAGGAACATGGCGGTGCTGGCGGCGGCTTCGGTGATGTCCACCACCGGCACGTTCAACAATTCCTGCAGGCCTTCGCGACCGTGTTCGCCGTAGCCGGCCTGGATCACCGCGTCGAACGGCTGGTCGTAGGCCATCACCCGGTCCATCACGGCGATGGCCGCCAGGTAGCTTTCAAAATTGCCCTCCACCGATTCGGCGCCGAAGTACGGCGTGAGCCCGACAATTTCGGTGCCCGGTGCGGCCACGGCCCGCGCTTGCGCGGCAATGGTGTCGGTGATGGAGGCGGTGGTGTTGACGTTGACCACGAGGATACGCATGGAGTGTCCTTGATTAATGACTGACGTTGTCGACTGCAATGCTTTCGCCGCTGACATCGGCGTAGAACGGCTGGCGCTTGGTGATGAGCCCGTACAGCAGCCCTGCAATACCGGCGCCAAACAGCCAGGAAAACGGCGAGACACTGGCGAACCCAGGCAGCAGCGCCAGCAGGATGGCGATCACCGCCGCAGGAATAAACGCCGCCACCGCGCGCAAATTGACCCCCCGGCTGTAGTAATAAACGCCATTAGGGTCTTCGCTGTACAACTGCGGCACGTCCACCTGGCTTTTACGGATCAGCCAGTAATCGACCATGATCACGCCGTACAACGGCCCCAGCAGTGCGCCCAGGCCGGAAAGGAAGTACACGATCACCAGCGGGCTGTTGTAGAGGTTCCACGGCAGGATCAGCACGGCGACGGTGGCGCTGATCAACCCGGCGCGGCGGAAGTTGAGGTACTTGGGCGCCAGGTTGCTCAGCACAAAGGCTGGGGCGACGAAGTTGGCCATGATGTTCACCGCCACGGTGACGATCAGAAAGGCCAGGCAACCGAGCACGAGGAAGAAGGTATTGGGGATGGCGGCGATGATCTCGGTGGGGCTTTCGATCACTCGGCCGTTAAGTTGGAATTGCCCGCCGCACAGCAGCACGGTGATGGCGGCAAATATCAGGATATTCACCGGAAGGCCCCAGAAGTTGCCGACCTGAATGGTCTTGCGGCACGGTGAGGAACGCGCGAAATCGCAGAAGTTGAGAATCAGCGTGCCGTAGATCGCCAGCCACAGCGCGCCGCCGGCGAAGATATTGCGCCACATCTCGCCGCCGCTCAGCGGCTCACGGATCGACCACGCAATCTGGCCGCCCGCCTGAAAGTACATCCAACCGGCCAATGCGGCCACCGTAGCCAGAATCACTGGACCGGCGAAGCCCTCATAGCGCCGCACCATCTCCATGCCGTAGGCCAGGATTACCAGTTGCACGAACCAGATCGCCACAAAACAGGCCCAGCCCAGGGTGGATAAGCCCAGGATTGAGTTGTGGTCATAGTCGGCGAATCCAGGATGAATCGCCGTCAGCAACACGCGGAAAACCACCGAGGCCAGGTAGGTCTGGATGCCAAACCAGGCAATCGCGATCACCGCGCGGATCAAGGCCGGAATCTGCGCGCCATGGATACCAAAGCTGATTCGGCTGATCACCGGAAACGGCACGCCGGTCTTCTGCCCCATATAGCCCGACAGGTTCATGAAGAAGTACACCAGCGCCGCGCCGATGCCCAGTGACAACAGGATCTGCCAACCGCCCAGGCCCAGCGCATACAGACCGATGGCGAACGAATAGTTGGCGATGTTGTGCACGTCATTGGTCCACAACGCAAAGATGCTGTAGCGCCCCCAACGTCGACCTTCCACCTTGGTGGGCGCCAGGTCTTTGTTGTGCAGCCGCGGGCTGAGCACCAACGGGCCGGGTTGGGTGGCGTCGGGGGTCAGGGCTGAGGAGGGCAGATCCAGTGCGAGGTCATTCGAGAGGCTTGTACGCATTCCGGCAGGCTCCAGCGCATCTGCAGCAAGGCGGCGGATGGCAAAGTGTATGTATGTTTTGTATTTATTGTATACAAGACGCTTTATGCCTTAAGCCACATGCGTGCCAGTTTTCGATCTATGAAAACCGGGGGTAATTTCGTTTTTATAGGTTTTAAAAGTAACTCACTGAATTTGAAGTGCTATAAATTGACCGTTCGAACAGGTATTTATTTTGCGTGGCGAGTTTCAGGTGGCGTAGCGGGGATTTTGCTGCGAGGGGAAATGTAACGTTTTGGTGCGGTATTTAGGTAAGTGCACACAAGAATGGCACTAATGGTGACATTCTTGTGTACAGGTTTGATCAGGCCTTGCTGATGATATTTCCCGCATGCAGCCCGCATTCCTTCTGCGTGGCTTCTTCCCACCACCAGCGGCCTTCGCGCTCGTGCTGGTTCGGCAGCACCGGGCGGGTGCACGGTTCGCAGCCGATACTGATAAAACCGCGCTCATGCAGGCTGTTGTACGGCAGCTCCAGCATGCGGATGTAGCCCCAGACCTCTTCGCTGGTCATCTGCGCCAGCGGGTTGAACTTGTAGAGGGTGCGCTCCGGGGTTGAGAACGCGGTGTCGATTTCCAAGGCCGCCACCTGGCTACGGGTGCCGGGGCTCTGATCGCGGCGTTGGCCGGTGGCCCAGGCACTCACGCCGGAAAGTTTGCGGCGCAGTGGCTCGATCTTGCGCACACCGCAGCATTCGCCATGGCCGTCCTTGTAAAAGCTGAACAGGCCCTTTTCCTTGACGAAGGGTTCCAGTTTGCTCTGGTCGGGTGAGATCAGTTCGATGTCGATCTTGTAAAAGTCACGCACCTGCTCGATGAACCGGTAGGTCTCCGGGTGCAGGCGGCCGGTGTCGAGGCTGAACACCTTGACGTTCTTGTTCAGCTTCCAGGCCATGTCCACCAGCACCACGTCCTCGGCGCCGCTGAAGGAGATCCACAGGTCATCACCGAACTGGCTGAACGCCAGCTTGAGAATGTCCTGGGCGGATTTGTTGGCATAGGTCGCGGCGAGTTCAACGACGTCGAAGGCTTGGTTCATCAGGACGGTCCCTACAGGTCAGTGGCGCTGAGCGCTCTATAGGGGAGCGATGGTATCAAAATCCGCTCTGCGTTGCGGCGGCGAGCTTGAATCGCTAGAGTTCGGCAGTCCTTTTGCTCGCTCAACTAACAACATCCAATGGGAGTGTCTTGTGGAAATTGCCTGTCTTGACCTGGAAGGGGTGCTGGTCCCGGAAATCTGGATCGCTTTCGCCGAAAAAACCGGTATTGAATCCCTTCGGGCCACCACCCGCGACATTCCCGACTACGACGTGCTGATGCAACAACGTCTGCGTATCCTTGACGAGCACGGGCTCAAGCTCGCCGACATCCAGGCGGTGATCGCGACGCTCAAGCCGCTGGACGGCGCCGTCGAGTTCGTCAACTGGCTGCGCGAGCGCTTCCAGGTGGTGATCCTGTCCGACACCTTTTATGAGTTCTCCCAGCCCTTGATGCGTCAATTGGGCTTCCCGACCCTGTTGTGCCACCGTTTGATCACCGACGACACCGACCGCGTGGTGAGCTACCAACTGCGCCAGAAAGACCCCAAGCGTCAGTCAGTGTTGGCGCTCAAGACCCTGTACTACCGCGTGATTGCCGCCGGCGATTCCTACAACGACACCAGCATGCTGGGCGAAGCCGACCATGGGATTCTGTTCCATGCGCCGGAGAACGTGATCCGCGAGTTCCCGCAGTTTCCGGCCGTGCATACGTTCGAGGATTTGAAAAAAGAGTTCATCAAGGCGTCGAATCGGCCGTTGAGCCTGTAAGTGACATCTGCGAATACTGTCTGTGCTGAGCGGCAAGCCCGCTCAGCACAGGGAGGGTGTTGAGCGTTAGGAATGATGGGGCCGCCTCCGTGGCTGCTTAACCCCCCGCCAACAAACGCTCATAAGGAATGCTCAAGCCTTCATGCAGGCGTTTGATCATCGACAGGCTGAGCTTGCGCTTGTGGTTCAGCACTTCTGACACCCGCCCACTTGGGCCGATGAACGGTTCCAGGTCGCGGGCGGTCATGCCCAGTTGCTCCATGCGAAATTTTATCGCTTCCACCGGATCCGAAGACGGCATCGGGTAATGGTCCGCCTCGTACTTTTCAATAAGCACGGCGAGAATTTCCAGCTCGTCACCCTCGTGCGAGCCGACGTCCGCTCCCCAGAGCTGCTCGACGCGCGCGAGGGCGGCGGTCAGATCGTCTTGGGAATGAATAGGTTTGATGTTCATCACACGGTCTCCGCGTTGATCTGATCGTACTGCGCGTGGGTCCCCACAAAACGTATGAACCCAAGCTGTCGTTGGTAATCGATCGCCATGATCACTCGATATTTGTTGCCGCCTACGTTGAAAACAACCCGGCCGCTTTTGAGAATGCTCGCGGTTCTGAGCTCGGCCTTGAGCGCTTGTGGCGTCGGGTAAGTTGCCTTCTCCATATGCCGGTACAGCTCGACCAGCGGCGTTTTTGCATCGATATAGGCCGGGTGCCTGTCCCAGAATGTTCGCAAGGTAGAGAGCGCGATTATTCGCATGCTGGCACCCTCCCATTTTGGGAGATGATAGGCGCGGCGGTTTGGATGTGCAATCCCGGAAATAATTGCCGGGGCGTCGGCAGTCGCTTCTTGTGGTCCTTCACAGAGGGCAGTGGACAGTCTGTGCTGGACGCTAACTTTGCGCTTGCCCCTCGTCCACAGCCCTTCTGATTCAGGCTTTTTCCGCTGCTGGGCAAGGCGCCCGAGCACCCGCAGGGCGCCTTGCGTTACAAGCTTTCCAGCGTTTGTAACAATACCCGCACCTTGGTCAGCGACTCCTGATACTCCGCCTCCCACTGCGAGTCCGCCACGATCCCGCCGCCGCCCCAGCAGCACACCTGTCCGTCTTTGACCAGCAAACTGCGGATGACGATGGAGCTGTCCATTTCACCGCGAACGTCCAGGTAAAGCAGTGAGCCGCAGTACAAGCCGCGTCGCGTCGGTTCCAGCTCGTCGATGATCTGCATTGCGCGGATCTTTGGCGCGCCGGTGATGGAGCCGCCGGGGAAGCTGCCGGCGATCAGGTCGAGGGCGTCTTTGCCGTTGGCCAACTCGCCGGTCACGCTGCTGACCAGGTGGTGCACATTGGGGTAGCTTTCCAGGCTGAACAGCTCCGGCACGCTGACCGAGCCGATGCGGCAGGTGCGGCCCAGGTCGTTGCGCAGCAGGTCGACAATCATCAGGTTCTCGGCGCGATCCTTGGCGCTGGCCAGCAGTTCGGCGGCGTGGGCGGCGTCTTCTGCGGGGTTGAGTCCGCGGGGGCGGGTGCCTTTGATCGGGCGGGTTTCCACCTGGCGTTCGCTGATGCGCACGAAGCGCTCTGGCGACAGGCTCACTATCGCGCCGTCATCCGGCAGGCTCTGGAACCCGGAGAACGGCGTCGGGCAGGCTTCGCGCAACGCACAATAGGCGACCCAGGGATCACCGACGCACGGCGCGCGAAAACGCTGCGCGAAGTTGACCTGGTAGCAGTCGCCGGCCTGGATGTAGTCCTGGATCCGCGCGATGGCCTGGCGATAGGCCTCGGCAGTGAGGTCCGGTGCCATGGTGCCCTTCAATTTGAAGGACGCAGTGGTATCAGCCGGCGGTTGGTTGAACACCGCGATCAAGCGTTGCCGCTCGCCGTCAGCCAGGGCCGGGTGGAACACCAGTTGGCTGGTGCGCGCCTGGTGATCGCTGATCAGCGCCCAGGCATACAGACCGAAACGCGCATCCGGCAGATGCAGGTCATCCACCGCCAAGTGGGGCATCTGCTCCAGATGTCGGCCAAAGTCGTAACTCAGGTAGCCGATCAAGCCGCCGGCAAACGGCAGCTCCAGACCTGCGGGCAGGGCCGCTTCACCCAGTTGGGTAAGATTACCCCTTAAGCGCTGCAGGAAATCACCGCCGCTTTCGTCAGGCCCAACCGTCAGGGTCGCTTCAGGCCAGGCGCTGAGAAGATCATAGCGCCCGCGTTCGGCAACCGGACGGCCGCTGTCGAGCAGTACGGCGCCAGGCGCATGGCGAATCGCCGCAAAATACTCGGCGGGGTTGGCCCGGTAGGGCAGCGGGTGTACGGAGCAGGTCGACATGCGGGGCGGATCAGCCAAGGCGCGGGGGAGGGAATTGTAGTCTCCCCCAGGATTTGCTCCTAGGGGGGATGTCGGAGATAGGCAGATTGAAGGCCGCGTCAGCCTTCTACGGGCGGAATATGCCCGAACATTTCCTGCACGAACTTGACCCGCTCTTCCACGGTTTCCTTCACACCGGCGGCTTTCAGCGCTTCCAGGCGAGCCTCTACCGCGTGAGTACGCAGGGTCAGGCCGCAGTCGTTGGCGATCTGGATATTCAGCCCCGGTCGCGCATTCAGTTCCAGGATCAACGGACCTTTTTCCTGGTCCAGCACCATGTCCACACCGATATAGCCGAGCCCGCACAGCTCATAGCAGCCAGCTGCGAGTTTCATGAAACCGTCCCAGTTGGGCAGTTGCACGCCATCCACCGCGTTGGTGGTGTCGGGGTGTTTGGTGATGATGTTGTTCAGCCAGGTGCCGCGCAGGGTCAGGCCGGTGGCCAGGTCTACGCCCACGCCGATCGCGCCCTGGTGCAGGTTGGCCTTGCCGCCGGACTGGCGGGTCGGCAAGCGCAGCATGGCCATCACCGGGTAGCCCATCAGCACGATGATGCGGATATCCGGCACGCCTTCGTAGCTGATGCTCTTGAAGATCTGGTCGGGCACCACGCGGTATTCGATCAGCGCGCGGTCACGGTGGCCGCCCAGTGAATACAGGCCGGTGAGGATGCTGGAGATCTGATGTTCGATCTCCTCGTGGCTGATGATCTTGCCGGACACCGTGCGGTAGCGTCCTTCAAAACGGTCGGCCACCACGAGGATGCCGTCACCGCCGGCGCCCTGGGCTGGCTTGATTACAAAGTCGCTGCGCCCGCCGATGATCTCGTCGAGCTTGTCGATTTCCTTTTCGGTGGAAATCACCCCGTACATTTCCGGCACGTGGATGCCTGCGGCGATCGCCCGTTCCTTGGTGATGATCTTGTCGTCCACGATCGGGTACAGGCTGCGCTTGTTGTACTTGAGCACGTAGTCGGCGTTACGCCGGTTGATGCCCATGATCCCCCGCGCTTCGAGGGCTTTCCAGGTCTTCCAGAAGCCGAACATTACGAGTCAGCCTTGAGGAAGGCCTTGAAACGTACCAGTTCGGTCAGGCGGTAGCCGCGATAACGCCCCATGGCCAGCATGAAGCCCACCAGGATCAGCAGGACCGTCGGGAAGGTGAACACGAAGTAGATCAACTCCGGCACACTCATGATGATGTGCGCCAGGGAGGCGGCGAACAGCGTGCCGATCGCCACTTTCATGGCGTGGCCGCCGCCACGTTCTTCCCAGGTGATGGACAGGCGTTCGATGGTCATGGTCAGGATCACCATCGGGAACAACGCCACCGAGAGGCCGCGTTCGAGCCCCAGCTTGTGGCTGAACAAACTGATGGCCGCGATCAGCACCACGACAAACGTCAGTACCACCGACAGCCTCGGCAGCATCTGCAACTTCAAGTGTTCAAGGTACGACCTGAGGGACAGGCCCAGCGCGGTAATAATGGTAAACAGCACGATCCCGAAGCCCAACTGCGTTTCGCGGAACGCCAGGGCAATCAGCACCGGCGTGAACGTGCCCAGGGTCTGCAAGCCGATCAGGTTGCGCAGGATCAGGATCACCAGCACGCCGATCGGGATCATCACCATGATCATGAAGGTCTGCTGGGTTTGCAGCGGCAGGCCGTAGAGCGAATATTCGAGGAAATTGGCGTCGGTGTTTTCGTCGGTCAGCTTGGCCAGGCGAATCGCGTTCATCTCGCTGTTGTTCAGGCTGAAGGTGACCATGGCTTTCTTGCCGCCATCGACGGTGATCAGGTTTTCATCGCCGGTCCACCACAGCAGGCGGTCGGCGGGCAGGCCTTGTTCGCCGGTCTCCGGGTTGAAGTACAGCCAGTCACTCCCATTGAAGCTGCGCAGCCACAGTTCAGGGGTTTGCGGCTGGTCGGCGACCAGACGGATGGTGTGGACTTTTTCTACCGGCACATGGGCGATGGACAGCAGCAATTCGACGATCTTGGCCTTGTGCGGTGTGGAGGGGTCGCCCGCCAGCAACAGCTTCACATTGTCGTCGTTGAGGTTGTTGGTACGCTTGATGGCTTCGGTGATGAAGGTTTCGACATCGGCCGAATGCTGGCGAATCGGCGCAAGCAGGGCTTCGGCGGCGATTTTTTCCGGGCCTTCGACGGCGATGCTGTCGCGGAAGGTCGGGCCCTTGATCTTGGTTTTTTCGCCGCTGTAGCGCTTGGTCAACACCAGGCGGTAATACAGGGTCTGGTTGCCCTTGGCCCGGCGCGCCGACCAGGTCACTTTGCGGTTGCCGTCGATGCGGTTGACGCTGACCCCATAGTTGTTCGAGATAAAGCTCTCGTTGAGGCTCACGAAGTCGCGGCTCAATGGCGGCACGAACATCTGGATTTTCACCGGGTCTTTCGGGTTGGCGACGAACTCGACCTTGGCGTCGATGTTCCACAAGTCGTCGGTGGCGTCCTCGGTGACGGGGATGCCCAGCACAAAAATCTGATAGGCGGTGACCGAAATACCCAGCACCACCAGGATGGCGATCAGGATTCTCAGGTGCAGGGTTAGAGCGCGCATTCGGTTTACTCGGCGGTATGAGCGTCGGCGGCACAGGCGGGTTTGCCTGCGGCGTATTTAAGACTGGGGTCGACCAGCGCATCAAAGCGTTTCAACGCTTCGGAGCCGATCAGCAGCGGATATTGGAAAGCGCTGCGGTCAGTCAAGTTCACTTCGATGCTGCGTAAAGAGGTGCCCATGCAGATATCCAGGGAAATCACCGGGCGGGCGGTGTAGTTCTTGTCCTCATCGGGGTCGTAGTCACCGGCGCGGCGCTTGATCTTGCTGACGCGGGCCAGTGGGCGTTCGATGGGGTGCGAGTGGGCGGTGTCGATCGCCAGGTAGAAGCGCACCCAGGATTCACCGTTGCGCTTGAAGCGCTTGATATCGCGGGCACTGAGGGAGGCGGTCTTGGCGCCGGTGTCCAGTTTGGCGGCGACTTCCAGGTCGATGCCGGCCAATTGCGCGTATTCATTGAGGCCATACACGGTCTTCTCGGCCGCAACGCCGAGGCTGGGTAGACACAGTAGGCAAAACAGGGGGAAGGGCTTGAGTCTCATAGATCCTGGGGCGGTGCCGTGCGATGTTCAATTCAAGGCGACTGGCATTGCTGCGCAAACTCCCTCGTGCGCCGTTTCATCCAGTGATGTCAGGCAAAAGCGGCGGGCATTCTAACATGATGCTTTTCCGGCGCCAGCGCTGGCAGGCGGCCATGCCCCTACAGAGTGCAGGCAGGGTTATTAGACGATTGTCGACAATGTTGATTTATTCTTTGACTAATCAGGCTTGATTGGCTAGTTTTTGCCACATTGATTTTCAAGGTGTCGACAATATGCTGGATCAGCTGCAAACCCCGGTGGTTGCGCAAGACGACTCCCAGACCATGTCCGAGAACGTCTTCCGCCGTATCCAGGCCGCCATCGTCAAGGGCGAGATCGCCCCCGGCAGCAAGATCTCCGAGCCGGAACTGGCGCGCACCTATGGCATCAGCCGCGGCCCGCTGCGCGAGGCGATCCACCGCCTGGAAGGCCAGCGCCTGCTGGTACGCGTCCCCCACGTGGGCGCTCGCGTCGTCTCGTTGAGCCATGCCGAGCTGGTCGAGCTGTACGAAATCCGCGAATCCCTGGAAGGCATGGCGTGCCGCCTGGCCGCCGAGCGCATGACCGACGCCGAAATCGAAGAACTGCGCCAGGTGCTGCACACCCATGAGCGGGATGCGGCGTTCCAGGCCGGTGTCGGTTACTACCAGCAGGAAGGCGACTTCGATTTTCATTACCGGGTAATTCAAGGTGCGGGCAACCGCACCCTGACTCAAATGCTGTGCGGTGAGCTCTATCAGTTGGTGCGCATGTACCGCATCCAGTTCTCCGCCACCCCCAATCGTCCACGCCAGGCCTTTGCCGAGCATCACCGCATTCTTGACGCGATTGCCGATCGCGACGGTGAACTGGCCGAATTGTTGATGCGCCGGCACATCGGTGCGTCCAAGCGCAACATTGCCCGTCACTTCCCGGACGGTGCTCCTGATAGAGGTGAGTCATGAGTTCGAACACTACACGCACACCCGGCCAGCGTTTCCGTGACGCCGTCGCCAGTGAACAGCCCTTGCAAGTGGTCGGCACCATTAATGCCAACCACGCACTGCTGGCCAAGCGCGCCGGTTTCAAGGCGATCTATCTGTCAGGCGGCGGCGTGGCTGCCGGCTCCCTGGGCGTGCCGGACCTGGGCATCACCGGCCTGGATGACGTGCTCACCGACGTACGCCGCATCACCGATGTGTGCGACCTGCCGCTGCTGGTAGACGTCGACACCGGCTTTGGCTCCTCGGCGTTCAACGTGGCGCGCACCGTCAAGTCGATGATCAAGTTCGGCGCCGCGGCTATTCATATCGAAGACCAGGTGGGCGCCAAGCGTTGCGGTCATCGCCCGAACAAAGAAATCGTGTCCCAGCAGGAAATGGTCGACCGCATCAAGGCTGCGGTGGATGCGCGCACCGATGACAGCTTTGTGATCATGGCTCGTACCGATGCCCTGGCCGTTGAAGGCCTGGAGTCTGCCCTGGAACGCGCCGCCGCCTGCATCGAAGCTGGCGCTGACATGGTGTTCCCGGAAGCCATCACCGAACTTGAGATGTACAAGCTGTTCGCCGCCCGGGTGAAAGCGCCGATTCTGGCCAATATCACCGAGTTCGGTGCAACCCCCCTGTACACCACCGAACAGTTGAAATCTGCCGATGTTTCCCTGGTGCTGTACCCGCTCTCGGCTTTCCGCGCCATGAACAAGGCCGCCGAGAACGTCTACACCGCGATCCGTCGTGACGGTACCCAACAGAACGTGATCGATACCATGCAAACCCGCATGGAGCTCTACGATCGCATCGACTACCACACCTTCGAGCAGAAGCTCGACGCGCTGTTCGCCGCGAAAAAGTAACGAACGCGCCTCCCTGAATAACTACAAAATTGGAGAACGAACATGGCTGAAGCAAAAGTACTGAGTGGCGCCGGCCTGCGTGGCCAGGTCGCCGGGCAAACCGCACTGTCCACCGTGGGCCAGGCCGGTGCCGGCCTCACCTATCGCGGCTACGACGTGCGCGAACTGGCCGCCGATGCACAGTTCGAAGAAGTCGCCTACCTGCTGCTGTACGGCGAACTGCCGAGTAAAGCCGAACTGGCCGCCTACAGCGCCAAACTGAGCACACTGCGCGACCTGCCCCAGGCCCTTAAAGAAGTGCTCGAACGCATCCCGGCCGACGCCCATCCGATGGACGTGATGCGCACCGGTTGCTCGTTCCTGGGCAATATCGAACCCGAGAAAGACTTCAGCGTGCAGCGCGATGTCACCGACCGCCTGCTCGCCGCCTTCCCGGCGATCATGTGCTACTGGTATCGCTTCAGCCACGACGGCAAACGCATCGACTGCGTGACCGACGAGCCGAGCATCGGCGGCCACTTCCTGCATCTGCTGCACGGCAAGCAGCCGAGCGAACTGCATGAAAAGGTCATGAACGTCTCGCTGATTCTCTACGCAGAGCACGAATTCAACGCGTCGACCTTCACCGCCCGTGTGTGTGCCTCGACCTTGTCCGATCTGTACTCCTGCGTCACCGCCGCCATCGGCTCCCTGCGCGGCCCGTTGCACGGCGGCGCCAACGAAGCGGCGATGGAGATGATCGAGCGTTTTTCTTCGGCGCAAGACGCCGTCGAAGGCACCCTCGGCATGCTGGCGCGCAAAGACAAGATCATGGGCTTTGGCCATGCGATCTACAAAGACAACGACCCGCGCAATGAAGTGATCAAGGGCTGGTCGAAAAAACTCGCCGACGAGGTGGGCGATACCGTGTTGTTCCCGGTCTCCGAAGCCATCGACAAGACCATGTGGGAGCAGAAGAAGCTCTTCCCTAACGCCGACTTCTACCATGCCTCGGCGTACCACTTCATGGGCATCCCGACCAAGCTGTTCACGCCGATTTTCGTGTGCTCACGCCTGACCGGCTGGGCCGCGCACGTGTTCGAACAACGGGCCAACAACCGCATCATCCGTCCGAGCGCCGAGTACATCGGCGTCGAGCAGCGCAAGTTCGTGCCAATCGAACGTCGCTGAATGAGGAGACCGGCGCTCCCGGGATTGGAATGAGCGCAATCTGCGGGAGGGGGCAAGCCCCTTCCACATTTGCATCGTATTCCAACCCTGGACCCGGCTTCGTTTGCAATCACCGTGACCGAGTCCTGACGATGAACACTGAATTTCGCAAACCGCTGCCCGGCAGCCGCCTGGATTACTTCGACGCCCGCGCGGCAGTCGAAGCTATCACGCCCGGTGCCTACGCCACGCTGCCCTATACCTCTCGCGTGCTCGCCGAAAACCTGGTGCGCCGTTGCGATCCGGCCACCCTCAACGCGTCGCTGAGCCAACTGATCGAGCGCAAACGCGACCTCGACTTCCCTTGGTTCCCCGCGCGCGTGGTGTGCCACGACATTCTCGGCCAGACCGCCCTGGTCGACCTCGCCGGCCTGCGCGATGCCATTGCCCTGCAAGGTGGGGACCCGGCGCAGGTCAACCCGGTGGTGCCCACCCAGTTGATCGTCGACCACTCCCTGGCCGTCGAAGCCGGTGGCTTTGACCCTGATGCGTTCGAGAAGAACCGCGCCATCGAGGACCGCCGCAACGAAGACCGTTTCCACTTTATCGAGTGGACCAAAAAGGCCTTCAAGAACGTCGATGTGATCCCTCCGGGCAACGGCATCATGCACCAGATCAACCTGGAGAAAATGTCTCCGGTGATCCAGGTGCGTGACGGCGTGGCCTTCCCCGATACCTGCGTCGGCACCGACAGCCACACCCCGCATGTGGATGCGCTGGGCGTGATCGCCATCGGTGTCGGCGGCCTTGAAGCCGAGAGCGTCATGCTCGGCCGCGCCTCGTGGATGCGCTTGCCGGAAAGCGTCGGCGTGGAGCTGACGGGCAAACTGCAACCGGGCATTACCGCCACCGACATGGTGCTGGCGCTGACCGAGTTCCTGCGTAAACAGAAAGTCGTGGGCGCGTGGCTGGAGTTTTTTGGCGAAGGCGCGTCGGCACTCACCTTGGGCGACCGCGCCACCATCTCGAACATGGCCCCGGAATACGGCGCCACGGCGGCCATGTTTTACATCGATCAGCAGACCATCGCGTACCTGAAACTCACCGGTCGTGAAGATGAACAGGTCGCCCTGGTCGAGCAATACGCCCGTCACACCGGGCTGTGGGCCGACGACCTCAAGGGCGCGCAATACGAGCGTGGCCTGACGTTCGACCTGTCCAGCGTCGTGCGCAACATGGCAGGCCCGAGCAACCCGCACGCCCGCGTCGCCACCCGCGACCTGGCCGCCAGCGGCATCAGCGGCCAATGGGATGACGTGCCGGGGCAAATGCCTGACGGTGCGGTGATCATCGCCGCCATCACCAGTTGCACCAATACCAGCAACCCGCGCAACGTGATTGCCGCCGGCCTGCTGGCGCGCAATGCCAACAAACTGGGGCTGACGCGCAAACCGTGGGTCAAATCGTCCCTGGCGCCCGGTTCGAAAACCGTGGCCATGTACCTGGAAGAAGCCGGCCTTGGCCATGAGCTGGAGAAGCTCGGCTTTGGCGTGGTGGCGTTTGCCTGCACCACGTGCAATGGCATGTCCGGCGCACTCGACCCGGCGATCCAGCAAGAGATCATCGACCGCGACCTGTACGCCACCGCCGTGCTCTCGGGCAACCGTAACTTCGACGGGCGGATTCACCCCTACGCCAAGCAAGCGTTCCTGGCCTCGCCGCCGTTGGTCGTGGCCTACGCGATCGCCGGCACCATCCGTTTCGACATCGAAAAGGACGTGCTCGGCGTCGACGCCAACGGCAACGACATCCGTCTGCAGGACATCTGGCCGAGCGACGAAGAGATCGACGCCGTGGTGAAGGCTTCGGTCAAGCCGGAGCAGTTCCGCAAGGTCTACATCCCGATGTTCGCGATCCACGAAGACACCGGCCCCAAGGTCACGCCGCTGTATGACTGGCGCCCGCAAAGCACCTATATCCGCCGCCCGCCGTACTGGGAAGGGGCACTGGCCGGTGCGCGTCCGCTCAAGGGCATGCGTCCGCTGGCGGTGCTGCCGGACAACATCACCACCGACCACCTGTCGCCGTCCAACGCGATCATGCTCGACAGCGCCGCCGGCGAATACCTGGCAAAAATGGGCCTGCCGGAAGTCGACTTCAACTCGTATGCAACCCACCGTGGCGACCACCTGACCGCCCAGCGCGCGACGTTTGCCAATCCGAAACTGTTCAACGAAATGGTGGTGGAAAACGGCAAGGTCAAACAGGGCTCCCTGGCGCGCATTGAGCCCGAAGGCCGGGTCACGCGCATGTGGGAAGCCATCGAAACCTACATGGAACGCAAACAGCCGTTGATCATCATCGCCGGCGCCGACTACGGCCAGGGCTCGTCCCGCGACTGGGCGGCCAAGGGCGTGCGTCTGGCCGGTGTGGAAGCGATTGCCGCCGAAGGCTTCGAGCGCATCCACCGCACCAACCTGGTGGGCATGGGCGTGTTGCCGCTGGAGTTTTTGCCGGGCACCGACCGTCACACCCTGCACATCGACGGCAGTGAAACCTATGACGTGGTCGGTGAACGTACGCCGCGCGCGCAGTTGACCCTGGTGATCAACCGCAAGAATGGCGAACGTGTCGAAGTGCCGGTGACCTGCCGTCTGGACACCGCCGAAGAAGTGTCGATCTACGAGGCGGGCGGCGTGTTGCAGCGCTTTGCCCAGGACTTCCTGGAATCGGCGGCGACCGCCTGAGAGGATGCATATGGCACACGTAGCGCAAATCAAGATCCCCGCCACCTATATGCGTGGCGGCACCAGCAAGGGTGTATTTTTCCGCCTTCAGGACCTGCCCGCATCGGCGCAGGTCCCGGGCGCCGCGCGCGACGCCTTGCTGCTGCGGGTGATCGGCAGCCCCGACCCGTACGACAAGCAAATTGACGGCATGGGCGGCGCGACATCCAGCACCAGCAAGACGGTGATCCTGGCCACGAGCACCCGCGCGGATCACGACGTGGACTACCTGTTCGGCCAGGTCGCCATCGACAAACCCTTCGTCGACTGGAGCGGCAATTGCGGCAACCTGTCGGCGGCGGTGGGTTCGTTCGCCATCAGTGCCGGCCTGGTCGACCCCGCCCGCGTGCCCCATAACGGCGTAGCCGTGGTGCGCATCTGGCAGGCCAATATCGGCAAGACCATCATCGCCCACGTGCCGATCACCGACGGCGCGGTGCAGGAAACCGGTGACTTCGAACTCGACGGCGTGACCTTCCCGGCCGCCGAAGTGCAACTGGAGTTCATGGACCCGGCGGCGGAAGAAGAGGGCGGTGGAGGCTCGATGTTCCCCACCGGCAACCTGATCGACGAGCTGGAAGTGCCCGGCGTCGGCACCTTCAAGGCCACGCTGATCAATGCCGGGATCCCGACGATTTTTATCAACGCCGAAGACCTCGGTTACACCGGTACCGAATTGCAAGGCGCCGTCAACAGCGACCCCAAGGCGCTGGCTATGTTCGAGACCGTGCGGGCCTATGGCGCGCTGCGTATGGGCCTGATCAAACACCTGGACGAAGCGGCCCAGCGCCAGCACACACCGAAGGTGGCCTTTGTCGCCAAGCCTGCCGACTACGTCGCGTCCAGCGGCAAGGCCATCAAGGCTGGCGATGTGGATTTGCTGGTGCGGGCGTTGTCCATGGGTAAGTTGCACCACGCGATGATGGGCACGGCTGCGGTGGCGATTGGTACGGCGGCGGCGATTTCCGGCACCTTGGTCAACCTGGCCGCTGGGGGCGTGGCGCGTAATGCCGTGCGCTTCGGGCATCCGTCGGGCACTTTGCGTGTGGGCGCTGAAGCGACCCAAGTCAACGGGGAATGGGTGGTCAAGAAGGCCATCATGAGCCGCAGTGCGCGGGTGTTGATGGAAGGGTTTGTGCGCGTGCCTGGCGATGCGTTCTAACCCCTGAAATGACGATAAATGTGGTGAGCAAGACAAGCCCGCTCACCACGACAAGCCCGCGACACAACACTATAAGAGTCGGTATCCGGCCGGCCACGCCACAACAACCCTGACCCTGAGGATGGAACCACCCCTAACTTTGGAGTACTGCCATGAGCGCCAACGTCGACCAGAACAATCGCCCCGATTATGACCAGGTCCTGCAGGACATTGCCGATTACGTCCTGACGTACCGGATCGACTCACCGGCGGCATTGGACACCGCGCGCCACTGCCTGATGGACACACTCGGCTGCGGGCTGCTGGCCCTGCGTTTCCCCGAGTGCACCAAGCACCTGGGGCCGATGGTCGAAGGCACGGTGGTACCGTTTGGCGCGCGGGTGCCTGGCACTTCGTTCCGGCTGGACCCGGTCAAGGCCGCCTGGGATATCGGCTGCCTCGTGCGCTGGCTCGACTACAACGACACCTGGCTCGCCGCTGAGTGGGGCCATCCCTCGGACAACCTCGGCGGCATCCTCGCCGTGGCCGATCACCTGTCGCAAAAGCGCGTGGCCAATGGCGAGGCACCGCTGAGCGTGCGGGCGGTGCTGGAAGCCATGATCATGGCTCACGAAATTCAGGGCGTGATTGCGCTGGAGAATGCCTTCAATCGTGTCGGCCTCGACCATGTACTGCTGGTGAAAGTCGCCTCCACCGCCGTCACAGCCAAGCTGATGGGCGCCAACCGTGAACAGCTGCTCGCGGCCTTGTCCCACGCGTTTGTCGATGGGCAAGCGCTGCGTACCTACCGACATGCGCCGAACGCCGGGTCGCGCAAGTCCTGGGCCGCGGGGGATGCGTCGAGTCGCGGTGTGCGCCTGGCGGATATCGCGTTGCGTGGCGAAATGGGTATCCCCGGTGTGCTGAGCGCACCGCAGTGGGGCTTCTACGATGTGCTGTTCAGCCACACCAACAAGGATTTGGCCCTCAAACCCGAAGACCAGCGCAGATTCAGTCTGTCCCAACCCTATGGCACGTACGTGATGGAAAACGTGCTGTTCAAGATTAGCTTCCCCGCCGAATTCCATGCGCAAACGGCCTGCGAAGCGGCGGTGATCCTGCACCCTCAGGTCAAGCAGCGCCTGCATGAGATCGAGCGCATTGTGATCACCACCCACGAGTCGGCGATTCGCATCATCTCCAAGATCGGCCAACTGGCCAACGCCGCTGACCGCGACCACTGCCTGCAATACATGACGGCCGTGCCGCTGGCGCTCGGCGCGCTGGTGGCCGAGCACTACGAGGATCAATTCCATGCCGCGCACCCGATCATCGATGTGCTGCGCGACAAAATGATCATCGTCGAAGACCCGCGTTACAGTCGTGAATACCTGGAAGCCGACAAACGCTCCATCGCCAACGCGGTGCAGGTGTTCTTCACCGATGGCTCGAGCACCGAACAGGTGGCCGTGGAATACCCAATTGGCCATCGCCGCCGCCGGGAGGAGGGTGTTCCGCTGCTGGAGGCCAAATTCAAGGCGAACCTGGCCACTCGCTTTACTGCCCAGCGCAGCGCCGAGATTTTTGCGCTGTGCAAGGATCAGTCGAAGCTCGAGGCGACCGCCGTGCACCGCTTTATGGACTTATTCGTGATCTGACGCGCTACACAACCTGTGGATGAACGGGCGTACTCCGGGTTGCTGAGGTCGATTTTTTCGTCGTTCACGGTACCCCGGCTCACGCCTGCCAGGTCCCTGGAACCCATTTCAGAGTAAGGCCACTCAGGTAGCCAGATAACCGGTTGACGCCGGTTCTTCTGGTTGTTCGCGTATTGCGAACGTGATGTTTGAATTTGAGAGCGTGCTCTATGACTTCCGTAAATACTCATCCACAAAACCCTTACGCGGCAGGCTACGTACAGCCCCAAAGCCCAGAACCCGTCCGTCAAGAAAGCAGCGCCGAGGCCTCCGGACATCCCGTCCCACATGCCAATGTTGCGCCGCCCCGCCCGCCGGTAACGCCCGAGCAGCGCGGTCAGTTTTCGAGCCACAACGCTATCGTTAACCCGCGGCAACCTCAGGGCACCGACACCGCGGGCGAGCTGGCTGAGTTGACGCAAAAAAATCAGACGCTTGCCGCTAAATACAAAGCCTTGGGCGAAAGGTTTTCACAGAAGATCACTGAGCTAAGTACGAAGATAGAAACTCTGATTCAGCAACTCAGTACTCCAGGCGAACAGACTGAAGAAAAGCCCGCAGCGCCGGAGCCTGAACCTCAAAGCCGTAACGCCGGTGGGCAGACTGCGCCGCCTGAAACACCGCCAACCCCCGAGGTACAAGGCAATGAGGGGACTGAGCACGTTGAGCCTCAGGGTTTCAAAACCGTGTCTGAGCAAATCACCCGGCTTCAATATGCGTTCAATCAGTTGCTTGAGAACTTCAATGCTGCAATGAAAATACTGACCGAGAAACTTGATACGTTGACTCAACTGCTCAGCAAGGGCGCCCCCCAAAGCCAGGTCACACCAGAGCAGCCGGGTATCACCGAAACCGTCACCTCAAACGACGTGAGCCCTGAAACGACGGCCCCAGCGAAAGACGAGAAGTCGGCCCCGGCCAGTAATCCAGTAGCGCCCGCCCCCGGCACTGTTGAATACCTCAAGCAGGAAAACCAAAAACTTGAGAGTCACATTGATCAAATGACTGCTTATTTTGAGCAAACGATGGCAGCGCTTGAGCAGCAATTCGAAACCTTGACCAGGCAAGCCAACGAGAGAAAGAAGTAGGGCTGTACCGATTCAAACAGTGTGGTGGGCAGCCGCCACACTGGCGCGCTTCAGCATCAAGTTATCCCTCAAACCGCAGGATTACACGGCGGTTGTGCTTGCTCTTCTTCTCGATTTTCTCGCAGAACACCCGGCCGATTTCTTCGGTATTGAGCACATGGGTGCCGCCGCATGGCTGGATATCGATCCCGGCAATTTCAATCACCCTTACCGAGCCCTGGATCACCGGCGGTGCAACCGCCTGGGTGCGGGTGATCTGCAGCAGGGTGGCGTATTCCGAGGCAGGCATCGACAGGGTATTGACCTGATGGGCCTGCTCGATCAGCGCGTTGAGGTCGTGGGTGATCGTTTCTTTATCGAGGGTCATTTCCGGCAGGTCGAAATCCAGGCGACCTTTGTCTGCACTGATGCTGCAACCGGTCACCGGCGCGTCGATGATTGAGCACAGCAGGTGCAGGCAGGTATGCATTTTCATGTGCTGGTAGCGACGTTCCCAGTTCAGGCCTGCGTCTACCTGCACGCCGCTGGTCAATTGCTCCGGGCAATGTTCCACCTGGTGCCAGATGATCGAACGCAGCACCGGGTCGCGCACGGTGCCGGTCACTTCCACCCGCGTGCCATCAGGCAAGGTCAAGTGGCCAGTGTCCCCTGGCTGCCCGCCGCCGGTGGGGTAGAACAGCGTGTGCTCCAGAGCAATGCCGTGTTCGCTGATGGCAATCACCCGGGCGCTGAACGCGTTCTGGTAGGGCGCGCTGTCGAACAGCGCCAGGGTTTCCATGGTGTGCACGGACATATTCAACCTCCGACGATCAGTGGGCTGGCTTGCAGCAGGTGACGCACCATTGCACTCAAGCCAGGTGGCGAGAGCAGAGTGATTTCAAATTCGGGGCCGCAGACTTTCAGGTTCAGCGGCAGGCGCGGCAGGTGGTTGGCTGACTCAACACGATGAAGGCGAAACTGCAGGTGGTGACGCTCTTTCACCGTCGGTTCGAGCATCACCCCCGGCAAAGGGTGAAAGTCGGCATCGAGCACCGTGACCTTGTGACTGGCATTGATCTCGCCGACCACATGCAGGCGCTCATCCAGAGCAAAGGCACCGAGGTAGTTGCTGTGGTCGGACTCGTCGTTTTTTTGCAGTTGGATCTGGTTGACCACCTTGACCTTGGTCCCCGCGGGCACGTCCTGGGTAATCACGCACGAAGGGCTGATAAAAACGTTATCGCCGATCTGCACATAGCCCAGCACCCGGGCACCGGAGCCGACTTCGACGTTATTGCCCAAGCGCGGGTGGCGCTTGCCGTCCGGGTTGTTGGCAATGCCACGGGCGCCCAGGGTCACGCCGCAAAGGATGTAGCAGTCGTTGCCGATCTCACAGGTTTCACCGATCACCGTGCCGTAACCGTGGTCCAGCACAAAGCGCCGGCCGATTCGCGCCGCGGGGTGAATTTCTGCACCGGACAGCACCTTGCCTTGGTTGCTGAGCTTGAGGGCAATGCGCGAGAACATGGCGTTGGTCTGTTCGGGAAAATTCCACACCAGGTGCGCGAGCCGGTAATACAACACCGCCTTGAACGAGGCGTAGGATTCCAGGATCAGCTCGCCGCGCCCTCGGGACGCCGGGTCGCGGTAGGCATAGGCAATCAGGTCCTCGGCCACTGCCTGCGCCGCGTTCTGGATCAACGGTGCCAGGTGCGGTTCCAGTTGCTTCATCTGCGCGGGCGTGAGTGTCTTGATGAGATGGGTGAGCAACTCATCGTGCAGCTGTTGCATGTCGATAAAGCCGCCCATTGAGGCACCCCCGCATTCTGGATCGTTGGAAAACCGGTTATTCGAAGCTGGGCAGGTAGCTGTCGGCATTGTCATAGACCATGGTCAACACCACCGTTTCGGGCGGTAGTTCGGGGGCGAGCCTGGCGATGGCCACCATATTGGCGGCGGAGGACAGGCCCAGGCTGATGGCGTCGGTGCGCATGATGCGTTTGATCATGTCGATGCAGTCCTGGCGCGAGACCTTGAGCATGCCGTCGATCATATCCAGGTTGAGGATGCTTGGAATCACGCCAATCGACAGGCCCTGGATATGGTGCGGCGCATGCTGGTTTTTCAGCAGGTCACACTCTTCGGGCTCCACGCCCATCACGCGGATGGCCGGCCAGTGGGTCTTGAGTGTTTCGCCGATACCGGTGATATGGCCACCGGTGCCGATGCCGGACACGAAGTAGTCCACGCGGCGCTTGCCAAAGGCGCGGATGATTTCCGGCGCGGTGGTGTCGCGATGGGTCTGTGGGTTGGCGCCGTTGCGTTGCTGGTTGAGCATCACGTAGCTCGGGTTTTCCAGTTGCAGCTCCATGCATTTTTCGCCATGGGAGTTGTTGCCGAGACGGCTGTCGGACAGCACCACCTTGGCCCCGTACAACCGCAGCAGCTTTTGCTTCTCGGGGCTGTAGTTGTCGGGAATCACCAGCACCACCTTGTAGCCCAGCACATTGCCGGCCATGACCAGGCCTATGCCGGTGTTGCCGCCGCTGGGTTCGATGATGGTTTGCCCGGAATCGCGGATCAGCACGCCCCGGCGCTCGGCGTCGAGGATCATGGCCAAGGCGATGCGCGCCTTGTGGCTGCCGCCTGGGTTGAGTGATTCGAGCTTGGCGTAGACCTCGATGCCGAGGTCTTCGGAGAACTGCGTCAGGCGCACGATGGGTGTGTCGCCGATGACATCGAGGATTGAGTTATGCAGCATCAGTCAGCCCCCGGATCAGTACAACGGCATGTCGGGTTCGACGTCGCGCACCCAGTGCTTCATGCCGCCTTGCAGCACTTTGGTGTTGGCGAACCCGGCGGCCAGCAGCGTGCTGGCGGCCCGTTCGGCGCGGGTGCCGGCATAGCAGATCAGGTAGTGAGTGCTGTCGCGGCTGAGGCGGTCGAGTTGCCCGTCCAGCTCATCCAGGGGGATATGCACCACGCCTGGTAACTTGCACACCTCCAGTTCGCTGGCGTCGCGCACGTCCAGCAACACGTCGGCACTGCGCGGGTGTTCGAGCAATTGCTTGAGTGCCCGTGGCTTGATGTAGCGCTCTTCTGCCAATGACGGAACACTCGGCATCTTGTCGGCGCAGACCGCCGGCGCGACGGTTTCACTGTGCCGCAACTCTGAACAGCACGGGCAATCGGCGCGGCGCTTGAAGCGGATCTCGCTGAACTTCATCGCCAACGCATCAAACCGCATCAGGCGCCCCGACAGCGGCTCGCCGATGCCGATCAGCAATTTGATCGCTTCAGTGGCCTGGATCATCCCCACCACCCCCGGCAGCACGCCGATCACGCCACCGGCGCTGCAATTGGGCGCCAGTTCCGCCGGCGGTGCCTGGGGGAACAGGCAGCGGTAGCACGGCCCGCCTTTGTAGTTGAGCACGCTGATCTGCCCGTCGAAACGGTAGATGGCGCCGTACACCAAGGGCTTGTCCAGCTGTACGCAGGCGTCGTTGACCAGGTAGCGGGTGTCGAAATTGTCCGTGCCATCGATCACCAGGTCATAGGCGTCCACCAGTTCCAGGGCATTGTCGGCATTCAAGGCGGTGTCGTGGGCGTTGATCTGGATGTGACGGTTGAGGTCCTGCAAACGCTGCTTGGCGGACTCGACCTTGGGCATGCCCAGCGTGCTATTGCCGTGGACGATCTGGCGCTGCAGGTTGCTGCTTTCCACCACGTCGAAATCCACCAGGCCCAGGGTGCCAATGCCGGCTGCCGCCAGATACAGGCTGATGGGCGATCCCAGACCGCCGGTGCCGATGATCAGCACCTTGGCTTTTTTGAGGTTCAACTGGCCTTCGCGGCCGACCCCGGGCAGGGTGATGTGGCGCACATAGCGCTGGACTTCTTCATTGCTCAAACTGTCGACGTCGATGCCGCCTGATGTTGCGAGCAGCACTTCGATTCTGGTTTTTTCCGGCAAGGGTTCATCCGCGTCGATCAGCGCTTGCTCGGCGGTAAACAGGAAGTGCTCCTTGAGCTGGTTGTTGTTCTCGTGAAACAGATGCTGACGCAACTGCGGGTGGCTGCTGCAGAGGTTTTCCATGACTTCGCGCAGTGTCGATCCGGTGCCCTTAAGGGTCGATTCCGGCAGCTTGGCCACACGAACCAGGATATCGGGGAAAGAAACAGCGTTCATGGACAACTCCGTGTGCAGGTCGTTGAAAGGGGTGAGGGCGAAATGCTTGCCATCCCAGGCAAACAGCTTGGAGCCCAGGGCCTGGCCCTGGCGAACATCGACCACCAGGTAGCTCACCGGGTAGATCGGTTCGCCCATGAACAGGGCCTTGTCCTGGTCTTCATCGCTGAAATAGGCGCCGACGTCCGGGTGGGAGTGGTAGATCACCACCACCGGGTTGTCGCTGCGAAACGCCTTGTTCAGCAGCAGGGTGTCGGCCACGGAAAAGGTGTAGCCATTGGCCGCGCTGCGCGGGTACATCTCGGGGTTCTTGCGGTGCAGTTCATTCTGGATATTGCAGCCCAGGTACACGCTGCCGTCGGCGAAGACGAAGCCACAGCATTCCTCGGGATAGCTGCGGCTGGCGTGGGCGTAAATCTGTTCCAGGGCTTCGGGGCGGAGCACGTCCATGTTTCTCTCGCGTTTCTGGTGGTTAGGGGGCCGGAGGGTCAATTTTTCTTGGCCATGAGTTTTTCGATGGGCAACTTGGTGATTGCAAAACCGGCCAGCAGGACGGCCGAGTACAGCATCAGGTCGCGGGAAATCTCCACGCCTTCGTACCAGGCGCCGATGATCACCGCGAACACTGGGAAGATGATGAACACGAATGACAGGATGATCGGGCTCAAGCGCTTGAGCAGCATGAAGTACACGATGAACCCGCCCACCGAGGCCACCAGCCCCAGGTAGACCAGCGCACTCCAGGAGCGCAGGGTGATGTTTTCAAAGGCCGGCGTCTCGAACCACAGGCCAGCCACGAACAGCATCAACCCGGCAATGCCGATGGGCAGGGTGTTGTAGGTGATGACGCTGATGGCGCTGCCTTTCTGTTTGGTGATGACGTAGCACAAGGCGTGCATGACGGCGGCGGTCAGGATTGCCAGGACGCCGAAGAACTCCGCGTGATCCAGGTGCAGGCCCTGGCTCTTGATGATCATGTAGAGGCTGCCGAAGCCGATGCCGATACCGACCACCTGTGAGAAGTAAATGCGCTCGCGCAGGAATAACGCGGAGAAGATCAGGATAAACACCGGCATGCAGCTGAACAGCAGGGCGGTGAGGCCGGATGAGACATGCATCTCACCGTAGTTGAGCAGGTAGTACGGCACGCTGAAATACGACAGGGTGACGAACACGAAGAACCAGCGACTTTCGCGGGGAAACAGGATGGGCTCGCGGCGCACCATGGCAAAACACAGGAACAGCGGGAAAGCGATCAGAAAGCGCAGGCCGGCGGAGGTGAGCGGTGGGACGCTCTCTACGGCAATTTTGATCCCCAGCCACGTAGTCCCCCAGCTCAGGCACACGATCAGGAACATCACACTGGTGACCAGCCCGGCCAACCACTGTTTTTGAGTTTTGATTTTGGCGGTGTTTTCGACAACGGCGGACATTGGCATCGTTTATTGCTTCCCTGAGCCTGAATTGAACTCTATATTGAACTTGTAATGAGTTATGTAATTCGGCGATTGAACCCGTAAAAGCACACTATTAGGGCAAAAGATGGCTGTCAAAACAAATATTGACATGGTGTCAATTATGCGTGAGGGGTTGTCCAACGGGCAGGGCGTCAAGTACAAGCGCCTGTCCGATGTCATGGAACGCGGCATCCTCGAAGGCTTGATTGAACCGGGACGAAAATTGCCGCCCCATCGGGTGCTTTCCGACAACCTGGGTGTGACCATCGGCACCATAAGCCGGGCCTACGGCGAACTGGAACGCCTGGGGTTGGTAGTCGCCCGGGTCGGTGACGGTACATTCGTGCGCAAGCGTGGGATGGAGCGCCAGCGCGACGAAGGTTTTCGCAACGTCAGCGAGGAGCCGCGCCAGTACTTCGATATGAGCCGTAACATGCATATCCCAGGGCAGGAAACGACCTTCCTGGCCCAGAGCTTCCAAACCCTGGCGACCAACGCCAAGTTCCTCCAGGACATCAGCGCCTACACGCCGGATGCCGGCCTGCCGCGCTACCGCGAGGCCGGCGCGCAGTGGCTGGTGCAGCGTGATTTTCATCCGATCCCCGAGCAGGTGATTTGCGTCAACGGCGGCCAGCACGGGCTGTTGTGCGCGATGATGGCGCTGTTGCGCGCCGGGGATACCGTGGTCACCGAGCAACTCACTTACCCAGGCCTGATAACCGCCGCGCGCATGCTCGGCATTCGTTTGATCGGCCTGGAGATGGATGAAGAGGGCGTGCTGCCGAGCGCGCTGGATGAAGTCTGTCGTAACCACCGGATTTCGGCGTTGTATTGCACGCCGACGATCCAGAACCCCACCACGGCGGTGCTTTCGGTGACGCGCCGCGAAGCGCTGGTCAGGGTGTGCCGCGAACACAACCTGCTGATTCTTGAGGATGAAGCCCACGGGGTACTGGTGGAGGACCGTCCGCCGCCCCTGAGCCATTTCGCCCCCGAACGTACGATTTTAATCAGCAGCCTGAGCAAGGCGGTGTCCGCCGGGCTTCGCGTGGGTTACGTGCATGCACCTCCGGCGTTGGTCAGCCGGATTTCGGCGGCCCTGCGGTCAACCTGCTGGATGGCGACCCCGGTCACTCTGGAACTGGCCACGCAATGGATCGAGAACGGCACGGCCGAGTACCTGTTGCGTCAGCAGATCAACGAGATCAGCCGGCGCAAGGCCCTGGTGCGTGACCTGCTGGCGGGCTTGGAATACCGCACGCACCTCAACAGCCCGCACTTTTGGATTGAAGTACCGGAGCCGTGGCGTGCGTCGGAAATCGAGGCGGAGCTCAAGCAGAACAACTACCTGATCGCCACCGCCGAAGCGTTCGCCGTCGGGCAGACGGCTGTGCCGCAGTTTATTCGGGCGAGCATTTGTAATACGTCCGGGGATGATCAGTTGTTGCTGGCCGGTTTCGATGCGCTGGCGACAGCGCTGGGGCAGGGCGGCGGGCGGTTTCACCTGTAAAGCCCCATCACTTTCGTAGCGCTCGCGCCTGTTGTGGCGAGCGGGACTCCTGTGGCGAGCGGGCCTGCTGGCCTGACAGGCCCGCTGGGGGAAGGGATGCTGGTTACTTGAACCGTCGCTCTACACCCTTTTCCACCAGAATCTTCGCTGAAATCTCTTCCACCGAAAAATGCGTGGAATTGATGTGCGCAATATTCTCGCGACGGAACAGATTTTCTACTTCGCGCACTTCAAACTCGCACTGGGCATAACTGGAGTAGCGACTGTTGGGTTTGCGCTCGTTACGGATGGCGGTGAGGCGGTCCGGGTCGATGGTCAGGCCGAACAGCTTGTGCGAATGGGCGCGCAGCGCGGCCGGCAGCGTCAGGTGCTCCATATCGTCTTCGGTCAACGGGTAGTTGGCCGCGCGGATGCCGAACTGCATGGCCATGTACAGGCAGGTGGGCGTTTTGCCGCAGCGAGACACGCCTACCAGGATCAAATCGGCCTTGTCATAGTAGTGGGTGCGCGCGCCATCGTCGTTATCGAGGGCAAAGTTCACCGCCTCGATACGCTCCATATAGTTGGAGTTATGCCCAATGGAATGGGACTTTCCGACCGAATAGGAGGAGTGTTCACTCAACTCTTGCTCCAGTGGCGCGAGGAACGTCGAGAAGATGTCGATCATGAAACCATTCGAAGTGGCGAGGATCTCACGAATGTCTTGATTGACGATGGTGTCGAAAATGATCGGCCGAAAGCCGTCTTTTTCTGCCGCCAGATTGATTTGTTGTACCATGGCCCGCGCTTTATCCACGCTGTCGATATAGGGCCGCGTGAATTTGGCGAACGTGACGTTTTCGAACTGCGCGAGCAGGCTTTGACCCAATGTCTCAGCTGTAATGCCGGTGCCGTCGGAGATAAAGAAAGCAGATCGTTTCATTTGAGCCCTGGGCCTTAAGCTGATGACGAATCTTGGATATGATAGGCGCGATTTTGCTGTCCCACAGTGGGCCGCATTCTCACTTATTTTCCAGGTCCAGGCCACAAACGCAGGTATTCGCTCCTACTGAGCAGCCGGCGTCCTGAGCTTTTCCAACACAGTTAGTGGAGAGATCACCTTGGTAGAGTACGTAGTTTCCCTCGATAAGCTCGGCGTCCATGATGTAGAGCACGTGGGGGGCAAGAACGCATCCCTCGGCGAGATGATCAGTAATCTTGCAGGCGCTGGTGTTTCGGTGCCGGGTGGTTTCGCCACCACGGCCCAGGCTTACCGTGATTTTCTCGAACTGAGCGGCCTCAATGCTCAGATCCACGCCGCGCTGGATGCTCTGGACGTCGATGACGTCAACGCCCTGGCCAAGACCGGTGCCCAGATCCGTCAATGGATCATGGAAGCCGAGTTCCCCGAGAAGCTCAACGAAGAAATCCGCACCGCCTTCGCGGCACTGTCGGCCGGCAATCCGGACGTCGCCGTTGCGGTGCGCTCCTCGGCCACCGCTGAAGACCTGCCCGATGCCTCCTTTGCGGGTCAGCAGGAGACCTTCCTCAACATCCGCGGCGTCGAAAACGTGATCCGCGCGGCCAAGGAAGTGTTCGCCTCGCTGTTCAACGACCGCGCCATTTCCTACCGTGTACACCAGGGTTTCGACCACAAGCTGGTGGCCCTGTCTGCCGGTGTGCAGCGCATGGTGCGTTCGGAAACCGGCACCGCCGGCGTGATGTTCACCCTCGATACCGAGTCCGGCTTCCGTGACGTGGTGTTCATCACCGGCGCCTACGGCCTGGGCGAAACCGTCGTACAAGGCGCGGTCAACCCGGACGAATTCTACGTACACAAGGGCACCCTCGAAGCGGGCCGCCCGGCCATCCTGCGCCGTAACCTGGGCAGCAAGGCGATCAAGATGATCTACGGCGACGAGGCCAAGGCCGGTCGTTCGGTGAAAACCGTCGAAGTCGACAAGGCTGACCGCGCGCGTTTCTGCCTGACCGACGCCGAGGTCAGCGAACTGGCCAAACAAGCAATGATCATCGAAAAGCACTACAAGTGCCCGATGGACATCGAGTGGGCCAAAGACGGTGACGACGGCAAGCTGTACATCGTGCAGGCTCGCCCGGAAACCGTGAAAAGCCGCACCTCGGCCAACGTTATGGAACGCTACCTGCTAAAAGAAACCGGCACCGTGCTGGTGGAAGGCCGCGCCATCGGCCAGCGCATCGGCGCCGGCAAGGTGCGGATCATCAAGGACGTCTCCGAGATGGACAAGGTCCAGCCAGGCGACGTCTTGGTTTCCGACATGACCGACCCGGACTGGGAACCGGTCATGAAGCGCGCCAGCGCCATCGTCACCAACCGTGGCGGGCGTACCTGCCACGCGGCGATCATCGCTCGTGAACTGGGGATTCCAGCGGTCGTCGGTTGCGGCAACGCCACCCAACTGCTCAAGGATGGCCAGGGTGTCACGGTGTCCTGCGCTGAAGGCGACACCGGGTTCATCTTCGAGGGTGAGCTGGGCTTCGACATCAAGCAAAACTCCATCGACGCCATGCCGGACCTGCCGTTCAAGATCATGATGAACGTCGGCAACCCGGACCGCGCCTTCGATTTCGCGCAGTTGCCGAACGCCGGTGTGGGCCTGGCCCGTCTCGAATTCATCATCAACCGCATGATCGGCGTGCACCCCAAGGCCCTGCTGAATTACGACGGCCTGCCGCCGGAGATCAAGGACAGCGTCGACAAGCGCATTGCCGGCTACAACGACCCGGTGGGTTTCTACGTCGAGAAGCTGGTGGAAGGCATCAGCACCCTGGCTGCGGCGTTCTACCCGAAAAAGGTCATCGTGCGCCTGTCGGACTTCAAGTCCAACGAATACGCCAACCTGATCGGCGGCAAGTTGTACGAGCCGGAAGAAGAGAACCCGATGCTGGGCTTCCGTGGCGCGTCGCGTTACATCAGCGAAGCGTTCCGCGACTGCTTCGAGCTTGAATGCCGCGCGCTCAAGCGTGTACGCAATGAGATGGGTCTGACCAACGTCGAAATCATGGTGCCGTTCGTGCGCACCCTGGGCGAAGCCAGCCAAGTAGTGGACCTGTTGGCCGAAAATGGCCTGTCCCGTGGTGAGAATGGCCTGCGCGTCATCATGATGTGCGAACTGCCGTCCAACGCGATTCTGGCCGAAGAGTTCCTGGAGTTCTTCGACGGTTTCTCCATCGGCTCCAACGATCTGACCCAGCTGACCCTGGGCCTGGACCGTGATTCGGGGATCATCGCGCACTTGTTTGACGAGCGTAATCCTGCGGTCAAGAAGCTGCTGGCGAACGCCATCCAGGCGTGCAACAAGGCCGGCAAGTACATCGGCATCTGTGGCCAAGGCCCTTCCGACCACCCTGACCTGGCCAAATGGCTGATGGAACAGGGCATCGAAAGCGTCTCGCTGAACCCGGATTCCGTGCTGGAAACCTGGTTCTTCCTGGCTGAAGGTCAAGCGTCCGCTTAAGGTCGCTTGGTCAAAAGTGCCGGTCACCTGTTGAGGGTGACCGGCATTCTTATCTGTACAGGGCGGGCATCCTTGCGGACGCCGCCCTTTTTTGTGCAAGAGCATTATGCAAAGCAGCAGCAATCTGTTTCCCGTCGCCTTGATCAGTGCTGAACGTCGTGGCGACCTGAGTGAAGATGTATACCGCCTCAAGCCCGGTAACAGCCCCGACGGCACCGTCGAGCTGGCGGTTACCCGATTAGGCCTGGCTGATGTCGCGGAAAACCGGGGCATCCCCGTTATTTTGTTGCATGGCAGCTTTTCCAATCGACGCTTCTGGTACTCGCCCAAGGGTATCGGCCTGGGCGCCTACTTGGCGCGGCAGGGGTTTGACGTGTGGATCCCGGAAATGCGCGGTCATGGTCTGTCCAAGCGCAATCACGACTACGCCAAAAACCGGGTTGCCGACTACGCGCGTTACGATTTGCCGGCCATCGGCGCGTTTGTGAGGGAGCAAAGCGCGCAGATTCCACATTGGATCGGCCATTCCCTGGGAGCTACCACCCTGGCGGCGGCCCTTGGCGGTCAGTACCTGGGGGCGCCGGCGGTGGCTTCGGTGGCATTGTTTGGCTGCCAGGTCAGCCGCACCCACTGGCCGTTGAAAATCCCGCCGGTGGAATGGACCGGCCGATTGCTCATGAAACGCTTCGGCCGGGTATCTGGCTCGCGGTTCAAGCGCGGTCCGGAGGATGAGCCTGCGGGTGTGATGATCGAGGCCATGCGCTGGAATGGTTTGTTCGGCCGTTTTGGCGATGCAAAGCTGGATTGGTGGAAAGGTCTCGCCCAAGTCGAGGTGCCATTACTGGCAGTCAGTGCCGCTGGCGATCAGCAGGACCCGGACTGGGCCTGTCGTAAACTTTTCGACCAGGTCGGCTCTGAACATCGCCAGTACCTGCTCCTTGGCCGCCGGCAGGGTTTCACTGGAGATTTCGGGCATGTGGAGATGTTGGTCAGCAAAGCGGCTCAGGTCGAAGTGTGGCCGCTGGTGGAGCAATGGCTGAAGGACCCGCTCACTCCTTTGTTCGGTGCCCCTGCCGAAATCCCTGCGACGGTTTGATGCAGGGCTCTGCCAAGGGCGTTTCGCTCCTGCAAGGTTGCGGCTAAGATATGACGCGTTAAACGCTTCTGGTCATATTCAGTCGCTTGGTCGCTATTGCGTTACGGCGAAGCGAATGGGATGTTGCGCACCGGCCTCGCTGGCGCTTCTTTCGAAAGACACTTCTTTGGCAGAAAGGAATTTTTCAATGAACCATTACGTGACCCCCGACCTGTGTGACGCCTACCCGGAACTGGTGCAGGTGGTCGAGCCGATGTTCAGCAATTTCGGTGGCCGAGATTCCTTCGGTGGCGAGATTGTCACCATCAAGTGCTTCGAAGATAACTCGCTGGTCAAGGAGCAAGCCGATCAGCCGGGCGCCGGCAAGGTGCTGGTGGTCGACGGTGGGGGGTCACTGCGTCGCGCTTTGCTGGGCGACATGATCGCCGAGAAAGCCGCGAAGAATGGCTGGGAAGGCCTGGTGATCTACGGTTGCATCCGTGACGTCGATGTCATCGCCCAGACCGATCTGGGGGTGCAGGCCCTGGCCAGTCACCCGATGAAGACCGACAAGCGTGGTATCGGCGACCTGAACGTGGTGGTCACGTTTGCCGGCGTGACCTTCCGGCCCGGCGAATACATTTATGCCGATAACAATGGTGTGATCGTTTCGCCCAGCCCGCTGAAAATGCCTGAATAAATCGCAATAGCCGACAGGGGTGAGGATGTTCGAGGAAGAAAACGCGCAATGGGGGTTGGTGCATGCCCTGGTGCTGGACGGTAAAGGCGGTGCGCGTTCGATTGCCCGGACTGAGCTCGATGATTTGCAGCTGCAGCCCCAGGAAAGCCTGTGGCTGCACTGGGATCGCAGCCATCCTCAAACGCAGACCTGGCTGCGCAAAGCCAGTGGTTTGAGTGAGTTTGCCTGTGATCTGCTGCTGGAGGAGAACACGCGGCCAAGGCTGCTACCGTTGCCCGAGGCCGAACTGCTGCTGTTTCTGCGTGGGGTCAACCTCAACCCTGGCGCTGAGCCCGAAGACATGGTCTCGGTACGCATTTTCGCGGCCGCAAGCCGTGTGATCTCGCTGCGCCTGCGCCCGCTGCGTGCCACCGATGAACTGCTGGTGCAGTTGGCGGACGGCAAAGGCCCAAGAACCGCGTCGGAACTCATCCTCTATATGGCGCAGTACCTGACCAATAAAGTGCAGGATCTGGTCACGGACTTGTCAGAAATCGTCGATACCGAAGAAGAAAAACTCGATACCGACGAACGGTACACTCCCGAACACGGCAGCATTTTGCAGATCCGTCGGCGAGCGGCCGGGCTCAAGCGATTCCTGGCGCCGCAACGGGATATTTTCGCCCAACTGACCCGAATCAAATTAGCGTGGTTCTGTGACGACGATGCCGATTACTGGAACGAATTGAACAACAGTCTGACCCGCTACCTGGAAGAGCTCGAACTGACTCGGGAGCGCGTGGGGCTTGTGCTTGAGGCCGAAGACCGCCGTTTGAGCGTGCGTATGAATCGCACCATGTACCGCTTTGGGATCATCACCGGGATCTTTCTGCCGATGAGCTTTTTGACCGGCCTGCTGGGCATCAACGTGGGGGGCATACCGTTCTCGCAGAGCCCTTACGGATTCATGTTGGCGTGCCTGTTGATGGTGTCGGTGGCCCTGGGACAATGGTGGCTTTTTCGACGATTACGCTGGGTTTGAGCTGAATATGAGCTGAACGTAGGAAAGGGGGCATGTGACCCCAGGAATTTTACCCTCGTCTTTTAAATCACTTGCGAGAGGTCTTTTATGCACGATCCGTTCGAACAGTCTTTGCGTGACATGCTCAATGCCTCGCCGTCCAACCGCGACGACGATGCCTGCCTGGGCCGCGTTTTGAAAACCGCCAACCGTCAAGTGGGGGCGGGTGATCTGTTCGGGCTGCTCGGTCGTTGGCTGCCGGCGTTGATGATGGCCCTGAACAATGGTTCGGCCCACGTATCACCGGTCTCCCGTCGTAAACCTCTTGCGCGCACTGCTGATAAGGCTGATTGAATATGGAACTTGATCTCTGGACCCAAAGCCTGGTCACCGCAATGACCGCATTGTGGACCAAGGTGGCGAACTTCATTCCGAACCTGTTTGGTGCGCTGGTCCTGGTATTGCTGGGTTTTGTCGTGGCCAAACTGCTCGACACCCTGCTGTCCAAATTGCTCGCAAAGCTGGGCCTGGACCGCTTGATGGCGGGTACTGGCCTGACCAAGCTGCTGGGGCGTGCCGGGTTGCAGGTGCCGATCTCCACATTGATCGGCAAGATCGTTTATTGGTTTGTTTTGCTGATTTTTCTGGTATCGGCGGCTCAGTCTCTTGGACTTGAGCGAGTTTCAGCTACGCTCGACATGCTGGCGCTGTATTTGCCGAAGGTTTTCGGTGGCGCGCTGGTGCTGCTGGTAGGTGTTTTGCTGGCGCAACTGGCCAATGGGCTGGTGCGCGGCGCTGCCGAAGGCGTAGGGCTGGATTATGCAGCTGGCCTGGGGCGAATTGCCCAGGGTCTGGTGATTATCATCAGTATTTCAGTCGCGATCAGCCAGTTGGAGGTCAAAACTGACCTGCTCAACCACGTGATTGTGATCGTTTTGATTACCGTTGGTCTGGCCGTTGCGCTGGCCATGGGCTTGGGAAGTCGGGAAATTGCCGGTCAGATTCTTGCGGGAATCTATGTGCGTGAGTTGTATCAGGTGGGGCAACAGGTGCGTGTGGGCGAGGTCGAAGGGCAAATCGAGGAGATCGGCACAGTCAAGACGACGGTGCTGACCGATGACGGCGACCTGGTGTCGTTGTCCAATCGGATTCTCCTGGAGCAGCAGGTCAGTAGCCGCTAATCCGGCAAACCCTGCTAATGTACGCCGCCGCAAACCCGGCTGACCGGGCTGTAGCGGACATTGACCTGACTGTCGGCACGACTTGTTTTGAATAAAGCCCAAACGCTGTCCACGCGCTATGACCCCCGTGAGCTCTCTGATGAGGAGTTGGTCGCGCGTGCGCACACGGAGCTGTTTCACGTAACTCGCGCGTATGAAGAATTGATGCGCAGATATCAACGCACTCTGTTCAACGTTTGTTCAAGGTATTTAGGGAACGATAGAGATGCGGATGATGTCTGTCAGGAGGTGATGCTCAAGGTGCTGTACGGCCTGAAGAACTTCGAGGGCAAATCGAAGTTCAAGACATGGCTCTACAGCATCACGTACAACGAGTGCATCACGCAGTATCGGAAGGAACGGCGAAAGCGTCGCTTGATGGACGCTTTGAGTCTTGACCCCCTTGAGGAGGCGTCTGAAGAAAAGGCGCCGGCACCCGAGGAGAAGGGCGGACTTGATCGCTGGCTGGTGTATGTGAACCCGATTGACCGGGAAATTCTGGTGCTTCGATTTGTCGCAGAGCTGGAGTTTCAGGAAATCGCTGACATCATGCACATGGGTTTGAGTGCTACAAAAATGCGTTACAAGCGTGCTCTAGATAAATTACGTGAGAAATTTGCGGGCGAGACTGAAACTTAGTGCGTGGCAAATATCTCTTACGTGTAGGCAAGTTCTGTTAGACTTGTCGCCGAGTTGTCCCCCGGTTTGTGGGACTGCTTTACAATCACCAGATGGGGATTTAACGGATGAAACTGAAAAACACCTTGGGCTTGGCCATTGGTTCTCTTATTGCCGCTACTTCTTTCGGCGTTCTGGCACAAGGCCAAGGCGCAGTTGAAGGCGAGCTGTTCTACAAGAAGCAGTACAACGATAGCGTCAAGCACATCGAAGACGGCTTCAATCCTGGCGCTCGCATCGGTTACTTCCTGACCGACGACCTGTCCTTGAACCTGTCCTACGACAAAACCAACCACACCCGTTCGAACGACGGTACTGGCAACCAGAAGATCAAAGGTGATACCGGCAGCCTGACTGCTCAGTACCACTTCGGTCAGGCTGGCGTTGACAGCCTGCGTCCATACGTAGAAGGCGGTTTCGGTCACCAGAGCCGCACCAACGTGCTGGCTGACGGCCACAGCGGTCGCGATCAGACCACTCAGGCTATCGTGGGTACCGGTGTTAAGTACTACTTCACCAACAACCTGTACGCTCGTGCCGGTGTTGAAGCTGACTACGGTCTGGACAACGGCAAGTGGGACTACTCCGCACTGGTCGGTCTGGGCGTGAACTTCGGCGGTAACGCTGGCGCAGCTGCTCCAGCTCCTACCCCAGCACCAGCTCCAGAGCCAACTCCAGAGCCAGAAGCTCCAGTTGCTCAGGTTGTTCGTGTTGAGCTGGACGTTAAGTTCGACTTCGACAAGGCCGTTGTTAAGCCTAACAGCTACGGCGACGTGAAAAACCTGGCCGACTTCATGGCTCAGTACCCAGCTACCAACGTAGAAGTTGCTGGTCACACTGACTCCGTAGGTCCAGACGCCTACAACCAGAAGCTGTCCCAGCGTCGTGCTGACGCTGTTAAGCAAGTCCTGGTTAAAGACGGCGTGGCTCCTAGCCGTGTAACTGCTGTAGGTTACGGCGAATCCCGCCCAGTTGCTGACAACGCAACTGAAGCTGGTCGTGCTGTTAACCGTCGTGTAGAAGCGTCGGTTGAAGCTACCGCTCAGTAATTACTGAGTTGTAGAAAAAACCCGGCTCCGGCCGGGTTTTTTTTCGCCTTGAATTTACCTCAAGCGCTGGCTGCCGATGCCAGGAAGGCGGCTTGTTCAGCGGCGGCAACACTGCCGATCACCAGGATCGCCGGGCTCTTCAAAGCGAATGCGTGTGCATCCTCATGCATCCTCGACAACTCACTGCGGCATTCGCGCTGCTGGGGCAGCGATGCATTTTCGATCATCGCCACGGGCATGTGCGCGGCCATCCCGCCTTCCAGCAATTGCCGACGAATCTCCTCCAGCTTGGCCACCCCCATATAAATCACCAGGGTCGTGCCGCCTTCGGCCAAGGCGCGCCAGTTGAGTTGGCTATCGTCCTGAGTGTGTGCCGTGACCAAAGTCACGCCACGGCTGACACCGCGCAACGTCAGTGGAATCGCGCAGTTCGTTGCTCCGGCCAATCCAGCGGTAATCCCGTTGACCAGCTCTACCTCGATGCCGCGCTCGCGCAGCCATATCGCTTCTTCGCCGCCGCGTCCGAAAATGCACGGATCGCCGCCCTTGAGCCGTACCACGCACTTGCCCTGGCGTGCGTAGCGCAGCATCAGGCGGTGGATAAAATCCTGCGGCGTTGAGCGGCAGCCACCGCGTTTGCCCACGGTAATAACCCGCGCCTGGGCACAGTGTTCCAACACCGCTGGGTTGACCAGATCGTCGATCAATACCACATCGGCTTCGTGCATTGCCCGTACCGCTTTGAGGGTCAACAGTTCCGGATCACCGGGGCCTGCGCCCACCAGCCAGACTTTTGCATTCATGGGGGTTTGCCTCGTGTAGAGATGACGTTAACTGTGAAAAACGGAATACAGCAGCACCAGGTTGATCAGGAGCGACAGCAACGCCAGGGTGCGCCAGACCATCAATGGCTCGCGCTCCAGCAGCGGGCGTGGGCGAACGCTCAGCTCCCGCCGATCGGCTTGCTCAAGCACTACCAACCATTCTTCGGCGGTTTCGTAACGTTGTTCTGGTTGTGACGCCACGGCCCGCTCCAGGCTCAGTGGTAGCCAATCCGGCAGGTCGGGCCGATAGCGGCTGGCGCTGACCGGCTGGCTGAACCTGGGCCGTTGGAACGCTTCGATTTCCCCGTAGGGATAGTGCCCGGTCAGCAGGTAATACAGGGTGACGCCGACGCTGTATAAATCCTGTTGGGCCGTAGGACGTTCGCCATTGAAGGCCTCGGGTGCAATAAAACTGGGGGTGCCGGGTAGCGCATGGGCACGGTCTTCTGAAAGACCGGGGCAGTACGCCAAGCCAAAATCCAGCATGCGTAATTCACCGTCGTCGCCCAGCAGCAGGTTTTCCGGCTTGATGTCGCGGTGCAGGATCTGCCGTCGATGCAGCATGCCCACCGCCCGCAGCAAGCGCTCGGCCACCGACTGCCATTGCGCCAAGGGTAATGGGCCTTGGCGCTTGAATGTTTCGGCCAGGGTCAGCCCCGGATATTCACGCATCACGTAGTACAAATGCTGACGTGCACTGGCGGCATGCACTTCAGGGAACGCCCGACCGGCCACCCGTCGCAAAAACCATTCTTCCGAAAGCAGCGCCTGGCCGGCGTCGCTGTCGTCGTCGCGGTTCAGGGGCAGAGTCTTCAGCAGCCAGGGTTGCTGTTGGGCATCGTGCACCCGATACAGCACTGACTGTCGGCTCTGTGCAAGCACTGCGTCCACGTGCCAGCCTTCAAAGCGTTGGCCGGGTTTTAAAGCTGGTGGCAGGGGCCATTGCTGCAATTGCACCAGCGCGTCGCCCAGGGTGGCTTCTCCAAGGGTGTCGATACGCACCAGCAAGGCGCTGGCATTGTCCTGGCTGCCGGCCAGATGCGCCGCGTTGACCAGGGTGTTGACCGCCAGGTCCAGGTCGGTCTGCTCGCGCAGGATCCCTCGGATACTGTGATCACCCAGCGTGGCCCAAACCCCATCGCTGAGCAGCAGGAAGCATTCGCCCTCGCGCAATTGACCGTCGAGGAAGTCCAGCACCAAATGCTGATCCAGGCCCAGCGCGCGCTTGAGCACGTGCTGCATCCCTGGCTGGTCCCATACGTGGTCTTCGCTGATGCGCTGCAGTTCACCGTCCAGCCAGCGATAGGCCCGACAGTCACCGACATGCGCCAGGGTAAAGCGCTGTCCGCGAAACACCAGGGCACTGAGGGTGGTGAGCAACGGTTGGCCACCTCCATTGGCCTGCAGCCAGCGATTCTGCGCCAGCAGCAAGCGTTCCAGGGCCTGCGCCACGCTCCAGGTTTGCGGCGTGGCGTAGTAATCCAGGGCCAGGGCCTGCAAGGTCGAGCGGGCGGCCAGACCACCATCGGCGCATTGGCTGACACCGTCGGCCATGGCACAGAGGTAGCCTTTGCTCGCCGCCAGCTCTGCCACGGGGGTGACCACCCGCAGCGCGTCCTGGTTTTCTGCCCGAGGGCCGATGGCGCTGGCTTGGGCGACGCTCAGTTGCAGGCTCATCAGACGCGCGCAGCGGTCACGGCAGCCGAGCCCCAAGTGGTTCTCCAGCGACGCTTGACGCCATGCAGGCCGAACCACGCCAGCACGCCGAGACTGGCGAACAACCACAAGGCCAACTGATAGCTGCCGGTGCTTTGCTTGATGGCGCCCATGCCGGCCGCCAGGGCGAAACCACCGATGCCGCCAGCCATACCGATCAGGCCGGTCATTACCCCGATTTCACGGCGAAAACGCTGCGGTACCAACTGGAATACAGCGCCATTGCCCGCGCCTAGACCGAGCATGGTGCAGACAAAAAGTGCCAGCGCCGCGTAGGAGCTGGGCAGGTTGAAGCCCACCGCTGCAATGCAGATCGCCGCCACGCTGTACATGCCGAGCAGGGTACGGATCCCGCCGAAACGGTCGGCCAGGGCGCCACCCAGTGGGCGCATCAGGCTGCCACCGAACACGCAGGCGGCGGTGTAGTAGCCGGCGGTGACGGGGCTCAGGCCGTACTGGTCGTTGAAATAGCCGGGCAGGGCGCTGGCCAGGCCGATAAAGCCGCCAAAGGTCACGCTGTAGAAAAACATGAACCACCAACTGTCGCGGTCGCCCAAAGCCTTGAAGTAGTCAGCCATGGATTTGGCTTTAGGGCGTTCGGGGGCATTTTGCGCGAGCCAGGCGAACACAATCAGGGTCAGGATCAGCGGAATCAGCGCGAAGCCGAACACATTGCTCCAGCCAAACGCCGCTGCCAGCACTGGTGCGAGCAAGGCGGCAAATACGGTGCCGGAGTTCCCGGCACCGGCGATGCCCATGGCCTTGCCCTGATGTTCTGCCGGGTACCATTGGGAAGCCAGGGGCAGCGCCACGGCGAACGACGCGCCGGCCATGCCGAGGAACAGGCCCAACAGCAACGCTTGCTCGTAACTGTGAATCCCCAGTTTCCAGGCGCCGAATAACGCGACGATCACGATCACTTGGCCAATCAGACCCGCGGTCTTGGGCGACAGCTTGTCCGCCAGCATGCCCATCAGAAAGCGCAGCACCGCGCCCGCCAGGATCGGCGTGGCCACCATCAGGCCGCGTTGTTGGGTGGTCAGGTGCAGGTCGGCGGAGATTTGCACGGCCAGAGGCCCCAACAAATACCAGACCATGAAGCTCAGGTCGAAATACAGGAACGCGGCAAACAGGGTCGGGGTGTGCCCGGATTTCCAGAAGCTTGATTTCATCACGCACCTCAACGGTTGGGAGTCTTATAGAAGGCCTGGTGATGGAGCAGCCGGCTGAGGCCACCCCACCGGCCCCGTGTTAAAGGGGCCAAAACAAAAAAACGCCGCCACCGGGTTCGCTAAGGCAAACCGGATGTGCGACGTCTTTGTCGTGGAGGGGCAACCGCCGTTGGTTACCTGTAGTAATTCTTTAGCAAGTCCCGCGCCATATCAGCCGAGCAACTCGCTCATGGCGATAATCTGCTCGGCGACCTGGATCAATTTCTGCTGGCGGCTCATGGCCTGCCGGCGCATCAGGGTGTAGGCCTCTTCCTCGTTGCAGTCCTTCATTTTCATCAGCATGCCTTTGGCCAATTCAATGCGCTTGCGCTCGGCCAACTGCTGGTCACGGGCCTGAAGTTGCGCGCGCAACGCCTGATCGCTTTCGAAACGAGCCATGGCCACGTCGAGAATCGGCTGCAGGCGCTGGGCCTGGATGCCTTCGACGATGTACGCACTGACGCCTGACTTGATGGCCTGGCGCATCACGTCCGGATCATGCTCGTCGGTAAACATTACGATCGGCCGTGGTTGGTCGCGACTGACCAGCACCACTTGCTCCATCACATCGCGGCCCGGTGACTCGGTATCGATCAGGATCACGTCCGGGCGCACCGTTTCGACGCGCGCCGGCAGGTCGATGGTCAGGCCGGACTCGTCGATGACCTCAAAACCGGCCTCGATCAGCGCGGCTCTGAGGCGCCCGACCTTGCGTGGGGTGTCATTGATCAACAGGATTCGCAGCATAGAGGTGCTCCCGTCAGCGTAAGGCTTGGCGGCTGGCGTGTTCGGCCAGGGCGTGCAGACGGAAGCTGCGGGCGTACGCGGCAGGGTCCGAGCCGTCCCAGACCTTGCCGTCGATCAGTTGGCTGCTGCGCGTGTCGTGCTGCGGGGTGTTGATACCCAAGGCATCGGCCGCTTGGCGATAAAGCGTCAGTTGCTGTACGCGACGGGCAACGCCTTGGTAGTCAGGGTCTTCGCGCAGCAGACCCCAGCGTCGAAACTGGGTCATGAACCACATGCCATCGCAGAGGTACGGCAGGTTCACCTCGCCGTCGGCGAAAAATCGCAGGGCATGGGGGTCCTGCCAGCGGTTACCCAGGCCATCGTCATAAACCCCCAGCAGGCGCGGTTCGATGCACTCGACAGGCGCGTCAAGGTAGTCGCGACCGCTGAGTAACTGCGCAGTGGAGCGGCGGTTTTCGGTGCTTTGCTCAATGAACCGGCTGGCTTCGAGAAGGGCCATGACCAGCACGCGGGCGGTATTGGGGTATTGGTCGACGAAGGCTTGTGTGCAGCCGAGTACCTTTTCCGGATGATTCGGCCAGATCGCCTGGGTCGTTGCCAGGGTAAACCCCTGGTGTTGCGCTACCGCGCTGGCACTCCAGGGTTCGCCGACGCAAAAGCCGTCGATACGCCCAGCCTGTAAGTGCGCCACCATTTGCGGCGGCGGGACCACTACACTGTTCACGTCTTGCAACGGATGAATGCCCTGGCTGGCGAGCCAGTAATACAGCCACATCGCATGGGTGCCAGTGGGAAAGGTCTGGGCGAAGGTGAGTTTTGTTCGGCTTTGGTGCACGTGGCGGTCCAGCGCCTCAGGAGTGACCACCCCCTGGTGTTGCAGGCCGCGGGACAGGTTGATGCTCTGACCGTTCTGGTTGAGCCCCATCAACACCGCCATGTCGGTAGGCGCTACACCGCCGATACCCAAGTGCACGGCATAGATCAGCCCGTACAGGCTGTGGGCGGCATCCAGTTCGCCGCTGACCAGTTTGTCCCGCAGGTTGGCCCATGAGGATTGACGCTTGAGGTTCAAGGTCAGGCCGTAGGGTTGCGCAAAGCCCTGGGTGGCGGCCACCACCAGGGACGCGCAATCGCTAAGGGCCATGAAGCCCAGGTCAAGGCTGCTTTTTTCCGGTGCATCGCTGCCGTTGACCCATGCCAGCGGGTCTTTTATCGGGCTGTTGCCAACCGAATCATTCATCACTATCTACCTTTTCTTTCAAAAAAAAGCGTCGTTCCCTCAAATGGCGATGCAAGCCATTGCGGGTAACGACGCCTTTGTCCGTAAGCCCGCTCCGCCGTTGGTGCGCGCTTTGATACAGAGTGCTTAGCAAGGCACATGCCACGGGCCGAGCGGCACGCCTGACCATCAGCTTTTCATCAAGATTGAAAGTGAGCGCCCTCTCAGTATGGCCGCTTCTTATGACCTGGCTGCCCAGCAAACCCATGGCGTACGCTGACTTCTCCGCAACATTATCCTGCCACTGGCTGTGCCGCTGGTTGCTGTGTACTGCCTTGGTGCTGGTAAACGGGTCGGCCTGGGGCAAAAGCTATCAGGCGCAGGACGAAAGCCTGCATACCGTTTTTACCGTCCTGTCGTTGCCCCTTGGCGTGCCTGTCGTGGCGAGCCGTGAGGTCGCGCGTAAACGTTTCAGTGGAACTGTCGATCTCGAGGAACCCCAGCATGCACTTGAGGCGTTGGCGTTACAACACGGCTTGATCTGGCACAGCGACGGGCAAGTGCTTTACCTCTATGACGCCAGCGAGGCAAAAAGCTCGGCGGTGACGTTGCGGCATATTTCCGTCGACAGGTTTCGCAGCCTGATGCGCCGTTCCGGGTTTGATGAAAATCGCCATCCCTTGCGCGTAAACGGGCAGCGGACATTCTATGTGTCCGGCCCGCCACGCTATGTTGATCAAGTACTGAACCTGGCTCAGTTGATGGATCGCCAGCGCGCCGCATTGCGTGTGGGGAACCAGGCGTTTGCTGTGGTGCAAATCCTCAATACGCATGTGGCGGACCGTGAGTACGCGATGGGCGAGGACAAGGTCGTGGTGCCAGGGATGGCGTCGATGATCAAGACCCTGCTGGCAGGCGAACAGAAGGGCCCATTGGCCGACAAGGGGCTTGCGGTGATCGCCTATCCAGACACCAACAGCTTGCTGGTCAAGGGCAAACCCGCCCAACTCGGTTTCATTGAGCAACTGGTGGCCGAACTGGACACGCCCAAGCGGGCTATTGAGGTTTCGTTGTGGCTGGTTGATGTAGAGCGTGAAGCGCTGGAAAAGCTGGATCCGGCCTGGGGTAAGGAGGTCAAGACCCAGGTTTCACGGGTTTTCGAACCACTGGACGACGAGCGGTTGATGGCGCAAATCGCCACGCTGGAGCGTCGACGTCGGGCCAGGGTGGTGACATTGCCGGTGATTCTCACCCAGGAGAATGTGCCGGCCGTGTTTCGGGATAACCACACGTTCTACCTGCCAGCTCCCGGAGAAGACGACACCGATTGGAAGCCTGTGAGTTATGGCTCGCAGGTCAGCGTTTTGCCGCGTTTTGTCGGGGCGAATCAGATCGAGATGCTGCTTGATATTGTGGATGGACGCCAGGTGAGTGAAGTGGGGCGGCGGGGTAAGCCGACAGCGGTGGGTCAGGTAGGGGTCAGCAGCGTGGTTCGGGCACCGCAGGGTAAACGTCTTTGGCTGGGTGCATTTAGTCGGGAGGAACGAGCGCAAGGACGCAGTGCTGGTTCGGGCAGCTCGTCCAAGGTTCGTCTGTTCGTGATTCAGGCCAGGGCCGTGGCTGATGAGCCTACCGCCCAGGCCGCAGGCAGTGGCCCACCGCCTTTGACGTCGGCGCAATACGAGCGTGTGCAACGTGCGTTCGTGCGACCGGGTCGCGACATCTCTCCATAAAAGGCGCTCATCCAATGCATCTGGAAATTTTGTTACAGGAACAATTGATCAGTCGCAGGCGGCTTGCGGCTTTCGCGCCGGGAAAGGTGCTGCCATTGGCGCCGCAGGTTACTCATTGCGTAGAGGTACGGGTGAACGGCCAGTTGCTCGCCTTGGGCGAATTGGTGCAATTGGAGGATCGGTTAGGGGTTGAGCTGCACGAGGTCTACCAAGAGTGGGTATTAAGTGGGAGGGTGTAGAGAAAACTCTTACAGGGTGATTCTAAAAAGCGCTCGACATATGGGCTCTTTCCTAGGGTGCGACGTCATGTAGATTTTTATAGTCGGGGCCTGGGCGAAAGAGCCAGTACTGCAAACAAGGACTTCAATGTCATACCGAGGTAGCTATGGCCGTCGTGAATGATGGGTTGACGACGACTTCCCTGATCTTTGCCCGTTGGACCCTGCTGGATGATGGTCGCCTGACCGGTGACGGTGTGGATGTTCAGTTACCCCCCAAGGAGTGGCATGTATTGAGGCTGCTGCTGCGCTCAGGCGGTCTGCTGATGACCAAGGATCGGCTGTTGGAGCTGGTATGGCCCCAGGGAGAGGTCGCCGAGGAGTCGCTGACGCGCTGTATTTACTCACTTCGCAAGCATCTGGGGGCCGATAAAGGATTTATCAAGACGATCTATGGTCGCGGGTACCGCTTTACCTGTCCGGTGAGGGCTGAAGGCGATGGGGCGGCGCGTGTGGGGAGTGTGGAGCATGTGTGTTCGGCGTGTGGCCAGGTCAGTCATGGGTAAGGGATGGCGCAACGTGTTGTTGCTTGGGCTATTGATGAGTAGCGCTCAGGCGCAGGCCTATTGCTGGGAAGAAACTGCCCGGCGTTACGACATCGAGCCGGAATTGCTGCAGGCTATCGCCGCCGTCGAGTCAGGTTATAGCCCCGAGGTAATTAACGACGCGAACCGCAACGGCACCCGCGATGTGGGGCTTATGCAGATCAACAGCATTCACCTGCCACGTTTGCTCAAGCTGGGCATTACCGAGGAGCGGCTATTAGCCGAGCCCTGCCTCTCGGTGGAGGTGGGTGCTTCGATACTGGCCGAGTTTATCCAGCGCTTTGGCTACAACTGGACGGCGGTGGGGGCCTACAACGCAGGCCCGGGCTCGGGGCCGCAGCGCGACGCGTTGCGAATGCGCTACGCAGAAAAAATCTGGGCGCGTTACGAGGCACTGGTACAGCAGCGCTATTGACGGTTTCGGCGGCGCGCCTCGCGTGCGCACCGCCACCCTGGCTATAATCGCAGCCACCTTCCGCCGCCATTCGAGTCTAGCCCCCCCATGTATACCCTGGCCCGCCAGCTGTTGTTCAAACTCTCCCCGGAAACTTCCCACGATCTGTCCCTGGACCTGATCGGCGCCGGTGGCCGGCTGGGGCTCAATGGGCTGGTATGCAAGGCGCCGGCAAAAATGCCGGTGTCGGTGATGGGGCTGGAGTTCCCCAACCCGGTGGGTCTGGCCGCCGGCCTGGACAAGAACGGCGCGGCCATCGATGGCTTTGCACAACTGGGCTTCGGTTTTGTCGAGATCGGCACCGTGACCCCGCGACCGCAGCCGGGCAACCCCAAGCCGCGTATTTTCCGTTTGCCGGATGCGGAGGCGATCATCAACCGCATGGGCTTCAACAACCTGGGCGTCGATCACCTGCTATCGCGGGTTCAGGCTGCGAAATTCAAGGGCATTCTTGGCATCAACATCGGCAAGAACTTCGACACGCCGGTAGAGCGCGCCGTGGATGATTATCTGATCTGCCTGGACAAGGTCTATGCCCACGCCAGTTATGTCACCGTCAACGTCAGCTCGCCGAACACGCCGGGCCTGCGCAGCCTGCAGTTCGGTGACTCCCTCAAGCAATTGCTCGAAGCCTTGCGCCAGCGCCAGGAAGATCTGGCCGTGCGCTATGGCAAGCGCGTGCCCCTGGCCATCAAGATTGCCCCTGACATGAGCGATGAAGAAACCGTGCTGGTGGCCCAGGCCCTGGTGGATTCCGGTATGGACGCGGTCATCGCGACCAACACCACGTTAAGCCGTGTCGGCGTCGAAGGTCTGGCCCATGGCGATGAGGCGGGTGGCCTGTCGGGTGCGCCAGTTCGGGACAAGAGCACGCATATCGTCAAGGTTCTGGCCGCCGAGCTGGCTGGCCGCTTGCCTATCATTGCGGTAGGCGGTATCACCGAGGGCAAGCACGCGGCCGAGAAAATCGCCGCCGGTGCAAGTCTGGTGCAGTTGTATTCCGGCTTTATCTACAAAGGGCCGGCACTGATTCGCCAATCGGTGGATGCCATTGCCGCTTTGCCAAGAAACCCTTGATCGCCACCCATTAAAAAGGGCTCCATAAAGGAGCCCCCTGGGCCGAAGCCCGCCGCCCGGATAGGACGTGCGTGGTTAAGTCGTTACATATTCAAAGGTGGTGTGTCGGAGTTAAGTGCCCTGATTAGCCGACGGCGTGAAGTTCGTTGAGTCTGTGGATTCCCGCAGTGCCTGTCATACCGTCCCAGTTGTCGCCGCGTCCTTCGCGCCAGCCGTTGATCCAGGCTTGACGTACCGACGGTAGAGTAAATGGGCAAAGCTCACGGGATTTGCCATGAACGCCATATTGATATCCGCGTAAAAATGCTCTTTCCAACGGATCACGCTTAAGTCTTCTCATAGGGTGTTTCCCTCACTTGTTGACTGTCTTGATATCCTTCGGCCTCGTCTGGGGCCGGGCAGAGTTTTTCTGCCGTTGGTGGGCTCGCTGCCGGCGTGGCGAGCCAAGGTGTCGGCGTCGTTACGGCGCCAACCTGTGTTGAGTTCTAACCAATAGGTCACATGGATTCAATGATCGTTTTGTCATAAGCACGTAACGATAACGATGCTATAGCCATAAGCTGGGATGGCTTTTCGCCCCATTTGTCTGGCAAAGCCAGCTATGATGCACCCTGCAAAGAGGATGGGTTTAATCCTTTAGTGAGAATGTCCGCCCGTTGCAGTCGGTTACTATTCGACGAAGGGTCGGAATATTTCTTTTTGTTGCTTTAAAAATTCACTCTGCCCCGTCAATAAAGGCCCAAGGGTTCGTCAGACGGGGTGGAACGGCACATTCGTGCCACGCGAGCACTCTTCAAGAAAAGTGCTTGATTGAAAACCGAACCGGCGATGCGTCGCTCGTTCATTTATTGCTGAAAAGCCTGGAATGCCCCATGTCGGACCGTTTTGAACTCTTCCTCACCTGCCCCAAAGGCCTCGAAGGCCTGCTGATCGAGGAAGCCGTCGGGCTTGGCCTTGAGGACGCCCGCGAGCACACTTCGGCCGTGCGCGGCATGGCCGACATGGAAACCGCCTACCGCCTGTGTCTCTGGTCGCGCCTGGCCAACCGCGTGCTGCTGGTGCTCAAGCGCTTCCCGATGAAGGACGCTGAGGACCTCTATCACGGCGTGCTGGATATCGAATGGGCCGACCACATGGTCAGTGACGGTACCTTGGCGGTGGAATTCAGCGGTCACGGTTCGGGCATCGACAACACCCACTTCGGCGCGCTGAAGGTCAAGGATGCGATCGTCGACAAGCTGCGCACCCCGACCGGCGAACGTCCGTCCATCGACAAGATCAACCCGGACCTGCGTATTCACCTGCGCCTGGACCGCGGCGAAGCCATTTTGTCGCTCGACCTCTCCGGCCACAGCCTGCACCAGCGCGGCTATCGCCTGCAGCAAGGTGCGGCGCCGTTGAAGGAAAACCTGGCGGCAGCCATTCTGATCCGTGCCGGCTGGCCGCGCATTGCGGCCGAAGGCGGCGCGTTGACCGACCCGATGTGTGGCGTGGGTACCTTCCTGGTTGAAGGCGCAATGATCGCCGCCGACATGGCGCCCAACCTCAACCGCGAGCTGTGGGGCTTCACCACGTGGCTGGGTCACGTCCCGGCGTTGTGGAAGAAGCTGCACGCCGAGGCCACTGAGCGCGCGGCCATCGGCATGAACAAAGCCCCACTGTGGGTGCGTGGCTACGAAGCGGATCCACGCCTGATCCAACCCGCGCGCAACAACATCGAGCGCGCAGGCCTGAGCCACTGGATCAAGGTGTATCAGGGCGAAGTCGGTACCTTTGAACCGCGCCCGGACCAGAACCAGAAAGGCCTGGTGATCTGTAACCCACCGTACGGCGAGCGCCTGGGTGACGAAGCCAGCCTGCTGTACCTCTATCAGAACCTGGGTGAGCGTCTGCGCCAGGCATGCATGGGCTGGGAAGCGGCGGTGTTCACCGGCGCGCCGGACCTGGGCAAGCGCATGGGTATCCGCAGCCACAAGCAGTATTCGTTCTGGAACGGCGCCTTGCCGTGCAAATTGCTGCTGATCAAAGTCAACCCGGACCAGTTCGTCACCGGCGAGCGCCGCACCCCGGAGCAACGCCAGGCCGAACGTGAACAGGCGGCTTACGATCAGGCCCCGGCCGAGCCGCAAGAGCGTCAGTACAACAAGAACGGTAATCCGATCAAGCCCGCTCCGGCGCCGGTGGTCGAGCAAGCGCGCCTGAGCGAAGGCGGGCAGATGTTCGCCAACCGTCTGCAAAAGAACCTCAAGTTGCTGGGCAAGTGGGCCAAGCGTGAAGGCGTCGATTGCTACCGTGTCTACGATGCCGACATGCCGGAATACTCCATGGCCATCGACCTGTACCACGACTGGGTGCACGTGCAGGAATACGCTGCGCCCAAGTCCATCGACCCGGAAAAAGCCTCCGCACGCATGTTCGATGCGCTTGCCGCCATCCCTCAGGCGCTGAACATCGACAAGAGCCGTGTGGTGGTCAAGCGTCGTGAGCGTCAGAGCGGCACCAAGCAGTACGAGCGCCAGAGCGCCCAGGGCAAGTTCACCGAGGTCAGCGAAGGCGGCGTGAAGTTGCTGGTCAACCTCACCGACTACCTGGATACCGGCCTGTTTCTCGACCACCGCCCGATGCGCATGCGTATTCAAAAAGAGGCGGCCGGCAAGCGTTTCCTCAACCTGTACTGCTACACCGCCACCGCCAGTGTGCACGCGGCCAAGGGCGGCGCGCGCAGCACCACCAGTGTCGACCTGTCCAAGACCTACCTGGACTGGGCCCGTCGCAACTTCTCGCTCAATGGTTTCTCCGACAAGAACCGCCTGGAGCAGGGCGATGTGATGGCGTGGCTGGAAGCCAGTCGCGATGAGTTCGACATGATCTTCATCGACCCGCCGACCTTCTCCAACTCCAAGCGTATGGAAGGCATCTTCGACGTGCAGCGTGACCACGTGCAATTGCTCGACCTGGCCATGGCCCGCCTGGCACCAGGTGGCGTGCTGTACTTCTCGAATAACTTCCGCAAGTTCCAGCTCGAGGACAACCTCAGCGAACGCTATGCGGTCGAGGAGATCAGCGATAAAACCATCGACCCGGATTTTGCGCGCAATGCGAAGATCCACCGGGCCTGGAAAATCACCGCGCGCTGATCGATGTACCTAAAAGCCGCAAGCCTGGTTTATTCCGCGCTTGCGGCTTTTTTGCGCTGGTCAAACCGTGGGGCGGTAGCTATAACTTAAGGCCTAGCCAAAGTGACACCCCCGCACGCTGGCGTTGTGAGTGTTGCCTATGCCGTTGCAAGCCGTCCGCCCGAAGATCCTTGGCTTTATCAGTGAACAGGCGTCGGCTTGGCTGGTGGCATTGGTGGTGTTTCTGGTGGGGTGCGCTCTGACGCTCGTCCTCACTTGGGCGGCGTCTGACCTTTACCGGCAGCAGGTACGCCAGCGCTTTCAGTTGCTGGCCAATGAACGCTATACCCGCCTGCAGGAGCGCTTCGAAGACCAGGAACAACGCTTGAACAGCCTGCGCCGGTTCTTCATTAACTCCGACGATGTTTCCCGCGAAGAATTCGATGGTTTCGCCCAGCCCCTGTTGTCGCGGGCCCGTGCCTACGCCTGGGCGCCCCGGGTGTTTCGCGAGCAGCGCACCAGGTTCGAGCAAGAGCAGTCCCGGCTCAGCGGTACGCCCTTTGTTATCCGTGAATTGAATGCGGCTGGTGAGCTGGCCCCGTCGCCTGAGCGCGATGAATACGTGCCGGTGCTCTATAGCCAGACGCAAAGCCTGTTGGGTTCGCCGCTGGGCTTTGACCTGCTGGCCCAGCCCCTGCGGCGCTCGACGCTGGAGCGGGCGCAAAAGAGCGGCATGCTGGCGGTGTCCCAGCCAATGCAATTAGTGGGGATAGAGCCCGCTTACGCCACGGGCGTGCTGCTGGTGGCACCGGTTGCTTCGCAACAGTCCCAGGATCAGTTTCGAGGCTATGTGATGGCGGTGATCAGCATGCGTCAGCTGGTGGCCGACGGGCTGCCAAATCCAGAGCGGGACAACCTCGTGATGCAGATTGTCGATACCTCCGACCTGCAAAAACGCATGCTTTACGCGTCCAGTAATACTGTGGGCGACAGCGATCTGGTCGGCGCGCGCCGACTGACCTTGGGCGACCATGTGTATGCGCTGACCCTGCGCCCAAGCCAGGTATTCGACCAGGCCAACCATTCATCCCTGACCACCATCCTCACCATGGGCGGGTTGCTCAGCCTGTTGCTCAGCGCCCTGCTTTATGTGCTGGTCAGCCAGCGTCAACGCGCCTTGAAACTGGTGGAAGAGCGCACCTTAGAGCTGCGCCAGCGCGAGCAGGAGGTGCGTGACGCCCACGGCCAGTTGCGCAGCGTGCTCAATGCCGCCACCCAAGTGGCCATCATTGCCACCGACCTGCGCGGCACCATCAATACATTCAACGCCGGCGCCGAACAGATGCTCGGATTCAAGGCTGAGCAGGTGGTGGGCAAATTGACCCTGGAGAGCCTGCACCTGGCGCAGGAACTGGAGACGCGCGCTGCCAGCCTGAGTGTGGCCATGGGCAAGCGCATCCCTGCCAGTCAGGCGATGCTCGGCGAAAGCCCCGACAGCCTGCACGAAGCCCACGAATGGACGCTCGTGCGCCAGGATGGCAGCCAGTTGACGGTGAACATGCTAGCCACCGTGTTGCTTGATGATCACGGCTTATGGATAGGATACCTGGCGATCTACCTGGACATTACCGAACAAAAACGAGCCTACGAGGCCTTGGCGGCGCGCGACCGCTTGCTGAAGAAACTCAGTGCCCATGTGCCGGGCGGGATCTTCCAGTTCACGCTGGAACCTCAGGAAAACTGGCGCTTTATCTATGCCAGTGACGGCATGCGCGACATCTATGAAGTGGAAACGGGGATATTGCAGCAGGATGCGACACGGGCCCTCGAGCGTATCCATCCGCTGGATGTGGAACGGGTGCGGGCTTCGATTCGCCTGTCGGCGTTGCAGTTGAGTCATTGGCGCGAAGAGTATCGGGTGCTGCTGCCCCAACGAGGTCTGCGCTGGATCCGCGGCGAGGCCACCCCGGAGGAGTTACCTGGCGGCGGTACGCTGTGGCACGGTTATGTGTCGGACATTTCCGATCTCAAACGAGTGGAAGAAGAGCTGCGCGCACTGTCGATCACCGATTCGCTGACGGGGATTCATAACCGCCGCTATTTCCAGGACCGTCTCAAAACCGAGATGGTGCGGGTCGGCCGCACCCGCGGGGCCTTGTCGGTGATCATGTTGGATGTCGACCATTTCAAACGGATCAACGACAAGCATGGGCATGCGGTCGGCGACGGGGTGTTGCAGGAGTTATGTAAACGCATCAGCCAACGCTTGCGTCGCACGGATGTGTTTTGCCGCTTGGGCGGCGAGGAGTTCATGGTGCTGTGCCCTAACACCGACAGCGAGCAGGCCTACTGTTTGGCGATGGAGTTATGGCAGTCGCTGCGCGGTGAGCCGATGACCCCGGTGGGCATCGTTACCGCCAGCTTTGGCGTGGCCAGTTGGCGGGTCGACGAGGGCATTGATAGTTTGTTGCTACGCGCCGATTCTGCGGTGTACGCGGCCAAGCAGGCGGGCAGGGATCGGGTTGAAGCGCCCGGCCTGCCTGTCTGATCCCCGGTCCGTTAGAGCACAGGCGCTGCGGCTGCCAGCTTCGGTTGGCGATACAGGTCCAGCAGCACCTGATCCAGCACCGACGAAGCACCCCAGGGCTTCGGATCGTTTAGGATCGCCACCACCGCCCAGGTGTTGCCATTGTTATCACGGCTGAACCCGGCGATGGCGCGCACGGTGTTCAAGGTCCCGGTCTTGACGTGGGCTTCGCCGCGCATGGCGGTGGTCTTCAGGCGTTTGCGCATGGTGCCGTCGGTGCCGGCAATCGGCATCGAGCTGATGTATTCGGCAGCGTACGGGCTCTTCCAGGCAGCTTGCAGCATGGCGGCCATCTCGCGGGCGCTGACGCGCTCGGCCCGTGACAGGCCTGAGCCGTTTTCCATCACCAGGTGGGGTGCGGTAATGCCTTTTTTCGCCAGCCACTGGCGCACCACACGTTGTGCTGCTTTGGCGTCGTCACCATCGGCATCGTTGCGAAACTGCGCGCCGAGGCTCAGGAACAGTTGCTGGGCCATGGTGTTGTTACTGTATTTGTTGATGTCGCGGATGATTTCCGCCAGGTCCGGCGAAAATGCGCGGGCCAGTACCTTGGCATCCTTGGGGACGGGGGCCTGAATATCACGCCCCTGGATGCTGCCGCCCAACTCCTTCCAGATCGCCCGTACGGCGCCGGCAGTGTAGGTGGCATGGTCCAGCAGCGACAGATACGTCTGCGAGCTGCAGCCATCGCCCAACTGGCCGCTGACGGTGACCGTCACGCTGCCATCGGCGGCGGTGACCGGGTTGTAGCGCACGTCACCCGTGCATTGCTTGGCGTTGGACGCCTTGACCTGATTGTCGATGCGAATACTGGCAATCGGCGGTTCGACCGACACGATCACACGTCCGGAATCATTGCGGGTGACAAACCGCAGGGCCTTGAGGTTGACCAGCAGCGCGTCGGGCTTGACCAGGAACGGCTTGTTCTCGTCGTTGCCGTCGTCGTTGAACTCCGGCAATTGCGGCGGGATAAAGAAGCCACGGTCCAGCACCAGATCGCCGGTGACTTGCTGCACGCCGTTGGCGCGCAGGTCACGCATCAGCAGCCAGAGTTTTTCCATGTTCAGCTTGGGGTCGCCGCCGCCCTTGAGGTACAGGTTGCCGTGCAACACGCCGCCGCTGAGGGTGCCGTCGGTGTAGAACTCGGTTTTCCACTGGTGGTTGGGGCCCAGCATTTCCAGGGCTGCATACGTGGTGACCAGCTTCATGGTGGACGCGGGGTTAACCGAGACATCGGCGTTGAAGACGGTGGGGGTGCCGGGGCCGTTGAGCGGGATCATCACCAGCGACAGCGCGGTGTTTTGCAGCTTGGCTTTGGCAAGGGCTTGCTGAACGTTTGGTGGAAGGGTGTTATTGACTGGGGCGGCATTGGCGCAGAGGGCCAATGGCAGAAGAAGACCGGCAAGTAACAATGGACGTAAAGATTTGATCATAAGAAATAAAACCCTACTTCTAGGAGGGTGAAAAAAGGCGAGGGCTATGTAAGAAAATCCCTCATTGGTCATGAAAGTGTCGGCATTATGCCCCAAGGTTGACGTACTTGTGGCTGAACCATCGCTGGAAATAGGCGTTTTTTTGCAGGCAGTGCGCCGCCTGTCCCAGAGAGTCGGGCAATCGCCGGCTTAAACTGCTAAAGTGCCGCCCGTTATTACTTAAGAGGATTGTTCCAATGGCGACTAACCGTTCCCAGCGTCTGCGCAAAAAACTGTGCGTTGATGAATTTCAAGAGCTGGGTTTCGAACTGAACCTGGACTTCAACGAAGGCCTGAGTGAAGAAGCTATCGACGCTTTCCTCGAAGCATTCATCAAAGAAGCCATGGAAGCCAACGGTCTGGGCTATGTCGGCGGCGATGACTACGGTCTGGTTTGCCTGCAGAAGCGCGGCTCGGTTTCCGAAGAGCAGCGTGCTGCTGTTGAAGCCTGGCTGAAAACCCGTTCTGAGCTGACCAAGGCTGAAGTCAGCCCGCTGCTGGACGTGTGGTATCCGGAAAAGCCGATCAACGCGGCTAAGTGATACAAAAAAAGCGGCGACCTTAGGGTCGCCGTTTTTTTATGCCTTGCGCCAGTTCAGAATCAGCAGCGTCAACACCCCCGCCACAATCCCCCAGAACGCCGACCCGATGGAAAACAACGTCAAGCCTGACGCGGTGACCATAAAGGTGATCAGCGCCGCTTCCCGTTCCTTCGGCTCATTCATGGCGATGCTCAAGCCATTGATGATCGAGCCAAACAACGCCAACGCCGCAATCGACAGCACCAACTCTTTGGGCAGCGCGGCAAACAGTGCCGCCAACGTGGCGCCGAACACCCCGGCAATCCCGTAGAACACCCCGCACCATACCGCTGCCGTATAGCGCTTGTTACGGTCTTCATGGGCATGGGGCCCGGTGCAGATGGCGGCGCTGATCGCGGCCAGGTTGATGCCGTGGGAGCCGAACGGTGCCAGCACCAGGGAGGCCAGGCCGGTGGCGGTGATCAGCGGCGAGGCGGGCACGTTATAGCCGTCTGCCCGCAACACCGCGACGCCGGGCATGTTTTGTGAGGTCATCGCCACCACAAACAGTGGAATGCCGATGCTGATGGTTGCCGCCAATGAAAAGTGCGGCGTGGTCCATACCGGCGTCGCCACTTCCAGGTGAAAGCCGCTGAAGTCCAGCAAGCCCATCAGCCCCGACAGCAGCGTGCCGATCACCAGTGCGGCGAGCACCGCATAGCGCGGTGACAAGCGTTTGATGATCAGGTAGGTGAAAAACATCCCCAGCACCAGGCCCGTACGATGTTGCGCGGCAACGAAGATCTCGCTGCCGATCTTGAATAGAATCCCCGCCAGCAACGCCGCCGCCAGCGACGCGGGAATACGCTTGACCAGTTTTTCAAAGCTGCCGGTCAGCCCGCAGATCATCACCAGCACCGCGCATGTAATGTAGGCGCCAATGGCCTCGCCATAACTCACACCGCCCAGGCTGGTGATCAACAGCGCCGCGCCCGGCGTGGACCAGGCGATGGTGATCGGTGTGCGGTAGCGCAGCGACAGGCCGATGCTGCATACCGCCATGCCGATGGAAATCGCCCAGATCCACGACGAAATTTGCGCGGTGGTCAAACCGGCGGCCTGGCCGGCCTGGAACATCAGCACCAGCGAGCTGGTGTAGCCGGTCATCATCGCGATAAAACCGGCGACGATGGCAGAGGGCGACGTGTCGGCCAGCGGGCGCAGACGCGCTTGGGTAGCGTGGGTCATGGGCGGTGTTCCTTTTACCTGAGGCTTTTTACCGGTGAAGGCGCGGATTCAAGCCTAAACTCAAACGTAACCACTCATTGCAATACAGCGGAGGCCGCAAACAGCCGTACAGTGTGTTGGCGCATTCGGTTGTGTACAATGTGCCACGCTTTTAGGTGATACTTGCCAGCGACCCCGCGTTGCCGTATTACCGTTAATTCGCCGCCGTTCTCCCGACCCGAGTGCCCATGAACGAACAGTTGCAACCTCTCAAGAAACAACCGCGTGCCGGCAAGGCCGGTCGCAGTGGAACCCAGGACGATATCGTCTATGCACATATCTTCGAGGCGATCCTCGAACAACGCCTGGCGCCCGGAACCAAATTGAGCGAAGAGGCACTGGGCGAAATTTTCGGCGTGAGCCGCACCATCATTCGTCGCGCCCTGTCGCGCCTGGCGCATGAGGGCGTGGTGTTGCTGCGGCCCAATCGCGGCGCGGTAGTGGCCAGCCCCAGCGTCGAAGAAGCGCGCCAGGTGTTCCTGGCCCGACGTCTGGTGGAGCGCGCAATCACCGAGTTGGCGGTGCAGCACGCCACCGCCGAGCAACTGGCCGAATTACGCCAGATGGTCAACGACGAGCGTGACAGCTTCTCCCGTGGTGATCGCGGTGCCGGCATCCGCCTCTCCGGCGAATTCCACCTCAAGCTGGCTGAAGCGGCGAAAAACGCACCGCTGATCAGCTTCCAGCGCAGCCTGGTGTCCCAGACCTCATTGATCATCGCCCAGTACGAAAGCGGCAACCGCTCGCACTGTTCCTACGATGAGCACACCCAGTTGATCGACGCGATCGAAGCGCGGGACGCGGCATTGGCGGTGAACCTGATGATGCATCACATGGATCACATCGACAGCAAGCTCAACCTTGATGAAGAGAGCGCGTCGGATGATCTGCACGCGGTGTTCTCGCACCTGCTGCAGACCAAGAAGCCAGGGCGCTCGTCGGTAAAGTTGTAAACCCGATCAGAAATGTGGGAGCAGCTTGCCCGCGCCCACATTGGTGTGGCGGATCAGCGTTGGTGCACCAACTGCCCGGCCGCATAGGTTTGTAACACCGTCCGGTCGTCCCCCAGCGTCATCAGCACGAACAACGTCTCGGCAATATGATTGGCCTGCTTCAAGCGATAGCTCAGCAGCGGCGTGGCGTTGTAGTCCAGCACCAAAAAGTCTGCGTCGGTACCCGGCTGCAACGTACCGATCCTGTCTTCCAAACGCAGCGCCCGCGCGCCGCCCAGGGTGGCCAGGTACAACGATTTGAACGGGCTCAACCGCGCACCCTGCAACTGCATGACCTTGTAGGCTTCGTTCAGGGTTTGCAGCAGCGAAAAGCTGGTGCCACCGCCCACATCGGTACCCAGGCCCACGTTTAATTTGTGCTTTTCGGCCATCGGCAGATTGAACAGGCCACTGCCGAGGAAGAAGTTCGACGTTGGGCAGAACGCCACCGCCGAGCCGGTCTCCGCCAGGCGCGCGCACTCCTCATCACACAGATGCACGCCATGGGCGAACACCGAGCGTTCGCCGAGAAGCTTGTAATGGTCGTACACATCCAGGTAGCCGCTGCGCTCTGGAAACAGCGCCTTGACCCATTCGACTTCCTGCTTGTTCTCGCTGATGTGCGTCTGCATATACAGGTCCGGGTATTCCCCGAGTAACTGCCCGGCCAACGCCAGTTGCTCTGGCGTGCTGGTCGGCGCAAAGCGAGGCGTGACCGCATAGTGCAGGCGGCCCTTGCCGTGCCAGCGCTCGATCAGCGCCTTGCTTTCCTGATAGCCGGAGTCGGCGGTGTCGGTCAGATAGTCCGGCGCGTTGCGGTCCATCATCACCTTGCCGGCGATCATGCGCAGGTCGAGTTTCTCGGCCGCTTCAAAAAACGAATTGACCGACTGCGGGTGCACGCTGCCGAACACCAGGGCGGTGGTGGTGCCGTTGCGCAGCAGCTCCTTGATAAAAATGTCCGCCACTTCATCGGCGTGGGCCTTGTCGGCGAACTGGCTTTCGCAAGGGAAGGTGTAGGTGTTGAGCCAGTCCAGCAACTGCTCGCCGTAGGCGCCGACCATGCCGGTTTGCGGCAGGTGGATATGGGTGTCGATCAGGCCGGGGGTGATCAACGCGTCCTGATAATGGGTGATGTCGATATCGGCCGGCAGGGTCGGCAGCAGGTCGCTGGCGTGACCCAGGGCGCTGATCCGGCCGTTATCGACCACCAGCAGGCCGTCTTCGAAATATTCGTAGGACGCTTCGATGCCCACTTCAGCGGGGTCGGCGAGGCTGTGCAGGATGGCCGCACGGTAGGCTTTGCGAGTCAAAGGCATGGTGTTCTCAATTGATAGCTTGGCTGCGACGCGACGCCGGCAGCAGTTTGGCAATGGGTTCGGCGCTCGCGGTGTGCTGGCCGAAATTGGCGTTGTAGGTGGCGATGATTTCGCCGGCGATGGAGATGGCGATCTCCACGGGCAATTTACCCTTCACCTCGGTGAGGCCCATGGGGCAGCGCATGCGTTGCAACTGTGCGGCGTCGAAACCACGCTCGCGCAGGCGGTGGTCGAACTTCACGCGTTTGGTCTTCGAGCCGATCAGGCCGAAGTAGGCGAAGTCATTGCGCTTGAGCAGGGCGGCGCTGAGTTCCAGGTCCAATGCGTGATTGTGGGTCATGACGATGCAGTAACTGCCCGCCGGCAGGTCGGCAATTTCGTCGACCGGCTCTTCGCTGATGATTTTACGCACGCCCTGTGGGATATGTTCCGGGAACTCCTGCTCGCGTGAATCAATCCAGCGCACCCGGCACGGCAGGCTTGCCAGCAACGGCACCAGCGCACGGCCGACGTGGCCGGCGCCAAATACCGCAATCTGCGCCTGCACCTGACCCATGGGTTCGAACAGCAGCACCGTCACCCCGCCGCAGCACTGTCCCAGGCTGGCGCCCAGGCTGAAGCGCTCCAGATGGGTGTTCTGCTGGCCACGCACGAGCATGTCCCGGGCGATCTGCATGGCCTTGTATTCCAGGTGCCCGCCGCCGATGGTGTCGAAGGTCTGCGCCGCGCTGATGACCATCTTCGAGCCGGCGTTGCGTGGGGTGGAGCCGAGCTCTTCGATGATGGTCACGAGTACGCAGGGCTCGCCACGGTTTTGCAGATCGGCCAAGGCGCTGATCCAGTTATTCATAGTCACCTCTTGTGGTGTCTGTGAGGCCGCTATCGGGGGCTTGCCCCCAATGGCAGCGTCTCGGTCTAAAGCGAAGCCATCTCGGTTTCAGCCTCAACGGCTTTCGCCGCCTGCAACTGCCGCATCTGCTCACAGCCCCACAGCACCCGCTCCGGCGTCGCCGGTGCATCGATTTTCGGTTGATGGCGATAGTCGCCTACGCTCGCGACGGCATCCTTGATCGCACACCACGACGCGATGCCGAGCATGAACGGCGGCTCGCCCACGGCCTTGGAGTGGAACACCGTGTCTTCCGGGTTCTTGCGGTTCTCCACCAGCTTCACGCGCAGGTCCAGCGGCATGTCCGCTACCGCCGGGATCTTGTAGCTGGCCGGGCCGTTCGTCATCAGTTTGCCCTTGTCGTTCCACACCAGCTCTTCCATGGTCAGCCAGCCCATGCCCTGGATAAACCCGCCCTCCACCTGGCCGATGTCGATGGCCGGGTTCAGCGAGGCACCTACATCGTGCAGGATGTCGGTGCGCAGCATCTTGTATTCGCCGGTCAGGGTGTCGACGATCACTTCGCAGCACGCCGCGCCAAAGGCGTAGTAATAGAAAGGCCGGCCACGGGACTGGCTGCGGTCGTAGAAGATTTTCGGGGTCTTGTAGAACCCGGTGCTCGACAGCGACACCTGGGCGAAGTACGCCTGTTGGATCAGCGCCTCGAACGTCAGGATCTGCTCGCGCACACGCACGTGACCGTTGTGGAACTCGACGTCCGCTTCGCTGACGTCGTACTTGCGCGCCGCAAACTCCACCAGGCGCTGCTTGATGGTTTCGGCAGCGTTCTGCGCCGCCTTGCCGTTCAGGTCCGCACCGCTGGAGGCGGCGGTCGGCGAGGTGTTGGGCACTTTGTCGGTGTTGGTGGCGGTGATCTGTACGCGGTCTATGTGCACCTGGAACACTTCGGCCACCACCTGGGCAACTTTGGTGTTCAGACCCTGGCCCATTTCGGTGCCGCCGTGGTTCAGGTGGATGCTGCCGTCGGTGTAGATGTGGATCAGCGCGCCGGCCTGGTTGAGGAAGCTGGCGGTGAACGAGATACCGAACTTCACCGGGGTCAGCGCCAGGCCTTTTTTCAGGATCGGGCTGTGGGCGTTGTACAGGCGAATCGCTTCGCGGCGCTCGGCGTATTGGCTGCTGGCCTCGAGTTCGGCGGTCATCTCTTCGAGCATGTTGTGCTCGACGGTCTGGTAGTAGTGGGTGACGTTGCGTTCGGTCTTGCCGTAGTAGTTGGCCTTGCGCACGGCCAGCGGGTCCAGGCCCAGGTGGCGGGCGATGGCGTCCATGACTTCCTCGATGGCGACCATGCCCTGGGGGCCGCCGAAGCCACGGTAGGCGGTGTTGGACGCGGTGTTGGTCTTGCAGCGGTGGCCGTTGACCGTGGCGTCGCCCAGGTAGTACGCGTTATCGGCGTGGAACATCGCGCGGTCGACAATCGAGTTGGACAGGTCCGGCGAGCAGCCGCAGTTACCCGCCAGGTCCAGGTTGATACCGTGCAGGCGGCCGTTGTCGTCAAAGCCCACGTCGTATTCGATATAGAAGGGGTGGCGCTTGCCGGTCATCAGCAGGTCCTCGACGCGCGGCAGGCGCATCTTGGTCGGCTGGCCGGTGAGGTGCGCGACCACCGCGCACAGGCACGCGGGGCTGGCGGCCTGGGTTTCCTTGCCGCCAAAGCCGCCGCCCATGCGGCGCATATCGACGACGATTTTGCTCATCGACACGTCGAGCACTTCGGCCACCAGCTTTTGCACTTCGGTGGGGTTCTGGGTGGAGCAGTAGACGATCATGCCGCCGTCTTCGGTGGGCATCACCGAAGATATCTGGGTTTCCAGGTAGAAGTGTTCCTGGCCGCCGATATGCAGGGTGCCCTGCAGGCGATTCTTCGCCGTCGCCAGGGCGCCGGCCGAATCCCCGCGTTGATGGGTATGGCTGTCGAGCACAAAGTGTTTATTCCGGTAGGCCTGGACGACGTCCAGCACCGGTTCCAGGTCTTCGTATTCGATCACTGCGGCCATCGCGGCTTTGCGCGCGGTGTCCAGATCGCGGGCGGCGACGGCGAGCACCACCTGGCCGACAAACTGCACGGTGTCGATGGCCAGCAACGGGTCGCCGGGCAGCAGTGGGCCGATGTCCTTGAGCCCCGGCACGTCTTTGTGGGTGATGGCGATGCGCACGCCCTCAAAGGCATAGCACGGCGCGGTGTCGATGCTGATGATTCGTGCATGGGCGCGGTCGGACATGCGCGCATACAGGTGCAACTGGTTGGGGAATTCCAGGCGGTCATCGATGTACTGCGCTTCACCGCTGACGTGCTTGGTGGCGCTGTCATGCTTGACGCTGCGACCGACTCCGCAGGTCAGGTCCTGGGTGAACAACTCGACAAGTTCGGCCTGGGTTTTAACGACGGCGTGATGGTTAGACATAAGCGGTCACCCGAGTCTCGATGTGCGGAGTCTGCAGTTCGATGAAGTATTTGCGCAGCAGGTTTTGGGCGCTGAGCAGGCGGTATTCCTTGCTGGCGCGAAAGTCCGACAGCGGGGTGAAATCCTGGGCGAGTGCGGCGCAGGCTTTCTCTACGGTAGCGGCGTTCCAGGTAGCGCCCACCAGCACGCTTTCGCAGTGTTGTGCGCGTTTAGGGGTGGCGGCCATGCCGCCGAATGCCACCCGTGCCTGGCTGATCACGCCATTGTCGAGCGTGAGGTTGAAGGCTGCGCATACCGCCGAAATATCATCGTCCAGGCGCTTGGACACCTTGTAGGCGCGGAACAGCGCATGGCCTCTTGGGACGATGATTTTCTCGATGAATTCACTGTCCTGGCGCGCGGTCACGCGGTAGTCGATGAAGTAGTCCTCCAGCGCCAATGTGCGGCGGGTCTGGCCCTTGCATAGCACGATCTGCGCGCCCAGAGCGATCAGCAGCGGCGGCGAATCACCGATGGGCGAGGCGTTGCCGATATTGCCGCCCAGGGTGCCCTGGTTGCGGATCTGCAGCGAGGCAAACCGGTGCAGCAATTCACCGAAGTCCGGGTATTCGTGATGCAGTGCTTCGTAGCAGTCGGAGAGGGCCGTGGCGGCGCCGATCTCCAGGCGGTCGTCGAAGCGTTCGATACGTTTCATCTCGGCAATATTGCCGACGTAGATCATCACCGGCAGGGTGCGATGGAACTGCGTGACTTCCAGCGCCAGGTCGGTGCCGCCGGCCAGCAGTCGGGCTTGCGGGTAGGCGTCATAGAGGTCGGCCAGGTCGGCTACTGTGAGCGGCACCAGGCAACGCTTGTCGCCACTGTTGAGTTCGCCGGTTTGCGTGGGAGCGATGGCTTTGAGGCGGGCGATGGTTTGCGCCTGTTGGCTGTCGAACTGATCCACCGGTTTATTGCAGCAGGCCTGTTCGGCGGCGGCGAGGATCGGGCGGTAACCGGTGCAGCGGCACAGGTTACCGGCCAGGGCTTCATGGGCTTTCCCGTTGTCGGGGGCGGTGCTGTTCTTTTGCAGGGCGAACAACGACATCACGAAGCCTGGGGTGCAGAAGCCGCATTGTGAACCATGGCACTCCACCATGGCTTGCTGCACGCTGTGCAATTGGCCCTGGTGCTTGAGGTCTTCGACGCTGATCAGTTGCTTGCCGTGCAGGGATGACACAAAGGTCAGGCACGAGTTGAGGCTGCGATAACGGATCTGCTCGGCGCCTTGATCGTCAGTATGCAGCTCGCCGACCACCACGGTGCACGCACCGCAATCGCCGCTGGCGCAGCCTTCCTTGGTACCGGATTTGCCCAGATGCTCGCGCAAATAATTGAGCACAGTCAGGTTGGGGTCCAGGGCGTGCTCGCTACGGAGTTCCTGGTTAAGTAAAAACTGGATCACGGAAGGCCTCGCAGACTCATTATTGTTGTTAACCGCTTTGCGCCGAATCTAGTCATCTCTGACTTTTCGGTCAATGATTTTCTGACTTGAGGGTCAAGAAAATGCGGTCACAACACGTTCAATTATGGTCCAGTCTTCTGAAACCGGCGTTTTTGGCGGCGTTTGGCTGTTCACGGTTGCTTATTTCATGCCAAATTCGCCGCTGTGGGCGTAGCGCCATCAGCGGGCCAATGCGCTACACTGCCGCGCTTGTACCGATAGCAGATTTTGAAGGGAAAACATGACGTTCAAGGCGCCGGACAGTCTCGCCGAGCAAATCGCTCACCACCTCGCCGAACGTATCATTCGCGGCGATCTCAAGCCTGGGGAACGCATCCAGGAACAGAAAGTCACGTTGGCGCTCAACGTCAGCCGTGGCTCCGTGCGCGAAGCCCTGCTGATCCTCGAGCGCCGTCACCTCATTGCGATCCTGCCGCGCCGTGGCGCCCACGTTACCGAGCTCACGGCACACAAGGTGCAGAGCCTGTGCACGTTGATGGGCGAGATGTACATCCTGCTCGGCAATGCAGTCGCCGAAGGCTGGCAGGCTCACGCCGACATGGCGCCGTTCCTGCAAATCCAGCAACGTCTTCAAGGCAGCTACGAGCGCGGCGACATCCGCGCCTTTGTCGAAGAAAGCTTCAACGTGATGCGCGCCGCGTACCCCTTCGCCAACAATCCCTACCTGCAGGAAACCGTCGAGAATCTGCAGCCGGCAATGAACCGCGCCTATTACCTGGCCCTGGATCAGCGCAAGGCGTCCATGAGCGAGTACCTGGTGTTGTTCGAGCAACTGCTCGCCGCCGTGCTGGCCCGTGACCTGGTGCAGATCCGTAAGGTGCTGTCGGCCTATTGCCAGCGCAGCAGTTCGCTGGTCATCGCAGCGTTGGGGGACGCCTAAGCGTGCGGCTCAAGTGCATCAAACTGGCGGGGTTCAAATCCTTCGTCGACCCGACCACGGTGAACTTCCCCAGTAACATGGCGGCGGTGGTCGGGCCCAATGGTTGCGGCAAGTCGAACATCATCGACGCCGTCCGCTGGGTGATGGGCGAGAGCTCGGCAAAAAACCTGCGTGGCGAGTCGATGACCGATGTCATCTTCAACGGATCCACCAGTCGCAAACCGGTGAGTCAGGCCAGCATCGAGCTGGTGTTCGATAACTCCGATGGCACCCTGATCGGTGAATACGCGGCCTACGCGGAAATCTCCATTCGCCGTAAAGTCACGCGCGACAGCCAGAACAGCTACTTCCTCAACGGCACCAAATGCCGTCGCCGCGACATCACCGATATCTTCCTCGGCACCGGCCTGGGGCCGCGCAGCTATTCGATCATCGAGCAGGGCATGATCTCCAAACTGATCGAAGCCAAGCCCGAAGACCTGCGTAACTTCATCGAAGAAGCGGCCGGCATCTCCAAGTACAAGGAACGCCGCCGCGAGACCGAAAACCGGATCCGCCGCACCCACGAAAACCTCGCCCGCCTGACCGATCTGCGCGAAGAGCTGGAGCGCCAGTTGGAGCGCCTGCATCGCCAGGCCCAGGCGGCCGAGAAGTACCAGGAATACAAGGGCGAGGAGCGCCAGCTCAAGGCGCAATTGTCGGCCCTGCGCTGGCAGGCCTTGAACGATCAGGTGGGCCAGCGCGAAGCGATCATCGGCACCCAGGAGATCAGCTTCGAAGCCCTGGTGGCCGAACAACGCAACGCCGACGCCAGCATCGAACGCCTGCGGGACGGGCACCACGACCTGTCCGAGCGCTTCAATCTGGTGCAGGGCCGGTTCTATTCGGTGGGCGGCGACATTGCCCGCGTGGAGCAAAGCATCCAGCACGGCCAGCAGCGTCTGCGCCAGTTGCAGGACGATCTCAAGGAAGCCGAGCGCGCGCGCCTGGAGACCGAATCCCACCTGGGCCACGACCGCACCTTGCTGCTGACCCTCGGCGAAGAGCTGGACATGCTCATCCCCGAACAGGAAATCACCAGCGCCGCCGCCGAAGAATCCGCCGCCGCCCTGGAAGAAGCCGAAACCACCATGCACGGCTGGCAGGAGCAGTGGGACGCTTTCAACCTGCAATCGGCCGAACCGCGTCGCCAGGCTGAGGTGCAGCAGTCGCGCATTCAGCAACTGGAAACCAGCATGGAGCGCCTGGCCGAGCGCCAGCGTCGTTTGCAGGAAGAGCGCGTATTGCTCGCCGCCGACCCGGAAGACGCGGCGATCATGGCGCTGAGCGAGCAACTGGCCGAAAGCGAAATGACCTTGGAAGAACTCGAAGCCAGTGAAGAACAGCAAGTGGAGCGCCTCGAGCAATTGCGTCAGCAGTTGCAACAGGCGACCCAGGCGCAGCAGCAGGCCCAGGGCGATCTGCAGCGGCTTAACGGTCGGCTGGCGTCCCTTGAGGCGTTGCAGCAAGCCGCTTTGGACCCTGGCACCGGCACCGCCGAATGGCTGCGTGACCAGCACTTGGCCGAGCGCCCGCGCCTGGCTGAGGGTTTGAAGGTCGACGCCGGTTGGGAGCTGGCGGTGGAAACCGTACTCGGTGCCGACCTGCAAGCGGTGCTTGTGGATGATTTTGGCGGTTTCGACCTGGCCGGTTTTGCCCAGGGCGATTTGCGTTTGCTCAGCCCGGCGGCCGACGGCACGCGGGTGCCGGGCAGCCTGTTGGATAAGGTCGAGGCGGCGATTGATCTGTCGCCATGGCTGGGCCAGGTCAAGCCGGTGGACTCGCTGGAACAGGCCCTGGCCCAACGCGGTCAACTGGGCGCCGGCGAAAGCCTGATCAGCCGCGACGGTTATTGGGTCGGCCGGCACTTTCTGCGCGTGCGTCGCGCCAGTGAAGCGGAAAGCGGCGTATTGGCCCGCGGCCAGGAAATCGTCAGCCTGAGCGCCGAACGCGAAGAGCGCGAAGTCACCCTGCAAAACCTGGAAACCGAACTGCAAACCCTGCGCGCCACCCAGCGCCAGCAAGAGACCGGCCGCGAACACCTGCGCCGTCTGCTGCAGGACGAAGCGCGCCAGCAGGGCGAGTTAAAGGCTCAACTGTCGGCGAGCAAGGCCAAGGCCGAGCAACTGACCCTGCGCCGCACCCGCCTCGACGAAGAGGTGGCCGAGATGGGCGAGCAACGCGCCCTGGAGCACGAACAGATTGGCGAAGCGCGCCTGCACCTGCAGGAAGCCCTCGACAGCATGGCCCTGGACACCGAGCAGCGCGAATTGCTGCTGGCCCAGCGCGACAGCCTGCGCGAACGCCTCGATCGAGTGCGCCAGGAAGCCCGTCAGCACAAGGATCACGCCCACCAGTTGGCCGTGCGCCTGGGCTCCCTGCGCGCCCAGCACGACTCCACGCGCCAGGCCCTTGAGCGCCTTGAGATGCAGTCCGAACGGCTGACCGAAAAACGCGAGCAACTGAGCCTGAACCTGGAGGAGGGCGAAGCGCCGCTGGAAGAGTTGCGCCTCAAGCTCGAAGAACTGCTCGACAAGCGCATGACCGTCGACGAAGAACTCAAGACCGCGCAGATCGCCCTGGAAGACGCCGACCGCGAACTGCGTGATGCCGAAAAACGTCGGACCCAGGCCGAGCAACAGTCCCAGTTGATTCGTGGCCAACTCGAACAACAGCGCATGGAATGGCAGGCCCTGACTGTGCGCCGCAAAACCCTGCAGGATCAACTGCTCGAAGACGGCTATGACCTGCACGGCGTGCTCAACACCTTGACCGCCCAGGCCAACGAGAAAGACGCCGAGGAAGAACTCGAACGCATTGCGGCGCGTATTCAGCGCCTGGGGGCGATCAACCTCGCCGCCATCGACGAATACCAGCAACAATCGGAGCGTAAACGTTATCTGGATGCCCAGGACGCCGACCTGGTCGAAGCCCTGGACACCCTGGAAAACGTGATCCGCAAGATCGACAAGGAAACGCGCAACCGCTTCAAAGATACCTTTGATCAGATTAATGGCGGTTTACAGGCCTTATTCCCCAAAGTTTTCGGCGGCGGCAGCGCTTACTTGGAACTGACAGGCGAAGATCTACTCGATACAGGGGTAACGATCATGGCGCGGCCTCCGGGCAAGAAGAACAGCACCATCCATTTGTTGTCCGGCGGCGAAAAAGCCCTGACCGCACTGGCCCTGGTATTTGCCATCTTCAAGTTGAACCCGGCGCCGTTCTGCATGCTCGACGAAGTTGATGCCCCGTTGGATGACGCTAACGTTGGACGCTACGCACGGCTGGTCAAAGAGATGTCCCAGACGGTGCAGTTCATCTATATCACCCACAACAAGATCGCCATGGAAATGGCCGATCAACTGATGGGCGTGACGATGCATGAGCCGGGCTGTTCGCGGTTGGTGGCGGTGGATGTCGAAGAGGCGATGAAGATGGTGGACGCCTAGCAGCTTGCAGCTTGCAGCTTGCAGCTGGCCCAGTGTGTCGAAAGCGACCAATCCGACACACTTTCCGCCAACTGTGCTAATTTAATCTCAATTTTTCGTATGCGTGGGCAAAACGCCATTCAGAACATAGAGTTGGCGCCACGTTTTAAAGCGGTTTGCACGGTGCTAAACCCCTTATTTTTCAGCATTTTTTATAGAGGCACGGGATTACATGGAAATCGGTCTGCGCGAGTGGCTGATCGTCATCGGCATTATTGTCATTGCCGGTATTCTTTTTGATGGCTGGCGCCGCATGCGCGGTGGCAAGGGCAAGCTCAAATTCCGTCTGGACCGCAACCTGTCCAATCTGCCCGACGACGACGGCAGCGCCGAGCTGCTGGGGCCGCCCCGTGTGCTGGATACCCACAAAGAACCGCAACTGGATGAGCACGACCTGCCGTCCATGAGCGCGCCGTTGCGGGAAGCGCGTGAACCGTCTTCCAAGCGTGGCAAGCGTGGCAACACTGGCGCCGCCGAGCCGCATCAGGGCGACCTGAACCTCGACGTCGATGAAGGCCCGAGCTTCAGCAGCCGCGATGATGATTTCCCCGATGAAAACGTCGGCAAGACGTCCACCGCGGCACGCCAGTCGGTCAACGATCAGCCGGCCGCCGAAGAGGTGTTGGTGATCAGCGTGATCTGCCGCGACGCCGCCGGTTTCAAAGGCCCGGCCCTGTTGCAGAACATTCTGGAAAGCGGCCTGCGATTTGGCGAGATGGACATCTTCCACCGTCACGAAAGCATGGCGGGTAATGGCGAAGTGCTGTTCTCCATGGCCAATGCGGTCAAGCCGGGTACGTTCGATCTGGACGATATCGACCTGTTCAGCACCCCGGCGGTCAGTTTCTTCCTTGGCCTGCCAGGCCCGCGCCACCCGAAACAAGCGTTCGACGTGATGGTGGCCGCGGCGCGCAAACTGTCCCAGGAACTTAACGGCGAACTCAAGGATGACCAACGCAGCGTCCTGACCGCCCAGACCATCGAGCACTACCGTCAGCGCATCGTCGAGTTCGAGCGTCGCGCCCTGACACAGAAACGCTGAGGTTTGGCCTCAAGCGTTGTCATTAGAATAAGCGCACCATCATTTGAGCAGCTTCGGCTGCTCTTTTGCTTTATGAGAGAACACCCATGACCGCCGCCCACACCCGCATCCTCGAACTGCGCGCTGAACTGGATCAGCACAACTACCGTTATCACGTCCTCGATGAGCCGAGCATTCCGGACGCCGAGTACGACCGTTTGTTCCACGAGCTCAAGGCCCTGGAAACCGAGCATCCGGAACTGGTGACGCGTGATTCACCGACGCAGCGGGTCGGCAGTGCGGCGTTGTCCGCGTTCACTCAGGTCAAGCATGAGATCCCGATGCTCAGCCTGGGCAACGCCTTTGATGAAACCACCATGCTCGAGTTTGATCGCCGGGTCACCGAGGGCCTCGACCTGCCGGTGGGCGATCTGTTTGGCGGCGGCGCGGCGGTGGAATACAGCTGCGAACCCAAGCTGGACGGCCTGGCGGTCAGCCTGCTCTACACCGATGGCGAACTGGTGCGCGGCGCCACGCGGGGGGACGGCACCACGGGCGAGGACATCAGCGTCAATGTGCGCACCGTGCGCAATATCCCGTTGAAGCTGCACGGCACCGGCTGGCCGGCGACCCTGGAAGTGCGCGGTGAAGTGTTCATGTCCAAGGCCGGTTTCGACCGTCTGAACGCCTCGCAACTGGAAGTGGGCGGCAAGACGTTCGCCAACCCGCGCAACGCCGCCGCCGGCAGCCTGCGCCAGCTCGACTCGAAGATTACCGCCAGTCGTCCGCTGGAGTTCTGCTGCTATGGCATCGGCCAGGTGACCGCTGATATCAGCGACACCCATATCGGCAACCTGCAGCAGTTGCAAAAGTGGGGCATGCCCATCAGCCACGAGCTGAAGCTGGCCAAGGGCATTCAAGCGTGCCTGGACTACTACCGCGACATCGGCGAGCGGCGTAACAGTCTGCCTTATGAAATCGACGGTGTGGTGTTCAAGGTCAACAGCATCGCCGCCCAACGTGAGCTGGGTTTCCGCGCGCGCGAGCCACGCTGGGCCATCGCGCATAAATTCCCGGCGATGGAAGAACTCACCGAACTGCTCGACGTGGAATTCCAGGTCGGCCGCACCGGCGCGGTCACCCCGGTGGCGCGCTTGAAGCCGGTGAAGGTTGCGGGTGTGACCGTGTCCAACGCCACCTTGCACAACATGGACGAAGTGGCGCGCCTGGGCCTGATGATCGGTGACACCGTGATCATCCGCCGTGCCGGGGATGTGATCCCGCAAGTTGTGTCCGTGGTCAGCGAGCGGCGCCCGGCGGACGCCCGCGCGGTGCAGATTCCGCAGACCTGCCCGGTATGCGGCTCCCATGTGGAGCGCACGCAGCTGGTCAAACGCAGCAAGGGCAAGGAGACCGTCAGCGAAGGTGCGGTGTACCGCTGCGTCGGCCGTCTGGCCTGTGGTGCGCAGCTCAAGCAGGCGATTATTCATTTTGTGTCGCGCCGGGCCATGGATATCGACGGCCTGGGCGACAAGACCATCGAACAATTGGTGGATGAAAAACTCATTGGCTCGCCGGCCGACCTTTACAAGCTCAAGTACGAGCAGATCATCGACCTGGAAGGTTTCGCCGACATCTCCAGCAAGAAACTGATCGCCGCCATCGAAAACAGCAAGACTCCGACCCTCGCGCGCTTTATCTACGCCCTGGGCATTCCGGACGTGGGCGAGGAGACCGCCAAGGTGCTGGCACGCTCCCTGGCGTCCCTGGAGCGGGTGCAGAAGGCCTTGCCGGAAGTGCTCACGTATTTGCCCGACGTGGGCCTGGAAGTGGCTCACGAGATCCACAGCTTCTTCGAAGACAGCCATAACCAGCAGGTGATTGGCGCGCTGTTGTCGCCGAACGAATGCGGCCTGCAATTACAGGATCAGGGCGATCTGAGCGCGGAATTCGCGGCCAGCACCACCCTTGGCGGCCTGCTCGACAAGCTTCACGTACCCAGCGTTGGACCGGGTGCTGCGCAAAAACTGGCGGACAAGTTCGGCAGCCTGGAAGGCGTGATCAAGGCCGACTGGCTCGACATGCGCCAGGCCCTGCCCGAGAAGCAGGCCAAGGCCGTGCGTGAGTTCTTCGACAACCCGGACAATGCCGCACACGCCCTGGCCATTGAGCAGCAGCTCAAGGACTTCGGCATGCACTGGCAGAGCGAGAAAAAAGTGGTCGAAGGCCTGCCGGAAGCGGGGCATACCTGGGTGCTGACCGGCTCCCTTGAGCTGATGAGCCGCGATGTGGCCAAGGACAAACTCGAAAGCCTTGGCGCCAAGGTGGCGGGTTCGGTCTCGGCGAAAACCCATTGCGTGGTGGCAGGCCCGGGTGCCGGTTCCAAGTTGGCCAAGGCCAACGAACTGGGACTCAAGGTGCTCGACGAAGACGCTTTCGTCGCCTTCCTGGCCAGGCACAATATTTCGGTCTGACGCAGCACCCGTGGTGAGCAGGCCTGCTGTGGTAAGCAGGCTTGCCTGCGCTGGGCTGCGAAGCAGCCCCCCCTCCACAAGTAAAGTGGAACGATCTCGAGCGCCAAATGATCTAGTCTCAGTCACCCAGGGAGAGATCGCCATGTTCCGCTACTTCGAGCAACTCAGTTCGCGCATCGCCGCACCGTTCATGGCTGACACTTCGCGCAACAGCAAGGTCTGGCAATGCCGCTGCGGCCAGTCATTGTTCTTTCGCAACAGCCAGTGCCTGGCCTGCCAGGCGCTGCTTGGCTATCAGCCGCAGCAAAGTCGCCTGTCATCCCTGCAACCCGGTCCTGTCGAAGGCACCTGGCTGCAAGACGGTAACCTCGACGCCGGCGCGTTCCGCCGCTGCGCCAACCTCGATACCCCGGCCGCCTGCAACTGGCTGATCCCGGCCCATAGCACCGCAGCCTTGTGTGTGGCCTGTAGTCTTAACCGCACGATTCCCGACCTGTCGGTCCCGGAAAACCACGAGCGCTGGTGCAAGGTTGAAACCGCCAAGCGTCGCCTGGTGGCGCAGTTGATCAGCTTGGGCCTGCGCGTGGTGCCCAAGAGCGTCGACGAAGACAACGGCCTGGCGTTCGATTTCGTCGGTATCGACCTCGAAGGCAACGCGCCCATGACCGGCCACGCCAATGGCCTGATCACCCTGGACATCAAGGAAGCCGACGATGCACACCGCGAAAAAGTCCGTGTGCAGATGCGTGAACCCTACCGCACGTTGCTTGGCCACTTCCGCCATGAAGTCGGTCACTACTACTGGGACCGCCTGATTGCCAATACCCAGTGGCAGCAGCGGTTTCGCGACCTGTTCGGCGACGAACGCGCCAGTTACGCCGAGGCCCTCGACCAGCACTACCAGAACGGACCGCGCCCGGACTGGCAGCAGACCTGCGTCAGTGCCTACGCCACCATGCACCCCTGGGAAGACTGGGCCGAGACCTGGGCGCATTACCTGCACATGATGGACGCCGTCGACACCGCCCTGGGCTTTGGCATGAGCGCCCGTGACATGGACCTGGATTACCAGCCGTTCCCCCTCAGCACGCTGTACGACCCGGAACACCCCGGCGGCCCGGCGTTCCTGTCGTTCGTCAACGCCTGGATCGAACTGGCCGGCATGCTCAACGAACTGTCGCGCAGCATGGGGCAGCCGGATTTCTACCCCTTCGTGCTGCCACCGGCGGTGATTGCCAAGCTGCACTTTATTCACCTGGTCATCCAGGACGAGGGCGGCAGGGCGGACGAGGCCGTGATTCTGTAGGGGCACAAGTGCTTGAGCCCCTTGATTTTTTTAATCCGGAACCAACGGTTGTAACTTCCGATCAGATCGGTACAATGGCCCCGCTTGCCGAGAGGCAGGCGTCGTTATGGTGACCCCATCGGTCCCCCCGCAACGATTACCCGTGAACCTGGTCAGAGCCGGAAGGCAGCAGCCACAGCGGGAACATTGTGTGCCGGGGTGTGGCTGGTGGGGTTGCCTCCATAACGCTCTTCCTGATACACCCCCCAACCCAAATTTCTATACACGCTTTGCCGGCAACCCCTGCCTGCGAGTCGATTGCCGCTGCGCGCTTAACGGCGTTACGGGCGGTACAGCGGGAATGCCTCTATCTGCGGCACGATTTCGCGGCCTATGGCGATAGCGCTTTCAGACGGGTTGCTCGGCTTCGGAATATTCCTCGCGTAGTGAAAGATGATGGTCTGTCCGGTGACGCTGTCCCTGTAGTACTTGAAATAGCTGATTTCGGAGAATTGCCCGTCTTTGCGCAGTGAGTCGGGATAAAAATGCATCGAATAATCGATCCCGGTTTTATTGTCCGTCAGCAGGATCGCCGGCATGTTCGGGTTTTCCTGCTGATGCAACGCGATCGCGCGCTTGGCGAGGTCGAGGGGCGTGAAGCGGTTCAAGTCGCGGGAGACCACGGTGAAGTCCACCAATTCACTCCAGGCATCGATGCTTTCCTGGGCAGGGACAAACTCCCATAGGCCTTCTTTGTGGAATTTCAGCATGAACGTCTTGCCGTCGAACACCACGCTTTTGGTTTCGGCAATGGACGGCCGCGCCTGGTAGGCCGCGATGTCGACAGGGGGCGATGTGCAGCCGCAGAGTACGGCCAGGAGGGACAGCATCAGCAGGGTGGCTTTCATTTCAATCCTTGAAAGTGGGCGGTTGGGCGGTTTTTGCGCCGGTGACAGTAGCCCGACGCGTGACTCAATACTTCGATTAAATCAAAAAGCTGTTTTCGCGGAGCCACCGGTGAGGGTTATTTCACAGCTTTAGACGCTGCGTCTGGACAACTTGAAACCGCCTTGTTAGTTTCCGCCGGCCACTTGTTTCAGAGTATGACAAGTGTGTCAGGTTGATATTGAAGCGCCATCACTTCTTTAACTAACAAGGATGTCTGTGATGAAAAGCCTGCAAGGGTTACCCCGTCTTATCAGTGCTTCAGTAGGCGCGCCGGGTAAGGCCCGCAACTTGCCCGCCGATGTGCAGTGCATCCAGTATTTATTTAATTTGATCATTCCCAAGATGGGTTTTCCGCTGGCCGAAAACGGCAAGTGTGATGGCCAATTGGTGCAGTGCATCAGCCAGTACCAGTTTCGCCATCTCAAGTACGCGCACCCTGACGGGGTGATCGACCCGACCGGTCGGACCTTCAACAGCCTGATCGAAGAAGCGGTGAAAGTGCCGGTAAAGGCCTTCCCGACCCTGCGTATCCCGACCTTTCTCAACGTCTTCGGCAATAACCAGGGCGATGCGGTGCAGGCCACGGTCAATGTCTACCTGGACCGCATGCGCGCGATGGTGGAAGCTGAGCGGCGTAACCGGCAATTGATGCTCCAGGCCACGTGCGACGGTGGCATGACCCTCAGCGAAACCGATTTCCAGAACGCTGCCACGCAGTTGGGCGGCGGTATTTCGGTGAATATCATCAAGGCCTTCGCCACCGTGGAATCCGGCGGTCGCTCCGGTTTCGGGCCGGCCAAGCTGCCCGTGATCGCGTTTGAAGGGCACTTGTTTCGCAAGTACACCAAACACATCTACGATCAGGCGCACCCGCTGTTGTCGTACCCCTACAAGAAAAAAGCCGGGCCGCAGTGGCAGGCTAACAACAAGGATCAGACCAAGGCCTGGGAAACCATGGCCACGGCGTTTGCCCTCGACCAGGAAGCGGCCCTGATGTCGGCGTCGTGGGGCATGTTCCAAATCATGGGTTTCAACTTTGCGTCGTGTGGCTACAAGACTGTGTTTGAGTTTTCGGCGGCGTTAAAAGTTAACGCCGGCAACCAACTCAAGGCGTTCCTGGGCTTTTGCAGTAAAAGCCCGGCCTTGATGAAAGCCATGAAGGCCAAAGACTTTACCGGCATGGCGCGTAACTATAACGGCGAGGACTACGGCAACTACGACGTCCTGATGCAAAAAGCCTACGAAAAACTTGAAGGGAAAAAATAGGATGATCCGTTTTCTAGTGATGGGCGTGTTGTCGTTGTGCGCGGTGGGTCCTGCGTTAGCCGGTTCGGCTGCGTTGCATTCGGGCAAGTACGAAGGGTTGATGCTGGCCGTGACGCCGGATCATCAAGTTGAAGGCTTCTATTCGGAGTCCATGGGCGAGGGCGTCACCCGCAGTTGCGCGTTCTACCTGCAAGGCAAGCCTGAGGCGCTCACCACCTGGCTGGATGACGCCTACCCCGGCAGCGTGGCGCCGTCGTCCGATGGTGTGACCCTGACCGTGGAGGAGGGGCGCCAGCACCCTGGCTGCATGAATGTGCTGATGCCGGAGATCGCTACTGGTCTGGACCTGACCCAGACTGCCGGCAAGCCGTGGATCGGCCTGGTGACGGTGTCTGCCGACAAGGCCTACCTGCAGAAAACCCCAGGGGCCAAGGCCGCCAAGCGCCCCTACATCGTCAAGCATGATGTGGTCGGTGTGCTGGCCTTCAAGGATGGCTGGGCCCAGGTGGAATTCATCAACGCCGAGGATCGTTCGTTCACCGGCTGGATCAGCCAGGATCAATACGCCCGTCTGGCTGCGCCCGCTGCGCCCGCTGCGCAACACTGAGCACAGCCGCGCACACAACAACGCCGCCGCGTGTCTGGCACGCGGCGGCGTTTTTGTTTGCGCTTGTCAGACTTTTTACGGTTGAACGGCTTCAGTTGTTAAGCATTAGCCGAACGTCTCACGCAATAACTGAGCAAACGCATCCCGCGCCAGATGGCGTTGGGTGTCGGTGTGCCAGAACAGCAGGTTGTCCACCGGTTGCAGTTCGTCAAACCGGTATGACGCCAACTGATTGGCCTGCTCATAGCGCGCCAGGATGCCCTCCGGCGCCAAGGCCACGCCAATCCCCGCGCTTACGCAACCGATGATGGTGCCCCAACTGGCATAACTGGCGATGGCGGGTTTGAAGTCGTGGGGCTTGAGCCAATTTTCCAGCGCCGCCCGGTAAGGGCAGCCGGTTGGCCACACCAGCAAGGTGCGGCCCGCCAGGTCCGCTGCGCTGTGGATCGGTGCGCTGGACGCGCTGGCTATCAACACCAGGCGTTCACGGTAGACCACGCTGTGTTCGAGCTTGGCGCGCCGGTTACCGGCGGCCACCAGCGCCACGTCCAGGCGATGGTGTTGCAGGTCGTCGAGCAACTCGCTCCAGGCGCCAGTGACCAGCTCCAGACTGACATCGGGATAGCGCCGATGGTACTGCGCCAGTAACGGCGGCAACCGGCCGCTGGCACTGGACTCCACCGCACCGATGCGCAGGGTGCCACGGGGAATGGCATTGGCGTCCACTGCGCGTTTGGATTCGTCCACCAGCGCGAGGATGCGCTCGCAGTACTCCAGGAAGATCTCCCCCGCAGCGCTGATGGCCAGCCCACGGCCGGCGCGAATGAACAGCGGCGTGCCCAGCTCGCTTTCCAGCTGCTTGATGCGCGTGGTGATGTTGGACGGCACGCAGTGCAACTGCAGTGCGGCCTGGGCCACGCTGCCGGTTTGCGCCACGGCTCGCACCATTTTCAGTTGCGCCAGTTCCATTGCTCAGTTCCGCTGATTTCAGAAGTCAGAAACGCTTAATTGTCCTGCTGCTTGCCGGGGCCAAGACTGAGCGCATTCCTTCTCAGTGTCTGGATGCCATCAATGAATACCCCGTCCCCCGTGAAGCTTACGCTAGTCCTCGCTGGCGTCATCCTCTGTTGGGCTTACTCGCCGATTGGCGTGCACATCGGCTTGCACAGCTACAACCCCGGCCAGCTGGCGTTGCTGCGGTTTCTGATTGCCTCCGTGTTCATGGGCGGCGTGGCGCTGGTGGTGGGGATTGGGCGACCGCGCTGGCCGGATGTGCCCTGGTTGCTGGTGCTGGGTTTTTTCGGGGTGTTCCTGCACCACATCAGCCTCAATATCGGGCAGCAATGGGTGACGGCGGCGGCGTCCAGCGTTCTGGCGCAATCGGCGCCGTTGTTCAGTGTGCTGATCGCGTTTTTCTGCTTGAAGGAGCGGGTCAATGCCTGGCGTTGGGTCTGTGTACTGTTGGGCTTGTTTGGCGTGCTGGTGGTGGTCTGGGGCGACGCGGGCTTCGGGGAGATGGACCCCCGCGGCCTGTTGATTCTGCTGGCGGCGTTGTCGTGGAGCGTGTATTTCGCCGTTCAGAAGCACTACGCCCATCGCTACAGCCCGCTGACCCTGGCGTGCTACATGGTGTGGGCCGGCACCTTGATGCTGTGCGTCAACCTGCCGGGCCTGCCTGCAGCCGTCGTACAGGCGCCGCTGCCCGAGAACCTGGCGGTGCTGTTGTTGGGGATTTTCCCCAGCGCCCTGGCGTACCTGGCCTGGGGCTATGTGCTCAAGCATATCGAGGTCAGCCGCGCGACGGTGGCGATGTACCTGATCCCGCCGGTGGCGATGCTGCTGGCCGCGACACTGCTGGGCGAGCACATCGCCCTGCAGGTGGTGCTCGGTGGCGTGATTGTGTTGGCGAGCGTGGCGGCCATCAGCCTGGAGGGGCGCAAGCATTGGTCGTCAGGGGACTGTGCGAGGAAGGTGTAGCCCGAATTTACCCCGGCAAGTGATGAGCAATGGCATCCATGCAGGCGCCCCTGTCAATTCTTGGCAGGCGTGCGCAGCGGCACCGCCTCTTCACCGGTATAGAGCTTGATGATGTCATCGATTTCACCGGACATTTTCATGCGCACTAACGTGCGCAGAATCTGTTGCGTCGGTACGTTCGGGTCATTGCGTACGATGCAGCCGAGTTCCTGTTCTTCGATCACCGCGACTTTGTGCAGCCGATGCCTGACGGGCAGGTGCTGGTTGAAGCGGTCGACGATCCATTCGTTGCTCGCCGCGTAGGTGTAACGCCCCGCCACTAATTTGTGCAGCACCTGTTCTTCGCTGCGCGCGTCGTCGCGGGTGAGCTGGCCGCTGGCGAAGAGCGGGTCGAGGACCGCGTAACGGTAGCTGAGCACCGTGCCGATTGACTGCGGTGTCAGTTTGAGCACCTGCACCGGCCTGTTATCAGTGCTCACCAGCACGTTGCGCTGCACCATCAACGGCACGCTCCAGGCGTAATCCCCGGAGAGGTTGTCGACCCACGAGGGGGCGACGTAGCAGCGCACGTCAATGTCGCCATGGGCCATGGCACCGGTCAGGCGTGCGCGGGCCAGCACGTGGAATTCGGCGGGATAGCCCACTTGTGTGGCGAGGCTCGACATCAGGTCATACAGAATGCCTTGGGTGGGGCGGCCCTTGTCCAATTGCACCATGGGCATCGCCCAACTGTCGGCCACCGAGAAACGCAGGGGCGCGGGCGCCGCCTGGCAAGCCGTGGTCATCATCCATAAAGCGCCCAGGACTACGCGCATATTCTCTCCGGGTTCAGGCCTTCGTGGGGCCAGTGAGGAGAGCTTAGTCAGATTAGACGAGCATGCCGGATGCAATTTCCCCCTTGCTCCGCTAGCATTACCGGCTCCCGCTTCCCAGTTGCGACGGTTTTCGATGAGTTATCAGGTTCTTGCACGTAAATGGCGTCCGCGCTCGTTCCGCGAAATGGTCGGCCAGACCCATGTGCTCAAGGCTCTGATCAATGCCTTGGACAGCCAACGGCTGCACCACGCCTACCTGTTCACCGGTACCCGCGGGGTGGGCAAGACCACCATTGCGCGCATCATCGCCAAATGCCTGAACTGCGAAACCGGTATCACGTCGACGCCCTGCGGCACCTGTTCGGTGTGCCGGGAGATCGACGAAGGGCGTTTTGTCGACCTGATCGAAATCGACGCCGCGAGCCGCACCAAGGTCGAAGACACCCGCGAGCTGCTCGACAACGTGCAGTACGCGCCCAGCCGCGGCCGCTTCAAGGTCTACCTGATCGACGAAGTGCACATGCTCTCCAGCCATTCCTTCAACGCCTTGTTGAAAACCCTTGAAGAGCCGCCGCCCTACGTCAAATTCATCCTGGCAACCACCGACCCGCAGAAACTTCCTGCAACGATCCTGTCGCGGTGCCTGCAGTTTTCCTTGAAAAACATGACCCCCGAGCGGGTGGTGGAGCATTTGACCCATGTGCTGGGCGTCGAGAACGTACCGTTCGAAGACGACGCCCTGTGGCTGCTCGGCCGCGCCGCCGATGGTTCGATGCGCGATGCCATGAGCCTCACCGACCAGGCCATCGCCTTTGGTGAAGGCAAAGTCATGGCCGCCGACGTGCGTGCCATGCTCGGCACCCTCGACCACGGCCAGGTGTTCGACGTGCTGCACGCGTTGATCGAAGGCGACGCCAAGGCGTTGCTCGAAGCCGTGCGCCACCTGTCGGAGCAAGGCCCGGACTGGAACGGCGTGCTCTCGGAAATCCTCAACGTGTTGCACCGCGTCGCCATCGCTCAGGCGCTGCCTGAGGGGGTCGACAACGGCCACGGCGACCGCGACCGCGTGCTCGCGTTGGCCCAGGCATTGCCGGCCGAAGATGTGCAGTTCTATTACCAGATGGGCCTGATCGGCCGGCGTGACCTGCCCCTGGCGCCGGACCCGCGGGGTGGCTTCGAGATGGTCCTGCTGCGGATGCTGGCCTTCCGGCCCGCCGACTCGGCAGACGCCCCGAGGCAGCCGCTAAAGCCAGTGGGGATCAGCCAGGCCACAGTTGATTCCGCCAAACCAGTGGCTGGCGCGGCAGTGGTCGCGCCAGTGGTTGCTGTGCCGTTTGCGGCTGAGCCCGCGCCAGTCGCGGTGAAGCCTGTCGAGCCGCAGCCGCAGCCGGTGATCGAGCCCGAGCCCGAGCCAGCGCCTGCGCCCGTCGTAGACCTGCCGTGGAACGACCCGGTAGAGGCCGAGGTTGAGCCAGCGCCTGAAATCGAGCAACAGCCTGCGGTTGAGCCCGTGCTCGAAACCATCGGCGAGCAGCCCGAGCTGACGCCCATGCCTGCGCCGACCCCGGACAGTGCTGTGCCGGCCGCGCCGGAGTGGGTCTCCGTGCCGGTGCCCGAGCCCTCCTTGGCCCAGGTAGACGCCGCGACACCGGGCATCGACCTCGACGACGAGCCGCCGCTGGACGAAGACTACATCGAGCCGGACATGGATTCGGCCTACAGCTACCTGGACGAACTGGCCAGCGAACACACCGCCGAACCTGCGCCCGAGCCCGAGCCTGAACCCGCGGCAGCCCCGGCCACCGGCCTGGCGTTGCAATGGCTGGAGTTGTTTCCGAAGCTGCCGATTTCCGGCATGACCGGCAGCATTGCCGCCAACTGCACACTTATCTCCGTCGAGGGTGATCACTGGCTGTTGCACCTGGACCCGGCCCACAGCGCCTTGTTCAACGCGACCCAGCAACGCCGTCTCAACGATGCGCTCAATCAGTACCATGGGCGCACGCTGACCATCGCCATCGAACTGATCAAACCCGAGCAGGAAACCCCGGCCCAGGCCGCGACCCGTCGGCGCCTCAACCGTCAGCGCGAGGCAGAAGAGTCGATCCATGGCGATCCGCTCATCCAGCAACTGATGCAACAGTTCGGTGCGGTCGTCCGTCACGATACTATTGAACCTGTCGAAGCCCCGGTGCCCCAAGCGTCATGACACCGGGCTACTTATTGATCCACGTACTTTTGAGGTGATTCCCATGATGAAAGGTGGCATGGCCGGCCTGATGAAGCAGGCGCAGCAGATGCAGGAAAAAATGGCCAAGATGCAGGAAGAACTGGCCAACGCCGAAGTCACCGGTAAAGCCGGTGGCGATATGGTCAGCGTGGTGATGACCGGTCGTCACGACATCAAGCGCGTGAGCATCGACCCAAGCGTGCTGCCAGGCGTTGGTGAAGATGACCTGGAAATGCTTGAGGCGCTGTTCGCCGCGGCCGTCAACGACGCCGTGCGCAAGATCGAAGCCAACAGCCAGGACAAAATGTCCGGCGTGACCGCTGGCATGCAACTGCCACCGGGCATGAAGCTGCCGTTCTGATCGGCCCTTTTGAGCGGTACACACATGCCAGGCATCGCGCCTGGCATTTTTGTTTGTGCCAATCCGATCGAACCCTGGGGGAGCTACTATGGTCTGCACCCTGTACCGATGGATTCGATCAAGGAGCCCCCTGATGCCTCAAGAACTGACGCTTAATCAACGTATCGTGCTGGTCTCGCGCCCCCACGGCGCGCCCACCCCGGAAAACTTCCGCCTCGAACGTGTCAGCCTGCCGGAGTTGGCGGACGGCCAGGTGCTGCTCAAGACACTTTACCTGTCCCTCGACCCCTACATGCGTGGACGTATGAGTGACGCGCCGTCCTACGCTGCGCCGGTTGAAATCGACGAGGTGATGACCGGTGGCGCTGTCAGCCGCATCGAGCAATCGCGTAATCCCAAATTCGAAGTGGGTGATCTGGTGGTCGGTGCCACCGGTTGGCAGAGCCACAGCATTTCCGACGGACGCAACCTGATTCCCGTGCCCAAGGGCCTGGCCAGCCCCTCCATGGCGCTGGGCGTGCTGGGCATGCCCGGTATGACCGCCTACATGGGTCTGATGGACATTGGTCAGCCCAAGGCCGGCGAAACCCTGGTGGTTGCCGCCGCATCCGGCGCGGTGGGCTCGGTGGTGGGGCAAGTGGCCAAGCTCAAAGGCTTGCGGGTGGTCGGCATCGCTGGCGGCGCCGACAAGTGCCGCTACGTGGTGGATGAGCTGGGCTTCGATGCCTGTATCGACCACAAAAGCGCTGAGTTCGCCGATGAACTGGCGCAGGCCTGCTTCAATGGCGTGGACATCTACTTCGAAAACGTCGGTGGCAAGGTGTTCGACGCCGTGATGCCGCTGCTCAACCCCAAGGCCCGGGTCCCCCTGTGCGGTCTGATCGCCGGCTACAACGCCCATGAGACACCCAGTGGTCCCGACCGCCTGCCGGCGCTGCAACGCACCTTGCTGACCAAGCGTGTGCGCATCCAGGGCTTTATTGTGTTCGACGACTACGGCGACCGTCAGCCCGAGTTCCTCAGCGCCATGGCACCGCTGGTGCGCGACGGCAAGATCAAGTTCCGCGAAGACGTGGTGGAGGGCCTGGAGCACGCACCTGAAGCCTTTATCGGTTTGCTCGAAGGGCGCAACTTCGGCAAGTTGGTGGTGCGCGTCGCGCAGGATTGAGGATTTGACGCTAATCCGGGGCGCGGGTATAAACCGCGTCTCGTTGTTTTGTCGGACCATTGCCCCATGAGCTTCAGCCCCCTGATTCGCCAACTGATCGACGCCCTGCGCACCTTGCCGGGCGTTGGCCAGAAAACCGCCCAGCGCATGGCCCTGCAACTGCTCGAGCGTGATCGCAGCGGCGGCACCCGGTTGGCCCAGGCCCTGAGCCAGGCCATGGAAGGTGTTGGCCATTGCCGCCAGTGCCGCACCCTCACCGAAGAAGAACTCTGCCCGCAATGTGCCGACCCGCGCCGCGATGACACGTTGCTGTGCGTGGTGGAAGGGCCGATGGACGTCTACGCCGTGGAACAGACCGGCTATCGCGGGCGCTACTTTGTGCTCAAGGGCCACCTGTCACCCCTCGATGGTCTGGGCCCCGAGGCTATCGGTATTCCGCAACTGGTGGCGCGCATTGAAGAACAGGGCACCTTTACCGAAGTGATCCTGGCCACCAACCCGACGGTGGAAGGCGAAGCCACGGCCCATTACATCGCCCAACTGCTGAGCAACAAAGGCCTGGTCACGTCGCGTATCGCTCATGGCGTGCCGCTCGGTGGCGAGCTGGAGCTGGTGGACGGGGGCACGCTGGCGCACTCCTTCGCCGGTCGCAAGCCGATCGCCCTCTAGCAGGCACTGCTGGGTAAATTGGGGGGAGGGCACATGCCTTTCCCGGCATGGTTTTGCGTGGTAAGTGAGAACTGTGTTGATAACCAAGCAAGCGCTTGGTAATTTCGCTCCACCTCTGCGTGGAGTTTGCCGATGTCTGCCTATCTGGACTACTTCGACCCCAGCCACCAATTGGTCCGCGACAGCGTGCGCCGTTTTGTCGAGCGCGAGATGCTGCCCGGCATCGACGCCTGGGAGGAGGCCGAGTGCTTTCCTCGGGAGCTATACCGCAAAGCGGGCGCGGCGGGGATCCTGGGGATCGGTTACCCCGAAGCCCTGGGCGGCAGCCATGAAGGGGATCTGTTTGCCAAGGTAGCGGCCAGCGAAGCGTTGATGCGCTGCGGCTCCGGAGGCGTGGTGGCGGGGCTCGGTTCGCTGGATATCGGCCTGCCGCCGGTGGTCAAGTGGGCCCGGCCCGAGGTGCGCGAACGGGTGGTGCCGCTGGTGCTCTCGGGTGAGAAAATCAGCGCCCTGGCCATCACCGAGCCAGGCGGCGGCTCAGATGTGGCCAATCTTAAAACCCGCGCCGTGCGGGACGGTGACTGTTACCGGGTCAGCGGCAGCAAAACCTTTATCACCAGCGGCATTCGTGCCGATTTCTACACTGTGGCCGTGCGCACTGGAGGCCCCGGTTTTGGTGGCATCAGCCTGCTGCTCATCGAAAAAGACACCCCTGGTTTTACTGTGGGCCAGCCTCTTAAAAAAATGGGCTGGTGGGCGTCGGACACGGCCCAATTATTCTTTGATGATTGTCAGGTGCCCGTCGGCAACCTGATTGGCGCCGAGAACATGGGCTTTGCCTGCATCATGGGCAACTTCCAGAGCGAACGCCTGGCCCTGGCCCTCATGGCCAATATGACAGCGCAGATGGCCTTGGAGGAGAGCCTCGCCTGGGCCACCCAGCGCGAAGCCTTCGGCAAACCCATCGGCAAGTTCCAGGTGCTCAAGCACCGCTTGGCCGAAATGGCCACCGCAGTGGAAGTCTCCAGAGAGTTCACCTACCGCCAGGCGGCCAAGATGGCGGCCGGCAAGAGCGTGATCAAGGAGATTTCCATGGCCAAGAACCTCGCCAGCGACACCGCCGACCGCGTCACCTACGATGCGGTGCAGATCCTCGGCGGCCAAGGCTATATGCGTGGCAGCCTGGTGGAGCGGCTGTATCGCGACAGCCGCATCCTGTCGATTGGCGGGGGCACGCGTGAGGTGATGAACGAAATCATCGCCAAGCAGATGGGGTTGTGAGGGGGCAGGCCCAGGTAACCACTACCTTTCAGTCAGGGCAAATTGTGTCAGGCAGAACGTGGGAATCCCCATGTCTTCCAAGCGCTGCGAGCCGCCCAGTTCCGGCAAGTCAATAATCGCCGCCGCTTCGAAGATCCCAGCGCCCATGCGCCTCACCAGGTTCGCCGCCGCGATCAAGGTTCCACCGGTGGCGATCAGGTCATCGAACATCAGCACCGAGTCGCCTTCGCACAGGCTGTCGGCGTGCACTTCCAGGAAGGCTTCGCCGTATTCGGTCTGATAACCCTCGGCCAACACGTCAGCGGGCAGCTTGCCCTGCTTGCGGAACAGGATCAGTGGTTTGTTCAGTTGGTAGGCGATGATCGAGCCGATCAGAAAGCCGCGCGCATCCATGGCACCGATGTGACTGAAATCGGCTTCGACATAGCGCTGGGCAAAGGTGTCGGCCACCAGGCGCAGGGCCTTTGGCGATTGGAACAGTGGCGTGATGTCACGGAAAATAACCCCAGGCTTGGGGAAGTCGATGACGGGGCGGATCAGGGATTTGATGTCGAACGAATCGAAAGTCATCGTCGAAGAGTCCTGGGAGGAAAACGGACTCGAAGTATACCTGCGGCCTCGCCGATTGGCGCGGCCGCAGCTGCCCGCATCAGCCTTCCAGAGAGCCGCCGGCCAGCGCGCACAGCTGGATCGGATCGAGGATGTGCACTTCTTTGCCTTCGGCGGCCAGCAGTTCGTTTTGCTGGAAACGGGTGAACACGCGGGACACGGTTTCCACCGCCAGGCCCAGGTAGTTACCGATTTCATTGCGCGACATGCTCAATCGGAACTGGTTGGCCGAGAAGCCACGGGCACGGAACCGCGCCGACAGGTTGACCAGGAACGTGGCAATGCGCTCGTCGGCGGTCTTCTTCGACAGCAGCAACATCATTTGCTGGTCATCGCGGATTTCGCGGCTCATCACGCGCATCAACTGACGGCGCAGTTGCGGCAGTTGCAGGGCCAGTTCGTCGAGGCGCTCGAAGGGGATTTCGCACACCGAGGTGGTCTCCAGCGCCTGGGCCGACACCGGGTGGATCTCAGTGTCCATGCCCGACAGCCCGACCAGCTCGCTGGGCAGGTGGAAACCGGTGATTTGCTCCTCGCCGCCGTCGCTCAGGCTGAAAGTCTTCAATGCGCCCGAACGCACTGCATAGACGGAATCGAACTTGTCACCCTGGCGAAACAGGAACTCGCCTTTTTTCAGCGGGCGACCGCGTTTTACGATTTCGTCCAGCGCATCCATGTCTTCCAGATTCAATGAAAGTGGTAAGCAGAGGGGGGCCAGGCTGCAATCCTTGCAGTGAGCCTGACTGTGAGCGCGCAGTTTGACTGGCTCGGACATTTCTTAAATCCTTGTGGGAAAACACACATAAGACGTAAGGGTACCGCACTGAAGGGCAGTGAGCCAGCCTGTACAAAAAAGCAGCAACGGTATAAAGCTTTTTGTATCGGCGCCGATACACCTGTGTCTCCCTATGAGCTGGAGCTCGGAACATGTCTGTTATCGCTGCCTATAACCCCGCCGTCCGCGTACCCACAGTGCCGGACGCGAAGCCCGCTGCCGAAAGCGACGAAAAAAGCACGCCCTCCAGCGAGACCAAGGTGGTTGAAGGGGTGACCGTGACGATCTCCGCTGCGGCATTCAAGGCCGCCGCTGCGCCCAAGAGCGCCAATGCCGATATCGATGACAGCGGCCTGGACGATAACGTTAAACAGGTGCTGAAAATGATCCGTCAGTTGAAGCAGCAGATCGCCGAGAAAATGGCTGAACTGCAGGCCATCGCGGCGGACAAGAGCCTGACCCCGGAGCAGGCCCAGGCCAGGATCGCCAATGTGCAAGGGGCCATCAGTTCCTTGCAGGCCGGTTTATTGACCGCCCAGACCTCTCTGGCCAAGGCCATGAAAACCATGAGCGCCGATGCCGCGCTCAAGGCTGCTTCGTTGTCGATGTAACTAGATCACCCGGGAAAACCGCTGGCGGTTCTGGTGCTCCAGGTAAGCATCGAACACCATGCAGACCGACCGCACCAGCAGCCGCCCGGCCGGCAGTACCCGAATGCTCCGGGCGTCGAGATCGATCAGGCCGTCGGTGGCCATCGCCTCAAGTTGCGGCCAGATGTCGTCGAAGTACCCGCGAAAATCAATGTTGTAGACCCTTTCGACGGCCTCGAACGCCAGGCTGAAATTGCAGATCAACTGCTGGATCACTTCGCGCCGCAACCGATCATCCGTGGTGCAGACCAGGCCACGGCTGGTCGCCAGTTGCGCGCCGGCCAAGGTGTTCTGGTAGCCATTGAGGTCGCTGCTGTTCTGGCAGTACAGGTCGCCGATCTGGCTGATCGCCGACACGCCGAGGCCGATCAGGTCGCAATGGCCATGGGTGGTGTAGCCCTGGAAATTGCGTTGCAGGGTGCCTTCTTCCTGGGCGATGGCCAACTCGTCATCGGGCAGGGCGAAGTGGTCCATGCCGATATAGCGATAGCCGGCCTGGGTCAGTTGCTCGATGGTGGTTTGCAGCATCAGCAGTTTTTCGGCCGGCGCCGGCAGTTCGTCGGTGTGGATACGCCGCTGGGGCATGAAGCGTTCCGGCAGGTGCGCGTAGTTGAACACCGACAGGCGATCCGGCTGCAGCTTGATCACTTCTTCCACGGTGCGCGCGAAGTTGATCGGTGTCTGCTTTGGCAGGCCGTAGATCAGGTCGATGTTGATCGAGCGAAACTGCAGAGTGCGCGCCGCATCGATCACCGCACGGGTTTCATCCAGGCTTTGCAGGCGGTTGACCGCCCGTTGGACCTCGGGGTCGAGGTCTTGCAGGCCCACGCTCACGCGGTTGAAACCCAGTTCGCGCAGCAGACCCATGGTGGCCCAGTCGGCTTCGCGCGGGTCGATCTCGATGCCGTAGTCGCCGGAATCATCGTCGAGCAAATTGAAGTGTTGGCGCAGGCAGGCCATGACTTGGCGCAGTTCGTCGTGGCTGAGAAAGGTGGGCGTGCCGCCGCCGAAGTGCAGCTGTTGCACTGGCTGTTTCGGGTCCAGGTGACAGGCCACCAATTGGATCTCCTGCTCCAGGCGTTGCAGGTAGGCGTGGGCGCGGCCACGGTCCTTGGTGATGACCTTGTTGCAGGCGCAGTAGTAGCAAATGTTCGCGCAGAAGGGCACGTGCACATACAGCGACAGCGGCCGCGCCGCCTTGCGGCTTTCGCGCAGGGCGTGAAGCAAGTCAAAGGTGCCGACCTGGCTGTCGAATTGTACGGCGGTGGGGTAGGACGTATAGCGCGGTCCCGCCAGGTCGTAGCGATGAATCAGATCGGTGTCCCAACGAATGGCGTCGAGCATGCGGGCGTCCCCCGGATTGGCTAGTGGGCCGAGTCTAGGGGCTGGGCGGGGCAGGCACCTTGATTTGCATCAACGAGGAGCGGCGCTATGCCACATGGCGGTTTAGTGGCCCATTAGCCAGTGCTGATGCGGGCCGGGCAAGGTCCAGATACCGAAAATAATCACCAGCAAACCACCAGCCATGCGCACGCTGCGCTTGCGCAGTAACGCGGTGACGCGCTCGGCGGCCAGGCCGGTCGCCAGGAGCACTGGCCAGGTGCCCAGGCCAAACGCCAGCATCAGCAGCGCACTGTCCAGCGCATTGCCCTGGCTCGCGGCCCACAGCAGCGTGCTGTAGACCAACCCGCACGGCAACCAGCCCCACAGCGCGCCCAACAGCAAGGCGCGCGGCAGGCTGGACACCGGCAGCAAACGGTTGGCAACCGGTTGGATATGCCGCCACAGGCCGCGCCCGAGGCTTTCGATGCGGGTCAGCCCGCTCCACCAGCCGGCCAGGTACAGGCCCATGCAGATCAGCAGTGCACCCGCGAGCACCCGCATGAACATCGCCGCCGGACTGTTGGCCACCGCCCAACCGGCCAGGCCGAGCAACAGCCCGGCCGTGGCGTAGCTGAGGATGCGCCCCAGGTTGTACGCCAGCAGCAGGCGAAACCTGCGACTGCGCTGTTCTTTGGGAATGGCCAGGGTCAGCGCGCCCATCAGCCCGCCGCACATGCCCAGGCAATGGCCGCCGCCGAGCAGGCCGAGGATCAGCGCAGAGACCAGCAGCGGCGCCAATTCAAGCATGGGGCGGATCTTTAGGCGGTTGCTCGGGGCCGTTGGCTTCGTCGATCGCGGCCAGGTGGTTTGGGTCCTGATCGTCGAACAGCACGCTGTGAGCCGGACCGTCGAGGTCGTCGTACTGGCCGCTGTCCACGGCCCAGAAGAAGACATAAATGGCGATCGCCACGATCAGCAGCGCCGCCGGAATCATCACGTATAAAGCTGGCATCTGCACTCCATGTCCGGGCGGCTCACGCCGGCAGCGGACGGGTGATTGAAGGGGCGCTGGCGGCCGGCGCACTCGGCAGGCGAGTCAGGCGCAGGGCGTTGAGCACCACGGTCAACGAACTGATGGACATGCCGACCGCCGCCCAGATGGGGGTGATCCAGCCGAGGGCGGCAAACGGCAGCATCAGGCCATTGTATAGACCCGCCCACAGCAGGTTTTCAATAATCACCCGTCGGGTGCGTCGGGCCAGGCTGAAGGCCTGCACCAGGGCGTCCAGGCGGTTGGACAGCAGCACCGCATCGGCGCTGGTCTTGGCCAGATCGGTGGCCGAGCCCATGGCCACGCTGATATCGGCGGCAGCAAGCACCGGCACATCGTTCACGCCATCACCGAGCATCAGCACCTTGCGGCCTTGCTTGTGCAGTTGTTGCAGCACTTGCAACTTGTCATCGGGGCGCAGGCCGCCATGGGCCTCATCAATACCCAGTTCAGCGGCGACGCTGGCGACCATCGGCGAGCTGTCCCCCGACAGCAGCAGCGTGCGCCAACCGCGCGCCTTGCACGCGGCGAGCAGGGCGGGGGCGTCGCTGCGCAGGCGGTCGTCCAGCACGAACCAGGCGAGGGCGCCGTCGCGGTCGCCCAGCAGCAGCCATTGCCCGGCGTCATGCGGCGAGGCGGGAACCGTGCAGCCGCTGAGCTCACACACAAACGCCGGCTGGCCGATGCGCAGCAGGCGCTCGCCGACCCGACCTTCCAGGCCGAGGCCGGGGGCGCTGAGCACCTCATCGGCGACCAGCGGCGCACGGCCAAAGGCGCGTGCAATTGGGTGTTCGGAGCGGTTTTCCAGAGCGGCGGCGAGGCTCAGGCAGTTGTCGCTGCTCAGCTCGCCCAGGGGCCGAATCGCCCGCAGTGCCAGGCGGCCTTCGGTGAGGGTGCCGGTCTTGTCGAAAATCACCGTGTCGATCTGGTTCAGGCCTTCCAGCACATGCCCACGGGTCAACAACAGGCCGAGTTTGTGCAGGGTGCCGGTGGCGGCGGTGAGGGCGGTGGGCGTGGCCAGGGACAAGGCGCAAGGGCAGGTCGCGACCAGCATGGCCAGCACAATCCAGAACGCGCGGGATGCATCCAGCTCCCACCACAGCAGGCCGATCAGCGCTGCCGCGATCAGCGAGCACAACAAGAACCACTGCGCCGCGCGGTCGGCGATCTGGGCCAGGCGCGGCTTCTCGGCCTGGGCCCGTTCCAACAGGCGCACGATGGCCGAGAGGCGCGTTTCGTGGCCCAGGGCGCGCACTTCGACGGTCAGCGCGCCTTCTACATTCAGGGTGCCGGCGGTCACGGCATCCCCGGCTTGACGGGGTTGCGGCAGATATTCTCCGGTGAGCAGCGATTCGTCGATGCTGGACTGGCCGTCCAGGATCACACCGTCGGCCGGCAGCACCGCGCCCGGATGCACCAGCACACGGTCGCCCAGCGCCAGTTCGCTCAACAGGATGCGCTCGCTCTGGCCATCGGCCTGCAAGCGCAGACACGAGGCCGGCAGCAGGTTGACCAGTTGTGCCGTGGCGGCGGCGGTGCGTTCGCGGGCACGTCGCTCCAGGTAGCGACCGGCCAGCAGGAACAGCGCAAACATGCCCACGGCATCGAAATAGAGTTCGCCCACGCCGGTAATCGCCGTCCAGATCCCGGCCAGGTACGCCCCGCCGATGGCCAGGGACACCGAGACGTCCATGGTCAGGTGGCGCGTGCGCAGGTCGCGCATGGCGCCTTTGAAGAATGGCGCGCAGCTGTAGAACACGATGGGGGTTGTCAGAAACATCGCGACCCAGCGTAGGATCACGTGCAGTTCCGGGCTCAGGTCGATATTGAATTCGGGCCAGGTGGCCATGGTTGCCATCATCGCCTGGAACCACAGCAGCCCGGCCACCCCGAGCTGGCGCAGGGCCAGACGGTTTTCACTGGCCAGTTGTTCGGCGGCGCGGTCGGCTTGATAGGGGTGGGCGGCGTAACCGATATGGCGCAGCTCGCCGAGCACTTGGCTCAACGGCAATTGCCCGTCGGCCCAGCGCACCTGCAAGCGATGGTTGGACAGGTTCAACCGGGCCTCGGCCACCGCAGGCAGGCCTCGCAGGTGTTTCTCGATCAGCCAGCCACAGGCCGCGCAACTGATGCCTTCCATCAGCAAGGTGGCTTCGGCCAGTTCGCCTTGGTGGCGCACGAATGGTTTTTGCACGTCGGCGCGGTCATACAGCGCCAACTCGTCCACCAGCTGCACCGGCAGTCCCTCGGGGTTGGCCGAGGCTTCGCTGCGGTGCTTGTAGTAGCTTTCCAGGCCGCCGGCGACAATCGCCTCGGCCACCGCCTGGCAGCCGGGGCAGCAGAGTTCACGGCGTTCGCCGAGGATGTCGGCGGTGAACCGGCTGCCGGGCGGCACGGGCAGGGCGCAGTGGTAGCAGGGAAGCGGGGTGGTCATGGCGTGGAGTCTATAGGGGCTGGTAGGGCCTCATCGCGGGCGCGCCCGGCACCCCCAGGGATCATGCTGTCCATGGGGGCGCGGGCTTGCCCGTGATGCGCGAAGCGCAGCATGTTTACTTCTTCAGGTCTTCGGCGCCCTGCAACGGCTCGTCACCCAGCAACAGGTCTTTGTCGTGGCTGACCTCTTCTTCCTCGAACAGGCGCCAGGTCTTGTCGCCTTCCACGCCCAGCAGTTCGACGAAGCGACGACCCTGGACCTTGTCGGTGACCTGGCCAATATAGCGGCCCGGCTCGCTGTCGCTGCGCGCCAGGTTGATCTTGCGATCCTTCTCTGGCTGGGTCGGGGAAATCAGGTTCAGCTCCAGGGTGTTCGGGTTGCTGTAGCCGCTGAGGTTGAGCTCGACTTCGCCGGTCAACTCATCCAGGTGCAGCTTGGCGCGCAGTTGCAGGGTCTGGGCCAGGCGTTCGCGGTCCAGGGAGCGGTTGATGCCTTTGCCGGCCTCGTAGTAGTTGTCGTTGACCAGGTTGTCCGGGTTGTTCACCGCGATGGTCACCATGGACAAGGTCAAGGTCACCGAGCAGGCCAGGATCCCAATGATGATCCAGGGCCAGAGGTGCTTGTACCAGGGGCTTGCGGCAGTGGTTGCGGGCATTCTCGTGTTCCCTGTTTAACGAACTTGGGGGCCGATGAATCGGCTCTTGGCTTCAATGTGGACGCTGGTGTCGTCGGCATCCTTGAGGATGAACGTCACCTCGTTGGTGCTTGACGGCAGTTGTTCCGGCGCACTCGACAGCTCTACCGGCATGCTCACGATATCGCCGGCAGCCACTTTGATCTCGCGTCGACCTTGCAACTTGAGGTCCGGCAGACCGGCGGCGTCGAGCACGTAGGTGTGGTCGCGCTGATCTTTGTTCATGATCTTGAGGCTGTAGACGTTTTCGATGCGGCCTTCGGCGTTTTCGCGGTAGAGCACGCGGTCCTTGCTCACGTCGAAACCCACCAGCGAGCGCATGAAGAACGCGGCGGCCAACAGGCTCATCATCGCCAGCAACACCAGGGCGTAGCCGATCAGGCGAGGGCGTAACTTGTGGGTTTTCTGCCCCGACAGGTTGTGTTCGGTGGTGTAGCTGATCAGGCCGCGCGGGTAGTCCATCTTGTCCATGATGTTGTCGCAGGCATCGATGCACGCGGCGCAACCGATGCACTCGATCTGCAGGCCGTCGCGGATGTCGATCCCGGTGGGGCACACTTGGACGCACATCGTGCAATCGATGCAGTCTCCCAGGCCCTGGGCCTTGTAGTCGACGCCTTTTTTGCGAGGGCCGCGCAGTTCGCCGCGGCGCGGGTCGTAGGAGACGATCAGCGTGTCCTTGTCGAACATCACGCTCTGGAAGCGCGCGTAGGGGCACATGTAGATGCACACCTGTTCACGCAGCCAGCCGGCGTTGCCGTAGGAGGCGAGGGTGAAGAACCCCACCCAGAAATACGACCAGCCATCGGCCTGGCCGGTGAAGAAGTCGAACACCAGTTCGCGGATCGGCGAGAAGTAGCCGACGAAGGTCATGCCGGTGGCAAAACCGATCAATAGCCAAAGGCTGTGCTTGCTGAATTTACGCAGGAATTTATTGGCGCCCATCGGTGCCTTGTCCAGCTTGATGCGCTGGTTGCGGTCGCCTTCGGTGACTTTTTCGCACCACATGAAGATCCACGTCCACACGCTTTGCGGGCAGGTATAGCCGCACCACACGCGCCCGGCGTAGACCGTGATAAAGAACAGGCCAAACGCCGCCACGATCAGGATGCCCGACAGCAGGATGAAGTCCTGGGGCCAGAAGGTCGCGCCGAAAATGAAGAACTTACGCTCCGGCAGGTTCCACCATACGGCCTGGTGGCCACCCCAGTTCAGCCACACCGTGCCGAAGTAGAGCAGGAACAGCCCGGCACCGCCGAGCATGCGCAGGTTGCGGAACAGACCGGTGAACGCGCGGGTGTAGATCTTCTCGCGCGCTGCGTAGAGATCGACCGTTTTAGTGTCGGTTTTGGCAGGCGGGGTAACGTCATGTACCGGTATCTGGTCTCTCATCATTGCATCCCACGGCGGTGGAGATTTGCCTCGGCCAGTACGTGCCGGCCGGGGTCAAATTAAGGGTCTTGCAGTGGCTTAATGATACGCCCCCGATGGTACGCCAAGGGTGCGACCTTTGGTCGCGTTGGGGGAAATGAATTGATGGTGTACGTGATCTGGATCAATTGACTTGGGAAGTATGGACGGTTTTTGCGGGTAAGCCGGTCATTCGTCCCATGGATTTATCAGTGGAACGCCACTGGAACTGAAGTCACTGAACAAAAAGCCCCGCCAACTTTCGCTGCGCGGGGCTCTGTTGTCTGAGCGCTTTTACTGCTCTTCAGCCTTCTTATCCCCATGGGACAAGCTGTACACGTACGCCGCCAACAAGTGCACTTTGTCGTTGCCTTGCAGTTGTTCCTGCGCGGGCATCTGGCCCTGGCGGCCATAACGGATGGTCTGTTGCAATTGGGCGAAGCTCGAGCCGTAGATGAATGCACCTGGGTGGGTCAGGTCGGGCGCGCCCATGGCTGGGGTGCCTTTACCGGCCGGACCGTGGCAGGCCACACAGTTGGCGGCGAAGAGTTTCGCGCCGTTGGCCACGTCAGCCTTGGCGCCCTCCGGCAGTTTGCGCCCGTCAAGGTTGGTCACCACGAAGCCGGCCACGTCGGCCACGCCTTGCTCGCCGATCACTTCGGCCCAGCCCGGCATCACCGCATGGCGGCCTTTCATGATGGTTTCCTTGATGGTGTTCGCCTCGCCACCCCAGCGCCAATCGGCGTCGGTCAGGTTGGGGAAGCCGTAGGCACCCTTGGCGTCGGAACCGTGGCACACCGAGCAGTTGGAGGCGAACAGACGGCCGCCCATCTTCAAGGCTTGCGGGTCCTTGGCCACTTCTTCAATGGGCATCGACGCGAATTTGGCGAAGATCGGCCCGAACTTGGCGTCCGACCTGGCCATTTCCTTTTCCCACTCGTGGACGCCGGTCCAGCCGGTCTGGCCATTGGCGAAGGGCGTTTGTTTTTCAGTGTCGAGGTAGTTGTAGCCCGGCAGCAGGCCTTTCCAGTTGCCCAGGCCGGGGTAGAGCACCAGGTAACCGAGGGCAAACACGATGGTGCCAACGAACAGCATGAACCACCACTTCGGCAGTGGGTTGTCGTACTCCTCGATGCCGTCGAACGAGTGGCCGACGGTTTCGTCGGTTTGTTCGGCGCGCTGGCCCTTGCGGGTCGACAGCAGCAGCCAGGTCAGGGCGAAGATGGTGCCCAGGCTGAGGACTGTGACGTACAGACTCCAGAACGTAGTCATTCTTTGTTACTCCTAGAAGCTCGCTCGACGTGCTTGATGGCTTCGGGATCATCCGCAAAGGGCAGCAAGGTCGCGTCTTCAAACTCCGACTTGCGCTTGGGGCTGAACACCCACAACGCCAGACCGATAAAGGCCACCATCACCACAACGGTGCCCAGGCCACGAATCATCCCGATATCCATGAAGAATCACCGTTTGCTTTTGATGATGGTGCCAAGGCCTTGCAGGTAGGCCACCAATGCGTCCATTTCGGTCTTGCCCTTCACGGCTGCGGCTGCACCGGCGATGTCTTCGTCGGTGTAGGGCACGCCCAGGGTGCGCAAGACTTCCATCTTCTTCGCGGTGTCCTTGCCGTCGAGCTTGTTTTCCACGAGGAACGGGTACGCCGGCATTTTCGATTCGGGCACCACGTTGCGCGGGTTGTACAAATGCGCACGCTGCCAGTCATCGGAGTAACGACCGCCCACACGGGCCAGGTCCGGCCCGGTACGCTTGGAACCCCACAGGAACGGGTGGTCCCACACGCTTTCACCGGCGACCGAGTAGTGGCCGTAGCGTTCGGTTTCGGCGCGGAACGGACGGATCATCTGCGAATGGCAGCCGACACAACCGTTGGCGATGTAGACGTCGCGGCCTTCCAGTTCCAGAGCGGTGCGCGGTTTCATGCCTTCGACCGGCTTGTTGGTGACGTCCTGGAAAAACAGCGGAACGATCTGGGTCAGGCCGCCGATACTCACGGCGATGACCATGAAGAAGGCCAGCAGGCCGATGTTCTTCTCGACTACTTCATGCTTCATCAGTGAGCTCCCACAACGGCGATCTGAGCGGCGGCTTCAGCCTGCGCTGGGTCCGAGGCACGCACGGTGCGCCAGACGTTGTAGGCCATGAACAGCATGCCGGTGGCAAAGAACGCACCGCCCAGGGCGCGAACGATGTAGCCCGGGTGGCTGGCCTGCAGCGCTTCGACGAAGGAGTAGGTGAGGGTGCCGTCATTGTTGATCGCACGCCACATCAGGCCTTGGGTGATGCCGTTGACCCACATCGACGCGATGTAGAGCACGGTACCGATGGTCGCCAGCCAGAAGTGCGTGTTGATCAGCCCGACGCTGTGCATCTGCGCACGGCCGAACAGCTTGGGGATCATGTGGTACAGGGCGCCGATGGAGATCATCGCCACCCAACCCAGCGCACCGGCGTGTACGTGGCCGATGGTCCAGTCGGTGTAGTGGGACAGCGAGTTGACGGTCTTGATCGCCATCATCGGACCTTCGAAGGTCGACATGCCGTAGAACGCCAGGGACACCACGAGGAAGCGCAGGATCGGGTCGGTGCGCAACTTATGCCAGGCGCCCGACAGGGTCATCATGCCGTTGATCATGCCCCCCCAACTCGGCGCCAGCAGGATGATCGACATCGCCATGCCCAGGGACTGGGCCCAGTCGGGCAATGCGGTGTAGTGCAAGTGGTGAGGACCGGCCCAGATGTACAGGGTGATCAGCGCCCAAAAGTGCACGATGGACAGGCGATACGAGTAAATAGGACGTTCGGCCTGTTTGGGCACGAAGTAGTACATCATCCCCAGGAAACCGGTGGTCAGGAAAAATCCTACGGCGTTATGCCCGTACCACCACTGAATCATCGCGTCCGTCGCGCCGGAGTAGGCCGAGTACGACTTGAACAGGCTGACCGGCAGAGAGGCGTGGTTGACGATGTGCAGCATCGCCGTAACCACGATAAAAGCCCCGTAGAACCAGTTGCCCACATAGATGTGCTTGGTCTTGCGCTTGACGATGGTGCCAAAGAACACCGCACCGTAGGTCACCCAGACGATCGCCAGCAAAATGGCGATCGGCCATTCCAGTTCGGCGTATTCCTTGGTGGTGGTGTAGCCCAGCGGCAGGCTGACGATGGCGCCGACGATGACCGCTTGCCAACCCCAGAAGGTAAAGGCGGCGAGGCCGTCGGAGATCAGTCGCGTCTGACAGGTGCGTTGCACGACATAGTAGGAGGTGGCAAACAGTGCGCATCCGCCGAAGGCGAAGATCACAAGGTTGGTGTGCAGCGGGCGCAGACGGCCGAAGGTCGTCCAGGGCAGGTCGAAATTCAATTCCGGCCAAACCAGTTGCGAGGCGATGAACACCCCGAGCCCCATGCCAAGGATCCCCCAGACCACCGTCATGATGGCGAACTGGCGGACTACCTTATAGTTATAAGCAGTCGGACTGATTGCTGTGCTCATTCTAAGGTTCCACGGTTTAGGTTTTTTTATAGGTAAAAATCGGCCGCAAGTATGTAGAAAGCGAGGGGCCATTGCAACGCAATGGCTGACCTGGATCAATGCGTTCCACGCCAGATTCTGCGCCCTTTCCATGTTTGGTGTAAGGACAAAATCCGAAATAGAAAGCTGATCGAGTGGACAGGAATTTTATGGCGTCGCAACGACAGCCGTTGCGTGCGTCATAACCGGTCCGCTGTGCAGCAAGCGTAGACCCGAATGGCAGGGGGGGAAAGTTGTGCTTTGGAGGGGTGTGACGAACTGCCGCGGGGCGGCAGTCATCAGCGGCACGTTGCAAGCCGCAGGAAAAACGGCTGCAAGATCCAAGTTGGGCGCTCTTCTCTTGCAGCTTGACGCTTAAAACTTCCAGCTCACCTGCCGCTATTGATGGGACAGGCTATACACGTAAGCCGCCAGCAGGTGCACTTTGTCGTTGCCTTGCAGCACATCCTGCGCAGGCATCTGGCCCTGGCGGCCGTGGCGGATGGTCTGCTGCAACTGCGCGAGGCTGGTGCCGTAGATGTAACCGCCGGGCAGCGTCAGGTTCGGCGCGCCCATGGCTTCCATCCCCTGGCCTTGTGGGCCGTGGCACGCCACGCAAGTGGTGTTGAAAGCGGCTTGGCCAGCGGCCAGGTCGGCGGTGCTGTCGGCCGGCAGTGGCAGCTTGGCCAGGTCGTGACGCACATAAGCGGCAACGTTTCTTACACCGTCGTCACCCAACATCTCACCCCAGGCCGGCATTGCCGCGTGGCGACCGTTCATGATGGTGGTTTTGATCGCGTCGGCAGAACCGCCCCAGCGCCAGATGTTGTCCGCCAGGTTGGGGAAGCCGTACGCGCCCTTGGCATCCGAGCCATGGCACACCGCGCAGTTGGAAGCGAACAGACGGCCACCCATTTTCAGCGCTTGCGGGTCTTTGGCGACTTCTTCCACCGGCATGGCCGAGAATTTGGCGAAGATCGGCCCGAACTTGGTGTCGGCGCGGGCCATTTCCTTGTCCCACTCCTTGGCCGAGGTCCAGCCGTTCTCATAGCCCGGCAACACGCCTTTCCAGTTGCCCAGGCCCGGGTAGAGGATCAGGTAGCCGACGGCAAACACCAGGGTGCCGGCGAACAGCATGAACCACCACTGTGGCAGCGGGTTGTCGTACTCCTCGATACCGTCGAAAGCGTGACCCATGGTCTGGTCGACGCTGCCTTTGGTCTCGCCCTTGCGGGTGCCGATCAACAGCCAGGTCAGGCCGATCAGGCTGCCGAGGGTCAGTACGCAGATCCATGTACTCCAAAATAGGGTCATGGCCGAGTGCTCCTTATTGCAGGCTCTTCTTGAGCGTCGGATGGAGAAGGTTCATCGGCAAACGGCAGCAGGCGTGCCTGCTCGAATTCCGCATTGCGGCGGTTGTTGAACACCCACAGCGACAGGCCGATAAAGGCGATGGCGACGACCAGCGTGCCAAGGCCGCGGATGGTGCCCGCATCGAATTCAAATCCCATGGCTCACCTCTTGCTCTTGATGGCAGTGCCGAGCACTTGCAGGTACGAGACCAGCGCGTCCATCTCGGTCTTGCCTTTGAGGCTGGCAACGGCGCCACTGATGTCGTCGTCGGTGTAGGGCACACCCAGGGTGCGCATCACCTTCAGCTTGTTCTCGGTGTGGCTGCTGTCGACGGCGGCGGTGACCAACCAGGGGTAGGCCGGCATTTTCGACTCCGGCACCACGTTGCGCGGGTTGTACAAGTGCGCGCGGTGCCAGTCGTCCGAGTAGCGCGCGCCAACGCGGGCCAGGTCCGGACCGGTACGCTTGGAGCCCCACAGGAACGGGTGGTCCCACACGCTTTCACCGGCGACCGAGTAGTGGCCGTAACGCTCGGTTTCGGCGCGGAACGGACGGACCATCTGCGAGTGGCACTGCACGCACCCTTCGCGGATGTAGATGTCGCGGCCTTCCAGTTGCAGCGCGGTGTAGGGCTTCATGCCTTCGACCGGCTTGTTGGTGACGTCCTGGAAGAACAGCGGGACGATCTGGGTCAGGCCGCCGATACTCACGGCAAGTACCATCAGCAGCATCAGGATGCCGACGTTCTTTTCAATCGTTTCGTGTTTCATCACTGACTCCTCAGGCCATCTGCGTGGCGGTGGCGGCTTCGACAGGCTGTGCCGAACGCACGGTGCGCCACGTGTTGTAAGCCATCAGGAACATGCCGCTGAGGAACACCGCACCGCCCACCAGCCGCACGATGAAGCCAGGGTGGCTGGCCACCAGGGTTTCGACGAAGGAGTAGGTCAAGGTGCCGTCTTCGTTGATCGCGCGCCACATCAGGCCCTGGGCAATGCCGTTGACCCACATCGAGGCGATGTAGAGCACGGTGCCGATGGTGGCCAGCCAGAAGTGCGCGTTGATCAGGCCGAGGCTGTACATCTGCTCGCGACCGAAGATTTTCGGGATCATGTGGTACAGCGCGCCGATGGAAATCATCGCCACCCAACCCAAAGCCCCGGCGTGTACGTGGCCGATGGTCCAGTCGGTGTAGTGGGAGAGTGCGTTGACGGTCTTGATCGCCATCATCGGACCTTCAAAGGTCGACATACCGTAGAACGCCAGGGACACCACCAAAAAGCGCAGGATCGGGTCGCTGCGCAACTTATGCCAGGCGCCCGACAGGGTCATCATGCCGTTGATCATGCCGCCCCAGCTTGGCGCCAGCAGGACCAGCGACATCACCATGCCCAGCGACTGTGCCCAATCCGGCAGCGCGGTGTAGTGCAAGTGGTGGGGACCGGCCCAGATGTACAGGGTGATCAGCGCCCAGAAGTGCACGATGGACAAGCGATAGGAATACACCGGACGCTCAGCCTGCTTGGGTACGAAGTAGTACATCATCCCCAGAAAGCCCGCCGTGAGGAAAAAGCCTACCGCGTTGTGCCCATACCACCATTGCACCATGGCATCCGTCGCACCGCCGTACAGCGAGTAGGACTTGGTCAGGCTGACCGGGATTTCCAGGTTATTGACGATATGCAGGATGGCCACGGTGATGATGAACGCACCGAAGAACCAGTTGCCGACGTAGATGTGCTTGGTGTTGCGCTTCATCACCGTGCCGAAGAACACGATGGCGTAGGCCACCCAGACAATGGTGATCAGGATGTCGATCGGCCATTCCAGCTCGGCGTATTCCTTGGAGCTGGTGTAGCCCAGCGGCAAGGTGATCGCCGCCAGCAGAATCACCAACTGCCAGCCCCAGAAGCAGAACGCGGCGATTTTCGGCGCGAACAGTTGGGTCTGACAGGTGCGCTGCACCGAGTAGAACGAGCTGGCGAACAACGCACAGCCGCCAAAGGCGAAGATCACCGCGTTGGTGTGCAGCGGGCGCAAGCGGCCGAAGCTGGTCCAGGGCAAATCGAAGTTGAGCGCGGGCCAAACCAATTGGGCGGCGAGAAAAACCCCGAGCCCCATGCCGACGATGCCCCACACCACCGTCATAATGGCGAATTGGCGGACCACCTTGTAGTTATAGGCGGTACTTAAAGTTGTGTTCATGGTTCCCCATCCACGGTTCAACCCAAGCAAGTGCGGCACTTGGGCTGGAGTTATAGGCAGACTAAATAGCGAGGCAAGCATGGGCAAAGAGCACAAGGCCAGTATTGACGGGGATCAATGGGCGCAGTGTGTACGGCAACATGGCTGGTTGTGGGAGGTCGCCTCGGGCACGCCTGCGAGCGCAGCGCCGACGTTGATCCTGGCCCACGGCGCCGGTGCGCCGATGGACTCATCTTTCATGAACGACATGGCTGTACGCCTTGCCGGGCATGGCATGAACGTGTTGCGCTTCGAGTTTCCCTACATGGCCCAGCGCCGGCTGGATGGCGGTAGACGTCCGCCAAATCCCGCGCCGAAACTGCTCGATGCCTGGCGTGAGGTGTATGCCGAGGTGCGACGCCATGTCGCTGGAAAACTGGCCATCGGTGGCAAGTCCATGGGCGGGCGCATGGCCAGCCTGTTAGCGGATGAGCTGGAGGCTGATGGGCTGGTTTGCCTGGGCTATCCGTTCTATGCGGTGGGCAAACCGGAAAAACCACGGGTCGAGCATTTGGCCGGGCTGAAGACGCCGACGTTGATCGTACAGGGCGAGCGCGATGCGCTAGGCAACCGGGCGGCGGTGCAAGGCTATGGATTGTCGCCGAGCATCGAGGTGATGTGGCTGGTGGCGGGGGATCATGACTTGAAGCCGTTGAAGGCGTCCGGGTTCACGCATGAGCAGCATCTGGAGGCTGCGGCGGTGGCAGTGGCGAAGTTTCTCGGCGCCTGTTAAGGCCTCGTCGCGAGCAAGCCCGCGCCCGCGTTCGACCGTGAACATCCCTAAGGATGGGGTCGAATGCAGGCGCGGGCTTGATCGCCAAAGCGCTTTAGCGGTTAAACCGCTCCACCAGCGAGTACTGGGTATTGGCGGTATGCGTCAGCTCTTCACTCAACTGCGCCGAGTTCAGGGCCTGCTCCGATGTCTGATCGGCCAACAGCGCAATGGTGCTGATGTTGCGGCTGATCTCTTCGGCCACCGAGCTTTGTTCTTCGGTCGCGGCGGCGATCTGGGAGGTCATGTCGGTGATGTGCGCCACCGCTTCGCTGATGCCGACCAGCGCCTGATCCGCTTCCATCACCCGCGCCACACCTTCTTCGGCCTGGCGATGCCCGGCGTCCATGGTTTGCACGGCGGCGGCGGCGGTTTGCTGCAGCTTGGCGATCAAGGCGTGGATCTGCCCGGTCGATTCGGCGGTGCGCTGCGCCAACTGGCGAACCTCGTCCGCCACCACCGCAAAGCCACGGCCCATTTCACCGGCACGGGCCGCTTCAATGGCGGCGTTCAGCGCCAGCAGGTTGGTCTGGTCGGCAATGCCTTTGATCACGTCGACTACGCCGCCGATCTCGTCGCTGTCCTTGGCCAATTGGGTGACGGTCACGCCTGTCTCGCCAACCGCCACCGACAGCCGCTGAATCGCCTCGCGGGTTTCGCCGGCGATATCGCGGCCGCGACCGGTCAAGCGATTGGCCTCCTGGGTTGCATCGGCGGTGCGTTGCACATGGCTGGCGACTTCCTGAGTCGTCGCCGCCATCTGGTTGACCGCCGTGGCCACCTGCTCGGTTTCGACACGCTGGCGTTCCAGGCCGTTGGAGCTGTTGTGCGCCAGGGTGTTGGACTGTGCGGCCTGGTCGTTGAGGTGCTCGGCAGTGTCCTGCAAGCGCGTCAGACACGTCTTCAGGCGCGCTTCCTGGCTGAGGATCGACATCTCCAGGCGCGCCTGGGCGCCACGGCTGTCGGTGTACATCTGCGCGATCAACGGGTCGGAGGTGGTCTGCTCGGCCAGGCGCAGCAGGCGCTTGAGGCCGCGCTGTTGCCAGGTCAGGCCCAGCAGGCCCAACGGCACCGACAACCCCGCAGCCAGGGCAAAACCCCAGTGGGAATTGAGCGAGGCGCCGATCATGAAGCTCAACTGGCTGATCAGGATAAACGGCAGCCAGTCCTGCAACACTGGCAGCCACTTGTCCCGCTGAGGAACGGCCGACTTGCCCCGGTTGATGCGTTGGTAGAGCGCTTCGGCCCGGCGGATCTGCTCGGCGGTGGGCTTGATGCGCACCGATTCGTAGCCGACCACCTGATTGCCATCGAAGACCGGCGTCACATAGGCATTAACCCAGTAGTGATCGCCCGTCTTGCAGCGGTTCTTGACAATGCCCATCCATGGCAAGCCTTGTTTGAGCGTCGACCACATATGCCCGAATACAGCCGCCGGCACATCCGGGTGACGTACCAGGTTGTGCGGGGCGCGCAGCAGTTCATCACGGGTGTACCCACTGATCTCGACGAACGCGTCGTTGCAGTAGGTGATCACGCCTTTGGCATCTGTGGTGGAGATCAACCGTTGCTGAGCGGGGAAGGTACGTTCGCGCTGGGTAACGGGTTGGTTATTACGCATGATTGTTCAATCCGCAAGGCTTTCAGTGGGTATCGGCCGGAAGAGGGGGTTATTTAACTTATTTTTGCAACAATCGACCGGCTGATCCCTGGACCAGAGGGATCAACCCGCCAGCATTGGGTAGGTAAACAGCCCGAAGTGCAGCAGATTCAAGCCGAAGTGCGTGGCAACCGCCGCCCCCAGCCCACCAAAGCGATAGGCGAACCCGTAGCCGACCCCGGCAATGCTCGCCAGCAGCACCCAGTGCCAGCCCGCGCCCAGGTGCACCAGGCCGAACAGCAAGGAAGCCAATAGCAGCGCAACGTTGTCGCCATAGGGCAGGTGTTTGAAGCGTCGGCTCAAGCCGCCTTGAATGTAGCCACGGAACAGCGCTTCTTCCACCAGGGTGACCAATAACAGGTTATTGAGCACCCACAGCCAGGCCTGGTCCGGCCATTTCGGCGCCCAACTGATCACCCCCAGCAACGCGGCGCCGCCCAGGGCGGCGATGGCGGTGAGGGCCAGCGCCAGCGCTGTGACGCAGATCGACAGGCGCAGGCCGCGCCGCGCCACGATCCACGGGCAGGCCAGCAACAGCCAGAAGCCGATCAGCGGCTTGTCCTGATTCAAATACATCGAGAACGGCACGGCGTCGGGCGTGAAACGCTGCGGGGCGATCCCGCGCCCGTTGTAGAACCCCGGCAGCCAGTGCATCGCCAGGCCCAGGGCCAATACGATAAACAACCCATGGCCCAGGTAGCGCGCCCATGGCGTGTGTTGCCGGCGCACGGCGTACCCGGCGATCAGCAACAGCGCCACGGACACCACGGCGAGCAGGCCCAATTGCCCGTAAACCAGCGCCAGTACGTAGCCAATGGAAAGAAGCGCCAGGTACAGCCAGGGCAATGCGATCATTGGGAGAATCCTTGGAAAAATCTGGGCGCGATTATAGCTGCCGCCCCTGTGCACCCACATGAAACCTGCCTAGAGTGCCTTGGTCACTTTCCCCGGCCGCAACACCAACCACAACGCCCCGCCAATCAACACCCCGCCATACACATGCGCCATCGACAACGGCTCATCCAATAGCAACGCGCCCCACAGCACGCCGAACGGCGGGATCAGGAACGTGGTGGTCATCGATCTCACCGGCCCGATGGCCGTGAGCAAGCGGAAGTACAACACGTAGGCAAACGCCGTGCACACCAGCCCCAACCCCAGCAGCGAAGTCCACACTTGCCAGCCACCCCAGCTTGCGGGCGGATGGCTGATGGCGCTGTAGGCAAACAGCGGCAGCAAAAACAGCGTCGCGCCGAGCATGCTGCCCAGGGCCGACAGGCGGCTGTCCAGGCCGCCGCGTTGATCCAGCCAACGTCGGGCGAGGAAGCCGGCAAAGCCATAGCAGGTGGTCGCCAGCAGGCAGGCCAGCGCACCCATCAATAACTCCAGGTCAAACGCCACCGGCCCGGCACGGGTCAGCACGCCGACGCCGAACAGGCCCAGGCACACCCCGGCGATTTTCGACGGGGTCAGGCGTTCGCTGAAAAACAGCCCGCCGATCAACACCCCCATCAGCGGCGTGGTGGCATTGAAGATCGCCGAGTAACCGGCCGGCAGCACTTGGGCCGCCACCGAGTACATGGTCGCGGGAATCCCGGAGTTGATCACCCCCAGCAACAGGACCGTCTTGAACTTGCCCTGGAAGTCCCATTTCACGCGCATCACCGCCAGCATCACCAGCAACCCGACGGCGGCAATCGACACGCGGAAAAACGCGGTCGGCACGGTGCCGATCTCCGGCGCGATGATGCGCATGAACAGAAAGCTGGCGCCCCAAATGGCAGCCAGCCCCAGCAGGTAGAGGGTGTCGACAGGTCTCACGCAACGCTCCAGCATCAATAAGGCGGCGAGTGTTGCCCAGCGGCCTGCGCGACACAATCACTGATTACACGACAAACCGCGTCACCAAACCGTTGAGGTCCACCGCCAGGCGCGACAGTTCCTGGCTGGCGGCTGAGGTTTGGGCGGCGCCGGCGGCGGTCTGGGTGGACAGGTCGCGAATGTTCACCAGGCTGCGGTCCACCTCGCGCGCCACCAGGGCCTGTTGCTCGGCGGCGCTGGCGATGACCAGGTTGCGCTGGCTGATCTGGGAAATGGCCGCAGTGATTTTTTCCAGGGCGCTGCCGGCGCTGTTGGCCCGTTGCAGGGTCTGGCCGGCGTGTTCGGCGCTGCTGGTGAGCGCATCGACGGTGTCCTGGGTGCCTTGCTGGATGCCGGTGATCATCTGTTCGATTTCTTCGGTGGAGTCCTGGGTGCGCTGGGCCAGCGAACGCACTTCATCGGCGACCACCGCAAAGCCGCGTCCAGCTTCACCGGCACGTGCGGCTTCGATTGCCGCGTTGAGCGCCAGCAGGTTGGTCTGGCCGGCAATACCACGTATCACCTCCAGCACCTTGCTGATGTCCTGGGACTGTGCGGCCAGGCCTTCGGCCTTGGTCGAGGCGCCGAGCACCTCGTCCACCAGGTTTTGGATCGAGCTGATGGTTTCGCTGATCTGATAATGCCCGTGCTTGCTGTCTTCATCCGAGGCCTGGGAGGCTTCGGCGCTGGACACCGCGTTGCCCGCCACCTCGTCCACGGCCGCGCTCATCTGGTTGACCGCCGTGGCGGCCTGTTCGATTTCATCGTTCTGCGCCTGCAGACCACGGGTGCTTTGTTCCATCACCGAACTCATTTCTTCGGCGGCCGAGGCCAACTGCTGCGCAGAGTCGCTGATGCCGCGGATTGTGCTGTGCAACTGCACCTGCATAGTGGCCAGGGCGTTCAACAGTTGCGCCGCTTCGTCGTGGCCTTTGACGTTGATCGGCTGGCTCAGGTCGCCGGCGGCGATGTTGCGCGCCACGCGCAGTGCCTGGCCAATGGGGGCGGTGATGCTGCGCGTGAGCAGCCAGGCCAGCAACAGGGTGGCGATCAGTGCGAAGACGATGATCAGGCCGACCACCCACTGCGCGCTCGAATACATCTGCGCGGCCGACTCCGTGGCAGCTTCGATGCCCTTCTGGTTGAACACAATCAGTTTTTCCAGGCTCTGGCCGAGGAGCGTGCCCTGCGGTGCGAGGCGGTTGGTCAGCAGGTCAATGGCGTCCTGCTGCCGATCCTTGTCCACCAGCGCAATCATCTGGCCCACGATGGTCAGGTAATCGGCGACGTTGGTTTTCACCTCGGCGAGCATCTGGCGCTCTTCGTCATTGTTCAGCACGGTTTCGTGGCGATCGAGCAGGGTTTGCAGCTCGCTGCGCAGGTGGGTGATCTGGTTTTTGCTGTTGTCACGTACCCGCGACTCATCGGTGGTCGCCAGGCGCAAGGCTTCCAGGCGGATGCTGGCCACATAGGCTGCGCTGTCGTGGATGTTCTCGATGCTGGGCATCCACGCCGCCTCGATCACCAGTGCGCTTTCACGCAGCTTGGCCATCTGGCCCAGGCCAAACAAACCGACAATCACCAGCAGGCCGGCCAGCACGCCAAAACTAAGACTGGCGCGCAAGCCGATCCGCATGTTCCTCAACGACATTTCAATGCTCCTTGGGCAAGTAGAACCTGTTCCCGGATCGGTCTTATGACCTAGTCAGGCAGGGAGAGGGCGCGCTGTATATCAAAGTGCCATCAACGTGGTAATCAGGGTTTCCCTTAGTTGGATCCAAAATGATGGCTCGTAGCCAGCTCTGAAATCACTCGGAGTTTCCAGGACCGCGGTGCCAGCCCGCGGCTTTGCAGGCTTGCGGCGAGAACTCAATGCGGCGTCATGGTGGGTTAACTGACCATATGGTCAGCTTGCAAAAACCGAAAATAAATCTACGAAGTACACAAAGTTGTACAACGACGCGCCCAAAGTGCCCCTTCTCCTCGCTCCATACACTGGCTAAGCTCAGGGCTTCCAGATGCCTGCCCGAGGTTTCCCGCATGTCGCAACCCACGCCCGCCGCCGCGATTGCCCGCACGATCCTCGATGGCTTCGATGATTACCGCGAGCACTTTCGCCAGATCACCGATGGCGCCCGTGAGCGTTTCGAAAAGGCCCAGTGGCAACAGGGCCAGGCGGCATCGGCGGCGCGGATCAACCTGTATGAAGAGAAAGTCTTCGCGGTGATCAGCGGCCTGCGCGCCCGTTTCGATGAGGCCGACCTGCTGGACATCGACCTGTGGCCGCTGGTGAAAAGCGCCTACATCGGCCTGATCGACCTGCGTTTTGACGATGAACTGTCCGAGACCTGGTACAACTCGATCTTTTGCGGCCTGTTCAGCCATGACCTGATCAGCGACGGCTGCATGTTCATCCACACCACCCGGCCCAGCCTGCGTCGCGCGCGGGCCGCGCAAACCCGCACCTACACGCCGGCCGGCAACCTGCCCGAGATGCTCGCGCAGGTGTTCGCGGACTACCGCTTCAGTGAGCCTTACGCCGACCTTGCCGCCGACCTGTTGCGCCTGGAAGCGCAACTGCGGGAAAACCTGCCGGACTGGGTCTGCAAGGACCCGGACCTCAAGGTCGAGCTGTTTTCCTCGGTGCTCTACCGCAACAAAGGCGCGTACCTGGTCGGGCGCATCTACACCCGTGATGAACAGTGGCCGCTGGTGATTCCGTTGCTGCACCGCGAAGGGCAGGGCATCCAGATAGACGCGCTGATCACCGATGAAGCCGACGTGTCGATCATCTTTTCGTTCACTCGCTCCTACTTCATGGTCGATGTGCCGGTGCCGGCGGAATTCATCGGCTTTCTCAAGCGCATCCTGCCGGGCAAGCACATTGCCGAGCTGTACACCTCCATCGGTTTCTACAAGCACGGCAAGTCGGAGTTCTACCGTGCGTTGATCAACCACCTGGCCACTACCGACGATCAATTCATCATGGCCCCCGGCGTGCGCGGCATGGTCATGAGCGTGTTTACCCTGCCGGGCTTCAACACGGTGTTCAAGATCATCAAAGACCGCTTTTCGCCGTCGAAGAACGTCAACCGCGCCACGGTGATCGAGAAGTACCGCTTGGTTAAAAGCGTCGACCGCGTGGGGCGCATGGCCGATACCCAGGAGTTCGCCGACTTCCGGTTCCCCTTGAGCAAATTTGAGCCCGAGTGCCTGGCCGAGCTGCTTGAGGTGGCCGCCGGCACGGTCGAAGTGGAGGGCGACACGGTGTTGATCCGCCACTGCTGGACCGAACGGCGCATGACCCCGCTCAACCTGTATCTCGAGCACGCCAACCCCGCCCAGGTGCGCGAAGCCCTGGAGGACTACGGCCTGGCCATCAAGCAACTGGCGGCGGCGAATATCTTTCCCGGCGACATGCTGCTGAAAAACTTCGGCGTCACTCGTCACGGCCGTGTGGTGTTCTACGACTACGACGAAATCTGTTTCCTCACCGAAGCCAATTTCCGCCACATTCCCGCGCCGCGTACCCCCGAGGATGAAATGGCCTCCGAGCCCTGGTACTCCATCGGCCCGCTGGACGTGTTCCCCGAAGAATTTCCGCCGTTCCTGTTCGCCGACGCCAGCCAGCGCAAGCTGTTCGACGAACTGCACGGCGAGTTGTACAACGCCGACTACTGGAAAGGCCTGCAGGACGCGATTCGCGCCGGCAAGGTGATCGATGTGTTCCCGTATCGCAGAAAAGAGCAGCGCTAAGCGGTAAGCGACAAGCTGCAAGTAAAAGCGGTTTTGCTCTTCCTTGCCGCTTGAAGCTTGCCGCTAGCCACTGCTTTTCTGCCACAATCGCGGGCCGTGCATAAACAGACGCCCTCGTAAGTACCTGATGACTGACCAAGCGCCCGCTATCGACCAACTGCTCAAAAACCTCGATCACGCCATGCTCGCCGACCGCCACCGCTTGCGCCGGCAGTTGCTTGAGCTGCGCAAGAAGCCCGATGAGCAGAAGCTGGCGCAGTGGGTCGCGCGTATGCAAGCGTCGTGCGCCCAGGTCACGGCGCGGCGCGCCAGCCTGCCGGTGATCCGCTACGACGACAGCTTGCCGATCGCGGCCAAGCGCGACGAGATCAAAGAGGCGCTGCAAAAGCATCAGGTGCTGATTATTGCCGGCGAAACCGGCTCGGGTAAAACCACGCAATTGCCGAAAATCTGCCTGGAGATCGGGCGTGGCCAGTACGGCCTCATCGGTCATACCCAGCCCCGCCGGATTGCCGCGCGCAGCGTCGCCAGCCGCGTGGCCGAAGAGCTTGCCACGCCCTTGGGCGCGCTGGTCGGCTATCAGGTGCGGTTCGAGGACCAGAGCGACTCCAACACCCTGATCAAGCTGATGACCGACGGTATCCTGCTGGCGGAAACCCAGAACGACCGCTACCTGGAACGCTACGACACGATCATCGTCGACGAAGCCCACGAACGCAGCCTGAACATCGACTTCCTGCTGGGCTACTTGAAGACCCTGCTGCCGCGGCGTCCGGACCTTAAAGTCATCATCACGTCGGCCACCATCGATCTTGAGCGCTTTTCCAAGCACTTCGACGATGCGCCGATTGTCGAGGTCTCGGGCCGTACCTTCCCGGTGGACACTTGGTACCGCCCGCTGACCCTGGAGCAGGACGAGGAGGGCAACCGCGTCGAGGACGACTTGACCGTCGACCAGGCGATCCTCGCCACCCTCGATGAAATCGCCGCCCATGAGCGCAGCGAGCGGCGCAGTCCCGGCGATGTGCTGGTGTTTTTGCCGGGCGAGCGCGAGATTCGCGATGCCGCCGATATGCTGCGCAAGGCCCAGCTCAAGCACACCGAAATTCTGCCGCTGTACGCGCGTTTGTCACCGGCCGAGCAGCAGCGGATTTTCCAGTCCCACCCGGGCCGCCGTGTGGTGCTGGCGACCAACGTCGCGGAAACCTCGCTCACCGTGCCGGGCATCCGTTATGTGATCGACAGCGGCACCGCGCGCATCAGCCGCTACAGCTACCGCGCCAAGGTGCAGCGCCTGCCGATCGAGGCGATTTCCCAGGCCAGCGCCAACCAGCGTAAAGGCCGCTGCGGCCGGGTCGAGCCGGGCATCTGTATCCGCCTGTACAGCGAAGAAGATTTCATCGGACGCCCGGAATTTACCGACCCGGAGATCCTGCGCACCAACCTCGCCGCGGTGATCCTGCAGATGCTGCACCTGCGCCTGGGCGAGATCACCGATTTCCCGTTTATCGAGCCGCCGGACGGCAAGGCCATCAGCGACGGGTTCAACCTGCTGCAGGAACTCTCGGCGGTGGACCGCAACAGCCAGCTCACGCCGCTGGGTCGCCAGTTGGCACGCCTGCCGGTGGATCCGCGCATGGGCCGCATGCTGCTCGAAGCCGCCAAGCTGGGCAGCTTGCAGGAAGTGCTGATTGTCGCCAGCGCCATGTCGATTCAGGACCCGCGCGAGCGCCCGCCGGAACGCCAGCAGGCCGCCGACCAGGCCCACGCCCAGTGGAAGGACCCGGATTCGGACTTCGCCGGGCTGGTCAACCTGTGGCGTGGCTTTGAAGAACAGCGCCAGGCGCTCACCGCCAGCCCGCTGCGCAACTGGTGCCGCAAGCATTTCCTCAACTACCTGCGCCTGCGCGAGTGGCGGGATTCCCATCGCCAGTTGAGCCTGATCTGCCGCGACATGCAGCTGACCCTCAATAAAGAACCGGCCGACTACCCCAAACTGCACAAGGCGGTGCTGGTGGGCCTGCTCAGTCAGATCGGCCAGAAGACCGAAGACGGCGATTACCTCGGTGCCCGCCAGCGGCGTTTCTGGATTCACCCCTCTTCGGGTATCGGCAAGAAGCGCCCGCAATGGCTGATGACCGCCGAACTGGTGGAAACCACCAAGCTGTATGCGCGCATGGTGGCCAAGATCGACGCCGACTGGATCGAGCCGCTGGCGGGGCACCTGATCAAGAAAAACCACTTCGAGCCGCACTGGGAGAAAAAGCGCGGGCAAGTGGTGGCGTTTGAACAGATCACGCTGTTCGGGCTGATTGTGGTGGGCCGTCGGCCGGTGCATTACGGGCCGATCGACCCGGTGGTGTCGCGCGAGTTGTTTATCCGTGAAGGCCTGGTGCGCGGTGAGATTCAGTCCCGTGCCAAGTGCCTCACCGCCAACCAGCAATTGCTCGAACAGCTCGACGAACTTGAAGCCAAGGCGCGCCGTCGCGACATCCTGGCCGACGAAGAAACCCTGTACGCCTTCTACGATGCCCGCTTGCCGGCGGAGATCCACCAGACCGCCACCTTCGACAGCTGGTACAAGGTCAACAGTCAGAAAGACCCGCACCTGTTGATCATGCGCGAGGAAGACGTGCTGGCCCGCGAGGCCAGTGAAGTTACCGCCGCGCACTATCCAGATACCTTGCACCTGGGCGACCTGGCCCTGGCCTTGAGCTACCACTTTGAACCCAACCATCCGCGCGATGGCGTGACCCTGCGCGTACCGGCGCCATTGCTGCCGGCCCTGCCGCCGGAGCGCCTGGAATGGTTGGTGCCGGGAGTGATCGAAGCCAAGTGCATCGCCCTGGTGCGCAACCTGCCCAAGGCCCTGCGCAAAAACTTCGTGCCGGTGCCGGACTTCGTCAAGGCAGCGCTGCAGCGCATCGAATTCGCCCAGGGCTCGCTGCCCCACGCGCTGGGCCGCGAATTGCTGCGCATGACCGGCGCGCGAGTCAGCGATGAAGCCTGGGCCGAGGCGGCGCAGCAGGTGGAAAACCATCTGAAGATGAACCTGGAAGTGGTCGACGGTCAGGGCAAGTTCCTCGGCGAGGGCCGTGACTTGGCTGAACTGACGGCACGCTTTGCCGAAGCCAGCCAGGCCGCTCTGGCCGTGCCGCAAACCGCGAAAAGCCAGCAACCGGTGCAGGCCAAGGCGTTCGCGCCAGTGGCCGAAAAGACCCAGCAGCAGATTGCGGGGTTGTCGATGACGGTGTACCCGGCGCTGGTGGAGGAAAGCGGTACGGTCAAGGAAGGGCGGTTCTCCACCGCTGCCGAGGCCGAGTTCCAGCATCGCCGCGCCTTGCAACGGCTGCTCATGCAACAACTGGCGGAACCGGCGAAATTCCTGCGCGGCAAATTGCCCGGCTTGACCGAGTTGGGCCTGATGTACCGCGAACTGGGGCGTATCGACGCGCTGGTGGAAGATATCCTGCTGGCCAGCCTCGACAGCTGCGTGCTTGAAGGCGAAACCAGCCTGCCACGTGACGGCGCGGGGCTGGCGGCGTTGGCCGAGCGCAAGCGCGGCAGTTGGACCGAGTACGCCGAACGCCTGGCGCGCTTGACCCTGGAGGTGCTGAAGCTCTGGCACGGCCTGCAAAAGCGCTTCAAAGGCAAGATCGACCTGGCCCAGGCCGTGGCCCTCAACGACATCAAGCAGCAACTGAACCACTTGGTGTACCCGGGTTTTGTGCGGGAAACCCCGGCGCAATGGTTCAAGGAACTGCCGCGCTATCTCAAGGCCATCGAACTGCGCCTGGAGAAACTGCCGAGCCAGGTGCAAAAGGACCGGGTGTGGAGCGGTGAGCTTAGTGGGCTGTGGGTGCAGTACCAGAACCGCCTGAAAAAACACGCCCAGGAAGGCAAGCGCGACCCTCAGTTGGAGCTGTATCGCTGGTGGTTGGAGGAATACCGCGTGTCGTTGTTCGGTCAGCAGTTGGGCACCAAGGTGCCGATTTCCGACAAGCGCTTGAGCAAGCAGTGGACGCTGGTCGAGGCCTGATCCCTCCTCGGTGTGCAGGAACAGTCGGCACCGACTGTGAGAGGGCGCTTGCCTGTGATAGCGGTGAATCAGTTACACAATCTGGGCCTGACACACCGCTATCGGGGAGCAAGCCCCGCTCACATTGAAATTCGCTCATCCGGCATATGGCGCCAAATCCCTGGGTTTGTGGCAAACTTCGCGACCATAAATGCCGGGATCGCCGTGATGGGCTGGTATGCAGCCGTGGCGCGATGGAATAAAGCGTTGCCAGTTTGATGTCCGCCAGGCGGAATAAAACTACTTAAAGTTTGGTACGACGGTACCAATATCTTCTGCCTGACAGATCTAGAGGAACGACCGTGCATAACGTCGTCATCAGTGGCACTGGCCTTTACACCCCTGCCAACAGCATCTCCAACGAAGAGCTGGTGCAGTCTTTCAACACCTACGTGCAACAATTCAACCGCGACAACGCTGACGCCATCGAGCGCGGTGAGGTGCAGGCGCTGACCGAGTCCAGCGCGGCCTTTATCGAGAAGGCATCGGGCATCAAGAGCCGCTTTGTGATGGACAAGGACGGCATTCTCGACCCGCAGCGCATGACCCCGCGTCTGCCTGAGCGCAGCAACGACGAGTGGTCGGTGCTCTGCCAGATGGCCATCGGCGCCGCCGAACAGGCCCTGCAACGCGCCGGCAAGACCGCCGCCGACATCGACGGCGTGATCGTGGCCTGCTCCAACCTGCAGCGCGCGTACCCGGCTATCGCTATCGAAGTCCAGGAAGCCCTGGGTATCGCCGGGTTCGGTTTTGACATGAACGTGGCGTGTTCCTCGGCCACCTTCGGCATCCAGAACGCCGCCAACAGCATCCAGCTTGGCCAGGCTCGGGCGATCCTGATGGTCAACCCGGAGGTCTGCACCGGCCACCTGAACTTCCGCGACCGCGACAGCCACTTCATCTTTGGTGACGCGGCAACGGCGGTCGTGCTCGAACGTGCCGACCTGGCAACTTCCGAGCATCAGTTCGAAGTGGTGAGCACCAAGCTGCTGACCAAGTTCTCGAACACCATCCGCAACAACTTCGGCTTCCTCAACCGCGCGGCCGAAGAGGGCATCGGCGCCCCCGACAAGCTGTTCGTGCAGGAAGGCCGCAAAGTCTTCCGCGACGTATGCCCGATGGTGGCCGAGCTGATCGGCGTGCACCTGCAGGAAAACCAGTTGGACGTGGCCGACGTCAAGCGCTTCTGGCTGCACCAGGCCAACCTGAGCATGAACCACCTGATCGTGAAGAAATTGCTGGGCCGCGAAGCCACGGTGGAAGAAGCGCCGGTGATTCTCGATACGTACGCCAATACCAGCTCGGCCGGCTCGGTGATTGCCTTTCACACCTATCAGGATGATCTGCCCAAGGGCTCCGTCGCTGTGCTCAGCTCGTTTGGTGCCGGGTATTCGATCGGCAGCGTGATCCTGCGCAAGCGTTGATCCTGCGTATTCACTCTCGAGGTCTTAATGGCAGCAGCGGACGATACGCACCTGCTTGAACGCTTGCTCAAGGGTGAGCAGCAGGCCTACAAGGAGTTGGTCACCACCTACCAGAGCGCCATGCGCGCGGTGGCCTATGCGATTGTCGGCCAGCGTCATGCCGATGAAGTGGTGCAGGACGCATGGCTGTCGGTGGTGCGCAACCTGGCCAGGTTTGAAGGGCGTTCCAGTCTCAAGACCTGGTTGCTGACCATCACCGCCAACGCCGCCAAAGGGCGCTACAAGCAGAATCGTCGTGAGGTACTGCTCGATGATTTGCCGTCGCCCCACGGCACTATTGGTGATGATCGCTTCGCGCCTGACGACGGTCATTGGGCTGTTGCTCCGTATGCCTGGCACCAGGACACACCGGAAGCCTTGCTGACCGAAGATGAATTGCGTAGATGCCTGGAACATACGTTACTAAGTTTGTCTGAATTGCAGAGCAGCGTGCTGGTGCTGCGTGAGCGCCAGGGCCTGGAGCTGGAAGAGATCTGTAATCTTCTGACGCTGTCGCTCTCCAATGTCCGTGTGCTGTTGCATCGAGCGCGGCTTAAAGTCTTCGCCACGGTGGAGCATTTTGAGGAAACGGGCGAATGCTGACCTGTAAAGAACAAGTGGCGCGTTCCAGTGACTACCTCGACGGGCAATTGAGCTTTCGCGAGCGCTTGCTGATGCGTCATCACTTGATGTTCTGCCCGAACTGTCGGCGGTTCATCCGCCAGATGCGCCTGATGCAGGCGACGCTGAGGATCATGCCGCAGGAGCCGGTGAAGGAGGCTGATGCACTGGCGCAACGGCTGGCTGCCGAGTGGCGCAAGGATCAGTAGAGGCGGGGAATAAGGGCAACGTGTGCGGGATGATCGAACGGATGATGGGGATCGATCCTCCCGCGCAAACCTGCTGCAACCACCTCGGGCCGTCCTGGCCCGAGGCGTATGACACTGACAATCAGAACTTGGCTTCTGCGTCCAACTGCAGGGTGTTGGCGTTGGCGTCGCGGTAGCCCGTGGCGCTGGCGTAATCGGCTTTGGTCAGGAAGTACGTGGCGCCGACGGCGAAGTTCTTGTCGATGTCGTAACCGACCTTGAACTTGTGGCCACGTGCGCCGGTGAAGCCGCCGGCGAAGTCGGAGTCGGTGAAGGCACCGACCACGGCATAGCGCTGCACGTCACGGTAGTTGTAGTCCAGGTTGAAGCCAAACACCTTGGACTTGGCACCCAGCAACCAGGCGGTGTCCTTGTCTTTGTCGGTGGCTTCGTTGTTCTTCACGTATTGACCGTAGAAGGACAACGGCACGGCCAGGCCGCCGATATCCACTTGGCTGAAACCTTCATACAGACGGTATTCACTGGCGTTGCCGGCGGTGGTGTTGGCGATGGTTTCAGCCGGGGTCAGGCATTGGGTTGAGCCAGCGCTCGGGCAACGGCTGTCTTCGTCGTTCTTGAAGGCATAGACGCTGCCGCCCACGGTCAACTTCAGGTTGTCGGTCAGCGCGAAGCGCGAGCCCAACTGGCCGGCCGTCATGCGCAGGTCGTTGCGAAATTGCACGCCTTCGCCGTTGACGTTGTCCTTGAGGCTGTAGTTACCCAGGCTGCCGAACAGCTCGGCGCTGCCGCCCAGTGGGTATTTGTAGGTCACGGCCAGGCCTTCCGGGTTGATGTCGCTATCCCAGATCACATCGCCCATGCTGACCCACGGTTGCAGCATCTTGCCGCCGATCACGTGCAGGTTCTTGATCTGGTCGGGGTGATAGTCGATGTAGCCAAGGTCCAGCCACAGCGACTTCTTGTTGAAGTAGCCATCCAGGTCCTGGTTGGTGGAGCGGGCGTCTTCGCTGCTGCCGGTGGCGATACGGATGCCGCTGTCCACTTGCGAGTTGATTTCGGTGTAGGCGCCCAGGCGGGCACGGATGCGCTGACGGTCCTTGTCCTTGCCGCCGTTGTTGGGGGTGCCGTCGATCTTGACGGTTTCCTGGCGGAAACGTACATCGCCCTTGAGCTGAGTCTTGGCGGCCCAGGCCAGCTTCTGGTCGAAGCTGCTCAGTTCGTTGGTCTTTTTCGCGGTAGCCGCGATCTGCTCGTTGGTCTCTTGTTGAGCTTGCCGTGCGATCTGCTGTTCTTTCTGGTCTTTGGCCAACTCGTTCTGCAGTTCGGTGTACTGCGAAGCGGTGATTTGACCGTTGGCCTTGAGCATGTCGAGCAATTTAGCGTCGACTGCAGCGCTGGCCGGAACGCTCAGGGCCAGTAACAGGCCGCCGCACAGGACCGCCGCAGTTTTAGTGGAAGCAAGACGCATATCAATCTCCGAAAGTGAGGAGGGATGGCAAACCATCCAGGACACAACCGACCGATGACGGACGGAAAAAATAGCCGCCGGGTAGAACCTGGCGCTCTAAAAACAGGCGTCAGTATCGCGATGGTTTATGACGGAGCAGTGGCTAAGTGATGTCATGTACATGACAAATTTTTCATGTTCGGAACTATTGCTTTAGCCCTGTGTCGCGGGATTTGAGGGTGTGCCGGGGGCGGCGATAAGCGATACTCGCTAGGCTTTCTGCCCCGAAGTAGTGAGGATGTCGATGCCGCTGCAACGTTTGATCAGCCTGTCCGAAATTGCCCCGCAGACCTGGGATCAACTGGTGCCACAGGCCCAGCCCTTTGTGCGGCATGCGTTCTTGAGCGCGCTGGAAGACAGCGCCAGCGTGGGCCCGCATTCCGGCTGGCAGCCCGAGCATTTGTTGCACTGGGAGGGTGACCGGCTGGTGGCGGCGCTGCCCGGTTATCGCAAGTGGCATTCCTACGGAGAGTACGTGTTCGACCATGGTTGGGCGGACGCCTGTGCGCGGGCCGGCATCGACTATTACCCCAAACTGCTCACCGCCGTGCCGTTCAGCCCCGTCAGCGGCCCGCGCCTGTTGGCGGCCAGCGCCGAGGATGGCTTTGAATTGCTCAACAGCCTGCCGGGTTACTTGGAAATCGAAGGGCTTTCCGGCGCCCATATCAACTTCACCGATGCATTGGCCGATCAGGCACTGGCCCTCCAGCCCGGTTGGATGCAGCGCCTGGGCTGCCAGTTTCATTGGCAGAACCGCGGCTACCGCGACTTCCAGGATTTCCTCGACGCTCTGAGTTCACGCAAGCGCAAGCAGATGCGCAAAGAGCGTGAGCAAGTGGCGGGGCAGGGCATCGACTTCCAGTGGCTGGAGGGCCATGAGCTGAGCGAGGCGCAGTGGGATTTTGTCTACGCGTGCTACGCCAACACCTACGCGGTACGCCGCCAATCCCCCTACCTGACCCGCGCGTTTTTCAGCCTGCTGGCCGAACGCATGCCCGAGGCGATCCGCGTAGTGCTGGCCAAACAAGGTACGCGGCCGGTGGCCATGGCCTTCAGCCTGATCGGCGGCGACAGTTTCTATGGGCGCTACTGGGGCTGCCTGGCGGAGTTCGACCGCCTGCACTTCGAAACCTGTTTCTATCAGGGCATGGACTACGCCATCGCCCACGGCCTGCAACGTTTTGACGCCGGAGCCCAGGGCGAGCACAAGCTGATTCGCGGGTTCGAGCCGGTGATCACCCGTTCGTGGCACTACCTGCGCCATCCGGGGCTCAAGACGGCCGTGGAGGATTTTCTCGAGCGCGAGCGCGTGGGGGTGCTGGCGTATGCCGAAGAGGCGAAGGCGGCGTTGCCGTATCGGCAGGTGTAAGGTTCGCCGCTCTGTTCGCGGGCGATCAGGCGTGGGAGGGGCAAGCCCCTCCGATCCTTTGATGGCATGCAGGCTTCAGTCGATACCGACAAAGCCCCCCGTTTGATGCTGCCACAGCCGTGAATACAGGCCCTTGTGGGCCAGCAACTCGGTGTGGCTGCCGCTCTCGGCAATGTGGCCTTTCTCCAGCACCACCAGGCGGTCCATGCGGGCGATGGTCGACAAGCGGTGGGCAATCGCAATCACCGTCTTGCCTTGCATCAAGGTCTCCAGGCTTTCCTGGATCGCGGCTTCGACTTCGGAGTCCAGCGCTGAGGTGGCCTCGTCCATGATCAGGATCGGCGCATTTTTGAGCAGCACCCGTGCGATGGCGATGCGCTGACGCTGCCCGCCGGACAGTTTCACCCCACGTTCGCCCACATGGGCATCCAGTCCGGTACGGCCTTCGGCATCCGACAGCAGCGGGATGAATTCATCGGCACGCGCCTTGTGCACCGCGGCCCACAGCTCCTCATCGGTCGCGTCGGGTTTGCCGTACAGCAGGTTGTCACGGATGGAGCGGTGCAGCAGCGAAGTGTCCTGGGTGATCATGCCGATGTGTTCGCGCAGGGATTCCTGGGCCACCTCGGCGATGTCCTGGCCATCGATCAAAATGCGCCCGCCCTGCAGGTCGTACAGGCGCAGCAGCAGGTTGACCAGGGTCGACTTGCCTGCACCCGACGGGCCGATCAGGCCGATTTTTTCACCGGCCTTGATCTCAAGGTTCAAGCCGCCAATGATCCCGCTCTGCTTGCCGTAGTGGAAATCCACCTGCTCAAAACGAACCTGGCCATGGGGCACCGTCAGGCGCGGGGCGTTGTCACGGTCGACCACCGCCAGCGGCTGGGCAATGGTCTTGAGGCCGTCCTGCACCATGCCGATGTTTTCGAAAATGCCGTTGACCACCCACATGATCCAGCCGGACATGTTGACGATGCGGATCACCAGGCCGGTGGCCAGGGCGATCGCACCCACGGAAATCAGTGAGTGGGTCCACAGCCACAGGGCCAGCCCGGTGGTGGTGACGATCAACAGGCCGTTCATGGTGGTGATCACCACGTCCATACCTGTCACCAGGCGGCTGGCCAGTTGGGTTTTTTCGGTCTGCTCGATGATTGCTTCCTTGGCGTACTCCTGCTCATAGCGCGTGTGGGCAAACAGTTTCAAGGTGGTGATATTGGTGTAGCCGTCGACGATGCGCCCCATCAGTTTGGAGCGTGCTTCCGAGGAGATCACCGAGCGTTCCTTCACCCGCGGTACGAAGTAACGCAGCGTCAGGCTGTAGCAGACGATCCAGGTCACCAGCGGGATCATCAGGCGCCAGTCGGCCTCGGCAAACAGCACCAGGGAACTGATGGCATAGATCGCCACGTGCCAGATCGCATCCACGGCTGCGACGGCGGAGTCGCGCAGGGAGTTGCCGGTTTGCATGATGCGCTGGGCGATGCGCCCGGCGAAGTCGTTCTGGAAGAAATTCAGGCTCTGTTTGAGCACGTAGCTGTGGTTCTGCCAGCGAATCAGGCTGGTCATGCCGGGGCTGATGGTCTGGTGCACCAGCAGGTCATGCAGGGCGCCGAAGATCGGGCGCAGCAGCAGGGCGACCACGGCCATCCAGATCAACTCGGTGCTGTGCACCTGGAAAAAGTTGGCGGGCGGCGTGCCTTGGGCCAGGTCGATGATGCGGCTCAGGTAGCTGAACAGCGCAACCTCGATCAACGCGCCGATCAGGCCCACCACCAGCAGCGCGGCAAAACATGGCCACACCTGGCGCAGGTAGTAGAGGTAGAAGGGCAGGACTTTATCGGGAGGGGCGGCGCTGGGCGCGTCGCGGAAAATATCGATCAGTTGTTCAAAGCGACGATAGAGCATTAGGGTTGACGCCCGCCGGACGGGCTCTCCTTTCAAATGCGCACGCGGCCTCGTGAGCCGCGTGCGGAGCTGCCTGCCGACCTCAGTCGATGCGCTTGGCCGACTTGATCAGGACAGGATCGACAGGCACGTTCTGCATGCCTTGCTTGGTGGTGGTCTGGGAGTTGACGATGATATCGACCACGTCCATGCCCTTGACCACTTTGGCGAACACGGCATAACCGGCATCGCGACCTGGGTCGAGGAAGGCATTGTCCGCCACGTTGATAAAGAACTGGCTGGTGGCCGAATCCGGGTTCGAGGTGCGCGCCATCGACAGCGTGCCACGCACGTTATGCAGGCCATTGCTGGCTTCGTTCTTGATCGGTGCTTCGGTCGGCTTTTGCGACATCTGCTGGGTGAACCCGCCGCCCTGGACCATGAAACCTGGAATCACGCGGTGGAAAATCGTGTTGGTGTAGAAGCCCTTGTCGACATAGGCCAGGAAATTTTTGGTACTGATCGGCGCCTTGACCGGGTCCAGTTCGATTTCGATGTCGCCGTTGGTGGTGGAGATCAGCACGTGAGGGGCCTTGGCCGGCTCGGCCGCCATCAGGTTGGCAGCGAACAGAACGGAACCGGCAAAGAAGGCGATTTTTTTCAGCATGGGTCAGTGATCCTGGGTAGTGGTGTCGACGGTCTTTAGAAAGTCGAGCAAGGTCGCGTTAAAGACTTCGGGTTGATCCAGCGGCGTGGCATGGCGGGAATCTTCGATCACCACCAGTCGCGCGTTGGGCAGCAGTTTTACATAGATTTCTTTGTGCGCCACGGGGGTGTAGTCGTGGTCGGCGCTGATGACCAAAGTTGGACAGGTAATTCTGGAAAGTCGTTCCAGCACGCCCCAGCCCACAATCGCATCGAAGCTGGCGAGATAAGCACGTTTGTCGTTTTTTGCCCAGCGTTCGGCCATCTTGCGGCGCAGGTCGACCTGATGCGGTTTGGGAAACAGCCGATCGCCCAAGGCCTTGCCGATGGTGTTCAGGCTGAGCACGCGGGCCAGGGTCCAGCGCTTGGCCCACTGCCAATAGTCATCGGCGCTGCGCACCTTGACCTCAGGCGCGCTGTTGACGATGCACAAGCTCTTGACCAGGGCGGGCTCGTCCACCGCCAACTGGAAGGCGATCATGCCGCCCATGGACAGGCCCACCACATGGGCGGGCGGCAGGTTCAGATGATCGAACAGCGCCAGCAGGTCACCGGTAAACCCTTTGATGCTGTAGCGCTCTCGGGGTTTGTCGGAGCGCCCGTGACCGCGCACGTCCACCACGACCACGCGGTAGGACCTTGCCAGTACCGGGATCTGCAGTTCCCAGTCCTGGCTGCTGGAGCCCAGGCCGTGGATCAGCACCAGCGGGTGACCGTGGCCGTATTCCTCGTAATGCAGGGTGCAGCCTTCGTGGTCGAACCAGGCCATGCATGAACTCCGTTTCAGGCTTGCCGGGGAGCGGCGAAAGGCGCGTCCAGGGGGGCGGTGTCAAACGTGCGCAGCAATTCCACGAGGATCTGCGTGGCCGGCCCCAGGGGTTTGTCTTTGTTTGAGTACAGGAAAAACGTCGGGTGGCGGCTGCCGCCCTGTTCCAAGGGTAGCTGCTTGAGCAGCCCTTCGGCGAGTTCGCGCTCGATCATATGCCGCGGCAGCCAGGCAAAGCCCAGGCCGCTGCCGACAAAGGCGGCGGCGGTGGCCAGGCTGCCGACGGTCCAGCGCTGTTCGGCGCCGAGCCAGCCGACGTCGCGTGGCTGCTGGCGGCCGGAGTCGCGGATCACCACTTGCATCTGGCTTTCCAGGTCCTGGAAGCTCAGCTCACGGTTCATGCGGTGCAACGGATGTTCCGGGTGGGCCACGGCGACGAACTCCACGTCGCTCATTTCCGTGCCCAGATAACCGGGGATACTGAAACCGCAGATCGCCAGGTCGGCCACGCCTTCGATCAGCAGTTCTTCGACGCCGGACAGCACCTCCTCACGCAGGCGCACGCGGCAACCGCGACTCTGCGGCATAAACGCGCTGAGGGCGCGTACCAGGCGCGCGTTGGGGTAGGCGGCGTCGACCACCAGCCGTACTTCGGCCTCCCAGCCTTGTTCCATATGGTGGGCGAGGTCTTCCAGTTGGCTGGCGTTTTTCACCAGTTGTCGGGAGCGGCGCAGCAGCACTTCACCGGCGTCGGTGAGCACCGCCTTGCGCCCGTCGATGCGCAGCAGCGGCACGCCGAGCTGGTCTTGCATGCGGGCCACGGTGTAGCTCACCGAGGACTGCGAACGGTGCAGTGCTTCGGCGGCCTGGGCGAAGCCGCCATGGTCGACCACGGCTTGCAGCGTGCGCCATTGATCGAGGGTAACGCGGGGCGCTTTCAAGATGGGTTCCTCTTGTCCTAAGCTGGCAGTCCTTATTGGAGACTGCCGAATGAGAAAATTGTGTTGTGTGTTGCTGGCGCTGCTGCCCTTGAGTGCATTGGCCTACCCCATCGACGTGACAAAGAAGATCGATGGCGTGAGCGTGGACTACACCGCCTCCGATGTGGACGGCGACATCAGCTCGATTCAGCTAAACAACTACGGCACGAAAGACGCCGTGTGTTCGGTAACCTTCACTAACGGCCCGGAAGCACCGCGTCGGCGTACCGTCACAGTGCCTGCGGGCAAAAGCACCAACACCACGGTCAAGTTCAACCGCGCCATTATCAAGATGCGCATTGCCCTGGCCTGCGCGCCAAAATAAAGCCGCAGCGGAGCATGTCTACAGGAATACTCCGCTTATCAACAAATTTCTAGATGGGTTGGAGCAGTTTTTTGCGCTTTTTTATCGAATGAGCCTTGGTTAATCTTTTCTCCATCGACTTACAGCAGTTTCAGATGGAGCCTACGAAGCCATGTCCAACGTTCTGATCATCGAAAGCAGCGCCCGCCAGCAGGACTCGATCTCCCGCCAACTGACCCGGCAATTCATCAGCCAATGGCAGGCGGCCCACCCGGCGGACCAGATCACCGTGCGAGACGTGGCCCTCAACCCGGTGCCGCACCTGGACGCCAACCTGCTGGGTGGCTGGATGAAACCGGCGGATCAGCGCAACGCCGACGAGCAGGCCTCCCTCGACCGCTCAGACGAATTGACCAACGAACTGCTGGCCGCCGACGTGCTGGTGATGGCCGCGCCGATGTACAACTTCGCCATCCCCAGCACCCTCAAAGCCTGGCTGGACCATGTGCTGCGAGCGGGCGTGACCTTCAAATACACCGCCACCGGCCCCCAGGGGCTGCTGAACGGCAAGCGCGCGATCGTACTCACCGCACGGGGTGGCATTCACACCGGCGCCAGCTCTGATCACCAGGAACCCTACCTGCGCCAGGTCATGGGGTTTATCGGGATTCACGATGTGACCTTCATTCATGCCGAAGGCGTGAACCTCAGTGGTGACTTCCACGAGAAGGGCATCAACCACGCCAAGGCCTTACTGGCGCAGGTGGCCTGATCCGTTAATCGTCAGGTAATCGGGTGATGTTTATATCGCTCCACGCAAACCCTTCAAGTACGCGTAAGAACCTCCCTTTGCACTTTTTGCTCCTGAGTGCTCCTGCCCGACTGACGCTTTAGCGAGGTCGGGTTTTTTTTGCCCCGAGTTTCTTCAAGCCCCGAAAACCTTTAATGTCGCGCCCATTCGAAATGAGGCGCGCATGGGCTATCTACTGGTTGTCACCCTGATTCAGGCATTTTCCTTCAGCTTGATCGGCGAATACCTCGCCGGTCACGTCGACAGCTACTTCGCCGTGCTGATTCGCGTGGTGCTGGCCGGGCTGGTATTTATCCCGCTGACCCGCTGGCGCTCGGTGGAGCCGGCGTTTATGCGCGGCATGCTGGTGATCGGTGCGTTGCAGTTCGGCGTGACCTACGTGTGCCTGTACTTGAGCTTTCGCGTACTCACCGTGCCGGAGGTGTTGCTGTTTACCATCCTCACGCCGCTGCACGTGACCCTGATCGAAGACGCCCTGAACCGACGTTTCAACCCGTGGGCAATGGTTGCCGCCCTGGTAGCGGTGGCGGGCGCGGCGGTGATTCGTTTCGACCAGATCACCCCGCACTTCCTGATGGGCTTTTTGCTGCTGCAACTGGCCAACTTCACCTACGCGGCCGGGCAGGTGATGTACAAGCACTTGGTGGCGCGCTACCCGAGTGACCTGCCGCACTACCGGCGTTTCGGCTACTTCTATCTGGGCGCGCTGTTGGTGGTGTTGCCGGCGTTCCTGTTGTTCGCCAAGGCCGACTTCCTGCCACAAGCGCCGCTGCAATGGGGCGTGCTGGTATTCCTGGGCCTGGTCAGCACCGCGCTCGGCATGTACTGGTGGAACAAAGGCGCGTGCCTGGTGCATGGCGGCACGTTGGCGGTGATGAATAACCTGCATGTGCCATTGGGGTTGTTGCTGAATTTGCTGATCTGGAACCAGCACGAGCCGCTCGGGCGTTTGGCGTTGGGCGGGTTGGTGATTCTGGGGGCGGTGTGGATCAGTCGGTTGGGTGTGCGTTCTGCGGGGGCTGTTGCGCCACGCAAAACTTAATGAATGCCCAGGTCTTTTACGGTAACGAACTGACCTGCTTCAATACCTTGCCGGCTTGGTTGGAGCGTTAGCGGATGCCTTCCGAAAGTTCGTCGATAATCAGTGCAATTTCTGGTTCCTAGGCGCCTCGCAGAATCATTCAGGCCCCCATGGGGGGGCCAGTGAAAGGGTCATGAGGTAACGCTCCTCTGTCGGGTGTCTATCGTCTCTGAATCGTCCCACCACTAGCATCACTTGGTACTTATTATTTGCTCGCCAATAGGACGAGCCGCCCCGATTCACGTTTCGCAGCCGAGCTCGCCACTCTGGAGTATCGGCGAATGGAGGGTTGGACGCGACGCGGATCGGCTCCCAGCCTGCCTTGCGCCATTGCTCCTGCAGATCCAGAACTACCTTAAGTGTGTCATCGAGCAGAAGCGGTTCAACTTGAGGGGATAGACGGACACTACTAACCTTCTCATTGCTGTCGAAGCTCACTGTGAAGAAACGAGCCTGGGGGGTCACAAATCCATATTCAGAATCCATGAAGCGAAGGCGGGCATCAGATTTCGTGAGTCTTCCCCAAAAATGTCCGGGTATGGCGGGGGCAATGGATGCACTAGAGCGCTGACGCATGTCTTCCCAAGGCTCGCCAAGTAGCAGTGCGATTTCTGACGTATGGGTAAAGAAACGTATCATCCCCACCAGCAGTGCGGCAGCGAATAATACAAGAGTGCAATTTCGCCCATTCACCGCTGAGAGCCAGTTCATAGGACACCCCTGCCTTCGGCGATGTCTTCAATTGCCTGTTCGATTAGCTGCAACTCCGCGCCATGTAGAAAATCGTCAAACTGTGCAGCAGCCTTGAGTACGAAAGCCATGCGTTGATTGATATCGGCAAGGTTGGCGAAGGGGTGCTGACTAAAAACAACCGTGCGTCTGTCATTGAATGTGCTGCATTGGCTGGCAAGCGTCAGTTCTAGGGCCTGGGCTGCTCCGGACGGTATGTCAGTGATGTATGAAAAGTGGTTACTTCTCAGCAGGGCTACTAGTTTTGTATCGTTATAGAGTGTCGGTTGAAGGATATTTTGCTGTTCGTGCCAAGCTAGCTGCTCAACGCTTTTGGTGATATCGCCTTCGTCAATGGCTTTGAATACCTGCAATATTTCCGGATAATCAACCCCAAATCTCAACTTCTCTTGTCCCACCGGCCACAACACCGCCTGCGGCTCATCCTCAAAAATGTTCTGACGCGAGGACAGACAAGTCTCAAGCCCCCCCACACCCCTTTCCGGGCACTCCTTCTCAACTGCTGCGCCGCCTCGTATTCCACCTGAATCTTCTCGATGGCGTCAGCCGCATGCAGCAAGCCGCACCCCACCTGCTTGGACGCAAACGCCGCGAGCCCCGCCCGCTGAAAACGCTTGTCGAGCCGCCAGAGCTGAGCGTAAGCAGAGTTGATCACTCGGTTGCGCAACCTGGGATCGGCGATCAGCGTGCCTCCCGGCGCGACAATGTCTTCTGCCTGTTTTTGATAGAAGCGCCAATTGCGCTCGCAGGAAGACTCGAGGATCTCGCTTGATGTTGGAGTCGCAGGTCTTGAGAGTGAAGTGGGCGATGTACGGGGCGTGGTCGATGAAGCTTGCGTTGGGGGCGATACAGGAGCGGCTCTACTTAGTACCGAAGTATCTTCGGCAGTAACGGTCTGATACCGATCGAACTGGTCGGTAATCAGACGAGGGGCCGGGTCGCATTTGCACAGACAAATATCGTCCGAAAGCGCGACTTTTCGCCCATGCGCATCCATTTTAAGCCGCGGGCCGACACAAACAATGGCGCCTGCGGTCTGGCACGCCGGGCAACGCACCTTGTGCCCTTCAAGGGCAATTTCTACCCTGTTAATGCCGAAGCCCCTCAAACCGTCGACTACTGTACCGCCAGCAGTGGTTTTGGCGCCTCGAGTAATTAAATAGCGTCGCATGCCAGATATGTCCTTTTGTTAACTGGGACCAGCACGCTAGGCGAGGCTACAAGAACCGGGTAGTCGGACGATTCTTGGTTTGGTGTAGGTTTATTCTGAGGCGCCACGAGCAGCCTGGATCGAGATGTCGACACTTGGTTTTTTCACCGGTAAGCAGCTTTAATCCTGATCCGTTGTAGCGGAGTGCATGCATGTGTAGCCTCATTGAGCCTCAATGAGGCTGAACTTTCAGAGCGAGGAATTTGAGGGGATAGAACTAGGTCAAGGCTCTTGTACCGAGGGCGGCAAATGGCTGGCCCCCAGCACGGCCGGCAACATCCCCGCACGCAAGTCATTGCCACTCGGCTGCTGATACAAACTCAAGCCAAACTCCGGCAGCACCGCCAGCAAATAATCGAAGATATCCCCCTGGATGCGCTCGTAATCGGCCCAGGCCGTGGTGCGGGTAAAGCAGTAGATCTCCAGCGGCACTCCCTGGGCGGTGGTTTGCATCTGGCGCACCATGCAGGTCATGTTCGGTTGGATGTCCGGATGGCTTTTCAGATACGCCAGCGCATAGGCGCGAAACGTGCCGAGGTTGGTCATGCGCCGGCGGTTGGCTGACAGTTGCGCGCTGTGCCCCTGGGCTTCGTTCCAGGCTTTGAGTTCGGCCTGTTTGCGCCCGATGTAATCGGTGAGCAGGTGCACCTGGGTCAGGCGGACTTCTTCGTCATCACGCAGGAAACGCACACCGCTGGCATCGATAAACAGGCTGCGCTTGATGCGCCGCCCACCCGAGGCCTGCATGCCGCGCCAATTTTTGAACGACTCGGACATCAGTCGCCAGGTGGGGATGGAGACGATGGTCTTGTCGAAGTTCTGCACCTTGACCGTGTGCAAGGTGATGTCCACCACATCGCCGTCGGCGCCGACCTGGGGCATTTCGATCCAGTCGCCCACGCGCAGCATGTCATTGCTGGTCAACTGCACGCTGGCCACGAATGACAGCAAGGTATCCTTGTAGACCAACAGGATCACCGCCGACATCGCACCCAGACCCGATAGCAGCAACAGCGGCGAACGGTCGATCAGGGTGGCGACGATAATGATCGCGCCGAACACGAACAGCACCATCTTCGCCAACTGCACGTAGCCTTTGATCGAGCGGGTGCGGGCGTGTTCGGTGCGCGCATAAATGTCCAGCAGGGCGTTGAGCAGCGCGCTCATCGCCAGCACCATGAACAGAATGCTGAACGCCAGGGCCACGTTGCCGATGAACAGGATCGCGGTTTTGCTCAGGTTCGGTACCAGGTACAGGCCGAACTGGATCACCAGCGAAGGCGTCATCTGCGCCAGGCGGTGGAAGACTTTGTTGTGCCGCAGGTCGTTGAGCCAGTGCAGCGGAGGTTGGCGGCCGAGCAGTTTGACGGCATGCAGGATCAGGTAACGGGCGATGCGCCCGAGCAGCAGGGCCACCACCAGCAACACCAGGAAACCAAGGCTGGCATGCAGCACCGGGTGTTCGTCGAGGGCGCCCCAGAGGTCTTGGACGTTGAGCCAGAGCTGTTTGATATCCATGGGTGAAACCAGTTCTTCTGTTAGGACAAGATGGGGCGATTAGAGCATTTAAGTGCGACAAAGTTGATCATGCAGGCAAATACCGGGGCAAAAAAGCAGCTGATTCATGCCGTTCGCGTAAAGAAACTCGGTTTGGACGCCCGAAACCGGTAACCTATGCAGCTGATATTTTGTATTTCTTCGAGGTAGCACCCGTGTTTTCCCAATTCGCCCTGCACGAACGCCTGCTCAAAGCCGTGGCCGAGCTTAAATTTGTCGAGCCTACGCCTGTGCAAGCAGCGGCCATCCCGCTCGCGCTCCAAGGGCGTGACCTGCGGGTGACAGCGCAAACCGGCAGCGGCAAGACCGCCGCTTTCGTCCTGCCGGTCCTGAACCGTTTGATTGGCCCGGCCAAGGTCCGCGTCAGCATCAAGACCCTGATCCTGCTGCCGACCCGCGAGCTGGCCCAGCAGACCCTGAAGGAAGTCGAGCGCTTCTCGCAGTTCACCTTCATCAAGTCCGGCATCATTACCGGCGGCGAAGACTTCAAGGTCCAGGCGGCCATGCTGCGCAAGGTGCCGGACATCCTCATCGGCACCCCCGGCCGTATGATCGAGCAACTCAACGCCGGCAACCTCGACCTCAAGGAAGTCGAAGTGCTGGTGCTGGACGAAGCCGACCGCATGCTCGACATGGGCTTTGCCGATGACGTACAGCGCCTGGTTGCTGAATGCGTCAACCGCCAGCAGACCATGTTGTTCTCCGCCACCACTGGCGGTTCGACCCTGCGCGAGATGGTCGCCAAGGTCCTGAACAACCCTGAGCACCTGCAGGTCAACAACGTCAGCGACCTGAACGCGACCACGCGTCAGCAGATCGTCACCGCCGACCACAACGTGCACAAAGAGCAGATCCTCAACTGGCTGCTGGCCAACGAGACCTATCAGAAGGCCATTGTGTTCACCAACACCCGTGCCGCGGCCGACCGCATCTACGGTCGTCTGGTGGCCCAGGAATACAAGGCGTTCGTGCTGCACGGCGAAAAAGATCAGAAGGACCGCAAGCTGGCCATCGACCGCCTCAAGGCGGGCGGCGTGAAGATCCTGGTGGCGACTGACGTGGCGGCCCGTGGTCTGGACGTCGACGGCCTGGATCTGGTGATCAACTTTGACATGCCCCGCAGCGGCGACGAATACGTGCACCGTATCGGCCGTACCGGGCGTGCCGGCAACGATGGCCTGGCCATCTCGCTGATCTGCCACGGCGACTGGAACCTGATGTCGAGCATCGAGCGCTACCTCAAGCAGTCGTTCGAGCGCCGCACCATCAAGGAAGTCAAAGGCACCTACACCGGGCCGAAGAAGGTCAAGGCGTCGGGCAAGGCGGTTGGCGTGAAGAAGAAAAAAACCGACGCCAAGGGCGACAAGAAGAAAACCGGTGCCAAGTCGCCGACCAAGCGCAAGATCGCCAACCGTCCGAAGACCGACAACCTGTCGCTCGTCAGCAAGGATGGCATGGCCCCGCTCAAGCGCCGCAAGCCAGAAGCACCGGCTGCCGAGTAAGGTCGGGCGGATGTAAAAAAACCGGACGATGTCCGGTTTTTTTAGGCCTTCAATTTTTGGCCTTGGCGGCGGCTTCTTTCAGCTCTTTCAAGCGAGCGTCGATCAACTGGCACTTGTCGGGGAATTCCGCGCTTTCAGTGTCCAGGTCCATTTTCTGCAGTTCGGCGTTCATCTCTTTGGCTTTGCCGGGGTTTTGTTCGGTGAGCTGAGTCACCTCTTTGGCCAATTGCTCGCGTTTGGCCGTGGCTTCGTCGGGCGTGCAGGCCCAGGCGGGCAGGGTGGTGAGCAGGGTGGCGGCAATGGCCAGATTTTTCAGGCTGTTCATGGGGCGGACCTCCTTGGCGATGATGTGCGGTTGAGGGGGCGAACGTCTGCAAAGTTCAGAGAAATGACGCCCGTCCGATCAGATGAACGGCGGATGACGCCACAGGTCACACCTTTTGACGGGCTACTTTCCATGCCTGCAGGAGGAATCAGGATGACGACTTACAACTGGGATTTGATCGAACGTCTGCTGCATGAAGTGCAGAACGGCGAGGGCAGCTTTGCCCCGCGTAAATACGCCGAACAGGAAGCGGCCGACAAGGCCTCTGCAGGCGAGGACACCGGCAATCTGGATGCGCTGAAAAAAACCGCCGCCGATTATGAGGCGCTGTTATTCAAGCGCGGTTTTATCGAGTCGCGGCCCGAAGAGGAGGGCGGTAATGGCGAGAATTTCATTCTGACGCCGCTGGGATCGCAGTTGCTCGCGCTGATCGACAGCTCGATTCCAGGCAACGACCACCCACGTCAGGTGCTCGATGAACAGCCGGACGCGCTGGACCCGGACACGTTCGCGCACGTGGCGTCCAAGGCCCAGATTGCCTGATGCCCTCACGTTCCGGCACCTGTGGGGTGCCGGCGTGAAACGGTTGGACGGTAATCTGTATCCATTGCATCAGGACTGCGCGCTTTTCAGGCATTTGAGTGCCTGGAAATCATTGCGTACCTTGTCGATCTTCTGGATCAGTTTCTGACGTTGTGGCTCGGTGCTTTCAGCCATCACGTCCACCAGCAGGCTGCGTGCGGCGGATTCGGTGCGGGCATAGGCCGCGCGGTATTCCGGGGTCCACAGGCTTTCGCGGTCCACCAGTAATTGTTGCATCTTCTGCGGGAAGTCAGCGCTGTGGCGTTGCTGCACGGCCTCGATAAATTGCGCCTGCCAATGGGCGCGGTTGCCGATCCACTCGGTGTTCTGCTCGCCCAGGGCGTCGGACCACGCCGCTACGCGTTGCTGCTGGCTGGCGCTTAAAGGGCCCATCCAACTGTCCAGGCGCTTGTTCATGCGCTCGGCGCGCTCTCTGATCTGCTGGGCCAACGGCGGCTTGAGATAGTCGTCCTGGCGTTTGCGCAGGTCCTTGGCCAGGGCATCACTCATGGCCTGCACCTGTTCGTCATCCAGGCCCTGGAGCAGTTCGACGGCTGACGGTGTGATCTCGCGGGCAACCTCGGCGATGGCGTGTTTGGCTTCCTGGGTTCGGGTCTGCAGTGCGGCGTCGGTGACCTGGTTGTCATCGACCATCTGCTGCAGCCGGTCAAGCCAGTCCAGGTAACCGGGGAGCTGTGTGGTGCAGTGCCAGGCCAGGTGTTCCTTGAGCGTGTCGTTGAACCAGCTCTTTTGCCCGGCATTCATGTCCAGATAATCGTTGAGGGTCCAGGGGATGATGACATCGAGGTTGCGATAGGCCAGGCCCACGCGATTGCAGCCGGCGAGCACCAGGCTCAGGGTCAGCAGTACCACCAGTAGTTTGAGCCGACGCAGCATGGGCGTGTCCTTGCGCAGAGGGGATTAACGCATGTGAACCCACGGCGGGCGTGACAGTTCAGCCCATCAATAAAACGGCCGTACAGCCTTCAAGGTCAACAGGCCGTCACATTGCGAATTGTGTCCGGAGTAGGCCGAGCAATCACCGCCGCTGAGGCTGGAGTCGCTGTAGATCAGGTCCAGGTCGATGCCCTTCCAGGCGCGGGAGAGTTGCACCGACCAGTCACTGAAGCTGCTGATGGTGCCGCCAGCAACCGACGCCGGTGTGCCCAACTGATGGGTGGTGTACTTCATGCTCACACCGATGCCGAAAGGTTGTGTGCCGCCCAGGTCGGCGAACAGGGTGCTGTCCTGGCGGTCCGGGTCGTTGCTGAAGGAGGCGCCGAAACGATTGCCCAACAGGTTCAGGCCACCGTAGAACTCCTGGCTGTTCAGCGGGCTGACCTTGGGGTAGCTGTAGTGGATCAGACCCACCTCGTAGCCCAGGGTCTGGTCGAAGGGGTGCTTGAAGCCCATATAGGAGTCGACCTCCAGGGTACTTGCCGACGACAGGCCCATGTTCGGCGAGAACTGGCCGAAGTACAGGCCGCTGTCGTGACTAAGGTCCAGGCCGCCGTGGAACGAATCGCTGCCCGGTGAGGTGGGTTTGACCAGGCCCTGGGCCATGCTGCGGCTGGGGGTGGTGCCTAATTTAAGGTCGAAATCGCCCAATTCGCGCTGGAAAATCTGCGCTTCGGCGAGGGGGCAAGCGACGAGTGTGCTGACCAAAAAGATGCAGGGTTTGAGCATGCTTCACTCCATGAAAAGCGAGGAGCAGTGACGGAGGAAATCGGGCAGACGCCCGTTTTAGACGTGTGCAAGCATACCGACGTATGCCAGGCGGTGGGACCCGTTCGTCGATTAGCGTGATATTGAATGTGTTGGGAGGGGGGTTCAGGCTCTAGTCCTAGCGCCTTGAGGGCAAGACGCTTAGGGACCAGATATGTGCGCGGGTTTTACTTTTTGCCCAGGCTGATCTGCTTGGATGGGCCGAAAGTCTGGCCGCTCACGCCCTTGGCAATTTGCTGGATTTCGCCACCGGACTTGAGGAACGCGGCGATCTGGTTGTTGATCGATTCACTGGTTTCAACGGCGGGAGCTGGCTTTGCTTTGCTGTTGGATGCTTTTACGCGCATGGCGGCCACTAACCTGTAGAAAATTAACTTGGCCAGGCATCGTACAGGAAATACTTGACAATTGCTTGGCAAATATCCCCGGTGAATAAGTGTTACACCGGTGCAACGGCAAAGTTTATCGATGAAATAAACCGCTAACTTGCTGTTTTAACTCGAAACCACGGGGCGAAACGCTGCTGGTGACGTGGCCTGATTCAGCCAAACGATCGGACGAGCGGGGTCGTGCCACTGAAACGCCACGCCAGCCCGCGATTTTTAAGGTGCGCGCGCGTGGCGGGCGCAACTCGGGTAGAATGCCGCCCACGCAATGAGGGTATTGGAAATGGCTCTAGTCGGGCGCTACAACAGCTTACAAGTGGTTAAACACACTCACTTCGGTTTATACCTCGATGGCGCGCAAGACGGTGAAATCCTCTTGCCTAATCGGTATATCCCCAAAGATATTCCCAGTGAAGATGAAGACTGGCTTAACGTTTTCATTTATCTGGACAGCGATGACAAACTTATCGCCACCACCGAAAAACCCAAAGTTCAAGTGGGCGAATTTGCCAGTTTGAAAGTGGTTGAGGTAAACAGCATTGGCGTGTTCCTCGATTGGGGTTTGCCAAAAGATCTGTTGCTGCCGTATTCGGAAGAAAAACGTCAGTTGACCGCCGGTGAATATTGCGTGGTGCACGTCTACCTCGACAAACACACCAAGCGCATCACCGCCACTGCGCGCCTTGATCGTTACCTGGACAAGACCCCGGCCAACTACCAGGTCGGCCAGGAAGTCGACCTGCTGGTCGCCGAAGCCACCGACATGGGCTTCAAAGCGATCATCAACAACAAGCACTGGGGTTTGATCCACAAGAACGAAGTGTTCAAGTTCCTGCGTCCGGGCAAGGAAGAAAAAGGCTTTATCAAAGAGATCCGCGCCGATGGCAACATCAGCCTGAGCCTGCAACCGGTGGGGCAGGAAGCGGCCTCCAGCCTTAACTCGAAGATCCTCGCCAAGTTGCGTGAAAACAACGGCAGCCTGCCAGTGAGCGATAAAAGCGATCCGGCCGTGATCAGCAACTTGTTCGGCGTGAGCAAAGGCAACTTCAAGAAAGCCATTGGTGCGCTCTACAAGCAAGGTCAGATCGTGATTCATGCCGATCGCATTGAACTAAGCTGAGTGCACTTGGTTCTGCTGTAGACGCCCATTGGCGTCTACTGAGGCTGCCTTAATGACCAAGAAAACGCTGTTTGCCTACCTCGGCACTTTGCTCGCCTTCCTGGTTCTGGACGGCCTCTGGCTCGGGGTCCTTATGGGGCCGACCTACAAATCCCTGCTGGGCCCGCTGATGCTTGATCAGCCCCGTCTGTTGCCGGCAACGCTGTTCTATCTCTTGTATGTCCTCGGATGCGTGGTGTTCGTCGTATTGCCCAGCGCCAGTTGGCAGCGCGCGGCGCGTTTGGGGGCCTTGCTGGGCCTGGTGGCCTACGGCACCTATGACTTGAGCAACTGGGCCACGCTGCAAGGCTGGTCCGCTCAGTTGGCGCTGATGGACATGGCCTGGGGTACGTTCCTGACTGCCGCTTGCTGTACGGCCGGCTACCTGTGTGCACAACGGGTGCACCGCTGATTGTGTACAGGATTTTTGTGCACCGTTGCTGAGCGCCAGTCCAGCAGCTAAATCATCACAACCCCCTTTGGGCCGCAGTTGCAAGGGGATTGTGTGCCATTGGCACGTATTCTGCTGACTCTCTCGTATACAAACCATGCCGCCTGCCGTATGCACCCGCCACGGCAGCGCAGGCCGGTATTTCGAGGAGCCAAGCGATGACCGAGCAATTGCCCAAAGGCTACAGCCCACGCCTGTACAACAAGGACTTGGGCCCACTGCCGCAAAAGTGGACCTGGTACAACATCTTTGCGTTCTGGATGAGCGACGTGCACAGCGTCGGCGGCTACGTGTTCGCCGCCAGTCTGTTCGCCTTGGGCCTGGCCAGTTGGCAGGTATTGATCGCCTTGCTCGCCGGTATCTGCATCGTGCAGTTGATCGCCAACCTGGTGGCCAAGCCCAGTCAGCAAGCCGCAGTGCCGTATCCGGTGATTTGCCGGCTGGCGTTTGGTGTATTTGGTGCGAATATCCCCGCCGTCATTCGCGGGCTGATCGCGGTAGCCTGGTACGGCATTCAGACCTACCTGGCCTCCAGCGCGCTGATCATCGTAGTGCTGCGTTTCTTCCCGCAGATGGCGGTGTATGCAGAACCGCATTTCGCCGGCCTTTCCTACCTGGGGTGGTTTGGTTTCCTTAGCCTGTGGGTGTTGCAAGCCGCCGTGTTCTGGGCCGGGATGGAATCCATCCGTCGCTTTATCGATTGGGCGGGGCCGGTGGTGTATGCGGTGATGTTTGCCCTGGCCGGGTGGATCGTGTGGAAAGCCGGCTGGGCGAATATCAGCTTTACCCTGTCGGAAAAATCCTTGTCTGGCTGGCAAGCGTTTGGCCAGGTGATCGTGGCCACGGCGCTGGTGGTGTCGTACTTCTCCGGGCCAACGCTGAACTTCGGTGATTTCAGCCGCTATTGCCGCAGCATGCAGGATGTACGTCGCGGTAACTTCTGGGGGCTGCCGGTGAATTTCCTGGCGTTTTCCCTGGTCACCGTGGTGATCGTCTCGGGCACCTTGCCGGTGTTTGGCGAAATGCTCCATGACCCGATCGCCACCGTATCGCGAATCGACAACAACATGGCCGTACTGCTGGGCGCCTTCGCTTTTGTGACGGCCACCATTGGCATCAACATCGTCGCCAACTTCGTTTCACCGGCGTTTGACTTCGCCAACGTGGCGCCCAGCAAAATCAGCTGGCGCGCCGGGGGGATGATTGCCGCCGTGGCTTCGATCTTTATCACCCCATGGAATCTGTTCAATAACCCGCTGATGATCCACTACACCCTGGATATCCTCGCCGCCTTTATCGGGCCGCTGTTCGGGATTCTGCTGGTGGATTTCTACCTGATCAAAAAACAGAAGATCGACGTGGATGCGCTGTTCGATGACAGCCCGAGCGGACGTTATTACTTCGACGGCGGCGTGAACTGGACGGCGGTCAAAGCGCTGGTACCCGCAACGCTGGTGGGTGTAGCGATCACCTTCACTCCGGCGTTGCAGGGCATGGCCAACTTTGCCTGGTTCACCGGATGCTTCCTGGGAGGGCTGTTTTTCCTGGTGCTGGCACGGCGTGAGCAGGTGCGCGCGCCGACACCGCTGGTGGCCGGCTGACCAGCACGCCGCCCGCCAGTAACAGGCATGCACCGGCGATTACCAGCGCCGGTTGCAGGCCGCCGCTTAGATGGCTGCTTACGGAGGCCAGCAATGGCCCACTCAATTGGCCGATGGCAAAGCTGGCGGTCAGTAGCCCGGTGCCGCGCTGGTAGCCGTGTGGCGCCACTTCGCGCAAACGTGCCATCACCAACTGCATGCAGGCCAGGAACGGCCCACCGCATAACAACACCCCCAGTGCCAGCCCCCAGCCATTGCCCAGCAGGCAGGCGAACACGCCGGCCGCTTGCAGCCATAGCGTCGTCATCAGCCAGCGGCGTGTGGTGTTCGGGTCCTTGCGGCGCAGGCTCGCCACGCCTACGCCAATCGCCGCCGCCAGGCCAAAGCATGGCCAGAACAGGTCGGCCTGCCAGGCACCGTTGAACTGCGCGCTGGCCATCTGTGACAGAAAGGTCGCCGGAATGATGTAGCCCAGTCCGAACAGCACATAGATCCAGCACAAGTGCACGATGCTGCCGTTGTTCTCTGTAGAGGCGGTATGCGCGATCGAGGCGATCGGTTTTGGCAGAAAGGGCAGGATGGCCAGCAGCATCAGCAGCGCCACCCCGGCGTACACCAGCCACAGGGTGGCGGAGTCTTTTCCCAGTCGGTTAGCGCCCAGCGCCAGCAGCCCGGTCAACAGAATCCCCAGCCCTGGTCCGGCAAATACCAGGGCGCCCAGCCGCGGGCGACCGGCGGCCAGCGCCAGTGGTTGGCTCAAACTGGTGATCATCACCAACGCCCAGGCGCTGGCAACGCCGGTGCCAAAGCGCAGCAGCAGGTGCGGCCAGAAGCCGTGCGCCCAATACGAGGCGAGCGTCAGCAGCACGCACAGCCATAACCCGCCGTACAAGCGTGCGCGCACGTGGTGATGGGAGCGGGCGAAAATCGAATCCACCGCGCCCACCAGATACCCCAGGTAATTGGCGGCAGCGATCAGCCCGGCGCCGGTCAGGTCGATCTGCCCTTCACTGAGCAGGTGCGGCAGTTGCGGCGTGAGGGCGAAACGGCCAATGCCCATGGCCATCATCAGGGCGACGGCGCTGGCAACCAGGCTAATCAGGGGTGACATGTTCAGATGTCCTGTCAGGGGAAAGAGTGACCTTGAGCCTAAGGCGTATTGACTTTCTGTAAAAATGAATAATAGTGATTAACTTGTTCAGTTTTGGAGAAAGCTATGGAGTTCAGTCAATTGCGCATTTTCCAGGCCGTGGCGGAAGAGGGCTCCATCACCCGTGCTGCTGAGCGCCTGCATCGCGTGCCGTCCAACCTGTCGACCCGGCTCAAACAGATGGAAGAACAACTCGGTGTCGACCTGTTCGTGCGCGAGCGCCAGCGCTTGCAGCTGTCTCCCGCCGGCAAAGTGTTGCTGGACTACAGCACGCGCCTGCTGGCGCTGCACGACGAAGCCCATGGTGCGGTTCAGGGTGGGCAGCCGGCCGGCGACTTCGTGCTGGGCAGCATGTACAGCACCGGCGCGGTGCATTTGCCCAAGCTGCTGGCGCGTTATCACAAGGCCTACCCGATGGTGAACTTGCAGGTGCAATCGGCCCCCAGCGGTGAGCTGCTGGAAGGGTTGATCACCGGGCGTCTGGATGCAGCATTCGTCGACGGTCCACCGAGCATTGCGACGCTGGACGGCGTGCAGTTATGCGAGGAAAAGCTGGTGCTGATCTGCGAAGCCGATCATCCACCGGTGCGCGGTCCTCAGGATGTGATCGGACGCTCGGTATTCACTTTCCGACGCAGTTGCGCCTATCGCGCACGCCTGGAAAGCTGGTTTTCCAACGAGCGAGTGGCCATGGGCCGGGCGATTGAGATTGAATCGTACCAAGGCATGCTAGCTTGTGTGATCGCCGGGTCCGGCGTGGCGATGATGTCCCAATCCATGCTCGACAGCCTGCCAGGCAGGGGCAGCGTGTCCGTTCATCCGCTGACAGGGCAATTTGCCACCGCGACCACCTGGCTGATGTGGCGAAAGGGTATGCTCGGCGCTAACCTCAACGCGTGGATAGAACTGCAGCAAGACGGCCAGGCTGCGCTGCTCGAAGACACACGGGCCATCGCCTGATTGATCCGTCAGCATTTGGATGGATTCTGTAATAGTTCGTTGTGGTTTCGTTCAAGCAATACGTAGGACTTAGGGCTACTATCAGTGTAGGAAAAGGCGACAGAACTTGCGCCTACCAGCATTACCCTCAAAGGGGGCAAACCATGAAAGAGAAAATCCAAAACTGGCTCCACGACCTCGGCGTAGCGCTGGGCCTGATCGAGCCACCGCTGCAACCTGTGCCGATTCGCACGGATGATGAGCAGCGCCGTCCCCGCCGCAGGTAAGGTAACGCCTGACGCGCTTCTGCGATTGCAGCCTTGCGCGTCTGCGCGTCAAGGGAGTGCGTGATACCTCGGCGCGTACGCGCCGTTGAACGCACCCCTCTGGTATCCCATCCCATGGGATCCTCCTGTGCCTCACGCCACCCGAGTCGCCGCCGCCTCCGGCCTGCGCGACAGCACACTCACCAGCACAAAGCTCACCAACCCCACCGCCAGGCTGTAGTAGATCGGCGTGTTCGCGTCCAAGCCATCCTTGAACATGAACACCAGTGCCGTCACAAAGCCCAACGTCATGGAGGTGATCGCTCCCGACGTGGTTGCACGCTTCCAGAAAATCGCCCCGATCAGCGGGATCAGCATGCCGCCCACCAGCAGGTTGTAGGCCAACGTCAGGGCGCTGATCACATCGTTCACCACCAGCGCGATACCCAGCACGGCGCAGCCGGTCAGCAGGGTAAACAGCCGGTTGACGCTCAGGCTCGACTGTTTACCGCCGCGCAAACGCGGCAGCAGGTCTTCGGTGAGTACGGTGGAGGCCGCCAGCAAACCGGCGCTGGCGGTGGACATCATCGCCGCCAGTGCGGCCGCGATCACCAGGCCACGAATGCCATCGGGCAGCGACAGTTTGACGATGGCGGCAAACGCGTTGTTGACGTTATCCAGGTCCGGAATCAGTACATGTGCCGCCATGCCGATCAGGGCACAAGCCAGGCCGTAGAGGATGCAGTAGAAGCCGGCGAAGGAGCCTGCGTACTTGGCGACTTTTTCGTCGCGGGCGGTGAACACCCGCTGCCAGATGTCCTGGCCGATCAGGATGCCGAAAAAGTAGATCATGAAGTAGGTAATGATCGTGTCCCAGCCGATTGCCGTAAAGTTGAAGCTCGATGCCGGCAGCTTGGCCACCAGTTCATCCCAGCCGCCGACGCGGTACAGGCAGATCGGCAGCAGGATAAACATCAGACCGACGGTCTTTATCACGAACTGCACGATGTCGGTCAGCGTCAGCGACCACATGCCGCCGATGGTCGAGTAGACCACCACCACACCACCACCGAGCAACACCGAGACCCAGAACGGCAGACCGAACAACACTTGCAGCACGGTGCCGATGGCGAGGATCGAGGTCACGCCGATCATCAGCGCGTAGGCCAGCATAATCACCGCGCTGGCCTGTCGGGCCATGGGGTTGTAGCGTTTTTCCAGCACCTGGGTGACGGTGAAAATCTTCAGCTTGAGCAGCGGCTTGGCCAGGAACAGGTTCAGCGCGATGATCCCGGCACCCAGCGCGGCACACAGCCAGAAGCCGGAGATACCGTGCACATAGCCCAGGCGCACGGTGCCGACGGTGGACGCGCCGCCCAGCACCGTGGCTGCCATGGTGCCCATGTACAGCGATGGGCCCAGGTTGCGGCCGGCCACCAGGTAGTCTTCGTGGGTCTTGGCGCGGCGCATGCCGTAATAGCCGAGCACGAGCATGCCGGCGGCGTAGATGAGTACGACGAATAAATCCAAAGCCATGACGGCGTGTCTCCGATTGTCTTTTTTATGAGGTCAGGCGGCGTGTGGCATCGCCGGTTTGGCGAGCGAGTCCTTGCACTGGCTGCGAGGGTCAGTCGGCCCATAGACAGAGGCCGGTTCCGGAAACAAGCGCAGCAAGGTCAGGTACACCACCGACGCCAACCCCAGCGTTACCGGCAGGCTGATATCGATGCCGTCGGCCAGGTTGCCCAGCGGCCCGACGAACTGCCCCGGCAGGTTGACGAAGCACAGGCCCACCAGCGCACTCGGAATCCACGCCCCCAGCCCGCGCCAGTTCCAGCCATGGCTGAACCAGTAGCGCCCGCCGGTTTCGCCACGGGTGAACACCTGCAGGTCATCCGGGCAATAGAAGCCGCGACGCACGATCAGGCCGATGATCATCATCACCATCCACGGTGTGGTGCAGGTGATGATCAGCACGGCGAAGGTCGACACGCTCTGCACCAGGTTGGCGGCGAAACGTCCGATAAAGATGAAGGCAATCGACATCACCCCAATCAGCAGCGTGGCCTTGACCCGTGACAGCAGGCGCGGAAACACGCTGGACATGTCCAGCCCCGTGCCATACAGCGCGGTGGTGCCGGTGGACATGCCGCCGATTACCGCGATCAGGCACACCGGCAGGAAGAACCAGGTCGGTGCCACGGCCAAGAGGCCGCCCACATAGTTGTTGGCCGCGATGTAGTCCGGTGCCTTGATCGCCACGATGGTCGCAGTGGCCAGGCCGAACAGGAACGGGATCAGAGTGGCGATCTGCGCTGCGATCACGGCCAGCATGATGCGCATTTTCGGCGTCTCGCGCGGGATGTAGCGCGACCAGTCACCGAGGAACGCACCGAAGGAAATCGGGTTGCTCATGGCGACCAGCGCCGCGCCGATAAACGCCGCCCAAAAGCCGGGTTGGCCGATGGCGACACTGCCGGCGAAGTGGCTGTCAAAGGCCGGCGCGAACGCAAAGATCCCCAGCAGAAACAGCAGGCTCGCGGCCCACACCGCAATGCGGTTGACCCACAGCATGAAGCGAAAGCCGTAGATGCACACCGTAAGCACAAGCAGGGCAAACACCGCGTAGGCCAGGCCCAGGGTCAGGTCGGTTTCCGGCAGGCCAATCAGACGTTTCGCACCGCCGACCAGTGCATCACCCGAACTCCACACCGACAGTGAGAAGAAGGCAATCGCCGTCAGCAGCGACAGAAACGAACCGACGATCCGCCCATGCACCCCAAAGTGCGCACCGGAAGACACGGCGTTGTTAGTGCCGTTGATCGGTCCGAACAGGCCCATGGGCGCCAGGATCAGCGCGCCCACCAGCACGCCCAGCACAATCGCCCAGACACCCGCCTGGAACGACAAGCCGAACAGCACCGGGAACGAGCCCAGCACTGCGGTGGCAAAGGTGTTGGCACCGCCGAAGACCAGCCGAAACAGATCCTTGGGGCTGGCGGTGCGTTCGTGATCCGGGATCTGTTCGACCCCGTTGGTTTCTATTTTGCGAATACTGTTTGGGTTGTTTTTATTATTCATGATCAGCTCCGATCACATTGGCTAAGGGGGCGGCAGCCCTTCCGGCATACCGGACAAATGTTCGTGACAGGCCAGCCACAGGCCTTGTTTTTGTTGTGTGCCAGACCCTTGCCGTCTGAAGACAATGGTCTCGCGTTCCTGGCTAAAGAATTGCTCCCCGTTCATGCGCAGCTCGGTGGCCACGTCATGCACAAAAATCGCCGCGTCACCCTGTACGCTGACAAACGCGTTGCTTGAGGTGCACGACAGCACCTCGAAGCCCTCGTCCCGGCGCCAGCTGTCCCACAACGCCTGGTAGGCATCGCGGCTGAGCAGCGGCTGGGGGAGGGTGTAAAACACAAAGCTGGCATCGGCCGTGAACGCGCCGAAGTAGGCCGCGCGGTCATTGCGGGTGAAGGCCGCTACCAGATCGGCGGCGGCCTGCACCACCTCCTGCGTGCTCATCAGCGATGCGCCACGCCGGGCAGTACGCAAAGCATCTCGTACAGCAGGTTGGCGCCGAGCAGCGAGGTGTTGCCGGTGGTGTCGTAGGGCGGCGAAACTTCTACCAGATCGCAACCAATCAGGTCGAGGCCCTGGCAGCCACGGATGATCTCGATCGCCTGGATGGTGGTCAGCCCGCCGATTTCCGGGGTGCCGGTGCCGGGTGCCCAGGCTGGGTCGATGCCGTCGATATCAAAGCTCAGGTACACCGGGCCGCCGCCGACCTTTTCGCGCACTTCGGCCATCAGCGGGGCGAGGGAGTGATGCCAGCATTCTTCGGCCTGGACCACGCGAAAACCCTGTTTGCGGCTCCAGTTGAAGTCTTCGGCGGTGTAGCCCTGGGCGCGCAGCCCGATCTGCACCACGCGATCACAATCAAGCAGACCCTCTTCGACGGCGCGGCGGAAGGTGGTGCCGTGGGCGATTTTCTCGCCGAACATGTGGTCGTTGACGTCGGCGTGGGCATCAATGTGTACCAGTCCGACCTTGCCGTGTTTCTTATGGATCGCCCGCAGGATCGGCAAGGTGATGGTGTGGTCGCCGCCGAGGGTCATGGGGATCACATTGTGCTCGAGGATCTCGTCGTAGGCCTCTTCGATGATGCGCACGGCGTCGAGCAGGTTGAAGGTGTTGATCGCCACGTCACCGATGTCGGCTACCGACAGCGAGTCGAATGGCGCGGCGCCGGTGGCCATGTTGTACGGGCGGATCATCACCGATTCGGCGCGAATTTCCCGGGGCCCGAAGCGGGTGCCGGCGCGCAGCGAAGTACCGATGTCCAGGGGTACGCCGATAAACGCGGCGTCCAGGCCTTTGGCCGTTTGCAGGTGGGGAAGACGCATCATGGTGGCGATGCCGGCGAAGCGCGGCATTTCGTTGCCGCCCAGTGGTTGGTGGAAAATCTTGTCCACGGGAGTGCCTCATCGTTGTTGTGTTTATCAGGGGTCGATTCTGCGAAAAGCGCAGAGAGCGAAGAATCGGCTGGGGCAAATACTTAGTTCAGATTTTTCTAAACTATTACGGGCGGGTAGACTCCCCCGATCAACCCCGGAGCCGACCATGGCCAATGCCTTGCCCGACCTGAAACTCCTGCGCATCTTCGTCAGCGTCGTGCGCCACCAGGGGTTCGCCAATGCCCAGCACGAACTCAACCTGTCCACATCGGCGATCAGCACCTATATGAGCCAGCTCGAATCGGCGCTGGGCCTGGTGTTGTGCCATCGCGGTCGCGGCGGCTTCAGCCTGACCAGCAAGGGCGAGTTGTTCCACCAGGAAACCTTGCGCCTGCTGGGCGAGCTCGAAGGCTTCGAGCAATACGCCGCCGCGCTCAAAGGCGAGCTGCGCGGCACCCTCAAGCTCGGCGTGCTCGATTCGACCGTCAGCGACAAGGCGCTGCCGTTCGCCGAGGTGATCGGCGCCTACAGCCTGGAACACCCGGCGGTGCACCTGCATCTGTCGGTGATGAGCCCCTACGAATTGCAATTGGGTGTGCAGGACAATCGTCTGGACCTGGCCATCGGCGCGTTTTCCAACCGCATGAGCGGGCTGATCTACATGCCCCTGTACCGAGAGCAGCACTGGTTGTATTGCAGCACGCGGCATCCGTTGTTCAACGAGCGGCGCATTCCCGAACAGGTGATCACCCAGCAGCGCATGGTCGGGCGCGGTTACTGGAGCCAGGCGGAATTGGCGCGCCACGGGTTCAAGCACAGCGCGGCCACGGTGGAAAGTATGGAGGCGCAACTGATCCTGGTGTTGTCCGGCGCCTATATCGGCTACCTCCCCGAGCACTACGCCCAGGCCTGGGCCGACAAGGGCGACCTGCGCGTGCTGCTGCCGGCGACCTTCGGCTACCAGGCGCCGTTCTCGATGATCATGCGCCGTGGGCGCAGCCGCGAACCGCTGATCCAGACCTTCCGCGACTTACTCAAAGCCCAGCTCAATCAGGCCTGAAACCATGTCCAGACCCCAATGCTGCCGTTGTCTCAGGCCCATCACCCATTGCCTTTGCGCGCTGATCCCCAGCCTCGACAGCCGCACCCGCGTGTTGCTGTTGCAGCATCCGAGCGAGGTCAACCATGCGCTCAATACCGCGCGGTTGGCGGCGCTGGGGCTCAACAATGCGCAGTTGCTGGTGGGCGAAGTGTTCGATGACCTGGCCACGTTATTGAACCCGCCGGGCTATCAGGCGCGGCTGTTGTTCCCGGCCGATGACGCCCAACCGCTTTGCACCTACGCGTCCAGCGAGCAACCACTGTTACTGGTGGTGCCTGATGGCACCTGGCGCAAGGCGCGCAAGCTGCTGCATCTCAATCCGCTGTTGGCGGCGTTGCCGAGGGTCACCCTGGCCGCGGGTAGCGTCTCCCGTTACCGCCTGCGCAAGGCGCCGGGGCCGGGCGCGTTGTCGACGGTGGAGGCCATTGCGCAGGCGTTGCAGGTGTTGGAAGCACCGCGTTCGTTCGAGGCGTTGCTCGCCCCGTTCGAAGCACTGATCGACGGGCAGATCGCGGCGATGGGCCGCGCGGTTTTTGAGAAAAACCACACGTGATGCAGCGCGCTACATAGCTACCGGTGTGCTGGAATGCGGCGGGATAGGCTGACCTTTTTTCAGGAATAGAGAAATGGTCGAACCGCTTACCCCCGCCGTCTCGGATGACCCGCTGTCGGTGTTCATGGCCCAGCGTCGCGAGCCCGTGATGGCCGCTGCCGAGTGGTCTGTCCTGCAAACCCTGGATGTGCAGCGCGCCAAACTTGGGCGTTTTCTCGAAAGGCTCGACGACCAGGAAAAGCTCGAGTACGTGCGCCTGCAGAAAGCCTGGATCGATGCGCAGAGCGCCCAGGAGAAAGCCATTGGCCAACTGACTGAACTCTTCCAGCACCAGGCGTTGGCGTTACTTCGCAGCGAGCTGAAAACCCTGACTGGCGAGGAGGTCGATCCCACCGCCGCGCGGATACACACCCGTTACCTGCAGCGCTCGGACCGGGTGCGCCGTGCCGCCCAGGATGACGAGGTGGTGAAAGTCGCCAGTATCACGCTGTGGGACGCCGCGTGTATGAACTACGACGGCCTCACCGGTTGGAGTTACCCCGGACGCACCGGCCTGGCCGACGCCAGTTACCTGGACCCTGGCATTAACGCCAGCGCCGGGGATTTCATCGCGCTGGTGCGCCGGCTCGATATCGGTGGGCAGCTCAAAGCCCAGGTCGATCAGGCGCTGCAGCCTGGCGGCGTGCTGGGCACGCTGATGATCGCGCTGGCGCGGGCGGAATTTGAGTTTGCCCTGATAGACGCGCATAGAAGCGGCGGGGTCTGCCGTATCGACAGGCAAAAATACCAGTGTGTCAGACGGGCGCTGACAGGGGAGGTGCCTTGGGGTCGGGTGGAAGAGATGCGGTTGTTCATCCCCTATGGTATCGACAGCTACAGCTGGGTGCCTCAGAACATTGGCTTGACCGGGCAATACGTGGGCGCTCCCCCAGGGGACAGCCTGAACATTCCCCACATCGTGTTTGCCGTCGATGGCTGCCCGGGGGCCTTCAGCTTTTTCCCGAACAGGCCTGGCGGAGCGATGCGTCACCACGACAGCCATCGCAAGGCCTGCGAGGAATTTCATGTGCACTTCCAGGCCTTCTACCGCTTGGGAGAGGTCGATTGGCTGTACCAAATGATGGCGTTGCGTGACTGCGCCCGTCTGAAAAAAATCGCCCGATCCACCCCGCCGCCCCGCAACCTGCAGGGGTTCGCCAAATTAATCCACTCCCTCGCGCAATCGATCCCGAGGATCGACGGCATCAAAAGCATCGGCTACGTGCGTGACGAGGTGCACAAGGTGCCGGTCGTGAGCCTCAACGATTTCTATATCGAGCGCTGCCGGGCCAACCTGCAGGAGCTGGCCAATGAAACGCCGGGCTTTATGCCGACCGTGATCGAACTGTTCCAGACCCTGATCAATGAAATTCTCAACCTGTTGTTGATCCCGGTTCCCGGTGCGTTGAAAGGCTTGGGGCGGGTGCGTGCGTTCGCAATGTTCGTGGCATTGGAGCAATCGTTTCGCGAGGGGGCTTACCAGGCGCTGCAAGGTGAGTCCGGAGAATTGCTCCAGGGCTTCACCGACCTGGCTGATTTACTGATCAGTGGCCGGTTGCATACGCGTCTGGCCCTGAGCGTGCAGCGTCGCCATCAGCGGTTGCATCGTCGATTGGCGCAAATGCCTGGCGCTGTGGCTGCGCCGCAGTCTTTGACAAGCCCGCAACTGCTTGAGCGCATGCTGGGCAGTCAGGAAGCGCCCGCCCGGCAACTGGAAGCGCTGCTTGAGACCAGCAGCACCTCGCGGGAGGTGTTGAACCGGGTTTGGGACGGTGCGCCGCCGTCAGCTTCACTGGTCGAGGCGGTGCAGCGGTTCAGGGCCGACACCTTGATCGAGTGGGTGGCGGGCGGTGCCGATTTGACGGCGCCGGTGCCGGTCGGTGCCGTTGACGTGATGGCGCCGTTGCTTACCCAGTTGGAACGCTGGCCGGTGGATACGTCGTTGAGTATCAGGAACGCCCAAGGCCTGGAAATACGCCGCTACAGCAAGGATGGAGGGCAACCGACGACGCAGACGGTGAGCGTCAGCGTGCTGGAAAACTATCAATTCGCCTATGCCGAACCGCGTCGACTGAGCGTCCATTTGCCTCAGGCGATCGAGGCCCTGTTGCCGGATATTTTCGCGGCGGATGGGCCTACGCTTCGCCAACAACTGGCGGCGTTGGCCCAGGCCGTGAAAGTCGACTTGTTCGATGCGCTGACGCAGTTTGCCGACGCCACCCGAGCCCAGGCTGAGGGGGCCGCTGCCTCGGTGCGTCGATTGTTGCCGGACAGCGTGGGTGATGACCCGGCGGTGCCGGCGGTGATCACCCAATTGCAGGCGCTGCACCCCGGCCTGAGTCGGGCACGGCTGCTGGATGTACTGCGCGAACACCCGCTGTCCGAGCATCAACAGACGCAACTGCTGTTTTCGCAACTGCAACCCGAGGCGCTGTATAACGCCCTGCGTGCCGCCCGCCAGGTGGCCCGCCGAGAGACCCTTATCGATGGGCTCTTTAATCCGCGTCGCTTCGACCGGCAAACCCAACGCTGGGTGGCGCAACTTGCCCCTGACTTGGTGCGCGACCTGACGGGCCAGGGCTTGGTGGTGTGCGGCGCCGACCAGGCAGTGCCGTATGTTTCTAAAGGCCCATGGGACCGAACGATCGTCGTGATCGATCAGCGCCGCGGGCGGTTTTCAGTGTTTGACCACCGTACCTCGCGTACCGGAGCGGTGTTGGCCGGTGTCGACAGTTTTTATGAGGCTGTGGTGAGCCAACTGACCGAACGCAATCTGCTCCGGCTTGGGCAGAACGCCAGCCAGGCGATCAGCGAGCTACGGTATCGGGTTGCCCGCACCCTGCTGCGCAATCGTGCACCGCAGGGTGCGTTTTTTCTGGGGCGACGCGAGATTGCTGCCTACGCCAGCACCGCGCCGCTCGAGCTTTCCGAGCCCGATGCCCTGGGTCTTTACCCTTCGCAAACCGACCACTACGTGTTTATCGAGGGCATGAGTTTCAAGGTAGATCAGGCCGGGCCGCTGCAACCCTGGCGTATCCGGCACCCGTCGCTGATCAATGCCTATGCACCGCTGTTGACTCATAACGGCGTTGGCGCCTGGCGGCATGAATGGGAAAACCCGCTGACCTGGGACGGGCAGCAACCGTTTTACCGCTTGGGCCCCAGGGTGCGTGGTTTTTCACCGGATGCCATCGAACAGATTCAGCAGATCAGCGGTGTGACGGCAGCCATGCTGCGCCGCGTGCATGTGCGCAATGAGCGTCCACCCATAATGCTGCTGGACACCCTCGAACGCTTCAATGCTCATCAACGGGTCAAAGCCGGGGTGGACGTTGGGCGGGACTTTTTCGATGAACTGCTGGGGGAGGTCGGCCCCGACAAGGCGGACGCGCTGGTGGGGCGTGCAGGGGTGGGGCGTGCCGATCAGGTGACGGTGCTTGAAAGCAAGGTCGAACTCGATCAGGCGCAAATGGAACGCCTTTTTTTCAAAACGCTGACGCACAAAAGCGCGCTGTCGTCCGAGCCGTTGGGGCAGGTGATACAGCGCGATTTTCCCGCTTTGACCGCGGCTGTCGTCGACGACATGGTACGCGCGGCTACCGCGATGGAACGCCAAAGTCTGGAGGCGGGGCGCGTGCCGTTGAGCATGATGCGCACCGTGCGTTGGTGGTTGCGGTACCTGCGCAAAAACCGGGCGATAGAGGGGGTGTATCTGTCGGCAGCGATGAATGAGGACAGCGCCAGGTTGATCCTGCACACCTTGCCGGACATTCAGGGCTGGCCGGGTGATTTACGTGTCGAGGTGTGGGAAAGAGGGCGCCTGATTGACAGCATCGGCCCCGTCGACACCACGCAAGTCCGAGTGCTGGAGCCCATTGCCGCGCAGTACCAGGCGTATATCCCCGGCGGCAAGGATGGCGGGCAACCGACGGGCGACCCCGGTGCTTTCCTTGCTGTGCTGTTAGACCTGCTTACGCCCGCCGAACGTGAGGCGTTCGGGTACGCTCACCCAGGCGCCATCGAAGAGCTTACCGCGCAGATTGGCCACCGTTTGACCCGTCATGGGGCGTTTGCAGACACGCTGCTCGAAATAAGTCGGCACCCCTGGTACAACCCGCCGCGTCGCCTGGCTGACGGGCGGATCGGCTATCCCTTGAGCGGCGGTGACGAACTGGGACCGGTAGACCGTGAACAGCTGGCCCGGTTGCGCCAATTGTTTCCGGCCAAGACCGATCGGCAAGCGCTCGAATTACTGGAGAACCTCAGCGATTCGGTACGCGAGCGGGACCAGGCGATTGGCTTTTTGTTCAAGGAACGGGAGGTCATGGATAACGCGCTCGAGCGCTGGCGTGCACGAGGAGTGATCACCGAGCAGGCGGCGCGCCATGAAGCCGCCGAGCGTATTCGGCGCTGTTGGCGTAAAGAGGACTCCAGCCGCGGCGTACCCTACGAGTTGAATCTTGATGACCTGGCTTTGAACGACCTGCCGCAGCTGGGGGCGTACTTTGGCCACGTCAAAGTGATGAGCCTTAAAAGTAACCAGCTGACGACCGTGCCGAGCGGTTTTCTGCGGTGTTTTCCGCAAGTTCGCTGGATCCTGCTTGATCACAATCATTTGGAGCACTTGCCCTTGGGGTTGGCCCAGTTGCGCTATTTATCGCTGCTGAACCTCTCCAGCAACCGGATCAAACCACGGCTCGGTGATGTGACATTGCTGTCTGAGTTGACCAGCCTGGTAAAACTGGACTTATCAAACAACCCGTTGCGGCTGGGGCAGCATTTGAACCTGTATCCGTTGGTGAACTTGCGCGTGCTCAACCTGCGTAACACCCAGTTGGAGCACCTGCCTCGCGGGGCCGTCACCCTGAGAGCGCTTGAGGTGTTCGATCTTCGCGACAACCGAATATCGGTATTGACCAGTCATGACCTGTACCTGTTTGCGAATGTCCATCGCGGCATGAATTTGCACGGCAACCCCCTGTCTCAGGGCTCGCTCCAGTTGCTGCGACGTTACCGTGATCAGCCAGGGCAATCGGATATTTACTTTGGCTTGAATGGTGACCTAGCGTCAGCGCGCGCACGGCCAGACCGCTGGCTGGCGGTGTTGTCTGTCAGTGAGGTTCCTCGTCATCAGACGCTGTGGGAGCAGTTGCAGCAACGCCCGATGTCCGAGCATTTCTTCGCGCTGTTGAACAACATTGCGGATTATCCATTGCTCACGACGCCAGGATATCGGGCGCTGCGAGAGGACCTGACACGCCGCGTGTGGCAGTTGATCGAGAGCGCCAACGAGAACGAGTTGTTGGCCTTGACGTTGTTTCAGCATCGGTTCGAGCACCATCGAGGCGCCGATGGCTGGCTGCTGTCCTTGAATGACCTGGAGCTCAAGTTCCTGCCCATCCAATTGCTTGCGCGTGCGCCAGGCGCGCAGGCCGCGCCGGTGTTGAACTGCTTTCGCGCGTGGCATCGGCTCAAGGCCATTGAGGCGATTGTGCTGCGTGCCGATCCCGAGCAGTCCTGGCGCCTGGCGAGCAGCCGTATGCTTGCCTGTCGCATCGCGTTGTCGGCGAGCCTGGATCTGCCCCTTGGGTTTCACGAGCGACTGGACCGAGCGCTGCAGATACCGGATTTGGGCGCGTTCGCCACGATGCGCCAGCGGGTGATGGCGGCGCATGCGCAGCACGACTGGCCCGCATTGCTGGCACAGGAGGAGTATTGGGTGCAGTTTCTGGAGCGCAACCATCGCGCGCGTTTCGAGGCGCGTCTGGGCCAATACGATCGAGAACTGGAAGAGGCGCTGGCGCAGGTGGAAAGCGGAGAGATGGCCGAAGGTGATTACCTGCTGCGGGCGAGCAGCGTTCAAGTGTCACGGGCCAGTGCGGCGAATACCTTGATCGCGCAATTGACGGGGGAGGAGTGGCAGCGGTTTACCAGCGGTTGATCGGCGCTTATTCCTATAAGCCATAAGCACCGCACTTTGCGTGATATGGCCCGTCGATCTTTCCCGGTATGATGTTCGCCCCCGCAGTCTGGATTGCGAATACGCCATGACCTTGCAGTACCCAACAATCGCCGATTGCGTCGGCAATACACCCCTGGTCCGCTTGCAACGCATGGCGGGTGAGACTAGCAACACCCTGTTGCTCAAGCTCGAAGGGAACAACCCGGCCGGCTCGGTAAAAGACCGCCCGGCGCTGTCGATGATCACCCGCGCCGAGTTGCGCGGGCAGATCAAACCCGGCGACACCCTGATCGAAGCCACCTCGGGCAACACCGGGATCGCCCTGGCCATGGCGGCCGCGATCAAGGGTTACAAGATGATCCTGATCATGCCCGACAACTCCAGCGCCGAGCGCAAGGCCGCGATGACGGCGTATGGCGCCGAACTGATCCTGGTCACCCAGGAGCAGGGCATGGAGGGCGCGCGCGACCTCGCCGAGCGCATGGCCGCCGAAGGCCGTGGCCAGGTGCTGGACCAGTTTGCCAACGGCGACAACCCGCAAGCGCACTACACCTCCACCGGCCCGGAGATCTGGCGCCAGACCCAGGGCACCATCACCCATTTCGTCAGCTCCATGGGCACCACCGGCACCATCATGGGCAATTCGCGCTACCTCAAGGAGCAGAACCCGGCGATCCAGATCGTCGGCCTGCAACCGATGGAAGGCGCGGCGATCCCTGGCATTCGCCGCTGGCCCGAAGAGTACCTGCCGAAGATCTACAACGCGGCGCGGGTCGATCGCATCATCGACATGGCCCAGCGTGAAGCCGAGGACACCACGCGCCGCCTGGCCCGTGAAGAAGGCATCTTCTGTGGCGTGTCCTCCGGCGGTTCTGTGGCGGGGATGTTGCGCTTGTCCAAAGAAGTGGAAAACGCGGTGATCGTCGCGATCATCTGTGACCGAGGCGACCGTTACCTGTCGACCGGCATTTTTGACGAACCCAACTGATGGCCAAGCATGAGAGAGGCCTGCGCTTCCAACCGACGGGCGGCAGCCGGGCCCCACAGATTCCAGTGGGCAAGAAACAACGCCTGACCATCGAACGCCTGGCCAACGACGGCCGGGGCATCGTGTTCTTTGAAGGGCGCACCTGGTTCGTCAATGGCGCGCTGGCCGGCGAAGACGTCGAAGCGCGGGTGCTGGGTACCCACGGCAAAGTGGTCGAGGCCCGCACCGAGCGGGTGTTCAAGGCCAGCGAACTGCGCCGCCCCGCACCTTGCGCCCATGTTGGCCGCTGCGGGGGCTGCAGCGTGCAGCACCTGCCCCACAACGAACAACTCGCCCTGAAACAGCGCATGCTTGCCGAGCAACTGTCCCGTGTGGCGGGTGTCGAACCGCAAGAGTGGGCCGCACCGCTGAGCGGCCCCGAATTCGGTTACCGACGTCGCGCCCGTGTGGCGGTGCGTTGGGATGCCAAAGCGAAAACGCTGGAGGTGGGCTTTCGTGCCGTGGCCAGCCAGGACATCGTCGCCATCGATGATTGCCCGGTGCTGGTACAGGCCTTGCAACCGATCATGCAGCGTCTGCCGAACATGTTGCGGCGCTTGAGCAAACCGCAGGCGCTGGGGCATGTGGAATTGTTCAGTGGCTCGTCCGTGGCCGTATTGTTGCGGCATATGGCGCCGCTGTCCGAGGCGGACCTGCACATACTCAAAGAATTTTGCGTCTTCCATGACGCCCAACTGTGGCTGCAGGGTGAAGGCCGGCCGGAACCGGTTGCGCCTGAGCTGGCCCTGGGCTTGCGCCTGGAGACATGGGATCTGGAGCTGGCCTATCGGCCTGGGGATTTCGTGCAGGTCAACGCCGGGGTCAATGAGGCGATGGTTGCCCAGGCGCTGGCCTGGCTGGCGCCGCAACCCGATGAGCGGGTGCTGGACCTGTTCTGCGGCCTGGGCAATTTCGCCCTGCCGCTGGCTCGCCATGTGCGAGAAGTGCTGGCGGTGGAAGGCGTACAGACCATGGTGGACCGCGCGGCACTCAACGCCGTCAGCAACAATTTGCATAATGCGAGGTTTTTTCAGGCCGATTTGTCCCAGCCTTTGACTGACGCAGAATGGGCCAAACAGGGCTTTTCTGCGGTACTCTTGGACCCACCTCGCGAGGGTGCCCAGGAGGTTGTGCGCAAGCTCGCCACACTGGGGGCCAAGCGCCTGGTGTATGTGTCCTGCAACCCGGCCACGCTGGCGCGGGACACGGTTGAGTTGGTCAGGCAGGGCTACCGGCTAAAACGTGCCGGGATCCTCGACATGTTTCCGCAGACAGCGCATGTCGAGGCCATGGCGTTATTTGAAGCGGGCTAGGATGCCCGTTTAATCCGACTGGCCTGCGTTCTCCAAGGCCTATGAGCTGCCACGGAGATCGCAGTAAAAAGGTCGGCGATGATTTTGGCGCACCGAAGGTGCGTCGTAGGGAAGGTAAGCAAGATGGTACAGGTGAGAGCACACCAGCCGATCAACACTGACGGCAGTATCAATCTCGAGGCATGGCTGGATCATGCCATCAGTGTCGACCCGGCACTGGACCGTGAAGCCTTGAAAGCAGCCTGCGAGTTCGCTCGTGAGTCTGAGCAGCAAGACAACGCGGCGAAGAACCTGTGGGCCGAAGGCACTTCCAGCTTTCGCACCGGTCTGGAAATCGCCGAGATCCTCGCCGATCTCAAGCTGGACCAGGATTCGCTGATCGCCGCCGTGCTCTATCGCGGCGTGCGTGAGGGGCACATCCCGTTGGCCACGGTAGGCCAGCGATTCGGCTCCGTGGTGGCCAAGTTGATCGACGGCGTGCTGCGCATGGCCGCCATCAGCGCCAGCCTCAGCCCGCGCCAGTCCATGGTGCTGGGCACCCAGGGCCAAGTGGAGAACCTGCGCAAGATGCTGGTGGCGATGGTCGACGACGTGCGCGTCGCGCTGATCAAGCTGGCCGAGCGTACCTGTGCGATCCGTGCGGTGAAGACCGCCGATGACGAAAAGCGCAACCGCGTCGCCCGCGAAGTCTTCGATATCTACGCACCGCTGGCCCACCGCCTGGGCATTGGTCATATCAAGTGGGAGCTGGAGGACCTGTCCTTCCGCTACCTCGAGCCCGATCAATACAAACAGATCGCCACGTTGCTGCATGAGCGGCGGCTCGACCGCGAGCGCTTTATCACCGACGTGATGGGCCAGTTGCGCGCTGAACTGCAGGCCACCGGCGTCGACGCCGACATCAGTGGCCGCGCCAAGCATATCTATTCCATCTGGCGCAAAATGCAGCGCAAGGGCCTGGCCTTCAGCCAGATATACGATGTGCGCGCGGTGCGCGTGCTGGTGCCGGAAATGCGCGACTGCTACACCGCGCTGGGCATCGTCCACACCCTGTGGCGGCACATTCCCAAGGAATTCGACGACTACATCGCCAACCCCAAGGAAAACGGCTATCGCTCGCTGCACACGGCGGTGATCGGCCCCGAGGGCAAGGTGCTGGAAGTGCAGATTCGCACCCACGCCATGCACGAAGAGGCTGAGCTGGGCGTGTGTGCGCACTGGCGCTACAAGGGCACCGACGTCAAAGCCGGGTCCAACCAGTACGAAGAGAAAATCTCCTGGTTGCGCCAAGTGTTGGAATGGCACGAAGAACTCGGCGACATCGGCGGCCTGGCTGAACAGCTGCGGGTGGATATCGAGCCGGACCGGGTCTACATCTTCACCCCCGACGGCCACGCGATCGACTTGCCCAAGGGCGCCACGCCGCTGGACTTCGCCTACCGCGTGCACACCGAAATCGGCCACAACTGCCGGGGCGCCAAGATCAATGGGCGCATTGTGCCGCTCAACTACAGCCTGCAGACCGGTGAACAGGTCGAGATCATCACCAGCAAACACGGCACGCCAAGCCGTGACTGGCTGAACCCGAACCTGGGCTACATCACCACCTCGCGGGCGCGGGCAAAGATCGTGCACTGGTTCAAGTTGCAGGCGCGCGATCAGAACGTCGCCGCCGGCAAGACCCTGCTCGAGCGCGAATTGGCCCGCCTGGGCCTGCCTCAGGTGGACTTCGACAAGCTGGCCGAAAAGGCCAACATGAAGATCGCCGAAGACATGTTCGCAGCCCTCGGTGCCGGCGACCTGCGCCTGGCGCAGTTGGTCAACCTGGCCCAGCAACTGGTCGAGCCGGAGCGCGGCAATGAACAGCTGGAACTGATCCCGCGCAAAGCCACTGGCTACAAGCCCGGCAAGCGCGGCGATATACAGATCCAGGGGGTGGGCAACCTGCTGACGCAAATCGCCGGTTGCTGCCAGCCACTGCCGGGCGACGCGATCGTCGGCTACATCACTCAAGGCCGTGGCGTGAGCATTCACCGCCAGGATTGCGCCTCGGTGCTGCAACTGGGCGGACGTGAGCCGGAGCGGATCATCCAGGTCAGCTGGGGCCCGGTGCCGGTGCTCACCTACCCGGTGGACATCATCATCCGCGCCTACGATCGTTCCGGTTTGCTGCGTGACGTGTCGCAAGTGCTGCTCAACGAGCGGATCAACGTGCTGGCGGTCAACACCCGCTCGAACAAGGAGGACAACACCGCATTGATGTCCCTGACCATCGAGATCCCGGGGTTGGACGCGCTTGGGCGGCTGCTGGGGCGGATTTCCCAGTTGCCGAACATCATCGAGACCCGGCGTAATCGCACACCATCATGAGTAGCCCGATGTATTCGCTTGAAGACCTGCTGCACCTGATGAACCGCCTGCGGGACCCGCAATACGGGTGCCCGTGGGACATCAAGCAAACCTACGCCAGCATCGTGCCGCACACCCTGGAAGAAGCCTATGAAGTGGCGGATGCCATTGAGCGTGGCGACTTCGATCACCTGCAAGGTGAACTGGGCGATCTGTTGTTCCAGGTGGTGTATTACAGCCAGTTGGCGCGTGAAGAAGGGCGCTTTGAGTTTGCCGGGGTGATCGACAGCATCACCCGCAAGTTGATCCGTCGTCATCCGCACGTATTCCCCACCGGCGATCTGTATGCACCGCTGGATATCCCGCAACTGAGCGAAGAACAGGTCAAGCAGCGCTGGGAGCAGATCAAGGCCGAGGAGCGCGCAGAAAAGTCCGACGCTCCGGAGCAGCTTTCCCTGCTCGACGATGTGCCAGGCGCCTTGCCGTCTTTGTCCCGTGCCGCCAAATTGCAAAAGCGCGCCAGTCAGGTCGGTTTCGACTGGCCCTCGGCGTTGCCGGTGGTGGATAACGTGCGCGAAGAGTTGGGTGAAGTACTCGAAGCCATGGCCGATAACGATGCGCTGGCTATTGCCGATGAGGTGGGTGACCTGCTGTTTGCGGCGGTCAACCTCGCTCGTCACCTCAAGGTCGACCCGGAAACAGCGCTGCGCGGCGCCAATGCCAAGTTCGAACGACGTTTCCGATTTATCGAACAGGCATTGCGCGACACCCAGCGTCCCATGGAAGATTGCACCCTCGAAGAGTTGGACGCCCTGTGGGGCGAAGCCAAACGTCAGGAAAAGAACGTGTCCAGCTGCGGTTGAGCAGTTGCCTAAGTGAGTAAGCACCATGAGCCTTTCCCTTCGCGACCAGTTGCTCAAAGCAGGTCTGGTCAACCAAAAGCAGGCCAAGCAGGTCGGCAAAGAGAAACAAAAGCAGCAGCGTCTGGTCCACAAAGGCCAGGCCGAGGCGGATGACACCCAGGCGCGCCTGGCCCAGCAAGCGCACGCCGAGAAGGTCAAGCGTGACCAGGAGTTGAACCGCCAGCAGCAGGAAAAAGCCGAGGCCAAGGCCCGCACGGCCCAGGTCAAGCAACTGATCGAGACATCGCGCCTGCCCAAGCTGACCACCGAGGACTACTACAACTTCGTGGATGACAAGAAGGTCAAGCGCCTGTCGGTCAACACGCTGATGCGCAACAAGCTGAGCAACGGCTCCCTGGCGATCGTGCACCACGGTGGCGGTTACGAAGTGATTCCGCGCGAAGCGGCGTTGAAGATCCAGGAGCGCGCACCGGAGCGTATCGTGCAGCTCAATATCCTGACGGAAAGCCAGGTGCCGGATGAGGACGATCCGTACGCGGCCTACCAGATCCCGGATGACCTGATGTGGTAAGGCATTAAAACGTCGCTGCAGCGCGCCTGCTGACTGTACTGAGTGGGCTTGCTGCGGTGAGCGGGCTTGCCCCGCGCCGGGCTGCGAAGCAGCCCTGAACATACAAACCCCGCTCAAAAGGCGGGGTTTGTGTTTTCAGGCAGCGAAGGCCTGGGTATTCGGATAATTCAGGAGCTTTGTGTCTGGCGTTTCATCTCAAGCGATTCAAGTTCGTTCTTGTAGTTATGAGCATCGCTCTCATTGTGGAACATGCCGACCAGCAGGTCTTGTTGATAGACATCCCAGATATGAATCCCATGGCCCAAGGCTTCGTGGGACATATGTTCGTCGTCGCGCTCAGTTACTTTTACAGTCATCTGCTTGCTCCAATCTCTGGTTGATCTGCGGCAAGTCGTCGCAGGCCTTTGTTATATGTTTGGTTAGCTTGCTAAGTAAACCGGTTTTGCGTGCAACAATTTATTGCAGGAAATGCAACAGCGCCGCAGGCCTTGTAAACCGTGGGTTTGGCTCGCCGGGTATTGGGTTTTATGACAAAAGTTTCATGTGTTGCGCGGGCAATTCCCAACCTTCAGGCGAAAAAAAGCCCCGCATTTCGCGAGGCTCTTGTTCAGCACATCAGCGTCATTAGTTGCCTTTGACAGCCTTGCCGTCAACGGTACCGTCCTGCAGCATGATGTTGTATTCCTTGCCGTCGGTTTCTACCTGACGCAGGGCGACCAGGATGCCGCCCTGATCCTTGGCAAACCACATCTGGGTGATGCGCTTGCTTTGGGTCGGGTCACGCACGCGCTCGACCTTGATTGCATCGATGGAGCCGACCTTGGTCTGCACTTTCTCAGGGCCAATCACGCGGAAATCGTAGGTGTCGACGTCAGTGCCTTCAACCACGTTGTAGCTCATGCTCTTCTTGCCTGCCGCCACATCGCGCTGCAGCGCCAATTGGTAGGTTGACTTGTCGAGCATGCCGCTTTGCAGGGGCACGTTGACCGCGTCTTTGTTCTCAAACCCGGTGACTTTCTTGGCGCTCTGGTCGAAGTCCAGGTTGATCTTCTTGGCCTTGCCCAGGCCACCGCGTTCGAAGGTATAGCTCTTGGGTTGCAGGGTGTCCTTGTCAAACAGGATCACGCTGGTTTCGGTCAGGCTGGCGATCATCATGGAGGCCTTGAAATTCAAGGTCCAGGTGCCGTCGCCGTTCTTGGTCAGGCTGCGCTCAGCCGAACCACTCATGGGCAACTGTTTCCAGTCGGCGGTGTAGCTGGCGGAGAAGGGGTGAAGGTCCGCCGCTTGCACCGCAGGCAAGGCAAACAGAGCAAAAGCGAAGAGCAAGGCGCGACGCATAAAATCTCCTAGGTTCGAATCAAGTGGCCGCTGGCCGCGAGTAACTGACCGTCCAATAATGCACCCTGATCACCAAGAATCAACCGCCCCTCGGCAAACCAGCGTACGGCCAGCGGGTAAATCCTGTGTTCCTGGGTATGCACCCGTTGCGCAAGCGTCTGCGCCGAGTCGTCAGACTGTACCGGAACCACTGCCTGTACGACCAGAGGCCCGCCATCGAGTTCCTCGGTGACAAAGTGCACGCTGCAACCATGCTCGCTGTCACCGGCTTCAATCGCGCGCTGGTGGGTGTGCATGCCCTTGTATTTGGGCAGCAGGGACGGGTGGATATTGAGCAGGCGCCCTTCGTAATGCCGCACGAAATCAGCGCTGAGGATGCGCATGAAGCCGGCCAATACCACGAGTTTGGGGTTGAACGCGTCGATCAGTTCGACCAAGGCGGCATCGAAGGCTTCGCGGCCGTCGAACGCCTTGTGATCCAGTGAGCGGGTTTCGATACCCGCATCGCTGGCACGTTGCAGGCCGTAGGCGTCGCTGCGGTTGGAGATCACCGCAGCGATACGCACCGGGCTGTCGCCGGTGCGCGTGCTGTCGATCAGGGCCTGCAAGTTACTGCCGGTGCCGGAGAGCAGCACCACGACATCACAGGTCTGGGACATCAGTGAGCCTTGAGGTTCTTCAGTTCAACCTGCGCAGCGCCTTCAGCGGCGGTGGCGATCTGACCGATGACCCAAGGCTGCTCGCCAGCTTCACGCAGGACGTTCAGCGCGGTGTCTACGTGCTCTTGCGCCACGCAGATGACCATGCCCACGCCGCAGTTGAGTACGCGGTGCATCTCGGTTTCGTTGACGTTGCCTTTCTCTTGCAGCCAGTCGAACACGGCAGGACGCTGCCAGCTGGCCACGTCGACAATCGCCTGGGCGCCTTTTGGCAGTACGCGCGGGATGTTGTCCAGCAGGCCGCCGCCGGTGATGTGGGCCATGGCTTTGACGGCACCGGTGTCCTTGATCAGCTTGAGCAGGGGCTTGACGTAGATGCGGGTCGGAGCCATCAGCAGGTCGGTCAGTGGCTTGCCGTCGAGCTGGATGTTTTCGATGTCGGCACCGGACACTTCGATGATCTTGCGGATCAGCGAGTAGCCATTGGAGTGCGGGCCGGACGATGGCAGGGCGAGCAGGGCGTCACCGGCGGCCACTTTGGAACCGTCGATGATCTCGGCTTTCTCTACAACACCGACGCAGAAACCGGCCAGGTCATAGTCTTCACCTTCGTACATGCCAGGCATTTCAGCGGTTTCGCCGCCTACCAGCGAGCAACCCGACAGTTCGCAACCGGCGCCAATGCCGGTCACTACCTGGGTAGCGGTTTCGACGTTGAGCTTGCCGGTGGCGTAGTAGTCCAGGAAGAACAACGGCTCGGCGCCGCACACCACCAGGTCGTTGACGCACATGGCCACCAGGTCGATGCCGATGCTGTCGTGTTTGTTCAGGTTCAAGGCCAGGCGCAGCTTGGTCCCCACGCCGTCGGTGCCGGAGACCAATACCGGCTGTTTGTAGCCGGCCGGGATTTCGCAGAGGGCGCCAAAACCGCCCAGGCCGCCCATGACTTCGGGGCGCGCAGTGCGCTTGGCGACGCTCTTGATGCGTTCGACCAATGCTTCACCGGCGTCGATGTCTACACCGGCGTCCTTGTAGCTCAGGGAGGGTTGCTTGCTCATGATCCAGGCCTTTAGGGGGGATTTCTGGGTAACGACCGAGCGGGCAGGCGCTTTTGGTAAAAGGCCCAGCCGTTGACGGTCTGCGAAGGCGCGCGATTTTATCAGGCTTGAGGGGCAGCGGCCATCCTCGGGCCGACGGGCAGGGCCATATAGGCTAAAAAGCCGGTTAAAAAAATGCTAATCGGCTCTGCTTCGGGCCGTATTAAGGTATAGCCTTGGTGCCGCTATCGTTGTGACAGCATGAAAACTTATCAGGACCCTGTGAGTGTTTTGTCGGTGGCCGTGGTCACAGCCTTGGCAAACCGAGTTCATGCGGTCTGTTCCAGCCGCTAAATTTGTCGTTCGGGAATCTTCCATGCGTCTGTGTAATGTGTTTTTTGTGGGCTGCTTGTCATTGGTCAGCCTGGCGAGTCATGCCGAAACCCTCAATGGCCTGTATCAAGTACTTGAACCGGTCAGCAGCCAGTCGCCGCAAGAGCGCGACCAGGCGACCCAGCGCGCCGTGCAGACGATGGTGATCCGCCTGACCGGCGACGCCAAGGCCGCCGACGGCCCCGGTCTGGCGGCGATTCGCAAGGACCCGCAGCAAATCATCACCCAATACGGCTACGACGCCGGCCCGCCCGAGAGCCTGCAAGTGGACTTCGACCCGGTCAGCACCGACCGCGCCCTGCGTGACGCCGGGCTGTCGATCTGGGGCAGCAATCGGCCGTCGATTCTTGGCTGGTGGCTGAACGATTCCACGGAAGGCAGCAGCCTCGTAGGCGATGGTCAGGCCGTCGCCCAGGCCCTGCGCCGCGCCGCCCAGCACCGTGGCCTGCCGTTGCGCCTGCCCCTGGGCGACCTTGATGAGCAGGTGGTCGCCACGGCGCCGAACCTGGAGAGTGCCGACGCCACCCCATTGCGCGCCGCGTCCGAACGCTACGGCGCCGATGCGTTGCTGGCTGTACACGCGCGCCAGGAAGGCAGCCAATGGCAAGCCAAATGGCGGCTGTGGCTGGGCGACAAGAGCGAGCAGGGCACCGCCCAGGGTGCGGATACCGGCGCGGTGGCCGATGCGGTGATGCTGGCGGTCAGCCAAAAGCTGGCGCCGCGTTTTGCTGTCAAGCCGGGCGTGAGCACCGAGCAATTGCTGGAAGTGCAGGGGATGACTCTGGAGCGCTATGCGGCGCTGGGTCATTTGCTGGAGCCGTTTGGGGGCCAGCCGCTGCGGGTGGATGGCAATCGCATTGTGTATCGCGTCAACGGCAGTGCCGATCAGTTGCGCAGCCAATTGAGCCTGGCGAAGTTGCAGGAGATCCCGGCCGGTGAGGCACAGGCTGCGCAGCCGGTCGTTGAAGGCGCGCAACCGGCCGCTGCACCCGAACCACAGGCGCAACTGCGTTTTCGTTGGTAACAGTTCTTTCTATATATAGAAGCGATGGAGTGGTTTATGGCGGATACGCGTCGTTGGGTGTGGCTTGGCGGGATCGTCCTGCTGTGCGTTTTTGTGTTCTTGCTGCATTCGATCCTGACGCCGTTCCTGGTTGCGCTGCTGCTCGCCTATCTGTTCGATCCCGTGGTGGATCGCCTGGAGAAAGCCGGCTTGTCGCGGACCCTGGGCGTGGTCGCGGTGTTCGCACTGTTCACCTTGATCATCACTGTCTTGGTGCTGGTGTTGGTGCCGATGCTGGCCAAGCAACTGTTTCGCCTCTATGAGCTGGCGCCGCAGATGCTCGACTGGCTGCAACACACGGCGATGCCGTGGGTCCAGGCCAAACTGGGGCTGTCGGATGGTTTCTGGAGGTTCGACAAGGTCAAGGCGGCGATCAGCGAGCACATGGGCCAGACCACCGATATCGTCGGTGTGATCCTCAGCCAGGCCACGGCGTCCAGCCTGGCGCTGATCGGTTGGTTGACCAATCTGGTGCTGATCCCGGTGGTGGCGTTCTACCTGCTGCGTGACTGGGACGTGATGATGGCCAAGATCCGCAGCCTGCTGCCGCGTAACCGCGAGGAGCGCATCGTGTCCCTGGCAGGGGAGTGCCATGAAGTGCTCGGGGCATTCGTGCGCGGTCAATTGCTGGTGATGCTGGCCCTGGGGATCATCTACGCCGCCGGCTTGATGGCGATTGGCCTGGAGCTGGGGCTGTTGATCGGCCTGATCGCCGGTCTGGCGGCCATCGTGCCGTACATGGGCTTTGTGATCGGCATTGGCGCGGCACTGGTGGCCGGGTTGTTCCAGTTTGGCGGCGACCTGTATCCGATGCTCGGTATTGTCGCGGTGTTCATGGTCGGCCAGGCATTGGAGGGCATGGTGCTCACGCCATTGCTGGTGGGCGATCGAATCGGTCTGCACCCGGTGGCGGTGATCTTTGCGATTCTGGCCGGTGGCGAGTTGTTTGGCTTTACCGGGATCCTGCTGGCATTGCCGGTGGCGGCGGTGATCATGGTGCTGGTGCGCCATGTGCACGATTTGTACAAGGATTCCGAGGCATACACGGGCGTCGAAGACCCTGAGTTGTAATCGCTCCCCCCACAAACCCGGCCCATGTCGGGTTTGTGCTTCAGGGGCCTGCGCCGTCAAACAATCTGCACAAAACCGGCAAGTGAACGCAAACCTTTGATTTTGCTTGTGGTCTGCTGCATTGTGCGCCCGGCGTCACGGGTATAAACTTTGCAAACTTTACACAGAGGCCACTAACGGTTCGTACAGCGCCGTTCAGCCAGCATGAAACCGATTCAGCTGCCCTTGGGTGTGCGTCTGCGTGATGACGCCACCTTTATCAATTACTACCCAGGCGCCAATGCCGCTGCACTCGGCTATGTCGAGCGGCTCTGCGAAGCCGACGCCGGGTGGACTGAAAGCCTGATCTATCTGTGGGGCAAGCACGGCGTGGGGCGCACCCACCTGTTGCAGGCAGCGTGCCTGCGTTTCGAGCAAATGGGTGAGCCTGCGGTGTACCTGCCGTTGGCCGAATTGATGGATCGCGGCATCGGCATCTTCGATAATCTCGAGCAATACGAATTGGTGTGCCTGGATGACCTGCAGGCGGTCGCCGGCAAGGCCGATTGGGAAGAAGCGCTGTTCCATCTGTTCAACCGCTTGCGTGACAGCGGTCGGCGCTTGTTGATTGCCGCCTCCACCTCGCCGCGGGAGTTGCCGGTCAAGCTGGCCGACCTCAAGTCGCGCCTGACCCTGGCGCTGATTTTTCAGATGCGCCCGCTGTCCGACGAAGACAAATTGCGTGCCCTGCAATTGCGTGCCTCCCGTCGCGGCCTGCACCTCACCGACGAGGTCGGGCACTTTATCCTCACCCGTGGCACGCGCAGCATGAGTGCGTTGTTCGATTTGCTCGAACAGCTCGATCAGGCCTCTTTGCAGGCCCAACGCAAGCTCACCATTCCCTTTCTCAAGGAAACCCTCGGCTGGTAGCAGCCCTTTGTTTTCGCGGCTTTTGGCAAATTTCAGGCGTCAGAAAACCCGCGTTTGGGCCGCTTTGGCCACGCGAAGGGCGTGTATAGGGTGTTAAGGGCTTAGATGTCAGCGTCCAAACAAGAAGTCACATAGAGCACGATTGAATTTGCAAATCGATGTGATAGAAGGCATAGTCTCGGCTTCTTTACACATCAGCCACGGTCGTGCCCATGCTAAATCGCTTCGCACCCCTCGTGCCTCTCGCACTCGTTACCCTGTTGTTTGGCTGCGCCTCCCACCCTCAACAGGTGGCGGAACAGCAAAAACCACAGGTTCAAAATCAGGCAAAATTCGTTGCTGCACAGTCTGCTTCTGTTTACGAAGAAGAGTTGGCAACGGAAAAAGAGCTGGCCGATTTTTCCGGCAGCAAGCCTTACCAGCTTCCAGTGCTGGCCGACAGCATTCTCGAACGCGGCATGTCCCTGATCGGTACCCGTTACCGTTTCGGTGGTACCTCGGAAGCCGGTTTCGATTGCAGCGGTTTCATCGGTTATCTGTTTCGTGAAGAGGCTGGCATGAACCTGCCACGCTCGACGCGCGAAATGATCAACGTGAAAGCACCGTTGGTCGCACGCAACAACCTCAAGCCCGGTGATCTGCTTTTCTTCAGTACGGCAGGTCGCGGTCGTGTCAGTCACGCCGGCATCTACCTGGGTGACAACCAGTTTATCCACTCCAGCAGCCGTCGCAGTGGCGGTGTTCGAGTCGACAACCTGGGGGACAGCTACTGGAGCAAAACCTTTATCGAAGCCAAGCGCGCACTCGCCATGGCCCCGACAACGGTTACCGCCAGTAAGTAAACTTAAAGTGATACTTGAAGTTTGACGTGTAAGCGCTAGAATCCCTGGACATTGTTGTAATCCGTTCGCGCGAGCTTTGCTTGCGCGTTCTGGTTTTCAGCGTTCGGCAGCGAAAGCCGCATCCAGACCAGGATTGTTCTGCACATGTCGACCTCGGCCCGCCTGATTCTAATGCTTTGCGCCGCGCTCCTCAGCGCCTGCGCCAGCCGCACACCGCCGCCCGCACCCGTCGCGGTCAAGCCCAAGCCGGTGTTCAACTATTCCACCCAGAATTTTTCGCCTGTGGCCGAAGACGTACTCTTTCGCGCGCTGGGCCTGGTCGGCACGCCTTATCGCTGGGGCGGCAATACGCCTGACTCCGGTTTTGATTGCAGTGGCCTGATCGGCTTTGTCTACCGCGATGCCGCCGGGATCTCCCTGCCGCGCACCACGCGCGAGCTGATCGTAATGCGCGCCCAGGACGTGAGTGAGCAGAACCTGCAAACCGGCGACCTGTTGTTCTTCGCCACTGGCGGTGGCTCGCAGGTCAGCCATGCCGGGATCTACGTGGGCGAAGGCCGTTTCGTCCACGCGCCGCAAACCGGCGGTACGGTGAAGTTGGACACCTTGTCCAAAGCCTATTGGCAGAATGCCTACCTGAGCGCCAAAAGGGTGCTGCCGGGCAATCTGGCACGCAACCCTTAACGCAACGCTGCAGGAGGGGGTGCGCCCCTCCTGCAGTGGCTCATTTAGCCGCCGACACCCGCCACACTTTATTCCCCACATCATCCGCCACCAGCAAATCCCCCTGCTTGTCGATCACCACGCCTACCGGCCGGCCCATGGCTTTCTCATCCTTGTCGAGGAATCCGGTAAGCACATCCACCGGCTGCCCTTTCGGTTTGCCATTCTCAAACGGCACGAAGATCACCTTATAGCCACTGTGCGGTTTGCGATTCCACGAGCCATGCTGGCCGATAAACGCGCCGTTGCTGAACGCAGCCGGCAGCTTGCTGCCCTCGGCAAAAGTCAGCCCCAACGAAGCGGTATGCGGGCCCACTGCGTAGTCCGGCGCAATTGCCTTTGCCACCAGGACGGGGTCCTGCGGCGTGACGCGCACATCCACGTGTTGGCCGTAATAACTGAACGGCCAGCCGTAGAAGCCGCCGTCTTTGACCGAGGTAATGTAGTCGGGCACCAGGTCGCTGCCGATCTCGTCGCGTTCATTCACCGCCGTCCACAGTTTGCCGCTCTGCGGTTCCCAGGCCATGCCGTTGGGGTTGCGCAGGCCGGAGGCGAAAATCCGGTGCTGGCCGCTGGCGCGGTCGACTTCCCAGATCGCGGCACGCCCCTGTTCCGCCTCCAGGCCGTTCTCGCCGACGTTGCTGTTGGAGCCGACGCTCACGTACAGCTTGCTGCCGTCCTTGCTGGCCACCACGTTTTTTGTCCAGTGGTGATTCAGTGGGCCGCCGGGCAAGTCGACCACCTTGGCGCCCTGAGCCTTGATTTCGGTTTCGCCCGGCTGATACGGGAAGCGCAGCAGTTTGTCCGAGTCGGCCACGTACAGATCGTTGCCGACCAGGGTCATGCCGAACGGCGAGTTGAGGTTTTCCAGGAACACCGTGCGGGTTTCGGCGACGCCATCGTGATCGGCGTCGCGCAGCAGCGTGATGCGGTTCGCGCTCGGCACCCCCGCGCCGGCACGGCCCATGACCTTTTCCATGACCCAGCCGCGCAGGCCCTTAGCGTCATCCGGCTTGGGCGGAGCATTGGTTTCCGCTACCAGCACATCGCCATTGGGCAGCACATACAGCCAGCGCGGGTGGTCCAGGCCCTCGGCGAATGCGGCCACCTGGGTGCCAGCCGCCGCGGTTGGCTTGGCGCCCTCCGGCCAGCCGATGGCTGGCGCGATGTTGACGGTCGGGATCAGTGTCTTGTTCGGCTCCGGCAGCCTGGGCGACGGGCCGGTGCCGTCTGAGACTTGCAGGGTGGAGCTTTCGCCGCAAGCCACGAGGGTGCCGGCGAGCATGATCAGCAGGGCGAGTCTGGTTTTATGCATGGTGTTCTCCTTGATACCTGTAAGGGTAGAGGAGCGCTGCGGTGCGATGGTTCAAGTACTCGTCCAGCTTTCATTGACGCTCCACCCCCAACCCACTAACCTTCGCCGCTTGTTTCAGGTGCTCTGTGACCGATGGGTCGACAGGGTGAAACAGGGAAGCCGGTGAGTGAGCGCACTTGTACACAGTGCCGCCGCAATTCCGGCGCTGCCCCCGCAACGGTAAATGAGTCAAATCGCTGCCTTTTGCCACTGTATCGCGTGCGATATGGGAAGGCGCAGCGTCGGTCCGTTCTCTACAGGACGCCACTCATGAGCCCGGAGACCGGCCTGACTCATTCAACAGCATCACGGTGGGCGATGCTTGGCTGTCTGTTTGTGTTTTTTCCTGCCCGCCGTTTTTGTTCAGCCCCAACGGAGAGCTGCCATGACCGATACCCCCGACCGCGACGAACGCCACCTGGCGCGCATGCTGCGCAAAAAAGCCGTGATCGACGAGCGCATCGCCAACTCCCCCAACGAATGCGGCTTGCTGCTGGTGCTCACCGGCAACGGCAAAGGCAAGAGCAGTTCGGCGTTCGGCATGCTTGCCCGGGCCATTGGGCATGGCATGCAGTGCGGCGTGGTGCAGTTCATCAAGGGGCGCAACAGCACCGGCGAGGAGCTGTTTTTCCGACGTTTCCCCGAGCAAGTACGCTTTCATGTGATGGGCGAAGGTTTCACCTGGGAAACCCAAGACCGCCAACGCGATATCGCCGCCGCCGAGGCTGCCTGGGCCGTGTCGCGCCAATTGCTGCAAGACCCGGCCATCGGCCTGGTGGTGCTGGACGAGTTGAACATCGCCCTCAAGCACGGCTACCTCGACCTTGACCAGGTGCTCAGTGACCTGCAAGCCCGCCCGCCGATGCAGCATGTGGTGGTGACCGGTCGCGGCGCCAAGCCCGAGCTGATCGAAATGGGCGACACCGTCACCGAAATGGGCATGCTCAAGCACGCGTTCCAGGCCGGTATCAAGGCACAGAAGGGCGTCGAACTTTGAATCAGCCCCGTCATTGCCCAGCCGTATTGATCGCCGCACCGGCGTCCGGCCAGGGCAAAACCACCGTCACCGCTGCATTGGCCCGTTTGCACCGCAACCTGGGGCGCAAGGTGCGCGTGTTCAAATGCGGCCCGGACTTTCTGGACCCGATGATCCACGAGCGCGCCAGCGGTGCGCCGGTGTATCAATTGGACATGTGGATGGTGGGCGAGCAGGAAAGTCGCCGTCTGCTGTGGGAAGCGGCGGGAGAGGCCGATCTGATCCTGATCGAAGGCGTGATGGGCCTGTTCGACGGCACCCCGTCCAGCGCTGACTTGGCGCGGCACTTCGGTGTGCCGGTGCTCGGCGTGATCGACGGCACCGCCATGGCCCAGACCTTCGGCGCGCTGGCGTTAGGCCTGGCGCGCTACCAGCCGGACTTGCCGTTTGCCGGCGTCCTGGCCAACCGCGTCGGCACCCTGCGCCATGCACAGTTGCTCGAAGGCAGTCTCACCGAGGGCCTGCGCTGGTATGGCGCATTGTCCCGGGAGACCGGTATCGAGTTGCCCAGCCGTCACCTGGGCCTGGTGCAGGCCAGCGAATTGAATGACCTTGATGTGCGCCTGGACGCCGCCGCCCAAGCCCTGGGCAGCAGTTGCGAAGTGGCGTTGCCACCACCGGTGACCTTCGCCGCGCCGCAGGTGATCGAGGCCGAGCCTTTGCTGGCAGGCGTACGCATCGCCGTGGCCCGCGATGAGGCCTTTGCCTTCACCTACGGAGCCAGCCTTGACCTGTTGCGCGCGATGGGCGCCGAACTGAGCTTTTTCTCGCCGATCCATGATCGTGAGCTGCCCGCCGCCGACAGCCTGTATTTACCCGGCGGTTACCCGGAACTGCACCACCAGGCGCTGTCGGAAAACACCCCGATGCTCGCGGCCATCCGTGCCCATCACGCCGCCGGCAAACCGTTGCTCGCGGAGTGTGGCGGCATGCTTTACCTGCTGGACTCGCTCACCGATGTCGATGGCCACCGCGCTGAACTGCTCGGCCTGCTCCAGGGCGATGCGGTGATGCAAAAGAAACTCGCGGCCCTGGCCCTGCAAAGTGTCGAGTTGCCCGAAGGCGTGCTGCGCGGCCATACCTATCATCATTCCCTGACCAACACCGAGTGGCAGCCGATTGCCCGAGGGCTGAGCCCCAATGGTGGGCGCGGGGCGGAGGCCGTTTACCGACAAGGGCGGATGACCGCGTCCTACGTGCACTTTTACTTCCCGTCCAACCCAGCGGCAGTGGCGGCGCTCTTTGCGCCGCAACCCTCATGACTGACAACGCGTTCCCCCAGGCCGACCGCGCGGCGGTTTACCGCGCCATCGCCGAACGCCGCGACATGCGCCACTTCAGCGGCGGCACCGTGGCGCCTGAGTTGCTGCATCGCCTGCTCCAGGCCGCACACCAGGCACCCAGTGTCGGGCTGATGCAACCGTGGCGTTTTATCCGCATCAGCGACCGCCACCTGCGTGGGCAGATCCAGCATCTGGTGGAAGAAGAGCGCGTGCGCACCGCCGAAGCCCTGGGCGAGCGCTCCGATGCGTTCATGAAGCTCAAGGTCGAAGGCATCCACGATTGCGCCGAGGTGCTGGTCGCGGCACTGATGGATGACCGTGAGCGCCACATCTTCGGGCGGCGCACCTTGCCGGAGATGGACATGGCGTCGCTGTCGTGTGCCATTCAGAATCTATGGCTGGCCGCCCGCGTCGAAGGCCTGGGCATGGGCTGGGTGTCGTTGTTCGAGCCCCAGGCGCTGGCCGACTTGCTGGGCTTGCCGCCCGGCGCCAAACCCCTGGCCGTGCTGTGCCTGGGCCCGGTGGCCGAGTTTTATCCGGCACCGATGTTGCAGCTCGAAGGCTGGACCGAACCACGGCCGCTGAGTGACATGTTGTTTGAGAACAGGTGGGGAGTGAGTCAATGAGTGTGGCCTTGCTGTGTGTCGCTGCGGTGGCGCTGGATGCGCTGCTGGGTGAGCCCAGGCGCTGGCATCCGCTGGTGGCGTTCGGCAACTTTGCCGGGCGCATCGAGCAGCGTTTCAACTCCGGCGGCCGGGGCTGGCGCAGCCATGGTGTGACCGCCTGGTTTGTCGCGGTGGTGCCGCTGACCCTGCTGGCCACCGCCTTGTCGTGGGCGCCGTATATCGGCTGGGCACTGGAAATTCTGGCGTTGTACTGTGCCCTTGGCATGCGCAGCCTCGGCGAACATGTCATGCCTGTCGCCCAGGCCTTGCGCAGCGATGACCTGGATCAGGCACGCCTGCGCGTGAGCTACCTGGTGAGCCGTCAGACCAGCGAACTGGACAGTACCGAAGTGGCCCGTGCCGCAACGGAATCGGTGCTGGAAAACGGCAGCGACGCGGTGTTTGCCGCGCTGTTCTGGTTTGTCGTCGCCGGTGTGCCGGGCGTGGTGCTCTACCGCCTGAGCAATACCTTGGACGCCATGTGGGGCTATCGCAACGAACGCTTTGAGCGCTTCGGTTGGGCGGCGGCGAAAATCGACGACGTGCTCAACTACATTCCGGCACGTCTGGTGGCCTTGACCTACGCGGTATTGGGCAAAACCGCGCTGGCGCTCAAATGCTGGCGCACCCAGGGACCGACGTGGGACAGCCCCAATGCGGGCCCGGTGATGGCGGCCGGCGCAGGCGCGTTGGGCGTCGAGTTGGGCGGCGCGGCGATTTATCACGGCCAGTTGCACCAACGTCCACCTTTGGGCGAAGGCCCGGCTGCAGATGCCGATTCTATTGAGCGCGGCTGGCAACTGGTGCAGCGCGGCGTATGGTTGTGGCTGCTGGTCTTGTGCGCGGGGGCGCAATTCTATGCTTGAACACGGTGGTCGGCTGCGTAAGGCGTCCGTTGAGTACGGGATTGCCGAGGCCAATTGGCTTGATCTCTCCAGCGGCCTGGCGCCTTGGCCGTGGCCGATCCCCGAGATTCCGTTGCGCGCTTGGGCGCGCTTGCCGGAAACCGACGACGGCCTTGAGCAGGCAGCCAGCGACTATTACCGCGCCGCGCATCTATTGCCGGTGCCGGGTTCCCAGGCGGCTATCCAGTTGCTGCCGCGCCTGCGCCGTGCGGGCAAGGTCGGCGTGTTGTCGCCCTGTTATGCCGAACACGCCGAGGCCTGGCGTCGCGCAGGCTACGTGGTGCGTGAGGTGCAGGAGCAGGAAGTCGACTTTTTCCTCGATGGCCTGGATGTGCTGGTGGTGGTCAATCCCAACAACCCGACTGGCTTGAGCCTGCCCTCGCAGCGCCTGTTGGACTGGCATACCCGTCTGGCCCAGCGTGGCGGCTGGCTGGTGGTGGACGAAGCGTTTATGGACGTAACCCCCGAGTTGAGCCTGGCGGGCCAGGCCCATCAGGTCGGGCTGATTGTGCTGCGCTCGTTCGGCAAGTTTTTTGGCCTCGCCGGGGTGCGCCTGGGCTTTGTATTGGCCGAACGTCGGCTGCTCAAGTTGCTCGCCGAGCAAGTCGGACCGTGGGCGGTCAGTGGTCCGACGCGGGTGCTGGGTCAGGTTTGCCTGCGCGACAGCGTTGGCCACGCACGCCAGCGTGAACGGTGCATCGAGGCCGGCCAGCGCTTGTTCGCACTGCTTGAGCGCCATGGCTTTCAACCCCATGGCGGTTGCGCGCTGTTCCAATGGCTGATCACCCCGCACGCCGAGCGCATGTTCGAATTCATGGCTCAGCGCGGCATTCTGCTGCGCCTGTTCGTGCACAACAGCAGCCTGCGTTTCGGCCTGCCGGGCACTGAGGCTGACTGGCTGCGCCTCGACGAAGCCCTGGCGGCCTATAAGGATGCTTCATGAGCACGCTGATGGTACAGGGCACCACCTCCGATGCCGGCAAAAGCACCCTGGTGACCGCGTTGTGTCGCTGGCTGGTGCGCCAAGGCGTCGCAGTGGTGCCGTTCAAACCGCAGAACATGGCGCTCAACAGTGCCGTGACGGCCGAAGGAGGCGAGATCGGTCGCGCCCAGGCGGTGCAGGCCCAGGCCGCCAACCTCGCACCCCACACCGATATGAACCCGGTGCTGCTCAAACCCAACAGTGACACCGGCTCGCAGGTGATCATCCACGGCCGCGCCGTCACCAGCATGAACGCCGTGGCCTACCACGATTACAAAGCCATCGCGATGCAAGCGGTGTTGGCGTCCCACGCGCGCTTGAGCGAACGCTACCCGGTGGTGATGGTGGAGGGGGCGGGGTCGCCTGCAGAGATCAACCTGCGCGCCAATGACATCGCGAACATGGGCTTCGCCGAGGCGGTGGATTGCCCGGTGCTGCTGATCGCCGATATCAATCGCGGCGGGGTGTTCGCGCATCTGGTGGGCACCCTGGAATTGCTCTCGCCCAGCGAGCAGGCGCGGGTCAAGGGTTTCATCATCAATCGTTTTCGCGGTGACATCGCGCTGTTGCAACCCGGTCTGGATTGGCTGGAGGCGCGCACCGGCAAACCGGTGGTGGGCGTATTGCCCTACGTGATGGACCTGCACCTGGAAGCCGAAGACGGCATCGACCGGCGCCAGATCGACAAAACCGCACAAGTGCTCAAGGTGGTAGTGCCGGTGCTGCCGCGCATCAGCAACCACACGGATTTCGACCCGCTGCGCCTGCACCCCCAGGTGGACTTGCAGTTCGTCGGGCCCGGCCAGCCGATCCCTGGCGCCGACCTGATCATCCTGCCGGGCTCTAAAAGCGTGCGCAGCGACTTGGCCTACTTGCGCGCTAATGGCTGGGACAGCGCCGTGGCGCGGCACTTGCGCTATGGCGGCAAAGTGCTCGGCATTTGTGGCGGCCTGCAGATGCTGGGCGAGCAGGTGCACGACCCGCTTGGCCTGGAAGGCACGGCCGGGTCCAGCGACGGCCTCGGCCTGCTGGCGTTCAGCACCACCCTGGAAGAAGAAAAACAGCTGCGCAATGTGCGTGGGCGGCTGGTGCTGGAAGACGCCGAGGTCAGCGGCTATGAGATCCATGCGGGCGTGACGCGCGGCGATGGGTTATCGAACGCGGCCGTGCAGTTGGATGACGGTCGCCGTGACGGCGCCCGGAGTGCTGACGGGCAGATCCTCGGCACCTATCTGCATGGCCTGTTCGAGACCCCGGCGGCGTGCAGTGCCTTGCTGCGCTGGGCCGGTTTGCAGGATGTGCAGGACGTGGATTACCACGCCCTGCGCGAGCGCGATATCGAGCGCCTGGCGGACCTGGTGGAGAACCATCTGGACACCGATTTGTTACGCCGCCTGTGTGGGGTTGCCCCATGCACCAACTGATCCTCGGCGGCGCCCGTTCAGGCAAAAGCCGTCTCGCCGAACGGCTTGCCGGCGACACTGGGTTGCCCGTCATCTATATCGCCACCAGCCAACCCCTCGACGGCGAGATGAACGCCCGTGTGGCCTTGCATCGCCAGCGTCGCCCCGCGCATTGGGGCTTGATCGAAGAACCTGTGGAACTGGCACGCGTGCTGCGCGAGAACGCCGCGCCCGAACGCTGCCTGCTGGTGGACTGCCTGACGTTGTGGCTGACCAACCTGCTGATGCTGGAAGACCCAGAGCGTCTGGCGTTCGAGCGCGAGCAATTACTGGACTGCCTGGCCGCGTTGCCGGGTGAAATCATTTTTGTCAGCAACGAGACCGGACTGGGTGTCGTGCCGCTGGGCGAATTGACTCGCCGCTATGTAGATGAAGCCGGTTGGCTGCATCAAGCTTTGGCCGAGCGGTGTCAGCGTGTGGTGCTGACCGTCGCCGGCCTGCCCCTGACATTGAAAGGTACCGCGTTATGACTGACACCTGGTGGCTCAACCCGTGTAAGGCTATTGACGCCGTTGCGTCCGAACAGGCCCTGGCGCGTCAGCAGCAACTGACCAAACCGGCCGGCTCTCTTGGCCGTCTGGAAGCGCTGGCGGTGCAATTGGCCGGCTTGCAGGGCCAGGCCAAACCGTCGTTGGACCACTTGTGGATCGCGATTTTTGCTGGCGACCACGGCGTGGTTGCCGAGGGGGTATCCGCCTTCCCTCAGGAAGTCACCGGGCAGATGCTGCATAACTTTGTCAGCGGCGGCGCCGCCATCAGCGTGTTGGCGCGGCAGTTGGATGCGCGCCTGGAAGTGGTCGACCTCGGCACGGTAAACGCCGAGTTGAGCCTGCCGGGCGTGCGCCACCTGAACATCGGCGCGGGCACTGCCAATTTCGTGTACGGCCCGGCGATGACCGCTGCCCAGGGGCGACTCGCATTGCACGCCGGTCGCGACAGCGTGCTGCGTGCCCGCGAAAGCGGTGCGCAATTGTTTATTGGCGGCGAAATGGGCATCGGCAATACCACCGCCGCCAGCGCGCTGGCCTGTGCGCTGCTCGATTGCCAGGTCAGCGACCTCACCGGCCCGGGTACCGGCTTGAATGCGCAAGGGGTGAGCCACAAGGTCGTCGTCATCGAACGCGCCTTGGCGTTGCACGCCGCGCAGCGTGGTGAGGTGTTACACACCCTGTTCAATCTGGGCGGCTTCGAGATTGCAGCCTTGGTGGGCGCGTACCTTGCCTGTGCCCAGGAAGGCGTCGTGGTGCTGGTCGACGGGTTTATCTGCACGGTCGCCGCGTTGGTCGCCACGCGCCTGAACCCGGCGTGCCGCCACTGGTTGGTGTTCGGGCATTCGGGCGCCGAGCCTGGCCATCGCCATGTGCTGCACAGCCTCGATGCACAACCGTTGCTGGAACTGGGTCTGCGCCTGGGTGAGGGCAGTGGTGCGGCGTTGGCCGTGCCGCTGATGCGTCTGGCGTGTGCGCTGCACGGTCAGATGGCGACCTTTACCGAAGCGGCCGTCGCAGACCGCCCGGCATGACCTTGCACCTGGACCTGTTGCGTCACGGCGAAACCGAACAGGGCGGCGGCCTGCGTGGCAGCCTGGACGACGCACTGACCGCCAAAGGCTGGGCGCAGATGCGCGCTGCTGTGGCGGAGCAGGGGCCTTGGGATCGGTTGATCAGCTCGCCGTTGCAACGCTGCGCACGGTTCGCCGATGAACTGGGGGCGCGGCTCAAGCTGCCGGTCAGTCTGGAAAAGGACCTTCAGGAGCTGCATTTCGGCGCCTGGGAAGGGCGCAGCGCAGCGGCGTTAATGGAGACCGACGCCGAAGGGTTGGGGCTGTTCTGGGCCGATCCCTATGGCTTTACGCCCCCGGAAGGGGAGCCCGTCAGCGAGTTTTCCGAGCGCGTCTTAGCTGCCGTCTCGCGCTTGCATCAGGCGTATGCCGGTGAGCGCGTGTTGTTGATCAGCCATGGCGGCGTGATGCGTTTGCTGCTGGCGCGCGCTCGGGGCTTGCCCCGTGAGCAATTGCTGAATGTCGAGGTGGGTCATGGCGGGCTGTTCAGTCTGCGTGTCAGCGCCGACGGTGTATTGCAGGAAGGCCGTTGAACATGTCGCCTTTCTGGATTGCCCTGCAGTTTCTCAGCAGCTTGCCGATTCGCTTGCCGGGGATGCCTCAGCCTCAGGAGCTGGGGCGCTCGCTGCTGTTTTATCCGATGGTCGGGTTGCTGTTCGGGCTGCTGCTATGGGGCTTGAACCTGGCGCTGACGGGCGCGCCGTTGCTCCTGCATGCGGCGCTGCTGCTCACCGCCTGGGTATTGCTCAGTGGCGGCTTGCATCTGGATGGCCTGGCGGACAGCGCCGACGCGTGGCTGGGCGGCTTCGGCGATCGCGAACGCACCCTCACCATCATGAAGGACCCGCGCAGCGGACCAATTGCCGTGGTGACCCTGGGCCTGGTGTTACTGCTTAAGTTCAGCGCGTTGGTGGCGCTGATCGAGCAGCACAATGGCGCCGCGCTGATTTTGGCGCCACTGATTGGGCGGGCGTCGATGCTGGCGCTGTTTCTGACCACGCGCTATGTGCGTGCAGGCGGCTTGGGCCAGGCGCTGTCGGATCATTTACCAAGAACTGTCGGCCAGCAGGTGCTGATCCTCAGTGGCCTGGCCTGCCTGCTTATCGGCGGTTTCAGCGGCGGGATCGCCGTGCTGCTCGCCGCGCTGTGCTTTGTGGGCCTGCGTCAGTTGATGGTCAATCGCCTTGGCGGCACCACCGGAGACACCGCCGGGGCTCTGTTGGAGCTGCTGGAGACCGCTGTCGTGGTGGGCCTGGCGCTGTAACACTTTCTTGCATTTCCGTAATCGCGGGTATATACACGTTCCATGCTTGCCTCCCAATGCTTATGCACCAACCTGCGACGTGCCGCCCGTGGCGTCAGCAGGCATTACGACGGCGCCCTCGACGGCTTCGGGATCAACGTTGCCCAGTATTCTTTGCTGTGTAACCTGCAACGCCTCGATCAGCCAAGCATTTCCAGCCTGGCAGAAGCCATGGGTCTGGATCGCAGCACCCTGGGGCGTAACCTGCGGGTGCTGGAGTGCGAAGGGTTGGTGCAGTTGGTCGAAGGCGATGACTTGCGCAACCGTCTGGTGCTGTTGACCGATGCCGGTGCAGAGCGACTGGCCGCTGCCTTGCCGGCCTGGGAGGCGGCGCAACAGAAATTGATCGATAAGCTCGGCGCAGAAAAACGCGAAACCTTGTTGGCCTTGCTGGATGAACTCGCCTGAACGCGGGTTTGTTCGAACATAAGCGGGTATATACCCGCGAGCGGAGAATAAGAAATGACCTCGATGTGGCGCACCAGTGGTTGGATCCTTTTAGGGAGTGCGCTGATTCTGGCGTTGTCCCTGGGCGTACGGCACGGTTTCGGCCTGTTCCTGGCGCCGATGAGCAGCGAATTCGGCTGGGGGCGTGAGACCTTCGCCTTCGCCATCGCCCTGCAGAACCTGATCTGGGGCCTGGCGCAACCCTTTACCGGCGCGTTGGCCGACCGTTTCGGTGCCACCAGGGCGGTGTTCGTCGGCGGGGTGTTGTACGCCGCCGGTTTGGTGCTGATGGGCATGTCCGATTCGGCGTTCTCGTTGTCGCTGAGTGCGGGGCTGTTGATCGGTATCGGTCTGTCCGGCACCTCATTCTCGGTGATCCTGGGAGTGGTCGGTCGCGCGGTGGCGCCGGAGAAGCGCAGCATCGCCATGGGCATTGCCAGCGCTGCCGGTTCGTTCGGCCAATTCGCCATGGTGCCGGGCACCCTGGGGCTGATCAGTTGGCTGGGCTGGTCGGCGGCCTTGTTGGTGCTGGGCTTGATGGTCGCGCTGATCCTGCCGCTGGTCAGCATGCTCAAGGACCGACCGCTGCCGGTCATGGCGGGCCAGCAAACCCTGCGTGAAGCCTTGAAAGAGGCGTGCTCCCACTCGGGGTTCTGGCTGCTGGCGTTTGGCTTTTTTGTCTGCGGTTTCCAGGTGGTGTTTATCGGCGTGCATCTGCCTGCGTATCTGGTGGACCAGCACTTGCCGGCCACGGTGGGCACCACCGTGCTGGCGTTGATCGGCCTGTTTAATATCTTCGGTACCTACACCGCCGGCTGGCTTGGCGGGCGCATGTCCAAGCCGCGCTTGCTCACCGGTTTGTACCTGGCGCGCGCGGTGGTGATCCTGTTGTTTCTGTGGGCGCCGGTCACCGAAGTCACGGCTTATCTGTTCGGCATGGCGATGGGCTTTCTGTGGTTGTCCACGGTGCCGCTGACCAACGGCACCGTGGCCACACTGTTTGGTGTACGCAACCTCTCCATGCTGGGTGGGATCGTGTTTCTGTTTCACCAACTGGGTTCGTTCCTGGGTGGCTGGTTGGGCGGGGTGGTCTATGATCGAACCGGCAACTACGATTTGATCTGGCAAGTGGCGATCCTGCTCAGCGTGCTCGCCGCGGCCCTCAATTGGCCGGTGCGTGAGCGGCCGGTCGCGCGATTGCAGGCGCAAATGGAGGCGGCATGAGTTCGACGTGGTATTGGTTCGGCGGCGCAGCGGCCGTTGCCCTGCTGCTGGCCGTGGCATGGTGGGGATGGCAGCGCGGCGGATTGGCGTTGATGCAACTGGGTATGTCGATCTGTTAAGTTCGCTGCCTGAACTCTTTAAAGGACATTTCGACATGCATATGCGCTGGCTGGCTGTACCCGTGCTGATGGCGGCTTTTGGCAGTGTGGCGCTGGCCGCCGATTGCCCTCCCTTGCTCGAAGGCCAGTTGCCCAAGCTGCGCGCCAAGGAATCCATCGACCTGTGCCAGCGCTTTGCCGGCAAGCCCCTGGTGATCGTCAACACCGCCAGCTTCTGCGGGTTCGCGCCACAGTTCAAAGGCCTCGAAGCCTTGTATCAACGTTACAAGGACCAAGGGCTGGAAGTGATCGGCGTGCCGTCCGATGACTTCAAGCAGGAAGCCAAGACCGGTGAGGAGACCGCCAAGGTCTGCTACGTGAATTACGGCGTGACCTTCACCATGACCGAGCCGCAGAAGGTCAAGGGGCCGGATGCGGTGCAGCTGTTCAAGGTATTGGCGCAGCAGAGCAATGCGCCGAAGTGGAATTTCTACAAATACGTGGTGGATCGTCAGGGCAAAGTGATTGCCGATTTCTCCAGCCTGACCAAGCCGGACAGCCCGGAGTTGATCGAGGCGGTGGAGAAGGCGATAGCGTCCAAACCCTGATCTGCGCCCACTGAAAAGCCCCGCTTCCTGTGCAGGAGAGCGGGGCTTTTTTACACCTGTCTGAATCAGAAGGTGTAGGTCATGCCCAGGCCGAAACCGTTGGCACTGTTTTCGTATTTGGCGCGGTAGCTGGCGGTCGAAGGTGCAGCCGCAGTCTGGTTGATCTTGATGTCTTCTTCTTTGAGGTACGAGTAAGCCAGGTCGACGGTCATGTTATCCATGACTTTGTAGCCCAGGCCCACGCTGAAGATCGTGCGGTCGCCCGTTGGGATGCGCGGCGAGCGATTGGTGTTGTTGGTCGGCGACTGGTCGAAGGTCAGGCCGGTACGCAGCACGACTTGTTTGGTCAACTGATAGGACGTACCCACGGCGTAGGCCCAGGTGTCGTGCCAGTTTTGCTCTTCGGTGATTGCGCTGAGCTGGGTCGGAGCGAGTCCGCCACCGCCGACGGCGGTCACGCCTTCGTTGTTGACGGTTATTTCTTTGAGTCGGCTCCAGCGCGTCCAGGTTGCACCGCCATAGAGTTTCCAGGCATCGGTCAGGTCTTGAGTGACCGACAGGTCGTAGGACTCAGGTGTGTCGATCTTCAACGAGGCGTCATAACGGTTGTTGCGCAGGAACGGTTGGGTGGCGGCCGGACCGCTGACGGTGGTGTGGCCTTCGAGCTTGTACTTGACCTTGGAGTGGTAAGTCAGGCCCACACGTGTGGTATCGGTGGCTTGAACCAGTACGCCGACGTTGAAGCCCAGGGCGGTATCGTCACCCTTGATCTTGACGTTGGTATCGGAGACGAGCGGGTTCAGGGTTTTGTCGGACTCCAGCACGCCGGAAATCCGGTTGATGGTCGGACCGAAACCGATCGACACACGGTCATTGAACGCATAGCTGACAGTAGGCTGGAAGGTCATGACCTTCACTTCGCTCTTGCTGCCGAAGCCACGGCCCTGGAAGCCGTTTTCATAATCGGTCACCAGGCCGAACGGTGCGTATACACCAAAGCCGACGGCCCACTGATCGTTGAGTTTGTTGGTGTAGAAACCAAATGGCACAGCGGTGAAGGGAACCATGTCGCCTTTGTTGGAACCGCGAGAGTTGCCACCGGTATCGCTGATGTTCGTGGAGGCATCAATCGCCGCGACGCCGCCGGTGATCTGCTGACCATTGAGGCGAGACATACCGGCAGGGTTACCGTAGACAGTGCTCGCATCATCGGCAGAGGAGGAGCGACCTGCGAAACCGGTACCCATCCCGCTGACGCTCTGTTCGTTCAGTGCAAAGCCGCTTGCGAACAGTTGGGAGGAGGCCATGGCAACGGCGAGGCTAAGTGTGGTCTTGAGCATTACTTTTTTCATTATTAGAACTCCGGGGTGATCACCGCTGCGGAAAGTATCAATAAAATTAAGATCGCGCTATAGGCTGTAACACGCGAGATAGAGCTGTTTTGTAGGACAATCCGACCAGAATCAGGTTTTTTCGGCGAATCTTGCAAACTGCCCGATCAGCAAACCGAGTGATTCAAGGGTGAAACACAGGTGTGCCAGGCGCGAGTGAAATCGCGCAGTTTGCCTTGGGGATGAAAAATTTCTTTCCAGAGACGTGCCATGGCCAATACATCGCCGGGCGGTGGCAGTGCGGCGCTGTGTTGTTCCACCAGCAGCCAGGCAATGGCGGTGGCGTAACGCAGGTTGACGGTCAGCTCCAACTGGGGCGCGCTGAGGAACGCGTGTTGACTGGCCAGCCCGCGCACAAGGCTGGCGCGTTCGGGGTCCAATGCCAGGTAGTCATCCCACAAGGCGCGATGGCGCGGCTCGGTGATGCTGTACAGGCCGTGGCCGCGTCGGTCGTGCAAGGCCGAGCCCAGTTCCGACTGGCTGGCGGCAATCCCCAGCAGCAGAGACTCGGCGGATGGGTGGTGACGGTCGAGGTACATCAATGTTGGCCGGATCACGTAACGACACAATTCACTGGCTGCGATACCCATAGGCGCCTCAATCCGAGAAAGGGTCGGCGAGTCCTGAGACGTGGGGGCTTGGCAGCAGTGAATCGGATCTCAGGCTCGCCGAAAGCGGATCATGCCGCTTGAGTTGAAGTGTAGTGTCATATTCATGATGTAAAGGACTGTTTTTAAAACATCTTATTGGGCGAGTTATAACGGTTATATCGATTTGAAATGAGTCCGCGGGCTCAAGTGCCAAATCGCAGGCCATAAAAAACCCTGTGTTTTAAACAGGGTTTTTTGTGTTTCAGCAACTCGGGTCGATCAGGCAACCAGTGCCTGACGGGTACGCTCGATCACGGCCTGCAGCGGTTCTGCGCTGGAGTATTGATCGGGGTACAGGCGTTCGCTGTGACGAGCGATGCCGTGTTCGTTGACCAGGGTGAAGCTGAAGCAGCCTTTGCGAGCGGCCATGATCAGGCAGTTCATTGGGGCAAAAGCGTTGGTGAGGGTGCGAATCGCATCCTGAGTATGGATTTGAGCGTTCATATTATTGGTGTTCCTACAAATGACACGGATTCAGAACCGTGCAACGTTAAAACGTTCCAGTGACGTTGATCACTATTGATCAAACGAAGAACCCGACTGGAACAAAGCAGCCAGTTTGAAGCGCTATTAAATTAGGCGCGCTTGGGCTGGCAGGTAGGTACTTAGGAGGGCAGGCAGCACAACAGGGGCAAAGGTTCTGGGCCCAGGGTGAAGATCCTGATCAATTTGCAGATTGGTTCGGTCAGAGTATTTAAACTTCGCGGCACCCTTTGCTTGTTCAAAGGCAGTGTCGTCGCAAGTGATACCTGGAAACCATCGAGGTGGTCGATCCCGTGTTGTTCAGGGGAGTTGTTCGACCAGAATTGACTTTCAGCTTGGTACTAACGCCGCGGATAGTAACGGATTGAAACAGGCAAGGGAAGAGCGAGTATCAAAAAACTTCAATTAGCCTTCCAGCAAGCCTCGATAAACCAGCACGGTGGCCGCTGCCGCCAGCGAACAGCCCAGCCCGTAAGCGGCGAGCGTCAGGCGCAGGGACCGACCGGTCTCGATGACTTTCATCACATCGCCCATGTCATTGATGCGGCCTTCACCCAGCTCAATGCACAGGCTCACGGCCGTGAACGCGGCCGATAGCAGAATGGCGATGGCAAACAACGCGCCATCCGGGGAGGGCAGCACCGCATTGATACCCAGGGAGATGGCACAGATCACCAGTAACAACCCGGCAAATAATAGAATTCCTTTCATCGACCCTTCCGTTGTCGCACTGTCGGTGTGGCAGTGTGGCGAGCCTTTTGAGGTTTGAAAAGTCCCCGGTGGGACGTGGCGGTAACATTTTTGAAGCCCTTTGCTTCAAAAAAAGCCGGTTATATAACCAATGGCGCATGACTTGTGCACATTAGTTGCGAAGTGTGTAACCAGGCTGTCAGGTGCGTGGCCGGTGCGCCATTTGCCTGCAATGAAAATTTAAGTCAATGAAAAATCTGCCTTTTTTTAATTGGTGAAAAAATCGTCAGTTTGACTGCGGGCCCCGTTCCATGGGCGTTTGCGAGAGTTAAAGGCGGGTTGTCCACTGAGTTATCCACAGCTTCTGTGGATTGTCCCGAGCGCTTGCTCTAGGACGGGCGTGCACGGTTTTTTCAGCTTTACCTGTACGAAAAAAAGAGTAGAGTGGCGCGCCTTCCGTTCTGTCCCACAGTGCTTTATGAAGTTTCGCTCAGTATCACCTCCTGTTACCGATACCCCGCCGACTGTTACCGCACCCAAGCGCTTCTCCTTGAAGATTGCGCTGTGGTTGCTCGACAGCCCGCGCCTGGGCCATAGCACCAACGTCAAACACTTCGCCGGGCGCTTGCTCAAACAACCGGCCCGTGAAGGCGTGGTTGCCGCGCAAAGCCGCCTGGGCCAGTTGATGTGCCGTGAATGCGGCAATGCCCGCGACCGCCGCATCGGCCACGACCTGTTGCGTTTGGCCGCCCGTGCCGGCGACCGCCGTGCTCAGCGTGAACTGGGTCAGGTCGAAGACTGAGCTGTCCTCCGGCCCTATGCTTGGTTAACCTTGCTCCTTTTCGGTGATGGCAGAAATGGCTATGGCTTTTGACTGGACAGGTATCGCCCTGGGCCTTGCTGGTGCGGCAGTGCCGTTATTGGCACTGTGCTGGCAGCTCCAACGGCGACTGACCGCGCGCACCACCGGCTGGGAACTGCTTGAAGAGCGCCTGGCCATCGCGCAACTGGCCCAGGAGGGGCTTGCCGCGCAGCTGGACGCCAGCCGCGATGAAATCAGCGACCTGAGCCAGGCCAATGCCGCCAAGCAAGCCGACCTGGCCGCCGTGCGCCGCGAGGTCGAGCTGCTGCAGATCGATCGCGACAACGCCCGCGACGCCGCCCACGCCTGGAACCTTGACCGCAGCGCCAAAGAAACCGAATTGCGCCGTCTCGACGCGCTGGCTGCCGCGCTGCGTGCTGAACTGCGTGAGCAGCAAGAAAGCCACCAGCAACGCCTCGCCGACCTGCAAGGCTCGCGCGATGAGCTGCGTGCGCAGTTCGCCGAACTGGCCGGCAAGATCTTTGACGAGCGCGAACAACGCTTTGCCGAAACCAGCCAGGAGCGCCTGGGCCAGTTGCTTGATCCGCTGAAGGAGCGCATCCAGTCGTTCGAAAAACGTGTGGAAGAAAGTTATCAGAACGAAGCCCGCGAGCGTTTTTCCCTGGCCAAGGAGCTTGAACGCCTGCAGCAACTGAACCTGCGCCTGTCAGACGAAGCCACCAACTTGACCCGCGCCCTTAAGGGCCAGAAAACCCAAGGCAACTGGGGCGAACTGATCCTCGAGCGGGTGCTGGAGCACGCCGGTCTGGAAAAGGGCCGTGAGTACCAGACGCAAGTCAGCCTCAAGGGCCCGGATGGCGAGCGCTTCCAGCCGGATGTGCTGATCATGCTGCCCGGCGACAAGCAGGTGGTGGTGGACTCCAAGGTCAGCCTGACCGCCTATCAACAGTACGTCGCAGCAGATGACGAAGTGATTGGTCAGGCAGCGTTGAAGCAGCACGTGCTGTCGCTGCGTAATCATGTCAAAGGCTTGGCCGGCAAGGACTACAAGCAACTGGAAGGCTTGCACAGCCTGGATTTCGTGCTGTTGTTCGTGCCCATCGAAGCGGCTTTTTCCGCTGCATTGCAGGCTGAGCCGAACCTGTTTCAGGAAGCGTTTGACCGTCATATCGTGATCGTCAGCCCCACTACACTGCTTGCCACGCTGCGGGTGATCGACAGTCTGTGGAAGCAGGAACGCCAAAGCCAGAACGCGCGGGAAATCGCCGAACGTGCCGGTTGGCTGTACGACAAGTTCGTGCTGTTTATCCAGGATCTGGATGAGGTGGGTAACCGTCTGCAACAGTTGGATAAGGCTTACAGCGCGGCGCGGAACAAGCTGACCGATGGCCGCGGCAATCTGGTCAGCCGTACCGAGCAACTCAGGCTGCTCGGTGCGCGGGCCAGTAAAAGCCTGCCCGCGGACCTGCTGGAGCGGGCGATGACCGATGCCGATGGTGTCGCCCATCTGCCTGAATAAACGCGGCTTGATTAAAGCGGCAGATGCCGACTGAGCAATGCCCGCAACGCCGCCGGCTTCACTGGTTTCGCCAGGTAATCCAACCCCGCCGCGTGTACCTCGGCCACCATCTCCGGGCGGCCGTCGGCACTGATCACCACGCCGGGAATCGGCTCCGCCAGTTGCGTGCGCAGCCAGCCCATCAATTCAGTGCCGGTTTCGCCGTGGTCCAGATGGTAATCCACCAGTGCCAATTGCGGCCGTACGCCTTGCGCCAGCAGGGCCGCACACTGTGCCCGGTCGGTGGCGGTCCAGACCTCGCAGCCCCAGCGGGTCAGCAGGCTGCGCATGCCGATCAGGATGCTTTCTTCGTTATCCACACACAGCACCTGCGCGCCGCTCAACGGCACGCCATTTTCCTGGGGCGCTTTGATCTGCGGGCTGGTCTGGTTGCGCGCCAGCGGCACGCGCACGCTGAACACGCTGCCCTTGCCCGGCCAGGAGCGCACGCTGAGGCGATGGCCCAGCACGCGACACAGGCCGTCGGCGATCGCCAGGCCCAGGCCCAGGCCTTTTTCGGCGCGGGTCTGGTGGCTGTCCAGGCGCTTGAACTCTTCGAAGATCACCTTCTGTTTGTCCTGCGGGATACCGGGGCCACGGTCCCACACTTCCAGGCACAGTTCGCCACGGCGCCTGCGTACGCCAAGCAGGACTGGGCCGTCGGCATAACGGAAAGCGTTAGTCAGAAAATTCTGCAGGATTCGTCGTAGCAGCTTGATATCGCTGTCGACCCGCAAGCGACTGCCACGCAGGCGGAAGCGTAAGCCTTGCTCCTGGGCCAGCGCTTTGAACTCGGCGCCCAGGGTGTCGAACAGTTCATTGAGCACAAAGGGCTGGCGCTGCGGGTTGATCTTGCCGTTTTCCAGGCGTGAGATATCCAGCAAGTCGCTGATCAGGTCTTCGGCCGAGCGCAGCGAACTGTCCAGATGCTGCACCAGTTGCCGGGCTTCGCCTGACAGTCCCTCGTTCTGGTGGGAGAGGGCGGCGGAGAACAGGCGGGCGGCGTTCAGCGGCTGCATCAGGTCATGGCTGACGGCCGCGAGGAAGCGTGTCTTCGATTGACTGGCGGATTCGGCCACGCCCTTGGCGTCTGTGAGTGCCACATTGAGCTGCGACAGTTCATGGGTGCGCTCGGTCACCCGTTGCTCAAGACCTTCGTTGGCCTCGGTGAGGGCCTGCTCGGCTTCGCGGAACGCGGTGATGTCGGTGAAACTCATGACGAAACCGCCGCCCGGCATCGGGTTACCAATCAGCTCAATCACCCGGCCATTGGGAAACAGGCGCTCTGACGTGTGCGCGCGCCCTTGGCGCATCCAGTGCAGGCGGCGCGCTACGTGCACTTCGGCCTCGCCGGGGCCGCAGAGGCCGCGCTCGGCGTTGTAGCGGATGATATCGGCGATCGGCCGGCCTACGCTGATCAGTCCTTCGGGGTAATTGAACAGTTCCAGGTAGCGCCGGTTCCAGGCCACCAGTTTGAGGGACTGGTCCACTACGCTGATGCCCTGGGTGATGTTCTCAATGGCGCCTTGCAGCAACGCGCGGTTGAACTGCAGCACTTCCGACGCTTCGTCGGCGATGCGCACCACGTCTTCCAACTGCATGTCCCTGCCTTCGATCGCCGCTTTTACCACCGCGCGGGTCGACGAGGCACCGAGTACGCCGGCCAGCAGGCGCTCGGTGTGGGCAATCCAATCGTTGTCGGCATTCTGGTTAGGGTTGAAGCCTTTGCCCTGGCGATAAGCGAAGCGGATAAAACTCTGTTGGGCGCGCTCTTCACCGACAAAGCGCGCGGCCAGGCTGAGCAGGTCGCTGATCTGTACCGACAGCATCGTGCGTGCATTGGCGCGCTGGCTGATTTCCTGACCGATAAAGCGCCCGGCCTGCCAGTGTTCCGACACCCGGGTGCGCGACAGCATCGACACCCACACAAACAGCGTGAAGTTACCCGCCAGGGAAAACACTGTGCCCAGCGTCAGCGAGGTCACCGACAGGCCGAGTGGGTGTGAATGCAGCCACGTCAGCCCCGGGAAAAGGCTGAGGGACCAGCCCAGGCTTTTCGCCGTGACCGGTAGGACCAAGGTGTAGAACCACAGGAACGTACCGGCCGCCAGCCCGGCAAATACACCACGCCGGTTGGCCTGCTTCCAGTACAGCGCGCCGAGCATGGCGGGGGCGAGTTGAGTCACTGCGGCAAAGGCAATCTGGCCGATGGTCGCCAGGCTGGCGCTGGACCCCAGCAGCCGGTAACTGACATAGGCCAGCAGCAAAATAATGACAATGCTGACCCGGCGAACCGAGAGCATCCAGTGGCGGAACACTTCGAACGGCCGCTCGGCGCTTGATCGACGCAACAACCACGGCAGCAGCATGTCGTTGGAGACCATGGTCGACAGGGCGATGCTCGCCACGATCACCATGCCCGTGGCGGCCGAGGCACCGCCGATAAACGCCAGTACGGCGAGCGCCGGGTGGGCTTCGGCCATGGGCAGGCTGATGACGTAAGAGTCCGGCAGCACTGATGCGGGCAGCATCATTTTGCCGCCGAGGGCGATGGGCACCACAAACAGCGCAGCGAGGATCAGGTAGGCGGGGAATACCCATTTGGCCAGGCGCAGGTCCTGGGGCTCGATGTTCTCCACCACCGTGACATGGAACTGCCGAGGCAGGCAGATGATCGCCATCATTGCCACGCCGGTTTGCACCACCATCGATGGCCAATTGACGGTTTCTTTCCAATATTCTTCCAGCCGGGGCGCGAGCATCGCCTGGCTGAACAGATCGCCGAAACCGTCGTACAGGCCGTAGGTCACAAACGCACCGACCGCGAGAAACGCTAACAGCTTGACCAGGGATTCGAACGCGATCGCGAGCACCATGCCGCGGTGGTGTTCGGTGGCGTCGAGGTTGCGTGTACCGAACACAATGGTGAACAAGGCCAGCACCAGGGACACGATCAAGGCGGTGTCCTGGGCGCGCGTGCCGGTGGCGTCGGCACCGGCACCGATCAGCAGGTTCACCCCCAGCACGATGCCTTTGAGTTGCAGAGCGATATAGGGCAGCACGCCCACCAGGCAGATCAGCGCGACCACCACCGCCAAAGACTGGGATTTGCCGTAGCGTGCGGCGATAAAGTCGGCGATGGAGGTGATGTTTTCCTGCTTGCTGATCAACACCATTTTTTGCAGGACCCAGGGGGCCAGCATCAGCAGCAGCACGGGTCCCAGGTAGATCGGTAAAAATGCCCACAGTTGTTCTGCGGCCTGGCCTACTGAGCCGAAGAACGTCCAACTGGTGCAATACACCGCCAGCGACAGGCTATATACCCAGGCACGCATGCGCGGCGGCAATGGCGCGCGGCGGCGGTCACCGTAAAAAGCGATGGCAAACATAATGGCCATATAGGCCAGGGCAACGGCGGCGATAAGCCCGCTGGACAGCGTCATGGTAACTCCGAGCATAAGAACACCTGGGCATTCCAGGCCCGGTTGGACAGTCTCGCATGATGCTTGGGGTTAGTCAGTGTCGACCATGGTCTGAGCGCGACTTGATGTCGCTGTCTAGCGAGGCGGCAGGGTTTTCTGGCGCAGGATATAGATCGTCACCAGCACCGCGCTGGTCAGCATGAACCCGCGTGCCCACGGCAGGGGGACCAGGTAGCAGGAAAAACCGATGCTCAGCCACATCAGTCCAATGGAGTAGACCTTACCCTTGAGCGGAATGCCATTGCCGTCCAGATAGTCACGAATCCAGGGGCCCAGGCGCGGGTGTTCCACCAGCCATTGGTAGAAACGCGGGGAGCTTCGGGCGAAGCAAGCGGCGGCAAGCAGGAGGAAGGGTGTGGTCGGCAGCACCGGGAGGAAAATGCCGATCACCCCCAGCGCTACGCTAAGCCAGCCGATGGCCAGCAGCCCGTAGCGCAGGAGCGGCGAGCGGTTGCCCATGGGTGTCACGGGCAAACGACTCAGTGGTGACGTGGCTTGAGGATCGCCGGTTTTTCGTCAGGAGCGTTGCACAGCAGGTACAGCGCGGTGAGGGCTTCCGGGATCTGCACGATCATGTCGTCCATCAGGTTGGCATCGCTGGCGATGTCGGAGAATTCCGGCTGGTCGTCGAACAGACCCGAACCGACCATGATCGGCAGCAGCATTTCGCTGACTTCTTCCTCGGCGGTTTCGAACCAGGCGGCTTCACGCAGGAATACGCCTTCCATGAAGCCGATGCACCAGCCGCGCAGGTCGGAGTCGTCCGGGTCTTCACCCAGGTCCAGCTCGCAAGGCAGTTCGAATTCCTCGTCGGAGGCCAGTTGGCGACCGATGTGGGCTTTGAGGGCGAGCAGGGTGGATTCGATTTCTTCGCGCTGAGCGGCGTCGGCGTAATGCGGCTCTTCGGCGAACAGTGCATCGATCCATTCACGATCAGGGACTTCTTCGGCGCAGATCGACAGGGCGGTCAGGTAGCCGTGGGCGGCCACGTAGTCCAGCGCCTCGTCATGCAGCTCATCGGCGTCGAGGAAGGCTTGCAGGCGGGTTAGTTGCTCAGCGAAGGACATTGAAGGACTACCTTGGGAATAAACGATGCTGAATTCTAGGCGTTCTTGCGCGCCCAAGCCAGTCGGCATGCAGATTTGCCAGGTTTTTGAGACGGGCAGCAATTCGTCAACGGCGCCCTTTGGCGGATAACGCTCGGGTATACTGCCGCGTTTTGTGATGCCCTTGCAGGTTCGGCGACAGTCCGCGAAAACTTCGCTTACGGATTATTTTCCGTCAAGCCGTATTTTTTCGGCCAGCCTGTGCAGAGGGTTTTCGGGACTATTTTTGGAGTTTTACATGCTCGAGCAGGCTCAACGCGTCCTCAAGGACATCTTCGGCTACGACAGTTTTCGTGGCCGCCAGGGTGCGATCATTGAGCGCGTGGCCAAGGGGGGCGATGCCCTCGTATTGATGCCGACCGGCGGCGGCAAGTCGTTGTGCTTCCAGGTGCCGGCGCTGCTGCGCAATGGGCTGGCCGTGGTGGTGTCGCCGTTGATCGCGTTGATGGACGACCAGGTGGCGACCCTGGAAGAACTGGGCGTCGCTGCCGCTTCGTTGAACTCCACCCTCAGCGCCGAGCAGCAGCGCGACTTGGCGGCACGCATCAAGCGCGGCGAAGTCAAGATGCTTTACCTTGCCCCTGAACGTCTGGTGCAGCCGCGCATGCTGGCGTTTTTGCAGAGCCTGGAAATCGCCCTGTTCGCCATCGATGAAGCCCACTGTGTTTCACAATGGGGTCACGATTTCCGTCGCGAATACCTGCAGTTGGGCCAGTTGGCCGAGCTCTTCCCCGATGTGCCGCGTATCGCCCTGACCGCCACCGCCGACAAGCGTACCCGTGAAGAAATCGTCGAGCGCCTGCACCTGCAGAACGCCGAGCGTTTCCTGTCGAGCTTCGACCGCCCGAACATCTTCTATCGCATCGTGCCCAAGGAGCAGCCGCGCAAGCAGTTGCTCGCGTTTCTCTCCGAGCGGCGCAGCGATGCGGGCATCGTGTATTGCCTGTCACGCAAGAAAGTCGATGAAGTGGCCGCGTTTCTCTGCGAGCAGGGCTATCCGGCGCTGCCGTACCACGCCGGTTTGCCCAATGAAACACGCTCGGCGCACCAGAAGCGTTTCCTCAACGAGGAAGGCCTGATCATGGTAGCCACCATCGCCTTCGGCATGGGTATCGACAAATCCAACGTGCGTTTCGTGGCCCATATGGATCTGCCCAAGTCCCTCGAGGCGTACTACCAGGAAACCGGTCGTGCCGGCCGTGATGGCCTGCCGGCGGACGCCTGGATGGTCTACGGCCTGCAGGACGTGGTGATGCTCAAGCAGATGCTGCAAAACTCCGAAGGTGACGAGCGCCACAAGCGTCTGGAGCAACACAAGCTCGATGCCATGCTTTCGTTGTGTGAAGAGACCCGTTGCCGCCGTCAGACCTTGCTGGCGTATTTCGACGAAGACATGCCGCAGCCCTGCGGTCACTGCGACAACTGCACCGATGGCGTGCAGACCTGGGACGCCACTGAGCCCGCACGCCAGGCGTTGTCGACCATCTACCGCACCGGCCAGCGTTATGGCGTAGGCCATCTGGTGGATGTGCTGCTGGGCAAGGACAACGAAAAGGTCCGCAGCTTCGGTCACGAAAAACTGTCGGTCTACGGCGTGGGCAAGGCCCGTGCCGAAGGCGAGTGGCGCTCGTTGTTCCGGCAGATGGTCGCGCGTGGCCTGGTGGACATCGACATCGAAGGGTTCGGTGGCCTGCGCCTGAACGACAGTTGCCGCCCGCTGCTCAAGGGGGAAGTCAGCCTCGAACTGCGCCGCGACCTCAAGCCGCAGACCACCGCCAAGAGCAGCACCAGCCAGGCCAGCCAACTGGTGCGCTTTGAGGAGCGCGAACAGTGGGAAGCCCTGCGTACGCTGCGCCGCAAACTGGCCCAGGAACACAGCGTGCCGCCTTACGTTATTTTCCCCGACTCCACGTTGTTGGAGATGCTGCGCGAGCAACCCACCACCATGGCCGAAATGGCACGGGTCAGTGGCGTGGGTGCGCGCAAGCTGGAGCGTTATGGTCAGGCGTTCCTTGAAGTGCTCGGTGGCCAGGCCGAAGCGCCGAAGGAAGTGGCCGATATCCGCCACGAGCTGATCAGTCTGGCACGGGCCGGCATGACCCCGATCCAGATCGCCGGCCAATTGCAATGCTCTGAGAAAAACGTCTACACCCTGCTCGCCGAAGCCATCGGCGATCAGCAGTTGTCGCTGGAGCAGGGCCTGGATTTGCCGGAAGATCTGCTCGGCGAGATCCAGGACGCGTTCCTGGATGGCGAAGGCGAATTGCCCCCCGTGGCCGAGATCGCGCCGCTGTTCACCGGGCGCGTTCCTGAAGGCGTTTTGTACTGTGTACGGGCCGCCTTGCAGTCTGAATTCGAAATTTAGTGTGCCAATTACGACAATGTAACGAATCAGTACATAGCCACTCTTGCCTACTGACATGGCTCATGCTTAGCTGGCTAATAATTAGCCACAATTTATTTTCAGTCTAAATCATGAGTTTTTTATGCCGTTAACCGATCAACACCGCTTTGGTATGCAGTTGGCGCAAATGTCCCGTGGTTGGCGCGCCGAGCTGGATCGCCGTTTGGCGGGTCTGGGTTTGTCCCAGGCGCGCTGGCTGGTGCTGCTGCACCTGGCCCGTTTCGAAGAAGCGCCCACTCAGCGTGAGCTGGCTCAAAGCGTTGGCGTGGAAGGGCCGACCCTGGCTCGTTTGCTCGACAGCCTCGAAGGTCAGGGACTGGTACAGCGCCAGGCCGTGGTAGAAGACCGTCGTGCCAAACGCATCCTGCTGTGCGATACCGCCCGCCCGTTGATCGAGCAGATCGAAACCATTGCCACTGCCTTGCGCCATGAGCTGTTCGTGGGGGTGGATGAGGCTGACCTGCGTGTGTGCATGCGGGTGCATGGGCACATTCTGGCGAATCTGGAAAAGTCCTAGGCGGCGCTTATGCCTGGCGCACCTGGTTTGGTGAGCGGGCTTGCAGTGGCAGGGCGTGCTTGCCCCGCGTTGGGCTGCGAAGCAGCCCCACCATCGTTACCGCAGTTATCCAGATAAACCGCTGCGTCTGGTTTTCAGGGCCGCTTCGCGCCCCAGCGCGGGGCAAACCCGCTCACCACAAAAATCCTGCGCGCCGCTATAGGGGTAATGTTCTATCAGAACGTCTGCCCCAGATTCAGATACACCGCCCTCTGATTGTCATCATTGAACCCGTAGCTGAAATTCAGCGGTCCCAACGGCGTATCAAAGCCCAGGAAAATACTCGCAGCATTGATATAGCCGCTGTCGAATTCGTTGTCGTTGTTCCAAGCCCGGCCCCGCTCCAGGGACGCGCCCAGGTACAGCGGGAAATCCAGCGGCAAGTACGAACGCGGCGTCAGTCGGCGGTAATACACCGCGCGCATCAGGCTGATGTTCTGCCCCGAGATCGCATCCTGACGGAAGCCCGACAGCTGCCGCGCACCGCCCAGCAGGAAGCTGGATATCACCACGTCCGAATCGTCCAGAGTACGCCCGTAGCGTCCGCCCAGCACCAGCGTGTCCGGGCCGTGGCTCATGGCCTTGTCCAACTTGAATTCCCACTGTCGATAGCGCTGGTCCGAGCCCAGCCCTGGTGCGAATTCGCGGAAAGCCAAGCCGATGTCCTCGCCGGTGTGCGGGAAGTAGACGTTGTCCAGGGTGTCGAAGGAATACTTGAGCTCATAGAAGCCTTCGCTGAAGCTCACACTCGGCAGGTCGCGGTCGCCAATGCGCACATCCGCCTTGCCCCAGGCTTCGCCGACGCCGAAGCGGATCTCGCCACTGTTGCCGATTTGGCGTCCTACGTTCAGGCCGAATCCGTAGCGTTCCAGGCGGTATTCGGAGATGGGGTCGTTGTCCAGGATCAGCTCAACGTTCTGCGCCTGGGCGCTGAGGTAAGGTGCGACGAAGTAACGTGAACCGGCGTCCATCGGTTGGTAGAACTCGCTGTACAGCTCCTGCCGGTCGCCGATCTGTACGCGCGTCAGCCATTCGGCGCCAAGGCGGTTGATGCCGTTCATGCGGTAGCTCGCGCCGAGGTTGAAGGCGCTGTCGCCACGCATGTCGTCCGACAGGTTCAGGCCCAGGCGCAGGTAGTCAGTACCACTGCGCTTGCCGCGCGCGCTGATCACCAGGGTGTTTTCCTGGCCCTTTTTCACCACGCGGTATTGCACCTGCTCGAAGTAGTCCAGGCCGTACAGCGTGCCCATGTCGGTCTGCAGGCGACCCAGTTCCAAGGGTTCGCCCAATGGCTGGCGAATGTAGTAGCGGATCACGTCGTCGCTGACTTTCGAGTCGTTTTCCAGCTTGATTGCGGTGATCACTGGGGTTCGTTCGCCCGGCGTGCGTGCAGCCACCAGGGTCGGGTCGATGGGTTCGGCGGGGCGTAAATGCGCCAGGCGCAGGTCGAGGGCGCGGGTGGCACGGTAGCCAGCGTCGATCATGTCTTTGGCGCGGCCGAAGTCGGTCACGCCGTAGGCGGCCAGGGGCGGTTGGATCAGTACGTCTTTGGGGTTCAGGGCCTTGAGCTGTTCTTCGGAATTGCGCCGGGTCATCAGGGTAATGGACTGGTTAAGCACGTCCACCACGGTTGCCAGTTGCTTGCGCGAGCGCAGCGGGGTGCCGATGTCCACCACGATGGCGATATCCACCCCCATCTCCCGCGCCACGTCCAGGGGGATGTTGTCGGTCATGCCGCCATCCACCAGCAGCCGGCCGTCCAGCTCCACCGGGGCGAACACGGCGGGGATCGACATGCTGGCGCGGATCACCTGGGGCAGGTGGCCTTTGCTGAACACCACTTTTTCGCCGGTGGTGATGTCGGTGGCCACGGCGCGGAAGGGGATCGGCAGCTTGTCGAAATTCCGCGTGTTACTGCTGTGGGCGAACATGCTTTCCAGCAGCAGCGCCAGGTTCTGCCCCTGAATCACCCCCAGCGGCAGGCCCAGGCTGCCGTCATCACGAAAGCTCAGCTTCTGTTTGACCAGGAAATCGCGGTCATCCTGCTTGCGCCGAAATGGCACGTCTTCGCGCGGCGGCGCGTCGGACAAGGCCTGCTGCCAGTCGATACTCAGCGCCAGTTTCTCCAGCTCATCGATCTTGTAGCCCGAGGCATACAGCCCGCCAATCACGGCGCCCATGCTGGTGCCGGCGATGGCGTCGATATGGATACCCTGTTCCTCCAGCGCCTTGAGTACGCCGATATGCGCCAGCCCACGGGCGGCGCCGCCGGACAGTACCAGGCCGATTTTAGGGCGTGGCGGCTCGACGGCATCGGCAAGTAAAGGGAGGAGGCACAGGAACAGACAGGACAACAGGCGGCGCATCATGAATCTCGAGGCTGGGCGATAAAGGCCGGTATTATAGCCACCCGTTTCTCCTCCCTCGTTATGCCTGGAGCCAGTCAAATTATGTCCGCGAGCAAACCCGAGATTGTCATCACCTATTGCACCCAGTGCCAGTGGCTGTTGCGCGCAGCGTGGCTGGCCCAGGAGTTGTTGAGCACCTTTGCCGATGACCTGGGCAAAGTGTCGCTGGAGCCGGCGACCGGCGGTGCGTTTCGCATCACGTGCAATGGCGTGCAGATCTGGGAGCGCAAGCTGGACGGTGGTTTCCCGGAAGCCAAGGTGCTCAAGCAGCGCGTGCGCGATCAGATCGACCCGCAACGCGACCTCGGGCACAACGACCGTACAGCGTGACGGCCACCGCCGCGGGCGGACGGTGACCGGGCGGTACGTTGCTATTTCTCGGCCATCTTGCTTTTGATCAACCCCACGACCCACGTCAACACCAGGCCGCCTAAGCCGCCGCCGACCACATTGCTGCCGACCGTCGCCACATCCAGCGCTTCAGCGCCCGGACTACCGGCCATGACCGAGACGAGTTGACCCAGGACCAGCCCGCCGATACCGCCCAGCAGGGTATTGAGCCCGGCGCCCAGGCTCTGTTTGGTCATGCCGGCGAGGTTGCCGCCGATGGTGCCGCTGATGATCTGAACCAATACGTTGATGAGCATTTCCATGATCAAGCCCTTGCATCGCGTTTATGGAGTGACCCTCGCGTGCAGCAACTTCAAGCGTCATGGCTGTCGTCGAGCGGTCGGTTATCCGTTGAACGACGGCAGACTGTTGCGGATGTTCGGAGTATAGATCAGGCCGTTGCAGCGGGCTGCTTGGCTTGGCTGGCGCTGCCCATCAGCCCTGAGAGCACGATGGCGGCGATGATCAGCACGCCGCCCAGCAGCATGCGCAGGGTCGGGGTTTCGGCAAACAGCAGCCAGGCCGCCGTGATGCCGTACACCGGCTCCATGGCAAACACCACCGAGGCGGTGCGCGCCTTGATCACCGCGAGGCTGGCAACAAACAGGCTATGGGCCAGCCCGGTACAGAACACCCCGAGCAGACCGATCCACAGCCAGTCCAGCGCGCGTACCTCGGTCAAACCCGGCGCCGCCACTGGCAGCAGACACAGCGCGACCACCACGTTCTGGCACAACGCTGCCTGCACCGCCGGAATCCGCCCGGAGCTGGCACGGTTGTTCAGCGACAGCAGCGAGAACAACAGGCCCGAGGCGATGCCCCAGAGCAGGCCACCGGTGGCTTGGCTGGCAAGGTCGAAGTCGGGGGTCACCAACACCAGCCCGATGCTGACCAGCACCACCAGCACGATTTCATTGGCGCGGATGCGTTCGCGAAAAATCAGCCCTTCAAGGATCACGGTAAACGCCGGAAACGCTGTGAACCCCAGGGTGGCAACCGCAACGCCGGCCACCTTGACCGCCATGAAGAATGTCACCCAATGCGCGGCCAGTAGCAGGCCGCTCACCAGCAGGCGGCGCCAGTCGCGACGTTCGAGTGGCTTCCACGCCGTGTTGCTGGCGAATCGCGCGAAAATCGCCAGGGCCAGGACGGCAAACACGGCGCGGCCAAATACGATGATCGACGGTGAGGCGGCGGCCAGCTTGCCGAGTACGCCGGTAAGGCCAAACATTAACGCGCCGATATGCAGGGCGCCGAGGGCTGAGCGGGGAGTCATTGCGATCCTTGAACCAACGGGGTGACAGCTTCGCAGTCTAGAGGGTGGCGGGGCAGGCGTCTGTTGCGAGGCTCGCGATGTTTAGCGCCAGACTCTCGCTATCCAGACCGCCGCAGGGCTCCCGGAGACGCCCCGAACTCGCGCAGCATGGCGGCGGCAAATGCACTTTGCGAGGTGTAACCGACGCGTTCGGCGATTTCGCCAACCGGCAGCGAGGTGTCGCGCAACAGGTTCAAGGCCTTATGCAGGCGACGGCTGCGAATGTAGTCCATGGGTGTTTGCCCGCATTCGGCGACAAAACGCGCATGCAGGCGCGCCACCGAGAGCTCGGCGATGCGCGCCAGGTCGGCCACCTGCAAGGGGTGCGCGACGTGCCGTTGGATATGCGCATCGAACGCGGCATAGGGCAGGCGTCGGCCTGGCTGCGGTTGCGCCAGCGCCTGATTGAGGCTGGCCAGCAACAGCACCGCACCTTGCTGCACGATCAACGGGTCGTTCACCGGGCTGTGGGCCAGCCATTGCACTAATTGGTGCTGCCGGGCATCCAGAGCCAGGCGCGCGGGTTGTTCGAGCAGGCGGCGGCTGGCATCGGCGTGATCACCCAGCGATTGCAGCAGCCAGTGTTCGGTGGGTACGTCCAGCACCAGGCAGCGGCTGCCATCGCGGCTGCCGCAGGCGTGATGAGCGGAAAAAGGCAGGACCATCACGCTGCTTTCACGCACCTGGCTGGCGTGGCCCTCGACTTCCAGGTCGAGATGGCCGGACAGGCCGAACACCAATTGCGCATGGTCATGGCTATGGGCGATGGGCGCTTCGAGGTAGTGGCGTAGCGTGAGGGTCGGGCTCATCGCGGTCTCCTGGGTCGCAGGGCGCCAGTCTACAACGCTTGGCGATTGATGGGCGCTGTCATCAGACTGACGCACGGCTGTCATGGGCTATTAATCGCCAGGGCGCAAGCTCGTCAAAACAGCGTCGAGTGATGCCCATGACCAGTGCCGAGTTGACCAAGCCCAGCCGCAAGCAACGCGTGCGAACCCTGTGGATTTCCGATGTGCATTTGGGCACCCGGGATTGCCAGGCTGAACACTTGTCGCAGTTCCTCAAGGGTTACCACGCCGACAAGGTGTATCTGGTGGGCGATATCATCGACGGTTGGAAAATGCGCGGCGGCATGTATTGGCCCCAGGCCCACACCAACGTGATCCGCCGGCTGCTGACCATGGCCAAGCGCGGCACTGAGGTGATCTACGTCACCGGCAACCATGACGAGTTTCTGCGTCGCTACTCCAAGCTGATCCTGGGCAATATCCAACTGGTGGACGAGGCGGTGCACGTGACCGCCGACGGCCGCCACCTGCTGGTGATCCACGGCGACCAGTTCGATGTGATCACCCGCTATCACCGCTGGCTGGCATTTCTCGGCGATTCGGCCTACGAGTTCACCCTCACGTTGAACCGCTGGTTGAACCACTGGCGCGCCCGGTACGGCTATGGCTACTGGTCGTTGTCGGCGTATTTGAAGCACAAGGTCAAGACGGCCGTGAGTTTCATCAGCGATTTTGAAGAAGCCATTGCCCACGAAGTGACCAAGCGCGAATTACATGGTGTGGTGTGCGGGCATATTCACCATGCGGAGATCCGCAAAGTCGGCGAGGTGGACTACCTTAACTGCGGGGATTGGGTGGAGTCGTGCACCGCGTTGATCGAGCACTGGGATGGGCAGATCGAGTTGTATCGGTTGGCGGATGCGCAGGCCAAAGAGGCGCAGTTGAAAGCGCAGGTGGTCGCAAGCTGAAAGCCCTGCTCAGGGTAAATGTGGAAGCGCGCCAGCTCCCACATTTGAGTGCGTGTCCTGTCAGTTGGCGCGCGAGACGTCCGCGATTGCTTCTGCCAGCAGCGCCAACCGCGTCGCATCAGCGCCGGCCACGTTGGCCCGCCCGGAACTGACCATGTACACGCTGTGCTTCTCGCGCAGCTGCTTGACCTGCTCGGCACTCAAACCCGTGTAGGAAAACATCCCACGCTGCGCGCCGATATGGGCAAACCGCTCGGCCAACCCATGGGGCGCCAACGCTTCGACCAACCCTGCACGCAATTGGGCGATGCGCGAACGCATGGCTTCGACTTCGCCACTCCACAGCGCTTTGAGCTGCGTGTCACCGAGGATGGTTGCCACCACAGCGGCGCCGTGATCCGGTGGCGTCGACCACAGATTGCGCGCGATATTCGCCAATTGGCTGCGCACATCGGTGAGTTTTTCCGCGTCGGCGGCACACACGATCAAGGCGCCGACCCGGTCGCTGTACAGGCCGAAGTTCTTCGAGCAGGAACTGGTGATCAACACTTCCGGCAGTTCGGCGGCAAACAGGCGCACCGCCCAGGCATCCTGCTCCAGGCCATCGCCAAAGCCTTGGTAGGCAAAGTCGATCAATGGCAGCAGATGGCGCTCGCGCACGATCTGCAGCACTTGATGCCAGTCATCCTGGGATAAGTCGAAACCGGTGGGGTTGTGGCAGCAGGCATGCAGCAGCACCACGTCGCCCTCTGGCACGCTGGCCAGGGTGGCCAGCATCGCCGCCACATCCAGGCGGTTGTCGGCGCCTACGTAGGGGTAGTGGCAGACCTTGAGCCCGGCTTTGGCAAAGATGCTTTCGTGGATCGGCCAGGTCGGGTTGCTCAGCCACACGCCACGGCCCGGCAGGCTGTGGGCGATAAAGTCGGCGCTCAGGCGTAGGGCGCCGGTACCGCCAGGGGTTTGCGTGGCGCCGGCACGCCGTGCGTGAAGCAGGGCCGAATCGGCACCGAGTACGAGTTCGCTGATCCGCGCGCCGAAGGCCGCATTGCCATGCCCACCGATGTAGGTCTTGGTGGTCTGGGTGTCGACCAGGCGCTGCTCCGCCAGTTTTACCGCCTGCGGAATCGGCGTCAGGCCCTGATCGTCCTTATACACACCCACCCCCAGGTCGAACTTGTTCGGGTGGGTATCGTTGGCGTACAGGTCCATCAGCCCGAGGATCGGATCGCCGGGCACGCGGCCAATGGCATCGAAATGCATTACTTGCGGCCCTCGGCGCTCTTGGCCACTTCGTCGGTGCGCGCGGCCATGATGAAGTCGTTGCGGTGCAGGCCTTTGATCGAGTGGCTCCACCAGGTCACGGTGACTTTGCCCCATTCGGTGAGCAGGCCTGGGTGATGGCCTTCGGCTTCGGAGATCTCACCCACGGCGTTGGTAAAGGCCAGGGCGAACTTGAAGTTCTTGAACAGGAAAACCTTTTCCAGCTGCATCACGCCGTCGCGCACTTCGATGTTCCAGTCGGGGATCTGCTTGATCAGCACCGGCAGTTCTTCATCGCTGACTTGCGGGGCGTCGGCGCGGCAGGCTTCGCAGTGGGCTTGGTTCAAGGTGGTCATGGGGGTGTCCTGAATTCGAATGAGTGAAGATCAGTGGGGGTTACCCTAAAGCAACGCAGGGCCAGGGAAAAGACTCACCTGGCCGCAAAACCTCAGGTTCACGCAGCCTCTGGTTTGGGCGGGACTGCCTTTGGGGGGAAGAGCGGCGCATGCAGACCCAGCTGCATACCGCGTTCGACCATGCCCATGATGTCTTCCTGGGCCACGTCGAACAGGCGCTTGAGCTCGGGCAGCACGAAATAGAGCGGTTGCAGGATGTCGATCCGATAAGGCGTGCGCATCGCTTCCAGTGGGTCGAACGCCTGGTGCCGGGGTTCGGACGACAGGCTGTACACCGTCTCTTTGGGCGACGACAGAATCCCGCCACCGTAGATGCGTCGGCCAGCGGGCGTGTCCACCAGGCCGAACTCGATCGTCATCCAATACAGGCGCGCCAGGTACACGCGCTGTTCCTTGGTCGCGGCAAGGCCGAGCTTGCCGTAGGTGTGGGTGAATTCGGCGAACCAGGGGTTGGTCAGCAGCGGGCAGTGGCCAAAGATCTCGTGGAAAATATCCGGCTCCTGCAGGTAGTCCAGTTCTTCGCGGGTGCGAATAAACGTCGCCACCGGAAACTGCTTGCTGGCGAGCAATTCGAAGAAGGTCTGGAAGGGAATCAGCGCGGGCACACGGGCCACTTGCCAGCCGGTTGTCTCGGCCAACACCGTGTTGATCTCGCCCAATTGCGGAATACGGTCCAGGGGCAGCCCTAGTTTGTCGATGCCGTCCAGGTATTCCTGGCAGGCGCGGCCTTCGATCACTTTCAGTTGGCGCGTGATCAGGGTGTTCCACACCGCGTGTTCTTCAGGCGAATAGTGGATAAAACCTTGCGCATCGGGCTCGCGGGCCACGTACTGCGTCTGCTTCATACGGCTCTCCTGCTAGGCATTCGTTCTTGTTATGTCCTGCTGTGCCTGTATTGATACCCCGTTGATGGTGGGATTCCATCGGTCTGGAACGTGCTGGCGTAGGAAAATGCGCGGCTATTCGTAAAGTATTCGTTACGTATACGCGCTTGGTCGCTGTATCGGGCTGGGAAAAGCACACAACCTGTCACATAATCTTGACGACTATCTGCGCTCAGCGACAAAAAGACGCGGCGCCTACCCACCTTTTCGGGCCTTTTCATGCGTATCAAAGTGCACTGCCAGAACCGCATCGGCATCCTGCGGGACATTCTTAACCTGCTGGTGGAGTACGGCGTCAACGTCGCCAAGGGTGAGGTCGGCGGGGAGCATGGCAATGCCATTTACCTGTTCTGCCCGAACCTGGTGAACATGCAGTTCCAGGCGCTGCGCCCGCAGTTCGAGGCCATCGCCGGTGTGTTCGGTGTGAAGCGGGTAGGGCTTATGCCCAGCGAGCGTCGGCATATGGAGCTCAACGCTTTGCTCGGCGCGCTGGAGTTTCCGGTGCTGTCGATCGACATGGGCGGGTCGATCGTCGCCGCCAACCGTGCGGCCGCGCAGTTGCTCGGCGTGCGGGTCGACGAGGTGCCGGGCATTCCGCTGTCGCGTTACGCCGAGGATTTTGACTTGCCGGAGTTGGTGCGCGCCAGCAAGTCGCGGATCAACGGCTTGCGGGTCAAGGTCAAGGGCGACGTGTTCCTGGCGGATATCGCTCCCCTGCAATCGTCCGAGCACGATGACAGCGAGGCCATGGCCGGCGCGGTGCTGACCCTGCACCGCGCCGACCGCGTGGGTGAGCGCATTTACAACGTGCGTAAGCAGGAGTTGCGCGGCTTTGACAGCATCTTCCAAAGCTCCAAAGTCATGGCGGCGGTAGTGCGTGAAGCGCGGCGCATGGCGCCGCTGGATGCGCCTCTATTAATAGAGGGTGAAACCGGCACCGGCAAAGAACTGCTGGCGCGCGCCTGCCACTTGGCCAGCCCGCGTGGGCAATCGCCGCTGATGGCGCTCAACTGCGCCGGTTTGCCGGAATCGATGGCCGAGACCGAATTGTTCGGCTATGGCCCCGGCGCATTCGAAGGTGCGCGGGCCGAAGGCAAGTTGGGGCTATTGGAGCTGACGTCGGGCGGTACGTTGTTTCTCGACGGCGTGGGGGAAATGAGTGCGCGCCTGCAGGCGAAATTGCTGCGCTTTCTGCAGGACGGTTGTTTCCGCCGGGTGGGCAGTGATGAAGAGGTCTATCTGGATGTGCGCGTGATCTGCGCCACCCAGGTGGATTTGTCCGAACTCTGCGCCCGTGGCGAGTTCCGCCAGGACCTTTATCACCGGCTCAACGTGCTGTCCCTGCATATTCCGCCGCTGCGCGAATGCCTGGATGGGCTGGCGCCGCTGGTCGAGCATTTTCTCGATCAGGCCAGTCGGCAGATCGGCTGCCCGCTGCCCAGGCTGGCACCGGCGGCGATGGAGCGGCTCAGTCACTATCACTGGCCGGGCAACGTACGGCAGTTGGAGAACGTGCTGTTCCAGGCCGTCTCTTTGTGTGAAGGCGGGACCGTCAAGGCCGAGCATATTCGCTTGCCGGATTACGGCGTGCGTCAGCCCCTTGGCGATTTTTCCCTGGAGGGGGGGCTGGAGACGATTGTGGGGCGCTTCGAGAAGGCGGTACTGGAGAATTTGTACGCCGAGCACCCGAGCAGTCGCCAGTTGGGCAAGCGGCTGGGGGTGTCGCACACGACGATCGCCAATAAATTGCGCGATTATGAAATTCTCAAGGGTGGTAAATAGGCGTCAAGAGGGCAGCTGCGCAGCCCGGCGCAGGGCAAGCCTGCTCAGCACAACAAAACGGCTCACCAAGGCCAGCCTCTCATCTGCGCGAAGCCGCTCCCGCAGTGGATCTTTGTCGCCGGTGAGACCGGGGCTTGCCGCAGGCGGCAGTAGTCCGCCGTTTTTTCGACTCTGTGCAACACTTGCAAACTCGAGCCCCGCCGCCAAACCCCCGTCCTGTCTGCACTTGGTCCTCTTTTTGAAAGTTGGTTCGCAAATTGCTTAAGCCTCATCAGTACAGCGGTGGGCGGCAAGCCTGCGTCAGAAAGAGGAAAGAGTGTGGACAAGTACCTTTATGTGGCAATGACCGGCGCCAGCCAGAATGCACTGGCGCAGAAGGCCCATGCCAACAACTTGGCGAACATTTCCACCAACGGTTTTCAACGTGACCTGGAACAGGCGCGTTCGATGCCGGTGTTCGGTGACAGCTTTCCGGCGCGCGCCTTTGCCATGACCGAACGCCCAGCCACCGACTTCACGCCTGGCGCGATGATCGAGACCGGTCGTGACCTGGACGTGGCGGTTAACGGTGACGGCTGGATGGCCGTGCAGACCCCGGACGGCGGCGAGGCCTACGTGCGCAGTGCCAGCATGAACGTCGATGCATTGGGCGTGCTGCGCGCCGGCAACGGCATGCCGATCATGGGCAACGGTGGCCCGATTGCGGTGCCGCCTCAGCAGAAGATCGAAATCGGCGCTGACGGCACCATCAGCATCCGCGCCATGGGCGAAGGCCCGCGCGTGATGGCCGAAGTGGACCGGATCAAGCTGGTGCAGCCCGACCTCAGAAACATGAATAAAGGCTTGGACGGCACCATCCGTACCAAGGATGGCCAGCCGGCGGTAGCCGAGGCGAACGTCAAGCTGACCTCGGGCTTCCTGCAGGCGAGCAACGTCAATGCCGTTGAAGAGATGACGGCAGTGCTGGCGCTTTCCAAGCAGTTCGAGCTGCACATCAAGATGATGAACAGCGCTAAAGAAGATGATCAGGCCATGACTCGCGTCATGCAGATGAGCTGACAAGCCCACTAATCAATTTTTGAGTACGGCGCCAACAAACAGGCGCACGAAGGAGAACAGCATGCTTCCGGCTCTATGGGTTGCCAAAACAGGTCTGTCTGCCCAGGACACCAACCTGACCACCATTTCCAACAACCTGGCCAACGTCTCGACCACGGGCTTCAAACGTGACCGTGCCGAGTTCCAGGACCTGCTCTATCAGATCAAACGCCAGCCTGGCGCCCAATCGACCCAGGACAGCGAGCTGCCGTCGGGCCTGCAATTGGGTACCGGTGTGCAGATCGTCGGCACCCAGAAGAACTTCAACGCCGGTAACCTGCAGCAAACCGGTCAGCCCCTGGACATGGCCATCAACGGCAAAGGGTTCTTCCAGATCCTGCAACCGGACGGCACCACGTCCTACACCCGTGACGGCACGTTTCACTTGGACGCCAACGGCCAGATCGTGACCGCCAATGGCTTTGCCCTGGAGCCAGCGATCGTCGTGCCCAACAACGCTCAGACCTTCACTGTCGGCAACGATGGCACCGTGTCCATCACCGTGGCCGGCAACCCGGCTTCGCAAGTGATCGGCAACCTGCAAACCGCCGACTTCATCAACCCGGCCGGCCTGCAGGCGGTGGGTAACAACCTGTTCCTGGAAACCGCCTCCAGCGGCGCGCCGCAAATCGGCACCCCTGGCCTGAACGGCTTCGGCACCACACTGCAAAGCACCCTGGAAACGTCCAACGTGAGCACCGTTGAAGAGATGGTCAACATGATCACCACTCAGCGCGCCTACGAGATGAACTCCAAGGTGATCTCCACCGCCGACCAGATGCTTTCGTTCGTAACGCAGAATCTGTAATCAAGTCTATGGGGCGCCGCTGACGGCGCCTGCAACACCGTGAGGTTAGGGTCATGAATCGCTATGTTTCCGTTCTGGCATTGAGTGGGATTGCCGTGCTCGCGGGCTGTGTCGCCCCGACGCCAAAACCCAATGACCCGTACTACGCCCCGGTGTTGCCGCGCACGCCGTTGCCGGCGGCAGCCAACAATGGCTCGATCTACCAGGCCGGTTTCGAACAGAACCTGTACAGCGACCGCAAGGCATTCCGGGTCGGTGACATCATCACCATCACCCTGAACGAACGCACCCAGGCCAGCAAGAATGCCAACTCCCAGGTGGGCAAGAACAGCACCGCCAGCCTTGGTTTGAGTTCGCTGTTTGGCGCCGTGCCCAACGTCAATAACCCGTTGAGCGACGGTGACCTGACCTTGAACGCCGGCTACAGCGGCAGCCGCGCTACCGACGGCAAGAGTGCGGCGGGGCAGGGCAACAGCCTGACCGGCTCGATCACCGTGACGGTCGCTGACGTATTGCCCAATGGCATCATTGCCGTGCGCGGTGAGAAGTGGATGACCCTCAACACCGGTGACGAATTGGTGCGCATTGCCGGTATGGTCCGCGCCGATGATATTTCCACGGACAACACCGTGCCTTCCACGCGGATTGCCGATGCACGCATTACCTATTCCGGTACCGGTGCTTTTGCTGATGCGAGTCAGCCCGGTTGGCTCGACCGTTTCTTCCTCAGCCCGCTGTTCCCTTTCTAGGTGGCCACTTTGAAATTCAAACAGCTGATGGCGGCCGCAGTGTTGCTGAGCCTGAGCGCAGTCGCCCAGGCCGAACGCCTGAAAGACATCGCCAGCATCTCCGGCGTGCGTTCCAACCAGTTGATCGGCTACGGCCTGGTGGTGGGGCTCAACGGCACGGGTGACCAGACCACCCAGACCCCGTTCACCCTGCAAACCTTCAACAACATGCTCTCCCAGTTCGGCATCAAGGTGCCGGCGGGGTCGGGCAACGTGCAGCTCAAGAACGTGGCGGCTGTGTCCATCAGCGCCGACTTGCCGGCGTTTTCCAAGCCGGGCCAGGTGGTGGACATCACCGTGTCGTCCATCGGTAACTCCAAAAGCCTGCGTGGCGGCACCTTGCTGATGACGCCGCTCAAAGGTATCGACGGCAACGTCTACGCCATCGCCCAGGGCAACCTGGTGGTGGGCGGGTTTGATGCCGAGGGCCGTGACGGTTCGAAAATCACCGTTAACGTACCGTCGGCCGGCCGGATTCCCGGCGGTGCCACGGTGGAGCGCACCGTGCCCAGCGGCTTCAACCAGGGCAACAGCCTGACCCTGAACCTTAACCGCTCCGACTTCACCACCGCCAAGCGTGTGGTCGACAAGATCAACGACATGCTCGGCCCTGGCGTGGCCCAGGCCATCGATGGCGGCTCGATTCGCGTGACCGCGCCACTCGACCCAAGCCAGCGTGTGGATTACCTGTCGATCCTGGAAAACCTCGAAGTCGATCCCGGGCAGGCGGTGGCCAAAGTCATCATCAACTCGCGCACCGGTACCATCGTGATCGGCCAGAACGTCAAAGTGTCACCGGCCGCGGTGACCCACGGCAGCCTGACCGTGACCATCACCGAAGACCCTATCGTCAGCCAGCCGGGGCCGCTGTCCAACGGCCAGACGGCGGTCGTACCGCGCTCGCGTGTCAACGCCCAGCAGGAAGCCAAGCCGATGTTCAAATTCGGCCCCGGCACCACCCTGGATGAGATCGTGCGGGCGGTGAATCAGGTAGGCGCGGCGCCAGGCGACTTGATGGCGATCCTCGAAGCGTTGAAGCAGGCCGGCGCGTTGCAAGCCGACCTGATCGTGATTTAAGGCCATGGCTATGGACATGCGTAAGAGCGGCCTGACCAGCACGGCGGATTCGGGCTCGTATTCCGACTTGAATCGCTTGAACCAGTTGAAGGTCGGCGACAAGAACAGCGAAGGCAACATGCGCAAAGTGGCGCAGGAATTCGAGTCGCTGTTTTTGAGTGAAATGCTCAAGTCGATGCGCTCGGCCACTGAAGCCCTGGGTAAAGACAACCCGATGAACACGCCGGCGGCCAAGCAGTACCAAGAGATGTACGATCAGCAGTTGGCGGTGTCGATGTCCCGCGAAGGCGGCGGCATTGGCCTGGCCGACGTGCTGATGCGGCAGATGCAGAAGAACAAACCGGTGGACGCTCAAGCGGCCACCTTGCAGGGCCCGGCCGCGGCCGAACCGGTGAAGAAGGTCGATGTGCCGACCCAGATCGCCGCCGGTACCCAGGCCGAGGGCCCGTTGGGGCGCTCCAATGGCCAGCGTCCGTTGTGGGCCTACCGCGTGGCCGAGCCTCAGGCCGACGCCGCTGCCGTCCATGGCAACGACATGGCGCTGATGAACCAGCGTCGCATCGCTTTGCCGAGCAAACTGACCGACCGCCTGCTCGCCGGTATCGTGCCGAGCACCCAGGTGCCGAGCGACGCCAAGGCCGCGCCGCTGCGCAATAGTGTGGCCGATGACAACGTGATTAAAGGCAGCGCGCGCAGCTTTGCCGTACCCAGCGATCGCATGCAGATCTACAGCCGCGCAGTGGCCCAGCCGCCGTTGGCGCCGGCGAAGAAAGCGTTCAGCTCCCAGGATGAATTCGTCGCCACCATGTTGCCGATGGCCGAGGCGGCCGCCGCGCGTATTGGGGTCGATCCTAAGTACCTGGTGGCCCAGGCCGCGCTGGAAACCGGTTGGGGCAAGTCGGTGATGCGCGCCGAGGATGGCAGCAGCAGCCACAACCTGTTCGGCATCAAGGCCGGCCAGAGTTGGCAGGGCGGTCAGGCCCGTGCGATCACCAGCGAGTTTCGGGATGGGGCGATGGTCAAGGAGACGGCGCAGTTCCGTTCCTACGATTCCTATCAGGACAGCTTCCACGACCTGGTCACATTGCTGCAAAGCAATGATCGCTATAAAGAAGTTGTGAAGTCTGCCGACAACCCGGAACAGTTTGTGCGCGAGTTGCAAAAAGCCGGTTACGCCACCGACCCGGCCTACGCCAGCAAGATCTCGCAGATCGCAAAAACGATGAACAGTTACCAGAACTACGCTGCCGCGGGCGCGACCACTCATTTATAAGGTCTGAACCATGAGTTTGCTCAATATCGGGATGTCGGGGCTTAACGCCGCTCAAGGATCGTTGTCGGTCTTGAGTAACAACATCGCCAACGCCAATACCGCCGGCTATTCGCGTCAGCAGACCACCCAAAGCGCGAACACGGCGAACCAATACGGTGGCGTGTTCATCGGCAGCGGCACCACCCTGGCCGACGTGCGCCGGGTGTACAACGAATACCTGGACACCGCGTACCAGAACAGCACCTCGCTCAACAGCGATGCCAAGGCGTACCTGGACCAGGTGAGCGCGGTCGACAAGACGCTTTCGGACAAGACCACCGGCATGTCGGCGGTGCTCAGTTCGTTCTTTGCGGCGGTGCAGACGGCCTCGGCCAACCCGAACGATATGTCGGCTCGTCAGATCCTGCTCACCAACGCTCAGACCCTGAGCAACCGCTTCAACTCGATCTCCAGCCAGTTGAGTCAGCAGAAAGAGACTATCAACAGCCAATTGACCTCGATGAGTGACCAGGTCAATCAACTGACCTCGTCGATCGCCTCACTCAACAAGCAGATCGCTCAAGTGCAGGGGTCTTCGAACAGCACGCCGGCCAACCTGCTGGACGCGCGTGGCGAAGCCGTGCGTTCGCTCAATGAGCTGATCGGCGTGACCGCCATCGAAAAGAACGGCATATTCAGTGTCAGCACCGGCAGCGGCCAGTCCCTGGTGCTGGGTGATCGCTCCAACACCATTTCCGCGGTGCCGAGCCATTCCGATACCAGCCAATACACGATCCAGCTCAATGCGGCCGGCGGTACCACCCTCGACCTGGGCGGCGTGATCAGTGGCGGCAGCATCGGCGGCCTGTTGCGTTACCGCAGCGATGCGTTGATGCCGGCGATCAATGACCTGGGGCGTATTGCGTTGGTCACCGCTGATGCCATCAACAGTCAGTTGGGCCAGGGCCTGGACCTTAACGGTGAGTTCGGCGCCTCGATGTTCACCGACATCAACAATGCGGCGTCCGTTGCTCTGCGCAGCCAGGCGGCCCAGGGGAATCTGGGCGACGGTGCGTTGGGCGTCACTATTAAAGACAGCAGCAAGCTGACCAACTTCGATTACAAGGTCAGCTTCAACGACGGTACCGACCTCAATAAGGTCACCGTGCTGCGTTCCGATGGCAAAGCCATGGGCACTTACGATCTGAGTGCCACGCCGGCGCCGGTCATCGATGGCTTCACCCTGGCGGTCAAGACCGGCGCGGTGCAGGCCGGCGACAGCTTCAAAGTCAGCCCCACCGCCAATGGCGCCAAGGAGATCGGCACGGTCCTGACCGACCCAAGCAAGATTGCCTTTGCCGCTCCGCTGCAAGGCGAGGCCGGCAAGACCAACCAAGGCACCGGCACGTTCACGCCGCCGACGCTGACGGTGCCTCTGGATATCCAGGGCGGCGCCGACACCGCGCAACTGCGTACCGCGATTGAGCACTCGATGCCGGTGAAGATGGTGTTCGGCTCGCCGGCGGCGGATGGCACCCAGTCCTACACACTGAGTAACGCCCAGGGCGATCCGATCGGCTCCGGCACCATCATTCCGGGGCAGGCCAATAAAATCAGCATCAGCGTACCGATGCGCGATGCCAGCGGAGCCTTGGTGACGCCGGCGAAAAGCTTCAGCTTCGACACCACCGTGGGCGGCTCGCCATCGAACGGCGACAGCACCACGTTCTCGTTCAATGCTTCCGGCAAGTCCGACAACCGCAACGCCCAGGCTCTGCTTAATCTGCAGACCAAGGCGACCGTGGGCCTGGCGACTGACGGCAGCGGCGGCGCCAGCCTGGTCGGCGCCAACAGCAAACTCGTATCCACCGTCGGCGCCAAGGCCGCGTCGGCCGGCACCGACAGCAGCGCCACCGCTGCACTGCTGACCGCCAACAAGAACGCGCGCAACTCGGTGTCCCAGGTCAACCTGGATGAAGAGGCGGGCGACATGATCAAGTTCCAGCAGTACTACACAGCGTCGTCGCAGATCATCAAAGCTGCGCAAGAAACCTTCAGCACGCTGATCAATAGTCTTTAAGGGAGTCTGGGACGATGCGTATTTCTACACAGCAGTTTTTTGAAACCAGTGCCAGCAAGTATCAGAACAACTATTCCGGCGTGGTGAAGGCCCAGGAGCAGGCGAGTTCCGGCGTGCGTGTGCAGACCGCCTCCGATGACCCCGTGGCTGCGCAACGCCTGCTGATGCTGCAACAGCAGAAAGACATGCTGGCCCAGTACAGTGGCAACATCACCAGCATCCAAAACACGCTGACCAACGAAGAAAGCGTTCTGACGGCGATCAACACTACCCTCCAGGCCGGTAGCCAGTTGGCGCTGCGCGCAGGTGGCGTGACCAGCGATGCGGACCGCAAGTCGATTTCGGTCGAGGTGGGCGCCCTTGAAGAACAACTGCTGGGCTTGCTCAACAGCAAGGATTCGGCCGGCAACTATCTGTTCTCCGGCTCCAAGACCGACACGCCGCCCTACTCGCGCAACAATGATGGTACTTATAGCTACCAGGGCGATGAGAACGAACTGAGCCTGCAGGTCTCCGAGACGCTGAATGTTCGCACCAGCGACACGGGCAAGACCATCCTGGAGGGGGCGGTCAACAGCAGTCGCACCCAGTCCAACTACACGACGCCTGCGACGGTTCCGCCGAGCTTGCCGTCGTCGGTCGATGACCACAAAGTCGGGATCTCGGCGGGCCTCATAACGTCGGGCATCGACTACACCAAGCAGTTCGCCGACGGTCAGCCGTACAAGGTGACCTTTACCAGCAGCACCCAGTACGTTGTGACCGACAAGGACAACAACGACATCACCTCGCAGCTTCCAGGTAATGGCACGTTCGATTCCACCAAGGAAGGCAACGCCAGTATCAATCTGCGCGGGGTCAAGTTCGATATCACAGTGGACCTGACCAATACCGCCTCCGGTCCGGATGCCGATGCGCTGGTCAAAGGGCGCGAGTTCACCCTGAGCGCCAAGCCGGACGCATTCAATGTGTCGCGCACCGCGAGCAACACCTCGGCGACGCAGTTGGTCAATGCCCAGGTCAGCAGTGCAGCCGACTACGCCAGCACCTTTCCAGGCAACAACGGCATCCTGATCAAGTTCGACGACGTCGACCCGACGGCCTTCAAGGTGTATGCCCAGCCTTATAGCGCTAACAGCAAGCCGATTGTCGACAATGGCGTGATCACCCCCGGTGTTCCGCCGGCCCTGGACACGATCACCGCAGCGGGCGTGACCTTCCAGCTCAGCAGTGCGCCGAATGTCGGCGATCAGTTTGCGGTCGGCAATACCACCCAGAAAACTCAGAATGCCCTCGACACCCTGAGCCAGTTGCGCCAGGCCCTTGAGCAGCCGGCGGACGGAATCCCCGGGGCCCGAGGCAAGCTGCAGGACGCCTTGAACGCTGCGGTCGGCAACCTGACCAACTCGGCCGATCAGGTGGATAACGTACGTGGCTCCATCGGTGCGCGCCAGAACGCACTCACCGTGCAGGCCAGTGAAAACACCAGTGTCGGTCTGGCCAACAAGACTACGATGAGTGACCTGGCCAACATCGACATGGGCGAGGCGGCGATCAATCTGACTTTGCAGCAAACCATGCTGGAAGCCTCGCAGTTGGCGTTCGTGAAAATTTCCCAGTTGAGCCTGTTCAACAAGATGTAAGCGGCGTAACCCCGCACGGCCCACCCTGGAAACGGGGTGGGCCGTTGTCGTTTCTGGGGTCAAACGGTTGAAACGTTTTGCACAAAGCGCACAAAATTGAGTGACCTGTGAGTCATAAAGCGCATCTTCACTGTATCGTGTGAAAAGGCTAAGTCGTCGCAGGGTCCTTGCGCGGCGGCTTTCAGTGAGATTGTTATGGGGTTATCCCCTTTATTGTCAGCACTCCAGGCGTAGCCCGAGGGGTGTTCTCCAGCTATTTAGTATTGGGAAGCCACAATGATTGGCATAAAAAGCATCGCCAGTTACGTGCCGGCAGACGGGATCGATAACTACGCCCAGGGTGCCAAATTCGCCAAGGATGAGGAATTCATCATTGGCAAGATCGGTTCGGCGTTTCTGCCGCGCAAGGAAGCGGCGCAGGAAACCTCCGATCTGTGCGTCGAGGCGGTCAACGCTTTGTTTGCCAACAACCCGAATTTGAAGCGCGAGTCGATTGACGCGCTGATCGTGGTCACCCAGAACGGTGATGAAGAGGGTTTGCCCCACACCGCGGCTATCGTCCAGGACAAGCTCGGCCTGCCGACCCACGTTGCTGCCTTTGATATCTCCCTGGGTTGCTCCGGCTACGTCTACGGCATCTACGCGATGAAAGGTTTCATGGAAGCCGCCGGCCTGAAAAACGGCCTGCTGGTCACCGCCGATCCGTACTCGAAGATCGTCGACCCGGAAGACCGCAACACCACCATGCTGTTCGGCGATGCCGCCACCGCCACTTGGATGGGCGACGACGCCGCCTGGCACCTCGGCAAGGCCAAGTTCGGCACCGACGGTTCCGGCGCGCCGCACTTGAAGGTCAGTAATGGTGTGTTCTTTATGAACGGTCGCCAGGTGTTCAACTTCGCCTTGCTCAAAGTGCCGGCGCATTTGCACGAGCTGCTCAATGAGTCGGACCTCAAGGCCGATGAGATCGATGCGTTCTGCATCCACCAGGGCAGCGCGGCGATTGTCGACGCCGTGGCGCGGCGCTTTGAAGACGCGCCGGTGGACAAGTTCATCAAGGACATGGTCGAGACCGGCAACACCGTGTCGTCGAGCATTCCATTGCTGCTGGAAAAGCACGTGATGGACGCCGCCTGGAAGCGCGTAGCCATCAGCGGGTTTGGTGTGGGCCTGTCGTGGGGTTCGGCGATTCTTCACCGTCCGTGACGCTGCGGTAGTCCGCATTTACCGCAAACGCAAACGCCGATGATCAAAAGATCATCGGCGTTTTTTATTTGGCGTCAAAAAACCCGGCAAAATCGGGTGCTGTGGGCGGTCTAAGCCCTTGAATTGCAAGGGGTGGCACGGCGCCAGTAAAAAAAATCAAAAAAATCCTCAAGCAACCGGCTACCACGACGATAACTATTACGTAGGTTCTCAGGCCACACCCGGCGGTTGCCAGGGCCGGAAGCCGCAGTATCCATCCAACGAGGATTTCGTCATGGCTTTAACAGTAAACACCAACATTGCTTCGATCACTACTCAGGGCAACCTGAACAAAGCTGGCGGCGCCCTGGCCACTTCCATGCAGCGCCTGTCTTCCGGCCTGCGTATCAACAGCGCTAAAGACGACGCTGCCGGCCTGCAGATCGCTAACCGCCTGACCAGCCAAATCAACGGCCTGGGCCAAGCAGTCAAAAACGTGAACGACGGTATCTCCATCGCTCAGACCGCTGAAGGCGCGATGCAGGCTTCGACCGACATCCTGCAAAAAATGCGTACCCTGGCTCTGTCGTCCGCTACTGGCTCCCTCAGCTCTGACGACCGTAAGTCGAACAACGACGAATACCAGGCTCTGACTTCGGAACTGACCCGTATCTCGCAAACCACTACTTTCGGTGGCCAGAAGCTGCTTGACGGTTCGTACGGTACCAAAGCCATCCAGGTTGGCGCCAACGCTAACGAAACCATCAACCTGAGCCTGGAAAACGTTGCAGCCAACAACATTGGTTCGCAGCAGATCAAAACCAAGGCAATCGTTCCAAGTGCTACCGGCCTGGCTGGCGGCGCCATCACTGTTACCGGTAACGGTCAAACCAAAACCGTTAACTACGCAGCTGGCGCTTCGGCAAAAGACATCGCTTCCGGCCTGAACGGTTCGATCGGTGGCCTGACCGCTACCGCCAGCACCGAAGTTAAGCTGGAAGTGGGTGCTGCTACCCCTTCGAACTTCACCCTGGCAGTAGGCAACAGCGGCGCAGTGTCCTTCGTCGGTGTTACTGACCTGGCTGGCCTGGCTGACCAACTGAAGTCCAACGCTGCCAAACTGGGTATCAGCGTTAACTACGACGAAGTTAACAAGAGCCTGTCGGTTAAGTCTGACTCCGGCGAAAACCTGTCCTTCGCTGGCGCTGATGCCAACGCTCAGACAAACATCCTGGTAGGTGCCAAAGACGGCGCTGGTGCGTTCGCTACCCCTGCTGCTCTGGGTGCTGCTGCCATCGTTGTGACTGGTCAAGTCTCGCTGGATTCGGCCAAAGGCTACTCCCTGAGCGACGCTGGTACCGGTGTTTCGGATCTGTTCTCCGCGGCTACTGTTTCGTCGACCAAGACCACCATCGCTCAAACCGACGTGACCGACGCCACCAAGGCCCAAAACGCCCTGGCTGTAATCGACAAAGCCATCGGCACCATCGACGGCGTTCGTTCGGGCCTGGGTGCTACCCAGAACCGTCTGACTACCACTGCAGACAACCTGCAGAACATTCAGAAGAACTCCACCGCTGCACGTTCCACCGTTCAGGACGTCGACTTCGCTTCCGAAACCGCCGAGCTGACCAAGCAACAAACCCTGCAATCGGCCTCCACCGCGATCCTGTCGCAGGCCAACCAGCTGCCATCCGCTGTACTGAAGCTGCTTCAGTAATCCCAGCGCTTGGTAACTAACGGAAGGGCGCGTCTACGTGCCCTTCCGTTTTTTCGGTTTAGAGGAGATTGGACATGGACATGAGTATAAAGCTGAACCAGTCTTATCCGCCGGTTGCACCTCCAAGCGCACCTGCTCAGGTGACGGCCGACAAAAGCGTCAACAAAGTCCAGGAAGCAGCGGCCCCAGGCAAAGAGCCTGAGCGCGCGGACCTGGAAAAAGCGGTAACCGATATTCGCGAATTCGTTCAAGCTGCCCAGCGCAGCCTGGATTTTTCCATTGATGACTCCACCCATCGCGTGGTGGTCAAAGTCATCGCCACCGACAGTGGTGAAGTGATTCGCCAGATTCCGTCGGAAACGGCATTGAAGCTGGCGCAGAACTTGTCCAGCGCGAGCAACGTGTTGTTTAACGACAAAGCGTGAGCTGGCATGAAACTTGTTGCTGTCGGGTCTTGCGGCGTAATAAGTCAAGATAACGGCAGCCACCGAACAGGAGATAGATGATGGCGGGTTCAACGGTAAGTGGTATCGGTTCGAATATCGATACGCAAGCGATCGTGAAGTCCTTGGTGGACGCCGAAAAGGTGCCCAAGCAGACGCAGATCAATACCGCGTCCCAGAAAGCGACCACCACGCTGTCTTCGATCGGCAAGATTCAAGCCGCGCTGGATGCGTTTCGTGGTGCCCTGGACACCATGGGCAAGGACAGCAGTTTTACCGGGTTGACCGGCTCGTCTTCGGATGAAAAGACCGCGACCATGACGGCCAGCAACACGGCCTCCAGCGGCAGTTTTCGACTGATCATCGATCAGTTGGCCCAGCCGTCCAAGCTGTCGAGCAAAAACTTCGCCGGCGGCACTTCGGCTGTTGTGAACGCCACGAATAGCCCGACCACCTTGACCATCAAGCAGTCGGGCAAGGCATTCGATGTGACTGTTCCGGCCGGTGCGACCTTGCAGCAGGTGCGGGACTCGATCAACACCCAGTTCGGTACGTCGGGGCTCAGTGCCAACATCCAGACCGACGCCAACGGGTCTCGATTGATCCTGACCTCTACCACGATGGGGACCGGATCGGATCTCACCCTGTCCGGCACGTCGGGGCTGGATGTGGGCGCCACGGTCGTCGATGAGCCCAAGGATGCGCTGTACAGCATCGATGGCGTCTCGTCCGTGTCCAAGACCAACAGTATCGAAGGCGCGCTCAGCGGGGTGAACATCAAGCTGTTGGCCACCTCGACGCTGAAGACGAACAGTACGACCGACAAAAACGCGACGCTCATCACCGTCAGCACCAACAACACCGCGCTCAAGTCCGGCGTCAAAGGTTTCCTGGATACCTACAACGCCTTGATGACCGCAATGAATGCCGAAACCAAGGTCACCACGAACCTGGACGGCAGCACCACGGCGGCGGCCTTGACGGGTGACTCGACGATGCGTTCGCTGCAGAGCGCGATCCGTAACGAGTTCAACGCGCTGTCTGGCACCGGTGCCTTCAAATCTCTGGCTCAATTTGGTGTGACCACCAGTTCGAGCACGGGCTTGCTGACGATCGATGACAAGAAGTGGGACGCGGCGATTAAAACCAACGCAGCCGATATCAACAGCATGTTCAGCGGTAAAACCGGCATCCTGGCGCGAATGAAAAGCGCCACCGATGATTTTGCCAAGTCGAGTACCGGCATCCTGGCGACACGCTCGTCGACATTGTCCGAGAGCTTGAAGGATCTGACCAAGCAGCAATCCGCGCTCGACGAGCGCATGACCCTGCTCACCAACAGCCTCTCCGCCAAATACAACGCCATGGACACCCTGGTCGCCCAATTGCGCCAGCAAAGCACCAGCGTCATGACCACGCTCAATGCGTTGAACAACCCCAAGACCAATAATTAATCGCAGCCTGCGATAAAGGCCAGGCCATCTGCCTGGCCTTTTTTTATCGGAACACGATGGGCGCTAAAGCTTTTTGCAAATCCGTCGACATATCTGTTACTAGAATCCTTTTCGCTGTCGCCTGTCACGAGGTAGAAACATGAATCCCATGAGAGCCCTTCGCCAATACCAGAAGGTCAATTCCCATGCTCAGATCTCCGAAGCCAGCCCGCATCGTCTGGTGCAGATGCTGATGGAAGGCGGCCTGGACCGTATGGCTCAGGCCAAGGGCGCACTGGCACGCGGTGACATTGCCCAGAAGGGCTTGATGCTCGGCAAGGCCATCGACATTGTGATCGGCCTGCGTGATGGCCTGGATGCGGAAAAAAGCGATAACCCGGCCTACGTCCAGCAACTGGAAAGCCTGTACGCGTACATGACCAACCGTCTGATGGAGGCGAACCTGCACAACGACGCCGACATGATCGACGAAGTCGCCCGTTTGATGATTACCGTTAAAGAAGGCTGGGATGCCATCGGCGCGCCACAAGGCGCAGCAGAATAAGGCCTGCGGCCTTGAGGAACCTGTCATGAGCCATGCACTGCAACGCATTGATGAAACCCGTGAAGCGCTGATGGGCGCGCTGGCGGACCGTAACTGGGACGCCATTGGCGAACTGGACATGGGTTGTCGCGACGTGATCGAGCAGGTGCTCAGTGAGGCGCCGGTGGACGAGGATGCGTTGCGTGAGAAGCTTGAGAGCCTGTTGGCGGTGTACCAGCAGTTGCTCGAGGTGACGACTGGCGAGCGCCAGGCGATTTTCGAAGAGATGTCGCAGATCAACCAAGCGAAAAATGCGTCAAAGGTCTACCATCTGTTCGGCTGAACAGACGCAGTTAATCCATCCGGCGCGTCATAAATTTGACCGTGCCAGCTTTTTTGACTTAACTAGTGCTGTTTTCAGAGTTCAGACGTCTATAGAGTAAGAAGTCCTACAGCCGTCTCGATTGCCCTGACACCGGGCAGGAAGTTTACTAGGGAAGTTGCTATTGCATGTGGCGTGAAACCAAAATTCTGCTGATCGATGACGATAGCGTCCGGCGCCGCGACTTGGCGGTGATTTTAAATTTTCTTGGCGAAGAAAATTTAGCCTGCGGCAGCCATGACTGGCAGCAGGCTGTCAGCTCGTTGTCATCGAGCCGTGAAGTCATTTGCGTGCTGATCGGGACGGTAAACGCTCCTGGTGCTGTTTTGGGCTTGTTAAAGACACTGTCTACCTGGGATGAGTTCCTTCCCGTGTTGCTAATCGGTGATATTTCTTCCATCGAGCTGCCGGAAGACCAGCGCCGCCGCGTGCTTTCCACCCTGGAAATGCCACCCAGTTACAGCAAACTGCTCGACTCCCTGCACCGTGCCCAGGTCTATCGCGAGATGTATGACCAGGCTCGTGAGCGCGGTCGCCACCGTGAACCCAACCTGTTCCGCAGCCTGGTCGGCACCAGCCGTGCCATCCAGCATGTGCGCCAGATGATGCAGCAAGTGGCCGACACCGACGCCAGCGTGCTGATTCTCGGCGAGTCGGGCACCGGCAAGGAAGTGGTCGCGCGCAACCTGCACTACCACTCCAAGCGCCGCGACGGGCCTTTTGTGCCGGTCAACTGCGGGGCGATCCCGGCAGAACTGCTTGAAAGCGAACTGTTCGGCCACGAGAAGGGCGCCTTTACCGGGGCGATCACCAGCCGTGCCGGGCGTTTCGAGCTGGCCAACGGCGGCACCCTGTTCCTTGACGAAATCGGCGACATGCCGCTGCCGATGCAGGTCAAGCTGCTGCGCGTGCTGCAGGAGCGCACCTTCGAGCGCGTGGGCAGTAACAAGACCCAGAGCGTCGACGTGCGCATCATCGCCGCGACCCACAAGAACCTCGAGAGCATGATCGAGGTCGGCAGCTTCCGCGAAGATCTTTACTACCGCCTCAACGTATTCCCCATCGAGATGGCCCCGCTGCGTGAGCGCGTCGAAGACATCCCGCTGCTGATGAACGAACTGATCTCGCGCATGGAACACGAAAAGCGCGGCTCGATTCGCTTCAATTCCGCCGCGATCATGTCGCTGTGCCGTCATGGCTGGCCGGGTAACGTGCGTGAACTGGCCAATCTGGTGGAGCGCATGGCGATCATGCATCCCTACGGTGTGATCGGCGTGGTCGAGTTGCCGAAGAAGTTCCGCTACGTCGACGACGAAGACGAGCAGATGGTCGACAGCCTGCGCAGCGACATGGAAGAGCGGGTGGCGATCAACGGTCATACCCCGGACTTCGGTTCCACTGCCATGCTGCCGCCCGAAGGTCTCGACCTGAAAGACTACCTCGGCAACCTCGAGCAAGGCCTGATCCAACAGGCTCTGGACGACGCCAACGGCATCGTCGCCCGTGCCGCCGAGCGTCTGCGCATCCGTCGAACCACCCTGGTGGAGAAGATGCGCAAGTACGGAATGAGTCGTCGCGAAGGCGATGAACAGGCGGATGATTGACGCCTAAAACACAAACCGCTGATTCGTCAGCGGTTTTTTTTTAGGCACGGGTATTGCTACAGCCCTCGCAACGTTCCGTTTAACTGACGGTCAGCCAGCGAGAGAGCATGATGCCCCACGCCGCCCAACTATCTTCGGCCCCCGATCTTTCGGGGCTCGTCCCCTGTGTCGAACAGCAAAGCCGCAATGGCCTGGAGCAGGCCTTCTCGCTGTTCAATCAGATGTCCAGCCAGCTGACGGATTCCTACAGCCTGCTCGAAGCCCGGGTGTCCGAGCTCAAAGGCGAGCTGGCAGTGGTCAGCGCCCAGCGCATGGAAGAGCTGGCCGAGAAAGAACGCCTGGCCAACCGTCTGCAAAACCTGCTCGACCTGCTGCCCGGTGGCGTTATTGTCATCGACGACCAAGGCCGTGTGCGCGAAGCCAACCCAGCCGCGTGCGACTTGCTTGGCCTGCCGTTGGAAGGCGAGTTGTGGCGCCATGTCATCACCCGCTGCTTCGCGCCGCGTGAAGACGATGGCCATGAAATTTCCCTCAAGGACGGGCGCCGGCTGTCGATTGCCACCCGCTCCCTGGACGCCGAGCCCGGCCAGTTGGTGTTGCTCAACGACCTGACTGAAACCCGCCACCTGCAAGACCAGTTGGCGCGCCATGAACGGTTGTCCTCGTTAGGTCGAATGGTCGCTTCTTTGGCGCATCAGATCCGCACGCCGCTGTCGGCCGCGTTGATCTACGCCAGCCATTTGACTGATGAGCAACTGCCCGCCGCCACCCAGCAACGCTTTGCCGGGCGCCTCAAAGAGCGTTTGCATGAGCTGGAGCACCAGGTGCGTGACATGCTGGTTTTTGCCCGTGGCGAATTACCGCTGACCGACCGCCTGACCCCGGCGCAACTGATGCAGGCGCTGCAAGCGGCGGCCACTGCCCATATCCAGGACACTCAGGTGCGCTGGCAGTGCAACAGCCACCTCGGCGAGCTGCTGTGCAACCGCGACACCCTGGTGGGGTCGCTGCTTAACCTGATCGAAAACGCTATCCAGGCGAGTGGGGCGGGGGCGCGGCTCAAAGTGCACCTGTACAACCGCGGGCAAACCCTGCGCCTGTGCATCAGCGACAGCGGCAGCGGGATCGAGCCCGCTGTGCTGCAACGCCTGGGCGAACCCTTTTTCACCACCAAGACCAACGGAACCGGGCTCGGCCTGACCGTGGTCAAGGCCGTGGCACGTGCGCATCAGGGAGAATTGCAACTGCACTCCCGTGTGGGGCGCGGCACCTGTGCATTGATGACCTTGCCGCTGTTTTTGTGCGCGGCAAGCGCGGAGTAACGAAGAACATGGCTATCAAGGTTCTATTGGTTGAAGACGATCGCGCCCTGCGTGAAGCATTGGCTGACACGCTGCTGTTGGCGGGCCATGACTACCGGGCGGTCGGTTCAGCCGAGGACGCCTTGGAGGCGGTCGAGCAGGAGTCCTTCAGCCTGGTGGTCAGCGACGTGAACATGCCGGGCATGGACGGTCACCAATTACTCGGGCTGCTGCGTGCGCGTCAGCCGCAACTGCCGGTGTTGTTGATGACGGCCCATGGCGCGGTCGAGCGTGCGGTGGATGCGATGCGTCAGGGCGCGGCGGATTATCTGGTCAAGCCCTTCGAGCCCAAGGCCCTGATGGAGCTGGTGGCGCGCCACGCCCTGGGCGTGATTCCGGCCGGCGAAGGCGAGGGCCCGATTGCCTTCGAGCCGGCCAGTGCGCAATTACTCGAATTGGCGGCCCGCGTGGCACGCAGCGATTCCACCGTGTTGATCTCCGGCGAGTCCGGCACCGGTAAAGAGGTGCTGGCGCGCTATATCCACCAGCAATCGACCCGCGCCAAACAGCCGTTCATCGCGATCAACTGCGCGGCGATCCCCGACAACATGCTTGAAGCCACCTTGTTCGGCCATGAAAAGGGCTCGTTCACCGGGGCCATCGCCGCCCAGGCGGGCAAGTTCGAACAGGCCGACGGCGGCACCATCCTGCTCGATGAAATTTCGGAAATGCCCCTGGGGCTGCAAGCCAAGCTGCTGCGGGTGCTGCAAGAGCGCGAAGTGGAGCGGGTGGGCGCACGCAAGCCGATCCAGTTGGATATCCGCGTGGTCGCCACCACCAACCGCGACCTTGCCGGCGAGGTGGCGGCGGGGCGTTTCCGTGAAGACCTGTTCTACCGCTTGTCGGTGTTTCCCCTGGCCTGGCGCCCGTTGCGCGAACGTCCGGCCGACATCGTTCCGTTGGCCGAGCGTCTGCTGAACAACCACGTCAAAAAAATGAAGCACGCCCAGGCGCGGTTGTCGGCCGAGGCCCAGGCGTGCCTGATCAGCTACCCATGGCCGGGCAACGTGCGGGAGTTGGACAACGCCATCCAGCGCGCGCTGATTTTGCAGCAGGGCGGCCTGATTCAGCCCCAGGATTTCTGTCTGGCCACGGGCAGCGGGGCCGCGCCATTGCCCACGCTGGCACCGGCACCGGTGGTGGTCGAGGCGGAGCCTGCCGGCGGGCTGGGCGACGACCTGCGTCGACGTGAATTCCAGATGATCATCGACACCCTGCGCGCCGAGCGCGGCCGCCGCAAAGAAGCGGCCGAGCGCCTCGGCATCAGCCCGCGCACCCTGCGCTACAAGCTGGCGCAGATGCGTGACGCCGGGATGGATGTGGAAGCCTATCTGTTTGCCACATAACCGGTAACAAGCCTGACAACGTTTGTCGCCTTTTCTTACGAGTTGATACAGAGCTGGCACCCTTGTTGCTACTTCCCCTAGTAATTGCGGCGTAGCGTCAAAAAAAATACGGGTTGTCGGAGAGAGAAGGTCATGAGCCAGGGTATTGAGTTCAATCGGTTGATGTTGGATATGCGCTCCATGCAGATGGATGCCATGGCTCAGCCGAAATCCGTCGCGCCAGCGCCGGAATTGAGCCAAAGCAGCTTCGCCGACATGCTCGGCCAGGCCATCAACAAAGTCAGTGATACCCAGCAAGCCTCCAGCCAGTTGGCCAACGCGTTCGAGATCGGCAAAAGCGGCGTGGACCTCACCGATGTGATGGTCGCTTCGCAAAAGGCCAGCGTCTCCTTTCAGGCCCTGACCCAAGTGCGTAACAAGCTGGTTCAGGCCTATCAAGACATCATGCAGATGCCGGTTTAAGGGCGAGATTTAAGTCATGGCAGAAGCAGTCGTGGACAACGTACCCGCCAAGGCAGACGGCAAGCCGCCGCTGTTCGGCCTGTCGTTCCTGGAAAACCTCTCGGAAATGACCATGTTGCGTCAGGTGGGCCTGTTGGTTGGCCTGGCTGCCAGCGTGGCGATTGGTTTTGCCGTGGTGTTGTGGTCGCAGCAACCTGATTACCGGCCGCTGTACGGCAGCCTGGCGGGTATGGATTCCAAGCAGATCATGGAAACCCTGGCCGCCGCCGACATCGCCTATACCGTAGAACCCAATTCCGGCGCTTTGCTGGTCAAGGCCGACGATGTGGCCCGTGCGCGCATGAAACTGGCCGCCGCCGGTGTGACGCCGTCCGACAGCAACATCGGCTTTGAGATCCTCGACAAGGACCAGGGCCTGGGTACCAGCCAGTTCATGGAAGCGACTCGCTACCGTCGGGGCCTGGAAGGCGAGCTGGCGCGCACCATCTCCAGCTTGAACAACGTCAAGGGCGCCCGCGTGCACCTGGCTATTCCGAAAAGCTCGGTGTTTGTGCGCGATGAGCGCAAGCCAAGCGCTTCGGTGCTGGTCGAGCTGTTTTCCGGCCGCTCCCTGGAGCCTGGCCAGGTGATGGCGATCATCAACCTGGTGGCCACCAGCGTTCCCGAACTGAGCAAATCCCAGATCACCGTGGTGGACCAAAAGGGCAACCTGCTGTCCGACCAGGCGGAGAACTCCGCACTGACCATGGCCGGCAAGCAGTTCGACTACAGCCGCCGCATGGAAAGCATGCTCACCCAGCGTGTGCACAACATCCTGCAGCCGGTGCTGGGCAACGACCGCTACAAAGCTGAAGTGTCCGCCGACGTGGACTTCAGTGCCGTCGAGTCGACCTCCGAACAATTCAACCCTGACCAGCCGGCCTTGCGCAGCGAGCAGTCCACCAGCGAACAACGCACTGCCAGCAATGGCCCGCAAGGTGTGCCGGGTGCCCTGAGCAACCAGCCACCGGCACCGGCCTCGGCCCCGCAAACCACTGGCGGCACTGCGGCTGCGGCGGGCGCGATTCAGCCTGGCCAGCCACTGTTGGACGCCAACGGTCAGCAAATCATGGACCCGGCCACCGGCCAGCCGATGCTCGCCCCGTACCCGGCGGACAAGCGTAACCAGTCCACCAAGAACTTCGAACTCGACCGTTCCATCAGCCACACCAAGCAGCAGCAAGGGCGCGTCAATCGTCTGTCGGTGTCGGTGGTGGTCGATGACCAGGTCAAGGTCAACCCCGCGGACGGCGCCGTTACCCGCGCTCCATGGAGCGCCGACGAATTGGCGCGCTTCACCCGTCTTGTGCAGGACGCCGTCGGTTTTGACGCCAGCCGTGGGGACAGCGTGAGCGTGATCAACATGCCGTTCTCCGCCGAGCGTGGTGAAGTCATCGCCGAAGCGGCGTTCTACACCCAGCCGTGGTTCTGGGACATCGTCAAGCAAGTGCTGGGGGTGTTGTTCATCCTGGTGCTGGTGTTCGGCGTGCTGCGCCCGGTGCTCAACAACATCACCGGCAACGGCAAGAAGCAACAGCTGGCGGCGTTTGGCGGCGGCGATGTCGAGCTCGGTGGCATGGGCGGCCTGGATGGCGAACTGGCCAACGACCGCGTCAGCCTCGGCGGCCCGCAAAGCATTCTGTTGCCTAGTCCGAGCGAAGGTTACGACGCTCAGTTGAACGCAATCAAAAGTCTGGTAGCAGAAGACCCGGGTCGTGTGGCCCAGGTCGTGAAAGAGTGGATCAACGCAGATGAGTGATAATCGAGCCGCTGTTGCCAAACTCTCCCGGGTCGACAAAGCCGCAGTCCTGCTGCTGTCGCTGGGGGAAACCGACGCCGCCCAAGTGCTGCGCCACATGGGCCCCAAAGAGGTTCAGCGTGTCGGCGTGGCCATGGCGCAAATGCGCAATGTGCACCGTGAGCAAGTCGAACAGGTGATGAGCGAGTTCGTCGAGATCGTCGGCGACCAGACCAGCCTGGGCGTGGGTTCCGACAGCTACATCCGCAAGATGCTCACCTCGGCCCTGGGCGAAGACAAGGCCAATGGGCTGATCGACCGCATCCTGCTGGGCGGCAACACCAGTGGCCTCGACAGCCTCAAGTGGATGGAGCCGCGTGCCGTCGCCGATGTGATCCGCTACGAGCACCCGCAGATCCAGGCAATCGTGGTGGCCTACCTCGACCCCGACCAGGCCGGTGAAGTGCTGGGCCACTTTGACCATAAAGTGCGTCTGGACATCATCCTGCGCGTGTCGTCGCTGAACACCGTACAGCCGGCCGCCCTGAAAGAATTGAACACCATTCTGGAGAAGCAGTTCTCTGGCAACTCGAATGCCTCGCGCACCACCTTGGGTGGCATCAAGCGCGCGGCCGATATCATGAACTTCCTCGACAGTTCGGTCGAAGGCCAGTTGATGGACTCGATCCGCGAGATCGACGACACCCTGTCCGGTCAGATCGAAGACCTCATGTTCGTGTTCAACAACCTCTCCGATGTCGACGACCGTGGCATCCAGGCGTTGCTGCGCGAAGTGTCTTCGGACGTGCTGGTGCTGGCCCTCAAGGGTTCCGACGAAGGCGTCAAAGAGAAGATCTTCAAGAACATGTCCAAGCGGGCTTCCGAGCTGCTGCGCGACGACCTGGAGGCCAAGGGCCCGGTGCGTGTCAGCGACGTGGAAACCGCGCAGAAAGAAATCCTCACCATTGCCCGCCGTATGGCCGAAGCCGGAGAAATCGTTCTCGGTGGGAAGGGCGGCGAAGAAATGATCTAAGGCGCTTTGCATGTCGAACAAAGATGAGGCGCCCAGCGATCTGATTCGCGCACGGGATGTCGGTGGGTTCGACATCTGGTCGTTGCCCAGCTTCGACCCGCACGTGCCCGAGCCCGAGCCGGAACCGGTTGTCGAACAACCGGTGGAGATGGAAGAAGTACCGCTCGAAGAGGTCCAGCCACTGACCTTGGAAGAGTTGGAAAGCATCCGCCAGGAAGCCTACAACGAAGGCTTCGCCGCCGGTGAGAAAGACGGTTTTCGCAGCACCACTCTCAAAGTGCGCCAGGAAGCCGAGGCGGCGCTGAGCGTCAAGCTGGCCAGCCTGGAACGCTTGATGGGCGGGCTGTTCGAGCCCATCGCCGAGCAGGATTCGCAGATTGAAAAAGCCATGGTGCGCCTGGTGGAGCACATTGCGCGCCAGGTGATCCAGCGCGAACTGGTGCTCGATTCCAGCCAGATCGAAAGCGTGATGCGCGAAGCCCTCAAGCTGCTGCCTCTGGGCGTGGGCAACGTGCGGTTGTATATCAACCCGCAGGACTTCGAGCAGGTCAAAGCCCTGCGCGAGCGCCACGAAGAAACCTGGCGCATCGTCGAAGACGCCGCGCTGCAACCGGGCGGTTGCCGGGTCGAGACCGAACACAGCCGCATTGATGCCACGGTGGAAACCCGCATCAGTCAGATCATGGCCAAGCTGCTGGACCAGCAGCACGAGCAAGCGCTCAACCCGGCCGAGCCCGACCTGAGCGTGGACCTGGACGCCGCCGATGCGCCTTGATCGCACCAGCTTCGCCAAGCGTCTGGACGGTTATACCGAGGCCACCGAGTTGCCTGGGCAGCCGATCCTCGAAGGGCGCCTGTTGCGCATGGTCGGCCTGACCCTCGAAGCCGAAGGCCTGCGCGCCGCCATGGGCAGCCGCTGCATGGTGATCAACGACGACAGCTACCACCCGGTGCAGGTCGAAGCCGAAGTGATGGGTTTTTCCGGCAATAAAATCTTTTTGATGCCGGTCGGCAGCCTGGCGGGCATCGCCCCCGGTGCGCGCGTGGTGCCCCTGGCAGACACGGGCCGCCTGCCGATGGGCATGAGCATGCTCGGCCGTGTGCTCGACGGCGCCGGTCGCGCGCTGGACGGCAAGGGTGGCATGAAGGCCGAAGACTGGGTGCCGATGGACGGCCCGACCATCAACCCCCTCAACCGCAACCCCATCAGCGTGCCGCTGGATGTGGGGATTCGCAGCATCAACGGTTTGTTGACGGTCGGCCGCGGCCAGCGTCTGGGCCTGTTCGCCGGTACGGGTGTAGGTAAGTCGGTGTTGCTGGGCATGATGACCCGCTTTACCGAGGCCGACATCATCGTGGTCGGGCTGATCGGCGAGCGGGGCAGGGAAGTCAAGGAGTTCATCGAGCACAGCCTCGGTGAAGAAGGTCTCAAACGCTCGGTGGTGGTGGCGTCGCCCGCCGACGATGCGCCGCTGATGCGCCTGCGCGCCGCGATGTATTGCACGCGCATCGCCGAATATTTTCGCGACAAGGGCAAGAACGTCCTGTTGCTGATGGACTCGCTCACACGTTTCGCCCAGGCCCAGCGGGAAATTGCCCTGGCCATCGGAGAGCCGCCCGCGACCAAAGGCTACCCGCCCTCGGTGTTCGCCAAGCTGCCCAAGCTGGTGGAGCGCGCGGGCAATGCCGAGGCCGGTGGCGGTTCGATCACGGCGTTCTACACCGTATTGTCCGAAGGCGATGACCAGCAGGACCCGATTGCCGACTCGGCGCGGGGTGTGCTCGACGGCCACATCGTGCTGTCGCGGCGGCTGGCCGAAGAAGGGCACTACCCGGCCATCGATATCGAAGCGTCCATCAGTCGGGTCATGCCGGCGGTGGTCACACCGGAACACATGATCCGCGCCCAGCAGTTCAAGCAGTTGTGGTCGCGCTATCAACAGAGCCGCGACCTGATCAGCGTGGGCGCCTACGTCGCCGGTGGTGACCGCGACACCGACCTGGCGATTGCCCTGCAACCGCAGTTGGTGACCTACCTGCGCCAGGGCCTCAACGACAAGATCAGCATGGGTGAAAGCGAAGCGCATTTGCAGTCCATCTTCGCCCCTGCGCCAGGCGGCTAAGCCATGGCCAACAGTCGTGCTGCCCGCCTGGCGCCCGTGGTGGACATGGCCGAGAAGGCCGAAAAAACCGCAGTGCAGCGCCTGGGCTACTTTCAGGGCCAGGTGCGCCTGGCCGAAAGCAAGCTGGGCGATCTTGAACGCTTTCGCGCCGAGTACCAGCAACAGTGGATCGAGCGCGGCACCCAGGGCGTGTCGGGCCAGTGGCTGATGGGCTATCAGGGCTTTCTCAATCAACTGGAAACGGCGGTCGGTCAGCAGCGCCAAAGCCTGGCCTGGCATCAGAACAACCTCGATAAGGCCCGTGAGAGCTGGCAGCAGGCATTCGCCCGCGTGGAAGGCCTGCGCAAGCTGGTGCAGCGCTATATCGACGAGGCGCGGGCGTTGGAAGACAAGCGCGAGCAGAAGCTGCTCGATGAGCTGTCCCAGCGCATGCCGCGCAAAGATGTGTATTGATCCTGGCCAGAAGTTGCCCACATCCCCATCACCTGCTACACCTTGTTGCATATTGCCAATGACAAGGAAGCAGTCGCATGTCAGTCGAGTCAGAAGTATCCCTGGACGGGAAGAAGTTGACGATTGCAATCAAGGGCCGGTTCGATTTCGGCAGCCATCAGATGTTTCGTGACGCTTACGAGCGTTTCTACAAGGTGCCTGAGCTGTATGTGATCGACCTCAAAGAAACCACCTACATGGACAGCTCGGCCCTGGGCATGCTCCTGCTGCTGCGTGATCACGCAGGCGGTGACGAGTCGCAGGTCATGGTGATCAACACCAGCTCCGACGTGCGCAAGATCCTCGCCATCTCCAACTTCGACAAGTTGTTCGACATCAATTGAGCGCCCTGGCCCCGGCTATTGAGCCGTTGACGATCCTGATCGTCGAAGACAGTGCCGCCGACCTGCTGTTGCTGTCGACCATCGTACGGCGACAGGGCCATCACGTGCTGACCGCCAGCAATGGCGAGGAAGCCGTGGAGGTGTTCGCCCGTGAGCGTCCGCAACTGGTGTTGATGGACGCCATGATGCCGGTGATGGATGGCTTCAGGGCGGCGCGGTGGATCAAGCAACTGGCGGGGGAGGCGCTGGTGCCGATCATCTTCCTGACCTCGCTGCGCGAAAGTGCCGCCCTGGCTGAATGCCTGGACGCCGGCGGCGATGACTTCCTGCCCAAGCCCTATAACCAACTGATCCTGGCCGCCAAGATCAATGCCATGGACCGCTTGCGCCGGCTGCAGGCCACGGTGTTGCAGCAGCGCGACCAGATCGCCAAACATCATGACTATCTGCTGCATGAGCAACGGGTGGCCAAGGCGGTGTTTGATAAGGTCGCGCATTCCGGCTGCATCAACGCCGCGCCGAATATCCGCTACCTGCAATCGCCCTATGCGCTGTTCAACGGTGATTTGCTGCTCGCGGCCTACACGCCGTCGGGCGACATGCACGTGTTGCTCGGTGATTTCACCGGGCACGGCTTGCCGGCGGCGGTGGGGGCCATGCCCCTGGCGGAAGTGTTCTACGGCATGACCGCCAAGGGCTACGGCCTGACGCAGATCCTGCGAGAGATGAACGCCAAGCTCAAACGCATCCTGCCGGTGGACATGTTCTGCTGCGCCACCTTGTTGTGCCTGAGTACCGAGCGGCGCGCGGTGGAGGTGTGGAACGGCGGCATGCCGGAAGGCTATGTACACGAAGTGGCCTCCGGCAAGCGTACGCCGCTGCAATCGCGGCATTTGCCGCTGGGCGTGCTGTCGGCGCACGCCTTTGATGATCGCACTGAAGTCTGGCCGATGGCCGTGGGTGATCGAGTGTTCCTGCTGTCTGACGGCGTGCTGGATACCGCTGATGCCAATGATCAACTGTTTGGTGTCGAGCGTTTGCAGCAGGTATTTGCCGCCAATCGCGAGCCGAATCGTCTGTTCGACGACATTGAGCAGGCGCTGGCGGCGTTTCGTGGCGAGGCGCGCGATGATGTGAGCATGGTCGAAATCACCTTGCAACCCGGTCAGTCGCTGCGGGCCACGGGGCCGTTGTATGCCGACAGTGGCCAGTCGTGCCCGCTGGACTGGTCGGTGAGTTTTGAGTTTCGCGCCGACACCCTCAAGCGTTACAACCCTTTGCCCTACCTGTTGCAACTGTTGCTGGAGATCCATGGACTGCGCGAGCAGAGCGGGGCGCTCTATAGCGTCATGGCCGAGCTGTACTCCAACGCCCTGGAGCACGGCGTGTTGGGGCTGGACTCGCAACTCAAGCGCGATGCCCAGGGGTTTGCCGAGTACTATCGCCAACGTAACGACCGCCTGGCGCAGTTGAACAATGGTTATGTGCGCGTGCATGTGCAGGTGGTGCCCACCGGGACGGGGGGCAAGATGACCCTGCGCGTGGAAGACAGCGGCCCAGGCTTTGACGTGGAACAGGTGCTGGCGCGACCGCTGGATGTCGACCGTCTGTCCGGGCGCGGCCTGAGCCTGGTGCGTCAATTAAGCAGCGAGGTGCGCTGGTCCGACGGCGGGCGCAGTGTCTGCGTGGAGTTTTGCTGGGGGGCTCTGGCATAATCCGCCGATTCTTGATCAGGGAGCGAGCAAGTGGCAGAGATTCATTTGGACCCGCAGGTGTTGTCGGGTTTGCAGGAAGTCATGGAAGGCGAGTACCCCAGGTTGCTCGATACCTTTCTTGATGATTCCCAGAAACGCATCGAAGCGCTGCGCAACGCGCGCGATGATGCCAAGGCATTGGGGCGCATTGCCCATAGCTTCAAGGGCAGCAGCGGCAACCTGGGGGCATTGCGCCTGGCGGAGCTGTGCCGGCGCCTGGAGGACGGTTCGGCGCAACCGGTCGAGGCTGACCTGGGCCGCCTGGTGGATGAGATCGATCAGGAATTCGCGCTGGTGCGGCCGTTGTACGAGCACGAGCGGCAGCGCTTTGAGCTGTGATTGAAGGTTGCTGACAAATCTGGCCCGACTCTTGCTCTAGCTCCTGATACTGCATCCCCGATCCCCATGCAGTGGAGACCTTTATTTATGCCAGTCGCCCCTAATTCGCTTCTTCAGGCTGCCCCTGCGGCCAAGCCTCAAGCGCCTGTCGCCACCCCGTCGGTAGCGGCTGCGGACCCACGGGACAAGGGCCCTGGCTTCGCTCAAGTGTTTGCCAGCCAGGGCTCGAAACCCACGGCAAAGGCCGACGACAACGCGGCCAGGCCCACGCGGGACAAGCCTGCCGATGCCAGCGCCAAGCCGTCATCCGGCAGCGACAAGCCTGCCGCCAGTACACCGGCGGTTGCCGATAGCGGCAATACCTTGCCTGCCAAGCCGCCGGCTGCGTCCGACGACAGCGCCGACACCGAGAGCGAAACGCCGGTCGACCCGACTCTGGTGCAACAGCCTGCGGTTGATCCGGTGGTCGACCCGGCCATGATTGCCTCCGTCACACCGGTGGCCGTGCCGGTACCGGTGGAAACCCCGGCCCCGGTCGCAGCGGCCAAGGATGACAAGGCCCAACCGTTGGTGGCCGCGCCGATCGCCGCCACCGAAGAGGCCAAGCCGACCTTCGACCCGGAGGCCGACCCGCTGGATGCCATGCCGGTTGTGCGTCTGGCGATGGAGCAGGGCGGACATGTGTCAGCCAGCAGTCAGGCGCCGGCCAAAACCGCGCCGACCACTCTTCAGGATCAGCCGACGGCCGCGCAGAACTTCGCCGCCGGCATGGCCACGATGGTCGATCAGCAAGCCACCAAAGACAGTACCGACCAGGGCGGCGACAAGGCCTTCAGCGGCTTGATCGAAGACGGCCTCAAAGACCTGAAGAGCGCCAGCAGCGATACCCGCGTTGACGACTTCGCCAATCGTCTGGCGGCACTGACCCAGGCCGCCACGCCGAAAACCGCGAACGCCCTGCCGCCGGTGACCAATGCGCCACTGGCCATGCACCAGAGCGGTTGGACCGATGAAATCGTCAACCGCGTGATGTACCTGTCCAGCGCCAACCTCAAGTCGGCGGAGATCCAATTGCAGCCTGCTGAACTCGGACGCCTGGATATCAAGGTCAACATGACGGCCGACCAGCAGGCCCAGGTCAACTTCATGAGTGCACATCCGGTGGTACGTGAAGCGCTGGAAAGCCAGTCCGGTCGCCTGCGAGAGATGTTCGCCCAGCAGGGGATGGGGCAGGTGGACGTCAATGTGTCCGACCAGTCCCGTGGGCAGGAGCAGCAGCAACAGCAGGCTCAGACCCGTGGCGTTGGCAGCGCTGGCGGGCGCGGCGCTGACAATGGCGACAGCGGCAACGCCATCGATGTGGCTGAAGCCGTGACGCCGGTGACCTCCACCGTGATCGGCTCCAGCGCCGTCGACTATTACGCCTGATTGCAGTGGTGAGCGGGCCCGCCCCGCACGGGGCTGTCCAGCAGCCCTCTCACCACAGCGAGCACCGCCCCACATTTGATGGGTGACGTGCCTTGCTCTGCGCTTACCAGACAACTCTGGCATAACACTTGCTCTTGCCTTTCCGTAGATCTATGAATCCCCGAATAGTGACGGATTATTGGCATGGCGAAGAGCGACGACGCAGCAAAAGCACCCGCACCCGCAGGCAAAGGTAAGCTCAAGCTTATTCTGTTGATAGTCGTGGGCTTGCTCCTGGCCATCGGCGCGTCGGTGGGCGGCACTTGGTACATCATGCACAGCAGTGCGAGCAAACCGGCACCTGCCGCCGAAACCGCCACCAACGCCAAGCAACCGGCGATCTTCGAACCGATGCTTCCGGCTTTTGTTGCCAACTTCAATCAGAACGGCCGTCAACGCTACCTGCAGGTGAGCATCACCTTGCTGGCGCGTAACCAGGCGGACCTGGACGCACTCAAGGTGCACATGCCGGTGATCCGCAACAACCTGGTGATGCTGTTCTCCGCCCAGAGCTTCGACACGCTGGCCACCCCGGTAGGCCAGGAAATGCTGCGCCAGAAGGTCACTGCCAGCGTGCAGGAAGTGGCTCAGAAGGAGCTTGGCAAAGTCGTGGTCGAGCAGGCGCTCTTCACTAACTTCGTATTGCAGTAGGATCACGACATGGCCGTGCAAGACCTGCTGTCCCAGGATGAAATCGACGCCCTGTTGCATGGTGTCGACGACGGTCTGGTACAGACCGAACTGGCTGCCGACCCCGGCAGCGTCAAAAGTTATGACCTGACCAGCCAGGATCGCATCGTCCGTGGACGCATGCCGACTCTGGAGATGATCAACGAGCGTTTCGCCCGTTATACCCGCATCAGCATGTTCAACATGCTGCGCCGCTCGGCGGACGTGGCGGTGGGCGGCGTGCAGGTGATGAAATTCGGCGAGTACGTGCATTCGCTGTACGTGCCCACCAGCCTCAACCTGGTCAAGATCAAGCCCCTGCGCGGCACCGCGTTGTTCATTCTTGACGCCAAATTGGTGTTCAAGCTGGTGGACAACTTCTTCGGCGGTGACGGGCGTCACGCCAAGATCGAAGGCCGTGAGTTCACCCCCACCGAGCTGCGGGTGGTGCGCATGGTGCTCGAGCAAGCCTTTATCGATTTGAAGGAAGCGTGGCAAGCGATCATGGAAGTCAGTTTCGAGTACATCAACTCGGAAGTGAACCCGGCCATGGCCAACATCGTCGGGCCCAGCGAAGCCATTGTGGTCTCCACGTTCCACATCGAACTCGATGGCGGCGGCGGCGACCTGCACGTGACGATGCCGTACTCGATGATCGAGCCGGTGCGTGAAATGCTCGACGCCGGCTTCCAGTCCGACCTGGACGACCAGGACGAACGCTGGGTCAAGGCCCTGCGCGAAGACCTGCTGGACGTCGATGTGCCGCTGAGTGCCACCGTGGCCCGCCGCCAACTGCGCCTGCGGGATATTTTGCACATGCAACCGGGGGACATCATCCCCGTCGAATTGCCGGAAGAAATGATCATGCGCGCCAACGGCGTGCCGTCATTCAAGGTCAAGCTGGGTTCCCACAAGGGCAACCTGGCGCTGCAGGTGGTGGAGTCGATCACTCGCCGTTGATGCCACCTGTTGATACATCCCTATTTATGAATGTTTGCTCCGCCGAGGACATGTAATGGCTACCGAACACGAAAACACTTCTGCCGAAGACCAGGCCCTGGCTGACGAATGGGCGGCTGCCCTGGAAGAAACCGGCGAGGTTGGCCAGGACGATATCGACGCACTGCTGGCGGCGGATGCCGCCACCGCACCAGTGGGCAACCGCCTGCAAATGGAAGAGTTCGGCAGCGTGCCGAAGAACAACGACCCGGTGACCCTCGACGGGCCGAACCTGGACGTGATCCTCGATATCCCGGTGTCGATTTCCATGGAAGTGGGCAGCACCGACATCAACATCCGCAACCTGCTGCAACTCAACCAGGGCTCGGTGATCGAACTTGACCGCCTGGCCGGTGAGCCATTGGACGTGCTGGTCAACGGCACCCTGATTGCCCACGGTGAAGTGGTGGTGGTCAACGAAAAGTTCGGCATCCGCCTGACGGACGTGATCAGCCCAAGCGAACGCATCAAGAAGTTGCGCTGATATGAAACGGCTGATGGTGGGACTGTTGCTCGCGCTGCCATTGGACGCCTGGGCCGCCGAGCCGCTGGCCCAGGCCGTCGCCGCACCGGTCGGCAGTGGCCTTGGTGGTCAGCTGACGCAGTTGGTGTTGGGCCTGCTGCTGGTGGTGGGCTTGATCTTTGTGCTGGCCTGGCTGTTGCGCCGTGTGCAGCAGGTCGGCCCGGGCAATGCTCAGGTGATCGAGCTGATCGGCTCGCGTGCCCTCGGCCCGCGTGACCGGCTGGTGCTGGTGCAGGTGGGGGAGGAGCAGATCCTGCTCGGCCTGACGCCTGGCCGGATCACCCCGCTGCATGTGCTCAAAACGCCGGTGAACGTGGCCCAGACCGAGGCCGCCACGCCAGAATTCGCTCAGCGTCTGATGGAGTTGCTGGGCAAGGATCAGAAGGATAAGAAGTAATGCGCGTTTTATTGACGCTCATGCTGTTGCTGGCTGCGCCGTTGGCGATGGCCGCCGACCCGTTGTCGATCCCGGCCATTACGCTGGGTACCAATGCGGCCGGGGCCCAGGAATATTCGGTCAGCCTGCAGATCCTGCTGATCATGACGGCGCTGAGTTTTATCCCGGCGTTCGTCATGCTGATGACCAGTTTCACGCGGATCATCATTGTGTTCTCGATTCTGCGTCAGGCCCTGGGCCTGCAGCAGACCCCCTCGAACCAGATCCTCACCGGCATGGCCCTGTTCCTGACCATGTTCATCATGGCGCCGGTGTTCGACAAGGTGAACCAGCAGGCCCTGCAGCCCTACCTGGCAGAAAAAATGACCGCCCAGGACGCGATCGACAAGGCCCAGGGCCCGATCAAGGATTTCATGCTGTCGCAGACCCGTTCCAGCGACCTGGAGCTGTTTGTGCGCCTGTCCAAGCGCACTGACATTGCCACCCCGGATCAGGCGCCGCTGACCATCCTGGTGCCGGCGTTCGTCACCTCGGAACTCAAGACCGCGTTCCAGATAGGGTTCATGATTTTCATCCCGTTCCTGATCATCGACCTGGTGGTGGCAAGCGTGCTGATGGCGATGGGCATGATGATGCTGTCGCCGCTGATCATCTCGTTGCCGTTCAAGATCATGCTGTTTGTGCTGGTGGACGGTTGGGCGCTGATTATCGGCACCCTGGCCGGCAGTTTCGGCGGGGTATAGGGCCATGACACCAGAAGTCGCCGTCGACCTGTTCCGTGAAGCGCTGTGGCTGACCACCGTGATGGTCGCCGTGCTGGTGGTGCCGAGCCTGTTGGTGGGCCTGTTGGTGGCGATGTTTCAGGCCGCGACCCAGATCAACGAACAGACCTTGAGCTTCCTTCCGCGTTTGCTGGTGATGCTGGTCACCCTGATCGTCGCCGGCCCGTGGCTGGTGCAAACCTTCATGGAATACATCCTGCAGTTGTACGGCAGTATTCCGCAGTTGATCGGCTGATCGGATGAACTCGCTGCTGGCCTTGACCGACACCCAGATCAGCACCTGGGTGGCGTCGTTTATCCTGCCCTTGTTTCGGGTCACGGCCATGCTGATGGCCATGCCTGTGTTCGGCACGACCCTGGTGCCGCGCCGCGTGCGCCTGTATTTCGCCGTGGCGATCACGGTGGTGCTGGTGCCGGGGTTGCCGCCGATGCCGCCGGTCAATGCGCTGGACCTGAGTGCCCTGATGTTGATTGCTGAACAGGTCCTCATCGGCGCCATGCTCGGCTTCTCCTTGCAACTGTTCTTCCAGGCTTTCGTGGTCGCCGGGCAGATTATCTCGGTGCAGATGGGCATGGGTTTTGCGTCCATGGTCGACCCCACCAACGGCGTGTCGGCCGCGGTGATCGGGCAGTTCCTGACCATGCTGGTGACCTTGCTGTTTCTGGCCATGAACGGTCACCTGGTGGCCTTCGAAGTGCTGACCGAAAGCTTCACCACGCTGCCTGTGGGCTCGGGGCTGGTGGTCAACCATTTCTGGGAAGTGGTCGGGCGTCTCGGTTGGGTGCTGGGGGCGTCGCTGCTGCTGGTGCTGCCGGCGATCACAGCGCTGCTGGTGGTCAATATCGCGTTCGGCGTGATGACCCGTGCGGCGCCGCAACTGAACATCTTTTCCATCGGTTTCCCATTGACCCTGGTGCTGGGCATGGGGATTTTCTGGGTCGGCCTGGCTGACATTCTCAATCAGTATCAACCGCTGGCGACGGACGCCTTGCAGTTCTTACGTGATCTGGCACGGGCGCGCTGAGCATGGCCGAGAGTGAGAGTGGTCAGGACAAAACAGAAGACCCCACGGAGAAACGTAAAAAGGACTCCAGGGAAAAGGGCGAGATTGCGCGCTCCAAAGAGCTCAATACCGTGGCGACCATGATGGCCGGCGCGGGCGCCTTGCTGATCTATGGCGGCGGCCTGGCGCTGGACTTGCTCGAGATGATGAAGCACAACTTCAGCTTGCCCCGTGAAGTGTTGCTCAACCCCGACTCCATGGGGCAGTACCTGCTGCACTCGGGCAAAATCGCGCTCCTGGCGGTGCAGCCGATCCTCATCACCTTGCTGTTGGCGGCGCTGATCGGGCCGGTCGCTCTTGGCGGCTGGCTGTTCGCTGCCGGCAGCATGGCGCCCAAGTTCAGCCGCATGAACCCGGCGGCGGGGCTCAAGCGTATGTTTTCGGCCAAGGCCCTGGTGGAGCTGCTCAAGGCCCTGGCCAAATTCATCCTGATTCTGTTCGTGGCGCTGATGGTGTTGTCGTCCGACATTGACGACCTGCTGCGCATCGCCCACGAGCCGCTGGAGTCGGCGATCATCCACAGTGTGCAGGTGGTGGGCTGGAGCGCGCTGTGGATGGCGGCGGGGCTGATCATCATTGCGGCGGTGGATGCGCCGATCCAGCTGTGGGAAAGCCACAAGAAACTGCTGATGACCAAGCAGGAAGTGCGCGATGAGCACAAGGATCAGGAAGGCCGACCTGAGGTCAAGCAACGCATTCGTCAACTGCAGCGGGAAATGTCCCAGCGCAAGATGATGGCGGCGGTGCCGGATGCCGACGTGGTCATCACCAACCCGACCCACTACGCCGTGGCCCTCAAATACGACCCGGAGAAGGGCGGCGCGCCCATGCTGCTGGCCAAGGGCAGCGACTTCACCGCATTGAAAATCCGCGAAATCGCCGTGGCCAACGACATTCTGCTGCTGGAGTCGCCGGAACTGGCGCGCTCGATCTTCTACTCCACCGACCTCGACCAGGAAATCCCCGCCGGGTTGTACCTGGCGGTGGCGCAGGTGCTGGCGTATGTCTATCAGATTCGCCAGTACCGTGCCGGCCAGGGCAAGCGCCCGGACCCGCTCAAAGACCTGCCGATCCCACCGGAACTGCGCCGCGATTCCTGACCCTCCCGGTGGCCTGCCCCCCCCAAAAAAAACCTGCCTCTTCGTGAATCCTGGCACGCGGCGGTGATCTTGTTGGGGCCGCTTCGCAGCCCGGGGCAGGGCAAGCCTGCTCACCACAACAACCCTGCTTACAACAACCCTGCTCATCACAGCACATTGCGCTCACCAGAGAGACCGTCGCTTGCCTCCCGTACCACCCGTCGCCCGTGTGTGTCTACCTGTCAACTCTGACAGTAGCCAACCCGGTTTCCAGACGGTTTGATAAGGCGTAAGCCTCACATCAAGCCGTTCGGAGATTGGCAATGGCAACAGGCACCGTGAAGTGGTTCAACAAGGAAAAAGGGTTTGGTTTCATCAGTCCTGACGATGGCACGGCCGATGTGTTCGTACACTTTTCGGGTATCAATTCAGGCAATTACAAAAGCCTGGAAGAGAATCAAAAGGTTGAGTACGTGCTGGTCGAGGGCCCCAAGGGGCAGCAGGCAACGGAAGTGACAACGCTAAAATAATCTTCGACCCTCATCAGGGTGTTCCCACGCGCGGGGAACGATCAACCTTGTCGGAAAACTCTCCATAAAGCGGGTCTCCACACCTGGGTAATTGGCGCGCCTGTGAGGTTATCCAAGCCCAAAACCAAAGTTGGACAGCTTCTTGCAATACCGCCACCAGGACGCCTCCCGGCGTCAAAAGTTTGCTTCAAGGGAAACGAGGAATACCGGTGGTGGATCGCTCTCAAATGCTCGGCACGGCACGTACAACCCTGACTGACCTCTCGCGGGGCAATCTGGGTGTGCCGTTGTTGTTGCTGGTGATGTTGGCAATGATGATGTTGCCGATGCCGCCGTTCCTGCTGGATGTGTTCTTCACCTTCAACATCGCCCTGTCGGTGGTGGTGCTGCTGGTGTGCGTGTACGCCTTGCGGCCGCTGGATTTTGCGGTATTTCCCACGATTTTGCTGGTGGCGACCCTGTTGCGCCTGGCCTTGAACGTGGCCTCGACCCGTGTGGTGATGCTTCACGGTCAGGACGGCCACGCCGCCGCCGGTAAGGTGATCCAGGCCTTCGGTGAGGTGGTGATCGGCGGTAACTACGTGGTGGGTATCGTGGTGTTCGCGATCCTGATGATCATCAACTTCGTGGTGGTGACCAAGGGTGCCGGGCGGATTTCCGAGGTGAGCGCGCGGTTTACCCTCGACGCCATGCCCGGCAAACAGATGGCCATCGACGCCGACCTCAACGCCGGCCTGATCGACCAGAACCAGGCCAAGTCCCGTCGTCTGGAAGTGGCCCAGGAAGCCGAGTTCTACGGCTCCATGGACGGTGCCAGCAAATTTGTGCGCGGTGACGCCATCGCCGGCCTGCTGATTCTGTTCATCAACCTGATCGGTGGCGTGGCTGTGGGCATGTTCCAGCACGGCATGACCTTCGGCGATGCGGGCAAGGTGTACGCCTTGCTGACCATCGGTGACGGTTTAGTGGCGCAATTGCCATCACTGTTGTTATCCACAGCAGCAGCCATCATGGTAACCCGTGCTTCGGGCTCCGAAGACATGGGCAAGCAGATCAGCCGGCAGATGTTCGCCTCGCCCAAGGCTCTGGCCGTGGCGGCGGGCATCATGGCGATCATGGGGATCGTGCCGGGCATGCCCCATGTGTCGTTTCTGAGCATGGCGGCCTTGGCGGGCGGTGGTGCGTATCTGTTCTGGAAGAAACAGAACCAGGTCAAAGTCATCGCCCAGCAGGAAATCGCACGCCAGCAGGAATTGCTGCCATCCCCGGCGCGGGCCCAGGAAACCAAGGAGTTGGGCTGGGATGACGTCACTCCGATCGACATGATCGGCCTGGAAGTCGGCTACCGCCTGATTCCGCTGGTGGACCGCAACCAGGGCGGCCAATTGCTCGCGCGGATCAAGGGCGTGCGCAAGAAGTTATCCCAGGACCTGGGCTTTTTGATGCCCACCGTGCACATCCGCGACAACCTCGATCTGGCCCCGAGCGCCTATCGCCTGACCCTGATGGGCGTGATTCTGGCCGAAGCCGAGATCTACCCGGACCGCGAGTTGGCGATCAACCCCGGCCAGGTGTTCGGCAGCCTCAATGGCATTACCGCCAAAGATCCGGCTTTTGGCCTGGAGGCGGTATGGATCGAAATCAGCCAGCGCAGCCAGGCGCAGTCCCTGGGCTACACCGTGGTGGACGCCAGCACCGTGGTCGCCACTCACCTTAACCAGATCCTGTACAAGCACTCCCACGAGCTGATCGGCCACGAGGAAGTCCAGCAATTGATGGGCCTGCTGGGCAAAGCCTCGCCGAAACTGGCCGAAGAGCTGGTGCCTGGCGTGCTGTCGCTGTCGCAATTGCTCAAAGTGCTGCAGGCGCTGTTGGCCGAACAGGTGCCGGTGCGAGACATCCGCAGCATTGCCGAAGCCATCGCTAACAACGCCGCCAAGAGTCAAGATACTGCCGCGCTGGTGGCGGCGGTGCGGGTTGGATTGTCTCGCGCAATCGTGCAAAGCATTGTGGGGCTTGACTCCGAGCTGCCTGTGATCACCTTGGAGCCAAGGTTGGAACAGATATTGCTCAATAGTATTCAGAAGGCAGGACAAGGCCAGGAAGAGGGCGTTCTGCTGGAGCCAAGCATGGCTGAAAAACTGCAGCGTTCGTTGATCGACGCCGCACAGCGCCAGGAAATGCAGGGCCAACCGGTGATTCTGCTGGTGGCGGGCCCAGTCCGGGCGATGTTGTCGCGGTTTGGACGCCTGGCAGTACCGAATTTGCACGTTTTGGCTTATCAGGAAATTCCTGACAACAAGCAAGTGACTATCGTCGCGACAGTAGGGCCCAACGGCTGAGGGTAGTGGGATATGCAAGTGAAGCGTTTTTTCGCCGCCGATATGCGTCAGGCCATGAAACTGGTCCGTGATGAGCTGGGCGCCGACGCCGCGATTATCGGTAACCGTCGTATTGCCGGCGGTGTCGAGCTGACGGCTGCCCTGGATTACACGCCCCAGGCCCTGGCGCCACGTGTGCCGAACATGGAACTTGAAGACGAGCTGCGCAAGACCGCGTCGCGCATCGTCTCGGCCCAGGCTGAACTGAGCATGCGTGGCGACAGCGATGCCACCACCAATCGCCAGTTGTTCGCCGGCCTGCCATTGACCGCCGCCGAGCCACTGGTAGAGCCCACCTTCATCGAACCGCCGCGTCCTGCAGCGCCAGCCCCGGCCGCCGCAGTCGACCAGCGCGTGTTCGACTCGATGCGCTTTGAACTCAATGGCCTGCGCGAACTGCTGGAAGTCCAGCTCGGTTCGTTGGCCTGGACGCAGTTGCAAGGCAGCAAGCCGCAGCAGGCCAACCTGTGGCGCCGCCTGCAACGCATAGGCCTGTCCGGCCCGTTGTCCCGCGACCTGCTGGCCCTGACCACCGAAATCGAAGAGCCTCGCCAGGCCTGGCGCATGTTGCTGGCCCATCTGGCGCGGATGATCGCCACCCCGGAAGTCGAACCCCTGGAAGAGGGCGGTGTGATCGCCATGGTCGGCCCTGCCGGCATGGGCAAGACCACCACCCTGGCCAAGCTGGCCGCCCGTTATGTGCTCAAATACGGCGCCCATAACATTGCGTTGGTGAGCATGGACAGCTACCGCATCGGTGCCCAGGAGCAGCTCAAGACTCTGGGGCGCATCCTCAATGTGCCGGTGACCCACGTCGACCCGGGCCAATCCCTGGCCAACGCCCTCGATCCGCTGTTGCGCAAGCGCGTGGTGTTGATCGATACCGCGGGCCTGCAAGCCAGCGATCCGGCGTTGCGCATGCAGCTGGAAAGCCTGGCCGGGCGTGGCATCAAGTCGAAAAATTACCTGGTGCTTGCAACCACCAGCCAGAAACAGGTTCTTACCGCTGCTTATCACAGCTACAAGCGCTGCGGCCTGGCCGGTTGCATCCTGACTAAACTGGATGAAACCGCCAGCCTGGGCGAAGTGTTGAGCCTGGCGATCAGCCATGAACTGCCGGTTGCCTACCTGACCGATGGCCCGCGGATTCCGGATGACCTGCATCTGCCGCGCCGTCATCAGTTGGTCAGCCGCGCAGTGAGCGTGCAAATGCAAGAAGAGCCTAGCGAGGAAGCGATGGCCGATATGTTCGCCGACCTCTACCACAACCCCGCCAAACGGGTCGGTTGAAGTCAGGATGAACACCGTGAAATGTACCTACATTGATGGTCTGCAAGCGATTCAAGCGGCCAAGCCATGTAGCCTGCGTCTAAGCAAGACAAGGTAAAGAAATAAAATGGGCAGCATGCATCCCGTACAGGTGATCGCGGTGACCGGCGGCAAAGGTGGCGTCGGGAAAACTAACGTGTCAGTGAATTTGTCCCTGGCCCTGGCAGAGCTTGGCCGTCGCGTCATGCTGCTGGATGCTGACCTGGGGCTGGCGAACGTCGACGTTCTGCTGGGGCTGACGCCCAAACACACCCTTGCCGATGTGATCGAGGGGCGCTGTGAACTGCGCGATGTGCTGCTGCAGGGCCCTGGCGGTATCCGCATCGTGCCGGCCGCGTCCGGCACCCAGAGCATGGTGCACCTGAGCCCGGCGCAGCATGCCGGTCTGATTCAGGCCTTCAGTGATATCGGCGACAACCTCGACGTGCTGGTGATCGACACCGCCGCCGGGATCGGCGAGTCCGTGGTCAGCTTCGTGCGCGCGGCGCAGGAAGTGCTACTGGTGGTCTGCGATGAGCCCACCTCGATCACCGACGCCTACGCCCTGATCAAACTGCTTAACCGTGACTACGGCATGAACCGCTTCCGCGTGCTGGCCAACATGGCCCAGAGCCCGCAGGAAGGGCGCAACCTGTTCGCCAAGTTGACCAAGGTCACGGACCGCTTTCTCGATGTCGCCCTACAATACGTTGGTGCAGTGCCCTACGACGAGTGTGTGCGCAAGGCTGTGCAAAAGCAGCGTGCAGTCTACGAAGCGTTCCCTCGTTCCAAGTGCGCATTGGCGTTCAAGGCTATTGCTCAGAAGGTCGATACCTGGCCGTTGCCCGCCAACCCACGGGGGCATCTGGAGTTTTTCGTCGAGCGATTGGTACATCAGACGAGCGCAGGACCCGTGCTATGACAGCGAACGGCTATAACGCCTACAAGAAGTCTGCCCGTGACAGTCAGGGTGAGTTGATCGAGCGTTATGCGCCACTGGTCAAACGCATCGCTTATCACCTGCTGGCTCGCCTGCCCGCCAGCGTCCAGGTCGAAGACCTGATCCAGGCCGGCATGATCGGTCTGCTCGAAGTGTCGACCAAATACGACGCGAGCAAGGGTGCGAGTTTCGAGACGTATGCGGGTATCCGTATCCGTGGCGCCATGCTCGATGAAGTGCGCAAGGGTGACTGGGCGCCCCGTTCGGTGCACCGCAATACACGTATGGTCAGTGACGCAATTCGCGCAATTGAAGCAAAAACCGGTCGCGACGCTAAAGATCACGAAGTTGCGGCCGAACTCCAATTGAGTCTCGACGATTATTACGGGATTTTGAACGATACCTTGGGCAGCCGCCTGTTCAGTTTCGACGACCTGTTGCAGGACGGCGAACACGAAGGGTTGCACGAGGACGGCGCGAGTACTCACATGGAGCCGGCGCGCGACCTGGAGGATGAACGCTTCCAGGGGGCGTTGGCTGACGCGATTGCCAATTTGCCTGAGCGTGAGCGACTGGTATTGGCGCTGTACTACGACGAAGAGCTGAACCTCAAGGAAATCGGTGAGGTCCTGGGGGTCAGCGAATCGCGGGTCAGCCAGTTACACAGCCAGTGCGCCGCCCGCTTGCGGGGGCGTTTGGGAGAGTGGCGAGCGCGCTGACAGGCAGTGTGGGGACACTGCAAAGCGATACCGCGACGGTGATTGACCGTCGCGGGTTCGGCTCGTGGTGCCCCCGGCAGTCCTTTTTGTGTAATGCCTGTTGATTGAAATGGCGCGTCCAGGTGCTGGGCGCGTTTAAGACTGCTTGGAGGTCGAATTGGACAAGAACATGAAAATCCTCATCGTTGATGACTTCTCAACGATGCGGCGGATCATAAAAAACCTGTTGCGTGACCTTGGGTTCACAAACACGGTCGAGGCGGATGACGGCCTTACGGCGATTCCGATCCTCAACAGCGGGAGCATCGACTTTCTGGTAACCGACTGGAACATGCCGGGCATGACTGGCATCGACCTGCTGCGCCACGTGCGCGCCGACGAGAAACTTCGCAGCCTGCCTGTGTTGATGGTCACCGCCGAAGCCAAGCGTGAGCAGATCATCGAAGCCGCCCAAGCCGGGGTTAACGGTTACGTGGTCAAGCCATTCACTGCATTGGCCTTGAAAGAGAAGATCGAAAAAATCTTCGAACGCATCCACGGCTAATGCCATCGCGGGGGAGCTATGGAGCATAAAGAAACGACACTGGGAGACTTTGAGTCAACCCTGAAAAAGCATGCTCACCAGTTGGTCGACAGCCTTGAAAAAGGCCATTTCGGCGACGCGGTGCAGTTGATCCATGAGCTCAACCAGACCCGTGACCGCGGCCTGTACCAGGAAGTGGGCAAGCTCACACGCGAGCTGCACAGTGCAATTGTCAATTTTCAGATTGACCCGCACATGCCCCAGGCCGAAGAAATCTCGCAGATTACTGATGCCACCGAACGCCTGTCCTATGTGGTCAGGCTGACTGAGGCGGCGGCCAACCGCACCATGGACCTGGTGGAAAACGCCACGCCCCTGGTCAACGGCATGGCCACTGAAGCCCAGGCCCTGAGCAACGACTGGGGCCGCTTCATGCGCCGGGAAGTGGGAGCTGAAGAGTTTCGTGAGCTGGCACGTCGGGTTGAAGGGTTTTTGTCGCGCAGCGAGCAGGACAACCGCACGGTGTCCAGCAATCTCAACGATATTTTGCTGGCCCAGGATTACCAGGACCTCACCGGTCAGGTGATCAAGCGTGTGACTCAACTGGTCACCGAAGTGGAGAGCAACCTGCTCAAACTGGTGCTTATGGCAGGCCAGGTTGACCGTTTTGCCGGCATCGAACATGACCGCGAAGCGATCCTCTCGGAAAAAGATCCACAAAAACATCTCGCCAAGGGTGAAGGTCCGCAGATTCATGCCGATAAACGTGAAGACGTTGTGTCAGGTCAGGATGACGTAGATGACCTGTTATCCAGTTTAGGCTTCTAAGGAGCACCCACATGAGCTTCGGCGCCGATGAAGAGATCCTTCAGGATTTCCTTGTAGAGGCCGGCGAAATTTTAGAGCAACTGTCCGAACAACTGGTCGAGCTGGAAAGCCGTCCGGATGATGCGAACCTGCTCAATGCAATTTTTCGCGGTTTTCACACTGTAAAAGGGGGCGCCGGCTTCCTCCAGCTCCATGAGCTGGTGGAGTGCTGCCACATCGCCGAGAACGTGTTCGACATCCTGCGCAAGGGTGAGCGTCACGTTGATTCGGAGTTGATGGACGTGATTCTCGAAGCACTGGATGCGGTCAACGGCATGTTCAGCGAGGTGCGTGAACGTGCCCCGATCACCGCGGCAACGCCGGAACTGCTCGCGGCCCTGGCACGCTATGCAGAGCCTGCGGACACCACGGCAGCGCCGGTGGTTGAAGCGGCGCCTGAGCCGGTGGCCGAGCCTGAAGCGGACGTCACGGACAGCGAGTTCGAGCAGCTGCTCAACTCCCTCAGCGCCGTCAAGGCCGAAGCCGAAGCGCCTGCCGCCGTTGCCCCGGCAGTGGAGCCGACCAGCGAAGACATCACCGACGCAGAGTTCGAGTCGCTGCTCGACCAATTGCACGGCAAAGGCCAGTTCGCCGCCGATGCGGTGGCGCCGGTCGCAGCTGCGCCGGCCGGTGAGCAGGTGCCTGCCGCGCCTGTCAGCACTGACATCACCGATGACGAATTCGAAGCGTTGCTCGACCAACTGCATGGCAAAGGCACGTTTGCTGCCGACGCCCTGCCGGCAGTCGCGGCCACCGCTACCGCCGCAGCGCCTGCCGCCAGTGCAGCGCCTGCCGGTGATGGTCTGATCACCGATCACGAATTCGAAGCCCTGCTGGACGATTTGCACGGCAAGGGCAAGTTCAGCGAGGTGCCTGCGACCGGCGCCGTCGCCACAGCAGCCCCGGCTGCCGCTAAAGCGGCTGCCCCGGCCAAAGCCGCTGCGCCTGCCGCCGCCGCCAAACCTGCGGCTGCCCCGGCAGCAGCGCCGGCGCCGGCGCGTGCCGCCGCAGCCGCTGCACCGGCTGCGGACAAACCGGCCAGTGAAGCCGAAACCACCGTGCGGGTCGATACCGCGCGTCTGGACGACATCATGAACATGGTCGGCGAACTGGTACTGGTGCGTAACCGCCTGGTGCGCCTGGGCTTGAGCAGTGGCGATGAAGCCATGCAAAAGGCCGTGTCGAACCTCGACGTGGTCACCGCCGACCTGCAAACCGCGGTGATGAAAACGCGGATGCAGCCGATCAAGAAAGTCTTCGGCCGCTTCCCGCGTCTGGTTCGTGACCTGGCGCGTCAACTGAAGAAAGAGATCAACCTGGAACTGGTGGGTGAAGAAACCGACCTCGACAAAAACCTTGTCGAGGCCCTGGCCGACCCGCTGGTCCACTTGGTGCGCAACGCCGTCGACCACGGCGTGGAAACCCCGGAAGAGCGCGAAGCCTCGGGCAAGTCCCGCGGCGGCAAAGTGATTCTGGCGGCGGAGCAGGAGGGCGACCACATCCTGCTGTCGATCACCGATGACGGCAAAGGCATGGACCCGGCCATTCTGCGCAATATCGCGGTCAAGCGTGGCGTGATGGACAAGGACGCTGCCGATCGCCTGACCGACACCGAGTGCTACAACCTGATCTTCGCCCCTGGCTTCTCGACCAAGACCGAGATCTCCGACGTGTCGGGCCGTGGCGTGGGCATGGACGTGGTGAAGACCAAGATCAGCCAGCTCAACGGCTCGATCAATATCTACTCGACCAAGGGCCAGGGCTCGAAGATCGTGATCAAGGTGCCGTTGACCTTGGCGATCATGCCGACCCTGATGGTGATGCTGGGCAACCAGGCCTTCGCCTTCCCACTGGTCAACGTCAACGAAATCTTCCACCTCGACCTGTCGCGCACCAACGTGGTGGACGGCCAGGAAGTGGTGATCGTACGCGACAAGGCATTGCCCCTGTTCTACCTCAAGCGCTGGCTGGTTGCATCGGCCGCCCATGAGGAGCAGCACGAAGGCCATGTGGTGATTCTCTCGGTGGGCACCCAGCGTATCGGCTTTGTCGTCGATCAACTGGTGGGTCAGGAAGAAGTGGTCATCAAGCCTTTGGGCAAAATGCTGCAGGGAACCCCGGGCATGTCGGGTGCGACCATCACCGGTGACGGTCGGATCGCGCTGATTCTCGATGTTCCGAGCATGCTCAAGCGTTACGCCGCTCGGCGTATTTGATTCTGGTGGGGCAGGGCGGTAAAGCCTGCCCCACCTAACGGAGTGTTTATGGCAGTCAAGGTCCTGGTGGTGGACGATTCAGGTTTCTTCCGCCGCCGCGTCTCGGAAATTCTTTCCGCCGATCCAAGCATCCAGGTGGTCGGTACGGCCACCAACGGCAAAGAGGCGATTGATCAAGCCATTGCGCTCAAGCCGGATGTGATCACCATGGACTACGAGATGCCGATGATGGATGGCATCACGGCAGTTCGGCACATCATGCAACGCTGCCCGACCCCGGTTTTGATGTTTTCCTCGCTGACCCACGAAGGCGCCCGAGTGACCCTCGATGCGCTGGACGCGGGGGCGGTGGACTTCCTGCCGAAAAATTTCGAAGACATCTCGCGCAATCCCGAGAAGGTCAAGCAACTGCTGTGCGAGAAAGTCCACAGCATTTCCCGCAGTAATCGTCGCAGCTTGTTCAGTGCGCCGGCGCCCACTCCGGCACCGGTGGCGGCACCTGCTGCGCCCACCGGTTCCACGTTCGGCCGCCCGGCGCCAGCACCGCTTGCACGGCCTGCCGCGCCGCCGGTACGCGCCGCCGCGCCTGCTGCCGCGCATTCGCCGGCACCCAAGCGCAAGGCCTACAAGCTGGTCGCCATCGGCACCTCCACCGGTGGCCCAGTGGCGTTGCAGCGGGTGTTGACCCAGTTGCCGGCCAACTTTCCGGCGCCGATCGTGTTGATCCAGCACATGCCTGCGGCCTTTACCAAGGCGTTTGCCGAGCGTCTGGACAAGCTGTGCCGCATCAGCGTCAAGGAAGCCGAGGACGGCGACATCCTGCGCCCTGGCCTGGCGCTGCTGGCCCCCGGTGGCAAGCAGATGATGGTTGACGGGCGTGGCGCGATCAAAATCCTGCCGGGCGATGAGCGCCTGAACTACAAACCGTGTGTGGACATCACCTTCGGTTCGGCAGCCAAGTCTTACGGCGACAAAGTTCTGGCGGTGGTGCTCACCGGCATGGGTGCCGACGGCCGCGAAGGCGCGCGCCTGCTCAAGCAGGGCGGCAGTGCGATCTGGGCCCAGGACGAAGCCAGCTGCGTGATCTATGGCATGCCCATGGCGATCGTCAAAGCTGATCTGGCCGACGCCATCTACAGCCTGGACGATATCGGCAAGCATCTGGTGGAGGCCTGCCTCTGATGGATGTGTTGAGCCTGATCGGCATCATCATGGCGTTTGTCGCGATCATTGGCGGCAACTACTTGGAGGGCGGCCACCTTGGCGCCCTGGCCAACGGCCCGGCGGCACTGATTGTGATTGGCGGCACCGTGGGCGCCGCCTTGCTGCAATCGCCGATGAGTTCGTTCAAGCGTGCGATGCAGATTGTGATCTGGATCATTTTCCCGCCGCGCGTGGACCTGGCGGGCGGCATCGACCGTGTCGTCAACTGGAGCCTCACCGCACGCAAGGAAGGCCTGCTGGGCCTGGAAGGCGTGGCCGATGCCGAGCCCGACAGCTACGCACGCAAAGGCCTGCAATTGCTGGTGGACGGCGCCGAGCCGGAGGCTATCCGCAGCATTCTCGAGGTGGATTTCTACACCCAGGAAAGCCGCGATATCAACGCCGCCAAAGTCTTTGAAAGCATGGGCGGCTATGCGCCGACCATCGGCATCATCGGTGCAGTGATGGGGTTGATCCATGTGATGGGCAACCTCGCCGACCCTTCGCAACTGGGCAGCGGCATCGCCGTGGCGTTCGTCGCCACCATTTACGGGGTTGCCAGTGCCAACCTGGTGTTGCTGCCGGTGGCGAGCAAGCTCAAGTCGATTGCCATGCGCCAGTCGCGTTACCGCGAAATGTTGCTCGAAGGGATCCTGTCGATCGCCGAGGGCGAGAACCCACGCTCCATCGAACTCAAGCTCCAGGGCTTCATGGATTGATGGGCATGAACACTTACTTGTGGCAGTGCGGCTACGAACGTTGTGTACAGAGAGGTGCCTGCCTGTGAGCCGTCGCCGTCGCGAGCCTGAAGAACACGTTAACCACGAACGCTGGCTGGTGTCCTACGCGGATTTCATCACCCTGCTGTTCGCGTTTTTTGTGGTGATGTATTCCATCTCGTCGATCAACGAAGGCAAGTACAAAGTCATTTCCCAGGCGCTGATCGGCGTGTTCAACGATACCGATCGCGCACTCAAGCCGATCCCTATCGGTGAAGAGCGGCCCAGGACCGTGACGCCGGCCAAACCGCTGGTTAACGACAGTGATGAAACCGCTGCCGGCGTGGGCGGCACCAGCGACCCGCTCAAAAGCATCGCCGATGACATCAGCGCGGCGTTTGGCGACCTGATCAGCTCCAACCAGATGACTGTGCGCGGCAACGAGTTGTGGGTCGAGATCGAGCTTAATTCCAGCCTGCTGTTCGCCAGTGCCGATGCGATGCCCAGCGACCAGGCGTTCACCATCATCGACAAGGTGGCGGCGATCCTCAAACCGTTCGACAACCCGGTGCATGTCGAAGGCTTTACCGACAATGTGCCGATCAGTACGGCGCAGTACCCGACCAACTGGGAGCTGTCCTCGGCGCGTGCCGCGAGCATCGTGCGCATGCTTGCGATGCAGGGTGTGAACCCAGGGCGCCTGGCGTCGGTGGGTTATGGCGAGTTCCAGCCGGTGGCCAATAACGCCACGTTCGAAGGCCGCGCGCGCAACCGTCGAGTGGTGTTGGTGGTCTCACGAAACCTGGATGTGCGCCGTAGCCTGACTGGTACGGGCACCGCCAATGCAACACCGGACGCGGCTTTGAAGCGTGCTGGCACACAAACTGCACCGGCCCCTGTTAAGCCGCCGGTTCGGCAGAGTGCCGTCAATTCTCCGTCACCGGCTCAATAACTTATGCAATGTCTCGGTCGCGCATGTGCCCACCGGGAGGAACCATCCGAATGAGAGTCTGGGCAGTTGCCAATCAAAAAGGTGGGGTCGGCAAGACCACCACCTCCATCGCCTTAGCCGGCTTGCTGGCCGAAGCGGGCAAGCGCGTGGTCGTGGTTGACCTCGACCCCCATGGCTCGATGACCAGCTATTTCGGTTACGACCCGGATGCCCTGGAGCACAGCTGTTTCGACCTGTTCCTGCACAAGGGCAGTGTGCCGAGCGACTTGCCCGGCCAATTGTTGCTGCCCACCAGTAGCGAGAGTATTTCCCTGCTGCCATCGAGCACCGCGCTGGCCACCCTTGAGCGTCAGTCGCCGGGGCAGAGCGGTTTGGGCCTGGTGATCGCCAAGACCCTGGCGCAACTTTGGCAGGATTTCGACTACGCCATCATCGACAGCCCACCGTTGCTGGGCGTGCTGATGGTCAACGCCCTGGCGGCCAGCCAGCAATTGGTGATCCCGGTGCAGACCGAGCACCTGGCGGTCAAGGGCCTGGAGCGTATGGTCAGCACGTTGGCGATGATCAACCGTTCGCGCAAACAGGCACTGCCGTACAGCATCGTGCCGACCCTGTTCGACCGCCGTACTCAGGCGTCGATGGGTACCTTGCGCGTGCTGCGCGACGCCTACCCGGAGACCATCTGGAACGGTTACATCCCCGTGGATACGCGCTTGCGCGATGCCAGTCGTGCCGGGCTCACGCCGTCGCAGTTCGACGGTAAAAGCCGCGGCGTTCTGGCCTATCGCGCGTTACTCAAACACCTGCTGTCCCAGCAGCTTGTGGCGCAGGTGGCCTGATGATGAACCGTCCCGTGGAACTCAAGGTCAAGACCCGGCCGCAACTGGCGCTGGAATCCTATCTGGATGCCTTGTTGCAGGATGCGACCGAGGAAGAACTGCCGGAGCCGATCCTGGTACTCGAGCCTGCGCTGGACGTGCCGGCATCGAGCACGCTGGATGAGTTCCAGCTGGCCGTATTGGAAGAGCAGGCCCGCGATGCGCAAGTGGTCGCGCCGGTAGTGGTGCCGAGCGCGCCCGCCGTGGTGGCGCCAGTGGTGGTCGAGCCCGTCGTGGAAGTGCATCTGCCGCCGAGCATAACGCCGCCGCCGGTCACCGGTGACGGGCGCCCGGCCTGGGCAGCCGAGCCGTTCGAATGTTTGCTGTTCGACGTTGCCGGGTTGACCCTGGCGGTACCGCTGGTGTGTCTGGGGTCGATCTATTCCCTGGAAGGCCAGGAGCTGACGCCGTTGTTCGGGCAGCCGGAGTGGTTCCTTGGCATCCTGCCGAGCCAGGCCGGCAACCTCAAGGTGCTGGACACCGCGCGCTGGGTGATGCCCGACCGCTACCGCGATGACTTCCGCCAGGGCTTGCAATACGTGATTTCGGTGCAGGGCTACGAATGGGGGCTGGCGGTGCATCAAGTCAGCCGCTCGTTGCGCCTGGACCCCAATGAAATTAAATGGCGCAGCCACCGGGGCCAGCGGCCTTGGCTGGCGGGCACCGTGATCGAACATATGTGCGCGTTGCTTGACGTCGCCGAACTGGCCGAGTTGATCGCCAGCGGTGCCGTCAAAGCGATGCCGGTTACCAAACGCAGTTGATTGAACAATAAGGGCCGCGCGCGAGTAAGGCCAAAAGAAGTACACACGCCGCCTACATCGGCATTTGAAGGGGTCACAGCTATGAACAAGTCAGCGTCTGCACAAGGTTTGGATGATCCGATCCTGCAATGGGTTACCTTCAAACTGGACAATGAAACCTACGGCATTAACGTGATGCGCGTGCAGGAAGTGCTGCGCTACACCGAGATCGCGCCGGTCCCGGGTGCGCCAAGCTACGTGCTGGGCATCATCAACCTGCGCGGCAACGTGGTGACGGTCATCGACACCCGCCAGCGCTTTGGCCTGGATACCGTCGAAGTCAGCGACAACACGCGTATCGTCATCATCGAAGCCGATAAGCAAGTGGTTGGCATCATGGTCGACAGCGTCGCCGAAGTGGTTTACCTGCGCCAATCGGAAGTGGAAACCGCGCCGAACGTGGGCAACGAAGAATCGGCCAAGTTCATCCAGGGCGTGTGCAACAAGAACAACGAACTGCTGATTCTGGTTGAGCTGGACAAGATGATGAGCGAAGAAGAATGGTCGGAACTGGAGAGTATCTGATTGTTCTTTGAGGCCCTGGTGATTGTCCTGGCCCTGTTGTGGGCCGGGACACTTGCGTTTTTTCTGCGCTACGTGCGCCAGCAGCGGGAGCTGGCGTTGCAACAGGCCGAGCGCGATGCGTTGCGGGACCGGCGCATCCTGGAGCTGGTCAAGCGTGTCGATCACTACCAGCAAAGTGCGGTGAAGGTGGGGGATGAGGTGCATGAACTGCGCGCCATTCTCGGGCCGTTGCCGGACAAACTGGCGCAGATCGAGCAGCGTGACCCCTCCAGCCTGTCGTTTGCCCAGGCGGCGAAATTGGTGGGCATGGGGGCGACGGTGGATGAGCTGACCCAGTCGTGCGGCTTGACCCAGGCCGAAGCGCAATTGATGAGTAAGTTGCATAAGGGCGGCTGAAAGCTTCGAGATTCAAGCGGCACGTGTCGAGTTTTGGCTTGCCGCTGATAACTTGGCGCTTGTGGCTGCACTTTCCCTACTGGTTCAAGGTCCACATCCTGCGAGCATTTTTGAACCAGGAGATTTCCCTCGATGACCACTCCCAAAGCACTGTTGATCCTTCACGGCAAGCAGGCCCTCAACGAGGACGTGCGCGCCGCCGTGCAGGCCCGGCGTGAGCAAGGCTGGGAGTTGGCGGTACGGGTCACGTGGGAGGGCGGCGACGCCCGGCGCCTGGTTGAAGAAGCCTTGGACGCCGGGTATACCCGGATCATCGCGGGTGGCGGAGATGGCACCTTGCGCGATGTCGCCGAAGCGATGGCCCAGGCCCGGACCGATGCCAGCCTGGTGCTGATGCCGCTGGGCACTGCCAATGATTTCGCCAAGGCCGCGGGGGTGCCGCTGGAACCTGCGATGGCCTTGGCGTTGCTGGACGTGCCGCCGCGGGCGATCGACCTCGGCCGTGTCGGCGGGCAAATCTTCCTGAATATGGCCACCGGCGGCTTCGGCAGCCAAGTGACTGCCAATACCTCTGAAGACTTGAAAAAAATCTTAGGTGGTGCCGCCTATCTGTTCACCGGGTTGACGCGTTTCAGCGAGCTCACGGCGGCCTATGCCGAGCTGGATGGGCCGGACTTTCACTGGAAAGGCGAGCTGCTGGCGCTGGGCATCGGTAACGGTCGCCAGGCCGGCGGTGGGCATGAACTATGCCCCGGCGCCATGGCCGATGATGGCTTGCTCGACGTCAGTATCCTGCCGGCGCCCCAAGAGGTGGTGGGCGCCTTGCGCGAGCTGATGAGCAACGGCTGGGGCCTGGACGCCATGTTCGTGCGTGCACGCTTGCCATGGGTGCAGATCAAGCAGGCCGAAGGGCTTTACATCAATCTCGACGGCGAGCCGCTCGAGGGCGACGATCTGCGTTTTGAGGCCTTGCCGGCGGCGCTTCGCGTGCACCTGCCGCTGGGTTCGCCCTTAGTCGTCCAGGCTGATGATCTGCTCACGCACGGCGAATAACACCAGGCCCGCCACGTCGAAAATCTGCAGACGCTTCATGATTTGCGAGCGGTGCGCTTCCACCGTCTTGATGCTCAGGCCAAGGCCGTGGGCAATTTCCCGAGTGGACTTGCCGCGCACGATCAGGCGCAGGATTTCCAGTTGGCGGGCGGTGAGGTTATGGCTGTGGCCTGCCGGGGTGGTGCCGCCGCCGCTGCGCACCAGGGCTTGGGTGATCACGGTGTGGGCGATGGCCGGGCTCAGGTAGCGCTCGTTGTTGCGCAACGCCAGCAGTGCGTGTTCCAGCTCGTTGGCGGTGGTGTCTTTGAGCAGGTAGCCATGGGCGCCGGCCTCCAGCCCGCACATGATCAGTTCCGGGTCGGTGTGCATCGACAGGATCAGCACTTTGCTGTTGGGGTACACGCGCTTGAGTTGCTGCAAGGCGTCCAGGCCGCCGGTGTGCTTCATCGAGAGGTCCAGCAGAACGATATCGGGCTGCAAGGCGTGAAACTGCTCCAGCAATTGCGCGCCATCGCTGGCTTCGCCGACCACCGTATAGCCGGGCATGTCTTGGATCAGCGCGCGTACGCCGGCCCTGATCAGCACGTGGTCATCCACCAACAGTAATGTGCACGTCACTCGATAACCTTAGGGGAACTGGCCCGTTCGAGGGCGCGCGGCGCCCAGGGGAAAAGCGCGTCGATCCGCGTGCCTTCGCCAGGCTGGCTGCTGACGGACAAGCGACCGCCCAGTTGATCAACCCGCTCGGACATACCCGCCATGCCCCGTTGCCCTTCCAGGCCGGGGTTGATGGCGGGTGAAAAACCCTGGCCGTCATCGCAGATAATCAGCGACAGGCCTTCGGGCAGGCGTTGCAGGCGCACCAGCAAGTTACGCGCCTGGGCATGGCGCAGCATGTTGGTCACTGCTTCCTGGGTAATGCGAAAGGCCGCCACGGCCATTTCTTCCGGAATGCCGGTCAGCCGCTGGTGGCATTCCAGGCTCCAGTGCACCGGGGTATTTTCCAGGGTTTTGAGCAGGTGCGCCCGCAGGCTGGCTTCCAGGCCCAGGCTGGCCAGCTGCCGGGGGTTGAGGATAGCCGAGACGTCGCGCACCTTGGCCAGGGTCTCATTCAGGGTGTTGCACAGCACCGTGCACTGGCTTTGCAGCTCATCCGGCAGGCGCCGCTTGAGCCATTCGCTTTGCAGCTTGGCGGCGGTGAGCAATTGGCCGATGTCATCATGCAGTTCGCGGCTGAGGCGGTGGCGTTCGTTTTCCTGCACCTGCAGCAGGCGCTCGGCGAGTTCCTGGGGGTGGAACTTGATGGATTTACGCGAGTACCACTGTTGCGCGCCCACCACGAGCAGCGTGGCCAGGTTAAGCAGCAATACCAGAAGTGGCAGCGGCGCGGATTGACTGTAGGCCCACAGGCTCAACAGCAGCGAGCCAAGGCACAGGGCGAGGATCAAACGGCGTGCATTGCTGCGGGACGTTGACCTGGCGATGAGGGTCTTTAGGCTGGCATGCATAGCGGATGGAGCCAATGAAGGTTCACTGCAGGAAGACCGGTCATGGCGATTGGCCGGGCTGTGTTTGGAGTACGTTATTGATTCGTTTATTTGCATCATGAAGTTGAGTCACTTCGAGCGGGGGCATAGTACCACCACTCTTACCGTTGGTCGCCTGGTGCCTTGCCTTGCGGGTTATTAACCGCGTGAACACCCCGGGATAGTAAACCCGGAGTTGAGGGAGTGGGGAAGTTAACGTAATTCAATCGGTTTGTATCGTTGTTACAATTAGTGGCTAATTGATATCTTTTTGCGCAATATTTAGTTGCAAAAGATAGGTTGAATTTGTCGTTTTCGGATAACTACAGGTCGAGTACGAGATGCTGAGTCGTCAAGACGCGTGATGCATACGTTGCTGCGGTTTATGACCCAAGCCCTTTTGCGGGATCTGTACGGCAACCGTGGCGATCAACGTGGTTTGTTCGGTCTCGTCCAATGTCAGCTGACCGGTTTTTGCGTCGATCAACTCCAACTGCCACGCGAGCAAGGTCAGGCAGTCATGCAGTGCGTCAAGGGCTTGATCATGCAGTTGAAGCGGGTTTTCGGCATTGGCGATCAGGCATTGGATGTGCCGCGAGAATTCGCTGATCGCCAGCAGCGCCAGGCAATCGGCTTTTTCGGCCAGCCTGATCAGGCTGGTTTTTATGCAGTCGATGGCGTCACTGTCGTTTCGGATCAAATGCAGGTGGCTCAGGCACTCTTCCGATTTGGCCAGCAGGCTTTGCGCCTCGAGCAGGAACTCGGGAAGTGCCGATTGCCACTCGTTACCGTCGTTCATCATGCAAGTCTCCACAACATAAGCTCGGGTGATGAGAGGTCGCACCGGGTGAATGGCGTAAAACTAGCGCTGAAATATAACCGGAGTATGTAGGCCGCTTCTGAGTTTTCAGTAGGACGAATACTTGAATAACGGCAAGGGGCGTGCACAGCCCCCGTGAGCAGGCTTTGTTGCACACCTTCAATGGCCGCGACGTGGACGTCTGAAAGGCCTGTGGGCCGTGGGCTTGGCATGGCAAACAAAAGCCTGACTCCATTCATGCAATGAGAATGGCGTCACATTAATGGCTATTAGATATTGCGAATATCAGGTTGGGCCTGATTGTGTATAGGGGAATCCCTTATATAGCGGAACCAAGCGTCGATTTGAATGTCGCGCAGCGGTGCTCTATTGCCATCTGGAACAGCCAGCGCAGTAAAGCATGATGTCAGTGTGACATCAATTGGTTTCCGTGGCATTTTACTAGGGGTCAAGGTCTGCCGTTCGCCGCCGATAACTAGCGTAAGTGAACAGCACATCCCCTTAGCGCCACACTTTCCAGCGCACACCAGGAGCATTTAATGGCCGGCATTCTCGACACGGTAGACCAACGCACGCAACTGGTGGGTGAGAATCGCCTGGAGATCCTCATGTTCCGCCTGTTCGGGCGGCAACTGTTTGCGATCAACGTGTTCAAGGTTCAGGAAGTCCTGCAACTGCCCAAGCTCACCCTGATGCCCCAGCGTCATCCGTTCGTGTGTGGCGTGGTCAACCTGCGTGGCCAGACGTTACCGGTGATCGACCTGTCCCAGGCCATCGGCATGCGCCCGCTCGTGCCGGGCCCGAACAGCACCATCATCGTCACCGAGTACAACCGCTCGGTGCAGGCCTTCCTGGTCGGTGGCGTGGACCGTATCGTCAACATGAACTGGGAAGCCATCCTGCCGCCGCCGACCAGTGCCGGTCGCCAGCACTACCTCACGGCCATCAGCAAGGTCGATGACCAGTTGGTGGAAATCATCGACGTGGAAAAAGTCCTCGCCGAAATCGTGCCCTACAACGCCAAGGTCTCCCGTGAAAAACTCGAAGACCCGGTACTGGAGCGTGCCCGCGGCCGCGAAGTACTGCTGGTGGACGACTCCAACGTCGCCCTGTCGCAACTGCGCGACACCCTCGGCCAGTTGGGCGTGAAGATGCACATCGCCAGCGACGGTCTCAAGGCGCTGAACATGCTCAAGGGCTGGGCCGATGCGGGCCACGTGATGACCGACAAGCTGCTGATGATCTTCACCGATGCCGAAATGCCTGAGATGGACGGCTATCGCCTTACCACCGAAATCCGCAACGACCCGCGCCTGCGCAAGCTCTACGTGGTGCTGCACACCTCGCTGTCGGGCAGCTTCAACGAGTCGATGGTGAAGAAGGTCGGATGCGACAACTTCCTGTCCAAATTCCAGCCGGACAAGCTGGTGGATGTGGTGCGTCAACGACTGATGCTGGACGAAGCCTCGGCTTGACCTTAGGGTGGCACCTTTGCCCCCTCAGGAATGCAGGCCCATGCTTCGTCTCAGCGCGTTGTACCGTTACCCCTTGAAGTCCGGCAAGGCCGAGACGTTGCAGCACGTTGGCCTGGATAAACTCGGGCTGGCCGGGGATCGACGCTGGATGCTGGTGGACGAGGCCAGCGGGCGTTTCCTCACGCAGCGTGCGGTGGCGAAGATGGGCCAGTTGTCGGCCTTGTGCAGCAGCGCCGGCGGCCTGACCCTCAGCTCGCCTGGGCACGCCACCGTGGAGGTGGCGCTGCCGGGCCCTGACACCGACTTGCGCGGGGTGACCATCTGGCGCGACACCCTGCGCGTGCCGGACGCCGGTGATGCGGCGGCGGCCTGGGTCAGCGACTTTATCGGCAAGCCGACGCGACTGGTGCATGTCCCGGTCGAACGGGCGCGTACCACGCAAGACGGCTACGGCAAGGACGACGACAAGGTGGCCTTCGCCGACGGGTTCCCGCTGTTGCTTATCGGCCAGGCGTCGCTGGACGACGTATCCCAGCGCATCGGCCGCCCCATGGAGATGCTGCGTTTTCGACCCAATCTGGTGATCGAAGGCGGTGAGGCGTTTGCCGAAGATGGCTGGAAGCGTGTGCGCATCGGCGATGTGGAGTTTCGCGTGGTCAAGCCCTGTTCACGCTGCATCCTCACCACCATCGACCCTGCCAGCGGCGAGCGCAGTGCGGACCGTGAGCCCCTGGCCACCCTCAAGACCTATCGCGAGCGCGACGGTGACGTGATGTTTGGCCAGAACCTGGTCAACGATGGTCTCGGGCGCCTGGAGGTGGGCATGCCGGTGACGATCCTCGAATAATTCCCGAGCCCATAAAAATGCCCGTCTCCTGCGAGACGGGCATTTTTATGCGCGGTGTAACCCTCAGCCGCGGTATTCGCACAGGTAAGCGGTGTCCACGGCGACTTTCAGTTGGAACTTGCTGTTGGCCGGTACGTTGAACTGGCTGCCGGCGGCGAAGGTTTCCCAGTCGCTGGCGTCGGGCAGTTTGACGGTCAGGGCGCCGGAGACCACGTGCATGATTTCACGCTGGGCCGTGCCGAATTCGTATTCACCCGGAGCCATCACGCCGATGGTCGCCGGACCTTCTGCGGTGCCGAAAGCGATCGACTTGACGGTGCCGTCGAAGTACTCGTTGACTTTGAACATGGGCCAATCCTCGGAAAAAGGGTCTGAAAAGGTCGGCCAGTATGCCCAACGCCAGGGGAGCTGCCTAGACCGGCAAAATCAGCGGCAGCAGGCGTGCGGTGTTACGCGCATCTTCCAGTGCCCGGTGTTGCTGACCCTGGAACTGCATCCCCGCCAATTGCAGGGCGCCATTGAGCCCCAGGGGTTTGTCCAGACGCCGGGCCTTGGCGAAGCGCTGCTTGAGGTTCACGTGGGGCGTTTGCGCCAGAGCACTGGCCAAGCGGTTGCGCTGCCATTCGAGTTCAAGCTGCGCGCGGTCATAGTCGCCCCAACTGGCCCAGCCTTCCAGAGGGCCGAGATGCCGGCCCAGCCAGCGCTCGAACAGCGGCCACACCTCGGTGATGGGCGCGGCCGTGTCGATATTCGCTTGGGTGATGTGGGTCAGTTGGCGACAAAAGGGCGTCAGCAAGGGACGGCGCAACGGCCGCACAAAACGCTGGAAGTGATCCAGTTCACGGCCCTGGCGGTTCACCAGGCTTGCGCCGATCTCGATGACTTCCATCTCCGTCACGGGCCAGCCGCCTTCATCCGTTGTGGCTTCAAGGTCAATAATCAGCCAATGAGGCATCGTGCAGGTTCCCGTACTCTTCCCTTCTTGATGGGGATAGAGCGTAGCCCGGCCTTGTAGTTCCGCCCAGGGCCTATTCGATCTCCAGTAACACCTGACGATTGCGCACCTGATCGCCGGCCATGACCCGCACGTGTTTGATAATGCCGTCGATGCCCGCCGTGAGCGGCTGCTCCATTTTCATCGCTTCGAGCACCAGCAGCAGTTGGCCTTTGCTGACGTGCTCACCGGCCTGTACGCGCACCTCGACAATAGCCCCGTCCATCGGCGCCTTGACTGTGCCGCTGCTGGCGTCGGCGTGGCGGCTGGCGACCTGGTGAGTGCGGTTGGTCACGCTCAGGCCCGCCAGCCACAGCCGATCACCGTCCAGGTGATAGGCGATGCGGCGGCGGATGCCGTCGCGCACCAGGGTCGCGTGGCGGCCGTCGGTGGTCAGGTGCAGCGGGGCTACGGTGACGCTGTGAATGTCGCCGTTGACCTCAAGGCGCAAGGTGTTGGGCACACTGGCGTTGTTCCGCCATCCCGCCAGGCCGTGCGGGTGCAGGTCGGCACTGTGTTGATGGAACAGCGCAGCGGCCAGGGCCAGTTGTTCATCGGTGACCGTCGGCTGCGCTATGACATTGAAGTGCTCGGCGAGAAACCCGGTGCTGAAATCGCCGTTGATAAAACCCGGATGCTTGAGCACGTCGATCAACAGCTGCTGGTTGGTCGCGACCCCCAGTAGCCGCGTATCTTCCACCGCGCGCAGCAATTTGCGCCGCGCCTCTTCACGGGTGGCGCCGTGGGCGATGATCTTGCCTTGCATGGCGTCGTAGAACGGGCTGATTGTGTCGCCTTCGCGCAGCCCATGGTCGATCCGCACACCGGGCGCCGGTTCCCAGCGCAGCACGTCCCCGGTTTGCGGTACGAAGCCGCGTGCCGGGTCTTCGGCGTACAGGCGCACTTCCATGGCATGGCCGGTCAGCGTCACTTGCTCTTGGGTGACCGGCAGCGTCTGGCCGGCGGCGATCTGCAGTTGCCAGGCCACCAGGTCGAAGCCGGTGGTCAGCTCAGTGACCGGGTGCTCGACCTGCAGGCGCGTGTTCATTTCCAGAAAATAGAACTGGCCGTGGCGGTCGAGCAGGAACTCCACGGTGCCGGCGCCCACGTAGCTCACCGCACGACCGGCCTTGAGCGCGGCTTCGCCCATGGCCTGGCGCAAGGCGGCGGTCATCACCGGGCAGGGCGCTTCTTCGATGACTTTTTGATGGCGGCGCTGGATCGAGCAGTCGCGCTCACCGAGGTAGATCAGGTGGCCGTGGCTGTCGCCGAACAGCTGGATTTCGACGTGACGCGGTTCGATCAGCGCCTGTTCCAGAATCAGCTCATCACTGCCGAAGGCGTTCAGCGCTTCGGAACGCGCGGTGCGCAGTTGCTCCAGCAGCTGCTCGGGTTGCTGCACCAGGCGCATGCCGCGCCCACCGCCGCCGGCGCTGGCTTTGATCATCAACGGGTAGCCGATGCGCTCAGCCTGCTGTTGCAGGGTGCTGTCGTCCTGGTCACTGCCCTGGTAGCCGGCGATGCAGGGCACGCCGGCGTTGAGCATGGCCAGTTTCGACAGGCGCTTGCTGCCCATCAATTCGATGGCTTCGACGCTGGGGCCGATGAAGGTGAGATTGGCGTCGAAGCACGCTTTGGCGAACGCGGGATTTTCAGAAAGAAAACCGTAACCGGGGTGCACCGCATCGGCGCCGGTGATCTTTGCCGCGTGAAGAATGGCCGGGATGTTCAGGTAGGACTGCTGCACGGGGGCCGGGCCGATACACACGGCTTCGTCGGCCATGTGCACATGCAGCGCTTCGGCATCGGCATCGCTATAGACCGCCACCGTGCGGTAACCCAGAGCGTGGGCGGTGCGCTGGACGCGGCAGGCAATTTCGCCGCGGTTGGCGATGAGGATTTTGCTGAACGCCCCCATGGCGTTGTCCCGTGGTGGAGGCGTCATATGCACCACCCCGGCTGGCGCTTCTGCACGAACGCCTGCGTGCCCTCAATCCCTTCTTCACCTCTCACCGCCTCGGCAAACCACTGTGCGGCCTCATCCAGCAAAGGCCCCAACGGCTGCTCGACACTGGCCAGCAACAGCGCCTTGGTGCGCGCATTGGCCCCCGGTGCGCACTGCAAGACCTGGCCCAGCACCTGATCGAGTCGTTCGGCCAAGGCTTGGGGGTCATGTTCGGTGAAATGCACCAGCCCCAGGCGCTCGGCTTCCACGCCATCGAAGCGCGCGGCCGTGAGGGCCAGGCGACGCGCCTGGGTCAGGCCGATACGCTTGACCACGAACGGCGCAATCTGCGCCGGCAGCAGGCCCAGGCTCGTTTCGGGCAAGCCGAAGCGGGCCTTGTGGTCGGCAATCGCGATGTCACTCACGCAGGCCAGGCCGAAGCCACCGCCCAGCACGGCGCCTTGCAGCACCACAATCACCACCTGCGGCAGGGCTTCGACCGCTTGCAATAAGGCACCGAAAGCGCGGTTCAGCGCGGCCAATTGATCACCCGCGCTGACCATGTCTTTCACATCGGCGCCGGCGCAAAAGTGCCCGCCCGCGCCGCTGATCACCACGGCGCGCACCTGGCTGTCCAACTGCGCCAAGGCCGCATGCAGTTCGTTGACCATCTGCAGGCTCATGGCATTGCGGCATTCGGGGCGATTGAGGGTGATATGCAACACACCGTTATGGGATTCGAGCAGCAGGGTGTTCATGATTTTTTCCCCGGCAGGGTGCCCATCAGTTTGCAGATGATGCCCAGCATGATTTCGTCGGCGCCGCCGCCGATCGACACCAGGCGTACGTCGCGATACGCCCGCGCGACCGGGTTGTCCCACATGAACCCCATGCCGCCCCAGTACTGCAGACAGCTGTCGCTGACCTCGCGACCCAGGCGCCCGGCCTTGAGTTTGGCCATGGAGGCCAGGCGGGTCACGTCCTGGCCTTTGATGTACTGCTCGGTGGCCTGGTAGACCAGCGCCCGCAGGCATTCGATCTCGGTGGCCAGCTCCGCGAGGCGGAAGTGGATCACCTGGTTGTCGATCAGCGCTTTGCCGAAGGTCTGGCGCTCCTTGCAATAGGCGATGGTACTGTCGATGCAGTACTCCAGGCCCTTGATCATATTGGCCGCGCCAAACAGACGTTCCTCCTGGAACTGCAACATCTGCATCATGAACCCCGCGCCTTCATGGCCGATGCGGTTGCGCTGGGGGATACGCACATTGTCGAAAAACACCTGGGCGGTCTCCGAGCTGTGCATGCCGAGCTTTTCCAGGGGCGGGCTGACGCTGATCCCGGGGGTGTTCATCGGCACCATGATCAGCGACTTGTTGATATGCGGCTTGTCGTCCGAGGTGTTGGCCAGCAGGCAGATAAAGTCGGCGCTTGGCGAATTGGTGATCCACATTTTGCTGCCATTGATCACGTAGTCGGCACCGTCCTTGCGCGCGTGGGTCTTGAGCCCGGCCACGTCCGAACCGGCACCGGTTTCCGAGACCCCGATGCAGCCCACTTGCTCGCCGCTGATGGCGGGACGCAGGAATTCATCGCGCAGTTCATCCGAGCCGAAACGGGCGAGGGCAGGGGTGCACATGTCGGTCTGCACGCCGATGGACATGGGGATGCCGCCGCAGTGGATGGTGCCGAATTCTTCGGCGGCGACGATCGAGTAGCTGTAGTCCAGGCCCATGCCGCCAAAGCGTTCGGGCTTGGAAATGCCCAGCAGGCCCAGGTCGCCGGCCTTGCGGAAAATCTCGTGGATGGGAAAGCGCCCGGCCTTTTCCCATTCATCCACATGGGGGTTGATCTCGCGGTCGACGAAGGCGCGCACGGTGCGGCGCAGTTCCTGGTGTTCCTGGGTGAAGATCATTGTTCTTGTTCTCCTGTTAGAAACGCGCCACACCGAAGCTGTTGGGTTGCAGTTCCCGCACCTGGGCTTCATGGCAGATATCCAGCAAAAAACCGAGCAGGGTACGGGTGTCGCGTGGATCGATCAGCCCGTCATCCCACAGGTTTGCCGTGCCATACAGCGCAGTGGATTGGCTGTCGAGTTTCTGCGCGGTGACCTGCTCCAGCATATCCAGCACCTTGGGGTCGGGCACCAAACCGTCTTTCAACTGCTTGGCCTCGGTAACGATGCGCAGCACCTTGCCCGCCTGGGCGCCACCCATGACGGCCGTGCGGCTGTTGGGCCAGGCGAAGATAAAGCGCGGGTCCAGGCCTCGCCCGCACATCGCATAGTTGCCCGCGCCGTAAGAGCCACCGACCACCACCGTGAGTTTAGGCACCCGTGCATTGGCCACCGCCTGGATCATCTTCGCGCCGTGCTTGATCACCCCCTGCTGCTCCGACTCGGTGCCCACCATGAAACCGGTGGTGTTGTGCAGGAACAGCAGCGGCGTGCGGCTCTGGTCACACAGCTGGATAAACTGCGCGGCCTTGCTCGCCCCTTGGGGGGTGATCGGACCGTTATTGCCGATTACCCCCACGGCACGGCCCTGGATGTGCAAGTGGCCGCAGACGGTGTGGGCGTCGAACTCGCCTTTGAACTCGAGGAAATTGGAACCGTCGGCCAGGCGCGCCAGGATCTCGCGCACGTCGTAGGGCTTTTTCGGGTCATCGGGGATCAGCCCCAGCAGTTCGTCGATGGCATACAGCGGCTCCTTGAACATACGTGCCGGCGCCGGCGGCAGGTGGGCATTCCAAGGCAGCAGACTGACGATCTCCCGCACGATGCGGATCCCATCGGCGTCGTTTTCCGCCAGGTATTCGGCGGTGCCGGCTATCTGCGCGTGCATTTCGGCGCCGCCGAGTTCTTCATCGGTGGCGACTTCGCCGGTAGCGGCCTTGAGCAGCGGCGGCCCGGCGAGAAACAGCTTGGCCTTGCCGCGCACCACCACCACGTAATCCGACAACCCCGGCTGATAAGCCCCGCCCGCCGTGGCCGAGCCGTGCACCACGGTGATTTGCGGCAGGCCCATGGCCGACATACGCGCCTGGTTGGCAAAGCTGCGCGCGCCTTCGACGAAAATCTCGGCGGCATAGTTGAGGTTGGCGCCGCCGCTCTCGGCCAGGGTCACCACCGGCAGTTTGTTTTCCAGGGCGATCTGTTGCAGGCGCAGGGATTTTTTCAGGCCGCTGGGGGAAATGGTGCCGCCCTTGATCGCGCTGTTGTTCGCCACCACCAGCACGCGCACGCCGCTGACATAGCCGATACCCGCGATCAAGCCGCCACCGGCCGCGCTGCCATCCTTGTCATCGTGCAGCTTATAGCCGGCCAGGCTCGCCAGTTCCAAAAACGGTGCACCGGGGTCCAGTAAGAGGTTGAGGCGCTCGCGGGGCAGCAGTTGACCGCGTCTGTCGAACTTGGGCTTGGCTTGCTGGGCCTTGTCCAGCAGGGTTTGCTCCAGTTGGCGCAGGTGCTCGATGCTCGCCAGCAGGGCATCGCGGTTCTGCACGAACTGCGGGCTGTGGGGGTCGATCAGGCTTTCGATCAGCGGCATGGTTCAGGTCCCTTCCTTGAGCACATCCGGCAGATAGGCGCGGTGGAAACCATTGAACGCCGCGCTCGGCGGCTGTGCCTTGTGCAGCGGCCAGGCGCGGCTGCCCAGGCTGGCGGCGCCGTCGATGCGCAGGGTGCTGCCGCTGATAAACGCCGCAGCCGGGCTGAGCAGGAACACGATGGCCGCGCTGACTTCCGATTCGGTGCCGATACGCTTGAGCGGCACATGCTCGCGCAGGGTGGGGATCACCGCCTTGAACGCGCCTTCGTAGGTGTCCATGCCGCTGGACGCAATCCAGCCCGGCGCCACCGCGTTGACCCGCACCCCGGCGCAGCCCCACTCGACCGCGGCGGTCTTGGTGAAGTTGTCCATGCCCGCGCGGGCGGCCCCCGAGTGCCCCATGCCGGGCATGCCGCCCCACATGTCGGCGAGCATGTTGACGATGGCGCCGCCGTGACGGCTCATCGACTGGTTGAACACTTCGCGGGCCACCAGAAAGCCGCCCACCAGGTTGGTGCGCAGCACGGTTTCGAAGCCTTTCTGATTGATCGATGCCAGCGGGGAGGGGTACTGGCCCCCGGCATTGTTGACCAACCCGTGGATGGGACCGTGTGCGTGAAGGATCCGGCTGACCAGTGCTTTCACCGCCTCTTCATCGCGGATGTCACACACCTGCCAATGGGCGCTGCCGCCGTCTTCGACGATTTCTGCCGCGACGGTTTGCAGCTTGTCCGGCTTGCGCCCCACCAGCACCACCTGGGCGCCCAGGGCCGCCAGTTCGTGGGCGGTGCAGCGGCCGATACCGCTGCCGCCACCGGTGACCATCACGGTCTGCCCGTGAAACAGGTCGGCTTTGAAGATTGAATCGAAGGCCACGGCAGCGCTCCTTAGGTGAGTTGATCGGCGAGGTGTTGCGGCACGGCGATGGGGATTTCCAGCAGTTGCTGGGCGAAGGCCTTGCCTTGGGGGTCGATGCGCAGGCTGGCGATACCGCCGCCGCCCAGGGCGTTTTCCAGCAGGAAGTTCAAGCTGTGGCTGCCCGGCAGATACCAACGCTCGACGCGGCCGATGAGGGGGTCAAGTACGTGGCTCATCCAGTCGACGACCACCTCGGGCGTCAGGGCCTCGGCGATCCACGGCAGGTACTCGGGGCGGCGCGCGATCACGCCGATATTGCTGTGGTTGCCCTTGTCGCCGGAGCGCGCCACCGCGAGTTTTACCAGGGGGACGCTGGCGTCGGCGCGGCCTTGGGGTTTTGGCGCTTCCATCGGCGCGGTGGGCGTGGCCAGGGGCGTCGCGGGCGGCAGGATGCAGGGGTGGCGCTGGCCCTGGAAGTCGACCACCGGTTCACACTGGGCTTTATCGATCAGGAACGAAAACAGCCGAATCAACGGATAAACCGTCGGCCGCCCGCCAACGATCCCGGTCAACCCCGGCGCCATGCCCGTCGCCGCCTGGGCGATCTCGCGGGCGAACAGCACCAGCGCCTGTTTGTTCGGATGGCGTACGGCGAGCTTGACCACCACCTCACGGCAGTCATGGCGCAGGGCGTGGGCGCCGTAGGTGGCTTCGCTGCCCAGCAGTTCGATGTTCACCTCGGTGTAAGGCGCCCAGCCGCGCTGGCTGAACAAGTGCGAGGTTTTGTTGATGATGGCCTGGCTGACCCGCTCGGCCTTGGCCACGGCGTCGATCCCGGCGATCAGGCAACTGGCGGTGCAGCGGAAACCGTCGGGGTAAGTGGCGCTGACCTTGTAGGTGTCGGTCGGCGGCATGCCGTGGGCGCCGCTCAGGTGAACGCGGTTTTCGCCCTGTTGCTGCACCTCAACCTGGCTGAAGTCGCAGATCACATCGGGCAATAAATAAGCGCGCGGGTCGCCGATTTCGTACAGCAGTTGTTCGGCCACGCTCAGTTCACTGATCAGCCCGCCGGTGCCGTCGACCTTGCTCACCGTGAACGCGCCGTCGGCGCTGACGTCGACGATAGGGAAACCGATGTTTTCGTAGTCGGGCACATCGCGCCAGTCGGTGAAATTACCGCCGGTGCACTGCGCGCCGCATTCGATGATATGCCCGGCGAGGGCGGCCTGGGCGAGGCGGTCGTAGTCGTGCCACGCCCAATTGAATTCGTGCACCAGCGCGGCACTGACCACCGCGCTGTCGACCACCCGACCGGTGATGACGATATCGGCGCCCAGCTGCAAGGCCTGGGTGATGCCCGGCGCGCCGAGGTAGGCATTGGCGGACACACACATCGGCGGCAGCGGCGCGCCGTTGAACATGTCGCTGACCGTACGCAGGTGTTTGAGCTGGGGGTGCAGATCGTCGCCGAGCAACACGGCGATTTTCAGCGGGATGTGTGCCTTGTCGCAGGCCGCTTGCAGGGCGGCGGCGCAGGCCTGGGGGTGGATGCCGCCGGCATTGCTGATCACGCGAATGCCCTGGCGCTGGATCTCGGCCAGCAGGGGTGTCAGCACCTCGACAAAATCCGTGGCGTAACCGGCTTGAGGGTCTTTCAACCGTGCGCCGGCCAGGATCGACATAGTGACTTCCGCCAGGTAGTCGAACACCAGGTAATCCAGCTTGCCGCCGTGCACTAACTGCGCGGCCGCGGTGCAGGTGTCGCCCCAGAAGGCGCTGGCACAGCCGATACGAACCGTCTTGCTCATGAGAAATCCTTCCTCGAGTGGCTGTTGCCGAGACTACCAAGCAAGCGCTTGGTTTGTAAACGCCTGTCACAAGTTTTAGCCAAGCGCTTGCTTGGGTGGCGGGCACGGCCTAAATTGCCGGCCACGACGTGAGTAGAAGTAAAGGAGAGTGGCATGGATGAGCAAACAGCCCTGCGGGTGATGCGCACCCTGATCGACGGCGGCCAATTGACCGACCCCGACAGCGCCCGGGGCAAGTTGCTGCAAACCGCGGCTCACCTGTTTCGCAACAAGGGCTTCGAGCGCACCACCGTGCGTGACCTGGCTGGCGCGGTGGGGATCCAGAGCGGCAGTATTTTTCATCACTTCAAGAGCAAGGACGAGATCCTGCGCGCGGTGATGGAGGAAACCATCCGCTACAACACCGCGCTGATGCGCGCGTCGCTGCAGGAGGCGGGGAATGTGCGTGAGCGCGTGCTGGCGCTGATTCGCTGCGAATTGCAGTCGATCATGGGCGGCAGTGGCGAGGCCATGGCGGTGTTGGTGTACGAATGGCGCTCGCTGTCGGACGACGGCCAGGCCCGGGTGCTGGCCCTGCGCGATGTGTACGAAGAGATTTGGCTGCAGGTGCTGGGGGAAGCCAAGGCCGCGGGCTATATCAAGGGGGACGTGTTCATTGCGCGGCGCTTTCTCACCGGGGCGTTATCGTGGACCACCACCTGGTTCCGTGCCGAAGGCAGTCTGACCCTGGAGCAACTGGCCCAAGAGGCGTTGTTGATGGTTCTGAAAGCCGATTGAGGCGCAAGCCATTAATTTGCCGATGAAAAGTTGTCTCGCCAGTTAAAAACGCCTAGCTTATCGCCATCAATGTGTTGAACGGTGCGTGCCTTGATGTTAACGCCATGGCGATTGGCTGCAGGACTTACTCTATGGGCACTCGGCACCGCGTGGTGGATGCCGGCGTCGGCGGCGCAGTTGGTGCGCATCGGTGCGGCACATTTCCCGCCCTATACCGTGCGCCCGGAGCAGGGCGCCGACACCGGTCTGTTGCCGCAACTGGTCGAGGCTTTGAACGCCGCGCAAAGCAATTACCAATTTGTGCTGGTGCCCACCTCCATTCCCCGGCGCTTTCGCGATTTCGAACAAGGCCGGATCGACATGGCCATCTTCGAAAACCCCGACTGGGGCTGGCAGGAAATCCCCCATACGGCCGTCGACATGGGCCTTGAGGATGCGGAAATTTTCGTTGCCCAACGCAAACTCGGTCGCGAGCAGCGTTATTTTGCGGACCTGGACGGCAAACGCCTGGCGGTGTTCAGCGGTTATCACTATGCCTTCGCCCACTTCAACTCCGACCCCAAGTACATGGCCGAGCACTTCAACGCCACGTTGACCTACTCCCATGACAGCAACCTGCTGATGGTCGCCCGTGGGCGGGCCGACATCGCCTTGGTGACCCGCTCCTACCTGAGTGACTTCATGGTGCGTAACGCCGACATGGCGGGGCAGTTCCTGGTGTCGGAGCGCATCGACCAGGTGTATCACCATTACGCCTTGCTACGGCCCAAGGCGCCGATCACCGCGGAGGCGTTTTCGGCGTTGCTCAAGGGGCTGCGCGACAGCGGGCAGATGCTGAAGATTTTCGAGCCGTACCGCATCGATGTGATGGCGGCACCTTGAACGGCTAAATTTGCGCGTGTGGCTCACGTCACTTCTTTATCTGTCGACGAGCGTGAGCCCTTTCCATGTCCAATCTGAATGACCTGTCGGTCTTGCCGTTGCCGGCCGGGCCTGCCCTGAATGCCGATGAAACCGAAAGCCACCTGAGCCTGACCCTGGAAGGCCAGCCGTTGGCCCGGCTGCGCCTGGAGCGCGGTGACGAACTGCACGTGCACCTGCAGCAGGCCAACGAGGTGCCATCGGCAAGGGCGTTGTGGGCGGCCTGCTACTGGTTGTTCGTCAAGGAGCCGACCCGCCAGCGCCTGACCTGGCATCTTGAGCATGCGCCCGAAGAAGCCTTGCGCAGTGGGCTGTTGGTGAGCAGTGACAGCCCCGGGCAATACCACTGTGAGCGCACCCTGTTCTGGCAGTTACCCCAGCCGTGGCTGGGGCACGCGCCCAGTGGCAGTTACCCGCAACAGATGATCATCAGTGATGGCAAGCGCCATCCCGCCCGTGCGCCCAAGCCGCGTGGTGAGGTGTACCGCCGTTTCGACGCACGTCTTGGCGCGTGGATTTCACTGCGTACCGTGGAGATCGACGTGGACGTAGCGCGCTTCAATCGCTGGCAGAACAGCGCGCGGGTGGCGAATTTCTGGCAGGAAAGCGGCAGCCTCGAACAGCACCGTGACTACCTCGGCAAGCTGCAAGCCGACCCGCACACCCTCACGTTGATCGGCTGTTTCGATGACGAACCCTTTGCCTACTTCGAAGCCTACTGGGCCAAGGAAGACCGTATCGCACCGTTCTACGATGCCGGCGACTATGATCGGGGCATTCACATGCTGGTGGGCGAGGAACATCATCGCGGTCCGCACAAGGTTGCCAGTTGGTTGTCGGCGCTGGTGCACTACCTGTTTCTGGATGATCCGCGTACCCAACGCGTGGTGGCGGAGCCCCGTGCCGATAACGCAAAGATGATCGGTCACATGCACAACCAGTGCTTCCATTGCGAGAAGGAGTTCGACTTCCCGCACAAGCGCGCGGCGCTGATGATCCTGGGGCGGGAGCGGTTTTTTGCGCGGTGTGGATTAGTCTGAACCACCGCTGATCGTTCCCGCCCTGGGAGCGATCAGCGGGCCGTCAAACCCGCCGTGCAAAGGTGTCGCTGTGGTTGCCCGAGACCTTGCGGCAATGCACCAGCGCGTCGCGAATCATGAAATTCACCAATGTGGGCGAGACCCCCAGTTCCTTGGCGATGTCCTTTTGCGGCACGCCGTGCAGACGGTACATCTCGAACGCGTAGCGGGTACGCTGGGGTAGCTGCGTCAGGGCGTCGGCGATGTTTTCCAAGGTGTTGAAATTGATATGGGAGGTTTCCGGTGACGCGCCGTGAATGACCACATTCAAGCCTTCCTCTTCCGTCCCGGAGTATTTGAGCTCCAGTGCCTGCTTACGGTAGTGATCGATGGCGAGGTTGCGCACGATCTGGAACAGATAGCTCAACTGGGCCTTGAACGAAGACGTAATGGTCGGCGCCGACTGCAATCGGAAGTAGGCGTCCTGCACCACATCTTCCGCACGGGAGCGGCACCCGGTGATGCGTGCTGCAATCTTCACCAGGATCAGTCGATTGTCGACGAACGCCTGCAGAAGTGGTGAGTCGCACCTGCCTGTGGATACTTGTTCCGTCATGGAAATCACCTTGATAAAGAGGTTGGGGGAGGGCGTCCTTGCTGAGGCCTCCTACACATCGGGCAACAAATTAGGCTGAATGATAATGATTGTCAAATGAGAAGGCGAACTAATCTTGTGCCTTCTCGTAAGCTGTGATGTGTGTCTCGTAGGTGGCCGACGACTAATTATTTGCCGATGCCGTCCGTTCTTTTGGGTGACAGGTCCGTTAGTCAGGCGGCCAAGGATCAGCACCCGCAGGAGGACGAGATGGGTTTTTATCGTGCACACAGCGTGTTTCAGTTCGCGGTACTCGAGCGATGAGTACCCCCACCCGACTGCGCCTGTTCTGCCTGCCCTATTCAGGCGCCAGTGCCATGGTGTATGCGCGCTGGCGTCGAGCCCTGCCGGAGTGGTTGCAGGTGTGCCCGCTGGAATTACCGGGCCGTGGCATGCGCATGGACGAGCCGTTGCAGCGCGACATCACGGCCTTGGCCGCCCAGTTGGCCGATGAGATCAGCCGCGACCTGAATGGGCCCTACGCCTTGTTCGGGCACAGCCTTGGCGGGCTGCTGGCATTCGAATTGGCCCACGCGCTGAAAGCGCGCAATGCGCCGGCGCCCCTGGCCCTGTTCGCCTCCGGCACGGCCGGTCCGGCGCGCCGCGACGTCAGCGAATACGCCATCGAAAAGACCGATGAGCAACTGATCGAGCGCCTGCGTGAGCTCAAGGGCACCGCCGAAGAAGCCCTGGCCAACCCCGAATTGATGCAACTGATGCTGCCGATCCTGCGCGCGGACTTCCTGCTCTGCGGCAGCTTCACCTACGGCCGGCGCGCGCCCCTGGGAATGCCGATCCACGTGTTTGGCGGCAAGCAGGACAGCGTGCGCGCCGACCAATTGCTCGACTGGCAACTCGATGCCGCCAGTGGTTTTTCCCTGGACATGTTTGACGGCCACCACTTCTTTCTCGTGCAGCACGAAAGCGCCGTACTGCGCTGCATGCGGCGCTACGCCGAGCAGCACCTGGCCCGCTGGCGCAATGGCGCGGCGCGGCAACTGGCCGCCGGCTGAACGCCCCCTAATTTCCCGATTTCCCTGTAAGCCGATTTCAGGCAGGAACCCCATGATGGACGCCTTCGAACTTCCTCAAACCCTGGTCCAGTCCCTTCAGCGTCGCGCGGCGCAGACCCCGGACCAGGTCGCCCTGCGCTTCCTCGCCGAGTCCGCCGAGCACAGCGTGGTGCTCAGCTACCGCGACCTCGACAGGCGCGCCCTCACCATCGCCGCCGCCCTGCAAGCCAACGCGGCGCCGGGCGAGCGTGCCGTGCTGTTGTTCCCCAGTGGTCCGGATTACGTCGCAGCGTTTTTTGGTTGCCTGTACGCCGGGGTGATCGCCGTGCCGGCCTATCCGCCGGAATCCACGCGCCGTCATCATCAGGAACGTTTGCTGTCGATCATCGGCGATGCCCAACCGCGCCTGCTGTTGACCATCGCCAGCCTTGCCGATGACCTGGCACGCATCGACAACGCGCCGCCTGTGCTGAGCGTCGACACCCTCGATGCGCAAAGCGCTCTCGACTGGCGTGCGCCCGACCTGAAGCCTGACGACATCGCCTTCCTGCAATACACCTCCGGCTCCACGGCGCTGCCCAAGGGCGTGCAGGTCAGCCACGGCAACCTGGTGGCCAACGAAGTGCTGATACGCCGCGGCTTCGGCATCGACCTCAACCCGGATGACGTCATCGTCAGCTGGTTGCCGCTGTACCACGACATGGGCCTGATCGGCGGCCTGTTGCAACCGATCTTCAGCGGCGTGCCCTGCGTGCTGATGTCGCCGGCGTACTTCCTCGGCCGGCCGTTGCGCTGGCTGGAAGCGATCAGCGAGTACGGTGGCACCATCAGCGGCGGCCCGGATTTCGCCTATCGCTTGTGCACTGAGCGGGTCAGTGAGTCGGCCCTGGAACGCCTGGACTTGAGCCGCTGGCGCGTGGCCTATTCCGGCTCCGAGCCGATTCGCCTCGACACCCTGGAACGCTTCGCCGAGAAGTTCGCTGCCTGTGGCTTTGGCTCCGAGCAGTTCTTTGCCTCCTACGGCCTGGCCGAGGCGACGTTGTTCGTCGCCGGCGGCACCCGTGGTCACGGCATCCCGGCGCTGCGCGTGGATGCGCAGGCCCTGGCCGCCAACCGCGCCGAGCCCGGCGAGGGCACTGCGGTGATGAGCTGCGGCACCGCCCAGCCGGACCATGCGGTGCTGATCGCTGACCCGCACACCCTGAGCGAACTGCCCGACAACCGCGTCGGCGAACTCTGGGCCACTGGCCCGAGCATCGCCCACGGCTACTGGCGCAACCCTGAAGCCACCGCCAAGACCTTTGTGAAGCATGCCGGGCGCACCTGGCTGCGCACCGGCGACCTGGGGTTTATCCGCGACGGCGACGTGTACATCACCGGTCGCCTCAAAGACCTGCTGATCGTGCGCGGCCACAACCTGTACCCGCAAGACATCGAACAGACCATCGAGCGCGAAGTGGAAGGGGTGCGCAAGGGTCGCGTCGCCGCGTTTGCGGTGCATGACCAGGGCCTGGAAGGCATCGGCATTGCCGTCGAAATCAGCCGCAGCTTGCAGAAAATTCTGGCGCCGCAAGCGCTGATCAACGCCATCCGCCAGGCCGTGGCCGAAGCCTGCCAAGAGGCGCCGAGCGTCGTGGTGTTGCTCAACCCCGGCGCGTTGCCCAAGACCTCCAGCGGCAAAGTGCAGCGTGCCGCGTGCGCCCTGCGCCACGCCGACGGCAGCCTCGACAGCTACGCGCAGTTCCCCGACCTGCAAGGGCCGCTAAGCGACGCGCCGTTGGCGTGCGAGCTGCAAAGCCAGATCGCCGCGATCTGGTGCGAGCAGCTGCAGGTGGCGAGTGTCGCCGCCGATGATCACTTCTTCCTGCTGGGCGGCAACTCCATCACCGCCACCCAGGTGATTGCGCGCCTGCGGGAAGCTCTTGGCCTGGAACTGAACCTGCGCCTGCTCTTCGAAGCACCGACCCTGGCCGCGTTTGCCGCCGGTGTCGCGCAGTTGCAGCAAGACGGCGGCGTGGCCCAGGGCGCGATCCGCGCCTTGTCGCGCCACGACGAGTTGCCGCAATCCCTGGCCCAGAACCGTCTGTGGATCACCTGGCAACTGGACCCGCAGAGCAGCGCCTACACCATTCCCGGCGCGTTGCGCCTGCGCGGCGAGTTGGATGAAGACGCCGTCCGCCTGAGCTTCCAGCAGTTGGTCCAGCGTCACGAAGCGCTGCGCACGCGCTTCTATGAGCGCGATGGCCAGGCCTTCCAGCGCATCGATGCCAAGGGCGCGTTCGACCTGCAGGTCATCGACCTCAGCGACCTGCCCGTGGCCGAGCGCGAGGTTCGCGCGCAGCAGATCCGTGAAGACGAAGCGCGCACCCGGTTCGACCTGGAAAAAGGCCCGCTGCTGTGGGTGACCCTGTTGCGCCTCGACGAGGAAGACCATCAGTTGCTGGTGACGCTGCACCACATCATCGCCGATGGCTGGTCGCTGAATATCCTGATCGATGAATTCTCGCGGCTGTACGCCGCTGCCGCCCAGGGCCAGCGCCTTGAGCTGCCGCCACTGACCCTGCAATACGCCGACTACGGCAGTTGGCAGCGTCAATGGCTGGCCGAAGGGGAAGGTCAGCGCCAACTGGCGTACTGGAAAACCCAGCTGGGCGACGAACACCCGACACTCAGCCTGGCCACCGACCACCCGCGCTCGGCGAGGCGCCTCAACACGGCCGCGCGCCATACCACGCGCCTGAGCGTTCAGCTCAGCGAGGCGATTCGCCAGACCGCCAACGTCAATGAGTCCACGCCGTTCATGCTGCTGCTGGCGGCGTTCCAGACTTTGCTCTATCGCTACAGCGGCCAGCGCGATATCCGTATCGGCGTGCCCAATGCCAACCGCTCACGCCAGGAAACCCAAGGCCTGGTCGGCTTCTTTATCAACACCCTGGTGCTGCGCGCCGAGCTGGACGGATGCCTGCCTTTCAACCAGTTGCTGGCCGCCACGCGCCAGACGGCTCTGGGCGCCCAGGCTCACCAGGACCTGCCGTTCGAACAACTGCTCGAAGCCTTTCCCCAGGCCCGCGAACAAGGTCTGTTCCAGGTCATGTTCAACCACCAGCAGCGCGACCTCAGCGCCTTGCGCCGCCTGCCGGGCATGCTCGCCGATGAGTTGCCGTGGCACAGCCGCGAAGCCAAGTTCGACCTGCAGTTGCACAGCGAAGAAGACCGCAACGGGCGCCTGAGCCTGTCGTTCGACTACGCTGACGAACTGTTCGACCGCGCAACCATCGAGCGCCTGGCCGAGCACTTTATCCACCTGCTGCACGCCATTTGCCAACAGCCACACCAGGCCCTCGGCGAGCTGCCGTTGATGCCCGCGCACACGCCGCAACCCTGGAGCCAGGCACCGTGCGCGCCGGCCCGGCAGTGGTTGCCCGAATTGCTCAACCAACACACCTCGGAGCGCACCGCGCTGGTCTGGCAGGGCGGCAGCCTGAGCTTTGCCCAATTGCACACTCAGGCCAACCGCCTGGCCCATTACCTGCGCGACAAAGGCGTCGGCCCGGAAGTGTGCGTGGCGATCGCCGCCGAGCGTTCGCCGCAACTGCTGATCGGCCTGTTGGCGATCATCAAGGCCGGTGGCGCCTATGTGCCGCTGGACCCGGATTACCCCGCCGACCGCCTGGCCTACATGCTCAAAGACAGCGGTGTGCACCTGCTGCTGAGCCAGACCTCGCTGCTCGCGCAGCTGCCAACTGCCGAAGGCGTGTGCGTCATCGCCATGGATACCCTGCACCTGGACCGCTGGCCGACCCAGGCGCCGGGCCTGCACCTGCACGGCGACAACCTGGCCTACGTGATTTACACCTCCGGTTCCACCGGCCAGCCCAAAGGCGTGGGCAATACCCATGGGGCCCTGGCCGAGCGCTTGCAGTGGATGCAAGCCACTTACCTGCTCAACGACACCGACGTGCTGATGCAAAAGGCCCCGATCAGCTTTGACGTGTCGGTGTGGGAATGCTTCTGGCCGTTGATCACCGGCTGCCGCCTGGTACTGGCCGGCCCGGGTGAACATCGCGATCCGCACCGCATTGCGCAACTGGTGCAGGAGCACGGTGTAACGACCCTGCACTTTGTGCCGCCGCTGTTGCAGCTGTTCATCGACGAGCCCCTGGCGGCCGACTGCACCAGCCTGCGTCGTCTGTTCTCCGGCGGCGAAGCGTTGCCTGCCGAGCTGCGCAACCGCGTGTTGGCCCAGTTGCCGGCGGTGCAATTGCACAACCGGTATGGCCCGACCGAAACCGCGATCAACGTCACCCACTGGCACTGCCAGGCCGACGATGGCGAGCGCTCGCCGATCGGCCGCCCGTTGGGCAATGTGATCTGCCGCGTTCTCGACGATCACCTCAACCTGTTGCCCGCCGGGGTGCCGGGAGAGCTGTGCATCGGTGGCATCGGCCTGGCGCGGGGTTACTTGGGGCGCGCCGGGCTGACCGCTGAACGCTTCGTTGCCGACCCACTGGGCGAGCCGGGCGCGCGCCTGTACCGCACCGGTGACCGGGTGCGCTGGAGCGCCGATGGCGTACTCGAATACCTCGGCCGTCTGGATCAACAGGTCAAGCTGCGCGGCTTCCGTGTGGAGCCCGAAGAAATCGAAGCGCGCCTGCTGGCGCTCGACGGTATCGCCCAGGCCGTGGTGCTGGTGCGCAACGCCACGTTAATCGGCTACTACACCGCCAGCACTGCGCTGGACGAACACACGGTGAAAACCGCCCTGGCCGCCGAGTTACCCGAATACATGGTGCCCGCGCTCTTGATGCGTCTGGACGCGATGCCCCTGAGCCCCAGCGGCAAACTCGACCGTCGTGCATTGCCCGAGCCGGTGTGGCACACCCGTGAGCACGTCGCGCCTGAATCGCCGTTGCAACAGCAGATCGCCGCGATCTGGCGCGAAGTCCTGGGGCTGCCGAACGTCGGCCTGCGCGATGACTTCTTCGCCCTGGGCGGCCACTCTTTGCTGGCCACGCAAATCATCTCGCGCACTCGCCAGGCCTGTGACGTCGAGCTGCCATTACGCACCTTGTTCGACGCCAGCGAACTGGAAGCGTTTGCCGAACAGGTCGGCCGGATCCAGGCGGCAGGCCAGCGTAACCGGCAAACCGCGATTGCCACGGTCGACCGCAGCCAACCGGTGCCGCTGTCCTATTCCCAGCAGCGCATGTGGTTCCTCTGGCAGATGGAACCGGACAGCCCGGCCTACAACGTCGGCGGCATGGCACGCCTGCGTGGCGTGCTGGATGTGGGGCGCTTCGAGGCGGCGTTGCAGGCCTTGATCATGCGCCACGAAACCCTGCGCACCACGTTCCCGAGCGTCGACGGCGTGGCCTGGCAAAAGGTCGCGGCGCAGACCGGCCTGCGTATGGACTGGCAGGACATCAGTGCGCTGGATGAAGCCGCGCGCGCGCAGCGTTTGAAGCAATTGGCCGATCACGAAGCCCATACGCCGTTCAACCTCGAAACCGGGCCGTTGCTGCGTGCGTGCCTGGTCAAGGCCGGCGAGACCGAGCACTACCTGGTGCTGACTCTGCACCATATCGTCACCGAAGGCTGGGCCATGGACATTTTTGCCCGTGAACTCAGCGCACTCTACGAAGCCTTTATCGACGAGCGCCCGTCGCCGCTGGCTCCCTTGCCGGTGCAGTACCTGGACTACAGCGTGTGGCAGCGCCAGTGGCTGGAGTCCGGCGAGCGCCAACGCCAACTGGACTACTGGACCGCACAACTGGGCAACGAGCATCCGTTATTGGAGTTGCCGGGTGACCGCCCACGGCCACCGGTGCAAAGTCATCAGGGCGAGCTGTACCGCTTCGATTTGAGCGACGAACTGGCCGCCCGCGTGCGCGCGTTCAACGCCGAGCGTGGCCTGACCCTGTTCATGACCATGGCCGCGACCCTGGCCGTGTTGCTCTACCGCTACAGCGGCCAGACCGACCTGCGCATTGGCGCCCCCGTGGCCAACCGTATCCGCCCGGAAAGCGAAGGGCTGATCGGCGCGTTCCTCAACACCCAGGTGCTGCGTTGCCAGCTCAACGGGCAGATGAGTGTCGGTGAGCTGTTCGAGCAGGTGCGCCACACCGTGATCGAAGGCCAGTCGCACCAGGACCTGCCGTTCGATCATCTGGTGGAAGCTCTGCAACCGCCGCGCAGTGCGGCGTATAACCCGCTGTTCCAAGTGATGTGCAACGTGCAGCGCTGGGAGTTCCAGCAAAGCCGCCAACTGGCGGGCATGACCGTCGAATACCTGGCCAACGATGCCCGCGCCACCAAGTTCGACCTCAACCTGGAAGTCACCGACCTCGACCACCGCCTGGGCTGCTGCCTGACCTACAGCACCGACCTGTTCGATGAACCGCGCATTGCGCGCATGGCCGAACATTGGCGCAACCTGTTGCAAGCCTTGATCGCCAGCCCCGAGCAGCGCCTCAGCGAGCTGCCGTTGCTGAGCGTCGGCGAGCAGCGGGTGTTGCAGGACAGTCTGGGTGTGGAACCCGGCGAACACCGTCTCGATCAGTGCATCCATCAGTTGTTCAGCCGGCAGGCGGTCAAGCGTGGCGATGCGCCGGCGCTGACCTTTGCCGGTGTCACCCTCACGTACGCCGAGCTGGACGCTCGCGCCAATCGCCTGGCCTGGATGCTGCGCGAGCGCGGCGTGGGCCCGCAGGTGCGGGTGGGCCTGGCGCTGCCGCGCTCGCTGGAAATGGTCATCGGCCTCCTGGCGATCCTCAAGGCCGGCGGTGCCTATGTGCCGTTGGACCCGGAGTACCCGCTGGATCGCCTGCATTACATGATCGAAGACAGCGGCATCGGCCTGTTGCTCAGCGATGCGGCAATGTTCGAAGCCCTCGGTGAACTGCCGGCAACGGTGGCGTGCTGGTGCCTGGAGGATGACGCGCCGGTGCTGGCCAACTACCCGGCGAGTGAGCTGCCGTTCATCAGCCTGCCACAGCACCAGGCGTACCTGATCTACACCTCCGGCTCCACCGGTAAACCCAAAGGTGTGGTGGTGTCCCACGGCGAAATCGCCATGCATTGTCAGGCCGTGATCGAGCGCTTCGGCATGCGCCCGGACGACTGTGAGCTGCATTTCTATTCGATCAACTTTGACGCCGCCACCGAGCGCTTGCTGGTGCCGCTGCTCAGTGGTGCGCAGGTGGTGTTGCGGGCACAGGGCCAGTGGGATGCGGAAGAAATCTGCGCGCTGATCCGCACCCATCGCATCTCCGTTCTCGGCTTTACCCCCAGCTACGGCAGCCAGTTGGCGCAGTGGCTGGCAACGCAACAGCAGACCTTGCCGGTGCGCATGTGCATCACCGGCGGCGAGGCCCTGACCGGCGAGCATTTGCAGCGCATCCGCGCGGCGTTCCAGCCGCAGGTGTTTTTCAACGCCTATGGCCCGACGGAAACCGTGGTGATGCCACTGGCCAGCCTGGCCCCCGAGCAACTGGAAGAGGGCGCCGCCAGCGTGCCCATCGGCAGCATCATTGGTGAGCGCGTCGCTTACATCCTCGACGCCGACCTGGCGTTGGTGCCCCAAGGCGCGACCGGCGAGCTGTATGTCGGCGGCGCCGGCCTGGCCCAGGGTTACCACGAGCGGCCGGGCATGACCGCGGAACGGTTTGTCGCTGACCCGTTCGCGCGCAACGGCGGGCGCCTGTACCGCACCGGCGACCTGGTGCGCCAGCGCGCCGATGGCCTGGTGGAATACCTGGGGCGGATTGACCATCAAGTGAAAATCCGGGGTTTCCGTATCGAACTGGGCGAGATCGAAACCCGCCTGCTCGAACACACCGCCGTGCGCGAAGCCGTGGTGCTGGCCCTGGATTCGCCGAGCGGCAGGCAATTGGTGGCGTACCTGGTCAGCGACGCCGAGCACGGCGCCTTGCGCGACGCGCTGAAGGCTCATCTGAAGGCACAACTGCCGGACTACATGGTGCCTGCGCACCTGATCGTGCTCGACAGCATGCCGCTCACCGCCAACGGCAAGCTCGACCGCCGCGCCCTGCCGGCGCCTGACCCCGAGGCCAATCGTCAGCAGTATGTGGCACCGCGCAACGCGCTTGAGCACACCCTGGCAGCGATCTGGGCCGCCGTGCTGAACGTGCAGCAAGTCGGCCTGGACGATAACTTCTTTGAACTGGGCGGCGACTCGATCCTGTCGATCCAGGTGGTCAGCCGCGCGCGGCAGGCGGGTATCCATTTCAGCCCCCGCGACCTGTTCCAGCACCAGACCGTGCAGACCCTGGCTGCCGTCGCCACGCGCACCGAGCGTGTGACCGCCGAGCAGGGCGTGCTCACCGGCAGCTCGGGCCTGACGCCGATCCAACAGTGGTTCTTCGACAGCGAGATTCCCGCGCGTCAGCACTGGAACCAGGCCCTGGTGCTCAAACCGCTGCAACTGCTTGAACCCCATCGCCTGGAGCAAGCGCTGTTGGCGGTGCTGGAACACCATGACGCGCTGCGCCTGAGTTTCAGCCAGCGCGATGCGCACTGGCACGCCGAACACTTGGCCGTACCCCAGGGCGGCGTACTGATGCAGGCGCACGTGCGGGATATGGCGCAGTGCACCGCGCTGTTCACCGACACCCAGCGCAGCCTCGACCTGCAACACGGCCCGCTGCTGCGTGCGTTGCTGGTGGACGGGCCCGACGGTCAACAGCGCCTGCTGATTGCGATCCATCACCTGGTGGTGGACGGTGTGTCGTGGCGCGTGCTGCTTGAGGACCTGCAGAACGTCTATCGCCAATTGAGCGACGGCCAATCGGTGAGCCTGCCGGCCAAGACCAGCCCACTGCGTGACTGGGCCGCGCGTTTGCAGGCCTATGCCAGCAGCGAATCCCTGCGTGAGGAACTGAGTGTGTGGCAAGCGCAGTTGGCCGGTCCCGCCGTGGCGTTGCCGGTCGACCGTGCCCACGGCTCGCTGCGTCATCGCGATGCCGAGACGGTCAGCGTGCGCCTGGACGCCGAGCACACGCGCCAGTTGCTGCAACACGCGCCGAGCGCCTACCGCACCCAGGTCAATGACCTGCTGCTGACTGCCCTGGCCCGTGTGCTGTGCCGCTGGAGCGGCCACGCGTCGGCGTTGATCCAACTCGAAGGCCACGGCCGCGAAACCCTGTTCGATGAGATCGACCTGACCCGCAGCGTCGGTTGGTTCACCAGCGCTTACCCGCTGCGCCTGACCCCGGTGGACATCGAAGAAGCGGCCGGGCAGGGCGCCTCGATCAAGGCGATCAAAGAGCAACTGCGTGGCGTGCCGCACAAAGGCCTGGGCTATGGCGTGCTGCGCTACCTGACGGACGACCTGTGCCGGCAAACCATGGCGGCACTGCCCAGCGCCGGCATCACCTTCAACTACCTCGGTCAGTTCGACCAAAGCTTTGGCAGCGATGCGCTGTTCCATCCGCTGGATGAGCCCGCAGGCCAGGCCCATGACCCGGATGCACCGCTGCCCAATCAACTGAGCGTCGACAGCCAGGTGTACGGCGGTGAGCTGGTGCTGCGCTGGACCTTCAGCCGCGAACGCCATGACACACACACCATCAGCGAATTGGCCGAGGCCTACCTGGCGGAGCTGCAAAGCCTGATCGCCCACTGCCTCAAGGACGACGCCGGCGGCCTCACGCCGTCCGACTTCCCGCTGGCGCGGCTGACGCAGCCGCAACTCGACAGCCTGCCGGTCCCGGCGCACGCCATCGAAGACGTCTACCCGCTGACGCCGATGCAGGAAGGCCTGTTGCTGCACACCTTGCTGGAGCCGGGCACCGGCCTGTACTACATGCAGGACCGCTACCGCATCAACAGCGCCCTGGACCCTGAACGTTTCGCCCAGGCCTGGCAGGCGGTCATCGCCCGTCACGAAGCCCTGCGCGCCTCGTTCTGCTGGAACGTCGGCGAAGACATGTTGCAAGTGATCCACAAACCGGGCAGCACGCCGATCGAGTACCTGGACTGGCGCGACGCGCCTGAAGCCGAGCAGGAGCCGCGTCTGCAAGCGCTGCTCAAGGCTGAACGCGAAGCCGGTTTCGATCTGCTCAACCAGGCGCCGTTCCACCTGCGCCTGATCCGCGTTGGTCAAGCGCGCTACTGGTTCATGATGAGCAATCACCACATCCTGATCGATGCCTGGTGCCGTTCGCTGCTGATGAATGACTTTTTTGAGCTCTATATGGCCCTGGGTGAAGGCCGTGATGCGCAACTGGCCATGCCGCCGCGCTACCGCGACTACATCGCCTGGCTGCAACGCCAGGACCTGGCGCAGGCACGCCAGTGGTGGCAGCAGAACCTGCAGGGCTTCGAGCGCACCACGCCGATCCCGAGCGACCGGCCGTTCCTGCGCGAACACGCGGGCCACAGCGGCGGGATGATCGTGGGCGACTGCTACACCCGCCTGGATGTCCGCGACGGTGCGCAACTGCGCGAATTGGCCCAGGCCCATCAACTGACCATCAACACCTTCGCGCAGGCGGCCTGGGCTCTGGTACTGCGCCGTTTGAGCGGCGATCGCGACGTGCTGTTCGGTGTCACCGTGGCCGGGCGCCCGGTGGACATGCCCGAGATGCAACGCACCGTCGGCCTGTTTATCAACAGCATCGCGCTGCGGGTCAAACTGCCGCAGGACGATCAACCGTGCAGCGTGCGCCAGTGGTTGAGCGACCTGCTCGACAGCAATATGCAACTGCGCGAGTACGAATACCTGCCGCTGGTGGCTATTCAGGAACACAGCGAGCTGCCCAAGGGCCAGCCGCTGTTCGATAGCCTGTTCGTGTTCGAAAACGCCCCGGTGGAAAGCTCGGTGCTGGACCACGCCCACAACCTGAACGCCACCTCGGACTCCGGCCGCACCCACACCAACTTCCCGTTGACCGCCGTGTGCTACCCAGGCGATGACCTCGGTTTGCACCTGTCCTATGACACCCGTTATTTCGACGAAACCACCGTGCAAGGCATGCTCGGCGAGTTCAAGCGCCTGCTGCTGGCGCTGGTGCAAGGTTTCCACGGCGACGTGGCTGACCTGCCGCTGATCGGCGAGCAGGAGCGTGAGTTCCTGGTGGACGGGTGCAACCAGAGCGAGCACGACTACCCGCTGGACAGCAGTTACATCGAGCTGTTCGAGCGCCAGGTAGCGGCCCATCCACAGCGCATTGCCGCCCGTTGCCTGGACCAGCAATGGACCTATGACGAACTGAACCGGCGCAGTAACGGGCTGGGCCATGCCTTGATTGCAGCGGGCGTCGGCCTCGATCAGCCGGTGGCGCTGTTGGCCGAGCGTAGCCTGGACCTGTTGGGCATGATCGTCGGCAGTTTCAAGGCCGGTGCCGGTTACCTGCCGCTGGACCCAGGCTTGCCGAGCCAGCGCTTGAGCCGAATCATCGAGCTGAGCCGCACGCCGTTGCTGGTGTGCACCGAGGCCTGTCGCGCGCAGGCGCTGGAACTGCTGGAGGAATTGGGCTGTGCCGGGCGGCCCAAGTTGCTGGTGTGGGACACGCTGGCGGCCTCGGCGCAGAACCCTGGCGTTTACAGCGCCCCGGACAACCTGGCCTACGTGATCTACACCTCGGGCTCCACCGGTTTGCCCAAAGGGGTGATGGTCGAACAGCGCGGCATGCTCAACAACCAACTGAGCAAGCAGCCGTACCTGGACCTGAGCGCGACGGACGTGATCGCACAGACGGCGTCGCAAAGTTTCGATATTTCCGTGTGGCAGTTCCTCGCCGCGCCGCTGTTCGGCGCGCGGGTGGATATCGTGCCGAACACCATCGCCCACGACCCGCAAGGCTTGCTGGCCCACGTTCAGGCACACGGCATTACGGTGCTGGAAAGCGTGCCGTCGCTGATCCAGGGCATGCTGGCCCAGGAGCGTATCGGTCTCGACGGCCTGCGCTGGATGCTGCCCACCGGTGAAGCCATGCCGCCGGAGTTGGCGCACCAATGGCTATTGCGTTACCCGCAGATCGGCCTGGTGAATGCCTACGGCCCGGCCGAATGTTCGGATGATGTGGCGTTCTTCCGCGTCGACCTGGCGTCGACCCGTGGTACCTACCTGCCGATTGGCACACCCACCGACAACAACCGGTTATATGTGCTCGACGGTGCGCTGGAGTTGGTGCCGCAAGGCGCCGTGGGGGAGCTGTGTGTTGCCGGCACCGGTGTCGGTCGAGGTTACGTCAGCGACCCACTGCGCACCGCTGCGGTCTTTGTACCGAACCCGTTCGGTGCGCCGGGCGAGCGCTTGTACCGCACCGGCGACCTGGCGCGGCGGCGCAGCGATGGGGTGCTGGAATACGTCGGGCGTATCGACCATCAGGTGAAGATTCGCGGTTACCGCATCGAACTGGGTGAAATCGAAGCGCGCCTGCACGAGCAACCGCACGTACGCGATGCGGCGGTGGCGGTGCAGGAAGGCGTCAACGGCAAGCACCTCGTCGGCTACCTGGTCGCGGCTGATCAAAGTCTCAACCCCACTGAACGCCTGGACCGTATCAAGCAACGCCTGCGTGCCGAACTGCCGGAATACATGGTGCCGCTGCACTGGCTGTGGCTCGAGCGACTGCCCCTCAATGCCAACGGCAAGCTCGACCGCAAGGCCCTGCCGACCCTGGAGATCGGCCAGTTGCACAGCCAGGACTACCTGGCCCCACGCAACGAACTGGAAACCACCCTGGCGGCGATCTGGGCTGAGGTGCTCAAGGTCGAACGGGTTGGTGTGCAAGACAACTTCTTTGAACTGGGCGGGCACTCGTTGCTGGCCACGCAGATTGCCTCGCGGGTGCAGAAAAGTTTGCAGCGTGATGTGCCGTTACGGGCGATGTTCGAGTGCAGCACGGTGGCGGAGTTGGCCGAATACATTGAGGGGCTGGCGGCCAATGAGATCAGCGCGGAGAAGGTGGATCGGTTGAGTGATTTGATGGCGGAGCTGGAAGGGCTCTGACCTCAGTTGCCTGTCAGGTCTCATCAGGGGCAAGCCCCCGACGAGACCTGACAGGCACTGCCTATTTGGGGCCCATAATCGTCGCCAGCTTGCCTGGCGACGGTGCGCCTTGCTGTTGCTGCAAGCCACCCTTGTCATCCAGGTAGAAAATTGCCGGCGTCGCCGACAATTCCAGCGCGTCCATCAATTTCATGTTGGCGTCGAGCTTGGCCTCGATGTCGGCCGGGATCTTGGTCAGTGCCTGCAACGTGCTGCCCTTGCCGGCGGCTTCGTGCTCCTGCAGGGCCTTTTGCGGGTCTTTGGCGGCGAACAGGGCGGCTGACTTGGCGGCGCTGTCTTCGCGGATGATACCCACCATGATATGGCGCAGTTGCACCTTGCCGGCCTTGACCCACGGCCGCGCCTGCTCCCAGAACATGTTGCAGTAGGGGCAGTTGGGGTCGCTGAACAGGTAGACGATGCGCGGTGCGTTTTTATCGCCGTCCTGGATCCAGCTGCTGTTTTCCATCTTGGCCCAGACTTCCTTGGCCATTGGTGCGTAGACCAGTTTTTCCAGGGGCGCGTTGCTCAGGTCATTGCCTTGGGCGTCGTAGAGGTTGCCGGCGATCACGTGTTTGCCGTCGGCGGTCAGGTACAGGGCCATGCCGCGGTTCTGGTACTGCGCGGCGTAGCCGGTGAGGCCGCTGGGCGCATCGAATTTGCCGAGGATCCTGGCACCCTTGGCTTCGATCTGTTTGATCGGTGCCGGCCAGTCTTCGGCTCTGACCAGAGTGGCCGCCGCCATCAGGGGCAGCAGGGTCAGCAGGTGGCGGAGGCTTGGCATGTCGGTTTCCTTTCTGGGGCGGTGTCGAAGGGTTCCATGGCGCGGGCCAGACTGGCCTGGGACAACTCGCCCAGGTGGCTGTTGATCAGGCGCCCGTCGGCTGTGTAGAACAGCGTGGTCGGCAACGCCATGGAGCCGACGGCCTGGCCGAGGCGGCCGCTGGCGTCGAACAATACGTTATCCAGGGTCAGGCCCTGGGTGGCCAGGTAGGTGCTCACGCTTTGCATACTTTCGGCCTGGTTGACGAACAGGAAAGTCACGTCAGGGCGTTGGCGTTGGGCGCGTTCGAGCACCGGCATTTCCCGGCGGCAGGGCGGGCACCAGGTCGCCCACAAATTAATCACCAGCGGGCCGCCCTTGTAATCGGTCAGGTGCACCTCTTGGCCTTCGGCCGTGTGCAAGGTGATGTGCGGCAGTTGCGTGCCCTTGTCATAGAGGTTCAGGGCCAGGCCCGTCAGGCCCCAGAACACCAGGCCGGTGATGACCGCGGCACTCAGTGGCTTGCGCAGCGCCGGGCGCCGCCAGCCGTAGGCCAGTGCGCCAAGGAGCAGCGCAATAATGCCGGGCCAGGCAAGAAAGCCACCGTCACGCAGGTCGACCATCTGCAGCCAGTCGTCGCTGTAGTAACGCCAGTACATCAGCACAAAGCTGACGCGCGCCGCGAACATGCCCAACAGGAACAGGCTGAACAGCACTGACTCGGGGTTCTCACCGCCACGCTTGGCCACGCGCCAGCCCACCAGGGTGGCGAGAATCAGCGCGCTGATCAGCAGGATGTGATTCAGCGCAATGGCGAAGGTGCCGATGGTCAGGGTCAGCATCAGAGGGCGTCCCGGGCTTGATTCCAGCGTTGCAGGAAAGCCTCGGCATCGACTTCACCGGTGATGCGCTGGGCGCGGCGTTCCTCACCGTTGGGGCCGATCCAGATGAACGTGGGTGGACCCGGTACCTTGTAGCGTCCCAGCAGTTCGCGGCTGGCGGCGTTGTCGGCGGTGACGTCCAGGCGCAGCAGGCGCACGTCTTTCAAGGCGTCGAGCACTTCGGGGCGGCCGAACACCTGTTTTTCCATGATCTTGCACGCCACGCACCAGTCGGCGTAGTAGTCCAGCAGCACCCATTGGCCCTGGGCCTTGGCACTGTCGAGCTGGCTTTGCAGCACGGCAGAGTCGTTGACGGTCATGAAGGCGTCGTGGGCGGTCGGTGTGCCGATGGCCGGCGAACCGCTGTACACCTTCAGCGGCTGCCACAGGTCATCGCTGCCACCGGCGGCGCCCACCACCAGCACCGCGCCCCACAGGCCCAGCACCACGGCGCCGGCGCCGAATACCTTGGCGGCCAGCCCGTACTCGCGGGCCAGTGCCCAGCCGCAGTAGGCCATGACCAGGGCCAGTACGCCCCACAGGCCAATCCACAGGGTGTCGCCGACCACGGGGCGAATCATCAGCACGGCGGTGCCGAGGAACAGGAAGCCGAAGATGCCCTTGAGCACGTTCATCCACGTGCCCGGCTTGGGCAGGAAGCGGTTGCCCACGGTCACCAGCAGCAACAGCGGAATCCCGATGCCGATGCCCATGGAGAACAGGATTAAACCACCGTGCAGCGCATTGCCGCTCTGGGCGATATACAACAGGGCGCCGGCCAGTGGCGCGGTCATGCACGGCCCCACCAGCAGGCCGGACAGCGCGCCGAGCACCCCGGCGCCGACCAGGCTGCCACCGCTTTGCCGGCGGCTGACGGTGTCCAGGCGATCACGCAGGAACGCCGGCAGTTGCAGTTCAAAGAAGCCGAACATCGGCAGGGCGAGGATCACGAACAGCGCGGCAAAGCTGCCCAGGATCCAGGGGGTTTGCAACAGGGCGGCGAGGTTGGCGCCAAGCAGGGCGGCCAACACACCGAGTGCGGCGTACACCAGCGCCATGCACACCACGTAACTGCCGGCCAGGGCCAGGCCGCGCCGTGGGCTGGCGCCGCTGCCTACCACCAGGCCGGCGAGGATCGGCAACATCGGTAATGAGCACGGCGCAAACGCCAACAGCAGGCCCAAACCGAAGAACACCAGCAGGCTCCAACCCAGGCTGCGCTGTCGCAGGCCGCTGGCCAGGCTTTGGTCCTGGGCTTGTGCGGTGGCCGCGACGGCCGGGTTACCACCCAGGTCGACGGTGATCGACTGCGGCGGGTAACACAGCCCGGCATCGGCGCAACCCTGCCAGCCCAACTTGACCTGGCCGGTGGCACCGGCCGGGATCTTCACTTCCAGGCCCTGGCGATACACTTGCTGCTCGCCAAAGAACTCGTCGCTGTGGGCTTCACCCTGGGGCAGCATGGGCTTTTCGGCCGGGCCATCGAACTTCATGCGTTGCTGGTACAGGTAATAACCGTCGGCAATCTGCCAATACAGCTGGGTCTCGCCGCTTTCCAGGCGTTCGGAAGTAAAGGTGAACGCCTTGCCCACTGGGAGAAAATCGGGTTTGGTCGCAAACGGGTCGCCCGGCGCGGCCTGGGCGAACCCCGCGAATAACACCAGCAGAAAGGTAAACAGATACCGCATGGTCAAGCCTTAGTTCGATGCAAGTGAGGCACACAATGTGTGGCGTTGATTAACCGATGATTAACCGGGCGCTATTCTAGAGCCTACGGATTGTCGGGTGTTGCGAACTTTGGCGGCATAATGCGCGCTTAATCCATGGCTTTTCTAATCGCCCCATCTTTCATGAAGGGTTCAGCATGCACGTACTGGTCTGTGAAGACGACGAACTGATCGCCAGCGGCATTGTGGCCGGCCTCGGCGCCCAGGGCTTTACCGTCGAGCGCGTGGCGACCGCGGCGGCGGCGCGGGCGATGCTCAAGGCGGCGACGTTCGACATCATGGTGCTCGATCTCGGCCTGCCCGACGAAGACGGCCTCAAGCTGCTGCAACAACTGCGCAGCCAGGGCCTGGAGATTCCGGTGCTGATCCTCACCGCGCGGGACTCGGTGACCAACCGCGTCGACGGCCTGCAAGCCGGCGCCGACGATTACCTGCTCAAACCTTTCGATCTGCGCGAACTGGCCGCGCGCCTGCAGACCTTGCTGCGCCGCATGGCCGGGCGCAGCGTCAACCTGATCGAACACGGCCGCTTGAGCTACGACCCCAGCAGCCGCGAAACCCTGTTGGGCGGCCAGCCGGTGGACCTGTCCCGGCGCGAACAGGCGCTGTTGCAAGCCCTGCTGCACAACAAGGGCCGGGTGCTGTCCAGCGAGCAACTCAAGGACAGCGTGTACGGTTTCAACGATGAGCTGGAAAGCAACGCCCTCAACGTGCATATCCATCACCTGCGGCGCAAGCTGGGCAACGGCATCGTCGAGACCGTACGCGGCCTGGGCTATCGCCTGGGCCCTGCCGATGACGGAGAAAACGCTTCGTGAAAAGCCTGCGCCTGCGCCTGACGTTCAAGCTCGGCGCCGCGTTTGTGCTGATCTGGGCCCTGGCGGCGGCCTGGATGCTCAACGACCTGCGCAACCAGATGATGTTTTCCCTCGACCAGCGCCTGGTCGCGTCGGCACGCATGGTGGCGGGCCTGACCGAGCAGATGCCGGGGCTGGCCAGTGTCAGTGGCGGCGCGCATTTCAGTGCCGAGCAGCTGCATGTGCCGGGCGGCATGGCGTGCCAGGTCAGTTCGTTGCGCGGAGAAATCCTCGCGCGCAGCCACACCACGCCGGATCAGGGCCTGGAGTCGCAACGCAGTGGCTTTCGCGACCAGATGATCGACGGCGTGGGCTGGCGCAGTTTTACCTTGTCCCGTGGCGACCTGCTGATCACCACCGCTGATCGCCAGGTGGAGCGTGAAGCGCTGAATATGTCGATCCTGCTGGCGGCATCGGTGCCGGTCGGCGTGGCCATGCTGGGCTGCCTGTGCCTGCTGTGGCTGGGGATCGGCCAAAGCCTGCTGCCGCTCAACCGCATGCGTGATGCGCTGATGCGGCGCAGTGCCGACTCCCTCGAACCGCTGCAGATCCACCCGTTGCCCAGCGAACTCAAGCCGCTGCTCGACACCCAGAACCAACTGCTGCAGCGCATCGCCAAGACCATCGAGCGTGAACGCCGCCTGACCGGCGACGCCGCCCACGAACTACGCAGCCCGCTGACGGCGATCAAGACCCACCTGCAAGTGGCACGCATGACCGACGGCGCGGCGCGCGACCAATCCCTGGCCCATGCCGAAGAAGGCGCTGACCGCCTGCACCGCACCCTGGAGCAGTTATTGCTGCTGGCGCGGGTGGAAGGCAGCCTGTCGTTTGACGATGGCTTGCAGTCCAGTGCCGAAGAGGTCGCGCGCTTGGCAATCCAGGACGCCAATACCGGCGACAACGGCCGCATCGACCTGATCCTGCCGGACAACCCGTCCGGCGCGCCGGTGGACATGCCCGTGGGCCTGGCAGTCGCGGCCCTGCGTAACCTGCTGGACAACGCCTTGCGCCACACCCCGGCGGACACCCGTGTGGAACTGCACGTGAACACCGGCCCCGACCGGGTGGTGTTCTGCGTGCGTGACCACGGCAAGCAGATTTCCAGCGAAGACCTGCAATACCTGACCCAACGCTTCTGGCGCAACGGCAACAGCGAAGGCTGCGGCCTGGGCCTGGCGATCGTGCAAGCGATTGTGCAGCGCTGCGCCTGTTCGCTGACGTTCGACAGCCAGGCCGATGGCCTGCGCGTTGAACTGGGCATGCCGCTGCGACGCTGATCCTTTTTCACGTGCCAAATAGTTACCGCCCGCCTGAGGTTCCAGCCTTCAGGATGGCGGTAATTTTTTTGCGCTTGAACGGGCCGAAAGACTCGGCCTGTATTGAAAAGGACGGTTCTTATGTTGGTCATCGACACCAGTTTCCCCGCCACAGGCTTCAACGAGCGTAATGGCGAGCCCGTCGCACAGTTGGTTTTGCACTACACCGCAGCCCCGTTCGCAGCCGCCTTGCGCACCCTGACCGGGGAGGCGGTCAGCGCTCACTATCTGCTGCCCGACCCTCACGAGCCCAGCTATCGCGCCGCCGGTTATGACGAGTTGCGCGCGTTTCGCCTGGTCGACGAACACCGACGTGCCTGGCACGCGGGCGTCAGCCAGTGGGGCGGGCGCGACAACCTCAACAGCCGCTCGATCGGCATCGAACTCGTCAATCTGGCGAGGGATGACGGCGGGGTGTTCACCTTTCCTGACTACGGCGAAGAACAGATCGAGGTCCTGATCGCATTGCTTCGCGACCTGCTTGGCCGCTACCCGCAGCTTGGACCGACAGACATCCTCGGGCATTCGGACGTGGCCTACTGGCGCAAGAGCGATCCGGGGCCGCGCTTGCCGTGGCGGCGATTATTCGAAGCGGGCATCGGCGCCTGGTTCGATGAGGCCACGCGGGCGATGTACCAGCGTCGGTTTTGCCTGGGGCTGCCGCCGGAGGTGGAGGTGGAGCGGGCTTTCCAGCGTTATGGCTACGCACCGGCGAAAAATCGCCGGGACTTTGAACACCGTACGCGAGCCTTTCAGATGCACTTTCGTGCGCAGGACTATTGCGGGGTATTGGATGCGCAGACGTGCGCGATTCTGTATGCACTGAACGAAAAGTACCTGGGACTGTGTGGCTGAGGGCTTTTCGCGACCGGAGGAGTAAATCCTCTCCACGCTGATGCGTTTCCAGAACAGGAAATCCGTGCGCATGCCCCTGGGCCAGCCGCCAACGGATGGCAGTTTGGTCACCATTATCAGTGTATTGAGGGATCGAGAGATGTCAGTCGCTACCAGTCGTATCGAAGACGCCCCGGTGCAAGTCAGCCCGGCACCCGTGGAAACGCTCTATCAGTTCGATGAAACGCCACTGCTGGCCCGTCAGCGTCAGCAGGAGTCCAACGCCCGCAGCTACCCACGGCGCATTCCGCTGGCCCTGAAGCGGGCCAAAGGCATCTATGTGGAAGACGTGGAAGGCCGTCAATTCATCGATTGCCTGGCCGGTGCCGGCACCCTGGCGTTGGGGCATAACCACCCGGCGGTGATCGAGGCTATCCAGCAAGTGCTGAGCGATGAACTGCCCCTGCACACCCTCGACCTGACCACGCCGGTCAAGGACCAGTTTGTGCAGGACCTGTTTGGTCTGTTGCCGGCAGCGTTGGCGCGCGAAGCGAAAATCCAGTTCTGCGGCCCCACCGGCACCGACGCGGTAGAAGCGGCGTTGAAACTGGTGCGCACCGCCACTGGGCGCAGCACGGTGCTGTCGTTCCAGGGCGGGTACCACGGCATGAGCCAGGGCGCGTTAAGCCTGATGGGCAGCCTGGGGCCGAAGAAACCCTTGGGCGCGTTGCTCGGCAACGGCGTGCAGTTCCTGCCGTACCCGTATGACTACCGTTGCCCGTTCGGCCTCGGCGGCGCCGAAGGCGTGCGCGTCAACCTGCATTACCTGGAAAACCTGCTGAACGACCCGGAGGCCGGGGTGTTGCTGCCGGCGGCGGTGATTGTTGAGGTGGTGCAGGGCGAGGGCGGTGTGATCCCGGCGGACCTCGACTGGCTGCGTGGCCTGCGCCGTATCACCGAGCAGGCCGGTGTGGCGTTGATCGTTGATGAGATCCAGAGCGGTTTCGGGCGTACCGGCAAGATGTTTGCCTTTGAGCATGCCGGGATCATCCCGGACGTGGTGGTGATGTCCAAGGCCATCGGCGGCAGCCTGCCGCTGGCGGTGGTGGTGTACCGCGACTGGCTCGACACCTGGCTGCCGGGGGCCCATGCCGGGACGTTCCGTGGCAATCAGATGGCGATGGCTGCGGGGTCGGCGGTGATGCGCTACCTCAAGGACCACGATGTGCCCGGCCATGCGGCGGCGATGGGCGAGCGCCTGGGCGAACACCTGCGCATCCTGCAGCGGGATTTCCCGCACCTGGGGGATATTCGTGGTCGCGGGCTGATGCTCGGCGTGGAACTGGTGGACCCGGATGGCGCCCTCGATATCCAGGGCCACCCGCCGCTGCACCGCCAATTGGCGCCGCTGGTACAGCGCGAATGCCTCAAGCGCGGGCTGATTCTGGAGCTGGGTGGTCGCCATGGCAGCGTGGTGCGCTTCCTGCCGCCGCTGGTGATCACCGCCGCCGAAGTCGACCGCGTGGCCGAAATCTTCGGGCGCGCCCTGGCGGCGGCAGTGGCCAGCCTCTAATTTTTCGACGGTTTGGTACGTTTCTACAGATATCAGCGCTGCGCGTGGTGCGCAGCCGGCCTTTTAGCGACGGAGCACAGCAATGACCTCAGTATTTGACCGCGACGACATCCTGTTTCAGGTAGTGGTCAACCATGAAGAACAGTATTCCATCTGGCCGGACTACAAGGCCGTGCCGCAAGGCTGGCGCACCGTTGGCAAGAGCGGCCTGAAAAAAGAGTGCCTGGCCTACATCGAAGAAACCTGGACCGACATGCGCCCCTTGAGCCTGCGCCAGAAGATGGACGGCGCTGCACTGACCTGACACACCTTTTTTGTGAGCAGGGTGTCTTCAGGCATTCTGCTCTTTCTCCAACCCGCCCGACGCCCCCGTCACCACCTGCACACTCAAGCGTGGCGTGGCCAGGTCCAGCCCGGCCTCGTCCAGATGCCGTTTGAGTGACAGGTTGAACGCCCGCGACACTTCCCACTGTTTGATCGGCGCTGTCTTGAAGCGGGCGCGCAGGATCGCGCTGCCGGACTCAAAGCTCTCCACCCCCTGGATCTCCAGCGGCGACCAGATATTGCGGCGCTGCAAGGGGTCGTTGCGCATTTTCTGGCCGACATCGCGGATCAACTTGATCGCCGCATCGATCTCCATGTTGTAAGGGATCGCCACCCGGAAGATCGCGTAGCCGAACTCCCGCGAGTAGTTCTTGATGCTTTTGATTTCGCTGAACGGGATGGTGTGCACGATGCCGTCGATGTCGCGCAGGCGCACGGTGCGGATGGTCAGGCCCTCGACGGTGCCAAGGTGACCGCCCACGTCCACGTAGTCATCGATCGCCAGCGAGTCTTCGATGATGATGAACAGCCCGGTGATCAAATCCGCCACCAGCGATTGCGCACCGAAACCGATGGCCAGGCCGATGACACCGGCACCGGCCAGCAACGGCGTGACGTTCATGCCCATGTTCGCCAGGGCGACGATGGCGGCGATGATGAAGATGGTCACAAACAGCACGTTGCGGATCAGCGGCATCATGGTTTGCGCCCGCGCATTGGCCAGGCCTTTGCGCGAGCGGGTGAGGGCGTGATGGATCGCAGTGTCGCTGAGGATCCAGATCAGCCAGGCAAACAGCAGGGTGCCGGCCAGGCCAAACAGCTTGACCGCGATGTCATGGCCTTCGCCTTCGGCAAAACCAATCAATGACAGGCCCCACACTCGCAGGCCCAGCTCGATGAACACCAGCCACACCGCCAGGTGCGCCAGGGTGTAGATGAAGCTCTTCAAGCGCTCGGAATACAACGCGTGACGCTTGTGCCCGCGCAATGGCTTGAGGGCATGGCGACGCACCAGGCCGTTGATCACCATGCACAGCACCAGCAACACCGTGCACAACAGCGACTGGCGCAGGGCAGTGCTGGTGTCGCCGGCCGACAGGAACGTGGCAAACAGCGAGATGCCCACCAGCAACAGCGCCGGCAGGTACCAGAAGGTGCCGATGATCGACAGCGTGTCGGTGACCGCCCGGCGCGTGAGGCGGCGTGACAGCGGCTGGTTGCGGATCAGGTGGGCGATCGGCCGGCGGAAACGCAGGATAAACACGCCGGTGGACAGCGCCGCCATCACATTGGCCACGGTGGCTGCGGTATGGGCCAGATGCTGGCCGAGGGCGTTGACCAGGCGCGGGTCACTCAGGGCCTCGCCAAAGGCGGCAAAACTGCCGATCAACCACAATGGGCGGAAGGCCTGGCGCCGCAAAATATACAGCGCGCGATGGCGGTGCGGGCCGTCCAGCAGGGAGAAGGCAATCACGCAGATCGCCGAGAAACAGGTGCCGACCACCAGGGCGTAGGCCAGCACCATCGCCAGGGATTTGCCCAGGGACGAGGGCAGGGCGTAGCTCAGGTAAACCGTGATCACCAGGGCGATCAGCCATGGCCCCAGTTTGCGCAAGGCAAAGCGCAGCATGTCCCAGGTGCGTGGGTGTTGCGGCAGTTCTTCGGGCAGGCCGAAGCGTTCACGTACGCGGTGGCTGAGCCAGATCAGCGCGGCGGCCAGCAGGCTCCATACCGCCAGGATCAGCGCAAAACCGAAGATGATCGGCAGCCATTCACTGGCCGGCAGCATCAAGGCGTCAAGTTCGTCCTTGGCCAGGTCGACCTCATTGGACCAGCGCCCCAGCGGGCTGTCGTTGCCGGAGAACTGTTGTTCCAGGCTGGACAGCGTGTTGCCGATCAACCCGAGCACGCCGGGTTCGGCGGCCGGCTGGGCCTTTTGGGTGGCGGCCCGCAGCTTTTTCAGGTCGCTGAGCAATTGGGTGCGCTGCCTGTCGTTTTCCAGGGTTTTGATCACCTCGTCCAGCGACTGCCCCAGAGGCACTTCGGCTTGAGGCTGGGCCTTGGTGGTGCCACCCAGCAGCCCAGGCAAGCCCACGGCCTGGGCAGGCAAGGTCGGCAGCAGGGTCAGCAGGATGATCAGCAGATAAGAGGGCAGAGCGAACAGACGGGAAAGCACGAGGCGGTCAACCTTGGAGACGACGGGTTGGCCGAGTGTACGAGTGCCCGCGTCATTCGGCCAGTTTGGCGAGGATCTTGTACACCACAGTGCCCAGGATCAGCAGCATGCCGACCCACATGCCGAACACGCCCAGAGGCTTGTCGCGAAAGTTGAAACCCACCGCGAGCATGATCATGCCGATCAGAATAGGGATGAGCATGGCGTGGAAGGAGGACATGGAAATCATGAGACGACGGCCTTGTCGGGGTGGGAATACTGACAAGTCTAGGTCGGATTGCGGGAAGTGCAGATGATCTGGATCAGATGAATGCGGGAGGGGGAGAACCCCCTCCCGGATTGTCAGGGCAGGTCGCGACTGGCGTAGAACGCGCCCAGCACCTTCACCAGGTGCGCCAGGTCGTGGCTGCCGCACAGCTCACGGATGGAGTGCATGGCGAACGTCGGCAGGCCGATGTCCACGGTGCGCACGCCCAGGTGGCTGGCGGTAATCGGGCCGATGGTTGAACCGCAGCCCATGTCGCTGCGCACCACGAAGCTCTGCACTGGCACTTCTTCGGCCATGCACAGGTGGCGGAAGAATCCGGCGGTTTCGCTGTTGGTGGCGTAGCGCTGGTTGCTGTTGACCTTGATCACCGGGCCGGCATTGAGCTTGGGACCGTGGTTGGCGTCGTGTTTGTCGGCGTAGTTGGGGTGCACACCGTGGGCATTGTCGGCCGACACCAGCAGCGATTTTTGAATGGTGCGCACGAACTCATCACCTTCGGGCAACAGGCGGCGCAGGGTCTGTTCCAGCATCGGTCCATCGGCGCCGCACGCCGAGCAGGAACCGACTTCTTCGTGGTCGTTGCACACCAGCACGCAGGTTTCATCGCTTTCGCTGGTGAGCAAGGCTTGCAGGCCGGCGTAGCACGACAGCAGGTTGTCCAGCCGCGCACCGGCGATAAAGTCACCGTTGAGGCCAATCACCGCGGCGCTTTGGGTGTCGTAGAAGCTCAGCTCGTAATCGAGCACCACATCGGCATTGAGCCCATGTTCGCGCGCCAGTTGCTCGGTGAGCACGGCGCGGAAGTCCACGCGCTCGTCACCGGCGAACTGCGCGAGGATCGGCGGCAGCTCGGTCTGGGCATTGATCGCCCAGCCCTGATTAGCTTCACGGTTGAGGTGAATGGCCAGGTTGGGAATGATTGCGATGGGCAGCTTGAAGTCGATCAGTTGGCTTTCGACCTTGCCGTCGCGCCGGAATGTCACGCGGCCGGCCAGGGACAGGTCACGGTCGAACCAAGGCGCCAGCAGCGCGCCGCCGTAGACTTCCACGCCCAGCTGCCAGAAGCCCTGCCGTTGCAGTTCGGGCTGCGGCTTGACCCGCAGGCATGGGCTGTCGGTGTGGGCGCCGACCAGGCGGATACCGCCCTGCAACGGCGAGTGACGGCCGAGTTTGAAGGCGATGATCGAGGAGTCGTTACGGGTGACGTAATAGCGACCGTTGGCTTCGGTGGTCCAGGTTTCGCGCTCATCCAGACGCTGGTAACCCGCCGCTTCCAGGCGTTGGGCCAGGGCGGCAGTGGCATGAAAAGGAGTAGGGGAGGCCTTGAGGAAGTCGATCAGGCCTTGATTCAACGCTTCGCGCATAAATAGCTCCAGACAGCAATGCGCGGAGTTTACCGTATTGGTTTAGCTCGGTGGCGAAGAAGACGCAGAACAAATGTGGGAGCGCGTTTGCTCCCACACGCTTGGCCAATTGCCAAACTTAGAACGGCGCCGGGCACTCGAAACGCAAGCGCTCGCCGCTTTGCGGGTGCGTAAAGCTCAGCATGCTGGCGTGCAGGCACAGGCGTGGCCATGCCGCGAGGGCTTGTTCGTGGGCATACAGGCCGTCACCCAGCAGCGGGTGACCGATGGAGAGCATGTGCACGCGCAACTGGTGCGAGCGCCCGGTGATCGGCGTCAGTTCCACTCGGCACCAATCGCCACAGCGTTCCAGCACTTTCCAGAAGGTCAGCGCGTGCTTGCCGAACTCGTGGTCCACCACGTGGCGGGGCTTGGTCGGCGGGTCGTAGCGCAGGGGCAGGTCGATACTGCCGCTGTCCAGTTCCGGCTGGCCCCAGGCCAATGCGGTGTAGGCCTTTTCGGTTTCACGGTCGTGAAACTGGCGGGACAGTTCGCGATGGGTGTCGGCGTCGCGGGCCAACAGGATGATCCCCGAGGTTTCCCAATCCAGGCGATGGACGATGCGGGCTTCGGGGTAGCCGTTTTCCTGCAGGCGGGTGATCAGGCAATCCTTGTTGTCGTCGGCGCGGCCAGGCACCGAGAGCAGCAGGGTCGGCTTGTTCACCACCAGGACAGCGTCGTCCTGATGAAGGATATGGATGTTGGACAGCGGCATTAAACAGCCTCGTAACAAACGCCAACGGCGGCTCGACCGCCCAGGCCCCGCAATGGGATCAGGGTGATCGAGCCGCCGTGGCGGCCGCCTTTTCGATTAACGATCAGGCAGGGTGATATTGAGTTCCAGAATCGAGCAGCTGCCGTCATTTTCCAGGGCGACATGCACGTCATCGTTGCCGATATTGACGTACTTGCGGATCACCTCGACCAGCTCCTTCTGCAAGGCTGGCAGGTAGTCCGGGGTGCTGCGTTGGCCGCGTTCGTGCGCCACGATGATCTGTAGACGCTCTTTCGCGACCGATGCGGTACTTGGTTTTTTGTTGGCGCGAAAGAAGTCGAGAAATTTCATTGTTTAGTTGCCTCCAAAGATACGCTCGAAGAATCCCTTCTTCTTTACATCGAGGAAGCGATGTTCCACGGTCTTGCCCAGCAAGCGATCGACAGCATCGCTGTATGCCTGGCCGGCGTCGCTCTGGTCGTCGAGAATCACCGGCACGCCCTGGTTGGAAGCCTTCAGCACGGCCTGGGATTCCGGGATCACGCCCAGCAGGGTCACGGCGAGGATTTCCTTCACGTCTTCAACACCAAGCATTTCGCCATTGCTGACGCGCTCAGGGTTGTAACGGGTGAGCAGCAGGTGCTCTTTGATCGGGTCCTCACCTTTTTCGGCGCGCTGGGACTTGCTGGCCAACAGGCCCAGCATGCGGTCCGAGTCACGTACGGAGGAGACTTCCGGGTTGGTCACCACGATGGCTTCATCGGCGAAGTACATCGCCAGGTGAGCACCGGTTTCGATACCGGCCGGGGAGTCGCAGACCACGTATTCGAAGTTTTCTTTCAGTTCAGCGAGAACTTTGCCTACGCCTTCTTTGGTCAGCGCGTCTTTGTCGCGGGTCTGGCTGGCGGCCAGGACGTACAGGTTCTCAAGACGCTTGTCCTTGATCAGGGCCTGTTGCAGGTTCGCTTCGCCGTTCACCACGTTGACGAAGTCATACACCACGCGGCGTTCGCAGCCCATGATCAGGTCGAGGTTACGCAAACCGACGTCGAAGTCGACGATGACTGTCTTGTGGCCGCGCAGAGCGAGGCCGGTACCGATAGCGGCGCTGGTGGTGGTCTTACCCACACCACCCTTGCCGGATGTAACCACGAGAATCTTGGCCAAGGTGTTTCACCCCTAAGGAAAAAGGACTTTTCAGCCCCTGAAAAACATCTCTTGAAACTCGCTGCAGGCGGACAGCCCTTGTAGGAAAAAGATGTGGTTCCCGTAAAGGGAACGCCAACTTCCGATTATTCCTACACAAGTAATGCCGGTTTCGCTGTGCTATCAGAGTCTAGAGATGCTTGGAAAATGCGGCAGTATCCGTTAAAGCCGGGTGATGTTCAACACATCGCCCGCCAGGCTGACTTGCACCCCGGCCCCCCACAGCGGGTCACGGCGCAAATCTTCGGAAACCTTGTACCGGCCTGCGATGGACACCAGCTCAGCGGTCAACTGCTGACAAAAAATACGCGCCTTGATATCGCCCTTGATGCCAGCGAGTGCACGTCCGCGCATCGGGCCGTATACATGGATGTTCCCATCGGCGAGAAGTTCCGCGCCGGGGCTGACCGAGGCGATCACTACCAGGTCGCTTCCATCGGCGTAAATCTGCTGCCCGCCGCGTACGGGAGAGGTGATGATCTTTGTAGGCTTGATCATCGGCTCCGGCGGTTTTTCCGGTTTTTTCTTCACTTCGTCGACTAACGGTTCCAGTGGACGTTCGCGCGCACCGGACGGCGGCAGTACTGGCAGTTCAATCGCGATGGCGGCGGCAATGTCTTCAATACGGCTGGCACGAATGGCCAGAGTGCGCAGGCCATGGGAGCGGCACACGCGCATCAGACCGGGCAGATCGATGACGCCCTGGCCGGCCGGCAGTTTGTCCAGCGCCAGCACCAGCGGGGCATTGTTGAAGAAGTTCGGCGCCAGGGCGACCTTGGCGGCGAGCTGGCGGTCCAGGGCCTCGAGGTCGTTGCGGGCCAGTTCCAGCACGGTAATGGCGAGCATGCTGCCCTTCAGCTGGAACACGGGATCTCTGTCTAGCGGTTCGGTTTGGCTCATGGTCGGCATAAAGCGGCTTGTCACGAAAAGTGTCGAGACTTATAACGAGAACACTCACCCGCCGCAAGCCGAGTCGAACCGTTGTAGAATGCGCGGCCCTGTCTTTACCGGAATCTGTAATGGATCGCCCGCGTTTTCGAGCTGCATTCTTTCACCCGCGTTTCTGGCTGTTATGGCTGGGGCTCGGCCTGTTGTGGCTGGTCACCCAGCTGCCTTATCGCGCGCTGCTGACCATTGGTCGGCTGCTGGGCGCCGGCATGTACCGTGTGGCCGGCGAACGTCGGCGCATCGCTGCGCGCAACCTGGAACTGTGCTTCCCGGAAAAATCCGCCAAAGAACGCAAGCAACTGCTCAAGCAGAACTTTGCCTCCACCGGCATCGCCTTCTTTGAAATGGCCATGAGCTGGTGGTGGTCGCGCCAGCGTCTGGCACGCCTGGCCCATGTCGAAGGCCTCGAGCACCTCAAACAGGCCCAGTTGGAAGGCAAGGGCGTGATCCTGATGGCCCTGCACTTCACCACCCTGGAAATCGGCGCGGCACTGCTCGGCCAAAAGCACACCATCGATGGCATGTACCGCGAGCACGGCAACCCGTTGTTCGACTTTATCCAGCGCCGTGGCCGCGAGCGGCATAACCTCGATTCCCTGGCCATCGAACGCGAAGACGTACGCGGCATGCTCAAGCTGCTGCGGGCCGGTCGCGCCATCTGGTACGCGCCGGACCAGGACTACGGCGCTAAACAAAGCATCTTCGTGCCGCTGTTCGGCATCCAGGCCGCCACCGTCACCGCCACCAGCAAGTTCGCCAAGCTGGGCAAGGCGCTGGTGGTGCCGTTCACCCAGGAGCGCCTGGCCGATGGCAGTGGTTACCGCCTGGTGATCCACCCGCCGCTGAGCGACTTCCCCGGCGAAACCGACGAAATCGATTGCCTGCGCATCAACCGGTGGATCGAAACGGCGGTGCGTGAATGCCCCGAGCAATACTTGTGGACCCACCGCCGCTTCAAGAGCCGGCCACCGGGCGAACCGAAGCTCTACGAAAAACGCCGTTAACACCGACTTTCCCCACCATGGAGTGACGCGATGCGCCCAGCTGAACCGGTTACAGGCTTGATTCTTTCCGGCGGGGGGGCGCGAGCGGCGTATCAGGTGGGGGTATTGGCGGCGATTGCCGAGTTGTTGCCGCCGGGGGCAGCCAATCCGTTTCCGGTGATCGTCGGCACGTCGGCCGGTGCGATCAACGCCGTGAGCCTGGCCAGCGGTGCGATGGACTTCAAGGCCTCGGTGCAACATCTCACCGCGTTCTGGCAAAGTTTTCGCAGCCATCAGGTGCTGCGCAGCGACTGGCCGGGCGTGGTGCGCCAGGCCAGTCGTTTCCTGATCCACAGCCTGTTTGGCTTCGGCCGCCAGTTTCCAGTGGCGTTGCTCAACAGTTCACCGCTGCGCGATTTGCTGCAGGACAAGCTGCACTTGGCCGGCATCGACGAGGCCATCCGACAAAAACACCTGCATGCGGTCGCTGTCACCGCGTTCGGCTATGAGTCGGGGCAAGCGGTGACCTTCTACCAGGGCGGCGGCAGCATCGACGCGTGGTTACGCCATCGGCGTATCGGCGTGCCCACCCAACTGACGGTTGAACACCTGTTGGCCAGTTCGGCGATCCCGCTGTTGTTTGCCCCGGTGAAACTCGACCAGGAATATTTCGGCGACGGTGCCGTGCGCCAGTCAGCCCCGATCAGTCCGGCCCTGCACCTGGGCGCCAGCCGCGTATTGGTGGTGGGTGTCAGCGGCAACCCACGGGGTAATGAGCCGGCGATACAACGCAGTTACACCGGCCAGCAACCGACCCTGGCGCAGATCGGCGGGCATATGCTCAACAGTACGTTCATCGACAGCCTGGAAAGCGATATCGAACTGCTGGAGCGCCTGAACCAGTTCAGTCATTTGCAGCCTGCCGACAGTGCCGCGCGCGGCCTGGCGCCGGTCGATGTGTTGGTGATCGCGCCGAGCCAGCCGATCGATGAAATCGCGGCGCGGCATCGCCAGGAATTGCCGGCGGCGTTGCGTCTGTTCTTGCGTGGGCCTGGGGCGACCAAGACGAGCGGGGCGGGGGTGTTGAGTTACTTGCTGTTCGAGGCGGGGTATTGCAGCGAGTTGATCGAGTTGGGGCGCAGTGATGCGTTGGCCAAGCGTGACGAGATCACCCGATTCCTGGGGCTTGACCCGAACTGAATGCGGAAGCTGGCGAGCCAGCTCCCACAGGGGCCGCGTCCCACTTTTAGAAGTGGTATTTGACCAGGAAGCTTGCGGTGTCTTGCGTCGTTTTGAACGCGCCGGAATCTTCGATCCCGTACTTGTTCTTCCAGTAGTCGTATTCAAAGCCGACATACAGTTGTTTGTCGCCCCAACGCAGCGCCTTGCCCAGGTCATATTTGACCTGCGGGTTGAAGTGCAGGTTGGCGTGGTAAGTGCCGCGGGCGTTCTTGTCGTTGTCCACCACCCAATCCATAAAGCCGTCGATCACGATGTCGGAATTGCCCACCGGCAGGGTGTACGACCACACCGGAGTGATCTGCCACACACCGTCGCCGGCGCGATTGCCTTCGGTCTGGCGCTGGTAGAAGTTGAGCTGGAAGTAGTCGAAACCGGGGATGTTCAAATCAAAGCCGGGACCGACCAGGTACGACTCGTTATCGCCTTCGCCGAACTCGTAAGTGAGGGCCAGCAATACATCCTTGATCGGGCCGAAAGACAGGTCCTTGTCGAGCATCTTGCCGAATGACAACCGTGGGCTGATCTCGCCGTAATAGGTGCTCGGGCCGACGTTGCCGTCTTCCTTGCCGTTGTAAAAGATGCGGTCGACGAACACAAAGTTGTCGCCGTACTTCCACGCGTCGGCGTGTTCGAAGGTGACGGTTTGCTGGATCTGCGGGTTGACGGTAAAGCTCTTGCCCCACAGGTAGGTCAGGCTGTTGTTCTGCCACTGCAATAAGTCACCGGCCACGGCCTGGCCGCCGGCCAGCAGGGATCCTGCCAACATCAGGCCTTTGAACATAGGTTTCATTCGGTTGCTCCCGAGTTAAAGTTTTATGGTTTTTCTTTTACGCAGGCGCTCTGGTGTGGCGCCTTTGGGTTCGCTTAAAAACTCGTCTGATTGGTCAGCTTTATGGCTACAGCAAAAGCCGCGCCAAGGCGGTAAAACCACCGTCGATTCAAGCGGGCGCGGAGAATACTGGCTCCCAGGTTTGGGCTCAAGTGCGCCGTTACAGCGCGCACGCGGCGACAATGGGGCATGCTTTAGCTGTGGGCGTGCCCAACGGCAACGCGCTCAGCGCCGCCGAGGATGTTGAACAGGATGTTCAGCGACAAGGCGCTGAGGGTGGCCATGGCGATGCCGCTGTGGGTGATCGGGCTCATCCACAACGGCAACTGCGCGAAGAACTCCGGGCGCACCACGGGAATCAGGCCCATGCCGATGCTCACCGCCACCAGCAACTGGTTGCGGCGGTCGGCGATGTCGGCTTCCTGGAGGATCTTGATCCCCGTGGCCGCGACCATGCCGAACATGGCAATCGCCGCGCCGCCAAGTACCGCCGGCGGGATCGACGCCACCAGGTACGCGGCCTTGGGCAGCAGGCTGAGCACAATCAGGAAGGCGCCGGCCATGATCGTCACCGAGCGGCAACGCACGCCGGTCATCTGCACCAGGCCGATGTTCTGGGCGAATGAGGAGTGGGTAAAGGTGTTGAAAAAACCGGCGAAGAACGACGCGCCGGCATCGCACAGCAAGCCACGGCGCAGCATCCTGGGCGTGACCTCCTGATCGGTGATTTTGCCCAGGGCGAGGAACATGCCGGTGGACTCGACAAAAATGATCACCACCACCAGGCACATCGACAGGATGGGGGCCAGCTCGAATGTGGGCATGCCGAAATGCAGCGGCGTCACCACCTGCATCCACGGCGCCTGGGCCAGGCCACTGAGGTCGACCATGCCGATGGCCCCGCACAAGGCGTAGCCCAGGCCCATGCCGATCAGCACCGAAATATTCACCCAGAAGCCGCGCATAAAGCGGTTGATCAACAGGATGGTGGCCAGTACCAGAGCGGCGATCGCCAGGTAAATCGGCGACCCGAAGGTGGCTGCCGCGCTGCCGCCCCCGGCCCAGTTCACGGCCACGGGAAACAGCGACAGGCCGATGGCGGTGATCACGGTGCCGGTCACCAGCGGCGGGAAAAAACGTACCACCTTGGACATGAACGGCGCGATCAGCATGCCGAAGAACCCGGCGGCGATGGTCGCGCCGAAGATGCCCTGCAGGCCGATACCGGGCATGCCGGCCATGGCGACCATGCTGCCGACGGCGGCGAAACTGGCGCCCATCATCACCGGCATGCGAATGCCCACCGGGCCGATGCCGAACGATTGCACCACGGTGGCGATGCCGGCGACCAGCAGGTCGGCGTTGATCAGGAAGGCGATTTCTTCACGGCTCAGGCCCGCAGCCTGGCCGATGATCAGGGGGACGGCGACGGCGCCGCCGTACATCAGCAAGACGTGTTGCAGGCCTACCAGGATCAGTTGCAAGAGAGGCAGCCGCACCATGGCGGGCACGGCAGAAGTCTGCGGTTCTAACTGGGACATGCAACACCTCGAATCTTTTTATTGTTGTGTTGGTTGGAGCGCGTTTTCTATGGCAACGCAAACCCTGTGGGTGCGGGCAAACCCGCACCACCGGATTTGCATCAGGCTGTCAGTTGGTACGTGCCCCTTGATTGATCCAGGTGCCGATCAAGTCCCGCTCCTGCTGGGTCATCTGCGTGATGTTGCCCAGCGGCATGATCTGGCTCGCCACGGCCTGTGCTTGAATGCGCGCCGCTTGCTGCTGGATCTGCGCCGGCGTATCGAAAATCACGCCGGCCGGGGCGGTGCTGAACAGCGGGCTGGTCGGCTTGGCCGAGTGGCACACGGTGCAGCGTTGTTCGATCACGCTGTGGACCTGGGCGAAATCCGTGGTGGCCTGCGCGGGTGCGGGTTCCACGGCGGGTGCGGCAGGTGCGGCGGGTTTCACGCCACCGCCCAATGCCGTTTCCGGCAGTGGCTGGTACTCGATGGCTGCCGGTGCCTTGGCAATCGGCTCGGCCGGCTTGGGCCCGGTGACGTACGCCAGGCTGATCATCGCCAGGGCGCCAACCGGCAAGGTCCACGCATATTTCTGGCTGTTGTGCCGGGTGTTGAAGTAGTGGCGCACCAACACCGCCGCCACCGCGATCCCGGCCAGGATCAGCCAGTTGTATTGGCTGCCGTAGGTGCTCGGGAAGTGGTTGCTGATCATGATGAACAGCACCGGCAAGGTGAAATAGTTGTTGTGGCGTGAGCGCAGCAGGCCCTTGGCCGGCAGGGCCGGATCCGGGGTGCGGTTCTCGGCGATGGCCGCCACCAGCGCGCGTTGCGCCGGCATGATGATGCGGAACACGTTACCCACCATGATGGTGCCGATCACCGCACCCACGTGCAGGTAGGCGCCACGGCCACTGAACACTTTGCTGAAGCCGTAGGCCGCCGCAATCAACAGCACGAACAGGATGAAACCAAGCAGGGCAGGGCGTTTGCCCAGGGCCGAGTCGCAGAGAAAGGAGTAGATGAACCAACCGGCGAACAGTGAGCCGATGCCCAGCAGGACACCTTCGGTGCCGCTCAGGCTGCTGCCGGGGGCGAGCAGGTACAGCGTCGGGTTGAGGTAGAACACCACGCACAGCAGCGCAACGCCTGACATCCAGGTGAAGTAGGCTTCCCATTTGAACCAGTGCAGGTTGTCCGGCATGGTCGGCGGGGCCAGTTTGTATTTTTCCAGGTGGTAGATGCCGCCACCGTGGATCGCCCACAAGTCACCGGCCAGGCCGCTCTTGGGGTTGACGCGATTAAGGTTGTTTTCCAGCCAGACAAAGTAGAAAGAAGCGCCGATCCAGGCGACGCCAGTGATCATGTGAACCCAGCGCACGCTAAGGTTCAGCCATTCCAACAGATGTGCTTCCACAGTCTTTACCTCTCGCCTGTCACCCTTGTTGTCGGGTGATCCGGCCTTCTCTTATTGGTGGGGGGCGAGGATCAACCGCTCATCCTCTTTGAAAAAATGCTCATCGCAGTTATTGCCTGTGCCACTGCGATCAACCACCAGGAAGTCATCCCGCTTTTCGATCGTCAGCACCGGGTGGTGCCAGACGCCGCGATGGTAATTAATGCCCTGCCTGCCGTTGGTAACGAAGGCGCGGACCAAGCCTGATACAGGTGCATCGCCAAGTGGCGCGACCACGATCAGAAAGGGGTTGCCGAGCAGCGGAATGAAGGCCTGGCTGCCCAGCGGGTGTCTCTCCAGCATGCACACGGTCAGCGGCATCTCCAGCGCATCGGCGCGGAAGATGCTGATGATTGCGTTGTCCTCAGGCTGTGCGGTTTCTACCGTTGCCAGCTTGTGAAAGCGCATGGTCGAGCCGTTGTTGATCATGAAGTGATCGCTGCCGTCGGTTTCGATAACGTCTCCGAAAGGGGCGAAGGCTTCTTTGGTCAGCGGTTCGATCATCAATGTGCGCATGGCTGTCTTCTTATCTTGTCTATAGATCGTTCCCACGCTCTGCGTGGGAACGCTGCCCTGGACGCTCTGCGTCCGATCGGGTGTTATTTGGAGACCTTGCCCAAAACCCGCAGGCGGCTCACACCGCCATCCGGGAACACGTTCAGGCGGATATGGGTGATCGGGCCCAGTGCCTTGATCTGCTCGGCGAAGGTGTGTTCGGCGTGCATTTCCAGTTTCTGTGCCGGCAGCAGTTCGCGCCAGAACAGCGATTGGGTTTCGATCTGGCTGTCGGTGCCGCCCTTGACGAAGGCGCCCTGGATCGAGCAGGTGTCCGGGTAATTGCCTTTGAAGTGCAGGGTGTCGACGATGATTTTTTCCACCTCGCCTGGGTGGCCCAATGCGACGATCACCCAGTCATTGCCCGGGGTACGACGACGCGCGGTTTCCCAGCCATCGCCCATGTTGACGCCACGGCCTGGGTTGAGGATGTTGCTCATGCGCCCAAAGTGCTCGTCGGAGCAGGCCAGCGCGCGGCCACCATTGAGTGCGGCTGCCAAGTCAACTTGTTCGTTGTCACCCACCGAAGACCAGTCGCGGTACGGCACGCCGTACACACGCAGACGGGCCACGCCGCCATCCGGGTAGATGTTGAAGCGCAGGTGGCTGAAGGCCTGGTCGTTGTTGATTTCGTGGTAGTGGTGGCTGTTGCCTTGCAGCTCGACGGCCGACAGCACTTCGGTCCACTGAGTGTTTTCGTCCGGCTCGCCCGAGGTCAGGAAACAGGCTTCCAGGGAGGCCGACGGCGGGAAGTTGCCGGTGAAGAATGAAGTGTCGATGTCCACGCCCTTGATCGAACCCGGTACGCCGAGTTGAATCACCGCGCTGTCGTAGCCTTCGAAGCGCTTGCGGCGAGACTCCCAGCCGTCCATCCACTTGCCGTTGTCATCGAAAACGCCCTCCTTCCACACGGCCGGGGTCGGCTGGAACAGACGGTTGGCGTCAGCAAACCAGTCGTCGGTCACCGAGAGAATCTTGGTGCCCAGACGGGCATCGGCCAGGTTGACGAATTTTTCGAAAGGTAACGGTTGCGCTTTCATTCTTCTTGTCTGCCTTAGATAGAGTGGCTGGGGATGGTCGTTTAGAGGGTCAGTAAACGGAACAACGCGATCTTGTTGATCTCGTCCAGCGCGCACTTGAACTCGGTGTCTACCGAGTGGTGAATGCGCGTTTCGAACGCGGCCAGGATTTGATGCCGGTTGCTGCCTTTTACCGCCATGATGAAGGGAAACTTGAACTTGGCCTTGTAGGCCTCGTTCAGCTCGGTGAAGCGTGAGAACTCTTCGGCCGTGCAGTGGTGAATCCCCGCGCCAGCTTGCTCATCGGTACTGGCTTGGGTGAGTTGGCCCTGGACGGCGGCTTTGCCGGCCAGGTCCGGGTGAGCGTTGATCAAGGCCAGCTGGCGGGCATGATCGGCACTCAACAGGATGTCGCTCATGCGCTGGTGCAGGGTTTCGATCTGGTCGATCGACGCATCCTGGCCCAGGTCGAAGGCCTTTTCGGCCACCCATGGCGAATGTTCGTAGGTATCGGCGAAGGCGGCGACGAAGGCATCGCGGCTCAGGGTCGATGGCTTGAGGGTCTTGAACGCCGTCATTTCGCCGCTCCCGTGTACGGGTGGGTGTCGTGCCAGTGACGGGCGATGTCCACACGGCGGGTGAACCACACCTGCTCATGACTTTTGGCGTATTCGATAAAGCGCTTCAATGCGGCCAGGCGCGCCGGGCGGCCGATCAGGCGGCAATGCAGGCCGATGGAGAGCATCTTCGGCGCCTCGGCCCCTTCGGCGTAAAGCACGTCGAAGGCATCCTTTAGGTACTCGAAAAAGTCATCACCCTTGTTGAAACCCTGCACCTGGGTGAAGCGCATGTCGTTGGTGTCCAGGGTGTAGGGGATCACCAGGTGCGGCTTGCCGGTGGGGGTGTCAGGTTCCCAGTAGGGCAGGTCGTCGTCGTAGGTGTCGCAGTCATACAGGAAACCACCTTCTTCCATCACCAAACGACGGGTGTTGGGGCCGGTGCGTCCGGTGTACCAGCCCAGGGGGCGTTCGCCGGTCAGCTCGGTGAGGATACGGATGGCTTCGAGCATATGCTCGCGCTCCTGGGCCTCGTCCATGTACTGATAGTCGATCCAGCGGTAGCCGTGACTGCAGATCTCGTGGCCGGCCTCGACCATGGCACGGATCACATCCGGGTGGCGCTGGGCAGCCATGGCCACGGCGAAGATGGTCAGCGGGATATCGAATGCTTTGAACAGCTTTAAGATGCGCCACACGCCGGCACGGCTGCCGTATTCGTACAGCGACTCCATGCTCATGTTGCGCTCACCCTGCAACGGCTGGGCCGAGACCATTTCCGAGAGGAACGCTTCGGATTCTTTGTCGCCATGCAAAATATTGCGCTCGCCACCTTCTTCGTAGTTGAGTACGAAAGACAACGCGATGCGTGCCTTGCCCGGCCAGTGGGGGTGAGGAGGGTTACTGCCGTAACCGATCAGGTCGCGTGGGTAGTCAGCGCTCACTGCAGTCTTCCTTCTTGTTCGTGGTAGCAAGTGCGTGGCAGCCAGCGGAAAGACCTGGTGGCGTCACAGCGATGGGCTGATTGTATACAACTTGATGCGTACTTTGTAAGCCTGTATTTCTGCATTTTTTCCAGGCGCTTGTCACGGTATGCACCTGCAAGAAACTTGCCCATCTGGTCAGTAAATGGATGAAAGGTTGTTTAAAAGCAATGCTTAGTGGTCATTTATCGTTAAGACGGCGCGCCAAACCTCTGCGAAAAACTTTGTGGTTTTTATTGTGTACAATTTTTATGAAAAATGTCTTAATCAGCCCGTCGCCGATTTTTTGTGCCCTGTAAAGGGGCGGCCTTTTCACTCGACTTAACGGAGCCCCGTGCCATGGGACGACTGACCACACACGTACTGGATGCTGCCCACGGCTGCCCCGGCAGTGCCATCCAGGTAGAACTGTACCGCGTCGATGGCGCTCAGCTCGAACTGGTCGCCAGCGCCGTGACCAACAGTGACGGCCGTTGCGATGCGCCGTTGCTGCAAGGTGATGACTACCGTAGCGGCGTTTACCAGTTGCAGTTCAGTGCAGGCGAGTACTACCGCGCCCGTGGCGTGCAATTGCCGCAGCCGGCCTTCCTGGATGTGGTGGTGCTGCGTTTCGGTATCAGTGCCGAACAGGATCACTACCACGTCCCTCTGCTGATTTCGCCTTACAGCTACTCCACTTATCGCGGTAGCTGAGCGTCACCTCGCTTCACACCCCCAAAGCTCTTCGTTGGTTTCGCCCGCGCACACTGCGGGCTTTTTTTCGTCGGCCGCCAGCCTCCGCAGCACCTGCCTGACGCCATCTATGTAACGCCAGCCGTGCGCGTCGGCCGCGTAACCTGCGCTTTTCAAGCGAAGAGCGAATGCAGGCATGGAACCCGAACAGTTGCTGTCTACGGAAAACGACCCAGGGGCACAGGCCCACCCACCCGGTGGCCGGGCCTGGTGGGAGCGGGTATTGAGCGAGCGCCTGCAGACCAGTGCGCACCCCAGTCACCTGCTCAACCGGTTGTATGACGCTCAGAGGCGCTGCGCCGCGCATGCCCACGTCCTGCAACAGGCGCTGGTGCGTTCGCCGCGCATCAGTCGACTGATCCGACAGGCTCTGCGCGAAACCTTCCAGACCGATCCTGACGCGTTGCGGCTCAATGTGCCATTGACCCGCCGCGACCCGCCCTGGCGTCCCAGCTTGACCGACACGGTGATGCGTCTGCTCGCCGAGCGCAGCTGTGCCAGGGCCGAGCAACTGAGTGAACAGGCGTGCCGGGTCGGGGCGCTGGCCGACAAGGTGTTGGATGAGGTGCTGGATGAGGACCTGCTGACGCGGATCGAAGCCGCAGCGCCGGCGTACTGGCAGGTATTGGCCGAAGGCGACATGTGTTCACGCCGTCAGCGCTGGTGCGCGTTATATAAAACCTACGTGGCAGACCATGCGCTGTTGGCCCACGCGTTGAATCAACTTTCCGACACGGGCCTGGCCATGCTGATGACCCTGGTTGAGGCGCCCACGGCCCAAGCGCGCACGCGGGCCGGCGGCGCGCGCGCCGGGTTGCAGGTGGCCGACGTGGTCTGCCCGGGGCAGGTCAACAGCCTGACTGTGTTCAGCGGTGCGCTGCATCTGTTCTATGCCGGCGACACTGCCGATACGCGCCAGGTGCTGTTCCTGCCGGGCTTGGACCCGCTGTTCTATGAGTTCAGCACGTACGCGCACTGGCAACGCGATTTTCCGGCGCTGGCCCAGGCCCATTGGGGACGGTTGTGGGGCGTGCTGCCCCTGCGTGATCGCCACCGGTTGCCCGATTGGAACATCAACGGGCGCGCGCCGATGAGCGCAGGCCACCGGGGCACGCTGATCACAGACGATGCCCTGGCCCACAGCGCCGAGGCGTTGTTGCAGGTGCAATGGGACAACGAACTGGCCACATTGCTTGAGGTGAACATCGCCTACCTGTTTCCCGACAATGCCATCAAGGGGACCGCCATGAGCCCTGCCGAGCGCTTGTTGCATGTCGAGCAAGGGCGCAGCGCCGCCTGTGTGCAGCCCGGCTTGAAAGCCGTGCTGGCGCAGTTGCTGGAACGTGACAGGCAGCGCCGGCGCCTGGAAATCAGTTTCGCCAGCCTTTCGACACGCCTGCCGTTGCGCACCTGCGAAGCCAAGGTGCGTCGCCACGAGCAGGCCTTGCAAAGCCTGCTTGATCCGCTGGATCCCGGCCGGGAAAGCCAGGACTTCGGCACCGTCGTCGCGCTGCACCAACAGTGGCAACAGGCACGTGCGCGCTGCGCCGCGTTGCTTGATGGGCATGAAGAGCGTCTGGATGACCCGGCGTTCTGGCGCGCCAAGGGCGGCGGCGGTGACAGCGTGGAGCAAAGCCTGCTGGCCGCCCGTGGCTCGGCGCTGGTGGCCGAAGCCCAGCTGCAGCATCGTTTGAAGCGCATCGATGGTCTTTTGCTGGCGCGGATCAGCGCCGTGGTGGATCCGCCGGCGCGCGCGCGTGAGGCTGACCGCAGCCAGGTACTGGCGCTCAGCATCGGCGGCCAAACCCAGCCCAGGTACTCGCTGGTGGGGGCGTTTGTGGTGGCGGGAGGCACTGAGCCCGGCGATGTTTCCGCCAGCCAGGCGGTGTTGTTGTACGTGCCGGGCAGCGAGGGTGGCCTGCAACGGTTCAGGTCCCTGGCGGTGCTGTCCCAGCGCGTGCAGGTCAGTTTCACCGCGGGCGAACCGGGCGCGCTCTGGCATTGCATCGCGCGTGGCCAGCGCACTGCCGCGCGCGCCTGGGTCCAGGGCCTGGCTGCACAGAGTGTGCCGGTGGTGTCGTTCGAAACGATCGACGGTGATGCCATGAAGGCCGGGCTGCAGGCACAGCTCGCCGCCTTCGCCGAGGCGCGCGAACGCCTGCAACGCAATGAGCGGTTGTTCAGCGAGGTGAGCGACACGGCGCTGGCGATGCGCCTGTTAGCGATGGAAACCTCCCGGAACCTGCAGGTGCCGTCAAACGACGCCCGCGAGCGCGCGCTCAGCAACATCGAACTGGTGATTGCCGCTGCGCGGCTCAGCGCGGCGCTGCCGGTCGGCACGGTGGATGCGCCGGCGTCGGTGCGCAAGCAGCGCAGACGACTGTTCGTGCGGCAACAACACAGCGCGCTCAACCTGCAACGCTGGCTGGTCAGGCACCTGGGGGACGTTGAGCATTTCGGCCGTCAACGCTTGATCCGGCAACTGACGCAGGACGGGGTGTACCCGCAGGTGAATATCGACACCCCGCTGTTCGATGTACCCGACGATGTGAGCATGGTCTGGGCGGGCCATCCCGAGCGCCTGCCCGGTGAGGCCGGACCGAAAACCGTGGTCAGTCCCCAGCGCACCACCTTCAGCTTTGTGCAACTGGCGCTGCATAACCTGGACCCCGAAGCACCGTGGACCCGCTGGCGCCTGAACCACATGAAATGCCTGGACCCGGCCTGGCGGGCGCGCTTGAACGTGGACTACCTGATCAGGACCATCGCCGCCCTGGATATCGGCGGCCACTACGAGCGCAAGATTTTCCAGGTGTGTTATGGCGAGGACGGCATGGCAGCGACGGCCCAGGCCGCGCCGCTGTTGCATGAGTTGTTGCGCAGGCCGGTTCGGCGCGAGGCGAAACTGCAGTTGATCGATGCCCGGCAGCGCGCGCTGAGCGACAAAGGTGTGCGTTTGTTCGAGCAGGCATTGAAGGCGGCGTCTGGGCCGGGACGGGCTGCTTCGTCGTTGTCCGTGGTCCGGCTGGAGGCGCTGACCTTACCGTGGGCGCGACACATCGCCGGGATGGTGGTCATCCAAGACCGCCACAGCCCTCATTGCCTGCTGTATTGGCCGCAGGCCAACGGCTTACCGACGCTGACCGAATACCCCGACCTCAATGCCTTGCGTCAGGCCTTGGTGGCGCAAGGGCAGACGAAGGAGGCCCTCGCCGCGCTGGCCAGCAGTGTCGCCGCCGGCTCCGAAACCGAAGCACTGGCCAGCTACCCCGGCGAGCTCAGGGCACAAGTGGAACCAGCCTCGCGTTGGCGCTGCATGCTGGAGCGCTCCAGACTATTCACGCTTTCGTCGCTGCTCGGCCCGGCCGTGGCGGTGGGCAGATGCCTGTATCAATGGTTCCAGACCAAGCGCGTATTTCCGGCGACGACCCTGAGCGAGATAGAAACCGAACTGCACGAGCAGCGCGACGCTGATCCGCAACAATGGCTGGGGATCAGCGCCACGAACGCCGAGGACATGCTCGGGCTGCTGGCCCACGCGCACGTGCTGCAGGTGCAGCGTCAGGCGCGCGCCGAATCCAATTCCAGGCACAGCCTGCAAGCCTATCGCGCCTGGCGCCAGGATGAAGCCACCGCGCGGGTGACCCGTGGGCTGCTGGCGCTGATACCGCTGGTGGGGCTGGGGGTGTTGGCTTATGAGGCGCTGGTGGCTGCGCGCCGGTTTTATCACAGTGGCAGTGCCGACGATGCTGTCGAGTTGGCCATCACCCTGCATCAAGTGCTGATCGAGGTGGCACTGACGTTTGTGCCGGTCAAAGGGGCAGGCGCGGTGGCCAAGCCGCTGACGGGCGCGTCTGGACGCTTGATGGGCTCGGCGTTAAGGCACTTGCGTCGCGGTTATCGCAGGCTGGGCACCCTGGCTGTGGGGCCGCCGCCGTCGCCCATCCGGCTCAAGGGCCTGGACCTCTATAAGCTGCCCGGCGCCGCCAGCGAGGCCATCGAACTGAAGGCGCCGCTGGACAAGGGCACATTCATACGCAACGGCGAACACTATGTGCCCGACGCCAACGGCCAGCGTTTTGGCGTCTACCAGCGTGAAGGCGAGCAGCGGTTGCGTTTCAGAAACCGGCAGACACCGGGAGAAAACGAGCTGTTCGTGTACGTCGAGGAACCACGGGATTGGTTGCTGGGCGCGGACCGGTTGGAGCCACAGCCGGGGACCAGTGCCGGCGCGGGGCCTTTCTGGCAGCCCACCCCGTCGTCCACCCCGGTCAGTTGGGCCCCGCCCTCGCAGTATCTGGCCGGAGACCTGACAAAACGCGCCCACAACCTCACCAGTTACTGGCGCGAATGGGGGCAGGCGCTGGACGCCGCCCAGGTCAGGGAGTTGGTGCCGGACAAACGGTTGTACATCGCCGATGGGCGACGAGGGGCGCTGCTGAAAATAGGCGAGCACTATTACGACACGCTCCCGGCCGGCGCCCAGTCCCAATCCGATGTGGTTTTCCTCAAGCCCAGGGGCGAGCTCATGCAGAGCATCGATCAGTTGACCCGCTGCCTGAGTGAGAACCTTCCCCAGCAACCTGCGCCTTTCACCTTTGGCGAAGACCTGCGCTGGACGGCGCGCGAACCGCTGTTCAGTCAGCCGCTGCCTGCTTCAATGGGCGCGCGCTTCCCGGACCTGACCCCCTCAAGCGTTCAGCAGGTCACGCGCCGTTTGGTGGAGCTGGCCGATGCGGGTACCGCTGTGACCGGTACCCGCCTGTTGAACATCCGCGCGGCGCTGAATAAATGGACGCCTCGCAGCATAGGCGCAATGGTTGAAACCGATGATTTGCTGACCATGCTGCGGCCGCTGAGCCCACGCAAGAAAGGCACGCTTTATGTCGGCGCGGACACTGAAGTGGGAGGCTTCGAACGGGTGGACTTCTACCTGCCTGCTGCCCTGGACGTAAAGTTATTCAGCAGGCGCACTGGTGACAGGGCGACCACACACGCTCGGGTAACCGCCAGCGCCGATGCGGTCAGCGATGTTCTCAGGCGCCAGGGGTTTGTGGTCAAGCGAGTGCCCGTTCCACACCATCCTCAATACCTTCACTTGGACTGCACGCACCCGGCATCTGGTAACCGGTATTTCGTGTTGATCAAATGGTTGGACGGTCGAAGCCTTTCCATGAAGCTCGGCAGAGAACGCGCGATGTCGCATGCCTGGCTTATGGATAAGAGCAGATTGCACCCGGACATCTACAAGCCATTCCAGGCGGCCCAGGAGCAGGGGCGGCTGGTCAAACTGTTCGCGGGGATCCAGAACGTCAACCCGCCCACCGTGTACTTCATCAGGCCGGCCGACCTGCCATAGGTTCGACCGGCTTGAGGGAGGGGGGTCAGTGGCTGAGCAACGATGCGGCCCCGGCGCCGCCAAACAACCCGGCGCTCACGCGATTGAACCAACTCTGGCCCTTGCCGCTGCGCAGGTACCGCGCAGCACCATGGGCGCCGAGGCCGTAAGCCAGCTTGCACAGCAGGTCGAGCACGGTCCAGGTGGCGATCATGATCAGCAACTGCGGTAAAAACGGTTGCTCACTGCTGAGAAACTGCGGCAGGAACGCGGCAAAAAACAGGATGTCCTTGGGGTTGCTGGCGCCCAGTACAAAGGCGCGGCCAAACAAGGCACGAAAGCGCGGCACCGCAGCCGCTTGCGGCACAACCGCGCCCTGGGACGGCAGGCGCGATTGCTGCCAACTCTGCCAGGCGAGGTAGAACAGATACAGCGCACCGGCGATCTTCAAGGCGCTGAATAGCTGCTCCGAGGCCAGCAACAGCGCGCCCAGGCCCAGGGCCGAAGCGCTCAACAGACAGATCGAGGCAAACACTCCGCCGAGAAAGGCCGGGTACGAACGGCGCAGGCCGTAGTTGAGGCTGTTGCTGATCATCAGCAACGACAGGGGGCCTGGAATCAGGATCACGATCAAGGCAGCGCCGCTGAACAGCAGCCAGGTTTCCACACTCATTACAGTTCTCCATTCATGCAAAAGCCCCGCCCGAAGGCGAGGCAGTGTTCGCCACTTCCCGATTTACAGGAAGACAAACTTGGCGATGAAAATTGCGCACAACGCCCACAGGCTCAAGGAAATTTCCTTGTGCTTGCCGGTGCCGGCCTTGAGCGCCACGTACGTGATAAAGCCCAGGGCGATGCCATCGGCGACCGAGAAGGTCAGCGGCATCATGATCATGGTGACGATCGCCGGAATGCTGTCGGTGGCTTCGTCCCATTCGATATGCGCCATGCCGCTCATCATCAGCATCGCCACGTAGATCAACGCGCCCGCCGTGGCATATGCAGGAATCATGCCTGCCAGCGGTGCAAAAAACATCGCCGCCACAAACAATACGCCCACCGTGACGGCTGTCAGCCCGGTGCGCCCACCGGCCGCCACGCCCGCGGCACTTTCTACGTAGCTGGTTACCGGGGGCACGCCGACCATGGCGCCGAACACGCTGGACGCACTGTCGGCTTTCAAAGCGCGGGAGAGGTTTTCGATCCTGCCGTCGGGGTTCACCAGGCCGGCGCGCTGGGCCACGCCCATCAAGGTGCCGGCAGTGTCGAACATGTGCACAAACAAAAAGGCAAACACCACGCTGATCATGCTGACGTTGAACACGCCCATCACATCCATGGCCATCCAGGTCGGCGCCAGGCTCGGCGGGGTGGCGACGATGCCCTGATACTGCACCAGACCCAAGCCCCAGCCGGCCAGCGTCACGGCGATGATGCTCAGCAGGATCGCGCCGAATACACGGTGATAGCTGAGGATCGCGATCAGCAAAAAGCAGATGGCCGCCAGCAGTGGCGCCGGTTCATGCAGTGAACCCAGCTTGATCAGCGTGGCCGGGCTGTCGACGATGATGCCGGCGGTCTTCAGGCCGATCACCCCGAGAAACAGACCGACACCTGCGCCCATGGCATGGCGCAGGCTCACCGGGATGCTGTTGAGCAGCCATTCGCGAATGCGCGACAGGGTCAGGATCATGAACAGCACGCCCGAGATAAACACCGCGCCCAGCGCGGTTTCCCAGTTGTAGCCCATGGTTCCGACCACGGTGTAGGTAAAAAACGCATTCAAACCCATGCCCGGCGCCAGCCCCACGGGCCAGTTGGCGTACAGGCCCATCAACAGGCAACCGAGTGCTGCGGCAATGCAGGTGGCGACGAACGCGGCGCCGTGATCGATGCCGGCGTCGGCCATGATGTTGGGGTTGACGAAGATGATGTAGGCCATGGTGATGAAGGTGGTGAGGCCGGCGATCAGCTCGGTCTTCACTGTGGTGCCATGCACGCTCAATTTGAACAGGCGTTCCAGCCAGCCCTGCTTGACGGGGGCGAGGTTTGGCGGGGCAAGGTCCAGCGGGGCTTCGGATTTGCGGCTATCCACAGCGAGTACTCCTCAAGCATTTTATTGTTATGTCCAGCGCCAAGGCGCTGTGAGGTACCTGCGGGTTTGTTGACTGAAAGGTCAGGAACTCGCACGAAGCGAATTATGCTTTTGTATACAAATAAAGCAAATAATGTTTTGTATTTTGTGTGCGAAAGAGATGAAAGGCAACGCCCACATGACGCCTGTGGCGAGCGGGTTTGTGCACGTTGGGACGCGCAGCGGCCCTTCAGGGGGTCAAGGTTGGCCCGCCAGTGCCTGGTTCACCGCCAACCATCCGTTCACCGCCTCTTCGCCGGCCTCATTGAACGCGCGTTGCAACAACTTCACCTGTTCACGGCGCAACGACTGTTCGAAACGCAGCCCCTCTTCGGTCAATTGCAGCAGGCGTTTGCGCTTGTCGGTCGCGGACGCAACGCTGTCCACCAGCTGCATTTCCTGCAATTGGCGCAGTGGCATATTCAGCGCCTGCTTGCTCACACCGAGTAATTCCAACAGCTCCTTCACGCTCAACGTCGGGTAGCGCGCGATAAAAAAAACGATGCGCTGGTGCACCCGGCTCAGGCCGCGACGCTCGAGCATTTCGTCAGCCTTGGCGGTAAACGCCTGATAGCCGAAGAAGAACGCCTCCATGGCTTGTTGCTGGCTGGTCTGGTTTTTAAGGTCAAGCATATTGACGTATCTACTCGGGTCGGCGTAATTTCGGTCAACCAGTTTGACGTATTTCCTACAGCCTTCGCTAGCGGTGACCTCCATGGCCTTCTCTGAACGTGTTACACGCCTTAAAAGCTCCCTGATCCGGGAAATTCTCGCGGCGGCCCAGCGCCCGGAAGTGATGTCGTTCGCTGGCGGTCTGCCGGCCGAAGCCATGTTGCCCGCGCTGAACTGGGACGACATGCCGTTGAACATCGGCCAGTACGGCATGAGCGAAGGTGAACCGCAGCTGCGCGAACTGCTCGCCGCCGAAGCCCGCGCACTGGGCGTGCCGTGCCAGGCCAGCCAAGTGCTGGTGGTCAGTGGCTCCCAGCAAACCCTGGACCTGGCGGCCAAGCTGTATATCGACAAAGGCACGCAGATCCTGCTGGAAGGCCCGACCTACCTGGCCGCGTTGCAGATCTTCCAACTGTTCGGCGCCGAATGCCTCACCGTGCAACTGGAAGCCGACGGCCCGGACTTGGCCGCGTTGCGCGCCAACCTGGAGCGCCATCGCCCGGCATTCATCTACCTGATCCCGACCTTCCAGAACCCCTCGGCCGTGCGCTACAGCGACGCCAAGCGCGACGCCGTGGCGGCCTTGCTCGATGAGTTCGGCGTGACCCTGATCGAAGACGAGCCCTACCGCGAACTGAGCTTCGACGGCGCCAGCGCGCAGCCCATCGTCAGCCGCCTGACCAAAGCCAGCTGGATCTACACCGGCACCGTGTCCAAGACCCTGTCGCCCGGACTGCGTGTGGGTTACCTGATCGCCAGTCCCGACCTGTTCCCGCATCTGCTCAAGCTCAAGCAATCGGCCGACCTGCACACCAACCGTGTGGGCCAATGGCAGGCGATGCAGTGGATCGGCACAGAAAAATACCAGCACCATCTGGGGCAACTGCGCCATTTTTACCGCGAGCGCCGCGATGCTTTCCAGGCCGCCCTCGAGCGCCACTTTGGTGAGCTGGCCGACTGGCAAGTGCCCCAGGGCGGATTATTCTTCTGGCTGACCTTGAAACAACCGCTGGATACCCGCACCTTATTGGCCCAAGCGCTGGAGCAGAACGTCGCGTTTATGCCCGGTGAACCGTTCTTCTCCGAGCCGGACCGACACCTGGGCTCGTTGCGCCTCAATTTCAGTCATATCGACCCGGCCCGCCTGGACGAAGGTCTCAAGCGCCTGGCCGCGGTGGTCCGTCAAGCACAGCACGCGCAAGCGGCATAAGGGGAGCCCCATGTACAAGGTTTATGGCGATTACCGTTCGGGCAACTGCTACAAGGTCAAGTTGATGCTCAACCTGCTGGGCATTCCGTACCAGTGGGTGGATGTCGACATCCTCAAGGGCGATACCCAGACCGCAGAGTTCCTGGCCAAGAACCCCAACGGCAAGATCCCGGTGCTGGAACTGGAAGACGGCACATGCCTGTGGGAGTCCAACGCGATCCTCAACTTCCTGGCCGACGGCAGCGAATTTCTGCCGACCGAGCCGCGCCTGCGCACCCAAGTGCTGCAATGGCAGTTCTTCGAGCAGTACAGCCACGAGCCGTACATTGCGGTAGCGCGGTTTATCCAGTTTTACCTGAACATGCCCGAGGATCGTCTTGAGGAGTACAAGACCACCCATAAGGGCGGTTACAAAGCCCTGCGGGTCATGGAGCGTCAGTTGCAGGCCACGCCGTACCTGGTGGGCGAGCAATATTCGATCGCCGATATCGCGTTGTATGCCTACACCCATGTGGCCCACGAAGGCGGGTTTGATTTGACGCCTTACCCGGCCGTGCAGGCGTGGTTGAAGCGCGTGGCCAGCCATCCCAAACATGTGGCGATGCTGGATTAAACGCCGGTCAAATGGTGGCAGCGGATGTAGGACCGCTCACACAACCCCCATAGCGGGTCGGTGTCGGTCAGATCGCGGCGAAGCGCTTGTCGAGGTAATCGATGATCACTTTGGAGTCATACATCCAGGTGGTCTGGCCGTTTTCTTCGATGCGCAGGCACGGCACTTTGATCTTGCCACCTTGCTCCAGCAGGGTCTGGCGGTCCTGCTCGTTGTTTTTCGCATCCTTCAACGCCACCGGTACGTTCAGGCGGTGCAGGGTGCGACGGGTCTTCACACAGAACGGGCAAGCGTGGAATTGATACAGCGTCAGGCCTTTGGCCGCCGCATTGACCTGCGCCTGTTGTTCGGCCGGGCGCTGCTTTTTGCGTGGACGGGTCAGGAAGTCGCCCGCGATGATGACGTGGCCGAGGCCCACTCGAAGTGCTTTGACGAACATGGCTGTTACCTCTTGCCCAGAACTGAGGGGGCGCAGCTTACCTGATTTCTGCAGACGAAAAAAAACCGGCGATGAACGCCGGTTTTTCCTACCCGGCCCGTTACTTGATCAGGCTGAGGAATTCGCTGCGGGTGGCCGCGTTTTCGCGGAACTCACCGAGCATCACCGAGGTGATCATCGAAGAGTTCTGTTTCTCCACACCGCGCATCATCATGCACATGTGCTTGGCTTCAATCACCACGGCCACGCCCAGGGCGCCGGTCACTTGCATCACTGCATCGGCGATCTGGCGGCTGAGGTTTTCCTGGATCTGCAGGCGGCGCGCATACATGTCGACGATCCGCGCGACCTTGGACAGCCCCAGCACCTTGCCGCTGGGGATATACGCCACGTGGGCCTTGCCGATAAACGGCAGCAGGTGGTGTTCGCACAGCGAGTACAACTCGATGTCCTTGACCAGCACCATTTCGCTGTTGTCGGAGCTGAACAAGGCACCGTTGGTGACTTCTTCGAGCGTCTGCTCATAACCGCGGCAGAGGTACTGCATTGCCTTGGCGGCACGCTTGGGCGTGTCGAGCAGGCCCTCGCGGGAGACGTCCTCGCCGAGTTGGCCGAGGATCGCGGTGTAATTCTGTTCCAATGTCACAGCACTGTTTCCGTATGGGTTGCAGAACGGTACGGTGTATGCCTGTACCAATGTGAAGCGTTTTTTCACCGCAAATACCGCAGTGTGCGCTGATTATTGGCGCACATAGTAGCGTAGGTATGCCGACAGGTGTATTCCTGGTCGATGCTGATGTTAGAGTCGGTCTCCAGTCAGGAGGACTCGATGACACCACTGGAACGAAGCATTTCTGAGCGGGCCGTGCTTTTTGCCAAGGCTAATCGGACACGCATAGCCAGGGAATTGGCTTGTTTGGAGCGCTATCCAGGCGAAGAGTATCCCGTCTCGGTCTTTATGGCCGGTTCTCCTGGCGCGGGTAAGACGGAAGTATCAAAGTCCTTTATCCAATTGATGGAAATCCATGGTGCCAAGGCTCTTCGTATCGACCCAGACGATTTCAGAGCGTATTTTCCCGTGTACACCGGTGCGAATTCGAGTCTTTTTCAGCGTGGTGTAACTGTCATGGTTGAGCGGGCCATTGACCTTGTTTACCAGCAGCAGTCGTTTATTCTGGATGGGACACTGGCGAATCTCGACGTTGCGCGAAAAAATGTTCAACGTGCGCTTGATAAGGCAAACCGGTCGGTTCAAGTCATCTATGTTTATCAGAAGCCGCAACTGGCGTGGGAGTTTGTGCTTGCGCGCGAGGCCATAGAAGGCAGAAATATCCCCTGCATGGAATTCGTACGCCAGTTCTACGCATCCAAGGTAACCGTATGCCAACTGAAACGTGAGTTTCTGGGAGATCTTCAGGTCGACGTCATTCTAAAAGACACCGATGGAAGCGACGCCGAGATTGGTATTGACCTTTCAACCGACGAAATTGACGAACTGGTCAGGCAGCCCTACCATCCAGATCAACTTGAGCAATTGTTGACCGGAGTAGCCTCATGAAAGGCGAAATCACGGAAGCATTAGAAAAATACCCTTCAACGACCCTGTCCGATTTTTTCCGAAGCTGTTCGGTAGAAGAGAGGCGAGCGGTTTATCGAAGCGCAGCCAATACTGCGATCACGATGCAAAAAGCCGTGATTTCCCTGGCTAGAGAAAAAAGGGCTAAAGAGCTCGCCAGCGAATAGACGCGAAAAAGGAAGCCCAGCCAGCGTACTGGGCTTTTTTATTTTTACTCGTCGCGCCCTTCCATCATCATACGCTTGAGCATCACATACACCGCACCCGCGCCGCCGTGGCGGGCCTGGCACGAGGTAAAGCCGAGTACCTGGGCATGCTGACGCAGCCAGGTATTGACGTGGCTTTTGATCATTGGCCGCTTGCCATCCAGGCGCACGGCCTTGCCGTGGGTGACGCGCACGCAGCGGATTTCGAACTTGGTGGCTTCGGCCAGGAAGGCCCACAGGGTTTCGCGGGCTTTCTCTACGGTCATGCCGTGCAGGTCCAGGCTGCCTTCGAAGGGGATCTGGCCGGCCTTGAGCTTACGTATCTGGCTTTCCTGCACGCCGTCGCGCGCCCACATCAGCTCATCTTCAGGGCCCACGTCGATCACGAACTGGTCCGACAGGCCATCGACCGTGGTGGCGTCGGTGCGCACGGTCGCGGCCTGGCGCAGTTTGGCGATCTGCGCCCGGTCAGCCTTGGGTTTGCCGGTGTCGGCGCGGTCGTGCTTGATCGGCTTGACGCCGCGCAGCTCGTTTTTGAACAGGGAAAAGTCGTCGTCTTGCATGTCAGCCTCCGCGAAGGGCGGGCAGTTTACCTAATCGCGGCGGCCTGGGCGCAGGAAACGCTATCCAAGCGCCACTAGTCGTGCTTTTTCATCAGGTGTGAGGCGATGTTCAGCGACAGCGGCTGGCGCATTTTGCGCCGGCTGCGGCGCCACAACCACACGCCCAACCACAGCACCACCAGCCCGACGCCGAGCAAGAGGGCTGCACCGCCTGGGCTGGCATTCAGTTCCCCGAGCGCCGGCGAGTGACCCAACAAACCGGCGCCACCAGCGCCGGCCAACAACAGACCTACGATCGCCAGCAGTGCGGCAATGCCGGCCACCAGGCGCAGACGCCAATTACTCGGGCCCTTGGGGCGCAAGCGACGAGCGTCAAAACCATCGGATATCTTCATTCCGACCTTTCCTCCAGGGTATCGGCCCTTCGACCGGAAGATGCACAGGTTGTTCCTGTACGGGAGGCAAATGCGCCAAATGAGCAGGCTTTGCAGATGAGCGGGCCACTGAAGCACCGCTCACCGGGAGGTCGATCAGATCAGGTCTTTGGTCAGCGCGAGGGTGGCGAAGTTGTCGGCCATGATTGCCATCTCCGTCTGCTGCACGTGCTCGGCAGTCAGGATGCCGCCTTTATAGGGCAGGTCACGGGTGGCACAGGCGTCTTCCACCAGGGTGCAGCGAAAGCCCAGGTTCTTGGCGGCGCGCACGCTGGTGCTGACGCTGGAGTGGCTCATGAAGCCGCAGACGATCAGGTCCAGGGAACCGAGGTCCTGCAGGTGTTTTTCCAGGCCAGTGCCGTGGAAAGCGCTCGGCAGCAGCTTGCCGATGATGGTCTCGTCACCTTCAGGCTCGAGGCCGGGAATGAACTCCCCGCGCTCGCCTTGCGGGTCAAACAGGCCGCCGACGGTGCCCAAGTGGCGCACATGCACGATCGGGCGCCCGGCGTTGCGTGCAGCACCGACCAGTTGTTTGATGTTGCCGACGGCGGCGTCCATGCCCGAAAGGGCGAGTGGGCCACTGAGGTATTCCTTCTGGGCGTCGATGATCACGAGGGTCGCATGGGCAAGGTTGGCAGCTGCGTAACCACGACCGCTGAGTTGAAACATCGTCTTTGGAACGGACATTCTGGGGCTCCTGTGAGGGGGGCTTTTGCGACATTGTCCACTGGCTGAGCGGTTCTGTGAATCGCTACGATCGTAAGGTACGCCGTTGCTGGCGTGCAGCCATGTCAAGAGGTGGGCTTGTTTACCACAATGCCGGCAAATTGGATGAAATCCGACGTATGGCAACACGTTTTCGTACATCGTCGGTACAGGCGAAGGCTGTTAGAATCGCCAGTCGTTTTTTCCAGGAGCTTGCCCCGTGATCACTTCCCGCCTGCGCACTCTGCGCGACCATATCCGTTGGGCTGTCAGCCGTTTCCATGGGGAAGACCTGTTTTTTGGCCATGGTACCGACAATGCCTGGGACGAAGCTCGGCAATTGGTGCTCGGCGCCTTGAACCTGCCGTGGGAAATTGCCGACAGCTACCTGGACTGCAACCTGGAGGAAGAGGAAATCTCCCACGTGCAGCGTTTGCTGCATCGGCGCATCCACGAGCGCGTGCCCACCGCTTACCTGCTGGGTGAGGCCTGGTTCTGCGGCATGTCGTTCATCGTCGACAAGCGAGTGTTGATCCCGCGCTCACCGATTGGCGAACTGATCGAAAACCGCTTCGAACCCTGGTTGGCCCAGCCGCCGGCTCGCATCCTTGATCTGTGCACGGGCTCCGGCTGCATCGGCATCGCCTGCGCGTACGAGTTCCAGGACGCCGAAGTGGTGTTGGGCGATTTGTCCTTCGAAGCGCTGGAGGTGGCTAACCAGAATATCGAGCGTCATGGCGTGGACGAGCGCGTGTACACCGTGCAGGGCGACGGCTTTGATGGCCTGCCGGGGCAGCGTTTTGACCTGATCGTGTCGAACCCTCCGTACGTGGATGCCGAAGATTTCGCTGACATGCCGGACGAGTACCAGCACGAGCCGGAGCTGGGTCTGGCCTGTGGCGACGATGGCTTGAACCTGGTACGCCGGATGCTCGCCGAAGCGGCGGACCACCTGACCGAGAAGGGTTTGCTGATTGTCGAAGTGGGCAACAGCCAGGTGCACGTCGAAGCGCTGTACCCGGAGGTGGACTTTGCCTGGCTGGAGTTCCAGCGCGGTGGGCATGGGGTATTCATGCTCACGGCCGAGCAGTGCCGGGCGCATCAGGCGGTGTTTGCTGCGCGGGTTTAACCTGACAGGTTGAAAAGGCTGGATTTAATGTGGGAACGAGCAAGCCCGTTCCCACAATTGCATTCGGTATGCACAGGTAAATCGTGACTTACCGGTGAGTGGCAATCCAGATCAACAAGCCCGCCTGAAACACGGTAAACGCCACCAGGCAGGTGATGGTAAAGCGCAGACCGCTGTCCTCGCGCTTGAACTTGGTGACCTTTTCTTCTTCCTTGCGCAGCTTCACTTCCTGCTCCAGCAGGTTGTGCTCAGCCTGTTGCAGCATCTGCGCGGCTTCAAGGATCTCGACAAACTGCACCTTCTCGGTGTTCCAGCTGTCCAGCACATCGCTGACCTTGCCCGGCTGCACGTTACCTTTCAAATGCTGCACATCGGCGTAGGCCACATCAAAGCCCTGGACACGCAGGAAGTGATCGCGGCGCAGGCGTGTGGCTTCGTTGAGCGCGTCCTTGTTGGCCAGGTCGACGCCGTCGACACGGTAGTGTGACCACTTCTTTTTTGCCCACGCCGCGCCTTGGGCCACCAGGAAGCGGCCGATCCCCCTGTTGGCCGGTTCGATCTCCAGGCTGTTGCCCGGGCCGAAATGCACGCGATGGGTGTCGTGATCGACCCAGATATCCAGATGGTTCTGCTCGCGCCGCACACGCTGACCGGGCAATTGGATAACCATGCGCAGCAGGCTGTGATGCTTGTCATTGCGCTCGGCATAACCGAACTGCACGAACCGCAGCGGCCGCACGCCGGTGGCGCGGTCAGTGGCCAGGGGCGCCAGGCGCAGCATCTTGAAATGCTCGGCCTGAACGTCCGCCCACGGCAGGGGGGCGGTGTTGGTGGCCTCGGTCGTTTCAACCGCGGTTTCGGCGGTCGGTTCGGGTATTGCTTCAGAGGTTGTCATGCGGTGCGATCCTGTCCAAGCCCAGCGAGTCGACTGTCTTGTTTCTGTCGACCCTGGACTTATCGGCCGCTGTCGCCAGGACTGGAGGCAATTTGTCGCTTAACGGGATTGAAGTCCGGCGATAAACCGCACTACACGGTCGCCCAGCTCAGCGGCGAGGGGCAATTGCGGGTCGTTGTAGGAGGCCAGTTGCTGTTTGACCTCGTTGGGCACGATGCGCATCACGTGGTTCATGCCTTCGATCAGCGTCAACTGCGCGTCGGGTTTGGCGCGTTTGAGCTGCCTGGCGTCGCCGACACCGACCTGAATATCGTTGGTGCCCTGGATGATCAGCGCAGGCATGCGCAGTTTGGCGAAGGCCGCCGCGGGGTCGGCGCGAAACAGGCTGATGAGATAAGGCTGGACGCTGGGGCGGAAAATTCCCTGAAGCGGGGCAGGCACGTCGGTGTCCACTTGGCCGGCCTTGAGATGATCGAGGATTTCATTGCTGCGCAGCAGCAGGGCAGGTGGCATGTGGTCAGCCAGTTGCTGGCGGATCACCTGGTCCACCGGGCGTGCGCTGCCGGACAGGGAGATGACGCCTGCAGGGTCCAACTGCGGCGCCGCGAGGGCGGCCACCAGCGCGCCTTCGCTGTGACCGAGCACAATCAGCGGGCCCATGCGCTTGTCGGCCTTGAGCAATTGGCCCCAGGCCACCGCGTCGGCGACGTAGGCGTCGAGGGTCAGATTGCGCTCGTCCGGCGTGGCGGCGAGGCTGGCGGCCACACCGCGCTTGTCATAGCGCACGCTGGCGATATTGTGCCGGGCGAGCACCCAGGCCAGGCGCTTGAGGCTGTCGTTGCGCGCGCCGTCGGCGCTGTTGCCGTTACGATCGGTGGGCCCGGAGCCGGCGATGATCAGCACCACAGGCACGGGTTTATCCGACTGTGGCAGTAACAGCGAGCCAAACAGCTCGCCGCTGCCGGTGTCCAGGCTGATGGGCCGTTGCAGCACGACAGGGGCGGCGTGGGCCACGGCGGTAAACAAGGTGAGGGTTAGCAGCAGAACTCGAAGCATCATCGCGCCATCATGGGAAGGTGCCGGTTGGACAGGCGCCTACCGGGAAGGTTTCGAGGATGAACTAGTCGGTTAGCCTGCGTATACTGGCCGCCTTAAGTTATTACGGTTGACTTGATTCAACTGATTTCACGGAGCGCTCTGCATGTCCGGCAATACCTTCGGCAAGCTGTTCACTGTCACCACCGCGGGCGAAAGCCATGGCCCGGCGTTGGTCGCCATTGTCGACGGCTGCCCGCCCGGCCTCGAGCTGTCCCTGGAAGACCTGCAGCGTGACCTCGACCGGCGCAAGCCCGGCACCAGTCGCCACACCACTCAGCGCCAGGAGCCCGACGAAGTCGAGATCCTCTCCGGCGTGTTCGAAGGCCGCACCACCGGGTGCTCTATCGGCCTGCTGATCCGCAACACCGACCAGAAGTCCAAGGACTACTCGGCGATCAAGGACCTGTTCCGCCCGGCCCATGCCGACTACACCTACCACCACAAATACGGCGAACGCGACTACCGTGGCGGTGGCCGCAGCTCGGCGCGCGAAACCGCGATGCGCGTGGCCGCCGGCGCCATTGCCAAGAAGTACCTGGCCACCCAGGGCATCGTGATCCGTGGCTACATGAGCCAGTTGGGCCCGATCGAGATTCCGTTCAAGACTTGGGACTGCGTGGCGGACAACGCCTTTTTCTGCCCGGACCCGGACAAAGTGCCGGAGCTGGAAGCCTACATGGACCAGTTGCGCCGTGATCAGGACTCGGTGGGCGCCAAAATCACCGTGGTGGCCGAAGGCGTGAAGCCTGGCCTGGGCGAACCGATCTTCGACCGCCTCGACGCAGAATTGGCCCATGCGCTGATGAGCATCAACGCAGTCAAGGGTGTGGAAATCGGCGCCGGTTTCGCGTGTGTCTCCCAGCGGGGCACCGAACACCGCGATGAGCTGACCCCTGAAGGCTTCCTCAGCAACAACGCCGGCGGCATCCTCGGTGGTATTTCCTCCGGCCAGCCGATCGTTGCGCACCTGGCGCTCAAGGCCACGTCGAGCATCACCACGCCGGGCCGCTCAATCGATGTACACGGTCATCCGGTGGACGTGATTACCAAGGGCCGTCACGACCCGTGCGTCGGTATCCGTGCCACGCCGATTGCCGAGGCGATGATGGCCATCGTGCTGATGGATCACCTGCTGCGCAACCGTGGGCAAAACGCGGATGTGCGTGTGAGCACACCGGTGCTGGGCCAGCTGTGACGGGCTGGTTGTGACAGCCCTTCCTTATTGGCGCCTTTCCAGCTTCTACCTGTTCTACTTCGCCCTGCTCGGGGCGACAGCGCCGTTCCTCGCGCTGTACTTCGATCATCTGGGCTTCTCCAGCGCGCGCATCGGTGAGCTGGTGGCCATCCCCATGCTCATGCGTTGCGTGGCCCCCAACCTGTGGGGCTGGCTGGGGGACTACAGCGGCCGACGCCTGGCCATCGTGCGTTTTGGCGCGGTGTGCACGCTGATCAGTTTTTCGCTGGTTTTCTTCAGCAAAACCTATGCCTGGCTGGCGCTGGTGATGGCCTTGCATGCGTTCTTCTGGCACGCGGTGCTGCCTCAGTTTGAAGTGATCACTCTGGCTCATTTGCAACACCAGACATCGCGCTACAGCCAGGTGCGCTTGTGGGGCTCCATCGGTTTTATCCTCACCGTTGTGATAATGGGCCGCCTGTTCGATTGGCTGAGCCTGGACATTTATCCGGTGGTCATTGTGGTGATCATGGCCGGCATCATTGGCGCCAGCCTGTGGGTGCCGAACGCGCAGCCTGCGACCGGGGGTAATCGCCTGGCGGGCGATGGGTTCCTCAGGCAACTGCGCAGCCCTGGCGTGCTGGCGTTTTACGTTTGCGTGGCATTGATGCAAATGAGCCATGGCCCGTACTACACCTTCCTCACCCTGCACCTCGAACACTTGGGCTACAGCCGAGGCGTGATCGGTATGCTGTGGGCCCTGGGGGTGGTGGCCGAAGTGCTGATGTTCCTGGGCATGAGCCGCATCCTCACGCGCTTTTCGGTGCGCCGGGTGCTGCTGGCCAGTTTCCTGTTGGCGGCGCTGCGTTGGTTGCTGTTGGGCTCGTTTGCCGAATACTTTTGGGTGCTGCTGCTGGCGCAGGTGATGCACGCCGCCACGTTCGGCAGCTTTCACGCGGCCGCGATTGCCTTTGTACAACGCAGTTTCGGCGATAAACAACAAGGCCAGGGCCAAGCCCTGTACGCCGCTCTGGCCGGCACCGGCGGTGCGCTGGGCGCGCTGTATTCCGGCTATAGCTGGAACCTGCTGGGGCCCACCTTCACCTTTAGTATCGCCAGCGTCGCCGCCCTGGCCGCAGCCGTTATCATTGGTCTTCGAATGCACGAGCAGAACCAAGGAACCCTTCAATGAGTTATGTCGCCGTCTACTCCGTTACTACGCCGGATACCCCGAACAAGGTGCTGACCCATGCCGACGACATCGCCGCCGCTCTGGCCGAGCACGGCGTGCGGTTCGAGCGCTGGCAGCCCAGCCCGATCGAGAAGGGCGCCAGCGACGCTGCGATGATCGCGGCGTACCGGACGCAAGTCGACGCCCTTGGCTACGCGCACGTGGACGTGCTCAGCATCACCAGCGAGCACCCACAGAAAGCCGAACTGCGCGCGCAGTACCTTGATGAGCGACGCAATAAACAAGATGAGGCGCTTTTTTTCATCGCCGGCCAGGGCTTGTTCAACGTGCACGCTGGCGATTACGTCTACGCCGTGCGCTGTGAGAAAAACGATCTGTTGATCATCCCGGCAGGCGTGGCGCACTGGTTTGATATGGGTGAGAACCCGCATGTGGTGGCATTGCGTTTATCCAGTGGGCAAAAAGGCGCAGCGCCCGAGTTCACTCGCGACGCTATTGCCCGTCGTTTCCCAGGCTTGGACGACTGAGGTCCACTGATTAGGCTCTTCAACCCCGGTAAGGTGGAAGTTGCTGTGGGAAGAAGCCTAAGTTTTTGTTGGGATCGGCTGTTTGTTGGCCTCTCTGCGCACTGATTCCATCCGTTATGTAACTCTCTGCGGCCTCAACGTTTATATCGCCTGTCTATAGGAGGAATCCGAACGGTAATAGGCATGCGCCAATAAGAAAGGAGAGAACGTAATGAATGGCCCAGAGGAACCGAGCCCGCCGCTTTATCGTGTGCCCAACGCCGTGAGACGGCGCCTGAATTTATCCGGCAAGCCCCTGACTCCGGCGGAGCTGGAGATCCTGCGCTGGGCCTCGGAAGGCAAGACCGTGTGGGAGATCAGCCAGATCCGTGCCACGTCCGAGGCCACGGTCAAGTTCCACTTGCGCAATATCTACGGCAAATTGGAAGTGACCAACCGCGTGCAGGCCATGAATGAGGCGACGCGCCAGGGCCTTGTGGCGAGCCCATGAAAAAGGGCCGCGACGCTCAACGGCGTCGCGGCCCTTCTTTGTAGTACGTGGTTTAAGCCGAGTGGTAGGTCGGCAAGGCAAAGCGGTTCTGGCTTTGCAACATCGAAATCTGCGGCAGGTCGCTGGCCTGTTCGGCCAAGTCACGGCGAATGGCGCTGATGACCCAGGTCAGTTGATCGGCGGTGTGCAACTGTTGGTAAGAGATCGAGCGCTTGACCTGTTTGCCTTCACTGTTGCGCAGGGTCAACAGGATACCGCCGTCAGGGCGTGGCTGGGTGGTGACGTCATAGTTGGAGAATACTGAAGCGAATTTATCTTGGATCAGGCTCATGTCTATCAGCTCCATTGGCTCAAGTGGGCAAGCATGGAGAGATAGGTGCAGTGATTGTGCCAGCTATTGAATTATAAAAATGTTCTTATAAATCAATACATTACAAGTTCCATGGATTTTCGATTTCGTGCAATTTGCATGAATGGCCATCGTGCATCCTGCATTTTGCGCTACTCGGACGGTGCACATAGGGTACCGTTATCCATAAAGACTGCCATTACGCGGCAAAATTCCTTTTTTGATCGCCGGCGTGCCGGGATACAAAACATTTCAAATCCTGCGTGTACAGCTGAAGAACGGCTGACGTATTTTCCTGCAAGGCATTTGGCCTCCTGCCTACGAATGCCGGCGTTTCTGGATCATACGAAGAATAAGAAAAAGGACGTTCCAATGAGCCATCCGCAGAACGACATGATCACCTGGAGCAAGCTGCTGCGTAAGGTGCCCGCCATCGTGCGCGCCTTGCCTCGGGTGGTACGCGGCATGCGTGCCGCCAACGTCACCGACCCTGCGCAGCCCTGCGGGTTGGGCTGGCACTTTGAGCAAGCAGCCCAGCGCAACCCTGAAGGCGATGCCCTGCTGTACGGCGACAGCGTGCTCAGCTACCGCGAAGCCAACGCGCGCGCCAACCGTATTGCCCATCACCTGCACGCTCAGGGCATCGGCAAGGCGGATGTGGTGGCACTGTTTATCGAAAACCGCCCCGAATTGCTCTTGACCGTATTGGCCGTGGCCAAGCTGGGTGGCATCTGCGCCATGCTCAACACCGCGCAAACCCAGGCGGCGCTGGTGCACAGCCTGAACCTGGTAAGCCCGGTGGCGATTGTGGTGGGGGCAGAGCTGGTGACGGCCTTTGACGCGGTGCGTGATCAGGTTCAGATTCCTCGGCAAAGGACCTGGTTCGTTGCTGACCAAGCATCGGGCACGGTGCCGGAGCGCTACATCGACCTGCTGGCGACCAGCGCCGAGTGCCCCGCGGACAACCCGGCCAGCACTGCGCAGGTGTTCTCCAACGACCCCTGCTTCTATATCTACACCTCTGGCACCACTGGCCTGCCCAAGGCCGGCATCATGAAACATGGGCGCTGGACCAAAACCGCCGTCAGCTTCGGCAGCATTGCCCTGGACATGGGCCCGGACGACGTCATGTATTGCACGTTGCCGCTCTACCACGCCACCGGGCTCTGCGTGTGCTGGGGCTCGGCGATTGTCGGCGCGTCAGGCTTCGCCATCCGCCGCAAGTTCAGCGCCAGTCAGTTCTGGGAGGATGCGCGTAAATTCAACGCGACCACCCTCGGTTATGTCGGCGAGCTGTGCCGTTACCTGCTGGACCAGCCGCTCAGCGAAAACGACCGCGACAACCGCGTGACCAAGATGGTTGGCAATGGCTTGCGTCCAGGCGTGTGGGCACAGTTCAAGGCGCGGTATGGCGTCGAGCATATTTGCGAGTTGTACGCGGCCAGCGACGGCAATATCGGCTTTACCAATGTATTGAATTTCGACAACACCATCGGCTTTTGCCTGCAACAGTGGGCGCTGGTGGACTACGCCCATGACAGCGGTGAACCGCTGCGGGGCGGCGATGGCTTTATGCGCAAAGTGCCCACGGGCGGGCAGGGGCTGTTGCTGGCGCGCATCGACGATAAGTCACCGTTCGACGGCTACACCGACCCGGAAAAGAACCGCAACGTGGTGCTCACGGACGTCTTCGAAAAAGGCGACCGCTACTTCAACACCGGCGACTTGTTGCGCAGCATTGGCTTCGGTCATGCGCAATTCGTCGACCGTCTGGGGGATACCTATCGCTGGAAGGGCGAAAACGTGTCCACCACCGAAGTCGAGAACGTGCTGCTGCAACACCCTCAGATCGCTGAAGTGGTGGCCTATGGTGTGGAGATCGAAAACACTAACGGACGCGCGGGCATGGTCGCCATCACGCCGAGCGAGTCGCTGGCCGCCTTGGATATGCGCGAGCTGCTGCAGTTTGCCCACGGCCAGTTGCCGGCGTATGCGGTGCCATTGTTTTTGAGAATCAAGGTCAAGATGGAGACGACTGGCACCTTCAAGTACCAGAAGGTCAAGCTCAAGGAGGAAGCGTTTGACCCGGCCAGGGCGGGCAATGACCCGGTGTATGCCTGGCTGCCGGGCTCGGACAGCTACGTGCCGGTAACCGTGCAATTGCTTGCGCAGATCCAGGGGGGTCAGTTCCGTTATTGATTATGCCTATGGGCGCTTTTGACAAAAAAGCCATGACAGGTGGGAACTCCGTCGCGACACTGACGCCTATTCAGTATTCGAAAAGGAGCCCCACATGTCCGACCAGCCTAAACAAATGACCGAAGACGAAGCCGCCGAATTTGCCGAGCAAGTCTTCGATGTGGCCCGCCGTGGTGATGCTGCGATGCTCGCTGCACTGTTGGCCAAAGGCTTGCCGGCCAATTTTCGCAATCACAATGGCGACACTCTGCTGATGCTTGCGGCCTACCATGGTCACGCCGAGGCGGTCAAAGTGCTGCTGGAGTTCAAGGCGGACCCACTCATCGCCAATGACAAGAACCAGTTGCCGATTGCCGGCGCGGCGTTCAAGGGCAACCTGGAGGTGGTCAAGGCGCTGATTGACGGGGGCACGCCGGTGGAGGCGGCATCGTCTGATGGCCGCACGGCCTTGATGATGGCGGCGATGTTCAACCGTGTCGAGATGCTCGACTACCTGCTCGGCCAGGGCGCAAACCCCAAGGCCACTGACGCCCAGGGTGCCACGGCGCTGGCGGCGGCGCTGACCATGGGCGCGGCGGATACGGCGGCGCGGTTGCAGAAACTGGTGTAGGCTACGCGCCCTCGAAAACCCGCCCGTCACAGGATCGCCCCATGAAAACCGCCCTCGTCGAACTTATCAGCAAAATCAGCGCCGGGGTCATGGGCGAGGATGAGGTGGCGCGCATCGCCGATGAGGCCGCCCAGGCCTACGCCGATCCTGTGGAATTCCTGGCGGCCAACCCGGACATCAACTACGACGACAGCTTCCCGATCCCGCTGGGTGAATGGGTGGTGGTGGGCAGCTTGCCGGACACCGTGCTGTTTCAGGCGGACACCTATGGCGACTTGTTTGCGCAGATCGTCGCCTCGTTTGGTCCAGGCGTGGCGTTCAACCTCAAGCCCAAGCAACTGGCCAAGACCGAAGACCTCACGGCGTTGAACCGCATCCAGATCCAGATGAGCGCTCTCAGCCCGGAAGACGGCGGCTATGTGCTGCTCAACTTCAGCCAGCTGTTGGATGACGAGATCCAGGCCGTACTGGTGTTCGGCAACGACCTGCCGCGCGTGTTGCAATTGTGCGCCGAGGTGGGCATCAAGGCCGAGCCGTCGCTGGAAGCGCTGAAGATCGCCGTGCACGTCTGAAATAAAACGGAACCCCTGGCTGCGCTGACTATCCTAGAAGGGCATGCCCTCACTTAGGAGCGACACCATGGGTTCCACTTTTAACGGCTTGATCGGCCTGATCATCCTCGCGCTGGATATCTGGGCGATCATCAACGTGTTCAAAAGCGGCGCGAGCACAGGCGCCAAAGTCTTGTGGATCCTGTTGATCCTGCTGCTGCCGGTACTGGGCCTGATCATCTGGGCGATTGCCGGGCCGCGCGGTAACGTGCGCATCTGATCGCCCGCCCCCGGTCACCGCGGCCGGGGGCTTCCTGCACATTCCTCCGTTTAATTTTGTGTGTCGAAATATTCGCTGCACAGAATTTTCACATCTGATCCAAGACAATTCGCCGGCTTTATCTGCCTGCCAAGGCTCTATCTCAAAGGCCATTAAAGGCGGGGCAGGGGTGTACGTTCAGTAATTAATAGCCTTGCCGGTCTTGATCGGGCACCATTTGCGCCACCGCGTTAACCGCCTACCCCAGCCAGCCTGGGCGAGGGACGGACGCCCCTGCATTATTTCGCAACTTAAACTTCCATTGGGTCCTGAAACGACATGGCTAACCCGGACGCCCTGAGTCAGCAGCGAGCTTCAAATCGCCTGCTGCAACCGACCGTCAAATCCCATCTGGCGTACACGCTGCTCTGCGCACTGGTCATGATGGTGATGCTCTCCCTGCTGCGCCTGGCGCTGCTGGTCTATAACCGCGAAATGATCCTCGACACGCCGGCCTCGACCTTCCTTGAAGCGTTCGCCAACGGCCTGCGCCTGGATATTCGTCTGGTGGTGTACCTGCTCATTCCGTTGCTGCTGGCACTGTTCAGCGTGCGCGCCATGGCCGCGCGAGGCTTATTCCGTTTCTGGCTGACGCTCGCCTCCAGCATCGCCTTGTTCCTGGGCTTGATGGAGATGGACTTCTACCGCGAGTTCCACCAGCGCCTCAACGGCCTGGTCTTCCAGTACGTCAAGGAAGACCCGAAAACCGTGATGAGCATGCTCTGGTACGGTTTTCCGGTGGTGCGCTACCTGTTGGCCTGGGCCGTGGGTACGCTGATCCTGAGTATGGCGTTCAAAGGCGCCGACCGCGCCACCCGTCCACGAGGGCCGTTCAGCGGCGGCAGCATCGGCACCCGTCAGGTGGCGCCATGGTATTCACGCATTGCGGTGTTCGTGGTCTGCCTGTTGATCGCTGTGGTCGCCGCGCGCGGCACCCTGCGCCAGGGTCCGCCGCTGCGCTGGGGTGACGTGTATACCACCGATTCCAACTTCGCCAACCAACTGGGCCTCAATGGCACGTTGTCGTTGATCGCCGCGGCCAAGGCGCGCTTCGGTGAAGACCGTTCCAACGTGTGGAAGGCCACCCTGGACCAGCCGCTGGCGACTCAGACCGTGCGCGACATGCTGGTGCTGCCGCAAGAGAAACTGGTCGACACCGACAGCGCGGCCGTACGCCGTGACTACATGCCACCGGCCGAGAAGACCCTGCCGATCAAGAACGTGGTGGTCATCCTGATGGAAAGTTTCGCTGGTCACTCGGTGGGCGCATTGGGCCGTCCGGGTAACATCACGCCGTACTTCGACAAATTGTCCAAGGAAGGCCTGTTGTTCGACCGCTTCTTCTCCAACGGCACCCACACCCACCAGGGCATGTTCGCCACCATGGCGTGCTTCCCGAACCTGCCAGGCTTCGAATACCTGATGCAGACCCCGGAAGGCAGCCACAAGCTGTCAGGCCTGCCGCAACTGCTCAGCGCCCGTGATTTCAACGACGTGTATGTCTATAACGGCGACTTTGCCTGGGACAACCAGTCGGGCTTCTTCAGCAACCAGGGCATGACCGACTTCATCGGCCGCAACGACTTCGTCAACCCGGTGTTCTCCGACCCGACGTGGGGCGTGTCCGACCAGGACATGTTCAACCGTGGCCTGGAAGAGCTCAAGGCGCGCGAAGGCGGCAAGCCGTTCTATGCGCTGCTGCAAACCCTGTCCAACCACACGCCGTATGCATTGCCGACCCCGTTGCCGGTCGAGAAAGTCACCGACCGTGGCAGCCTCAACGAGCATTTGACGGCCATGCGCTACTCCGACTGGGCCCTGGGCCAGTTCTTTGAAAAGGCCCGCAAGGAGCCGTACTTCAAGGAGACCCTGTTTGTGATTGTGGGCGACCACGGTTTCGGCAACGAACAGCAGATCACCGAAATGGACCTGGGCCGCTTCAACGTGCCGATGCTGATGATCGCACCGGGCATGCAGGAGAAGTTCGGCGAGCGTGACCATACCGTGGGCACGCAGATCGACATCGTGCCGACCATCATGGGCCGCCTGGGTGGCGACACCCTGCACCAGTGCTGGGGACGTGACTTGCTTAACCTGCCGGAAGGCGACAAAGGCTTCGGCGTGATCAAACCATCGGGCAGCGATCAGACCGTGGCTCTGGTCACGGGCGACCGTATTCTGGTACTGCCCAAGGAGATGCCGCCGAAGTTGTGGGCATACCAACTGGGCGCGGAGCCGAGCGGTAAAGTCATTCCTGAGTCGCCGGACGAGGCGGCCCTCAAGCAAAAGCTTGAGTCGTTCTTGCAGACCGCCACCAAAAGCTTGCTGGACAACACCGCCGGTGTAGTGGACGGTAAGCCGGACTAACTGACGCGCAATAAAAAAGAGGCCTTCGAAAAGGCCTCTTTTTTTTGTCTGCGTTTTATATCTTGCCGAGCAGCAACAGCACCAGCAGCACCACCAGCACAACACCCAGGATACCCGACGGGCCATAACCCCAGCTGCGGGAGTGAGGGAACACTGGCAGACCACCGACCAGCAGGAGGATCAGGATAATGATCAGAATGAGGCTCATGGTTTTTTTCCTTATTGGCCTTCTATAAAGACCGGTCATTAACGACACGCTCGCACATCTTGTTACGAACGCCTTAACAACTCCGACTCGTGCGCTTCACAGAAAATTCCAAGTTTTTTTTAAAGCATTTCGCTGCGTGGGTTATTTCTTTTAACGCGTGCACTAAAAGCATCGCTTAGTTGAAAAACATTGAACTTAGCCACGCCGCCGAAATCCGACCGGGCCCGCGGTTTGCCTGGGGCATTCATCAGCCTGATGGTGCGTGGGTGCGGGAAAAACCTTCGCTACACTGCCGATCACTTCTTCTGTGAACCACAAGGCTACTTCCTATGCAAAATCGCATGATGATCACTGGCGCCGGGTCCGGCCTGGGTCGTGAAATCGCTCTGCGCTGGGCCCGTGAGGGCTGGCAGTTGGCCTTGTCGGATGTCAGCGAGCCGGGCCTGCAGGAAACCCTCAAGCAGGTGCGCGAGGCCGGTGGCGATGGTTTTATCCAGCGCTGCGATGTGCGTGACTACAGCCAGCTCACCGCGTTTGCCCAGGCCTGCGAGGTCAAGTTGGGCGGCATCGACGTGATCGTCAATAACGCGGGGGTGGCGTCCGGTGGCTTTTTCGCCGAGCTGTCCCTCGAGGATTGGGACTGGCAGATCGCAATCAACCTGATGGGCGTGGTCAAGGGCTGCAAAGCCTTCCTGCCCCTGCTTGAAAAGAGCAAGGGCCGCATCATCAACATCGCGTCCATGGCCGCGTTGATGCAGGGGCCGGCCATGAGCAACTACAACGTGGCCAAGGCCGGTGTGGTGGCGCTGTCGGAGAGCCTGCTGGTGGAACTCAAGCAACAGGAGGTGGGCGTGCACGTGGTGTGCCCGTCGTTCTTCCAGACCAACCTGTTGGACTCGTTCCGTGGGCCAACGCCGGCCATGAAGGCGCAGGTGGGCAAGTTGCTTGAAAGCTCGCCGATCTCGGCGGCGGACATTGCCGATTACATCTATCAGCGTGTGGCGGAGGGGGAGTTCATGATTCTGCCCCACGAGCAGGGGCGGATGGCGTGGGCCTTGAAACAGAAGAACCCGCAGTTGCTCTACAACGAAATGACCACCATGGCCGACAAAATGCGCGCCAAGGCGCAGGCTGTTAAAGGCTGAATAAGGCGCGGTCTGTCAGGCAAATTACCTTGTTATGTAGGTCGCGCCTGATTTGACCGCAAGCCATTGCTGCAAATCTGCTGAGCGCGCATGGTCGAGGTCCTGTTACTGCAAAAGGACACACGCCATGTTGGTTTTAAGCCGCGCCGTAGGCGAAGTCATCTGCATCGGCGATGACATTGCCGTGCACATCCTCGAAGTGAACGGTCATCACGTGAAGGTCGGCGTTCAGGCGCCTGCCGGAGGGCACGTGCGCCGCGACGAGGCGCACCGCACGCTTCTCAAGCGCTCGCTCACGTCAACGCAACCGGAAAGTAACCCCTAGTCAGTCGAACAGGTGCTTGGGCACGTCGTGCTTGAGCATCAACTGGCATTGCTCGCTGTCGGGGTCGAACACGATCAGCGCCTGGCCCTTGGTCAGCGCCTGGCGCACGCGCAGTACGCGGGTTTCCAGGGGCGTGTCGTCGCCATTGTCGGTGCCGTCACGGGTGACGAAATCCTCGATCAGGCGCGTCAGGGTGTCGACTTCAAGTGCGTCGTAGGGAATCAGCATACAAGCCTCAGGTATTAAGTCCCGGCGATGCTACTGCGCCGGGACCCGTGTGACCAGTCTCAGGACTTCTGACCGACCAGGCTGTCCACCGACGGCACCCGTGTGTCGCTCTCCATCTGCGTCTCATGTTCCAACTGATGACTGAAACGGTCCAGCGAACCCTGGGCCGGCTGCGCGTCGCTGGCGAACACCGGTGGGCTGAGGATATACGCGCCCAGCAAGCGGCTCAGGGCGGCCAGGCTGTCGATATGGGTCCGTTCGTAGCCGTGGGTCGCATCGCAGCCAAACGCCAGCAACGCGGTGCGGATGTCGTGGCCGGCGGTGACCGCCGAATGCGCGTCACTGAAGTAATAGCGGAACAGGTCGCGGCGCACCGGCAGGTCATTGTCCGCGGCCAGACGCAGCAGATGGCGCGACAAATGATAGTCGTAGGGGCCGCCGGAATCCTGCATGGCCACGCTTACCGCGTGCTCGCTGGAATGCTGGCCCGGCGCAACCGGGGCGATATCGATGCCGACGAACTCACTCACGTCCCACGGCAATGCGGCCGCGGCCCCGCTGCCGGTTTCCTCGGTAATGGTGAACAGCGGGTGGCAGTCGATCAGCAGCGGCTCGCCACTGTCGACAATGGCCTTGAGCGCGGCGAGCAGGGCGGCGACGCCGGCCTTGTCGTCCAAGTGGCGCGCGCTGATATGCCCGCTCTCGGTGAACTCGGGCAAGGGGTCGAAGGCCACGTAGTCGCCGACGCTGATGCCCAGCGAATCGCAATCGGCGCGGGTCGCGCAGTAGGCGTCCAGGCGCAGTTCCACATGGTCCCAACTCACCGGCATTTCATCCACCGCCGTGTTGAATGCGTGCCCGGAGGCCATCAGCGGCAACACGCTGCCACGGATCACACCGTTGTCGGTGAACAGGCTGACGCGGCTGCCTTCGGCAAAGCGGCTCGACCAGCAACCCACCGGCGCGAGGGTCAGGCGACCGTTGTCCTTGATCGCGCGTACGGCGGCGCCGATGGTGTCGAGGTGGGCTGAGACTGCGCGGTCAGGGCTATTTTTCTGGCCCTTGAGCGTGGCGCGAATAGTGCCGCGCCGGGTCATTTCAAACGGGATGCCCAGCTCTTCCAGGCGTTCGGCGACGTAGCGCACGATGGTGTCGGTAAAGCCGGTGGGGCTGGGAATGGCGAGCATTTCCAGCAGCACCTTTTGCAGGTAATTGAGATCCGGTTCTGGGATGGTTCGGGTCATGGAAACTCCTGATGACAGGTGAGCGGGTGGCGCCTGTGACAGCCGCATCGTGGGCAAGCCGGCTCCAGCAGGGAAAGGCAATCAACCTGCAGGGCCGGGCTTGCCCGCGACAGCGGCGGTACGGGCAGCCTGTGTCTCAAGCCGTCGGCTGACTGTGGGGGAACAGCAGATCCACAAACTTTTCCGCCGTGGGTTGCGGTTCATGGTTGGCCAGGCCGGCTCGTTCATTGGCTTCGATAAACACGTACTCGGGTTGATCGGCGGCGGGCACCAACAGGTCCAGGCCCACCATGGGAATGTCCAGGGCACGGGCGGCGCGCACGGCGGCATCCTTGAGCGTGGGGTGTAGGATCGCAGTGACGTCTTCCAGGCATCCACCGGTGTGCAGGTTGGCCGTGCGGCGCACCGCCAGGGTCTGGCCACGCGGCAGGATGCTGCTGTAGTCAAAGCCGGCGGCGGCCAGGGTGCGTTCGGTTTCAGCGTCCAGCGGGATTTTGCTTTCACCGTCGGTTGCGGCCTGACGGCGTCGGCTTTGCGCTTCGATCAGCGCGCGGATGGAATGCTGCCCGTCCCCGGTCACTTCGGCAGGGCGGCGAATCGCAGCGGCGACCACTTCGAAACCGATTACCAGAATGCGCAGATCCAGGCCCTCGTGGAAGCTTTCGAGCAGCACCCGGCTGTCGAACTGGCGCGCGGTTTCAATCGCCTGCTGCACCTCTTCGATACTCTGCAGGTCGACCGCCACGCCCTGGCCCTGTTCGCCATCCAGCGGCTTGACCACCACGCGCTGGTGTTCGTCGAGGAACTCCAGGTTGTCGTCGGCGCTGCCTGCCAGTTGCTGCGACGGCAGCTGCAAGCCGGCGGCCTTGAGCACTTTGTGGGTCAGGCTCTTGTCCTGGCACAGGGTCATGCTGATGGCACTGGTCAGATCACTCAACGACTCACGGCAGCGCACGCGGCGCCCGCCGTGGCTGAGGGTGAAGAGGCCGGCGTCGGCGTCATCGACCTGCACATCGATGCCGCGTCGGTGGGCTTCTTCAACGATGATCCGTGCATAAGGGTTGAACCCCGCCTCCGGGCCTGGCCCAAGAAACAGCGGCTGGTTGATGCCGTTCTTGCGCTTGATCGCAAAGGTGGTCAGCGCGCGAAACCCGAGCTTGGCGTAGAGGCTCTTGGCCTGGCGGTTGTCGTGCAGCACCGAGAGGTCGAGGTAACTCAGGCCACGGCTCATAAAGTGCTCCACCAAATGGCGCACCAGCACTTCGCCGACGCCGGGGCGACTGCATTGCGGGTCGACCGCCAGGCACCACAAACTGCACCCGTTTTCCGGGTCGTGAAAGGCTTTCTGGTGGTTCAGGCCCATGACACTGCCGATTACCGCGCCGCTGTCTTCGTCCTCTGCCAGCCAGTACACCGGGCCGCCTTGATGGCGGGGCGTAAGGCGTTCGGGGTCGACCGGCAACATGCCGCGCCCCTGGTACAACTGGTTCACCGCCAGCCAGTCGGCCTCGGTTTGCGCGCGGCGAATACGGAAACCGCGAAACACGCGGGTTGCCGGGCGGTAGTCGCTGAACCACAGGCGCAGGGTGTCGGACGGGTCGAGGAACAACTGCTGCGGGTCGATGCCGAGAATCTGCTGCGGCGCGGCCACATACAGCGCGATGTCGCGCTCGCCAGGCTGCTCATGCAGCAGTTCCTGGGCCAGGCTCGCGGGGTCGGGGAAGGTGTGCCCGATCAACAGGCGGCCCCAGCCGCAATGCACGGCAATCGGTTCGGCGGCCAGGGGGCTGCCGTCTTCGGCCAGTCGGGCCTGCAGGCGCTCGTAGGTGGGCGCCTGGCCTTTTATCAAGCGTTGGCTGTAAGCCGCTGCGTGGGGTTTCATCAATCAGATTCCTTGTTCGCTGAGCCATAGGTTCAGCGCCGCCAGTTGCCACAGCTTGGAGCCGCGCAGCGGGGTCAGTTGGCCTTGGGGATCAGTCAGCAGGCGGTCGAGCATGGCCGGGTTGAACAGGCCGCGATCCTGGCTCGGGTCCAGCAACAGGTCACGTACCCAGTTCAAGGTGTCGCCCTGCAAATGCTTGAGGCCGGGTACTGGGAAGTAGCCTTTTTTACGGTCGATGACTTCGCTCGGGATCACCCTGCGCGCAGCTTCCTTAAGCACCTGCTTGCCGCCATCGGGGAGCTTGAATTTTCCGGGCACACGGGCCGACAGCTCCACCAGGCGGTAGTCCAGGAAAGGCGTGCGCGCTTCCAGGCCCCAGGCCATGGTCATGTTGTCGACGCGTTTGACCGGGTCGTCCACCAGCATCACCGTGCTGTCCAGGCGCAATGCCTTGTCGACTGCGGCATCGGCACCGGGCATGGCGAAGTGTTCGCGCACGAAGTCGCCGGCGGCGTCATTGGCGGTCAGCCATTTCGGCGCGACGGTGGCGGCGTAATCGTCGTAGCTGCGGTCGAAGAACGCATCGCGGTAGGCGGCGTAGGGATCGCTGGCGCCATCCACTTGCGGGTACCAGTGGTAACCGGCGAACAGCTCGTCCGCACCCTGGCCGCTTTGCACCACTTTGCAGTGCTTGGCCACTTCCCGCGACAGCAGGTAGAAGGCGATGCAGTCGTGGCTGACCATCGGTTCGCTCATGGCGCGGAACGCCGCCGGCAGTTGCTCGATGATCTCGCTTTCGGCAATGCGCAGTTGGTGGTGACGGGTGCCGTAGTGCCTGGCGATCAAATCCGAATACTGGAACTCGTCACCGCGTTCGCCGCCGGCATCTTCAAAACCAATCGAGAAGGTCGACAGGTCCTGCACCCCGACTTCCCGCAGCAGGCCGACGAGCATGCTCGAGTCGACACCGCCGGAGAGCAACACGCCCACATCCACTGCCGCCCGTTGGCGGATGGCCACGGCTTCGCGGGTGCTCTCGAGCACGCGGTCGGTCCAGTCGTGCAGGGTCAGGTTTTTCTCATCGTCGTGGGGGCCGTAGGGCAGGGTCCACCAGGTTTTCTGCTCGGTGGCGCCGTCGGCGTCGATGCGCATCCAGCTGGCTGGCGGTAGCTTTTCGATACCCGCCAGCAAGGTGCGCGGTGCCGGCACCACGGCGTGGAAGTTCAAGTAATGGTTGAGCGCCACCGGATCGAGGATCGGGTTGATATCACCACCCTTGAGCAGCGCCGGCAGCGCCGAGGCAAAGCGCAGGCGCTGGCCGGTGCGCGACAGGTACAACGGCTTCACCCCCAGGCGGTCGCGGGCGATGAACAGACGCTTGGCATCGCGCTCCCAGATGGCGAAGGCGAACATGCCGTTGAGCTTGGGCAGCAACGCTTCGCCCCAGGCGTGATAGCCCTTGAGCAGCACTTCGGTGTCGCCGCCGGAATAGAAGGCATAGCCCAGAGCTTCGAGCTCCTGGCGCAGTTCCGGGAAGTTGTAGATGGCGCCGTTGAAGGCCAGAGACAGTCCCAGTTGGGCATCGACCATCGGTTGGGCGGAGCCGTCCGACAGGTCCATGATTTTCAGGCGGCGATGGCCCAGGGCAATCGGCCCCTGAGCATGGAAACCCCACGCGTCCGGGCCTCGCGGGGCCAGGTGATGGGTGATGCGTTCCACGGCTGCAAGGTCCGCAGGTTGATGATCGAAACGTAACTCGCCAGCTAATCCGCACATGGTGCTAAAGCCCTTGTTTTGGCTGGGCCTCGGCGCTACTTCTGAGTGTCGGTACGCCTGTGGTACCGATGTTCACCCTGTCCGATACGTTCAGCTCGACCGGTACGGACGAACGGATTCAGTTGCAGCATCAGTAGCGCTGCGGCCCTGTTTCGGAGCGGACGTACTGCTCTGATCTGCGCCCGTTCCCTGCGGCGCGAAAGCATGATCAGAGCGCGCCGTCGTAAGGAGTCTGGTTTTTACGAGTCCCGGTGGCGCTTGATCGTTCCCTGAAATTTGCCTGGATGTTACCAACGGTCGCTCCCAGCGGGGCCAGGCGCACGGCGTTCGGCGTTGCGCCGGGGCGTTGCCGGCAGGGCGTTAGTTACGTCAATTCGGCATGCAAAATTCGGGTCGCTTCGCAGGCCGTCCCAGCAGCTATTCAAACCTTTCCCGCGGGGCGCCGGGTTTATCGTAGGGCGCGTTCATCAAGCACCATCAAGGAGGAATGACATGGGCGAAGAACGCACATTGAACGACGTGGTCACCCCTGAAGTCTTGGCCGAGTTGCCCAAGGTTTTGCTGGAAGTCACCCAGGACCTGGACACCGCCCAGACGCTGCAAGCCACTTTGCCGGGATGGCTGGTAGAAGCGGAGGCGCAAACGCTGTCGGCGCTCGAACAGGCTCACCAGGACAGTGGGCCCCTGCGTGAAAAGGTCCAGGCCACGCTGAACAGGCTGGAGCCGCTCGACACGTTCTGCGCCGAACGGTTGGACGCGTTTCTGGCGGCCAAGGGCGTGCACGGTGTTGATGTCAAACAGGACATGCTGGAACTGGCCCACCGCTCGTTGACCAACCTCAACCCCGACCTCGCAGGGCCGCTGCTGGTCACGGTCACCACCGAAAAGCACAGCCTGTTGCAGGCGGCCATGCAGAACTTCAGCGCCTCACAGGCCCAAAACGGCGGCCTGTCGATCACTGCGATGATCCGCAGCGCCGCCACGGGTGAGCGAAACGCGTCGATCAGCGCCGGCGAGTTTGTCCGGCACTGCCGCGAACTGGACCTGGGCAGCGCATACCAGCGCCATGTGCGCGAGGTGTTCAACCTGCCGGCTCCCGGCGAACAAACGGTTGCCGGCCGCTATAACGAGGTGGCCAGCGACATTGGCCGGCTCAAGCTGCTCGACATGCGTACCGACCTGCATATCGCCCTGGCGAAGGGGGACGTCAGCAAGCCGATGTACGAGCGGTTGCTCGCCATGCTGGCGCGCAATGCCGATACCCATCCGATCGAGGACCTGTTGATAGAGGGGCGTGCGCTGACTTGGCACGGCTTGAACATGAACCAGGCGTGCCTGTGGAGCGTGCTGGTATTTGCCGGCCATACGGGCAAAGGTTTATCCAACGGCCGCTGTGTGGTGTACATGCCCAATGAGCCGGTTCGGCCCTGGTTCGAGTACGAGACGCTGGAGGACTTTACGGGCTATCTCAGCTTGAAGTTGCAGATCCCGGCCTATCGTGAGTTTTTTAAAGGCTATCTGGATGAGTCCGAGCGCCCGGATTTCTTCGTGGGCTTTGATCGCGACAAACGCCTGAATCTGCAAGGGCTGGCGGTAAACGTCAGCGTGTCGCAGAGTTTTTTCGAGGCCTACGTGGGCAAGGCGCAGTTGGACGCGATGGTCCTGGCCGTGCCCGTCGTTCAGGTGGATGAGGAGGCTCGCCGCGCCTTGCTTCGACGGTATCTGGATGCTGGTCTGACATTGGCCAATATCGCCGGTTTTTTCACCCCTGGCCTGGGCCAGTTGATGATGGGCGTGGCCATCGGGCAATTACTGGCCGAGGTCTATGAGGGCGTTGAGGACTGGACCCACCAGCGTAAAACCGAGGCGTTGGAGCACCTGTTGAATGTGGCGCAAGGCGTCGCTTCGATGGCGCTGTTTATGGCGGCGGGCAAGGTCGTGGGCTCGCTGTTCAAACGGACGGCGGAACCGCCCGCTGCGTTTTTCGAGCAGTTCGATGCCGTGAAGCTGTCCAGCACGCAGAAGCGCCTGTGGCGCAACAGTCTGCGTCCGTATCGTCACGTGCCCGAGGCCGACATGCTGGCGACCCCCAGTTATCGCGGGATTTATCAAGCCCATGGGCGTGCCTATATCGCCATCGACGGCGCGTTCTACCGGGTGTCTTATGACCCTGCCATCAGCCGCTGGCGCGTGCTGCATCCCTCGCGTGAGGCAGCGTACAGCCCGCCGCTTGAGCACAATGACGCCGGTGGCTGGCGCCACATGGGCGAGCGGGTGGATCAATGGCGCACGCCGACCTATGCGTTCGAACGCCTGTCGCCGGGGGTGAATTCGCTGCCGGACGGCCGACTGGCCGAAATCATCACCGCCACCCACTGCCGACTGCATGATTTGCGCCTGCTCGTCGAGCAAAACCAGGCGTTGCCGTCGCGGCTGCGCGACAGCGTGGCGCGCTGGCGGTTGGACCAGACTATTCGCGACCTGCTTTGGCAGTTGGACTATCACGGCCAGGGCCAGCCAAGCACCGCGCGCGTGCAAATGACTGCGTTGCCGCTGCTGGACGGCTGGCCCAGGGGGCGCTTTTTCGAATTGCTGGATGAGAGCGGCAACTTGCTCAAGCGTTATCCGGACACCGCCCCGTTCGATTACGAAGACCTGAGCATCCATGTCAGCGAACAGCAACTCAAGGACGGTCAATTGACCCAGATCCTGCTTGATGCCCTGAGCGACGAAGAACGCCGCACGCTGCTGGGCGCAGACGTCGCGCCCGAGCAGTTGCAGCAGCGGCTGTCGGTGCGTTTGCTGGCCAGCGTCAAGCGCCATTATCAGACACTGTTCGAGCAACTCTACCGAGACTATGACCCGCTTGCCGAAGGCAGTGTCGCCTTGCTCAAGAAACGCTTCCCGCAGTTGCCGACGGGCGTGGCCCAGGAATTGTTGGGCGAAACTTCGTCCGTCGACCGCCAACTGCTGCGCAATACCGAACGTGTGCCGCGCCGCCTGCACGCACGAGCGCGGCAGGCGTTACATGCGTTGGTGGAGGATCGCGCGGTGGCGGGGCTGTATTTACCCCCATTGGCCACGGCGCCGACCGAACGCCTGGCGATCGGCTTGCTCGGGCGCCTGCCCCATTGGCCGCGGGAAATCCATGTGCAACTGCGTGCCGGGGCCCTGGACGGCGCGTTGCTGGCCGAGCGCGCAGAGGCATCGACCGGCGTGTTGCATACGCTGGTCACGTCCGAACGTGGCTATCAGCTGTTCGACGCGCAAGGGCAGGCCCTGCACGCCCCGGTGCCTGGGCCGTCAGGGTTTTACCAGGCGCTGCTGGGCAGCTTGTCAGCGTTGCAGCGCAGCCGGCTGGGCATCTATTCCAGCGGTGAGCAGGGCGCTGCGCAACTGCAGGCCAAGCTGCGCTTGCTGGTCGCTGAAGCGCGCGACCATGTGGGTGGATACCTGCGTGAGCCTGCACCCGAACCCCTGGCGCCATCGCAACTGGGTTGCATGCAGGCGGCTCCCCCGGCCACGACGTTGCAGCCGCGGCAACTGATCCGCAAGGTGCAAACACTCTACCCCATGCTCAACGAGGTTCAGGCGTCGGGGCTGATCGAAGGGTTGGGCGAGGACCATCTGGCCCGCGCCCATGTGGTCAAGCTGTTGCAACTGTCCTTTGAGGCGCTGCACCGCACGCTCGATGCCTGGCGCAACGACCGGGCCGGGTTGGAACGCATCAATGAGCCGTTGGTAGAGGCGCGCCTGAGCCGCAAGCACGCGGCGCAGCAATTGGAGCAGTGCTGGCGACGCCTGACCGGGCTGGGTGAAGATTCGCGGCTGGCGCTCGACGGCATGCGGGTGGGGGCGCTGCCGACATTGCCGCCGGTGGTCAATTTTGATCACGTGCGCCACCTGACCCTGAAAAATATGGACGTCGGCGATGAAGCGGCCTATTTCCTCAAGTATTTCAAAGGGCTCAAGTCCCTGGACCTGTCGAGCAACCGCCTGACGCGACTGCCCGAGGCGCTGTCGCACATGCCCCACCTCGAAGCGCTGTACCTGGACCACAATAACCTTGAGCTGACGGTGTACACCCGCGCCAAGCTTGCCGACTTGCGCAACCTGCGGGTGTTGAGCCTGGCCGGCAACCGGCTGGTCGATCCGCCGCCACTGGACCACCTGTTCGACCTGCGCCGCTTGATCCTGCGTGATTGCCGGCTCAAGACCTTTCCCGAAGGCTTATGGCGCTTGCCGTTCCTGGAAACGGTCGACCTGCGCCAGAACGACATCAGCCGCCTGCCGGACTGGCTGTTCCGCGCGCCTCGCCAGCGTACCCAGGCGATCAACCTGCGCCACAACCCGCTGTCGTCCTCGACGCTGTCGCAGTTGACCGACTACCGCCGGCAAACCGGAACCGGCCTGGGCTATTTTGAAGACGATATCGCGCGCCTTAACGAACAGGCCGCCCGTGAGTTGTGGATGCCCGACCCGCGCCTGCCCGATTACCCGCAGAAAAATGACCTCTGGCTGATGCTGCGCGACGACAAGGACAGTGATGGGCTGTTCAAGCTGCTGGCTGAACTGGGCGGCTCGGCAGACACCGAGCACGTGCGCGAAGACATGACACGCCGGGTCTGGCGTGTGCTCGAAGCCACCGGCCAGCGTGCGGAACTGGCGACTGAAGTGTTCGAACGCGCTGCGACACCGATCAACTGCGATGACGCCGCCGCGTTGAACTTCAGCAGCCTGGAGATACTGGTGGAAATCAGCGACGCCGGTCTCCAGATCGAGGGTGGGCACGTTTCCGCCAAAGCACTGCTGGCTTTGGGTCAGGGCCTGTACCGACTCGATCGACTGGAAAGCATCGCGCGCTCCCACAGCCTCGACAATCCGGGCACTGATCCGTTGGAAGTCAGCCTGGCCTACCGCACGGGCCTGGCCGACATGTTTTATTTGCCGGGCCAACCCAGGCATATGCGCTATGCCAGTTTGAGCGGTGTCACACCGGCGCAGTTGAACGCCGCTGAAGCCACCGTGCGGGCCGCCGAGCTGACGCCTGCGCTGCTGCGCTTTCTAGGTGAGTTACCGTTTTGGCAGAGCTACCTCAAGAAAATCCACGCCACCCGTTTCGAAACCCTCAACGAACCGTTCGATACCCGCATGCGCGAGGTGTTCGATCAGGCCTTGGATCTCGACAGCGAAACCTACCGTACCCGCATGAATAGCGTCCTCAGGGAGCAACGGGTCGCCGAGGAAATTGAGATTGAGCGCCTGACCCGCGCGGCACTGGAGGTCGACAAACTGGCGGTGTGCGAGTTGCCTTAGCACGGCTCACGGCTCACGGCTCACGGCGCCGGCCGGCGTTTGCCGCGGATCAGTTCGCGCAGCGCAAAGCGGTTCGGATGGCAGGCATGGGCCACGGCGGCGGGCAGCGGCAGCGGTTCGTTCTCCAGCCACGCCACCAGCAGCTCGGCGGCCAGCGGCGCGGTGATCAGGCCGCGTGAGCCGTGGCCGCTATTGATGTACACGCCCTCCAGCCAGGGGCAGGGCGTGTCGGGAACTTGCCGGGCATCCCTGGCGAGTACGTCATATGCCTCGGTAAACGCCGCTGCGTCGGCCAATGGCCCGACAATCGGCAGGTAATCGGGGCTGGTGCAACGAAACGCAGCGCGGCCCTCCAGGGCCTCGATCGGCAGGCTGTCGACGTGCAATGCGTGCAGTAGATCGGCGGAGATTTCCTGCAGCAACGCCAGGTTGCCCACATGCTCGGCATGGGTCGGCGTCAGGTCATCGCTATTGAAATCGAAGCTGGCGCCGAGGGTGTGTTCGCCCAGGCGCGCGGGGGCGACATAGCCTTGTGCGCAGACCACGGTACTCAAGCGCCGGCTCTCGGCGGTGGCGGGCAAACGCGTGATTTGCCCGCGAATACGCTTGAGTGGCAACTCGGCACTGAAAGGGAAGCGCTTGATCTCGGCGGCGCCGGCCAGCACCACCACCGGCGCGCTGGCCAGCAGGCGCTCGCCATCATGGGCCTGCCATTGGCCATCGACCCGTTGCAGGGTAAGGGCATCGTGATGCACCTGCACCGTGATCGCTGGATGGCGCGCCTGCCATTGGCACAAAGCGGGGGGATGCACCCAACCGCCTTCAGGATAAAACAGCCCGCCGTGCTCCAGCGGCACACCCGCCAGGGCTGCGGCTTGCGTGGCGTCCACCGGGTGCAGCAAGTCGCTCGGGAACGCGGCGGCCAACTGGGCCTGACGCTCGGCTTCTTTGGTGTTGAACGCCAGCTGCAGCACACCGCAGTCATCCCAGTCCACCCCGCGTTGCAGCTGTTCCAGCAACCGGCGGGTGTGGCCGAAACCGCTGACGATCAATTGCGACAGCGCGGTGCCGTGGGCGGAGAGTTTGAGATAGAGCACGCCCTGGGGGTTGCCGGAAGCTTCCTGGGCCAGTCCATCGTGGCGCTCGAGCACGTTCACCTGCCAGCCCCGGGCCGCCAGGCTGGCGGCGGTGGTGCAACCGGCCATGCCGCCGCCGATCACCAGGGCGCGGCGTTCGCCGGCAGGTGGCGCAGGCCGTGCGAACCATGGAGCGGTGGCGGGAGGCAAGGCTGTCGCTTCGGGCCAGCCGACGAATTCACCGCGCAGAATCTCCCACTTATGGCCGATGCCGGGGGTGCGCTTCATCTTGAACCCGGCGGCATTGATCAGGCGGCGTACCCAGCCGGTGCTGGTGAACGTGCTGATGGTTGCACCGGGTGCGGTCAGCCGCGCCAGTTCGGCGAACAGCTCGGCGGTCCACATGTCGGGGTTTTTCGCCGGGGCGAAGCCGTCGAGAAACCACGCGTCGATCTGTGCGTCCAGTTGTGGCAACTGTTCCATGGCGTCGCCGATCAGCAGGGTCAGGGTGACACGGCCGCCGTCCAGAATCAGGCGTTGGAAGCCCTGATGGATGGCGACGTACTGGGCCAGTAATTGGGCGGCGAAGGGCTGCAGCTCAGGCCACAGAGCCAATGCCCGTTGCAGGTCGGCGTGGCTCAGGGGGTATTTTTCCACGCTGACAAAATGCAGGCGTGCCCCGGTCACGGCGTGCTGCTCGAACAACTGCCAGGCGCAGAGGAAGTTCAGCCCGGTGCCGAAACCGGTCTCGCCGATCACCAGGCGCCCATCGGCCGGCAGGGCGGCAAAGCGCGCCTGCAAGCGGTTCTGTTCCAGGAACACATAGCGGGTTTCTTCAAGGCCGGACTTGTCGGAGAAGTACACGTCGTCGAATACCCGCGAGTGCGGGCGACCTTGTTCATCCCAGTCGAGCTGGGCGTGGGATACGGGGTTCATGGGCGGCTCATCGAAAATAAAGCAGGCAAAGGCAAGGCGGCCATTCTAGCTGATCAACAGGCAATCAATTGACCCATGGCAAGCGTGTGTGGAATTTCCTCCCGCGTGGTGCTGCCCAATCCGCTAGTCTTGAGCCATCTTGAAACGGAGCTGCCCATGTTCGAATCCGCCGAAATCGGTCACGCCATCGACAAAGACACCTACGACGCCGAAGTGCCCGCGCTGCGCGAGGCCCTGCTGGAGGTGCAGTATGAGCTGCAACAGCAAAAGCGCTTTCCGGTGATCATCCTGATCAATGGCGTCGAAGGCGCCGGCAAGGGCGAAACGGTCAAGTTGCTGAACGAATGGATGGACCCGCGCCTGATAGAAGTGCGCACCTTCGACCAGCAGACCGACGAAGAACTGGCGCGGCCACCGGCCTGGCGTTACTGGCGCCAGCTACCCGCCAAAGGCCGCATGGGTGTGTTTTTTGGCAACTGGTACAGCCAGATGCTGCAAGGCCGTGTACACGGGCACATCAAGGATGCGCGGCTCGACCAGGCGATTGCCGGTGCCGAGCGTCTGGAAAAAATGTTCTGCGACGAAGGCGCGCTGATCTTCAAGTTCTGGTTTCACCTCTCCAAAAAGCAGATGAAGGCACGCCTCAAGGCTCTGGCCGACGATCCGCTGCACAGCTGGCGCATCAGCCCGCTGGACTGGCAACAGTCGAAGACCTACGACAAGTTCGTGCACTTTGGTGAACGTATCCTGCGCCGCACCAGTCGCGACTATGCGCCGTGGCATGTGATTGAAGGCGTGGACAGCAACTACCGCAGCCTCACGGTGGGCAAGTTGCTGCTCGAAGGCATGCAGAATGCGCTCAAATTGCCCAAGCGCAAAGCCAGCGGCATGAACCCGGCGCCGCTGATAGCAGCGGTGGACAAGAAGAGCCTGCTGGACAGCCTCGACTTGACCCAGCGCCTGGAAAAGGACGATTACGAAGAACAGTTGATTACCGAACAGGCGCGTCTGTCCGGTCTGATGCGCGACAAACGTATGCGCAAACACGCGTTGATCACCGTGTTCGAAGGCAACGATGCGGCCGGCAAGGGCGGCGCGATTCGCCGGGTGGCGGCGGCCCTGGACCCGCGTCAATACCATATCGTGCCGATTGCCGCGCCGAGTGAGGACGAACGCGCGCAGCCCTACCTGTGGCGGTTCTGGCAGAAAATCCCGGCGCGCGGCATGTTCACCGTGTTCGACCGCTCCTGGTATGGCCGCGTGCTGGTGGAGCGTATCGAAGGCTTCTGCGCCCCGGCGGACTGGATGCGCGCCTATGGCGAGATCAACGACTTTGAAGAACAACTGCGCGATGCTGGGGTGATCGTGGTCAAGTTCTGGCTGGCGATCGATAAGCAGACCCAACTGGAACGCTTCCAGGCCCGTGAAGAAATCCCCTTCAAGCGTTTCAAGATCACCGAGGACGACTGGCGAAACCGCGATAAATGGGACGATTACCGTGCCGCCGTGGGCGATATGGTCGACCGCACCAGCACCGAAATCTCGCCCTGGACCCTGGTGGAAGCCAATGACAAGCGCTGGGCGCGGGTCAAGGTACTGCGCACCATCAACCTGGCGCTGGAAGAAGCGTTCGAGCAGTCCGACAAACACGACAAGAAGAAAAAGAAGTAACCCCACGGCCGATGCGAAGCCCCCTGTGGTGAGCTCGCTCACCACAATACGCCCGCTCATCCCCACCACTGCGATTCGCCCCTCTCGCCATGCTTTTGCATCTACGTGATGAATGATCGTCGCGGTTGCCGGGGTGCGGATCTATCCTCGATCCATCTCCCAAAAACCACAAGATCGAGGTAGCCCATGCGTGAAGTAGTGATCGTCGACAGCGTGCGAACCGGCCTGGCCAAGTCCTTTCGTGGCAAGTTCAACCAGACCCGTCCGGATGACATGGCGGCCCATTGCGTCAATGCGCTGCTGACGCGCAATGGCATCGACCCGGCCGCGGTGGAAGACTGCATTGTCGGCGCCGGCTCGAACGAAGGTGCCCAGGGCTATAACATCGGGCGCAACGTAGCGGTGCTGTCGCAACTGGGTACCGGCACGGCAGGGATGACCCTCAACCGCTTCTGTTCCTCGGGGCTGCAGGCAATCGCCATCGCGGCGAACCAGATCGCGTCGGGGTGCAGCGACATCATCGTCGCCGGGGGTGTCGAGTCCATCAGCCTGACCATGAAAAGCGTCAACACCGACAACCTGATCAACCCGTTGCTCAAAGAGCAGGTGCCAGGCATTTACTTCCCCATGGGCCAGACCGCCGAAATCGTCGCGCGCCGCTATAACGTCAGCCGCGAGGAACAAGACCTTTACGCCCTGCAAAGCCAGCAGCGCACCGCCCAGGCTCAGGCCGACGGCTTGTTCGATGATGAAATCGTGCCCATGGCGGTCAAGTACAAGGTCGAGGACAAGGCCACCGGCGCGGTGCAGATCCTCGACGGCGTGGTCGATCGTGACGACTGCAATCGTCCCGACACCACCCTTGCCAGTCTGCAGGGCCTGAAACCGGTGTTCGCCGAAGATGGCTCGGTGACGGCGGGCAACTCTTCGCAGTTGTCCGATGGCGCGTCGATGACCCTGGTCATGAGCCTGGAAAAAGCCCTGGCGCTGGGACTCAAGCCCAAGGCTTTCTTCCGCGGTTTCGCGGTGGCCGGTTGCGAGCCGGATGAGATGGGCATCGGCCCGGTGTTCTCGGTGCCCAAGTTGCTCAAGGCGCGCGGCTTGCAGGTGGCGGATATCGACCTGTGGGAGCTCAATGAAGCGTTCGCGTCCCAGTGCCTCTACGCCCGCAATCGCCTGGACATCGATAATGCCAAGTACAACGTCAACGGTGGTTCCATCTCCATCGGCCATCCGTTTGGCATGACCGGCTCGCGGCAAGTCGGGCATCTGGTGCGGGAGTTGCAGCGGCGCAACCTGCGTTACGGCATCGTCACCATGTGTGTGGGCGGTGGCATGGGCGCGACGGGGTTGTTCGAGGCGGTGCGCTAGCGCACTCAGGCGCTGTGGCACCCGACAACTATAAAGGGGGAGCTTGCTCCCCCTTTTCTATATCTTCCATTTATCAGTCAGTTATTAACGGCTTGGAATTTAACAAGGCTGAAATGTTTAAAAGCGTCGTTTTTTTCTTGTGGAGTTTTTCCGTTGAACATCAGTTTTAATTAAACATATGTAGTCCGCGTCCTTCAGACGTTCTTAATATTTTTGTAGGAAGCAATAAGTTTCCTATGCATCGTGATGCAGTTTGCCTACGCGACCATCTGACGTCGCTGGGTTGTTTATTCAAGTGTGGAGTGGGAACTTGCATGCCGTTGATCGGCGGCCTGATTTCGCAGTGAAAAAGTTGCAAAGGCGAACACGGCTGGCCGAGCAAACGCATTGTTTAAAACCGCTGGTTAGTTAGCGCTTTGCCCGTCTGTGGCGGCGCTTTTTAATGACACTTGTTAAGTGGGAAACTGTGAATGAAAACGATATTTAACGTTGCGCTGTTGTCTGCCTGTGTGTTGGCTGGTTCGTTGTCTGTTGCGCAGGCGTCGCAGGGAACGGTGACGTTTTTGGGCTCGGTTCATTCGGGCGCGTGCTCTATCAAGCCTGAGTCCGTTGATCAAACCGTTAACCTGGGCGCCATTGCCAAACATCAATTGCAAGCCGGTGGCAAGTCCGAGGCCCGACCTGTGCTGATCGAACTGCAAGGCTGCGATCTGGCCGGGCTCACCGATAACACCGTGACCACCACCTTCACCGGGGCACCTTCAAACACAGTGCCGGGTGCTATCGGTACCGTGGGCGGCGCCGGCGGCGTCGGCATCATGATGACTCACGGCGGCAGCCCTGTGCAGTTAGGCGTGCCAACCGCCCCGCAGCCAATCAGTGCCGGCGATAACACCCTGGAATTCGGTGCCTATGTGCAAGGCGTCGCCACGGGGGACATCGTTCCCGGGGACTTCAGCGCAGTCGCCAATTTCACTCTGGCCTATCAGTAAGTTCTGCCCCCGCCACTGTCTGTGGCGGGGGCACGCTGGCGGGAGGTCCACGTGAACATATCCATACATATCCCGATCGCCTTCTCATTGACGGCGCTCATTGGCCCTTGCGTTTTCGCGCAGTCGTCTTCCCAGGGCGAGGGGGCCGTCACGTTAGGTGGCGAGGTGGTTGATTCAGCCTGTGGGCTGGAGCTGAGCAGCCTCGATCAAACCGTCGAGATGCCTGCTGAGCCGGTGGGGCGGCTGCTGCGAAACGCGCAGGGTGAAACACATCCCTTCCAGTTGCGCCTGGTCAATTGCACGTTGACGCGTCCCGACCCTTCGCGTCCAGGCGAGACGTTGCCGGATTGGCAGCACATGCAAGTGACGTTTGACGGCCCGACCGATCGGAGCGGGCGCTCATTCGCGGTCTTCGGCGGCTCACAGGGCGTTGCCCTGCATATCGTCGATTCCGCCGGTCAGGAAAGCGTGCCGGGTGAACGGATGGCACCCAGGCCATTGAGTGAAGGCGATATGACCCTTCACTACACGCTCAATTTGGTCGGCAACGGATTGCCACTGGTCGTCGGGCCCCACAGTGCCGCCGTGCGGTTCAGGTTGGAATACTTTTGAACAGTGATGGATTGCTTGCATGTTGAATACATCGAAAGTCAGACAGACGTTTCGCCCAAGTCTGTTGGGAGGGTTGATGTCGTTGGCCGGAACGGCATTGGGTGCAGGGGATATCGAGTTCAATACTGACGTGCTTGACCTGAGTGATCGCCGCAATATTGACTTGTCCCGGTTTGCGCGCAGCGGGTTTATTCTGCCGGGCACTTACTCAATGGTTGTGCAGGTCAACGCCCAGCCTGTTTCCGAACAATCAGTGACGTTCTATCCCCCCGACGATGATCCAAAGGGCAGTCAGGCGTGTGTCTCGCCCACCCTGGTGGAGCAACTGGGCCTCAAGGCCGCACACGCCGCTGGCCTTGCAGCGTGGCGAGATGGGGAATGCCTTGATGTTCAAGGCTTGCCGGGCGCGCAGGTGAGTGCAGACCTGGCCACGTCCACGCTGAGCATCAGCCTGCCCCAGGCTTACCTTCGCTACAACGCGATCAACTGGGATCCGCCGTCACGCTGGGATGATGGCGTACCGGGCTTGCTGGTTGACTACAACCTGACGGCGCAGTCGATCTTCCAGCGCAATGACGGCCAGCGCAAAAACCTGAGTGGCAACGGCACGGTGGGGGCCAATGCCGGGGCCTGGCGCCTGCGGGCGGATTGGCAGGGGCGTGTCGAAAACGGTCGCGAGTCGGCGGCCGGGCCCCAGAAGCTGGAGTGGAGCCGTTATTACGCCTATCGCGCGCTGCCAGGGCTGAGCGCCCGTTTGATGCTGGGTGAGAACTACCTGTATTCGGACCTGTTCGACAGCTTCCGTTTTACCGGTGCCGCGCTCAACTCAGATGAAAGCCAGTTGCCCCCCAACCTGCGAGGTTACGCGCCGGAAGTGGTCGGGGTGGCGAAAACCAATGCCAAGGTGATCGTCAGCCAGCAGGGCCGTGTGCTGTATGAAACCCTGGTTGCGGCGGGGCCTTTTCGTATCCAGGACCTCAATGACGCGGTGACGGGCACCCTGGATGTGCGGGTCGAAGAGCAGGACGGGTCGGTCCACACCTTCCAGATCGATACGGCGGGCGTTCCCTACCTGACACGTCCCGGCCAGGTTCGTTACAAGTTGGCGAGTGGGCGACCGAGTCGACTTCAACACGGTGCTGACGGCGATACGTTTGCTTCCGGCGAGTTCTCCTGGGGGATCAGTAACGGTTGGTCCTTGTTCGGCGGCGGCATCACCGATAACAACTACCGGGCACTGTCAGTGGGGGCAGGGCGCGACCTGCTGGCGTTCGGCGCCGTCTCGCTGGACGTGACGCAATCGCGGGCCAGCGTCTGGAATGAAAGCCTCTCGGGCAAGTCGTTGCGCCTTCAATACTCGAAGAACTTTGAAGACTACGACAGTCAGGTGACGTTTGCCGGTTACCGGTTCTCCCAGGAAAACTTCCTGAGCATGAGTGAATACCTGGACGCTCGTTATTACGGGCTCAACGGCGAACGCGGCAGCCGTGATGAGTACGGTGTGGAACGCGACAACTGGAAGCCGCTTGGCGCCAGCAAAGCCCTTTATACCGTGACACTGAACAAGCAGTTTCGCGACCTGGGCACCACCGTCTATGCCAGTTACAACAAGCAGACGTATTGGAATCGCTCGGACACCCAGCGCTGGAATCTGTCGGTGTCGCGCTACTTCAATGTGGGCACGGTGAAAAACATGAGCCTGTCCCTGAACATGTACCGCAGCGAGGACTACAACTATAAGGACAACGGCCTGTCGCTTATGGTCAGCCTGCCGCTGGGGCGCACCGGCACCCTGTCGATGGATGCCAACAGCGCTGCGGGTAAAAACTCATTGGCCACGCGCTACAGCGATCGCCTGGATGAGCGCAACAGTTACCAGATCGGTGCGAGCAACCAGTCGGCCAGTGGTTATTTGAGCCACATGGGGGACGGGGCCGACATTGATCTGAGTGCCAGTACGCAAAAGGGCGCTTACAGCAGCCTCGGCGTGTCCGCACGTGGCGGTGCCACGCTCACCCCTTACGGTGCGGCCCTGCATCGTACTCAAAGCACCGGCGGTACCCGGTTGATGATCGACACCGCGGGTGTGCCCGATGTGCCGGTGCGCGGTTACGGCTCGCCGACCCGCAGTAATGCGTTTGGCAAGGCGGTGATTGCCGACATCGGCAGCTATCAGCGCACCTCCGCCAGTGTCGATCTGGAGCGTTTGCCCGGCAATGTCGAAGCCACCCAATCCGTGACACAACTGACGCTCACCGAGGGCGCCATCGGTTATCGCTCGCTGCAAGTGATTTCCGGTGACAAAGCCATGGCGGTGCTGCGCCTGCCGGACAGCAGCGCACCGCCCTTCGGCGCCACGGTGAAAAACCTCAAGCAGCAGGACACCGGCATTGTGAATGACGACGGTCATGTCTACCTGAGCGGGATTCAGGCTGGCGAACGGATGATCGTCAGTTGGGGAGGTGCCGAGCGTTGCACCCTCACGCTGCCGACCATTTTGCCCGCCGATGGCCTGACCGATGCGCTGAACCTGGGCTGCCAGCTATTGGCCGCCGATCAACCTTCACCCGACCCGGCCGTATTGACCGGGACGCCTATCGATACGGAGAACACATCCTCATGATGCCGAACACGTGCCTCATCGTCCTGGCCTTTGCGCTGCTGGGGCCTGGCTTTATCCAAAATGCCAGCGCCGCTGTCGGCCTGGATCGTACCCGCGTGATTTTCGACGGCGGCAAACAGGCTACCAGCGTGAACATCACCAATAACAACACTCAGTTGCCGTACCTGGCCCAGGGTTGGATTGAAGATGAAACCGGCCAGAAAATCACCACGCCGCTGATCGTACTGCCACCGGTGCAGCGGCTGGAGCCCGGCAAGCAAAGCCAGGTCAAGGTGCAGGCCTTGCCGGCGGCCAGGTTGCTGCCGCAGGACCGGGAAACGGTGTACTACTTCAACCTGCGGGAGATTCCGCCGCGCAGCGACAAATCCAACACCCTGCAAATTGCCCTGCAGACCCGCATCAAGTTGTTCTATCGGCCGCAGGCCATTGAGCCGAGCCAGCAGGACCTGTCCAACCCTTGGCAGGAAAAGCTCACCCTGACTCGCGAGGGCGACCACTACACCGTTAACAACCCCACGCCTTACTACGTGACCCTGGTGGATGCCCGCAGCACCAAGGACGGTAAAACCGTGGCGGGCTTCGAGCCCATGATGGTTGCGCCCAAAGGCTCGCTGAAATTGAAACCCTCTGCGACGGCATTGGGAACTGCTCCCTACTTGAGCTACGTGAATGACTACGGCGGACGTCCGTTGCTGGCCTTCACCTGCCGTGGCGAAACCTGCCAGGTAGCACCGTCCAATGAGTAACGTCTGGGGATGGAGAACGTCATGAAGTCGAACACCGTGAAAGTACTCGGTGGCCTGTTACTGATGCTGACGGGATGGGCGAAGGCCCAGGACGTCGAGGGTATGAATGGCATGCTGAACGTGCTCGGGTCGCTGCATGAAAGCCCTTGCAGCCTGGAGATGACCTCCGTCAATCAAACGATTGACCTGGGAGATGTCTCGACCAGCCAGTTGCAACGCCCCGGCGATCAAGCGAACCCGGTGGCCTTTCAACTGCGCTTCGATGATTGCCAGCGCACCGCCGGCAGCATCCGTAATGAACGTACCGGAAACCTGACATGGAGTGCCTATCAGCCGGTGTTGTCGGTGGCGTTTATCGCACCTGCCGATGCCGATGACCCGCGACTGGTCAAGGTGCAAGGCATCACCGGGATGGGCCTGCGCCTGACCGATGCGCTGGGGCGGGATGTGCAGTTGGGGTCAAGGGGCCAACCGCTGTTCCTGGCCGTGGGCGCTACCACCCAGACCTGGAAGGTTCAACCCACACGCACCGCCGCGCCCCTGACCAGCGGAGCGTTCAGGGCCGTCGTGGACTTCAGGCTCAACTATGAGTAAGGGCAGAACAATGGTTAACACAAACGGCTCGCGCGCCATTCTGGCCGGGGGCACCTTGCTGTGGGCGGCCTGCCAGGCGGTACAGGCCGACACCAGTCTGATCATTCGCGCGGTCATCGTTGCGCCGCCGCCGTGTGTCATCAACGGCGGCGGTACGCTGGATGTGCCGTTTGGAAATGACCTGCTGACGTCGCGGATCGATGGGGTCAATTATCGTCGTGAGGTGCCTTACACCGTCACCTGTGATTCTCCCTTCAGTAACGCCTTGACCCTGGAACTCAAGGGCACGGGCGCCGCGTTCGACAGCCGCGTGCTTGCGACCCGCAAGGCGGATCTAGGGGTCAAGCTGTTCGTCAATGGCGCCGACTGGCCGTTGAACAGCGCCGTGAACTTTACCCATCCGGATTTCCCCGTGGTGCAGGCGGTGCCCGTCAAGCGTGCCGGTAGCCAACTGACCGGGGGGGCGTTCGATGCGACCGCCACCCTGGTGGTCGATTATCAATGATGGCGTCTGATGCCGTGATAAAGAGGAACGATCAATGACAATCAGGCAGCAGCGAGCGCTGCTCTTCCTGTGCGCCATCGGCCTGTGTGGCGGCGCGTCGGCCAACGTGACGTTCAGCGGAACGTTGAATGAGCCACCGCCCTGCACGATTGATGGCGGCGACACCATTGAAGTCGACTTTGGCGATGTGGGGGTCAAGCGCGTCGATGGCGTGAGGTACCGCAAGCACGTGGGTTACACCATCCGCTGTGGTACCGACACGCTGCCTTGGGCGTTGAAGTTGAGCGTCAACGGTACACCCACCAAGTTTGACGGCTCGGCGGTGCAGACCAGCGCGCCTGCGCTGGGGATACGGGTTTTTCAGGACAACCAGCCGTTTGCGCTCAATACCCCCCTGGATATCACTCTGTCGTCACCGCCGACATTGGAAGTGGTGCCCGTCCAGCAGCCCGGCGCAATCCTGAGCCCCACCGGATTCACGGCGGTGGCCACGTTGTTGGCTGAATACCAGTAGGAGTCGAGTCTATGCGACATGAAAGGGTTCATAAGGGCGCACTGGCCCTGCTGCTCTCCTGCGGCCTGATCCCGCTCGGACAGGCAGCGGACAACCTGCGTTTTAAGGGCAATCTGGTAGAGGAAGCCTGCACCCTGCGCCCCGGTGACGAGGCCATCACCCTGGAACTGTGGGACCTGACCAGCAAGTACCTCTATATCAACACGCGTTCGGTGGGCAGGCGTTTCAAGCTGCACTTGGAAGACTGCGACACCACCATCGGCGACTCGGTGACCATCACCTTCGGCGGTGCAGGAAACCCCGAGCTTCCCGGTTTGCTCGCGCTGGACGCCGGCAGTGGTGCCTCGGGCATCGGGGTCGGCCTGGAAACACTCGGCGATAAGCCGTTGCCCTTGAATACCGAAAGCGACAGGCAGGCGTTGAGTGATGGCAGCAACGTGATCGAGCTCAAAGCCTATGTGCAGGGCGAGCCGGCTGCGATCAGGGATCAAACCATTGGGCACGGGGCGTACTCGGTGACCTCAACCTTCACGTTGGACTATCCATAGGCTGTGCCTGGACAGGGCAGAGCGACGAGAAATAAACATGAAAAAAACAGCTGGCGCCATGGCGCTTTTGTTCCTTGCCGGTGTGGCTACGACGGCTGGCGCCGTTGACTGTCGTATGAATGGCGGTCCCTGGATCACGGTAGGCGCGGGGCAGGATATCAACTTGCAGGTGCCTGTGAATGTTCGGCTGGATACCAACCAGAATCGAATCTTAATGGAAGGGGCGAACCTCGAATGTCGATACACGCCCGGCCCTCAAACTCCTTCTCGTGCCGAAGACTATTGGGCCACCGGCAGTTCCGCCGGTATTCCGTGGACACCCGGTCCGAAGTTCGCCTCCGAAGGCACGGGCCTGCGCGTCAACGGTGTGTACCGAAACTACCCGGTGGCCGGTGGTATCCGGGTGGCTACGCTGCCGGACAACAGGGTCGGCTATCCAATCAATGTCGCGCCCTACATAGTGATGCGTAATAGTCCGGGGAATCCGATCAACATCCGGGTCGGTGACAACCTGGGGCTGCTGCGCATGACCCAGACGAACAACTCGGGGAGCGGTTCGTCGCGGCTTGCCGTCACCTACCTGGCCAACAACAATTTCACCATCTCGCCGTCGACCTGCACGATCAACAATAACAACCCGATCGAAATCAACTTCGGCGAGGTCAATCAACGGGCCATCGGCAGCGACCCGCTGACCACCCCCATCATCAGCAATCGCAGGCTGAATTACTCATGCCCCCAGGGCGGGATCAGCACACCAATCACCATTACTTACAAGGGAACCCGGTCGTCGTTCGACACCCGGCTGCTGATGATGAGCAACCCGCAAGTGGGTACAGCCCTTGTGCGTGGCGGCGTTGCCGTTCCGGTGAATGGATCGTTCCTGACTCAGATCAGCAACAGCGTCGGGGGTGACGATGTGACGTTTTCGCTGGTGCGGCGAGCGGCATCGCTGCCGGCCGCCGGGGCCATAAGCGGGAGCGGAGTACTGGTCATGGGGGTGCCATGAGCCACGGCTGAAGCCGCTTGAGGAATGACCTGTACCCAAAGCGCACCGCAGCGCCCTAGAATGCCCGCTCTTCCACCTTTGGCTTTTGGGGCATTCATGCATATCTCTTCCGGTCGCTGGGTCTACGGTTTTTTATTGACCCTGTTGACCGCGCTGCTTTGGGGCATCCTGCCGATCAAACTCAAACAGGTGCTGCAGGTGATGGATCCGATCACCGTGACCTGGTTTCGCCTGACGGTCGCCGGCAGCCTGCTGTTCGTTTACCTCGCGGCCACCAAGCGTTTGCCCAGCCGCAAGGTGCTGGGTCCTAAAGGCGGCTGGCTGGTGGCGATGGCGGTGTGCGGCCTGGTGGGCAATTACGTGTTGTACCTGGTCGGTCTCAAGCTGCTCAGCCCCGGCACGGCCCAGTTGGTGGTGCAGATGGGCCCGATCTTTTTGATGGTCGCCAGTGTGTTCGTATTCAAGGAGCGTTTCAGTCGCGGGCAGGTACTTGGCCTGATCGTGTTGATTGCAGGCTTCGGGTTGTTCTTCAACCAACGCCTGGAGGAACTGCTCACGTCCCTGGGCGCCTACACCGCCGGCGTGCTGACCATTCTGCTGGCGACGTCGGTCTGGGTGTTCTACGCCCTGGGCCAGAAGCAACTGCTGACCGTGTGGAATTCGCTGCAAGTGATGATGGTGATCTACCTGACCTGCGCCTTGCTGCTCACGCCGTGGGCGCATCCGCTGGAGGCGCTGCAACTGAGCCCGCTGCAAGGCTGGCTGTTGCTGGCGTGCTGCATGAATACCCTGGTGGCGTACGGTGCGTTTGCTGAGGCGCTGGCACATTGGGAGGCCTCGCGGGTGAGTGCGACCCTGGCCCTCACGCCGCTGGTGACGTTTGTTGCGGTGGCGTTGGCGGCGTGGTGGTGGCCGGACTACGTGCAGGCCGAAGAGATCAACGCCCTGGGTTACTTCGGCGCACTGGTGGTGGTGCTGGGCTCGGCGACGGTCGCGCTGGCACCGTCGCTGCTCGCCGGGCTCAAGGCCCGGCGGCTGCGCATGGCTTCGTAAGGTCAACTGCCGAGCATGTTTTCCGGGCGTACCCACTGATCGAATTCCGTATCCGTGAGGTAGCCCAGCGCCAAGGCCGCCTCGCGTAGCGTCAGCCCTTCGGCGTAGGCTTTCTTGGCGATCTCCGCCGACTTGTCATAGCCGATATGCGGGTTCAGCGCCGTCACCAGCATCAGCCCGCGCTCCAAGTGATCGGCCATTTGCCCGGCGTCCGGTTCAAGGCCTGCAATGCAATGCTCTTGGAAGTTATTGCAGCCGTCGGCCAGCAGTCGGATCGATTCCAGCAGGTTGTGGATGATTACCGGCTTGTACACGTTCAACTGTAAATGCCCCTGGCTGGCGGCAATGCCGATGGTCACGTCATTGCCCAGCACCTGGCAGGCCAGCATCGACAGCGCTTCACACTGGGTCGGGTTGACCTTGCCCGGCATGATCGAACTGCCCGGCTCGTTGGCCGGCAGTTTGACCTCCGCCAACCCGGCACGCGGGCCCGAGCCCAGCAGGCGCAGGTCGTTGGCGATTTTCATCAGGGCCACGGCCAGGGTTTTCAGGGCGCCGTGCAGGGTCACCAGTGGCTCGTGGCCGGACAGGGCGGCGAACTTGTTCGGTGCGGTTACAAACGGCAATCCGGAGAGGGCGGCCAGCTCTGAGGCAATCGCCTCGCCAAAGCCATGGGGCGCATTCAGCCCGGTGCCCACCGCCGTGCCACCCTGGGCCAGCTCGCAGGCAGCGGGCAGGGCGCTGCGCACGGCGCGTTCGGCGTAATCGAGTTGGGCGATAAACGCGGAGAGTTCCTGGCCGAAGGTAATTGGCGTCGCATCCATCATGTGGGTGCGACCGGTCTTGACCAGCTTCATATGCCGCGCGGCCAGTTCCGCCAAACCGCCGGACAGGCAGGCGATCGCCGGCAACAAGCGTTCATGCACCGCTTGCACCGCCGCAATGCTCATGGCCGTGGGGAAGCAATCGTTGGAGCTCTGGGAGCGGTTCACGTGATCGTTGGGGTGCACCGGGCTTTTGCCACCGCGCGGGTTGCCCGCCAGCTCGTTGGCGCGGCCGGCGATCACTTCGTTGGCGTTCATATTGCTTTGAGTGCCGCTGCCGGTCTGCCAGACCACCAGAGGAAACTGGTCGTCGTGCTGGCCGTCGAGAATTTCATCAGCGGCCTGTTCGATCAGGCGGGCGATGTCGGCGGGCAGGTCGCCGTTGCGGTCGTTGACCCGTGCGGCGGCCTTTTTGATCAGGGCCAGGGCGTGCAGCACCGCCAGGGGCATGCGTTGTTCGCCGATGGCGAAATTCACCAGTGAGCGTTGGGTCTGGGCACCCCAGTAGGCGTCATCCGGGACGGCTACTTCTCCCAGACTGTCGGTTTCGATACGGCTCATCGGGCACTCTCCTTGAAGTCAGTCAGCGCAGTTTAGGCCGTGATCGGCCAAGTGGGTTCCCTCAAAAGACGTTTCATCGGCCAATCCACGGCCGATAAGGCTCGGGGTTGAGCCGCAAGCTTTTTTAGGCGCAGAATGGGCGCCCTTGGGGACTGACCCCGCCAGCTAGAAAGGAAACTCGATGACTCGTCTTCGTGCCATCTGTACCGCGGTTGCTCTGGTATGCGCCAGCGGCCAGGTTCTTGCCGATACCGCCAGCCACAACGCCAGTGCCGAAGCCTTCCTGACCCTGGCCCATGCCGACAAGCTGGGTACCCCGGTGTACATGCAAGTGCAGCAGATGTTCGCCCAGCGTTTCGAACAGACCAAGGCACCGGCCACCAAGCAGTCCGTACTGGACAGCTACCAGGCCAAGGCCAACGCCGCTCTCGACCAGGCCATCGGCTGGCCGAAGCTGAAGCCGGACATGGTCAAGCTCTACACCACCAACTTCAGCGAGTCCGAGCTCAAGGACCTGGTCGCTTTCTACCAGTCGCCACTGGGCAAGAAAGTCCTGGAAAAAATGCCGCAGTTGACCCAGCAATCGGCCCAGATGACCCAGGCCAAGCTGGAAAGCGCAGTGCCGGTGGTCAACAAGCTGTTGGAAGACATGACCAACGAGCTGGCGCCAAAAGCCGCCGCACCGGCCAAGAAGAAGTAAGCAGGAATGACCATGCAACAGCGTATCGAAACGACGCTCGCCGCTCTGGAGCCTCAACACATGAGCGTGCTGGATGAAAGCCATATGCACAGCCGTGGGTTGCAGACCCACTTCAAGGCCGTGCTGGTCAGCCAGCAGTTTGAGGGGCTCAACCGCGTCAAGCGCCACCAGAAGGTCTACGCCACCCTGGGTGACCTGATGAGCGAGTTTCATGCCCTGGCGCTGCATACCTATACGCCCGAAGAATGGGCGACCATCGACGCAGCGCCGGCCTCGCCGACCTGCGCAGGGGGAGAGTGAAGCAGCGGAACGTGTTCAGTTGCCAACGACAAGATTGAAGCACTCTTACCGCACGTAGCTTCCTTCTTGTTAGAATCCCCACGCGCCGCTCAGTCGGCGCGTTTTTTTTGCTTTTACTTGCAGCCTGCAGCTAAAAACCTGCAACTGCCGTTATCCGGTTCACCCCTTACGAGGGTAGCCACCTGGAGAGAACACCCATGACTCAACCGATTGTCGTGGCGGCACTGTATAAGTTCGTCACCCTCGAAGATTACGTCGCCCTGCGCGAGCCCCTGCTGCAGGCGATGGTCGACAACGGCATCAAAGGCACTTTGCTGATCGCCGAAGAAGGCATCAACGGCACCGTTTCCGGCAGCCGCGAAGGCATCGACGGCCTGATGGCCTGGTTGAAGAACGACCCTCGCATGGACGACATCGACCACAAAGAGTCGTACTGCGATGACCAGCCGTTCTACCGCACCAAGGTCAAGCTCAAGAAAGAGATCGTGACTCTGGGCGTCGCAGGCGTCGACCCGAACAAAAAAGTCGGCACCTACGTCGACCCCAAAGACTGGAACGCGTTGATCAGCGACCCGGAAGTGCTGTTAATCGACACCCGTAACGACTACGAAGTGTCCATCGGTACCTTTGAAGGCGCGGTCGACCCGAAGACCACCAGTTTTCGCGAATTTCCCGACTACATCAAAGCCAACTTCGATCCGGCCAGACACAAGAAAGTCGCCATGTTCTGCACCGGTGGCATTCGTTGCGAGAAGGCCTCCAGCTATATGCTCAGCGAAGGCTTCGATGAGGTGTACCACCTTAAGGGCGGGATCCTGAAGTACCTTGAAGAGGTGCCGCAGGAAGAGACCAAATGGCAGGGCGACTGCTTTGTTTTCGATAATCGCGTGACCGTGCGTCACGACTTGAGCGAAGGCGACTACGATCAATGTCATGCCTGCCGCACACCCGTAAGCGTCGAAGACCGCGCGTCCGAGCACTATGTGGCCGGCATCAGTTGTCCGCATTGCTGGGATAAGCTGCCGGAGAAAACCCGTCGCAGCGCGATCGACCGGCAAAAGCAGATTGAGCTGGCCAAGGCCCGCAATATGCCGCACCCGATTGGCTTCAACTACAAGCAAACCCCTTCCGAGGTCTGACCCATGTCCGCGCGCCTGCTCTATGTAATGGACCCGATGTGTTCCTGGTGCTGGGGCTTTGCCCCGGTGGCGCAGGCGCTGATTGAGCAGGCCCAGGCGGCCGGCGTCGACGTGCACCTGGTGGTGGGCGGTTTGCGCACCGGCAGCGGCGCTGCGCTGGAGCCGACCACCCGGCGCTACATTCTTGAGCACTGGCAGGCGGTCACCGACGCCACCGGCCAGCCGTTCAAACGTGAAGGTGCGCTGCCCGATGGTTTTGTGTATGACACTGAGCCGGCGTGCCGGGCCCTTGTCACGGCACGCAGCCTGGCGCCGGATTGTGCGTGGACGCTGCTTGGGCTCATCCAGCACGCATTTTATGTCGAGGGCCGCGACGTGACCCTCGCCAGCGTGTTGGTGGAACTGGCCGAACAGGCAGGCATCCCGCGTATCGAATTCGCCGGCGAGTTTGACCGTGCCGAGCAACACGCTGCCACGGCGGCGGATTTCACCTGGGTGCAGGATCTGGGCATCGCCGGGTTCCCGACCTTGCTGGCTGAGCGCAATGGTCAGTTGGCACTGCTCACCAACGGCTATCAGCCGCTGTCCGAGCTGTCACCGCTGCTCGCTCGATGGCTGGAGAGAGCGACCTGTGCCTGATGAGCCCAAACGCACGGATCGCCTGACCTGGGCGGAAATTCGCCGCCTGGCCCTGCGTCACAAAAAGTCCCTGTGGATCGCCAATGGCGTCGCCGTGTTGGCGACCCTGTGCAGCGTGCCGATTCCTCTGCTGTTGCCGTTGCTGGTGGACGAAGTCCTGCTGGGCCATGGTGATGCTGCGCTCAAGATGATGAACCACGCGTTGCCGCTGGTTTGGCAGAAAGCCGCCGGCTACATCGGTCTGATGCTGCTGGTGACCCTGCTGCTGCGCTGCGGCGCGCTGGTGTTCAACGTGGTGCAGGCGCGGCTGTTTGCGCGACTGGCCAAAGACATCGTGTACCGCATCCGCGTGCGCCTGATCGAGCGCCTCAAACGCATCTCCCTGGGCGAATACGAAAGCCTGGGCAGCGGCACGGTCACCACCCATCTGGTGACCGATCTGGATACCCTGGATAAATTCGTCGGTGAAACCCTCAGCCGCTTCCTGGTCGCCATGCTGACCCTGGTCGGCACTTCGGCGATCCTGGTGTGGATGCATTGGCAACTGGCATTGCTGATCCTGCTGTTCAACCCGCTGGTGATCTACGCCACGGTGCAGTTAGGCAAGCGCGTCAAACACCTCAAGAAACTGGAAAACGACAGCACCTCGCGCTTCACCCAGGCCCTGACTGAAACGCTCGACGCCATACAGGAAGTCCGCGCGGGCAACCGCCAGGGCTTTTTCCTCGGGCGTCTGGGCCAGCGTGCCCAGGAAGTGCGCGATTATGCGATCCATTCCCAGTGGAAAACCGATGCGTCCAGCCGTGCCAGCGGGCTGCTGTTCCAGTTCGGTATCGACATCTTCCGTGCGGCAGCGATGCTCACTGTGCTGTTTTCCGACCTGTCCATCGGCCAGATGCTCGCGGTGTTCAGCTACTTATGGTTCATGATCGGCCCGGTGGAGCAGTTGCTGAATCTGCAATACGCCTATTACGCCGCGGGCGGCGCGTTGAGTCGCATCAATGAGCTGCTGGCGCGTGCCGACGAGCCGCAATATGCCGGTGGCGCCGACCCGTTCACCGGGCATCAGACCGTTGGCATCGAGGTACGCGGCCTCGACTTTGGTTATGGCGACGAGCTGGTACTCAACCAGTTGCACCTGCAGATTGCCCCGGGTGAAAAAGTCGCGATTGTCGGCGCCAGCGGCGGTGGCAAAAGCACCCTGGTGCAGTTGCTGCTCGGGCTGTACACGCCCCAGGCGGGCAGCATCCGATTTGGTGGTGCAACCCAGCAGGAGATCGGCCTGGAGACCATCCGCGAGCATGTTGCGGTGGTGCTGCAACACCCGGCGCTGTTCAACGACACCGTGCGTGCCAACTTGACCATGGGCCGCGAGCGCAGTGACCAGGCCTGCTGGCAGGCGCTGGAAATTGCCCAACTGGACGCCACCGTCAAAGCCCTGCCACTGGGTCTGGACAGTGTGGTGGGGCGTTCCGGTGTACGTTTCTCCGGGGGGCAGCGCCAACGCCTGGCAATTGCGCGCATGGTGCTGGCCGAGCCGAAGGTGGTGATACTCGACGAAGCCACGTCCGCACTGGATGCCGCCACCGAATACAACCTGCATCAGGCCCTGGCGCGGTTTCTCAGTGGGCGTACTACACTGATCGTTGCCCACCGTCTGTCGGCCGTTAAGCAGGCGGATCGAGTCCTGGTGTTCGACGGCGGTCATATCGCTGAGGATGGCGATCACCAGCAATTGATCGCCGACGGTGGTCTTTACGCCAAACTGTATGGACACTTGCAACAAGTGCGCTGATTTAGCCTAGTCTGTGCCATCGGAAGCGGATGTTTGCGTGCGTATCCAGCAGTGCATATGCAAGGGACTTCATGAAGCAAAAGCGGACTCTCGGAACGCCTCGGCTGTTGGGCATCGTCTGGCCTTTCATCGCTGTCGTTCTGTTTCAGGCATTGTTGGGTTGCGTCAGCCTCTACGTGCTTTCAGCGGTACGTGGTTATGTGGGCGGCGAGAGCTTGTGGTCCAAGGGCCAGAAGGACGCGATCTATTACCTGACGCTCTACGCCGATAACCGTGATCAAGCCACCTACCTCAAATACCAGCAGGCGATTGCCGTGCCCCAGGGCGGGCATGAACTGCGTATCGCCCTGGACCGACCTCGTCCTGACCTCTCTGCGGCGCGCCAAGGCATCCTCAAAGGCGGCAACCACGCTGATGACGTCCCCAGCCTGATCTGGCTGTACCTCAATTTTCGGCACTTCAGTTACCTGGAAAAAGCCATCGAACTGTGGACCATTGGTGATGGTTACCTGATTCAACTGGACGACCTGGCGCGGGAGATGCACGACGCGATCAGCCGCGACCAAGTCAGCGCCAACGACGTACGGCGATGGAAGGCGCATATCACGGCCATCAATGAGGGCGTGACACCCGCCGCCAAAGCCTTCAGCGATGCGTTGGGCGAGGGCTCGCGCATGATTCTGCGGCTGCTGCTGATCACCAACCTGGCCACTGCGCTGGGGCTGATCGTGCTGGCGCTGCTGCGCACCCATAAATTGTTGGCCCAGCGCCATGCATTTGCCGACGCTCTGCAGCAGGAGAAAGAACGGGCCCAGATCACACTGGAGTCGATCGGCGATGGGGTGATCACCACTGACGTAGACGGAGCGATCGCCTACATGAACCCGGCGGCCGAGGCGCTCACTCACTGGAACTCCGCCCAGGCCCAGGGCCTGCCCCTGGCAGCATTGTTCAGCCTGCTGGATGACGATGCCCAGCCCGACGGCTTTACCCTGATCGAACACATCGTCAAGGGCCAACTGCGCGGCGGCAGCGAGCACGCCAAGACCATCCAGCGTCTGGATGGCAGCACGGTGTCTGTCACGCTGGTCGGCGCGCCTATCCGCAGCGCCGGCAAGATCAGCGGTGCGGTACTGGTGCTGCATGACATGACCCAGGAGCGTCAATATATTGCCAACCTGTCCTGGCAGGCGACCCACGACGCCTTGACCGGCCTGGCCAACCGCCGCGAATTCGAGTATCGCCTGGAACAGGTGCTGCACCCTGCCGGGCACCAGCAGGGCGAGCGCCATGCGCTGATGTTTCTGGACCTGGATCAGTTCAAGCTGGTCAACGACACCTGCGGCCACGCGGCGGGCGATGAGTTGCTGCGCCATATCTGCGCGTTGCTGCAATCGGATCTGCGTGAAGGCGACACCCTGGCGCGTCTGGGGGGGGATGAGTTCGGCATCCTGCTGGAGAACTGCCCGGCGTCGGTGGCGGAAAAAATCGCCGAGAGCCTGCGGCATACCGTGCAAAACCTGCATTTTGTGTGGAAGGGCCGGCCGTTCATGACCACCGTGAGCATTGGTCTGGTGCATCTGTCATCCAACACGCCGACTACTTTGGAGACCTCGCTGCGCGCCGCCGACATGGCCTGCTACATGGCCAAGGAGAAGGGACGTAACCGCGTGCAGGTCTACCATTCCGATGACTCCGAACTGTCCCTGCGCTTTGGTGAGATGGCCTGGGTCCAGCGCCTGCACATGGCCTTGGAGGAGAACCGGTTTTGCCTGTATGCCCAGGAAATTTCACCACTCGGCCACACGGATGCCGGCAACGGACACATCGAAATCCTGCTGCGGCTGCATGATGAAGCGGGCCGAATTATCCTCCCCGACAGTTTTATTCCCGCCGCCGAACGTTATGGCTTGATGACATCCCTGGATCGCTGGGTGGTGGAAAACGTATTCAAGATCATCGGCCGTTGCATGCACGAGCGTCCGGCCCGGCCTATGGCCATGTGTGCGATTAATCTGTCAGGAATAACCATCGGCGATGATGATTTTTTAGGATTTTTACGAGAGAAATTCGAGAGTTACAGCATCCCTCCAGAAATGATTTGTTTTGAAATAACTGAAACCAGTGCGATTGCGAACTTGGGCAGTGCGATTCGTTTTATTAATGAACTCAAAGCGTTAGGTTGCCATTTTTCACTCGATGATTTTTGCGCCGGAATGTCCTCGTTCGCGTATTTGAAACATTTACCTGTAGACTTCCTGAAGATCGATGGAAGTTTCGTAAAGGATATGCTGGACGACCCGATTAACCGCGCCATGGTCGAAGTGATCAACCACATCGGCCACGTCATGGGTAAGCGCACAATTGCCGAGTTTGTTGAAACACCGCAAATCGAACAGGCTTTACTCGAAATTGGTGTGGATTACGCTCAGGGTTACCTGATTGAACGACCGCAATTGTTTACCTTTGATAGCTTGCAGTGTCGACCTGTGCGGCCGCAGCCTCTGTTATTCAAGGCGCCCGGCACATTCCGCTGAAACATCTGTTGGTCTGTACAATCACACTAAAAAAGGAGCGTTACAGTGATCGACACATTCATCAGAACCGGTCCGCTTATGGAAGCCTCGAGTTACCCAGCCTGGGCTCAGCAACTGATCCAGGACTGTAGCGAGAGCAAGCGCCGCGTTGTCGAACACGAACTGTACCAGCGCATGCGCGATAACACGCTCAGCGCCAAGACCATGCGTCACTACTTGATCGGTGGCTGGCCTGTGGTGGAACAGTTTGCTTTGTACATGGCACAGAACCTCACCAAAACCAAGTTTGCCCGCCATCCTGGTGAGGACATGGCGCGACGTTGGCTGATGCGCAATATTCGTGTGGAACTCAACCATGCCGACTATTGGGTACATTGGGCTCGCGCCCACGGTGTCAGCCTGGACGAGTTGCAAGCGCAGAACGTACCGCCGGAATTGCACGCACTCAGCCATTGGTGCTGGCACACCAGCTCAGCCGACTCGTTGATCGTGGCGATTGCCGCGACCAACTACGCGATTGAGGGGGCCACCGGGGAGTGGTCTGCGGTGGTGTGTTCCACCGGCGTCTACGCGGCGGCCTTCCCCGAGGAAGACCGCAAGCGTGCGATGAAGTGGCTGAAGATGCATGCCCAGTATGACGATGCGCACCCTTGGGAGGCTCTGGAAATCATCTGCACTCTGGCGGGGATGAACCCGAGCAGGTCCTTGCAGGTCGAGCTGCGCCAGGCTGTGTGCAAGAGCTACGACTACATGTATCTGTTTTTGGAAAGCTGCATCCGCCTGGAAAAAGAGAAAGCACCTGCGTTGGTGCGCGAACGCCAGATGCGCGTCGCCAGCGAAGCGTGATGTAACACAGATGGCGGGGTTTTACCCCGCCATTGCCAAACGGTTACGGCCTTCGCGCTTAGCCACATACAAGGCGCTGTCGGCCCGGCGCAACAGGCTTTCAGCCGACTCAGCGGCCAGCAAGGTCGAGCACCCCAGGCTCACCGTCAGTTCAACGCGTTTATCTTCCACCCAATAATCGTGGGACTGTGCCGCCTGGCGCAGTCGTTCGCCGATCATCCCGGCCGCGTCCCGCCCGGTGTTGGACAGCAGGATCAGAAACTCTTCCCCGCCAAACCGGAACACCATGTCCACGTTACGCAACTGGCTCTTGATTACGGCAGCAACGCTGCGCAATACGCTATCGCCTGCTGCGTGGCCGTGGGTGTCATTGACGATTTTGAAGTGGTCGATGTCCAGCATCAGCAATGACAGTGGGCTCATGTGTCGACGGGCTATATCGATCTCGCGATGCAGCGTCTGGTCCATGGCAATGCGATTGCCTGTCTCGGTCAACGGGTCGCGCAGTGCGCTACGGGTGGCTGCGCGATAAAGCAGGGCGTTGCGCATGGGGTAAAGCAGGGTGGCCAGCAGGGATTCGAGTTGGCCGAGTTCGTCTTCAGCCAGGCGCTGGTTGCGCCGAAAAGCCAGCTCGCCCAAATGCTCGCCTTCATGGCTCAGGTTGTAGCTTACGCAGTGGTGGCCACGCTGGCCGAACTCAAGGCGCAGGTCGCTGGCTTCGTGGCGGTAGTGCAGGGCGTCCAACGGAACCAAGCGTTGAATCTCACGAAAGAACACGCTGAGGATCCGCTCCACCTCCAGGCTGACTTGCAGCTGCTGCACCAACTGCTGGCGCAGTTGCACGACGGTCGTGGGGCGACGGGGGAGCGAAGAAGGCTGGCCAAAGCCCAGGCGTTGCAATTTGGCACTGTCGAAATCGATTGCGTGGGTCTGGGTAGGTGTTTTCATCAGCAATCGGCCTCTAAGCACTTAACTGTCTTACAGGCTCGATGAGCGTGGCGAGTACCAAGCGTTTTGCTGTTCCTTCAATTGCGTAAAACAATGGAAACAGCTTGGATCGCTTTACCAAGGGCTAATGCCCCTGGACCCTGCCGCACGTCTTGTCATCGTTTAACCTGATTGAACAGACATAGAGCCAGATTCGTGCCAGATCGTTCAGTTTAAAAAAACTCCATATTAATCAACGACTGTTTTTAAGCCGAAAAACAGTCGCTGGGTGGAGTGGCAGTTATTTGGCTGACTGCACCAGGGTGCTGGTATCAATCTGCTCAATCGAGGTCACACCGGTCAGCGTCATCGCCACGCGCATTTCCTTGGCGAAGATGTCCAGCAGGTTTTCCACACCGTGCTGGCCATCCGCCGCCAGGGCGTACGCGGTCGCGCGACCCAGCAAGCAAGCCTTGGCCCCCAGGGCAAGCATGCGCACCACGTCGAGGCCGGAGCGGATCCCCGAATCCACCAGCACGGTAAGGTCATCACCCACAGCGTCGGCAATCGGCGGCAACGCCTTGGCGGTGGACAGCACGCCATCGAGCTGGCGCCCGCCGTGGTTGGACACCACGATGCCATCGGCGCCAAAGCTCACCGCGTCCTTGGCGTCCTGAGGGTCGAGGATGCCTTTGATGATCATCGGGCCTTTCCAGAATTCGCGGATCCACTCCAGGTCTTTCCAACTGATCGACGGGTCGAAATTGTTGGCGAGCCAGCCGATGTAATCTTCCAGATGAGTAGGTTTGCCCAGGTATTTGGAGATATTGCCCAGGTCGTGGGGGCGGCCCATCAAGCCGACATCAAAGGCCCATTGCGGTTTGGTGACGGCCTGCAGCATGCGTCGCTGCGCGGCAAACGGCCCGGACATGCCCGAGTGGGCATCGCGATAACGCGCGCCCGGTGTCGGCATGTCGACGGTGAACACCAGTGTCGTCACGCCGGCCGCCTGGGCCCGCTCCAGCGCGTTGCGCATAAAGCCACGGTCCTTGAGCACGTAGAGCTGAAACCAGATCGCCTGCGGGCTTTGCGCCGCCACTTCTTCAATCGAACACACCGACACCGTCGACAGGCAGAACGGGATGCCCTTGTTGGACGCCGCCTTGGCCGCCTGCACTTCGCCACGTCGCGCGTACATGCCGGTCAGGCCCACGGGGCTGAGGATCACCGGCATGTCCAGGGCCTGACCAAACAGCGTGGTCTTCAAGCTCAGGCTGTCCACATTGCGCAGCACGCGTTGGCGCAGGCTGATATCGGCCAGGTCCGAACTGTTGGCGCGCAGCGTGTGTTCGGCGTAGGCGCCACCGTCGATATAGTCGAACAGAAAGCGCGGCAGCTTGCGCTTGGCGGCGGCGCGGTAGTCTGAGGCGGACGAAATGATCATGGACGGTGTCTCTCCAGGGCAGGGTAGCTCCAAGATAGGCAAACATCTGTCATGATAAAAGCAACTTTTATCGCTAGTAGTCAGTCGCTGAAGGAATACTGATGAACCTGAGAACATTGCGTGCCTTTGTTGAAGTGGTGCGCCAAGGCGGCTTCTCCCAGGCGGCCGAGGTGGTGTCTCTGACCCAATCGAGCGTGAGCAAGGCGGTCAAGACCCTTGAAGAAGAATTGGGCATGCCCTTGCTCAATCGCCTGGGGCACAAGAACGAACTCACCGCTGCCGGCGAAATCGCCTACAGCCGCGCCCTGATGCTGTTGGCAGAGCACACTGACCTGGTGGCGGAAATCAACGATCTGCGAGGCCTCAAGCGCGGCGTCTTGCGCATCGGCCTGCCGCCGGTGGGGTGTGGCGTGCTGTTCGCGACGATGTTCGCCACCTACCGCAATCGTTACCCGGACATCGACATCGAACTCACGGAATACGGCAGCAAAAAACTACGCGAATGCCTGGAAGCAGGAGAGGTCGACCTGGCGGCGCTGCTGTTGCCCATAGACGAAGGTTTCGACTATCAACCCGTGCGCAACGAGCCGCTGATGGCCGTACTGCCCAGCAACCACCCGCTGGCCACGCGGGCACGCATCGACTTCCTTGACCTGGCGGATTCACCGTTCATCCTGTTCGAAGCCGGTTTCGCCCTCAACGCCAAAATCCTCGCCGCCTGCGAGCATAAAGGTGTGCAGCCCCGCGTCGCCGCCCGCAGTGGCCAGATCGACTTTATCGTTGACCTGGTCTGCGCCGGCCTAGGCGTTGCCTTTCTGCCACGCATGCTGGCGCACAAACACCAACATCCCGGCATCGCCCTGATCCCCCTGGACGAACCCCACACCGACTGGCACATCGCCCTGGCCTGGCGCGCCAGCGCTCACCTGCCTCCAGCGGCACGCGCCTGGCTGGAACTCGCCAGGGAATCGCAGTGTTCAACCGGTCATCCGGATTAATCCGCCAAAACCGCAGGCAAGGCTTGACTTCTCCTTTTCAATCAGTAACATACGGCGAATTCCGCGATAGCTCAGTTGGTAGAGCAAATGACTGTTAATCATTGGGTCCCTGGTTCGAGTCCAGGTCGTGGAGCCAGATAGGGAAAAGCCTGCAGCGATGCAGGCTTTTTTTTTGCTTTGGATTTTTCCGGGGTGATCAAAGCGCACAGCGTGACCCGCATGAGTTCGTCTCTAATCCCACGATTCAGAGGTAAATGTCATGAAAGTCGCTGCAGTCGTTTCAACCAAAGGCGGGCCGGGTAAAACCACGGTTGGCTTTAATATGGGCGCGTTCTGCGCCTACGCAGGGATCAGTACCCTGCTCATCGATCTGGAGAATCAGCCGTTGCTGTCGTCGTTTTATGCGATATCGCTTGAGAATGGTGCGTGCGTACCTGTTGATCGCCACAACCTCAAGCCTATCGACCTGCCAAATATTTAAATAGTCAGTCCGATCTCTAGAAAGTGTCTCGTCATTGCTATGATCTTCTAGTGGCTTGGCTTTTGGATTTAGTTCTACATTGTCCATCGAAGATTTCAGAACTATTAGAATCTAAGTGAGTGCAGTTCGCGGATTGCTTATATAAAAGGCGTAGTAGTGTGCGCACGTGTATATGAAAGTGCGCAGCAACTTCTTGTTTAGAAAGACCATGCTGCACAATCAACTGATGAGCTAGCTCGCATTGCTGCGACGTGAGCGAAGGACGGCGTCCTACCGTCTTGCCCTCAGCGCGCGCGGCTAACATCCCCGCGCGAGTGCGCTCACTTATAAGTGAACGCTCAAATTCTGCCAGGGCCGCCATCATATGGAAAACTAAACGCCCTCCTGAAGAAGTTGTATCAATATTCTCTGTAATCGAATGAAACTTTACGCGTCGTTTTGCTAGTTTAGCTAACAATTGCACCAGATGTGAAAGAGAGCGCCCTAACCGATCAAGGCGCCATACTACTAATTTCCCTTCTGGTTTGAGGCTTCGAATTGCACTATCCAATCCAGGGCGAGAACTTAGACTGCCGGAATACCCTTGATCTGTATAAATCTTAACACATCCTGCTGCCTTCAAAGCTTGTATTTGGAGGGTCAGATTCTGGTCTTCGGTTGAAACTCGCGCGTATCCAATAATCAAAGCTTTTTACCTTTATAGCTGAAGAGTTCCATCAGCTTAATTCTGCGCTAGAAAAATAGCTGTTAAATGCCTGTCGAACCATTAATCTCTGTTTGCACACCGAAGTTTGCTTCAAGTGAATTCCCAGATTTTTAATCTCTCGAAGTTTAAGATAGAAAACTATAAAGCTGCGAAAAAAGCTTTCGCATTGCTTGTTTACGAAAGCTTCCTGTTTTTCACCGTTAAAGTTCTACTGGCCTATATTGAAATGAGATCCTCGCCCAGATCATAAAAATACTCTTTATTAATAACCATGGTTATCGGCAGCAATGCTTTCGCCGCTGACATCGGCGTAGAACGGCTGGCGCTTGGCGATGAGCCCGTACAGCAGCCCTGCAATACCGGCGCCAAACAGCCAGGAAAACGGCGAGACACTGGCGAACCCAGGCAGCAGCGCCAGCAGGATGGCGATCACCGCCGCAGGAATAAACGCCGCCACCGCGCGCAAATTGACCCCCCGGCTGTAGTAATAAACGCCATTAGGGTCTTCGCTGTACAGCTGCGGCACGTCCACCTGGCTTTTACGGATCAGCCAGTAATCGACCATGATCACGCCGTACAACGGCCCCAGCAGTGCGCCCAGGCCGGAAAGGAAGTACACGATCACCAGCGGGCTGTTGTAGAGGTTCCACGGCAGGATCAGTACGGCGACGGTGGCGCTGATCAACCCGGCGCGGCGGAAGTTGAGGTACTTGGGCGCCAGGTTGCTCAGCACAAAGGCAGGGGCGACGAAGTTGGCCATGATGTTCACCGCCACGGTGACGATCAGAAAGGCCAGGCAACCGAGCACGAGGAAGAAGGTATTGGGGATGGCGGCGATGATCTCGGTGGGGCTTTCGATCACTCGGCCGTTAAGTTGGAATTGCCCGCCGCACAGCAGCACGGTGATGGCGGCAAATATCAGGATATTCACCGGAAGGCCCCAGAAGTTGCCGACCTGAATGGTCTTGCGGCACGGTGAGGAACGCGCGAAATCGCAGAAGTTGAGGATCAGCGTGCCGTAGATCGCCAGCCACAGCGCGCCGCCGGCGAAGATATTGCGCCACATCTCGCCGCCGCTCAGCGGCTCACGGATCGACCACGCAATCTGGCCGCCCGCCTGAAAGTACATCCAACCGGCCAATGCGGCCACCGTAGCCAGAATCACTGGACCGGCGAAGCCCTCATAGCGCCGCACCATCTCCATGCCGTAGGCCAGGATTACCAGTTGCACGAACCAGATCGCCACAAAACAGGCCCAGCCCAGGGTGGATAAGCCCAGGATTGAGTTGTGGTCATAGTCGGCGAATCCAGGATGAATCGCCGTCAGCAACACGCGGAAAACCACCGAGGCCAGGTAGGTCTGGATGCCAAACCAGGCAATCGCGATCACCGCGCGGATCAAGGCCGGAATCTGCGCGCCATGGATACCAAAGCTGATTCGGCTGATCACCGGAAACGGCACGCCGGTCTTCTGCCCCATATAGCCCGACAGGTTCATGAAGAAGTACACCAGCGCCGCGCCGATGCCCAGTGACAACAGGATCTGCCAACCGCCCAGGCCCAGCGCATACAGACCGATGGCGAACGAATAGTTGGCGATGTTGTGCACGTCATTGGTCCACAACGCAAAGATGCTGTAGCGCCCCCAACGTCGACCTTCCACCTTGGTGGGCGCCAGGTCTTTGTTGTGCAGCCGCGGGCTGAGCACCAACGGGCCGGGTTGGGTGGCGTCGGGGGGCAGGGCTGAGGAGGGCAGATCCAGTGCGAGGTCATTCGAGAGGCTTGTACGCATTCCGGCAGGCTCTAGGGCATTTGCAAGTACGCCGCAAATGCAAGGTGTATGTATGTTAGCTGTTTATTGTATACAAGCTGTCCATACCATAAGCCACATGCGTGCCATGTTTTGGATTCATTAACGTCACAGGTAAGTCGTTATTCATAGGTTACTTAACTAACTATCTGATTTTTATGAAATATAAATTGACCGTTTGGATAGTTATTTATTTTCCCTTGTGGGGCGGGGCGAGGTGAAAAATTATAAGCGAAATAGAAGTGTTACATTTAGTGGCGTAATGCGTGAGATTTTTGCGTTAATTGTTACGAAATTACACATTAATGTGTGCAGATTACACATCAAGCGAAATAAGAGAGTCTTGATCCATTCCCATTTGCTTGACGAATCGCGGGTATTGCTCTATAGCGATCGCGGGCGGTCTCCCGTTTAGGGTCATGATTTCAAGGTTGTCTGGCGACGGGGGGAGTAGGTTTAGGTTCATTGGTCTACACGGCGAGTATGCTCTGGTCCTTCGAGATCTCTTGCAGAGCCGTTACAGCTCGACATCTGAGAGCGCAGCCGTACCGTTCGAGTCTGAGCGCCTTGATGGTTTTTTCTGCTTCCATATCCTAGATATCGCTGAAGAATATTTAAAAGTATTATCCTCAAACTGATTGAGCACCAGTTTGAGGATGTCCTAGCCGGAGTTATTGAGATAAGTTCTGACGAGTTCAGCGAAGCTTACGCAGCAGCAGTTCACTTGCCTGTCCTTGGCCAGCGAACTGCGAATCGCGATGGAGCTTCCCACCGCGCCGCGCATATCAAATATATGAGATAGACGCGGTAAAACCTTAAACTTCCACGCGTTTTAAGGGGCTGAAAGGTTTTGTTTTTTATAGAGTTTCAGCTCTCCGCGCATGTTTAAAACACCGCCCTTCGCTTTTTCCCTGATTAGCATTCTTTGCAATGTTCTTGGGTGTACTCTCAATAATTTTGCTACCTCTCGCTGTGTGTGGTGCTCCTTCTCAATTAAGGATCGGGCTCTATTAACCTGCTCGGGCGAGAGCAAATGCGGACGACCTATGGGTTTTCCGCGCGCCCTTGCAGCCGCGATACCTGCTCGCGTGCGTTCGCTGATGAGTGAGCGTTCAAACTCGGCGAGCGCAGCCATCATGTGAAATACCAGCCGGCCCCCAGATGAACTGGTGTCAATGTGTTCGGTTATCGAATGAAAGCGAATATTTCGCCGCCCCAATATTTCTAATAGTTGTACGAGGTGTGCGAGCGAACGACCTAGTCGGTCTAGACGCCAAACTACTAGCTTATCGCCTGATCTGAGGCGCGCCATCGCTTGGTCCAGTCCCTGGCGAGAGTTTTTCGCTCCCGAGACCCCAAAATCTGAATATATTTTGTCGCATCCCAGCTTCTGAAGAGCTTGAGTTTGCAAGTCGAGGTTTTGTTCCTCGGTTGATACACGTGCGTACCCGATCAGCATGGATGATTGCCCTCATTTAAAGGGGGCGAGATCTTTAAGCTGCAGCCATGGTGACTCGTTGAAGCGCACCAAACGTGAAAGCTATCTTTTAGACGCGCCCCCTGTGTTGACAGAAAGGTTCCTTTTTGTCACGAGGGCTGACGCTCATCCAAAATGCCGCGATTGCGACACTTTTCTACATGTTTTCGAACGTAAAAACATCGTTACATAAGGGAACCCTTATGTACACCAGTGGAAGCGATTCGCAAAGAAAAGGAGTTATCGGAGCGCCTTCACGATCGTTCGGTGGCTATTTTGAGGGGCGGGATAATGTCCGTTCCGAAGGCGCTGTATGAGCGACGCCTTTGATGTGCGGACCCATTGCTTGGTTGAATTGCGTAATTACGCTCATTTGGCGGCTGCTTATGGGGACGATTTTGCGGCAGCGGCGATGCGTAAATTGCAACTGTGCACGCATCTGTGGGGCGGCTCGGTGTTTGTTATTGGTTCAGATTGCTTCCTGGTTTCGCTTGCGCAGTTACCGCATGAAGAGCGCCCACTCATTGCTCTTATAGAGCGTTGGCAGTGTGCCTTATTCATGACGGCTTTGAATTTTGGCGGTGTCACGGCGCTGCCGGCAGTGACCGTTGAAGCCGTGAGTGTTTCAAGTGTGGGATTGACTGATGGTTGTTTGCGCTATCCCGATGAGTTGGAGCGCCACGTAGCGCCCTTGTCGTTACCGCCTGTCTGTTATGGAAAACGATGGGCACTGAGCTATGAGCGTGACATGGAGGTGGCGCTCACCTTTTACCGAGCCTTGGCCCAGGGGCAAGCCAACTTAGTGTTTCAGCCAATCGTCCAGCATGGTGCCCCTAGTTCGGTGCTTTATCAGGAAGCGCTGGTTCGTCTAGATACTGGGCTGAGTCAGTCAAATTCAGGGCCCGCACAAGTTGTTCATGTTCTTGAGCGATTGGGGCTCGTCCGAGTGCTAGATCACGCGGTGATGATGGCTGTTGTCAAACGCCTTGAGATCGATCCTTTTATACAGTTGGGTTGCAATATCTCTGCCCAAAGCCTTAGTTCAGATGCACTGTGGGAGTCTCTCATTGAGCGCCTCGTCATTAATCCTGACGTCGCAGCTCGGCTAACGCTGGAGATCACCGAAACGGCGCCACTTTCAAATTTTGATGCTGCGTGCATTTTTGTGCGTCGTCTTCAGAAAACGGGGTGTCGGATTGCATTGGACGACTTTGGGGTTGGGCACAGTAGTTTAGCTTTCGCGAACGCGATTAATCCTCACGTCATAAAAATCGATAGCACTTATGTGCATGCTGCACGCAGCGATCTATCAGCTGCCGATCGGCTTCGTAAGCTTGTTGCTTTTTGTCAGACATTAGCACCTTACGTTGTTGCGGAAGGAATTGAGAGTGCGGACGACATCGAACTAGCCGCCGTGGCTAACATCCGCTGGCTTCAGGGCTACTGCATTGAACGTCCTCATCCCCTTAAACCTCAAGTCGATCTTTGTGTGTTTTACGAAAAAGAGACAGCTTTATGGGGTGGAGCGTATGAGTTTTTATGAGGCGCTTACATGTTTGGCACAAGTCGTCGACTAATTATTTCCGCCTGCCCGGGGTTCGACTTTCATTTAAAAATACGTTTGTTGTTATGTTTAAAAGTTATCACGGGATAGCGCACAAATTTACGAGGCAGGCGACTTGGTCCAATGCGTATTTTATAAATTTGGCCTTACGAGTTATGGATGGCTGCCTTAATTATATAGCACTGAGTTTCGTGATGTCGCGGTGAAGCCAATGCTGGCAAGGGGGTGCCTATTATAAGCCTGTCTTGATCTATACCCCTAGCACTATTGGCCTTACGTGCTTCTTGGGCTGAGGTGACTTATTCGAATACTAAAGTTTTTAGTAATCGGCTCTCTGCGTTCTTACACAGGGCATTGTTCTGTCTTTGAATAAGTTAACCAATAGCACGTATAGCGGTAAATATCTACATGCAATAAGCCTGATGGACTGCTGCACTTATATTCTAGGAAAACTATAATGAATAAAATATACAACGTCGTATGGAATCATGCTCTTCATCAACTGGTAGTTACGTCCGAATTGGCGAGTAAAAAAGTTTCAAGTAGTGCGGCGGGCTGTGCTGGTGACAATCGAGCGCTTTCTGGTCGTTCAAATGCACAGCGGCGGCCTCGTAGGGGCGGGGCGACTAGAGTAGCTGCGCTGGTGGGCGTCATGACGCTCGGCATGTTGGTCTCCGGTGCTTCGATAGGAGCGACTGTCTCGATGGGTAGCAATGGCGTGACCGTCGACGACGGCACTACCGTCGCGATCTACACCTCCACCGGCATGACGATCAGCAATGGCCCTAGCGTCACAACCAGTGGCATCGATGCGGACAGCCGTAAGATCATCAATCTTGCTGCTGGGACATCAGCCACAGATGCCGTTAATTTGAGTCAGTTGGACGCGGCGAAGGCAGCGGCTACCACCCACTACTACAGCGTTAGTTCGACGGGGACGGGAACAGGAAGCAACTACAACAACGACGGCGCATCTAGTTTTGATTCTGTCGCAATCGGTCAGTACGCCCGGGCCTCCGACGCTAGAGCGATGGCAATTGGCTTTAATAGCCAAGCTCAATCAGCGTTTTCGGTCGCAATCGGAGATGCGAGTGTAACGTCTGGCGATAGCGCCGTCGCCATAGGTGCTCGAACTATTTCCAGCGGCGGTAGTTCCATTGCGCTTGGCAATTTGGCAGTAGCCAATTCCGCGCAGGCCATCGCCCTTGGCGGTGGGGCAACAGCCAACTCCTCGCAGGCCATCGCCCTTGGCCCTGGGGCAACAGTCAATTCCACGGGGGCCATCGCCCTTGGCACTACGGCAATGGTGATTGCGAGCGCCCGCAATGCAATAGCTCTGGGCTCCAGCGCGACTGCCACTCACGAAAGTGATGTCGCACTGGGCGCGAACTCAGCTACAGGTTCGGCAAGCTCTCACGCAAGCGACACAATCGATGGTAAGACGTACAGCTATGCTGGCACCTCACCGAGGAGTGTGGTCAGCGTGGGCTCTGCCGGAAATGAGCGGCAAATCACTAACGTGGCCGCGGGCAATGTCGCCTCTAATTCGACGGACGCGATCAACGGGTCGCAACTATCTGCAACTAACCAGGCTATAAACGGCGTTGGTCAGCGTGTCGACATGCTCGGAAATTTGACCGCAACGGCGCTCGGCGGTAACTCGGCTTACGACATCCAGACCGGTCAGCTCAGCATGAGCAATGTAGGGGGCACAGGCCAGGACACAGTCGATGGCGCGATCTCCTCGGTGAGCGCGACGGCTAACAAGGGCTGGAACCTGACCGCTCAGGGCGTTAGTAGCTCCAATGTGGCACCGGGCGCCTCAGTTGATCTGAAGAATAGCGATGGCAACGTTGTGGTTAACAAGGATACCAACAGCAATGGCGTGACCTTCGATTTAGCCAAAAACCTCAAGGCAGATAGCCTGACTACGGGCAACAGCAAGCTTGGTACCAGCGGTTTGACCGTCAATAACCTCGCGAACAGCACGAGCTACACCTCTACCGGCATGACGATCAGCAATGGTCCTAGTGTCACGACAAGCGGCATCGATGCGGGCAGTCTGAAGATCCTCAATGTGGCCGATGGAATGGTGTCGTCGACCTCCAAGGACGCGGTCAACGGATCGCAATTGTTCATCACCAACCAGAACGTGGCGGGCAACACGACGGCGATCAATAACATCAACAACGGCGCGGGGATCAAGTATTTCCACGTCAACTCGACCCTGGCTGACGGCACTGCCACCGGAGCAGACAGCGTGGTTATCGGTCCGAGCGCTAGTGCCACGGCGACCAATGCGATGGCTTTGGGTAACGGTGCCGTTGCGGGAACTGCCAACTCGATAGCCCTTGGCAGTGGTGCCATGACAGCGGCAGCTAATCCCAACACTGGCGGCACAATCAATGGTGTGACGTTCACCTATGCTGGTGGCGCTCCGATTGGAGTGCTTAGCCTGGGAGCCGCGGGTAGCGAGCGTCAGATCACCAACGTGGCGGCGGGTAGCCTCACACGCACCAGTACAGATGCGGTCAACGGGTCGCAACTATTTGCAACCAACCAAACCGTCACCGGCGTTGGACAGCGTTTCCGTACGTTCGGAAGTTCGACCGTAACACTGCTGGGCGGTAACTCGGCTTACGACATCCAGACCGGTCAGCTCAGCATGAGCAATGTAGGGGGCACAGGCCAGGACACAGTCGATGGCGCGATCTCCTCGGTGAGCGCGACGGCTAACAAGGGCTGGAACCTGACCGCTCAGGGCGTTAGTAGCTCCAATGTGGCACCGGGCGCCTCAGTTGATCTGAAGAATAGCGATGGCAACGTTGTGGTTAACAAGGATACCAACAGCAATGGCGTGACCTTCGATTTAGCCAAAAACCTCAAGGCAGATAGCCTGACTACGGGCAACAGCAAGCTCGGTACCAGCGGTTTGACCGTCAATAACCTCGCGAACAGCACGAGCTACACCTCTACCGGCATGACGATCAGCAATGGTCCTAGTGTCACGACAAGCGGCATAGATGCGGGCAGTCTGAAGATCCTCAATGTGGCCGATGGAGTGGTGTCGTCGACCTCCAAGGACGCGGTCAACGGATCGCAATTGTTCATCACCAACCAGAACGTGGCGGGCAACACGACGGCGATCAATAACATCAACAACGGCGCGGGGATCAAGTATTTCCACGTCAACTCGACCCTGGCTGACGGCACTGCCACCGGAAAAGACAGCGTGGTTGTCGGTCCGAACGCTCTAGCATCGTCCCTCAGGTCGATGGCGATTGGCAGTTTCGCATCGGCTTCTAATGAGGACTCCATTGCGATTGGCGCTGACGCCAAAGCCAGTGCCTGGGACTCGGTCTCAATCGGAAGTATCAGTACCGCGAAAGGTGTTGCTGCACTCGCCATGGGAACCAGCAGCGCTGCTAGCGGGGACTATACCATAGCAATCGGACCATACAGTTCTGCGCAGGGGATTGGCTCTGTCGCGCTCGGTACAGATGCACGAGCACTTTTTGCTGATTCCATCGCCCTCGGTAACGGCGCATTTGCCAATAACACCAATGACGTCGCGTTGGGGGCTCACTCGACTACAAGTTCGGCAAGCTCTCACGCAAGCGACACAATCGATGGCAACACCTACACGTACTCGGCTATCTCACCGAGCAGTGTGGTCAGCGTCGGCTCCGCTGGACGAGAGCGGCAAATCACCAATTTAGCCGCAGGCAATGTCTCGTTGACTTCTACGGACGCGATCAACGGTTCGCAACTATTTGCAACGAACCAGGCCGTCAACGGCGTAGGTCAGCGTGTCAACACTGTTGGAAATTCAACCGCAACGGTCCTTGGTGGCAACTCGACTTACGACATCCAGACCGGCCAGCTCAGCATGAGCAATGTTGGGGGCACAGGCCAGAACACAGTCGATGGCGCGATCTCATCGATGAATGCCACGGTCAACAGGGGCTGGAACCTCACCGCTCAGAGCGCTGGTAGCACGAACGTGACACCTGGTGCTTCTGTTGATCTGAAGAATAGCGATGGCAACGTGGTGGTGAGCAAGGACACCAACAGCAATGATGTGACTTTCGATCTGTCCAAAAATCTGACGGCGGACAGTCTGACGACGGGTAACAGCAAGCTCGCTACCAGCGGCCTGACCATCAACGATGGCACAAATAGCGCCACCTACTCTTCTACCGGCATGACGATCATCAATGGTCCTGGCGTCACAATCAGCGGCATCGACGCGGGCAGTCTGAAGATCACCCACGTGGCCGATGGCGCTCTGTCCTCGACCTCCAAGGATGCGGTCAACGGGTCTCAGCTGAACACGACCAACACAACGGTTGCGACTAATGCCACCAACACCAACACCTATTTGGGTGGTGGTGCAAACGTTATGAACGGCACGGCCCCTAGTTACTCAGTGGGCGGCACTACTTACAACAATGTGGGTGATGCGTTCTCTGCTGTCGATAGCGGTGGAGCGGGTGTGGTGCAACGCACTAGCGTAAGCGATGTGGTGACAATGGTGGCTGGTGGCGGGACAGCGGCTAATCCTGGCAGCGCGCAGAAACTGACGAACTTGGCCGCGGGTACTATCAGCAGCAGTTCAACTGATGCAGTAAACGGCTCGCAACTGAACGCGGTTAGCCAGCAGGCCAATGCAGGGTGGAACGTTACGGCACAGGGCGCCAATAGCACGAAGGTGGCGCCGGGCGCTTCGGTGGATCTCAAAAACAGCGATGGCAATGTAGTAGTGAGCAAGGACATCAATAGCAACGATGTGACCTTTAATCTGGCCAAAGACCTGACGGCCGACAGCATGACGACCGGAAACACGTTAGTGAATAAGTTCGGTGTGCAGGTAGGTACCGATGTGAGACTGGGTACCACCGGTTTCACTATCGCGAACGGTCCTAGTGTGACGAATGTAGGTATTGATGCTGGCAGCAAGAAAATCACTCATGTCGCCGACGGTACAGACGCTACCGACGGAGTGAATTTTTCTCAACTCACGAGTGTAGTAGCTGGTAGCAAAAGCCATTACTACAGCGTAAGTGATGGCGGGGCTCAAGGCGGCAACTACAACAACGATGGCGCCACGGGAGCCAATGCAGTGGCTGCAGGTGTTGGAACTGTGGCCTCCGGTATAGATGCGACAGCGTTGGGCAGCAGCAGTCAGGCGACTGCCGCTGGTGCTAGCGCCATGGGGGCGGGCGCTGTAGCCAGTGCTGGCGGTGCAACCGCTGCGGGTAGTGGTAGCCAGGCTAGCGGAACAGGTTCTGTCGCAATGGGTGATCGTGCAAAGGCCTTTGCTGACGGCAGCGTAGCGTTAGGTTCGGATGCCAGTGATGGCGGGCGGGGTGCCGAGAGCTATATCGGCGCTTATTCCGGCGCTCAGAACAACGCCGTGGGCACTGTGTCGATGGGTAATGCTTCAGCCGGTAAAACCCGCACCGTGAGTAATGTTGCGGACGGTAGGCAGGCAACTGACGCCGTAAATCTTCGGCAACTAGATGGCGCGGTAAAGGAGTCCAAGACCTATACTGACACTCAATTGACTAACGTCAACACCAGCGTGACCACGCTGGGCAACCAGGTCACGCAGAACACCGCGAACATCAGCAACCTGCAAAACGGTACCGATAGCTTCTTTCAGGTCAATAACAAAGATGGAAAGAGTAAACCTTCTGCCACCGGGACAAATGCGGCGGCAGGTGGTGCAGGATCTGTGGCTTCGGGTAACAGCAGCTTGGCGTTGGGCACAAGTGCAAACGCTACTGCCAACAATGCTGTTGCGCTGGGCAGCGGCTCTGTCGCTGATCTTGCTTACAGCGTTTCAGTAGGCTCTGTCGGTAACGAGCGGCAGATTACGAACGTAGCAGCAGGTACTGCCTCTACAGATGTCGTCAATGTCAGCCAGCTTAAAAGCTCTGAACAGGGTGGCTTGCGTTACGACTCCAATACCAATGGCAACACTAATTACAACCAAGTAACCCTAGGCAATGGTCAGGCCTCTGGCGGCACGCGTATCTCCAATGTTGCGCCAGGCACTGCCGGCACAGACGCGGTCAATGTAAACCAACTCAATCAGGGTATGACGAGCGCTATTCAGTACACAGATGATCGTTTCAACAAGCTTAATCGCGATATTGGCTCTCTGCGCCAGGACACGTATGCGGGCATCGCGGGTGCGCTGGCCACTGCCAACCTGCCGCAAGCGTATAGCCCAGGCGCCAGCATGGTTGCTGCAGGAGTGGGCAACTACCAAGGGCAGTCGGCTGTTTCTGTTGGGCTTTCGACTCTTTCTGATAACGGTAAATGGGTCCTCAAGGTAAGTGGTACGACGAATAGTCGTGGTCAGACTGGCATAGGCGCTGGGGTTGGGTACCAATGGTGAGGTGCTTGATACACGGATATAAAAATCAAACAGCCAGAGGAACCCATGTGGACAAGAGTCGCAGGCAGCGGTCGAAAAGATTTGCATCGGACGTGGCTTATTATTTAGCTGGGAATGAAAGTACCGTTGTACATGTTTTGTTAGCGCCGAAGGCGTCTAATGATGCGCCAACACTCCGTTGTCCAGTAATTGATCCAAGGTCTTCGCGAATTGAGAATGTGGAGTTTCATCTGCACAAATATAGCACCGTAATACGGACTGACTATTCAAACTACATGGTCTGCGCGGATCAACATTGGGTAACCGTAGACAGGAGCGGGCGCCATGATTTATAAATACTTACCTAGTCTGTCTTCCGGCATAAAAGTTGGCTCAGTGTTCGCGATGCTTGGAGTACTGATTCTTGCTGCTTGGGGGGCGGAGCGGCCTCACACGAAGCCAGAGATCGCTGCCACTGATACAGCTAAAGCTAGCTCAAGTGAGCGTTTTCAGGACTGGGGTATCAATTGCAATGGAGAGTCCAACCAGCGATTTTGCACGTTGGCTTATGAGCTGAGGCGGCGCGAGGACAATCGCCGGATCGTTTTGCTAGAGGTCAAGCCACTCGATACGGACCAAGCCTTGGCGGGCTTGACGTTACCTTTCGGCCTAGCATTGGAGGCGGGTGTAACATTGCAGATAGACGAATCACCCACAGTGCTCACCAAGCGCTATCACTCCTGCATGCCAGAAGGCTGCCTAGTGGCTTTGAAGCTTGATGCCGGTACATTGGATGCGATGAAAAATGGTCAAACACTCAAGGTAAGCGCGCCGATTGTGACGGGAGGCAAAGCAAACTTTATCCTTTCACTCAAAGGCTTTACGACAGCTTATTCGCGTATGGTGCAAATTGCTGCGGCAAATCAGTCAGCCAACCACTAAGGTTTGACAAGGTTGAGTCGCGCCCATTTCCGCCACACCCTTTGAGCTCTTATCGGCGGCACGTCCAACGTATTGGTTGGTGGGGGGTGTCGCTACCAAATAGAAGTCATCGATATATCAACAGTAAAAACCTCAGGAACTATTAGCCATCAGCGCTTACTAAAAATAATTACAGAACCTCTGGATATGAAAAAGCGACTTGTTATAAAAACAAAAAAAGTTCATAAAAGTTCATATTTTGGCAAGGAAGTGAGGGTATGTCGAAGAGCGATGCTGAATACAACAATGATTTGCTTCAGCAATTGCGCCTGCCTTATGGTGCTAGCGGTGTTCACGTTGCTGCGCTTATGCATGAAAGCAACGCTAACATGACGCATACGTGCTTTTCATGTGTGGATATTTTGCCAGGAGACACATTGTTGGAGATTGGTCACGGCAACGGTGCGCACGTGCCTAAATTTTTTGAGACAGTTCCACATATGCGCTACCAAGGGCTTGAGGTGTCTTGGCTAATGCATCATGAAGCGATGAAACTCAACGAAGCCTCAGTAGCGAACGGAACAGCTCGCTTTAAAGTTTATGATGGGAAAAAATTTCCGTTTAATGACCAAGTGTTTGAGAAGATTATAACGGTAAATACGCTTTATTTTCTATCTGACTTGGTGATGTTCTTGAGCGAGTCTTATCGTACTCTAAAAGTTGGTGGAAAGTTTGGAATTGCTTTTGCCTCACGTGAGTTTATGCGATCACTGTCATTCATTCCTCCAGCTTTTAATTTGTATGAGGTAGAGCAGGTTAAACGATTAATCTCAAATGCTGGGTTTGTCGACGAAATAGAAATCAATGTGCATGAAAGGTCAATCATGGGTAATGAATTAACTAGCTCGAAACTTGGTAGGGAGTTTTCCGTCATAGTGGCGAGCAAAAGTCATGCGTAATTATAGTTTATTTGTCTGCGATGTATGAGTTTGATTTTGAGGGGGGATTCTACCCCAGTCCATTGGTAGCTTGAACAAGATGCCAAAATAGATGCTAAAGAGAATAAAATTTAAGTGTTTTCGACGTGGTATCGATCAAATCTATTCAGTACTCATAGCACTAAGCCCCACCTGCTGGCTTTATACCTCTTCTAGGCTAAACTAATACGACAGACTGACATCGACCACTTCTGTCGAATACGATGGGATAGAATTGACTCGAAGCAAGTATTCAGCGATATACGCGACGCTTTGAGGAATCCAGTGCTAAAGAATGATACTTATGAAGGTGGCAAGGATTCAGTGGCTATGTAGGCTGAAAAAGACATCATTGACTCGATCGGAATGTGCTCGTAGGTTGAGGACAACACCGCACTGAGTCGAGCGCCCAACAGGTTCCAGGCACGCCTCTTTTCTTCGGCATAATCATGATGCAGGTAATGGCGTCTCTCCCGAGAGCCGGCCAGTACATGATTTTGGCAGCGATCGATGACATCGAGACTAACGTCTAAGGCTTGTATCATGGTCGCCCCCTTACGGCGCAGGCCATGCGGCGTCCACTCGCTGTTTTGGCCGTTGGCAAGGCCAGGGTATTGTCGCGATGCCGCCTGGAGAGGGCCTTGCGGTTTTTGAACCGGGCCTGGCGATAGACCATTCCTAACCTCTCACTCATTCACGCCAATCATCCGGCCAGCCTGTAGGGCGATTCCTACTGGCTTCGCAGATCCCCAACGCAATATCAGGATTTCCTGATGGCTCTTTGACATGCCTCGAGCTAGAGTGATTGAAAGCTCTAAAAAATCTTGGTTTCTACGCCTCGAATGAAGCCGCAGAACACATTCATAAATGTGGAGTTCATCATGAAAGTCTTAATCGCCGATGACTCATCCATGTCTCGTAAGATGGTCTTGCGTGCCCTGCCAGAATCATTGACCGAGGACGTTCGCCAGGCCTGTAACGGTGCCGAGGTGATGGAGGCCTATCACGCCGGTTTGGTGGACCTGCTTTTTCTCGACCTGACCATGCCGGTCATGGATGGCTTCCAGACTCTCGAGGCGCTCAAGCATGAAGATGCCAATGTGGTAGTCGTGGTGATCAGCGCAGACATCCAACCTCTGGCCAGGCAACGAGTATCCGATCTTGGCGCTGCTGCATTCGTAGCCAAGCCGATTACGTCTGAAGCTTTGCACAATGCTTTGCACGTCATAGGAGTGCTTTGATGGAAACCTTGGACGCGCTCACCGAAGACCAACGTGATGCCCTGCAGGAACTGATGAATATTGCCATGGGGCAAGCGGCCGAGAGATTAGCCCTGCTGACCAACACCATGGTGACGCTTTCGGTTCCCTTTATTCACCCGCTGATCCGGGAACGGAATAACCTGTCCATTCCGGCCCATCTGCGGCAAAGTTTCATGATCGTCACCCGCCAGTCTTTTCTGGGTGAGTTACGCGGAGAGGTGTTCGTTTGCTTCGGCTCAATGGGGGCCGATAAGCTCGCTGAACTGCTGGGCTATAACGACGGCGACCCCGCGCAGCAGGAAGAATTGATGCTGGATGTCACCAACATCCTTTCCGGCGCCTGCATCAGTGGCCTGGCCAAGCAGGTGGGGATACAAGTGAGCTATGACGCGCCGTCGATTCTGGTCCACAGAGAAGAGTCCGCGAACGCACTGGATGAATTGAACTTGAATGAACACCTTGCGATGGTGTTGGAAATTCGCTTCGAGGTTCAGGCTCATCAGTTCTCCTGCGACCTGTTGATCTGCATCACTGAACGAACAGCGAGTGTTGTCGTTCGGGCCATCAATCGTTTGCTGGACGAGCTTTGAAGAGGTCTTATGACAGACACCAAGGCGATTTCCCGGGAAACCCTTGAGTCTATGCTCAAGGCCATCAACATGGGTGTGCTGCTGGTCGACCAGGACTGCACAGTGCTGTTCTCTAATCACTTTATGTCCATCAATAGTGGACGCAGCGCTGAAGAACTTGTCGGCCATACGCTGTTCGAAGCATTTCCTGAGCTGCCAGAGGTCTGGACCAGGCAGAAGATTAACAGCGTCGCCACCCTGCAAAATTTTGCTTTCACCTCATGGCAGCAACGGCCGCATCTGTTCAATTTCGAAAGCACACGGCCGATCAGTGGTCTGGTCCGGCACATGTACCAAAACTGCACCTTCTTCCCCGTGCAAGATGCCGATGGCAGCAATCTGGGCGTGGGCCTGGCCATCAGTGATACGACCGACACTGCTGCGCGCCAGCTCGAACTGACGCACCTTAACAAGTTGCTGGAAGAGGAAAAGGGCGCTCAAGCGCTGCTTATCGCACGGCTGGAAGATGCACAGGCGCAGTTACTGCAGTCCGAGAAGATGGCGGCGATAGGGCAACTCGCTGCGGGCGTGGCCCATGAGATCAATAACCCGATCGGCTTCGTTTGCTCCAACGTCAACAGTCTGCGTCGTTATCTCGTGGACATTTTCGCGCTGCTCGAAGCTCATGAACAGGCGAGCGATGCAGAGCATGCCAATGTGCATCCCGAGCTTGCTGCCATGCGGGACAAGATGGATTACAAATTTATGCGCCAGGACATCGACGACCTGCTTGCCGAGTCGGCCGACGGCCTTGACCGGGTCACTCGCATCGTCAAAGACCTGCGTGAATTCTCCCACGTCGACAGTTATGAATGGCAGTTGAGCGATCTGCACAAGGGGCTCGACAGTACCCTTAACGTTATCTGGAACGAGATCAAGTTCAAGGCTCAGGTGATCAAGCGCTACGGCGATATTGAGCCCATCGAATGCATGGGTTCACAGATCAATCAGGTGTTTATGAACTTGCTTATCAACGCGAGCCATGCGGTGGGCGTGGACGGCGAAATCGTCATCAGAAGTGGCCGGGAAGAGGGCGGAGTGTTCGTCGAGATCGCCGACAACGGTCATGGAATTCCCCTTGAAATCCAAAGCCGAATATTCGAACCCTTCTTTACAACCAAGCCGGTGGGGATGGGGTCGGGTCTTGGCCTGTCGTTATCCTATAGCATCATCGTCAAGCACCACGGAAGGCTCACCGTGGAAAGCGAGCCGGGCAGGGGTAGTCGTTTCCGTGCGTGGCTACCATTACGCCAGCCTGTGATACAGGCCGTCTCTACCTCTGCCAATGAAGGATGCTGAGCATGGAAACTATCTCTCATTGCGCAGAACGCCACACTGTCATGCTGGTGGATGATGAAGAAAGCATCCTCAACAGCCTCCGACGCTTACTGCGTGCAAAACCTTACGACTTGCTTTTGGCCACAAGTGGCGCTCAGGCACTTAGTCTTTTTGAACAGCACCCTATAGACCTGATCATCTGCGACGCACGCATGCCATTTATGGATGGGCCGACGCTGCTTCGCGAGGTACATAAGCGCGACCCGGAATGCATGAATATCTTGCTGACGGGTTACGCTGATATGAGCATGATCACTCAAGCGATCAACGACGGGTACATCTTCCGCTACATCAGCAAACCCTGGAACGATGACGAGCTTCAGCTCAGCCTTGATCAGGCTTTAGAAGTGCAGAGAGCGCGGCGTGGTTGTGACAACTCAATCCAGCCCGACTGATTTTCGTGGCGTGCTGCGCTTATGCGGCTCACGCTATGCAGCAATCCTATCTCTCCACCCTGTTCTTCCGTGGCACCGTTGCGACTAACAGCCAGCAAATGACTGTTAATCATTGGGTCCCTGGTTCGAGTCCAGGTCGTGGAGCCAGATAGGGAAAAGCCTGCAGCGATGCAGGCTTTTTTTTGCTTGAGATTTACCCCCACCCCCAAGCGCATTCATCACCGCACAGACCTCTTTCAATAGCCTTGCCCCCCGGAAAACCCCTCAACACCGCCGTTAGATGCCAAAATCTCCCGACTCGATTGTTTTGGAGAGCTCCATGCTTGGCCTATTTGAACGACGGCTCGACCCTTTCCCGCCCGACGAGGCGCCGCCACCGCCCGAGGGATTGGCGCGGTTTCTGTGGGCCTGCACACGCGGCGCTCGCGGTTATGTCCTCGCGCTCGCACTGCTCAGTGCGGCGGTGTCGATTTACGAAGCCTGGTTGTTTTCCTTTCTTGGACAAGTGGTGGACCTGCTCTCGACCTGGCAGGCCGGTGGCGACGCGGCCGGGCAGGAGGGGCGCGTGCTGTGGGGGATTGGCATCGTATTGGTCACCAGCATCGGGCTGGTGGCGTTGCGTACGATGGTGCAGCACCAGGTCTTGGCGATTAACCTGCCGTTGCGGCTGCGCTGGGATTTTCACCGGTTGATGCTGCGACAAAGCCTGTCGTTCTTCTCCGATGAATTCTCCGGCCGGGTCACGACCAAGGTGATGCAGACCGCGCTGTCGGTGCGTGAAGTGCTGTTCACCCTGATCGAGATTGCGCCGGGGATCGGCGTGTATTTCATCGCGATCATCACCCTGGCCGGTGGCTTCGCCCCCAAATTGATGCTGCCTTTCATTGCCTGGCTGGTGTTGTTCGGCCTGGCCATGGGCTACTTCGTGCCTCGCCTCGGGAAGGTCGGGCAGGAGCAGGCCAATGCACGCTCGTCGATGACCGGGCGCATCTCGGACGCCTACACCAACATCACCACAGTGAAGCTGTTTTCTCACTCCAAACGTGAAGCTCACTTCGCGCGCGCGGCGATGGAGGACTTTAAGCAGACCGGTTTTCGCCAGATGCGCCTGGTCAGTCAATTCGAGATCGTCAACCAGGCGTTAGTAGTCGGGTTGATCATGGGCGCAGGTGGGTATGCCTTATGGATGTGGCACCAGGGCGAAGTCGGTACCGGGGCGGTGGCGGCCATCACAGCCATGGCGTTGCGCATCAATGGCATGTCGCACTGGATCATGTGGCAAATGACCTCGCTGTTCGAAAACATCGGCACCGTGCAGGACGGCATGGAAACCCTGGCACGCGGTCCCAAGGTGCAGGATGCTCCGGACGCCGGCGTGCTGGCCACCCGTGGCGGCGCGGTGACGTTCGACAACGTGAGCTTCAACTACAACGGTGAACGCCAGGTGCTTGATGGCCTGAGCCTGAGCATTCAGCCAGGTGAAAAAATCGGCCTGGTGGGACGCTCCGGTGCGGGCAAATCCACGCTGATCAATCTGCTGTTGCGCTTCTACGACGTGGATAAGGGGGCAATTTGCATTGATGGGCAAAACATCGCCCATGTCACCCAGGACAGCCTGCGCAGTGCCATCGGCATGGTCACTCAGGACACGTCCCTGCTGCACCGTTCCATTCGCGACAACATTGCCTATGGCCGTCCTGATGCGACTGACGAACAGATCCGCAGCGCCGCAGCCAACGCCCAGGCCGATGGTTTCATCAGCCAACTGAGTGATAAACAAGGTCACTCCGGCTACGACACCCTGGTCGGTGAGCGCGGTATCAAGTTGTCGGGTGGCCAGCGTCAACGCGTTGCCATTGCCCGCGTCATGCTGAAAAACGCGCCGATCCTGCTGCTTGATGAAGCCACCAGCGCACTGGATTCAGAAGTCGAAGTCGCCATCCAGGAAAGCCTCGACGACATGATGCAAGGCAAGACGGTGATCGCCATCGCCCATCGGCTGTCGACGATTGCGGCCATGGACAGGCTGATCGTGATGGATGACGGCCGTATCATCGAACAGGGCACCCACAGCGAACTGCTGGCGAAGAACGGCACCTATGCACGGCTTTGGCATCACCAGAGTGGTGGGTTTCTCGGGGAGGATCAGAACGTGGTTGAGACGGTCGACTAGGCGTCGCTGAGGAACGGGTTTACTTCGCGCCCGGGCGCGGGCAAGCCTGCTCACCACTGCGATCTATTCATCACCGAGAGGAGATGGCCGATTTTTTCGGGCCATCGCAGCGCGCAAAAAATTTTTTTGGGTATGCCGCTTGAAAATTTTTCCCCTGAACCTACTTAGGTTTTACGCGATGCCGAAGGCGGGTCGCGTATCAAATCACTTGGAGAAAACTCAGGAGATTTTGCAATGGCTACTACTCTCTCGTTGGCCCCACTGTTCCGTCATTCCGTTGGTTTTGACCGGTTCAACGACCTTTTTGAATCGGCGCTTCGCAGCGAGGCCGGTACCACCTATCCACCCCACAACGTCGAAAAGCACGGCGATGATCATTATCGGATCGTCATCGCGGCCGCAGGCCTGGTGGAGGACGACCTGGAGATCCAGGTGGAAAAAGGCGTGTTGACCGTCGCCGGCGGCAAGCGTGAACACGATGAGGGCATCACTTACCTGCACCAAGGCATTGCCCAGCGCGCGTTCCGTCTGTCGTTCCGCCTGGTCGATCACATAGAAGTGCAGGGCGCGCAACTCGCCAACGGGTTGCTGAGCATTGACCTGCTCAGGGTGGTACCGGAGGAAGCCAAGCCGAAACGCATCGCGATTGGCGGTGCGGCCAAGGCTGAGGTGAAATCCATCAGCGAGCAGTAATGCAGCAATGAATAAAGGCGCTCTTCGGAGCGCCTTTATTCGTATGCCCCACCGATGGGGCGGCTGCACACCAGGGTTGAGCGCATTGTTTGAGCAGGGGACGGCTTTTGTGGTGGGCCTGTCAAATCGTCGCCCCGCAGCGAAGCAGCCCTCAAACCCGCCGCTGCTTCACTCCACCTGCGCGTTCTGCTGCGCAACCTGCGCCTCACGCCCCTCCCACTTGGCAATCACCAGCGGCGCCAACGCATTGCCCAGCACATTCAGCGCGGTGGTCGGCATCTCCATCAAGCGATACACCCCGGCAATAAACGCAATGCCCTCCAGCGGTAACCCTGCGCTGGCCAAGGTGGCGGACAGAATCACGAACATAAAACCCGGCACCCCGGCAGCGCCCTTGGACGTGAGCACCATGGTCACCACCAACAGCGCCTGATCGCCCAGGCTCAGGTCGATGCCATAGAGCTGCGCGACGAACAAGGTGCCGATGCCGAGGAACAGCGAGGCGCCGTCGAGGTTGAACGAGTAACCCACCGGCACCACAAAGCTCACCAGCGAAGGCGGCACGCCGTAGGTTTCAAGCTTTTTCATCAGTTGCGGCATCACCGCCGCCGAGCTGGCGGTGGAGAAGGCCAGTACCAGTTCATCCTTGATATGGCGCATCAAGGCAAACAGGTTGATCCCGCACAGCCGCGCCACCAGGTTGAGCACCACCAGCACAAAGAAGGCGATTGCCAGGTAGCTCACCATGATCAGCTTGGCCAGCGGCAGCAATGAGCTGAAGCCGAAGTTGGCGACGGTCACGGCGATCATGCCGAACACGCCGATGGGCGAGTAAGCCATGATCATCGAGGTGACCTTGAACATCGCGTCGCTCACCCCACGCAACAGCGCGATCACCGGGTCTTTGCGTTCGGCGGGCAAGCGCGCCACACCGAGGCCGAACATCACCGCAAAAAACAGCACCGACAACAGGCTGCCCTGAGCCATGGCGTTGATCACGTTGTCGGGGATGATGCCGACGATGATCTGCCCCAGGCTGTGGCCCGCGCCGTTGCTGGTGGGCAGGGTGATATTCGCTGCGTGCAGACTCGACAGCTCGGTCCCGGCACCGGGTTTGAGCAGGTTGCCCATCACCAGGCCAATGATGATCGCCAGGGTGGTGATACAGAAAAAATAGCTCAGGGATTTAACCCCGATACGCCCCAGGGATTTGCCGTCACCGTGACCGGCGATGCCCACCACCATGCAGGAAAACACGATCGGCACCACAATCATTTTCATCAGCTTGATAAAGATATCGCCCGCCGGTTGCAGCAGGTTCTCCACCAGCCAGGGCCGGGACTCGGGAAAGCGGTGCAACAGGGCGCCAATGGCGATGCCGGCGAGCAGGCCGATCATTATTTGCCAGACCAGCGCAATACGGGGCGTGTGCATGGGATTGCCTCATTTACGATCAATGATTTTAAGTTGTTGTTCTAGGCAGTCAAAAGGCAGCCATCCGCTGGCCACCGGGTGTTGCGGGAAGCCGTCAGCGCAGGTCGAGGCATGCGTCTTTGAGACGACGGCAACCTTCCTCGATCACCTCCGTTGAACTTGCGAACGACAGGCGCACATACGGCGACATGCCGTACGCCGCACCGCTGACCGTGGCCAGGCCGTAGTCGCGCAGCAGGTAGTCGACCAATTGGGTGTCGCTTTCCAGACGATCACCTTGGGGCGTGAGCTTGCCGATCAGCCCACTCACGTTGAGAAACACATAGAACGCACCGTCCGGGGGGGTACACGTCACGCCGGGGATGCCCTCGAGCAGCGCCAGCATGTGCGCGCGGCGTCCTTGATACTCCTCGCGCATGCCGGCGATGGGCGCCTGGTCGCCGGCAAACGCGGCCACCGCGGCGGCCTGGCTCAATGAACTGGGGCAAGTGGTGGTTTGCGAGAGCAGCTTGGCAATGGCCGCGATCAACCACGCGGGCCCTGCGCCAAAGCCCAGGCGCCAGCCCGTCATCGCATAGCCTTTGGAGGCACCGTTGACGATCAGCGTGCGTGGCTTGAGGTCGGGCGCCAAACGCGTCAACGGCACATGCCGGGCATCGCCGTAGACGAAGTGCTCGTAGATCTCATCGGCCATGATCAGCACATGGGGATGACGACGCAAAACCTGGGCCAACGCCAGCAGCTCGGCCTCGCTGTACACCGCACCGCTGGGGTTGTTCGGGCTGTTGAGGATCACCCACTTGGTGCGCGGGGTGATCGCCTGTTCCAGGGCCTGGGGTGACAGTTTGAACCCCAGGCTTTCGTCGCCGGGGATGATCACCGGCGTGGCATCGTTGAGCCGTGCGATGTCCGGATACGACACCCAATAGGGCGTGTGCACGATGACTTCATCGCCACGATTGAGGGTGGCGGCCAGCGCGTGATAGATGATGTGCTTGCCGCCGCAGCCGGCGACGACTTCATCCAGGCCATACGCCAGGTCATTGTCGCGCTGCAGCTTGCGGCAGATGGCCTGGCGCAAGGCGAGGGTGCCGGTGGTGGGGGTGTAGTGGGTGTCGCCGCTGTGCATGGCCAGGCTGGCGGCCTCCAGAATGTGCGCCGGGGTGTCGAAGTCCGGCTCGCCGACGGTGAAGTTGACGATATCGCGACCCTGGGCGCGTAGCTCGGTGACCAAGGCGTTGGCGGCGATGCTGGGGGAGGGCGCGATGCCCAGCACACGGTCAGATAAAAAGTTCATGGCCGCCTCCTTCATGGCGCCAGCCCGGCGTTATCCAGCACCTTGTCGATCCAGCTCTGGCGCACCGCACCGCTGGCGATCTCAGCCTTGACCGCTTCTTCATGCGCGGCATGTTGTGCGGCACGGCGCAGCACTTCGGCGGCGTCGGCCTGGGAAAACGCCACCAGGCCGTCTTCATCGCCCACCAGCACATCGCCAGGGTTGATCAGCATGCCGCCGATGGACACCGGCACATTCACTTCGCCAGGCCCGGTTTTGTACGGCCCGGTGTGCACCACGGCGCGGGCGTAGCAGGGCGTATCCTCAAAACTGGCGACATCACGGATCGCGCCGTCGATCACAAACCCCACGCAACCGCGCTGCTGGGCATACAGCTTGACCAGCTCACCGATCACCGCGTTGTTGGTGTCGCCCTGGCCGTCCACCACCAATACATGGCCCGGTTGCAGCAGGCTCATGGCTTTGTAGATCAGCAGGTTGTCGCCGGGACGGGTCTTGACGGTGATCGCCGTGCCGACCAGCTTGCCGGTGCGGTTGTAGCGCGTCAGGCCCCGGGCGCCGATGTGGCGGCCCAAGTTATCGCTGATGTGCGGCGTGACCACCTGGGCGAATGCTTCGAGCATTTCGGCCGGGGCCATGGGCGCATTGGGAAGGATGCGTGAACCGGGCAAGGACATGGCAAAACTCCAGAATCGTTGGATAGCGTCGGGCTATGGCTGGATCTTAGGAGCGTTAAACGAGGAGTTTTAGCGATATTTTATGATGTGTTAGCATCGCTTTTTCGCATGATTGGCCGGCCATGATCACCTTCAAGCAAATCGACGCGCTGTACTGGATCGCCGAACTCGGCAGTTTCGAAGCGGCAGCCAACAAGCTCAACATGTCTCAGTCGGCCATCTCCAAGCGTATCCAGGAGCTGGAAGACACCTTCGACGTGGCGATTTTCGACCGCAGCAAGCGCAATGCGCGGCTCACGGAAAAGGGCGGCGAGCTGCTGGATTACGCCCGCGACCTGCTCAAAAGCCGCGACCAATTGCTCGAACGGGTCAGCGCCCGGGAAGTGCTGGTGCGCAGGTTCCGCCTGGGCGTCACCGAACTGACCGCGCTGACCTGGCTGCCGGCGCTGGTCGACGCCTTGCGCCAGGCCTACCCCAAGGTGCAACTCGAACCGTCGGTGGAGCTGAGCAGCGAGCTGTTCCGCAAACTGGAAAACGACCAGCTGGACCTGGTGATCGTGCCCGACGTCTACAGTGACCCGCGTTTTCACAGCACACCGCTGCAACGCGTGGACAACGCCTGGATCTGCGCCCCCGGCCTGATCCCCGACCCCGACCCGGTCAGCCTGGACACCCTGGCCAGCTACACCGTGCTCACTCAAGGGTCACAGTCCGGCACTGGCCTGATCTACGAACGCTGGCTGGCCGCGCACAACGTGCAACTGCCACGCACGCTCACCAGCCACAACCTGCTGGTGCAGGTGGGGTTGGCGTTGTCGGGGATTGGCGTGAGCTATTTGCCCAAGGTGTGCCTGTCGCACCTGATCGAGCAGGGCGCATTGCGCGCGCTGGTCACGCAGCCGGAGTTGCCGAGCGTGCAGTACATGGCGCTGTACCGTGCTGATCGGCAATTCGGCTTGAATCAGGACGTGGCGCGAATGGCGCAGGCGTGCTGCGATTTTTCGCGGTTATTGTTTTAGGGCGGTTACCAGCGATACGTCAGCGAACTGACCAACTGCCGCTCATCGCCATACCGGCAAATCGCAAACTCGCAGTAGGTATAGCGTTTGTTGGTGACGTTGTTGGCGTTGAGCGCGATCTCCCAATGCGGGTCGATTTCGTAGCTGGCCCGCGCGTCGTACAGGGTGTAGGCCGGCATCGAAGAAGGCACGCCGGAGGCCTGGGTCGTGCCCTTGTAGCGCGCGCCGCCGCCGATGCGCAGTTGCGGGACACCCAGCGCGGCCAGGCGGTAATCGGCCCAGAGGGCGGCTTGGTGATAGGGCGTGTCTTCGCTGCGCTGGCCGATTTCGCTGGCGATATCGCTTTGGGTGATGCGGGCGTCGATGTAGGCGTAGGACGAGATCAGGCTGAGGTTGGGGGTGACTTCGGTCTTGGCTTCCAGTTCGAAGCCACGGGAGCGCACCTCGCCGACCTGTACTGAGAAGTTGATGTCGGTGCGGTCCTGGCTCAGTACGTTGCGCTGCTCCAACTGGTACACCGCCGCACTCAGCAGCGTGGCGCTGCCTTCGGGTTGATAGCGGATACCGATTTCATATTGCTTGCCTTCGGTGGGAATAAAGCTCTCTCCGGCCTTGTTGGTGCCGGCCACCGGAAAGAATGATTCGCTGTAGCTGATGTAGGGCGCCAGGCCATTGTCGGCTTTGTACACCAGGCCGGCGCGCCAGGTGGTCGCTTCATCGCTTTTGCCACTGTCGGCTCCATTGCGGAACAGCTCGGTGTGCTGGTCGGCCCAGTCGTGACGGCCGCCCAACAGCAAAATCCAGCGTTCGTCGAACTTGATCTGGTCCTGGAAGTAGATGCCTTTTTGCAGGGTGTCGATCTGCGAGCCACGGTCGGTGGCGGGGTTTTTATTGACCACCACTGGCTGGCCGTACTGATAGGTCGCCAGGTTCAACGGCTGGGCGGTGCCGCGGAAATTGTGCGAGTCGTAGCTGGTGTCGTAACCATCGAAGCCCAGCAGGAAGGTGTGCTGCCAGTCACCGAACTGCCATTTGCTTTCAAGGTTGGTGTCGCTGGCCAGGCCCCGCGAGCGCTCTTGGCGGTCGCTGTATTGGCGGCGCAGCAAGCCGGTGGTCTGTGCGGTGGCGATGTTGGTGCCGGCGGTATTGACCTGCAGGTAGCGCCAGGTCACGTCGGATTGGTAGTAACGCAGCTTGTGACTGATGCGCGTGTGCTCATCGAAACGGTGTTCGAACTCATAACCCAGCGCCGACATCTCGCCGTTCATTTCGTCGTAGTCCGGCTCGCCGATAAAGTCGTGGCGGCCGATCTGGAACCGGCCGCTGCCCACACCCTTGGTCAGTTGATAAGGCAGCGGCGCAGAGAAACCGGTTTCGGTCTTCTGATAGAACGACAGCAGGGTCAGCGAGGTGTCGTCATTGGGCCGCCAGGTCAGGGCCGGGGCGACGTAGACCTTATCGTTGTTGATGTGATCGGCCGCAGTGTCGCTCTTGCGGTCGAGCAGGGTCAGGCGGTAGCTCAAGGTGTCGCTGTCGCCCAAGGGGCCGGTGAAGTCGGCGGACAGTTGCTTGCGGTTGTTCTGCCCGGCTTGCAGGTTGACCTCATGGTAGGGCGTTTGGCTGGGACGTTTGCTCACGGTATTGATCAGACCGCCCGGTGACAGTTGCCCGTACAGCACCGATGCCGCACCGCGGATCACTTCGGCGCGTTCCAGGCCGTAAGGTTCCTGTACGCCATCGTAGGAATTGTTTTGCAGGCGCAAGCCATCGCGCAGGGAGCCGCCGGTGGCCGATTCCACATCGAAACCGCGAATGCGGAAGCGATCCGAGGTGCGGTTGAAACTGGTGGGTTGGCTGGTGAAACCCGGCGTCAGGTCGAGGGTTTGCGAGAGGGTTTCCGATTGCCGGTCGCGGATCTCGTCGCTGGTGACCACCGAGAGCGATTGCGGCGTTTCAATGATTGGGGTGTCGGTCTTGGTTGCGCTGAGATTGCGGGTGGCCACATAGCCTTTGACGTGCTCGGTGCTGCGCTCTTCGGCCAAGCCGGTGATGGCTGTGGGCGCCAGTTCCAGCGAGCCGCCTGTGTTGACCGGCACCAGAACATAGCCGTTGGCGCCTTGCACCGCTTGTAAACCACTGCCGCGCAGCAGTTGGGCAAAGCCCAGGTCGATCTGGAAACTGCCTTGCAAGCCTGACGTACTCAAACCGGCCACGGTTTGACTGTCGAACAACAGAGCCACATGGGCCTGTTGGGCGAACCGGTTGAGCGCCGGGCCCAGAGGGCCTGCGGCAATCGCATAACGCGCCGCTTCCTGCGCGGCCACCGGGCCGCACAGGCCCAGGCTCAGCGCAGCAACGCTGGCCAGGTTGATCGCCAGGGCGAGAGGTAAGGGAGAACGCTGGAAGTGGCGCGGCATGGAAGACAGTCCTGTGATTGAAGTGCTTTCTTCCTTGACGGGGCAGTACGCAAAAGCGGAACCCGGCACGCGAGATTATTTTTCGTGACGCTCGATCTGCAACCACAACGGGCTGAACGTGCGGATGCGCACCGGCAATCCGTCGGCAATCAATTGCAGGGCGCGGCGCGGGTTATCCAGGGGCAACACGGCGGACACGCGCAGGTCGGCCAATTGCTCGCGATCGAACTGCACATGGCCGCGATATTGACGCGCCAGTTCATCCAGGACTTCGGGCAAGGGCCGGTCCTGCACCACCAACTGCCGGTAGTGCCAGGCGTCATTTGTGGTGCGCGTGTCGATGTTGCCCAGCAGTTTGACCGTGTCCGGTGTGATGCGCGCCTGTTCGCCGGCACTGACGTTCACGGCGCTGTGATGGCCGGCGTCGGTGGCCGCGACGCTCGATTCGAGCATCGTCAGCAGCGTGCCCGGTGTTTCGCGCCTGACCGTGAAACGCGTGCCGAGGGCGCGCATCTGGCCGTCGTCGGTCACCACCACAAAAGGCCGCGTGGCGTCGTGGGCCACCTGCACCAGGATTTCGCCTTGCAGCAAGCGCACCTGGCGTTGTTGGCCGTTGAAGGTCAGGTCCACCGCGCTGTTGCCGCTGAGGGTCAGTTGCGAGCCGTCCTCCAGGTTCACGCGCCTCCATTCGGCCGGCGCGGTGCGCTGGTCGGCCAGCAGGTAGCTCGGTGGATACGTGCGCAGTGCCAAGGCTATCGGCAACGCCAGCAACAGGCCCAGCAGCACGCGGCCGGCGGGATTGCGTCGGCGTACGCGGGCGGCTTCCAGTGCAGCCTGCACCGGCGCCTGTTGCGGGCGCAATGCCTGCAGGCGCCCCACGAACCCTTGCAGGCGCTCAAACGCCGCCGCGTGCTGTGGGTCGGCGGCCTTCCAGCGTTCAAATTGCTGTTGCTCGCGCTCGCTGAGGTGGCCTTCGTTCAGGCGAATCACCCAGTTGGCGGCCTGCTGGTCGAGGTCGGCGCTCATACGTCCAGCGCGTGGTGGCAGTGCAGCAGCGCACTCATCAGGTGTTTGCGCACCATGCGCTCGGAAATCCCCAGGCGGCTGGCGATGTCGCGTTGGCGCAGGCCCTCAAGGAAGTACAACAGGAACGCCTGCCGCGCCTTCAGCGCCAGCCCGTCGAGGACAAAGGCGATCTGCTCCAGCGCTTGGAGGGTGACCAGGATCTGTTCCGGTGACTGCTGACACTGCTCCATCATGTCGATGGTCAGGGCGAGTTCGCGCAGGTAGGCGTCTTCCAACTGACGGCGGCGTGCCCGGTCGATGATCAGGTGGCGGGCCGTGGTCGTGAGGAAGGCACGCGGCTCGCGCACGGCGCCCAGAGCGTCGCGCGACGCGAGGATGCGCACAAACGTGTCGTGGGAAAGGTCCGCAGCGTTATGCGGACAGCCGAGTTTTTTTCGCAGCCAGCCGAACAACCAGCCATGGTGCTCGGTGTAGAGCGCATGGACGGCCTGATTCAGGGGAAGGTCGCTGGCCGACATGATAGGTACGTCTGCGGATAAGAATTATTCGCAAGATTAGCGGTGTGCCATCAGCGAAAGCAAGCGTGGCCGGATCAATTGTGTCGTAAAGCCCTGAAATCGGCCCGCCGAACGGATTCCCTCGCTGAATCGACGCAGCTGAACGCTATCCGCGGGGCTGACTGTCGGCCAGCGGCAAACCGAGTGCCCGGGTGTAACGCCGGCCGCCGCACTAAAGTGCAAAGTCAGGGTCCATAGGTCCCGCTCAATCCTCACGATAAGATTTAAAAACATGCACTTACGCAGCATTGCAGTCGCGCTCTCAAGCCTTGTATTTCTATCCGCCGGGGCACATGCCCGGGGGGCGATGGACCTCTATTCCAGCCAGGAGCAACGCCTTTCGTTCGACAGCTGCGCCGATATCTTCCCCGCCGCCCCGATCAACACCGCCACCGTCCCTGCGGGTATGAAACCTCTTGCCCTGTGTTCCGATCATTTCGCCGTGCTGTATTCGCAAACCAGCAAAACCCCGCTGCTGGTGGTCGAACGCTTGAACGCTCGCCAGCTCAAGGACGCCAAGGGCGAAGAGCGCACCAACCATTTTTACGCCGACCCGCGTATCCCCAGGAATGGGCGCGCGGAGTTGAGCGACTATCGCGGTCAACACCCGGCCATGGACCGTGGCCACCAGGCGCCGGCGGCCGATGCGCCTGACGCCAAGGCCATGGCCCAGTCGTTCGCGCTGTCGAACATGGTGCCCCAGGACCCCACCAACAACCGCAAGATCTGGAGCAAGGTCGAGGCCGACGTGCGCAAATTCGCCGTGCGCGCCGGCGGCGATGTATTTGTATTCACCGGGCCATTGTTCGATGCCGGCCACGGCACCCTCGGCGACAACAAGGTCTGGGTGCCAACGCGCCTGTTCAAACTGGTGTACGACGCCTCGTCCAAACGCGCCTGGGCCTACGTGCTGCCCAATGCCGAAACGCGCATTCAACGGCCGATGGATTACGCCACCTTTGTGAAGACCACCGGGCTTAAGTTGCTGGGTGATCTTCCGGTATCGGGGTCGGTGGGGCGCGGTTGATCAACGGCGGCGCATCTCGCTCAAGGCCGGTCGTGTGACCCGCCTTACCTGGCCTTTTTCAACGCTTTCAAACGCTGAGTTGCGCGTTGCACGGCGGCCATTTTTTCGGGGCGCTTCATGCGCTTCCATTTACGAATGTCGTCCTTGGTGCGCCCGCAGCTGACGCACAGGTCGCCGCTGAGCTGGCAGGTTGAAACGCATGGGTTTTCGATGTCTTTGGCCACGGTTGCACCTGGGGTATGGAGTAAAGGGGCGGACGCCTGTGTGCCAGTCAGTCAAGCCGTAGAAAGTGCAAAACATACCCTGTGGCGAGCGGGCTTGTCCCGCGCGAGACTGCGCAGCAGTCCCATCGTGAGGCTGCTTCGCGACCCAACGCGAGCAGGCTCCATTCACCTGTGAGGCGGCTCACTTCATGGACGGCGTTGAGGCGTTCGCGACAGCGCCCACGGTATGCGCCCCGACCTGTCATGCGGCGGATACTGGCATCCCCCCACGGCCCGATGCAAGGTGGTCGATGCCCCTACCCACTGGAGGCTGCTTTATACTCACCGCCATTCTTTGAATTGAATCGAGAGACCCATGAGTACCTCCCTCCCCATCACTCCCGTGCGCAAACCTGTCGCGCCGCTGCTGGCCTTTATCCTCCTGGTGCTGGGCGCCGTGTTCCTGCAAAACGCCGTTAGTTCGCGCCAGGTGCTGTTGCTGGTGGTCGGCGCCGCGCTGGGCCTGACCCTCTACCACGCGGCCTTCGGCTTCACCTCGGCCTGGCGCGTGTTTATCAACGAGCGCCGCGGCGCTGGCTTGCGCGCGCAGATGGTCATGCTCGCGCTGGCGGTGTTGCTGTTCTTCCCGGCGCTGGGCGCGGGCACGCTATTCGGCCAGCCGGTGACCGGGCTGGTGGCGCCGGCCGGGGTGTCGGTGGTGTTCGGTGCGTTTATTTTCGGCATTGGCATGCAGTTGGGCGGCGGTTGCGCCTCCGGCACGCTGTTCACCGTGGGCGGCGGTAATGCGCGCATGCTGGTGACGTTGTTGTTCTTTATCTGCGGTTCGCTGATCGCCACGCACCATGTGGATTGGTGGTTTGCGTTGCCGGCGTTCCCCGCGGTGTCCATCGTCAAAAGCTTTGGCGTGGTGCCGGCGTTGCTTGCCAGCCTGGCGATGTTCGCGCTCATCGCGGCGCTCACCGTACGCCTGGAAAAGCGCCGTCATGGCCAGCTTGAAGAGGGTGTGAAAAGTGAGCGCCAGGGCCTGCGCCGCTTTCTGCGCGGTCCGTGGCCATTGGTGTAGGGCGCGATTGGCCTGGCGCTGCTCAACTACGCCACCCTCGCACTCGCCGGGCGGCCGTGGGGCATTACCTCGGCGTTCGCGCTGTGGGGCGCCAAAGTGGCGAGCGGCCTGGGTGTGGATGTGAGCGCCTGGGCGTTCTGGCAAATGCCGGGCAATGCCAAGGCCCTGGCGGCGCCGGTATGGGAAGACATCACCAGCGTCATGGACATTGGCATCGTCCTCGGCGCGCTGTTGGCCGCCGGCCTGGCCGGGCGTTTCGCGCCCAGCCTGAAGATCCCGGCCCGTTCGCTGATCGCCGCGGTGATCGGCGGCCTGCTGCTCGGTTATGGCTCGCGCCTGGCGTACGGCTGCAACATCGGCGCGTACTTCAGCGGCATCGCCTCGGGCAGCCTGCATGGCTGGGTGTGGCTGGTGGCGGCGTTTATCGGTAACGGCGTGGGCGTGCGGTTGCGGCCGTTCTTCTTTGCGGGCGAGCGGCCGCAGGTGGCGTTGAGCGGTTGCTGAGTCAGTCCTGCGGGGAAAGGCTGGGCGCCTGATCGGCCTGCGCCGCCAGCTTTTCCCGTTCCGCTTTGCTGATGTATTTGTCTTTGGATTTGGGCGCCAATTTGGCGCTGGCCTTTTTGGCCTTGGCCTTGAACAACTGCTGCAGTTTTTTCTGGCGATTCATGGGGGCTACCTGGTTATACGTGCCCGGATGATACCAGCTTAAAAACCGCAGCCAATGCCTAGCAGGGCTGTGCCGACAGGCTGTTACTGATGTTGCGCCCCAACACCAGCACCGTCACAAAACCGCAGCCCACCAGGGCCGTGGCCAGGCTCAACAGCACCGCGCTGCCCATCTGGTCGACGATCTGCCCGCCAAAGAACGAGCCCAACGCAATAATCACCTGGAACAGCGCGACGAACAGCGGCATGCCGCGTTCGACATCCTTGGGCGCCACCACAAACATCCAAATGCTCGCGCAGGCCGGGAACGCACCAAAAGCGAAGCCCCACAGCGCGATCAGCATCGCCGCGCCGGTCATGCCGGTGGCGAAGTACGGGAACAGCGCGGTGCTGGTGCCGATCATCAGCGCCACCAGCAGCAGGGTGTGCCGCACGCTGCGGTTGGCCGCGAACCCGGCAAACACATTGCCCATCACCCCCGCCACGCCATACAGCAACAGCAGCGAACCAATGGTCGGGCCGTCAAACCCGGAACTGTGCTTGAAGAACGGTGCGACGTACGTGTAGGCGGCAAAGTGCGCCAGGCCAATCAGCAGCACCGCGATCAAACCGACCCGCGCCTGCGGGTTGAAAAACAACGCCGGCAGGTCACTGACGCGAATGGCCTTCTCCGGGGTGAGCCGCGGCAGCAGGAATACCTGCGCCAGCAACACCGGGATGCCCACCAGCGCCGTCACCAGAAACGTCATGCGCCAGCCCATCAAACCACTGAGCCAGGTGCCGACGGGCACGCCGAGCACGGTGGCCAGGGTCACGCCCATCATGATGATCGAGGTGGCCTTGGCCACGCCCACACCCTTGGGCGCCAGGCGGCCGCTCAGGGCAATCGCCGTGGCCCAGAAACCGCCGATGCTGATACCCAGCAACACACGGCCCAACAACAGCAGGTTGAAGTCGCCGGCAAAGGCCACCACCGAGTTGGCGATGATCATGATCAGCGTCAGGCCGATCAGCAGATAACGCCGGTCCATGGTGCCGATGCTCACCGACAGAAACGGCGCAGCAAGGGCGGCCATGATGCCGGGCAGCGTCACCATCAGGCCCGCATGGCCGGCGCTGATACCGAGGTCGGCAGCGACATCGTTGAGCACACCCACCGGCAGAAATTCACTGGTCACCAGGGCAAAGGCCCCCACGGCAACCGAAAGTATGGCCAGCCACTGCTGTTTGACACTTTGTTGATTATGTTCGGGAAGGCCGCTGGGGGCCTGGCTCGCGCTTGGCATGTATTGAGTTCCAAGAGGGGGATGGCGCCTGAAGACAGGCGCAGGAGAAGAATGGGAGGCGATTATAGGAATCGGTTGCAGTGGCGCCATAGGCGAGCGGTTCGATAGTAATCATCAGTGCTATCGATGCGATGCCCCTGAGCGAGTCGCCTCGATAGCGCATGGCGTCGCGTTTTGCGCGTTATTCAGTGCCGAAACGAACGCCCCCCCACCAAGGGGGGCTGCTTCGCGGCCCGGCGCGGGGCAAGCCCGCTCACCACGCACGGAGGTGGTTGCCTTAAGACCGCCCTACGCATGGGTCAGCCCCGTTAACGTATCCGCAATGGTTTTGGTGCGCTGCGCCGTGCCCTCCGTCGCGCGGCTGGACGCCTCCAGCGCATCGAGCATCTCGCGCAGCGCGCCGACGCCGGTGGACTGGTCTTCGATCTGCTGCGCCACCCGCTGGATCTCGCCCGACAACACATCAATATCCACGCCAATTTCCGCCGCATTCTTGCGCGTGATTTCCGCCAGTTTGCGCACCTCGTCGGCCACCACCGCAAAGCCACGGCCCAGGTCGCCCGCGCGCGCCGCTTCGATGGCCGCGTTGAGCGCCAGCAAGTTGGTCTGCCCGGCGATCTGCTGGATCACCTGCACAATCGACTGGATCCGCAAACTCGACCCCGCCAGCGTACGCGCGCCTTCCACCGCAACATCCGCCTGGCTCGACAACCCCTCCACCGTGGCCCCGGCCTGTTCAGACACTGCATTCTGCTGGTCGATCGTGCTTACCAGCTCATCCATCGAGGCGTGCAATTCACCCGAGTAATGCTTGAGCTGCGCCGCGATGTCTTCCTGCTGACGCTCAGCCTGAGCCAATACCAGGCCCAAGTCCGCCAGCCCTTCGAACACCGGCAGGATATTGCTGTCCAGCCCGCGGGTATTGAGGGTGTTGGAGAAGTCATTGTTCTTGAACGCAGCAATCTGCTTGACCACCACATGGTTCAACCCCGCCAGCTTCTTCACCTGGCGACGTAGGAAGAACGCCTTGAACTCGCCGTAGTGGGCGATGAAATTGTCCACGTACTCGTCCGAGAAACTCGCCCCCTTGGTCACCCGAAAGAAGAAAATCGCCGTCAGCGTCTGGTTCAGGTTCAGCCCCAGAATCTCTCCAAAGGTCGAAAACCCTGCCAACGGCACATCACCAAACGTACCGGCCATGCTGGCCAACTCGGCGCCGTTGTTCAGCCGGCGCAAGATGCAGTCGTTCAAAATCCCCGCTACCGGCTGGCCGCCTTTGCCGCGCAAAAACTGCTCGTAGTCCACACGCGTGGCTTCGCGCAACGGCGTACGCCGCACCATCACCAGTTCCTCGCCGGGCGCCACGTCGCAAAACAACTGCACGATCTGCTGCTCAAAGTCGATACGCGCGATGGACCGCACAAACAACTCACTGCCCACCCGGATTGCAAACGAGTAATCGGCCAGCTTCGATTCCAGCGCCTGGGGCGCGCAACTGAACGCATCACACAGTGCCTGCACCATGCTCTTGATATTGCCGCTGCTGTCGATCACCTGGTCAATCGTGCGGTCCTCCACCGAGGCCGTCAGCACGCTGAAGGTCAAATCCGCCGGTTTGAAATTCTGGCTTTTGAATACGCCAAATCGCACATGCGCGGCGGTCTTCAGAAACACAATCTGTGCATGGTTCTGATAGCTGCGCTGACCATCGTGGATCAGCGTCTTCTGGAAGTCCGACTTACCCCCGGCCGATCCCCCTACAAACAAACACGGAAAACGCCCCGACTCATACAGCGCTTCCATAAAAAACGATTCCGACGCCGACAGCCCATCGAACACCACATAAGCCAACGTATCGCGGTGATCGATCGGCGTACGCACCTGCACCCGCTTGATATGCCCCACCAACTTGGCAATCCGCTCCTGCATCCCCAACCGCTTACCGCCTCCACGAATGTCCTCACACTCCAGCGGCACCATCACCACTTCGGCCGAGGCAATCACACTGTCATCGAACAACTGCAACACCACCCGATCCCAACGCTCGCCCGTGGCGCAATACAACGCATTGGGCGCATTGCACAATTCCCCCGACGTGGTGCACAGGCTGATCGTGGCTTGCGGGAAACGACGCTTGAGCTTCGTGGCGATCTGGTCGATGTCCAGATGCGGCGAAATAAAGCCGGTGATCAGGGTCGGCGTGATGCGCAGGGCGGCGAGGGCGGCGTCCAGCTCGCTGGAGGTGCTGGTGAGCGTGGCGGTGCCTTGACGATCGGCCCGGGCCTTTTTTAGGAATGAGAGTGGGTTCATGGGGTCGACTCGATTGAGTGAGGATGCTGGAATAGGCTTGGAGTTTGTAGGGTTATCGGCAGGTTGGGCGGGGACTGGAGGAGGGATGTAGCAGAACCGGTTGCCCACCCGTTGTGAGGGGCCAAAACGGGGAGTCGGAGAAGAATGTCGCCAAGCCGGGCCGGACGTTGATGTGAAGTCGCGGATCCGCCCGAGGAGGGGTGGTTCAGACGCGTCAGCCGTTGCGCCTTGGATGATCGCTTGCGGTTACTGTCCGTATACCAGATGGAGCCTCACTTAACTGAGAGGCTCAAGAGAAGCCTCTGCCCGTTGTAGCGCCGGTTGTTTGTGCCTGAACATTTGCTGCCAGGCGAGCTGCGCCTGGACAACCGCGACCGCATCCAGGACTTTCTGCGCCCAGCGGTCATCCTCCGGATGCACCACGACCACGCGAAAGCCGTGGTCATGCCCCTCGAGCTGCACGCCCTGCGAATCATCGACGTGCAAGTCGATATCGAACGCCGGCGGATACTTTGAAGGCGCATGCGTCATTCCATGCAGTGTCAGGGCACGGTTGTGCAGGACGCTGTTGACCACGCCGTCGACGCGGATGCCGTACAGCAGCAGCCAGCGCCGAATATAGGCCGGCGTGCGGCCGGACGAGGTGTAGACCCAGATGCTGCAATCCTGGCGACGCAGTTCCCGGATCAGCGAGCGAGTGCCCTTGCGCAGCGGCTCACCCAGCCACCGATGAACACACGCCGGCAGCCGGCTTTGCTCGACATCGCAGTGGTGGAGTTGGCAGGCGAGTGTGTCATCGATATCAAACGAAATCCGCACGCGCTGGCGCTTGAACAACGGCATAGGTAGAACGCCGCGGATGGCCCGCGCGACCTGACTGCCGACGGTGCTGCGTTTGACGCTCATCAATGGCTTCCTTCAGAGACGGACAAAGACGGGCCTTTGAGAAAAAATTTCATGGGGTCGTGTGCTTGTTCTTCTAAAAACGCTGCGTATTTTTTCTTGATCTTGGGCAATTCGTACAACGCCTTGACGCCATGCTTGGCAGAGTTGCGTATCACCGAGGACGGGTTGAAATAGCCTTCGGCGTTTTCCAGTGTCAACACAAAAGGGGGCAGGCCTGCGCGCATCAGCAGATAGCTGACAATAAGCGACCCACTGCGGTGGTTACCCTCGATGAACAACTGCGGTTTGCTGAGAATGCGGACATAGACGCCCGCTGCGCGCTTCCAGACCGAGTCGCTGTGATAGGCACAATACCAGTTGTACAAATCCTTGATGCCCCCCTCGACATTGTTGAAGAAGTGCGCCTCGGTCGCTGCCAGATGCTGCGCGTACTCCAACCGGCGCGCCGGGTCCCGGCCACAGAGCACCGTGGCGTTGATCTCCAGCATCAGGTTCAGTTGCCGAAGATCAAACAGGTCGACGCCGCGGGCAACATACTCGTCAACCAGCGCATAACCTTCAAGCACGTTGTGCAGCACTTCATCGGTCAACGGGTCGCGCGGCTCGGTGAAGTGCTGGCTGAGCTGGGTAAAGCGGCTCTGCACTTCGCGTAGTGCGCGTTCAATCGCGGGTAAATCAAGGCGATGCGTAGCAGGCATTGGTACTCCCTGGAAACACTTGGTAAAAGTCTACCGGATGCCCGCCAAATCCATTTGGCTTCTGCAGGTATGCGGCCTTGACCCGATGTATGGCTTAGCTGAATTTGCCGCTGATGTAATCGCTGGTCATCTGTTCACGCGGGTTGTCGAAAATCTGCGCCGTCGGGCCCATCTCGACCAGATAACCGGTACGCGTACCCTGGGAAATATCCACAGAGAAAAACGCCGTGGTGTCAGCGACCCGAATAGCCTGCTGCATGTTGTGGGTGACCAGGGCGATGGTGTAGTCCTTCTTCAACTCAACCATCAGTTCCTCGACCCGCCGGGTAGCGATCGGGTCGAGCGCCGAACAGGGTTCATCCAGCAGCAGGACTTCCGGCTCGGTGGCGATGGCGCGGGCGATGCACAGGCGCTGTTGCTGGCCGCCGGAGAGCGACAGGCCACTGACCTTGAGCTTGTCCTTGACTTCGTCCCACAGCGCGGCGCCTTGCAGGGCATGCTTGACCCGGTCACCGATGTCGCCCTTGTAACGGTTGAGGCGCAGGCCAAACGCGACGTTATCGAAAATGCTCATCGAAAACGGGTTCGGTTGCTGGAATACCATGCCGATGTAACGGCGCACGACCACCGGATCAACGCCTTTGCCGTAGACGTCCTGTCCAAGGAAATGCACGTGGCCCTCGAAACGAAACCCCTTCACCAAGTCGTTCATGCGGTTGAGGCTGCGCAACACGGTGCTTTTGCCACAGCCGGAAGGCCCGATGAACCCGGTGATCTTATTTTTTTCGATCGGCACATGGCTGTCCCGGACCGCCATGAAGTTGCCGTAGAAAATCTTGTCCAGTTTGCAGTCCATGACTACAGGTGCCTGGGTGACAAACGGAGCGGCTATTTGCGCAGTGGATACGTTCAAGATTAGATGCTCCCGTTCTTAGTACTTGGGCTTGCCGAAAATACGGCTGATGATGTTCACGAACAGCACGATCATCACCAGCACCAGTGAGGCCGCCCATGCGAGCTCAAGCTGGTTATCAAAAGGCATCCCGGAGAAGTTGTAGATCAGCACCGCCAGCGAGGCAGTGGGGTTCATGACTTCGAGGTTGCCCTGGTGGTAAATCCAGTAGTTGCTGAACAGTGCGGTAAACAGCAGCGGCGCGGTCTCGCCAGCGGCACGCGCCACGGCCAGCATGACGCCGGTGAGGATGGCCGGCATGCCGGTTGGCAAGACGATTTTCCAGATCACCTGCGAGCGGGTGCAGCCCATGCCATAGGCGGCATCCTTCATGATCTTGGGCACCATGCGCATCGACTCTTCCGCCGTCAGCACGATGATCGGCAGCATCAGCACAGCCAGCGCCACACCGCCCGCCGGCGCCGAGTAGGTGCCCGTGGTCATCACCACCAGGGCGTAGGCGAACACGCCGGCCAGAATCGACGGCAGACCGGTGAGCATCTTGGCGGCAAACCGTGCGGAATTCCCCAATTTGCTGTCCGGTCCAAGCTCAGCCAGGAAGACTGCGGCCATGATGCCGACCGGCACCGCGATGGCGGCCGCGATGCCGACCATCACGAAGGTACCCGCCATGGCATTACCGAAGCCGCCACCCATCTCGAAGCCGGTCGGCGGCAGCTCGGTAAACACTTCCAGGTTCAGTCGCGCGCCACCGCGGGTGATGAGCATGTAGAGCACAGAAATCAGCGGCACACTGGCCAGCAGTGCGCCCGCCCACACCAGGGTGGTCAGGATCAGGCTGCGCAGCGCGCGGCCTTCGAACTTGCGCTGCAAGCTGGGCAGCGCGCCCGCTGGCGCGGTCAGGTCTGTTGCGGCGGTCAGGTCGGTCATCACTTATTACCCCGTTGCGCATACATCATGATCATCGAGCCAATAATGTTCACGATCAGCGTAATCAACATCAGCACCAGGGCGGCATACATCAACACTTCGATCTCGTTCGGCCCGGCTTCGGGGAAGTTCAACGCCAGCAGGGCGGCGAGGGTGTTGGCCGGAGCAAACAGCGAGAGGGAAATGTTGTTGGCATTGCCGACCAGCATGGCCAGCGCCATCGTTTCACCCAGTGCGCGCCCAAGGCCCAGCACCAGAGAGCCGAAGATGCCGGTGGCGGCAGAGGGCACCATCACTTTGAGAATCGCTTCCCAGTGCGTCGTCCCCATGCCGTAGGCAGCCTGCTTGGTTTTCATCGGTACGCCGGTGAGCGCATCCTGCGACACGGCGGCGATGGTTGGGAGAATCATGATCGCAAGCACCAGCGCGGCGGGTAGCAGCCCGGGCCCGCTCAGGGACGTGCCGAAAAAGGGGACCCAGCCGAGTTCGCTGTTCAACCAGGTAGTCAGCGGCCGAATCGCCGGGATCACCACGTAGATCCCCCACAAGCCATAGACCACGCTGGGAATGGCCGCGAGCAGTTCGACGATGGTACGGAAAACGGCGGCGAGCTTGGGCGGCAGGAAATCCTGGGTCAGGAAAATCGCCATGCTGACGCCGAAAAAACCGGCGATCAGCAACGCAATAAAGGCGCTGTAGAGCGTGCCCCAGATAGCCGGCAGAATCCCGTATTTGCCCTGGTTGACGTCCCAGACGCTGCCCAGGAGCACGTCGAAACCGTGTTTCTCCATGCCGGGAATTGCCTTGCGTCCCACCTCGAACACCAGCGCAAACACCAGCGCCAGAATCAGCACCACGCCGATGCGCGCAAGCGCACGAAAAGTGCGATCAACCAGGAAATCCTTCGTCGAGGGTGGCTGACAGGCTGAGTCCGGATTGACCGGTACGACAAAAGGTTTGTTCATGGGCTAAGTCCGGAACAGGGGGGGCTCTCACGGCGTGGCGCAGACACACGCCGAGAGAGGCCTCACGGTTTTACTGAATGTTGGCGGATGCCTTGCGAACCTGCTCGACGACCGATTGCGGCAATGGGATGTAACCCATCGAATCGGCAATCTTCTGCCCTTCGGTCAGGCTGTATTCCACCATTTCCCGCATCGCCTTGGCCTTGGCCGGGTTGCCGTTGTCCTTGCGGAAGATCATCCAGGTATAGGACGTGATCGGGTAGGACTTGGCGCCTTCCGGATCCGGCAGCCAGGCCACCAGGTTCTCCGGCATTTTCACCGCCGCCAGGGCCTCGGCACCGCTTTCAGCGTTCGGCACGACGTACTGGCCGGCCTTGTTCTGCAACTGAGCAAAGTCGACCTTGGCGAGCTTGGCGAAGCCATATTCGATGTAGCCAATTGCGCCTGGGGTCTGGCGCACGGTAGCCGTCACACCGTCATTTTTCGGCGACTTGATGAACTTGTCACTGGCCGGCCAGTTGACGGTGTTGCCTTCGCCCAGCGCCTGTTTGAAGTCTGCGTTAATAGCTGCCAGGTGCTTGGTGAATACCGCGGTCGTACCGCTGGAGTCCGCACGTACAACCACAGTGATCGGCGTATCGGTCAGTTTCAGGCCAGGGTTGGCGGCAGCGATCTGCGGATCGTTCCAGCGCGTGATCTTGCCCAGGAAGATGTTCGAGTACACATCGCGTGGCAGCTTGAGGCCCTTGGGATTGCCCGGCAGGTTGTAGGCCAGCACGATTTCACCGGCGGTCATCGGCAACAACTGCACGCCTTCGGCGACCTTGGCGATGTCTTCATCTTTCATGGCCGAGTCACTGGCCGCGAAGTCTACGGTCTTGTTCAGGAAGTCCTGTACGCCCGCGCCGCTGCCCTTGGATTGGTAATCCACGGTGACAGTGTCGGATTTCTTGCTGAAGTCCTTGAACCAGGTCAGGTAGATCGGTGCTGGAAAACTCGCCCCAGACCCCGTCAGACGGACATTCTCCGCAGCGAAGGACACGGAGGTGGCGCAAAGAGAAAGCGTAGCGACGAGCGCGGCAGACTTCATAAAACGTTTCATTGGGGACACCTAGTGATTACGGGCTCCCGCACCCTGCATTATTTTTATGACATTTTCATGAAAGCCGAATGGCGGCAGGCCTTTGCTGTTCTGATGATCTGGACAGGATTTTTGCAAGGTGTGGCGGAGGAATTTGAGTTGGTGGAGGTCCTGTAAACCACAGGAACCCAGCGTGGCCAGCTTTTTTAGCCTATACGGCACACGAGATCAGGTCGCGCGTGTGGATGCGTTTTGCGTTCAGTCAAAGAACTGCATACCGGCATACGGCTGGCGCCGGCATTGCTCAAGGCGTGAAGCCAAGCTGCCTACGTGCACTTCCAGGCGGTGCCCATCGGGGTCCAAAAAGTAAAACGAGTGACCTTCGCTCGTATTGGATTTCCACTCAATAACCTTACGCAGGCGCAACAAGGCGGTGACGTGTTCAAAGTCGTCCTGGCTCACCGAAAACGCATAGTGCGTGTAATCGGGCTGTTTTTCCGTCGATCGGCGTTCGTCCAGAGACAGGCACAGCCACAGATCTCTGAGGCAAAGATAAGCCCCGGCGTCCCAGCGTGCAGCCAATCTGAAGCCGGGCAGGGCCGCATAAAACTCAATGCTGCGGGGGAGGTTCGCAACCGCCAGCGTCAGATGATTCAAGCCAGTCAACATGAGCATCTCTCCCGAATACGTGAGGGTATCAATAACGGTGCTGCTCGACGCAAAGGCCAGCGCCGGCGTCCATTGTCGACACGCGTTTCAATTGCCGGGCACGACCCACAGCCATGGGGGGCGTGGATGAACGCTCCACAGCATAGAGAAGAACCGGCGCCGGCCTTAGGTCACCGGACTCGACCACCCACCCGTTTTTCTTTAATTGAACTTGGTATTGCCCAACACTGCCCCATAACTACCCTGTCTCCCTTAACCGCAAGGACAAACCATGACCAACTCAACCGAAACCGCCATCCTCGCCGGCGGCTGCTTCTGGGGCATGCAAGACCTGTTGCGACGCTACCCCGGCGTGCTGCACACGCGCGTCGGCTACACCGGTGGCGACGTAGCGAACGCCACCTACCGCAACCATGGCAACCATGCTGAAGCAATCGAGATCGTGTTTGACCCGGCGGTGATCAGCTATCGGCAGATTCTTGAGTTCTTTTTCCAGATCCATGACCCGAGCACGCCTGACCGGCAGGGCAATGATCTTGGGCCGAGCTACCGGTCGGCGATTTACTACCTGAGCGAACAGCAACGCGACATTGCCGAAGACACCGCGGCTGACGTCGATGCCTCCCAGTTGTGGCCGGGGCCTGTGGTCACGCAGATCGAGCCTGCCGGCGCGTTCTGGGAAGCCGAGCCGGAGCATCAGGATTACCTGGAGCGCATACCCAACGGCTACACCTGCCACTTCATACGGCCAAACTGGAAGCTGCCCAAGCGGGCTTGAACCCGCTTGGCGCCAGCGGCCGCCTCAGGCCGCGCAGCTCTGCCTGGTGACTTCGAACCGTCCAACTTCTTTTACGTGTTGACTGCCAAAAATGTAAATAATGGTGCGACCCACGGAAAGTATCGACTGGTCGCTTCGCATTTGTGCGGCGCAGGCAGCCTTGGTGATGCTTGATTGGATCGCGGTCAGATCGACCCTATCGGGATCGGTGTCGTAGTGGGTCAGCGTTTAATAAAACTCGAGCGCATGATGTCCTGGTTTCCTTTATGTCGGGCCCGCATTAACGGCGCAATGGTTTCAATCAGGCGAAATGCTTATTGCTGTGTCGCTCGGCGTGGCCTGAGTCCAGCCGACCGCGAACACCCCCACAAAAAACAGCAGCGAGCCCCCGTAGGCTTTGTAGGGCAGCCATACGTCAACCGGTGCTAACCAGGAAATTAAGGCGTTCAAGGTGCCCAGCAGCGTGAGCAGCAATGACAGTTTAAGCACGTCGCTTCGCCATGCTGCGGGCGGGCGGTTTAACCGGCGGCCGAACATAAAACGCAGCAAATTGATGTGACACCCTGTCTCCAGAAGCGTGAGCAGCAGCGCAAAAGACACGAGTCCAAAGGCCGGTACATACAGCAACAGGCCTCTGTGGGCGGCTATCAGATCAATGAATGCAAACCCAAGTACCAGGCTCAGCACAAAGGTGTAGGTGAAATACAACAGGTAGGTGCGCCAGAGAACGCTGAACCCCAGGGAAATTCGTTGCTTGATCATGACTTATCTTTCCAAATCACCCACCGCCAACACGTCGGGGGCGTAGCGCAGGTACCACTCGCGCTGGCTGGCCACCAGATTGCGCGTGCTTTTAAGCTCTGCCTCGGACATCGCGGCATAACGCTCGCCCCGATGGCTGATCCGTTGCAGTTGGCTGGCAATTACGCTGTAGAGCCCCCAGCCCTTGCTTTCCATACACAGGCGGCTGCCCTCGTTGATGATTTGTGCTTCGGAGTAGCCCAGTGAGCGGAAGACCTGCACGCCCTGACCATTCTGTTGGTAGTAAATTATTTGAGATTGAACGCAGGCGTTCAAGCTTTCGCTGAACTGAGGGGCGGAAGCGGTGTTGTGCGAGACTTTGAAATAGACGCCGCCATCTTTGAAGTCCATATCCGCGCGGTCCGACACCACGCTTTGTGCCGTGCTCAAATAACTGCCGGAGGGCATAGTAGAGGCGCAGCCGTTGAGCAGGCTGGCGACGAGGGCAAGCATCAGCAGGGAAGGGGGGGTGCGCATCGAGACATCCTTGATCAGTGGAATGGGTCCATCCAGCGGCTGACGTGCCGCCCTAGAGGTGCGCGCATTCTACGGCAACCCCGCCTGTTCTACAGAACTGTCGCGCAGTCCGACGCACCTGACATTTGATTGAACAGTGGCCCCCTCAAGGCGCCTAACCCAGACAGGCCACTTGACGGCAAAGCCCGCTCAATTGGCGTTTACCTGGCTGCGGCTGGTGCTGCGCGACAACGCGTGGGCCGTCACAGGCTTCAAAAGGGGGTTTGCATGACTGAGGATTTCGCAGGATTTTTCACCACGTACACACTGTTAGGCATTTCACTGGCGAACTGGGCCCTGGCCTTGTGCGCCGCCGCACTGAGCTACCTGTTGGCCCGGACCGCGATCGGCTTTGTGTTCCGCAAGGTCCAGGCCAGGGCGTCCGCCGGCAATCGGCATTTGAGTTTCATGGCCAGCGAAGTGTTGTCGGCCACCAGCACCACCTTGCTGTTGTTGGCCTCGATCCTGGTGGGTATCGGCTTGCTGGACTTGCCGGAGCGCTGGCTCGGTCGGGTCAGCAGCCTGTGGTTTGTAGTGGCGGCGTTGCAGATCGGGCTCTGGGCCAACCGCGCCCTGGCGCTGGGGCTGCACCGTTATTTCTCTCGGCACAGCACCAACGGTGCGTTTCAAACCAGTGCCCTGGCCACCTTGAGTCTGTGGGGCGTCAAGGTGCTGTTGTGGACGGTGATCCTGCTCGCCATGTTGTCGAACCTGGGCGTCAACATCACCGCGTTCGTCGCCAGCCTTGGGGTGGGCGGTATCGCCGTAGCGCTGGCGGTGCAGAACATCCTGGGCGATGTGTTCGCCTCGCTGTCGATTGCCGTCGACAAGCCCTTTGAAGTGGGCGATTTCATTGTGGTAGGTGCGCTCGCCGGGACGGTCGAACACGTGGGGCTCAAGACCACGCGCATCCGCAGCCTGGGTGGCGAACAGATCGTGATGGCGAACGCCGACATGATCGGCAGCACCATTCAAAACTACAAGCGCCTGCAGGAGCGCCGGATTGTGTTCGAGTTTCGCCTGACCTATGAATGCTCGCCCGACCAGATCCGGCAGGTTACGCAGCAGGTGGAAGCCATCATCCGTAATGAAGAACTGGCCCGGTTTGACCGGTGTCACTTCAGGAGCTTTGGTGAAAGTGCGCTGGAGTTCGAAACGGTCTATATCGTCCTGGACGCGAGCTACAACGTGTACATGGATGTTCAGCAGCGGATCAACTTGCAGATCATGGAAGCGGTGGCAGATCTTGACGCTTCGTTTGCCTTCCCCTCGCGCACCGTGCATGTGGCGTCATTGCCTGATGCTGCACCCGTGCCTTCGCGCTTACAGCATTCAACGCGCGCCGAACATGCCTGATCGCGTTGCCGACGCTTCTGGAGAGGCCGCCATGCTCACGCGGCCACTCCAGCGACGCAGTTTTGCTTACTGCTTGTAGGCCATGTAGGCGTTCTGCAGGGCAATGTGGTCGGCCACATATTTCGCGTCATGCCATACCCCGTAGATAAACGACGACGCACGGTTCACTAGGTTCGGCAGCCCCAAAAAGTAGATGCCACTCTCTGCCGAAATTCCGCGTTTGTGGAACGGCTCGCCTTTTTCATCAAACGCAGCCACTTTCAGCCAGCTGAAATCGAACGTGAAACCGGTGGCCCAGAGGATGGTGGTGACCCCGGCCTCAGCCAGATCCAGGCTCAGGATCGGCTTAACCAAACACTCGGGGTCTGGCAATAATTCCCACGCGGACGGTTCCGGTGGAAACGCCAACCCGTTGGCCTCGATATACGCGTCCGCATCACGCAGTACCTCAAAATAGGCGCGATCGCCTTCGGCGATGTTGTCGGCCAGCCCCGGCTGAAAAGTCATCACGCCTTCGTTCCACGCCTTGGTCACGCCCACCAGGGTGACGCCCTGCTGGGCCAGGCGACGAAAATCAACGGTCTTGCCGCCCTCGTAGCCACTGACCGCGAACGCTACGTGCTTTTTCTTCGGCTGGATCTTCACTTCGTCCCACAAACCCAAAGCCCCCAGCCACCAGCAGTAGTCGCGGCTGCGGTAAGCGCGGGGCGGGCGGTAGTGTTCGCCCACCGAGAGGTACACGGTTTTGCCGGCTTTTTGCAGTTCTTCGGCGATTTGGGAGCCGGACGCGCCGGCGCCCACCACCAATACCGCGCCTTCGGGCAGTTGGCCGGGGTTTTTGTAGGTGCAGGAGTGCAGTTGGTGAATCGGTGCGGTGGTGGGGACAATCTCGGGGATCGACGGACGTTGGAAGGGGCCGGTGGCGGCGACGACGTTGGCGGCTTCGATCACACCGGCGGAGGTGGTGACTTTGAAACCGGGGCGACCCACGTGACGTTCCACTTGCTGGACTTCTACGCCCGTGCGTACCGGGGCGTTCAATTTGTCGACGTAAGCTTCGAAGTAGTCAGCCATGCGCTCTTTGGGCGCAAAGGCTTCGGGGGAAATACCTTCGAAGGTCAGGCCGGGGAAGCGGTCGTGCCAGGCCGGGCCGTTGGCGACGAGGGAGTCCCAGCGCTCCGAGCGCCAGCGTTCAGCGATGCGGTGGCGTTCGAGCACGATGTGCGGCACGCCCATCTGGGACAGGTGTTCGCTCATGGCGACGCCGGCCTGGCCGGCGCCGACGACCAGGGTGTTGATGGTTTCTACTGACATGGGCGGCTCCTGGAAGTGAGTTGTACGGTTTTGAATACAGGTAAAAGCAACGTTCTCGGGGCTGGCGTGCTTGTTGTGGGGTTGAGAACGGGCTTGTTGCAGTGAGCCGGGCAAGCCCGTTCACCCCCAAAACCAGGCTCGCCCGCAAAAAATTCGCAGGCCATACCTTCAGGGTCCGAGCAGACGGGCCACGGCCGTCAGTGCCAGTTCATACCCCAGCGCCCCGAGCCCGGCGATCACACCGGTGGCGGCCTTGGAGACATAGGAGTGATGCCGGAAACCCTCGCGCTGCCAGAGGTTGCTCATGTGCGCCTCGATAATCGGGCCGTCGAACGCCAGCAGCGCATCCAGGATCGGCACCGAGCTGTAGCTGAGGCCGGCGGCGTTGATCACGAGGGCGTCGCCGTGCAACCGCGCCTCTTGAATCCAGTCCACCAGTACGCCCTCGTGGTTGCTCTGGCGAAAGTCCAGGCTCAGGCCCAGTTCCGTGGCGTGGCGTTGGCAGCGCGCTTCGATGCCGGCAAAGCTTTCGCTGCCGTAGGTGCCGTGTTTGTCCAATCCGTAGAGATTGGCATTGGGCCCGTTGAGGAAATACACGCGGTGGGTCATCGGTGGCTCCAGGTCATTCGGCGACGGTCAGCACCAGGTGGCTGCTTTCATACGTTCCAGTCGTCCGGCACCACGGCGATCACGTCGATTTCCATCAGCCATTCCGGCTGGCCCAGGCCTGAGATCACCAACCCGGTGGAGATCGGAAACACGCCCTTGAGCCACTTGCCGACTTCCTGGTACACCGGCTCGCGGTAGCGCGGGTCGATCAAATAGGTGGTGGTCTTGACGATGTGCGACAGGTCGGAGCCGGCTTCCTCAAGCAGTTGCTTGACGTTTTTCATCGCTTGTTCGGCCTGGGCCCGCGGGTCGCCGAGGCCGACCAGATTACCGGCGAAATCGGTGCCGATCTGGCCGCGCACGTAGATGGTGTTGCCGGCGCGCACGGCCTGGCACAGGTCGTTGTCCAGCGCCTGGTTGGGGTAGGTTTGTTTGGTGTTGAACATGCGGATGCGGGTGTGGGTCGGCATGGCGGGCAACTCGTGGTGAGCGGAATGGGGCCAGCTTCACACCGCCTCCGTTGCGGCGAAACCAGCATTTGTGCGGGGTAGTGCTTAGGAAAAACCGAAGCCCGTAGTCCCCATCGGTTCGCCGGGTACCCGGCACGAACCCTGCAAAGCTGCTTGCACAGTCATTGTTGAGGGGCAGGTGTGATGCTCAGTCGTATTACTCAGCGTCAACTGGAGTATTTCGTGGCGTCGGGCGAGGCGGGCAGCATCAGTGCGGCGGCCGAGCGCATCCATGTGTCGTCGCCGTCGATCTCGGCGGCGATCACCCATATGGAGGCCGAGCTGGGCATCCAGCTGTTTGTCCGCCATCACGCCCAGGGCATTTCGCTGACGGCGGTGGGACGCCTGGTGATGCAGGAAGCCAAACAGATCCTGGAGCAGATGAGCAACCTCTACACCATCGCCTCGGAATCCTTGAATACGGTGCGCGGGCCGTTGCGGGTAGGGTGTCTTGAGTCGTTGGCGCCGATGATCACCCCGGAGCTGGTGTTCGGTTTCGGCCGCGCATTTCCCGGCGTGCGCCTGACCCAGGCTGAGGGCAATCACGAAGAACTGCTGGAAAAACTGCGCAGCGGCGAGCTGGATATCGCCCTGACCTACGACCTGGTGAGCAGCCCGGACATCGACTTCCAGCCCCTGGCGCACCTGCCACCCTATGTGATGGTCGGCGAGTACCACCCGTTGGCGAGTCTGCCGGCGGTCAGCATGCAGGACCTGGAGGCGTACCCGGTGGTGCTGCTTGACACGCCCTGGAGCCGTGACTATTTCCTCAGCCTGTTTATCCAGGCAGGCACCACGCCGAACATCATCATGCGCTCCACCAACCTGGAAACCGTGCGCGCCATGGTGGGCAACGGGATCGGTTACTCGTTCGCCAATGCGCGGCCCAAATCGAACATGTCCCAGGATGGCAAACGCGTGATCCGCCTGCGCCTGGCGGGTGCGCATCGGCCGATGAAACTGGGGTACGCCACGGCCAGCAACACCCAGTTGTCCCGGGTGGTGTCAGCATTTGCCGAGCGTTGCCGCCTGTTTGTCTCCGACCAGTACATCCCCGGCATGGCGCCGCCGAGCTTTTTCGACCCGCATGCGGTGCGGGTATTGAGTGATGTGAGCTGAGGCTGCACTGATAAGTGGCGTGCGCAATGCGGCGACTTCAAGCGTGCACCAAATGTGGGAGGGGTAAGCGCCTTCCCACACTGAGTTTCGGCCCGCTCAGGCCTGCATAGGTTCTGCCTACCCAGTGCCCCGGCTTTTACGAATTGACCCCAAGGCCCCGCCGCCACGACTCTCGTTCCATCGAGGCAGACCCACTTCTTTTTCTGCAAGGCGCAGCGACGATGACATTCGACTGGAATTACCTGTTTGGTTTGCTGGACGATGCCGAGTTCTGGCGTGCGACGTGGACGGTGATCAAGCTCAGTACCCTCACCTGGCTCTTGAGCATCGGCCTGGGCTTTTTGCTGGCGCTGGCCAAACAGTCCAAACACGCCGTGCTCAGTGTGCCGGCCCGTGGGTACATCTGGTTGTTCCGCAGCTTGCCGCTGCTGGTGCTGCTGATCTTTATCTACAACTTGCCCCAGGCGTTGCCGGGTACCTCGGCGGTGCTGGCCGACCCGTTCTGGTCCGGCCTGTTGGCGCTGGTGATCTGCGAGACGGCGTACGTGGCCGAGATTCATCGCGGCGGTCTGCTCTCGATTCCCAAAGGCCAGGGCGAGGCGGCGCGGGCGTTGGGCCTGAGGTTTTTCGGCACCCAATGGCGCGTGGTGATCCCCCAGGCGCTGCGCGTGGCATTGCCGGCGCTGGCCAACGAATACATCTCCATCGTCAAGCTGACCTCGTTGGTGTCGGTGATCTCCCTCACCGAGATTCTGATGGTTGGCCAGCGCCTGTATTCGCAGAACTTTTTAGTGATCGAAACCATGGCGGCGGTGGCGTTCTTCTACGTGTTTATCGTCACCGTGTTCGATTTTTTGCTCAAACGCCTGGAGCGCTTTCTCGATGTGAACACGCGTAACGTGTCCCGCGTGCCCGACGCCCAGGTGCTCGCCCTGGCGACTCAACAACGCACGGTCCTGCAACGCCCGGAAAGTAACGGCGCGGCGGCGCTGCAAGCCTCGCGGTTGCACAAGGCGTACAACGACATCGAGGTGCTCGGCTCGGTCAACCTGCAGGTGCAGCCGGGTGAGGTGGTGTCGGTGATCGGCCCGTCTGGCTCGGGCAAGACTACGCTGATCCGCCTGCTCAACGGCCTGGAGCAGTTGGATAACGGCGAGATTCATATCAACGGCCTGCCGTTCATTCGCCTGAGCAAAGTCGGTGCGCAGAAGCCCCAGTACATCGAGCACGCCGAGCACCGCCTGAACATCGGGATGGTGTTCCAGAGCTTCAACCTGTTCCCGCATTTGAGCGTGCTCGACAACCTGCTGATGGCGCCGAAATACCACCGCCTGGGCCGTACCGATGAGCTCAAGCAACAGGCCTACGCGCTGCTGCACAAGGTCGGCATGCTCGATCACGCCTGGAAGTACCCGCACCAGTTGTCCGGCGGTCAACAGCAACGTGTGGCCATCGCCCGGGCCTTGATGATGCGCCCGCAAATCATGTTGTTCGACGAGCCGACCTCGGCGCTCGACCCCGAAAAAGTCAACGAAGTGCTGCAAGTGATCGAGGCCCTGGCCGAGGAGGGCATCACCATGGTGATCGTCACCCACGAGATGAACTTCGCGTTCAAGGTCTCCGATCGCATCGTGTTCATGGAGAAGGGGCGCGTGGTCTGCGATGACACGCCAGGCGCCTTGCGCAGCGGGCACAACCCACGCGTGGAGGCGTTCCTCAAGGACGTCTCGCTGGCGTGATCTCTCTAACGTTCAGGACAACTCCACATGATTGAACAAGCACACATCGAACAGTTCCAGCGTGACGGCTTCCTGGTGGTAGCAGGGGTGCTCTCGATGGACGAAGTGGCCGCGCTGCAACACGACTTCGACCAGTGGGTCGAAGAGAGCCGCCGCCACGACCAGGGCTGGGGCGCCACCGTGGACGGTCGCGCGCGCTTTGACCTCGAAGGCGACCACCGCGCCGATCACCCGTCGCTGCGCCGGGTGAGTTCGCCCACCGAGATTTCCCCGGCGTATGAGCGCGTGGCCTTGCATTCGCGCATGGCGGCGATTTCCGCGCAGTTGATCGGCGCCGCCGGCACGCGCTTTCACCACAGCAAGATCAACTCGAAACTGCCGCACACCGCCACCCAAGTGAAGTGGCACCAGGACTTTCTGTTCACGCCCCACAGCAACGACGACATCGTCACCGCCTTGTTGATGGTCAGCGAAGTGACCCCGCAGAACGGCCCGCTGAACGTGATCCCCGGCAGCCACAAAGGCCCGCTGTGGTCGCACTGGCAGCAGCAGCGCTTCACCGGTTCGGTGGACGACGCCGTGGTGGCCGAACATTGTCGGCAACCGGTGGCCTGCTACGGCCCGGCCGGTTCCGTGTGCTTCATGCACACCCGTCTGTTGCATGCCTCCAGCCCTAACGAGACCGAACTGCCGCGTACCTTGTTCATCAGCGTGTATGCCGCTGAAGACGCGCTGCCATTCGGCGAAAACCCCTTGCCCAGTGCGCACGCCGGCCTGCTGGTGGCCGGTGAAGAAAGTGGCTTGGTGCGCTGCACCACCAACCATATGCGTCTGCCACAGAAGCCTCGTGGCGCGTCGTTCTTCGTGCAACAGGCCGGACAAGACTCTGCCACTGCCTAACCTCCCTACAACCTTGCGGGTAATGACCATGACAGCCTTTCGTAACAGTGTTCGCCCCTTTGCCGTGTGCCTGCTGGGCGCTGCGGTTGCAGTGACCTCGTTGGCGGCGTCGGCGTTTCAGCAGGACGGCAAGATCATCGCCGGTTCCGATGTGACCTTCTTCCCCTACGAGTACATGGACAACAACAAACCCGCCGGCTTCGACATCGAGTTCATGGACGGCCTGGGCAAGGTCATGGGGCGCAAGGTCGAGACCCTCGACACCCGCTTTCCCAACCTGATCACCGGCCTGCAGGCCGGGCGTTTCGATGTGACCAACTCGTCGATGTACATCACTGCCGAGCGGGTCAAGGTCATCGACATGATCCCCTACCTCAAGAGCGGCGAGTCGATCCTGACCCTCAAGGACAGTGCTTTTCAGCCCAAGACGCCGGAAGCGTTCTGCGGCCATAAGATCGGCTCCATGGGCGCCACCTCGTGGCTGGCGCAGATGAACAAACTGTCGGCCGAATACTGCGTGGCCAAGGGCTTGAAGCCGATCCAGATCAGTGAATACAGCACCGACCCGCAAACCACCCAGGCCCTGCTGGCCCATGCCGTGGAAGCGCAGATCACCGACGCCGCTGTGGCCCGTGGCGTGGTCGACAAACTCGGCAATCGCGTGGTGATTTCCTCCGAGACCTTGATTTACCCGGTGCTCAACGGCTTCGGCGTAAAGAAGGGCAACGACACGGTCAAGCAGGCCTTGCTCGAGGGCCTTGAGAAATACCGCGCCACCCCGGAATACGCGGCCTTGCTCAAGAAGTACAACTTCCAGGCACCCACCGATGCCGACATCGCGGCGCTGATGCCCCAGTAATCTTAATGGCGTGCGCCGCAGCCCGCTGCGGCCGCGCCCAGCGGAGTAAGCGTCATGGCGTTATCCCTCGAAGAACAGACGCGCATCGACCTGGCGGCGACCTTTCGTATCATCGCCCACCTGGGCATGCACGAAGCGGTGGCCAACCATTTCAGCGCGGCCGTGTCGGCCGATGGCAAACAGTTTTTGCTCAACCCTAAGTGGAAGCATTTTTCGCGCATCCGCGCCAGTGACCTGCTGCTGTTGAACACCGACGATCCGGCCGCTGCTGATCACCCCAACGTGGATGCCACCGCCTGGTCGATCCACGGGCAGATCCACCGCCTGTTGCCGCAGACCCGTGCGGTGCTGCATTTGCACCCGGTGTACACCACGGCGGTGGCGTGCCTGGCCACGCCGCATATCCCACCGATCGACCAGAACAGCGCCCGTTATTTCAACCGTGTGGCGGTGGACGAACTCTACGGCGGCATGGCCGACACCGAGGCTGAGGGCGCGCGCCTGGCCGGCTTGCTGAACGGTAAAAGCCGCCTGCTGATGGGCAACCACGGGGTGATGGTCACCGCCGGGACCATCGGTGAAGCCTTCGACGATATCTGGACCCTGGAGCGCGCGTGCCAGATCCTCGTCACCGCGTGGTCCACCGGGCAGCCGCTGCGGGTTTTGTCCGATGAAGTGGCGGAGAAAACCGCGCGGGGCTGGGAAGGCATTGCCGACTTCTCGCGCCGGCATTTTGAAGAAATGAAGCAAATGATGATCGACGCCGACCCCTCGGTAGTCGATTGAGGAGCGCTCAATGACCTTTTCCGTTGTCGCCCGCTGCGCCGAAACCGGCCAGTTGGGCATCGCCATCAGTTCGTCGAGTATTGCCGTGGGCGCGCGGTGCCCATGGTTGCGTCCCGGTGTGGGCGCGGTGGCCTCGCAGAACATCACGCTGCCGAGCCTGGGGCCCGACATCCTCGGTTTGCTGGAGCAAGGCATGGCGCCGAACGAAGCGCTGACGGTAGTGTTTGCAGGGCAGGCGCACAGTGACTATCGCCAGGTGACCGTGATCGATCACCTGGGCCGCACCGCGCATTTCAGTGGCACGCACACCTTGGGCCTGCATGCGGCAATCAGCGGCGAGCAGTGCGTGGCGGCGGGCAATATGTTGGCCAACGCCGGGGTGATCGAGGCCATGGTGCGCGCGTTCGAGCAGGCCACGGGGCCTGTGGCCGAACGCCTGCTGGCGGCGCTGCACAGTGGCGTGGCCGAAGGCGGCGAGGCGGGGCCGGTGCATTCGGCGGCGCTGTTGGTGGTCGATGAGGTGTCCTGGCCCATCGTCAACCTGCGCGTGGACTGGGCCGATGAAGACCCGATCGGCGCCCTCGACCGGCTGTGGCAGGCCTATCGCCCGCAATTGCAGGACTACATCGAGCGCGCCCTCAACCCGCCCATCGCGCCCGGCTATGCGGTGCCGGGGGACGATCGATGAGCAGCAGCCGTGAACTGCTGGCGCAACTGGTGCGCTTCGACACCACCAGCCGCGAATCGAACCTGGCCTTGATCGACTTTGTGCGCACCTACCTGCAGGACCACGGCGTGGCTTGTGAGTTGGTGTTCAACGCACAGAAGAACAAGGCCAACCTGCTGGCGACCATCGGCCCGGCCGACGTGCCGGGCATTGTGCTGTCCGGGCATACCGACGTAGTACCGGTGGACGGCCAGCGCTGGAGCGTGCCGCCATTCGAGCTGACGGAAAAGGCCGGCAAGCTGTATGGGCGCGGCACCGCCGATATGAAGGGGTACATCGCCTGCGTATTGGCGTTGGTGCCGGCATTGATTGCGGCACCGCTGCGCATGCCGGTGCATATCGCACTGTCCTATGACGAAGAAGTGGGCTGTCTTGGCGTGCATGGGTTGATCGAGCGGTTTCAGGCGCAGCCGGTCAAGCCGCTGCTGTGCGTGATCGGCGAGCCCACCGAACTCAAGCCGGTGCTGGGTCACAAAGGCAAATTGGCCATGCGCTGCGACGTGCACGGCGCGGCCTGCCATTCGGCGTATGCCCCGTCCGGTGTGAATGCCATTGAATACGCCGCGCAGTTGATCAGCGAACTGGTGCGCCTCGGTGAAACGCTCAAGGTCCCCGAGAAGCTTGATCCCCGGTTCGATCCGCCGTTTTCCACGGTACAGACCGGTGTGATCAACGGCGGCAAGGCGCTGAACATCGTCCCGCAGCACTGCAGTTTCGATTTTGAAGTGCGCGCGCTGCCGGCCCAAAATCCGTGGCAGGTCGCCGACGCGCTGCGCCATTACGCCGAACACTGCCTGCTGCCGGCAATGCAGGCGGTGAGTGCCCACGCCGCGATCAGCCTCAGCGAGTTGTCCAGTTATCCGGGGTTGGCGACATCCGCCCAAAGCCAGGCGGCCGAGTGGGTGGCGCAGTTCTGTGGCTCAACGAATTACGGCACCGTGGCGTTCGGCACCGAAGGTGGCTTGTTTGATCGGGCCGGTATCCCCACGGTGGTGTGTGGGCCGGGAAGCATGGCGCAGGGGCATAAGCCGGATGAATTCATCGATGTTGAGCAGTTGCAGGCATGCGACCAAATGCTGCAGCGGGTGCTCGCGTTTGTGAGCCAATAACCCAGCACCGTAAACGCTGAAATCACCGAGAACCCTGTGGGAGGGGGCCAGCCCCTGCCACATTGCCCCATGTTGCCTTGAGGACTCAGCGCACCAGGCAAGGCTGTTTGTTGTTGAAGCGCCACCCCGGTATCAGGAATTGCATCGCCACGCTGTCATCCCGCGCGCCGAGGCCCATGCCTTTGTACAGCTCATGGGCCTTGGCCACGGCCTCCATGTCGATGTCCACCCCCAGGCCCGGTTTGGCCGGGACTTTTACGTAGCCGCCTTCGATGGTCAAGGGCTCGCGGGTCAGGCGCTGGCCGTCCTGCCAGATCCAATGGGTGTCGATGGCGGTGATATCGCCCGGTGCGGCGGCGGCCACCTGGGTGAACATGGCCAGGGAAATATCGAAGTGGTTGTTGGAATGCGAACCCCAGGTCAGGCCCCACTCGTGGCACATCTGCGCCACGCGCACCGAGCCTTGCATGGTCCAGAAATGCGGGTCGGCCAGTGGGATGTCCACCGACTGCAACTGGATCGCGTGGCCCATCTCGCGCCAGTCGGTGGCGATCATGTTGGTGGCGGTCTTTAGGCCCGTGGCGCGGCGGAATTCGGCCATGACTTCGCGGCCCGAGTAGCCGTTTTCGGCCCCGCACGGGTCTTCGGCATAAGCGAGCACGTGGTGCTGGTCGCGGCACAGGCGGATGGCTTCCTTGAGTGACCATGCGCCGTTCGGGTCGAGGGTGATACGCGCGTCGGGGAAGCGTTCGGCCAGGGCGGTGACCGCTTCGATTTCCGCGTCGCCGCTCAGGACGCCACCCTTGAGCTTGAAGTCGTTGAAGCCGTAGCGAGCTTTGGCGGCTTCGGCCAGGCGCACCACGGCCTCCGGGGTGAGGGCTGTTTCATGGCGCAGGCGGAACCAGTCGTCATCGGCGTCCGCTTCGTTGCGGTAGGCCAGGTCGGTGGCGTTGCGGTCGCCCACGTAGAACAGGTAACCGAGCATTTTCACCGCATCACGCTGCTGGCCTTCGCCGAGCAGGGCGGCCACCGGGACGTCGAGAAACTGCCCCAGCAGGTCGAGCAGGGCGGCTTCCATGGCGGTGACGGCATGGATGGTGATGCGCAGGTCAAAAGTTTGCAGGCCACGGCCGGCCGAGTCACGCGCGGCAAAGGTGCTGCGCATTTGGTTGAGGATGCGCTGGTACTGGCCGATGGGTTGGCCGATCACCAGGCTGCGCGCGTCTTCCAGGGTTTCGCGGATGCGTTCGCCGCCGGGCACTTCACCGACGCCGGTGTTGCCGCAGCTGTCCTTGAGGATGACGATATTGCGCGTGAAATACGGCCCGTGGGCGCCGCTGAGGTTAAGCAGCATGCTGTCGTGGCCGGCGACGGGGATGACCTGCAAGTGGGTGATGACTGGAGTATTCATGGCAAATTCCTGGGTAGGCTCAAAGTGGTTTGCTGAGGGCGGCGCCGTTGGGCGTCACGTCTGGCGATGCGAGTGCGGCAGAGGGTGCGGTCTTGGCGAAGAACACCAGGATCGCCGCCAGCACCGAGGTGCCGGCCAGGCCGTAGAGGCCGCCCTGGATCGACCCGGTGGTCTGCTCCAAAAAGCCAAAGGTGGTCGGCGCGACGAAGCCGCCCAGGTTGCCGATGGAGTTGATCAGCGCGATCACCGCCGCTGCGATGCGTACATCCAGGTAGCCCTGGGGGATCGGCCAGAACAGTGACGACGCCGACTTGAACCCGATGGCCGCAAAGCAGATCGCCACAAAGGCAAAGACTGGTCCGCCGGTGGTGGACATGAACATGCCTGCCGCCGCAATCAACAGCGCCACCGCCACCCAGGCCTGTTGGAACTTGAACTTGCCCGACAGCGATGCGAAGGCGTACATGGCGATGATCGAGATCAACCAGGGTATCGAGTTGAAGAAACCCACCTGCACATCACTCAAGTCACCCATTTTCTTGATGATGCTCGGCAGCCAGAACGTCGCCGCGTAAATGGTCAGTTGGATACAGAAGTACAGCGCGCAAAACAGCAGGATCTGACGGTCCTTGAGCAGCTTGCCGATCGTTGGTTTGACGCTGGTCAGTGCCTCACGCTGGCGTTGTTCCTCGTCGATAGCGCCGACGAGGGCGTCCTGTTCTTCGCGGGTCATCCATTTGGCATCGTGGGGTTTGGAGTCGAGCCAGAACCATACAAAAAAGCCGATCACCACCGAGGCCAGGCCTTCGATGGCGAACATCCATTGCCAGCCGTGAAAACCAAAGCCTTCGATCTGCAACAGCGCCCCTGACAGCGGGCCCGAGATCAACGAGGCGACTGCCGAACCACTGAGGAAGATCGCGATGGCTTTGCCGCGCTCCACGCCAGGCAACCAGCGCGTGAAGTAGTAGATCACTCCCGGAAAGAAGCCGGCTTCGGCTACGCCCAGCAGAAAACGCAGGATGTAGAAGTGGGTTTCGTTCTGGATGAAGGCCATCAGCGTGGCGACGATGCCCCAGGTGAACATGATGCGGGTCAGCCAGATCCGCGCGCCGACCTTTTGCAGCAGCATGTTGGAGGGCACTTCGAACAGGGCATACCCGATGAAGAACAACCCGGCGCCAAAGCCGTAGGCCGCGGCGCCGATGCCCAGGTCATGTTCCATGTGCGTGCGCACAAAGCCGATATTGACCCGGTCGATGTAGTTGAGGATGAACATGATCACGAACAGTGGAAGCACATGGCTCTTCACTTTGCGCACGGCGCGCGCAAGGACCGGATCACTGCTTGAAGCGGCAGGTGCATGGCGTGTAGGGCTCACCATTGAAAAACTCCCCTTGATTATTTTTATGCGGGTTTGTGCGTCTTGTTGATAGACATCATACAAGTGCTTTTCTTGGGTTCGCAATCCAGGACAGGCGGTTTTTATTTTTATAAGGCTGGGGAGTAGCTGGATGATTCGGTTATTTGCCTTTATTTACTGGGTTTTTTGGATGTTGTTGGGCCATTGAAGTCACAGTAGGTGCCGCAAGCTGAGCCCTGTGAGGCTCGCCAAAAAAGGTCGATAAAGATTGGTTGTCATACAAGTTAAAGGTTTGCGCAATCCACCCTGCGTTGCCCTTGCGCAGGGTGTTAAGCTCCCCGCCAGCCCAGTCCCGTGGACCTGTAGCAATGCCCATTGAAAGCTCGCCTCCTGTGCGTAGACGTTCCAACAACCTGGCCCAAGGCGTGGTCGACGCCTTGACCCAGCGCATCCTGCTGGGTCAACTCAAGCCCGGTGAGAAACTGCCCTCGGAATCCACCATCGTGCTGGAGCACGGCGTAAGCCGGACGGTGGTGCGTGAGGCGCTGTCCAAGTTGCAGGCATCGGGACTGGTGGAGACGCGTCACGGCATCGGCACCTTTGTATTGGCGCAACAGGCCCGGCAAGGCTTGCGCCTGCATGTCGACACGGTCGCCAGCGTGCGCAACATGCTTGAGTTGCGCCTTGGCCTGGAGGTGCAAGCGGTGGCGCTGGCCGCGCTGCGCCGCACCGACGTGCAACTGGCCCACATGCGCCAGGCGCTGGACGACTACCAGGCGTCCCTGGTCAACAACGACAGTTGTGTGGAGGAGGACAAGCGCTTTCATCAGTTGATCGCCGAAGCCACCGGCAATACATTCTTCAGCGAAATCATGCAGCACTTGGGCAATGCGATGATTCCACGTGCCCAGGTCAAGAGTGACGAGCGCGGTGGCGCCGATTTTGCCCAGCTCGGGCAGTTGGCGAGCCGCGAACATGAGGCGATCTTCAACGCGATCAAGCGCCAGGACCCGGACGCGGCTCGGGCCGCCATGGTGTTGCATCTGACCAACAGCCGGGATCGGTTTTCCGGGGAATGATAAGGACCACAGGTTGAACGAACACTCCTTGTCCACGCGCCTTGAGCGCGTGGCAGCGCACGTGCCCCATGGCGCGCGGCTGGCCGATATCGGCTCGGACCATGCCTACCTGCCGGTGGCGCTGCTGCGCCGCGGCGCGATCGAGGCGGCGGTGGCGGGGGAGGTGGCGACCACGCCGTTCCAGGCGGCCGAGCGCACCGTGCGTGACAACGGCCTGGAACAGCAGATCACGGTGCGCCTGGCCAATGGCTTGGCGGCCATCGCACCGGCAGACCGGATTACCGCGATCAGCCTGTGCGGCATGGGCGGCGAGACGATCCGCGACATCCTTGACGCCGGCAAGGCCTGCCTGAACGGGGTTGAACGCCTGATCCTGCAACCCAACGGCGGCGAGCAACCGCTGCGCGTCTGGTTGATGAACAACGGTTACCGCATCGTCAGCGAAGAGCTGCTGCGCGAGAACCGGTTTTTCTATGAAATCATCGTCGCCGAGCGCGCTGAACCGGTGTTGTACAGCGCCGAGCAACTCTACTTCGGCCCGCTCCTGATGCAGGCCCGCAGCCCGGCATTTTTGGCCAAGTGGCAGCGGGCATTGCGCCTGCGACAAAAGACCCTGGCCGGTTTCGCGCAGGCGCAGACGGTGCCCGACGCCAAGCGGCAAGCGATCATTCGGCAGATTCGCTGGATCACCGCGCTGCTGGCTTGATACCCGTTCATTCAACCATCATCACTCTGGAGCCCCGCCATGGCAGACGCCACCGACCAAGCGTTCTACGACCGCGCCGATGCGCACATCGAACTGTCGAACGAACAACTTAAAACCTTCGACAACCTCGGCCAGGTCAGCGCCTCAATGATGTTCGGCACCACCCGCTTCAACGCCTGGGCCCTGGCGCGCAACTTCAAGTCCGGCGAGCACATGGCCGCAGAGCGCGAAGCGATGCTCAAGTATTGCTGCGATCAGTACCGGATGATGCTGGAAGACAACCTGGACGATCACATCAATCATTTTGCTCAGTACATGCAGGTCAAATAGGCGCGGGTGTTTTTGATCAGCCCTTCAAGTTTGTTCGGTTCGCGGCCGATAGATGGCTGTGATTGAGAGCCTTTTGAAATGCGTGTTGGGCAAGCGTCTGCGGCGGTTACAGCTTATCGGCCGCCCTTGAGTGCTTTTGCCCCATTTTCGCGCACACAACTGGCTCCATTACCGTGCCGCCCGCCCTGTTTCGGGGCCCTGGGCCAGCGGCCCGTATCTTGCTAGAGCCAGCCTAATCAATGACATGGCATTTTGCCGTTAGTCATTTCAAGGCTTGGCCCGCTGTTTAATCGAGTGGGTTGTTTGAGGGAGTAGTCGGACATGCACAGCTTGTTAACACCCGGTATCCGCCTGCTCGGACGTTTCGGATTCGCACGTAAATTTCAGATCCTGTTCTTCCTCTTCATGTTGCCGCTGGCCGGCAGCCTGTGGATGATCGGCCAGGACTATCGCGAGAAATTGAACGTGATCGCCAGCGAACAATCCGGCGTGCGCCAGTTGCTGGCGCTCGATACGCTGGACGTTCAACTGAGCGTACAGCGCAACCTGGCGGCGCGCTGGAAAGCGGTCGACCTGCTGCGCGAGCCCACCCCGGCGGCCAAGGCCGCGATGAGTGCGGTGGACGCCAATTACCCGCAGATCGAGCAAAGCCTGCAGGCCCTGAGCGAGACGCTCAAGGCGCAACAGGCCAGCGCGGAGATCCTGTCGCGCTTCCAAAGCCTGCAAGCGGCGGTCAAAGGGATGGACACCCAGTCGCTGCGCACCGTGGGCTGGTGGCCGGACGGGTACGACCGCTTCACCTCGGCGCTCAGTGCCGCGCAGGCGTTGCGCGAGCAGATCGCCCTGGACACCGGGCTGATCCTCGACCCGTGGCTGGAAACCTATCTGATGATGCAGATCTCCACGCAACAGACGTCCGACCTGATCGAGCGCATCGGCCGCATGGCCAGTGTCGGGCAGTCGTCCATTGCCTCGGGGCAGTTCACCCTGCAAAGCCGTTTGCAATTGCGTGACCTGCGTGGCCGCATCGGCGATGCGCGTGACCAGTTGATCAAAGCCGCCGCTTCGCTCAAAGCCAAGCCATACGCAGGCATGGAGCCCTGGACTGCAAAGTACGACAGTGGCCTGCAGGTGCTGGATAACGAACTCAAAGTGCTCGACGACGGTGTGTTCGGCGGCACGATCAAGCTCGACACCGCCGCGTTCGACCGCAGTGTCGACGCCATGCTCGGCGGCCTGAGCGCGCTGCGCAACCAGTCGTTGAACTCGTTGAACGATCGCCTGAGTTATTACCACGATCGCTTGCTCCAACAGTTCATCCCCGTGGCGGCGACCTTCAGCCTGCTGGCGCTGGCTGCGCTGTACCTGTTTATGTGCCTGGAAGCCTCCATCCGCCGCAGCGCCGGTGGCATCACGACGCTGGCCGAGTCCCTGCGCGACGGCAACCTGTGTGTGGAGGTGGAGGTGCAAGGGCGTGACGAACTCGCGGTGATCAGTAAGGCGCTGAACGTGGCGGTGGTGCAATTGCGCACCAGCCTGCTGGGCGTCAACCATGAGACCCAGCAGTTGGGTTCAGCCGTGCTCACCCTCAATTCTCAATCGGGCAGCACCCTCAGCGAAGTGGAAGACCAGCAACACCAGATCAGCCAGATCGCCGCCGCCGCCACCCAGTTGGCCGCGACTTCCATGGGCGTTGCTCGAAGCTGCGAACAGGCGTCCGGCAGTGCCCAGCAAACACGGCGCATCGCTGAAGACAGCAGCCGCGACAGCCAACGCACCACGGCCAGCATCCAGCAACTCAACCAACGCCTCACCGACACCGCCGATGCGTTGCAGCAAGTGAGTCAGCAGGGCCAGCAGATTCAATCGGTGGTCGACACCATTCGCGGCATCGCGGAACAGACCAACTTGCTGGCGCTTAACGCCGCCATCGAAGCGGCGCGCGCCGGTGAGCAGGGGCGTGGCTTTGCGGTGGTGGCCGATGAAGTGCGCAGCCTGTCACAACGCACCCAGGCCTCCACGGCGCAGATCGCCAGCACCGTCGACAGCCTGCGTGCAACGGTCAGCCAGGCAGTCACCCTGATGGGCGTCGCGTGCGAGCAGGCCTTGACCGACGCCGAGTCCGTCACCGGGTTGGGCACGCGTTTGGGCGAGATTGCCGGGGCGGTGCAGAACGTCACCGACACCCTGGCGCAAATCGCCACGGCGGTGGAAGAACAAGCCGCGACGGCCGATGAAGTGAGCGGCAATATCCAGCAGGTCGACCAGGCGGCAGGGCGTTTGCTGGAGGGCGCGCGGGCGGTGAATCGAGCGGCGGACACCCTGAGCAAGGGCAGCCGGGCGTTGAGTGACAACACCGCACGGTTTCGTCTGGGCTGAGGAACGGCTTAACTCACCGTCGGGTTGATAAGGCATTGGGTGACCGCCTCGATCTCTGTGGTGAGCGGCAAGCCCGCTCACAACAACAGTTCAGTTCACCAAAGGGGGCTGACGTTGGAGTCTGGATATATTCGGTCACCACATGACACGGGCGCCTCTCTGGCGGCCAGCTAGCGTCAATGCTCTCCAGACTATTTACGCAGAGCAACGACATGCGCACCCCGCCTCAATCCCATCGACTGCGTCGCGGTCGCTATTCGGAAATCGGCCGCAGTTATCTCATCACCCTGGTGGTTCACCAGCGGCAGCGGCTGTTCACTGACCTGTACCTCGGCCGTCTGCTGGTCGCTGAGTTCCGTCAGGTTCATGAGCTGGGGCTGATTGATTCCCTGGCTTGGGTCATCATGCCCGATCATATTCACTGGTTGTTCGAGCTCAAGCAGCAGAGTTTGGCCGACGTCGTACGTCGTACGACGTACAAAGTCCCACAGCACGCTCACCATCAATCGGCACCTTCGAAGCACCACGCGTGTCTGGCAACCTGGTTATCACGATAGGGCGGTGCGAGCGGAGGAGGACAGTCGCAATATGGCCCGTTACATCATTGCCAACCCGCTGCGGGCGGGTTTGGTGCAGCGCGTGGGGGATTACGCATTGTGGGATGCTGCGTGGCTCTGAACGGGGCTCGCCCGCTGTTCATCGCGACTGAACGCTCCGTGGGTGAGTGATTTATTGCAGTGAGCCCGCTCACTGCAACATGCTCGCTCAGCATAGGTATCGCAGTGACCTCATGGTGTCAGATCGACCCGGTTGCTTGCCCGCAGCTCGCGGTGATGTTCAGTGAAACCGCTGTGGTGAGCGGGCTTGCCCCGCGCTGGGCTGCGAAGCGGCCCCATCAAGCGTACTGCATTCGTCCAGGCGAACCGCGGTGTTGGTTTTAGGGCTGCTGCGCAGCCCGGCGCGGGGCAAGCCCGCTCACCACAACAGGCCTTTTCACAACAAAGCATGCTGACTGGAACAAACCTGAATCAGGAACCTTCGGCCCCCACAGGGCTCACTTGTTAGGTCGCCCTGTTTCACGCCGAAAGGAATCCGCATGCTTTCAGCCTCGCCAGCCATTCCCCAGTACGCCCCCGTAGAACGCGAACTGAGCCTGCGTGCCGTCATCACCGGCACGCTGCTCGGGATTCTGCTCACGCCTTCCAACGTGTACGCCGGACTGAAGATCGGTTGGTCGTTCAACATGTCGATCATTGCCTTGCTGGTGGGGTACGCCATCTGGCAAGGCCTGGCCAGGCGTTCGTCCGCGCAACTGCCGTGGACGTTGCATGAAAGCAATATCAACCAGACCGTCGCTTCGGCCGCCGCGTCGATTATCTCCGGCGGGTTGGTGGCGCCGATTCCGGCCTACACGCTGTTGACCGGTAATCAGCTGGATGCGCTGCCGATGATCGCCTGGGTGTTCTCGGTGAGCTTTCTGGGGATCTGGATCGCCTGGTACCTGCGCCCCTCACTGCTCAATGACAAGGCGCTGAAATTTCCCGAAGGCATGGCCACGCTGGAAACCCTGCTGCACATCTACAACCACGGCCGCGAAGCCGCGACACGCTTGAAGGTGCTGCTCAGCGCCGCGTTGCTGTCCGGGGGGGTGAAGTGGGTGGACACGTTCATGTGGGCCTTCCCGCGCTGGTCGCCGTCGGCCGCGTTGGAGCGCCTGACCTTTACCGCCGATCCGTCGCTGTTGCTGCTGGGGTTCGGCGGCATTATCGGTATTCGGGTGGGCCTCACGCTGCTGCTCGGCGCGTTGCTCGCCTGGGGTGGACTGGGGCCGTGGCTGCTGGCACAGCACCTGGTGACGTTGCCGGCGGGCAGCAGCGGCCCGCAATTTGCCGCGTTGGTGGAGTGGCTGCTGTGGCCGGGTGTGAGCCTGATGGTGTGTTCCACGCTGGCCTCGTTGGCGATTCGATTGTGGGCCTTGCGCACCGCCACCAAGGCCACGGGCGGTGCGCTCTGGGGGTGGCCCAAGCCTGGGCCTGCCGCCGGTTTTATGCTGGCGATCGGTTTGGTGGTGAGCCTGCAAGCGTTGTTGTTCGGCATCAACCTGTGGATGGCGTTGCTGACGATTCCCCTGGCGATCTGCCTGGCCGCCGTTGCCGCGCGCGTGGTGGGCGCCACCGGGATTCCGCCGATCGGCGCCATCGGGCAATTGTCCCAACTGAGCTTCGGCATCGTCGCGCCCGGCCAGGTGCCGATCAACCTGATGAGCGCCAACACCGCCGGCGGCGCGGCCGGTCAGTGCACGGACCTGATGAACGATTTCAAGGTGGGCAAGGCGATTGGCGCCACGCCGCACAAGCAGGTGATCGCGCAGATCCTGGGGATTTTCATCGGCAGCATCGTCGGCGTGTTCGCCTACCTGGCGCTGATCCCCGATCCGCAGTCGATGTTGCTCACCGAAGAGTGGCCGGCGCCGGCGGTGGCCACCTGGAAAGCCGTGGCGCAAACCCTCACCCACGGGCTGGACTCTTTATCGACGAGCATTCGTTGGGCGATTGCAATTGCGGGCGCGGCAGGCGTATTGCTCGGCGTGCTCGACAGCCTGCTGCCGGCGCATCGTGGGCGCTACCTGCCGAGTGCCGCCGCGCTGGGGCTGGCCTTTGTGTTACCGGCGTCTGTGTCGTTGATGATGGCGTCTGGCGCGGTGTTGACGTGGCTGGTGAGCTGCCGTTGGCCGAGCCTGACCGAGCGCTTTGCGATCACCGCAGCGGCGGGCTTGATTGCCGGGGAGAGTATTACGGGGGTAGGGGCGTCGTTGTGGCAGATGGTTTGGCCATAGCCGGTGAGGGGCTGGCATCCCAGCCCCTCACCGGTGTGTCAGTTACCGGGCAAACGCATACTCGCCGCCCTGTTCCAGCGCCTTGTGGTATGCCGGCCGCGCCTGGAACCGTTGCACCCACGCCGCCAGGTGGGGGTAGGCCTGCAACTTGCCCTGGGCCTTGGCGATTTCGCCGATAAAGCTCATCTGGATGTCCGCACCGCTCAACGCTTCGCCCAGCAGGTAGGGCGTGTGCGCCAGCGCATCGTTCAGGTAGCCCAGGTAGTTGGCCACTTCCGATTCGATACGCGGATGCAGCGGCGCCCCGGCCTCACCCAAACGGCCGACGTAGAGGTTGAGCATCAGCGGCAACATGGCCGAGCCTTCGGCGAAGTGCAGCCATTGCACGTACTGGTCGTACTCGGCGCTGGCGGGGTTCGGTTGCAGCCTGTCGCCTCCATGACGGCGAATCAGGTAGTCGACGATGGCGCCGGACTCGATCACCACGCGGCCCTCGTCTTCGATCACCGGCGATTTGCCCAGGGCATTGATGGCCTTGAGTTCAGGCGGGGCGAGGTTGGTTTTAGGGTCGCGCTGGTAGCGCTTGATCTCATACGGCAGGCCGAGTTCTTCGAGCAGCCACAGAATGCGTTGCGAGCGTGAGTTGTTGAGGTGGTGAACAATGATCATGGGAGCTCCGCGGTTGACGAGATGTGTAGGAACAGACTGCCAGTGGGGTGCAGAGTGCCGTTAATCGGCAAAGGCCTCCTGCATAAAGGCGTTCAGGCCATGCTCCTCCAGAATCTCGATGGAGAAATGCCCGAAGCGCTTGGGCAGCCAGATAATGCGCGCGCCGGACGGCGTTTGCAGGTTCTCGCGGGCCAACGGTTGACCGTTTTCGTCCTCGGGCTGCACGCCTGATGCGATCAATTGGTCATACGCCAACTCGATGTCCGGCGTGGAATAGCAGTGACGGTAAATCATGCCTTCGCCGTGGGTGTCCAACAGCGTGCGCAGGTTGCCCGCGATGGGGTGGACCAGCATGAACCGCTCCTGGCCCATCAGCGCCACCGCATAGCGCACGTGCAGGCCGCCGCGGTCCCACACGAACGTCTTGGAAATGCGCGCCTTGAGGGCCATTGCGTAGTAGGCGCAGGCCTCTTCAAGGTCGTTGACCAGTACATCGACGTGGCTGAATTTCAGGTCCATCGCATGTCTCCCTGCGCGCCGTTCAACGCACCACGTCCAGTGCCGTGTATTCATTCACGTAGTGGAACTCGCTCGAGGTCGATTCCAGCGTCAGGGCAATCCCCAAGTCCTCGATAAACGCGCGTGAGGTCTTGTAGTCGCCCTGGTCGCATTCCAGCTTGATGGCATCTCCGCTCAGCGAGGCAAATACCTGCCGTGCCGGGAAGCGTTCGCCGACCTTGCAGGTCAATACGGTGGCGCTCGGTTGGTCGGTAGGCTGGGCGGGGACGTTGATCATCTGCAGGGTGGCGCTCAGGGTTTGGCCCTGCGTCCAGCTGCTCGGCACGTTCAACTCCACCGCGCGGGTTTGCAGGACTCGCCCGTCGCCGATGCCATTCATCTTGGACTTCAACTGAATCAGGTCGGCCTGCACCACGCGGTCGACGTTGAAGGTGTTGGCGTAGACCTCGTTTTTCTTCAACAGGCCACCGTCTGCGGTGAAGGTGACGGAGGTCAGGCTGTCTTTGCTGTTGTCGGCTTTTTTGGAGCGGTAGGTGTAGCTCAATGTCTTGAACTTCGGTTGCAACAGCGGCGAGGTCAGTTGCTGCAGCACACCTGCTGGTATCTCGACATCGTTGATGCTGGTTTCTACCACGGTGCGCGGGTAGTCCACCGGCGCGATGTCCGGGCGCAGCCAGGCCAGCAGCGCGGCATCGACGCCACCCTGTACCGAACAGCTGACGCGGGTCTGCTCGCCGTCCGGCTCTACGATCAGCACACGCTCAACATTGCGCGTACCCGGTGCCTTGCCGGGTTGGGGTTTGATCGCCTGCCAGCGGTCGTCGACCTTGAGTTCACTGCGGATATAGCTGCCATCGATTTTTTGCAGCCGCGCGGGTTGGTCCAACAGCAGGGCAAGACGCCGGGCAACCTCGTCGACACCGCCTTGCACCACAAAGCCCCAGTAGTAATAGCGGCCCAACTGATCCAGGTCGGTAGCCTCATCGGCATACGCCAACAGCTTCAATCCGGCGATGGGCGGTGCACTGACCGGCACTTGGTTGGCCTTGTGATCGCCCCGGTTTACTACAGCAATCCAGCTGAAGTCCTTGTCCTGCTTGAGCGGTGCATAGGCCTGCCACGCCGCGCGGTGGGTGTTCAGGCTGCTGAAGAAGCTGGCGTCGCAGCGCGTGAAGGCCTTGAGCGTGTCGGTCAGCGCGGCATCGTCGGCATGGGCGATAGCCGGCAGGCAGAGGGCGCAAGAGAGGAGCAGGGCGGACGCGGGCAGCTTCATTGAGCGGGATTTCCGTATCGGAGGCGAAGGTGGGCATTATCCAGAGATTGGGCGGCGGCCACTAGCGTTGCAGGCGCACGCGCCAATCGCCGCCGTGCTGGCGCTGGCAGTCTTCTTCAGTGTCCAGGCGCACGCAGCGGTCCACCTGCACGTGCGCCACGTCGGCCTGGTCCAAGGCGGCGGCGGTCAGCTCGCGCATGCGCTGGTCGGCACCGCTTGCGACGGCCTGGTCTTTATTGGCGCGGGTGTCGAACACCCAAATCACCCGCAGGCTACCGGGGAACGCCGCGTAGTCGACGGTGTGGGTCAACCACACGAAGCCGGGGATTTCGGCCTTGGCGGTTTCACAGGCGTCGGTCAGGGTGGCGACCAGGCGCCGTTCGAAGCGGGTGCTTTCACGTGGGGTCAAGGGCATGCGAGGCTCCGGAAGGTAGCGGTTTTTAGACGGGCGTCGGGTATCACCAGGCCGTGTTTATCCTGAAAACACAAATTTCGAGTCGCGGTCGCGGGCGTGTTTCAGTGCCTACGCCTTCAACGCCGTTTGCGCGATTCAAGCGCCTGAAACAGCAGCATTCCCACCACCATCGCCAGCGTGAACAGCGCCGCCTGCCAGCGACCCGTGAGCAACAACGCCAGGGCCGGCCCAGGGCAGAGTCCGGCAATCGCCCAGCCCATGCCGAACACCAGGCTGCCCAGCACCAGTCGACGGTCGATGTGACGCTGAGTGGGCATCTGCATCGGCGCGCCGAGCAATGAGCTGTCGCGCCGTCTGGCGAAGAAGAAAAACACGCTGCTCACCAGCAGCCCACCCAGCATGACCAGGGCCAGCGAAGGGTCCCAGTCGCCGGCCAGGTCGAGAAACCCGAGCACTTTTGTCGGGTCTGTCATGCCGCTGAGGTAAAGCCCGAGGCCGAAGATCAACCCGGCCAGCAACGCGGTGAACTTGCGCATGTTCAGGCTCCCAGCAGATGGCGAATGGCATACACACCGGCGAACCCGCTGCCCATGAAGCAACACACCGCCACCAGCGAACGCACCGACAGCCGCGACAGCCCACAGATCCCATGCCCGCTGGTACAGCCGGCGCCGTAGCGCGTCCCCAGCCCCACCAACAACCCCGCCAGCACCAGCGCAACGCCACCGGCCTGAAACCTTGACTCAGGCAACGTCGCCACCAGCGACCAGATCCAGGGCGATACCAGCAGCCCCACGATAAATAACAGCTTCTCGCCGCGCCCATCGCCTTGCCTGGCCAGCAAACTGCCCAACAGCCCGCTGATCCCGGCGATCCGGCCGTTGAGCAAGATGAACAGGCCGGCGGACAAGCCGATCAGGGCACCGCCGAGCAGGGCGGTCCAGGGGGTGAAGTGGGGGGAGAGGGTCATGGTGGGGGGCCTGGGCGTTTGAGGGGCTAAGCGTATCGATAATGCGGAAGGTAAAACAGTACGGTGCAACAGCCGTTTGCTCGCGGGTCGGCGCAACACTATCGATGTCGACCCGCCTCCTGCTCTATTGGCGCGCTTTCTGACGCTCCCATGCCTGCGTGATGGCGTCCATACTCGGCTGAAATCTGGACAGGTGTCGAATACCGACCACTGGAACCTTACGATCGCCAATGGTCGCGGTAAAGCCGTAGGTCGCTCGATAGGAGGACCTGTCCACGTGGTCGAGTGGGTCCCCGTGTCCGAAGTTCTCCCAAAGAATCTTTGCCGCTGATGGCGCGCCTAAGCCGTTGCTGTAGGCAATGATGAGTTCGGGTTCAGAGAGGCGCATAGTCACCTGCTCGAAAAAATCCATCGATTTATGCGTAAGTGCTTCCAAGTGGTTCACTGAGGATTGTCGCGCAACGTTGCCTATCGACGCCGCATCGCTGGAGCACAGGAGTAACGCGTTGGTATAGATGGTCGAGCGCCAGTCAAAGCCCAGCTCAGTGGGCAGTCGAGTCAAGCGTCGCGCTAATGTCCTCGAACCCCATCCGCCCTCCACACCGTGAGCCACGTTCGAAAATGCGGGCTGTTCGTAACCTGTGCGTACCGCTTCGGCGTTGGTGTGCAGAGCGTCGGCCAGGGAGCCGTTGAAGCCGATCATTATCAAGCGTTTGGTGCTGGGCGGTGCAGCCAGGAGTTCAAACGCGCAGTCGAAGGGACGGGCCGCCAGATCACTGATTTCCAGTGCTTTTAGGGCGCTTAGTATCAAGTCACGCGTGTTGAGTGGCATGGCTACGACCGGGTAACTGCGATTGATATGAAGAGGGGGCCGCCGGTATCGACGGGTCCGCTGCTTGAATTTTTTTAAGCGATAAGCCACGTCGACGTCGGTGTTATCAAATGGTTGATACCCACGGCGTTGCAGCGCTCCAGAATAGGCAGAATGTAAGTAATCGTGCGGTCACCCATCTTACCGTTGGGCTGTCGACGTGCCGCCTGGCAAAGCGGGCCTGCATCAGTTGGTGTCTTATTGGACTGAATGGTGATCGCACGGCTTTCACCGACGTGGCGGTGCTGGTGTAAGTAGTCCAGCGTCTGTTGGAACGCCGCTCGTCGCAGGGTGATGGGGTGTGCGCCACCGCGAGGCGTGATGATCGCGGCGTTTTCATTGATGGAGTCAATGCGAAACCATTTATTTTTTGCCGTGTGCGGTGTCTGCAAATCAACGTCTTTGAGCCGACTGATAAGTGCCCAAAGTGTGCTGTCGACTTGAGTGATGGATCGCATGGGGTAGCTCCTTGCTATTCGGTATTAACAGTCTTTCGTACGGACCACGCGACCCATTTGATCACCCTGGTCCGCCTCGATATCGGCCAGCTGTCATTCTTCCAGCAAGCGGATTCTCCACATGCCACTGTTGCCTTGCTCGCGATAACTGCCTTCGAGAATCAAGCCACCTTCGAACCGGTGCAGCGTCGCACGGCCGTCTGCGAACGAGCGTGAAGACAGTTCGTAATGGCCCTCGCCTTTATCTAAGCCGCGGTACTGCTGGTGGCCTTCATCTTCATACTCAACTGTAATTTCAGCGCCTTCACAGAAGACGACGCACGGTTGGTCCAGCCACGACCCGTGAGCGTTGTAGGTGTCCATCTTCGATTTTGCATACCGCATAGCTATTCTTCCGTTGAATGGGGTGCCGGCATCGTTACAGGGAATCAGGGTGGTGGCAACTGGCTATCTTGGCGCGACGCAGAATTGTTTGGCATGGATGACGGTTTTGTCATCAGCCCCGACTTCAAAGCGGCCTGTCCACCCGCCGCGCATTCCATATCGCCCGATAACGTTCCCCCCAACCGCCCTCCTGGCGGGTGATGCAATGGAGCGCACCTTACCGGTTTGGCTCTGATCTGTCCTCGGTGCAGTGCTGGCTATTTAGCAGTAATGCCAAAAAGTTGTTGGCATAAATGGGCATCTTCTCTCGGGATGAATTCTTCGGGGCTTTCATTACAGGAAAAAGCTTCGAAAACATGGTTGATGATTTTCTTGGCCTGGCTTGCAGTAACGGCTCGCGTGTCTATCACCTCAAGAAGCGCTTCGGCAATCTCGTTTAACCTGATGCAGTATTCTTCGGCAGCCAGCCTGAGCAATGCTCGCATTTCGCTCTGTTTACTCTCTGGACTGACGTTGTTCGTTAGAAACTCAAGTGGGGCTTCCAGGATTTCAAAGGGGTAAATCTTCTGATACCTGTCGCAGTACGCTATGAGGGCCTGCCTAGCTTTCATGCCGTCAAACGATTGAACGCCAGGCTCCAACAGGGCATTGATTTTCGTAGGGGCTATCCAGTTTTTCATGGTGGACTCCGCGTTTGATTATCTGAGTTTGATCCAGGGCGTGATTCATCACCATCAGCGCGGTTGAACCGCCGACGCAAGGAACAACTCGCTGTGCCTGTGCGTCTACCGTTATCTGCTCACCCGTAAGGTACAGCGCAATGGATAAAACGATCACCGTGGATCAACTGCCGACCACTGACCTTGGATCAATCAACGAGATATGGCTCGGCGCAACGCACACCCAGCTATGCCTGTGGCGTGGTGAACAGGTGTTCACCCACGAGATGCTCAGCGAGGGTACCCATGATCAAAATGTTCGACGTCTTTGCTTGCCGTGGGTGGACCCAGGCGATCAGGCTGCAGTGGCCAACGTTGAGCTGATCGTGCGTGAGCGGTTGAAAGTAATCGGCAAGGAGGGCGAGTTTTATCCGGCGCAGGAGGCTGACACTCATCGATAGTCGCTTTGCAGCCACGATAAAGGTGTAGTTGCCAACGGGGCGTGCCGCGACTCCTCGGTAAGAAGGGTCGCGTTATCCAGTTGAGTGATGCCGAGTGCACGGGCGACATTAGCGTGGGCGTAGTGTTCGCGCTGCGACTCGGTGTCACTCCTTGGTCAGATCAACCAACGGCGTCTGCCGCACCTCAGTCTCGCGCCCATCCTGAATCTCGCTCACCTGCTTCAAGGCCTTATCCACCGCCGCCTTATCCGCCAACAAGCTGTAGCTGATGTGGAACTGTTTGTGTTCCTTGGGCCCAATGGTCGGTACCAGGTTCAGTGGCCGCTGATAACGGCGGTTGTAGGAAAAACTTGTGCCCGGCTCCAGACCTGTGACATAGCCCTGGCCTTGGGTATCGGTGTTTTTCCACAGGGAAAACACAGGCAGTGTCTGGGTATTGAAGCCGACCGCAACGCCCAGGCTGCCGGCCTTGTTATGCAACACGGTCAACGTATCGCCCTTGGCATCGGCATACGGCACCACGTTGTAGACCGTTTCGTCGTAGTCCTTGGTCGGCGCGCGGTAGGTTTGCCAGTCGGGCAGATCGCCCTTGGCCTTGTCGTTGAACGGCGACACCTGTTTCACCGGCGCGGCGAAACGAGCGCCTTGCTCCAGGAACGGGGTGCTGAAATTGCTGTGATACAGCGCCTGGTATTCCTTCGGATAGTCGCCGTTGTTGGTCAGGGTGTCGTTGAGGGCGAACACGACGCTGCCGGGTTCGGTGACCAGTTCGGTCGCGACCGAGAAGTCGACCTTCTTGAACGCCTGCTCTTTCAGTTCGCCGCGCAGGGTGATGGCGTACGGTGGTTTTTCATCGATATGCAGGGTGACTTTGTTCGCAGGAATGTTGGCGGCCCGGCCGTGCAGGGTCAGCAGTTCGCCGTTGTCGACGCCGGGGTGGCCGACCCATTCGTATCCGCAACGGGTGACCAGCTCATTGAACCCTTCCAACCAGCCCAGACCACCGCGGCCATTGAGTTCGATGAAGGCCGGGTTGACCACTTCCTTGACCGGGGAATCCCAGCCCATGCGCACGTTGCCGACCGAGGCCTGCAAGACGTTCATCCCGCGAGTCGGTACGACCGAGAGTTTCATCGTGCCGTTATCGATGTCGACGATGCTGACGCCTTCCTGCCGACCGCCGTGCAAGGTACGCAGGGTTACGCTGAAGGGTTTGGCGGTTTTCAGGCCGAGTTGCTGGCTGGTGATCTGCCAGTTCCGGGCGGCTTTGTCGGTGTCGAGCAAAACGTAATCCCAGGCCATGGCGTGGGAGGCAGCGGACAGTGCGCTGAGGGCAACAAAGAGTTTGAGCGGGGTCATGGCAGCAGCCTTTCTTGGAGTTGTGCCATTTTTATAAACCTGATGAAACGTTTCAGCAAGCTTAAAATCGGATTCCCTGGCATCTGCCAAATCGACGATAAGGATTGGCTCTGAGCTCACTTGCGTCTTTGTCTGTTGTTGAAGCACGATGCCGGCTCGACAGTCAGGACAGGCCGATGACCACGCTCCTCGAACAAGGCAGCTCAACGTGAATTCAGCGCATCTCACGGCTAAGAATGACGACCTGGGCAATCGCATGATGAAGGTCGACCATGCAGGCGAGCATGGAGCTATCTGCATCTATAGCGGACAGCTGTTTATGGCCCGGCTTTTCATCCCGGGCATGGTCAATGAGCTCCAAGAGTTCCTCGCCCACGAGCGTCGCCATCGGGCGGTTTTCCAGGATGAACTGCAACGCCGTAGTTATCCCCGCTGCCGTAGTTATTGGTTGTGTGGCATCGGCGGTCTGGCGTTGGGTCTGATGACTGGCATGTGTGGCCGCAAAGCCATTGTCGCTACCACCGTCGCGGTTGAGAGCGTGGTGCTTAAGCACCTGGCTCATCAACTTGATGTGCTGGTCAACATCGATCCTCATGCGGTAGCGGCCATTACTTCGATTGTGGCGGAGGAGCAACACCACCATGACCATTCAGCCTCGCAGATCGATGCGCGCGATCCCTGGTTCAGAGTGTTGGCGCCGATGGTGACTGCATGGACGGAGGCCGTAATCTGGATGGGGATGCGTTCTTAGGCAGCAGGCCTTAACTGGGTTGTTTCAATCCCTCGGAACGATCCGGGCACTCTTTCGATTGAAACCGCGTTGCAGGAGACACAGCACAAATACGGCACCGGTGAAGTCGCGGTACAACAGAGCCGGAAATCGTTTGAACGTCGCTGCAAACGATGCCGGGCGAAGTGGCCGTGATCGGTCAGCAAGCACCGGGGGGGCTTTGTGAGTTTTGTTGCATTACCAAGGCGCAGACGCTCGGATCTGCGGCAGACATCCTACCGATCGGCGCAGCGCCCACTCTGATTTTTCAACGTCGGTAAGCGGCCGAGCTATGGCCGCGGATCAGCAAAATGTGCTGCGTTGCTGGCCACGGCAACTCTGGACATTGCCCTGAATTTCACAGGGCCGTCCACCACCCAATCGGGTATCCGGGCTTATGAAGTCCTCGCACGGCGGACGAAACGGGAAGCCGACTGGCCGAGCGATATTTCTCCGAGTGTCAGGCCCCTATCGAGTCAGACCTGATTGGCGCGTTGGCGCTTTATATGACCCGGCTGAAAGTCGATAGCAACCTGCCGTACGTTTTCGTGCAGATGGCGGCGTGGGGACAACACCGAGCGCAAGAACAACAGTTCTTCGCGCACAGATCTCCACAGGAACAACAACCTCTACTGAGTCAGTGTTGGTTCAGGGGCGACACTTATAAGCGTGGGGCAGCCAACTGCGCTCAATCGACGGTGGAGATTTGTCTGCCGAAATGCGCCAATTAAAGTCAATTAAATGGCGGCAATTTAACGATGTGTGCCGTTCCTCGGCAAAAAAGACGAAATGTTGACAGTGTCTTTCGGATCTAACATTATCGGCCGCGTTTTACTGGCTTAAAGCTACTAAATTGGCATCATTTGACCCGGCGAGCTGAGGCATTTCTCAGGCTATGCAGGGCGATACCCGTGCCACCATCAGCGGACTGAATGCATGAAACCTCCGCTTAAGTCGTCAGGAATAATCTTCATGGAAGTTAAGCGAGTTTTGATTACCGGTGGTGCAGGCTTTATCGGCTCGCATTTGGTCGATGCCTTGCTGGACAGGGGTTACAGCATTCGTGTGCTGGATAACCTGTCGACTGGCAAGACGAGCAATTTGCCGATCGGGAATCCGCTTCTGGATCTCGTTGTGGGGGATGTTGCAGACACCGCCGTGGTTGAGCACGCCATGCTTGATTGCCACGCTGTGGTTCACTTGGCTGCAGTGGCCTCCGTGCAGGCGTCGGTAGACGATCCTGTCGCTACTCACCAAAGCAATTTTGTCGGCACGCTCAATGTTTGCCAGGCGATGCTGAAGGCCGGTGTGAGGCGCGTGGTATTCGCTTCCAGTGCCGCAGTCTATGGCAATAACGGCGAAGGCACGGCCATTGAAGAAGACATCGCCAAGTCTCCCCTGACGCCTTACGCGTGCGACAAACTGGCCAGTGAGTATTACCTGGACTTCTATCGTCGCGAACATGGCCTGGAGCCCGTGATCTTTCGCTTCTTCAATATCTTTGGCCCACGCCAGGACCCGTCCTCCCCGTACTCGGGTGTGATCAGTATCTTCAGCCAGCGGGCAATCGCCAAGCAGCCGATTACCGTATTCGGTGACGGTGGGCAGACGCGCGATTTCGTCTACGTGAAAGATCTGGTGAACATTCTCGTGCAGGCCGTAGAGACCAGCGAAGCGGCGCCTGGCGCTGTCAATGTCGGGTTCAGCCGCGCGACGAGTTTGAACGACCTGATCACCGAACTGGGCGGCGCGACCGGTACTGCTCTGACCGTGACGCACCAGGCGCAGCGCCAGGGCGATATTCGTCATTCCCGTGCGAATAACACGCGCTTGCTGCAACGCTATGTGCTCTCGGAACCGACGTCCGTGGGCCAGGGGTTGGCACAGCTACTTCGCAGTTTGTAACGCGCCGGTATCACCTGTTCGACCTCAACGCCCTCCCAGTCTCAGTCATTTCAAGAGTGCATTATGGAAATCGTTTTTCGCCGGACGCGCGTCCGCGCAATAGCCGAGCGGCTGCTGGCCGCTTTTGCGTTGTTCGTTGGCGGGTCGACTGCGCAGGCCGCGACGTCGCCACAGCCGGCCAGCGTGGCTTTCTGGTATGCCGAGCAGCCGCCCCTTGCGGAGCTGGCGCAGTTCGATTGGGCGGTGGTCGAGCCCGGCCACATGACGCCCGCCGATGTCAAAACCCTGCGCACGCTGGGCAGCGAACCCTTTGCTTATTTGTCCGTGGGCGAATTCGACGGCAATAAGGCGGAGCTCGAAAAAGCCGGCTTGAGCAACGCGGGTTCCCCAGTGCGTAACGATGCCTGGGACAGCCAGGTCATGGACCTCACTTCGCCAGCTTGGCGTGAGCATTTGTTTGCTCGCGCCAAAGCCCTGCAAGCGCAAGGTTATGGCGGTGTGTTTCTCGATACCCTCGACAGTTTCCAACTCTTGCCCCCAGCCCAGCGTGAAGCTCAGCACGTGGGCCTGGTCAACCTGCTGCGTGAATTGCACAAGCGTCAGCCAACTTTGAAGTTGTTCTTCAATCGCGGTTTCGAGGTATTGCCCGAGCTGGATGGAGTTGCCGTCGCTGTGGCAGTCGAGTCGATCCACGCGGGCTGGGATGCCTCCGCCAAACGTTATCGTCCGGTGTCGGAGTCCGACCGAGAATGGCTTGAAACGCATTTGAAACCGTTGCGCGCCAAAGGCATCCCGCTGGTGGCGATCGACTATTTGCCGCCGGAGCGCCGTGAAGAAGCGCGCAAGCTGGCAAAGCGTCTGCGCGAAGAAGGCTACATTCCGTATATCAGCACGCCTGACCTCAATAGCCTGGGCATCAGCAGCATCGAGGTTCAGCCACGCCGTATCGCGCTGATCTTCGACCCGCGCGAAGGCGCGCTGGAAGATGCTGCCGGTCATAGCGATCTTGGCGGCTTGCTGGAATATCTGGGCTATCGCGTCGATTATTTTCCAGCCGACAGCAATCTTCCGCTGTACAGCTTTAGTGGCTTGTATGCCGGCGTCGTCAATTGGATGACCAGCGGTCCGCCGCAGGACCCGGCTGCGTATAATCGCTTCATCAATGCGCGCCTGGACGAACAGGTGCCTGTGGCGTTTTTCAGTGGGTTGCCGGTTGAAGACAAGCTGCTGCTCAAGCGCCTTGGCCTCAAGCGTGATGCGCCGCCCGCCACGCAGGTGGTGACGGTTACTCACCAGGACAAAACCCTGGTAGGGGCATTTGAAGCGCCGGTGGTGCCACGCTCGCGCGACCTCACCGCCGTTTCAGTCATGCCCAATGGCCCAACAGCCGCACTGTCGTTGAAGGGGGCTGGCGGTGAAGTGTTCACGCCGGTGGTGGTCGGCAAATGGGGTGGCTTGGCACTTGCTCCCTATCTGCTTGAAACCAACAACGAGCGCAGCCGCTGGATCCTCGATCCCTTTGCGTTTCTCCAGGCCAGCCTGCACCTGCCAAGCCAGCCGCGGCCGGACAGCACCACCGAAAATGGCCGTCGCATTGCGACCGTGCACATTGATGGTGATGGCTTTCCTTCCCGGGCCGAAGTGCGTGGTACGCCCTATGCTGGGCGCCACACGCTGGACGACTACATCAAGCCCAACCCGTTCCTGACGTCGGTGTCGATCATCGAAGCCGAGATTTCACCGCGCGGCTCGTTCCCCTTCCTGGCCCGGGAACTGGAGCCGATTGCGCGCGAGATCTTTGCCAACCCTAAAGTCGAAGTTGCTACGCATACCTACAGCCACCCATTTTTCATGCAGCCGGATAAAGCCAAGAAGCGCGAGAACTTCAACCCGGAATACGGCATGAACATGAAGGTGCTCGGCTACGACAAAATTGATTTTCGTCGCGAAATATTCGGCTCGCGCGACTATATCAACCAGAACCTGACCACCCCGCAGAAGCCAGTGAAATTGGTGTTCTGGCCAGGTGACGCGCTGCCATCGGCAAGCACTATCAAATTGGCGTATGACGCGGGCCTGAAGAATGTCAACGGTGCCGAAACCATCATGACCAAGGCCAATCCGTCGCTGACCGGACTTAACCCGTTGCTGCGCCCGACCGCGGGCGGCTTGCAGTACTACGCACCGATCATCAACGAGAACCTGTACACCAACTTGTGGAAGGGGCCGTATTACGGATTCCGCGAGTTGATCGAGACGTTCCAGCTCACCGACAGCCCGCGCCGTCTGCGGGGTCTGCACCTGTATTACCACTTCTACTCCAGCACCAAGCAGGCTTCGATCAAGGCCATGCACGAGATCTACGGCTACATGCGCGAGCAGCAGCCAATGTCGTTGTGGATGAGCGACTACCTCGACCGCCTGCACGGCCTGTATCAAGCAAGCCTGGCGCGCACGGCCGATGGCGCCTGGCAGATTCGCGGGATGGATGCACTGCGCACCGTGCGCCTGGACGCCCAAATGGGCTGGCCGGATCTGTTGCAATCGCAGGGCATCGCTGGTGTGCGCGATTTACCGCAAGGGCGCTACGTGGCCCTGAGCAGTGACAAGGCCTTGCTGGTGCTGCGCCCGGATCGAGACCCAAGACCGGCGTTGGAAGAAGCCAATTTGCCCTTGCTGGACTGGCGTTACCTGGATGAGCGCCGCGTGAGCTTTGCGTTCGCCGGCCAGTTCGACCTGACCTTCTCCGTACGCTCGGCCACGGCCTGCCGCGTTGAAGTGGATGGGCAACAATTTGCGGGCAAGGCTTCGGCCGGCCTTTGGACGTTTCAATTACCTATGAAGCAGGTGAGTAATGGTCAGCTCCTCTGCAACTAAAAGCAGCCGCCTGCTCAATCCTTGGGCATTGGCGGTAGTGACAGTCGCAGTGGGTGGCCTGTTGTGGGCGACCTTCCAGCGCGAAGAAGTGTTCCAACCCGACGGTCGCCAGCCTGATGCAGTATCGGCCAACTATGCCGAGCTGCTGCTCACGGCGCACCCGGACGACGATCACTTGCGCCTGCAACTGGTCGATCTGTTGATCCGCCTCGGTGACTACACCAAAGCGCGCCAGCACCTGGATGCGTGGCCCAAGCCGCAGCCTGAAACCCAGGCTTACTATCGCCTTGAACTGGACGCGCTGGTTGCCACCAGCAGCGACGACCTGATTGCGCAGCAGGCGCTGGTCGAGCGTCTGGGGAGCTTCGATTATCACAAGCTGCCCATGCCTCAGTTGCAAAACCTGGCGGCGCGGGCGCTGGCTTTACAGGCGCCCGAGTTCGCCGCCGGGGTGTACGAAGAAATCGCCGCGCGCGATCCGGCACAGCGTGCCGAGGCACTCAAATCGGCCGCGCAGTGGTACATGGCCAGTGGCAAACCGGAGCTTGCTGCAGATATTTACCTGCAACTCAGGCGCGACACCCAGCAGCCGGCAGAGCGCCGTGACTATGCGCAATTGGCGTTCGACAGCCTGCTGTCGGCGGGTCGCGATGAACAGGCCGCGCAGGTGCTGTCCGACGAATTGCCCCAACTGACGAACCCCCAGACCGATGTGGCCTGGCTGGAGCAGGGCGTCGACGTGGCGGTGGCAACCAAACGCTTTGACTTGGCGCAACGCGTACTCAAGCAGTGGCGCGAGGTGCAGCCGGACAACCCGAAAATTGCGCTGAAAGAATTCCACGTGCGCCTGGCCATCAACGACCTGGCAGGCGCCTGGGAAACCGGTCAGCAATTGACGGTCGATTATCCGGACGACATTGAACTGCTCGAGCAAATGGCGCTGCTCGGTGAGTGGCGCGGCGATAACGCAGCAGCCTTGGGTTATTGGATTCGTGTGCTCAAGCTGAAGGAAGACCCGAAAACCCGCGAGCACGCCTGGCGCCTGGCCAGCCAGCAGTTCGATTTCGACCGTTCAATCCCGCTGCTTGCCGAGATCATGCAACAGCGCGCGCTCACTGATATCGAGCTGGACGCATTGATCTACGGCCACGAATCGCGCGGCACGCCTGCCGAGGCCGAGGCCTGGTTGCGCACCTACCTGCGCAAATACCCAGGGCACCGCCTGGCGTGGACGCGCTTGCTGCAAAATGTGGACAACACCGGGCAGTTCGCCGCAAGAAGCAAGGTTTACAACGACTACGCCCAACGCTTCACCCTGACCTCGGCCGAGCGGGTGGACTGGGTCGGCACCGAGATGAAGCTGTTCGACGAGCAGGCTGCATGGGACATCGTGAAGTTGGACGATCCGTCGATCAAGGACCCGGAGTACTGGCACGCACGCGCCAGCCTGGCCTGGGATTTGGAGCGTGATGACGACTTGCGCGTTTCGCTGGAGCGCCTGCTCGCCATCAACGGCAAGCTGGTCAGTGGTGACGAAAGTCAGCTGATCACCCTTTACCGCACCCGTGACCCACAGCGCGCCCTGGCCCTGATGGTCGCCAGTTGGAAACGCGCCCAAGACCCGCAACGCTTGGTCGAGGCCTTGCAGCTCGCCCAGGAATTGCAGGAGTGGGACCAAGTGGTCGCATTGCTCGAAGACGCTAAACAGTACCCGGAGGCCTACGAGCAAGCCCAGGTCCTGGCCGTGCGGGGTGCATTGGCGATTGAGCAGGGCGACACCGCCGAAGCCGAGCGTTTGTACCTGCTGGGCCTGTCGCGCTACCCCAATGACAACCTGTTCCGCGAGCGCATGATCTGGCTGTATGTCGACCAGGGCTACACCGAGAAACTCAAGCCACTGCTGTCCAAGTGGCGCGCCTATGCGCGTGAAGACCGCCTGCTCTGGCTGCCGTTTGCCAGCGCCAGTCAATTGCTGAGTCGCGATACCGAGGCGTTGGCGTGGTACCGCATGTACCTCAAGCTAACCCCGAACGACTGGCTGGTGCAGGCGGCCTACGCCGATGCACTGGACACCGCCGGCTACCAGGACGCAGCGCAACGGCTGCGCTTGAAACTGCTGCGCCATCCCGAGGCTGAAGGGCTGCAACCTTCGTCCCCGCGCTACGCAATCTGGTTGCGATTGATGTCCAGCAGCTACTCGCCACGCAAGGCGCAGCAGGAACTATTGAAGTGGAAAGACGGTTCGCCGTCGATGAAGCAGATGTGGTTCGAGCGCCTGCTGGCACGGCTGGATGCGACCAATCAGGAGTCGCAGAAAGACCAATGGCTGGAATGGGCGCGTGGCCAAGGCCTCAAGGTCGACCGTTACGAGCAGATTCAGGAAGCCCTGCGCAGCCGCAACAAGGCTCAGGTTGAAACCCTGTTGGCCAGCAGCGACTTGAACCCTGCGCAACGTGCGCAGGCACTCAGCCGGTTGGGTCGCGACAACGAAGCGCTGGATACCAGCCTGACCGCACTGGGTGACGAGCAACCGGAGTCGGTGCGCGAGCAACTGCGCCGTCAAGCCGTGGAGATCCACGAAAGCACCCCGCAAGGCGCGCTGCTGTCCTACCAGAAGCAGGACTTCGGTGGTCTCTCGTTTGATGCGCCGCGTTTGGAAATCGCGCACAACCTGGGTGACAACTGGTACGCCGATCTCGAAATGGAGCACGGCAACTACAAGGGCGACGACATTATTTCATCGAGGATCGGTGACGAGAGCAACGCAGCCCTGACCTTGATTCGTTCGGTGGAAAACGGCAGCTGGAAGGTGTTCGCCGACACCAGCCAGCGTAAGGACGACGATCGCAACGGCCTGGGGCTGTCGCGCATGTGGCAACTGGGTACCCGCCATCAACTCGAGACCGGCCTGGACTGGCATCGCAAGAGTGACGACAGCGGCTTGATGCGCGCCTTCGGCCAGCAGGACCGTGCCTGGGTCGGCGGGCGTCATGGCCTGACCGCGCGGGACCAGTTGAGCTGGGAAGTGGCGCAGCGCTCGTTCTCTACCCGTGCCGGCGACTCGCTGGGTACCGGGCATGCGCTGAAGGTGGAGCTTAACCACACGCTGGAATTCGCCGGGCCTAACTGGACGGTGCGCGGCGGTGCGGATTATCAGAAAAACAACGTGAAGGATCGGGAGCTGGAGTACCTGTCCAGCCGCAACGGCGGTGCCGTCAGGGTCACGCCTCAGTCCATAGAGGTCGATACGGGGCTGCCAGATCCTCTTGATGTAGACCCGGTCACCGCCGACAACCTGCTGCAAAGCCGCTACGGCCAACTCTACGTCGGTACCACCTGGCGTCGCGGCATCCCTGGCGCGCTGGTGCGCACCAAGCCGCAATACACCTGGCTGGTGGACGTGACGGCAGGCTGGCAGTGGACAGACCAAACCTTTAACTACGGCATGAACACCGGCATCGGCTTTGAAGTGCTGGGTGACGACGAACTGGCCCTGACCGTCGGGTACCAATCTGCGCCACAAGGCGGGGATGGCAAATCCGGCGGAACACTGGGCATGAGCTACGGCGTGCGTTTCGGGCGCTGATTACAGAATCTCTACGGGAGAAAACCTATGCAAGTAATTCGTAACCTGAGCCTGGCTCTGACAGTCCTGTTCGTTGCCGGCTGCTCAAGCTTCACCAGTGAGACCAGCCCGAACCTGCCGCGCAATGCGCAGTGGGGCATCATGCCGATGGTCAACTATTCGCAGACCCCGCAAGCCGGTGAGCGCAGCGAGCAGATCCTGCTCAGTGTGCTCAGCAGCCATGGTCTGCAACCACGGGTTTACCCTGTCACCACCCAGGGCGAACAAGCCTTGATGGACGACAATGAGCGTCTGGCCGGTGCCCTCGATTGGGCCCGTGAGCAGAAACTCGATTACGTGGTCGCGGGCAGCGTTGAAGAGTGGCAGTACAAGAACGGCCTGGACGGCGAGCCGGCGGTGGGCATCAGCCTGCGCGTGCTGGAAGCCAGCAGCGGCCGTGTGCTGTGGAGCAAAAGTGGCGCCCGCGCCGGCTGGTCCCGTGAAAGCCTGGCGGGCAATGCTCAAACAGTCATCGACAAACTTGTTGGCGCCCTTCGGTTCGAGTGAACGCAATGAATTCTCCACACATGGATTACAGCCTGGCACCGCGAGCCAGCGGGCCGGTGTCTTGGCTGGAAACGATACTGGTGACCGGTCTGGCGATCGGTCTCGGCTTCTGGTTGACGCCTGAAGACCCGTTGCAGATGCATGCCGGTTTCCCTTGGCCGATCCTTGCGCCGCTGCTGTCAGGGGTACGTTACGGTTTTGTGCGCGGGTTGTTCAGCGCGGTACTGGTGGTGGCGGTGCTGTTTGCGCTGCGCAGCAGCGGACACGAAGGTTATACGCAGATTGATCCGTCGTTTATCGTCGGCGTGCTGGTGTGCGGGATGCTGGTCGGTGAAGTGCGTGACCTGTGGACGCGCCGTCTGGAACGCCTGCAAATGGCCAATGAATACCGTCAGTACCGTCTCGACGAGTTCACCCGCGCGCACCAGATTCTGCGGGTCTCCCATGACCTGCTCGAACAGCGTATGGCGGGCAGCGACCAGAGCCTGCGCAGCTCCTTGCTGGGCCTGCGGGACAAACTGCGCGGCATGCCGGTCGAAGGCGATGCACTGGGCGAGTTGGCCGAGCCCATCGTGGCGATGCTCGGTCAGTACGGCGCCTTGCGCGTGGCTGGTTTGTACCGCGTCGACGACAGTGAAAAAAACATACTGCCTCAAGCCCTGGCGATGATCGGTGTGATGGGGCCGTTGGACGCTTCAGATGAGCTGATCAAGCTGTGCCTTGAGCGCGGTGAGCTGGTCAGCGTGCGCCAGGAGTTGATTGATTCCGGCAACTCGTCGCAGTTTTCTTCGCTGCAAGCGTGCATCCCGTTGATCGACGCCGAAGGGCGCCTGTTGGCCATCCTGGCGGTTCGGCAAATGCCGTTCTTTGCGTTCCAGGACCGCACCCTGAGCCTGTTGTCGCTGCTGGCCGGCCACATCGCCGACCTGCTGCGCCGCGACCCGCAAGTGCTGCAACTGCCGAACGCCGACGCCCAGCAGTTCACACTGCAACTCAAGCGCTCGCTGGTGGACATCGAGCAGCATACATTGCCGGCCGGGTTGTTCGCGTTTGAGATGACGCGCCCCAATGACGAGCTGACGCGCCTGATGGAACGCAGCCAGCGCGGCCTGGACCTGCACTTGCCGGTGCGCAACAACCGCGATCACGCGCTGCTGCTGGTGCTGTTGCCGTTGACCAGTCCGCAAGGCACAGAGGGCTACCTGGCCCGTATCAGCCTGTTGCTGCACGAGCATTTTGGTATCGACAGCGACTTCCAGAGCCTGGGCGTCCGGATTATGCCTTTCAATCTGGAGCCTGGCTGTGACCGAAACGGGCTGCGTAATTTCCTTTACAACGAGTGTGGCCTGAATGATCAGCAAGTGGCTGTTTAGCGGAGCCTTGGTGTTAGAGTCGGGCAGCTTGGCGAGCTTGTGGCTCGACGCGCCTCAAATCGACCAATTGCTGGTCTTCACCTTCAGCCACGGCTTCGCCTGCCTGATGCTGTGCGCGGCCGTGTGGCTGTTGCTGCCAGCCCGCTACCGCAAGCCCTTGCCCTGGAGCCCGCTGTTCATCTTCAGCCTGGCGTTCTTTGTTCCGCTCATCGGCACCCTGGGTGTGATGGCCGCGATCTTCCCGGCTCTGTACTTGCCGCGCAAACGCGACAGACAAGCCTGGCAGGCCGTTGGCATTCCAAGCTTGCCGTACCGCGCGCAGACGCAGTTGCACAAGCCGGTTTTCGCGGATGGCGGCTTACAGGATGTGTTGCGCCACGCGCCCGATCCGGACCAGCGTTTGTCGGCCTTGTTGGCCACGCGACGGATGCCCGGCAAGGACGCGGTGCCCATTCTCAAGTTGGCGCTTGGCGACCCCAGCGATGACGTACGCCTGCTCGCTTACTCGATGCTCGACAAGCAGGAAAGCGACATCAACCTGCACATCCAGATGGCCCTTGAGCAACTGGTGGATGTCAGTTCGCGCACTGCAGGTCCGGTCCACAGTATGTTGGCGCGCTGGTATTGGGAACTGGCCTACCTCGGTCTAGCGCAAGGCAGCGTGCTGGAGCACGTCCTCAACCAGGCCAGCGAGCATGCCGAGCAGGGCCTGGCGGCGGGCGAGGGCGGCGAGTTGTTTCTACTGGCTGGCCGTATCGCACTGGAGCGCGGCGAGAACGAGCGCGCCGAATCACTTCTGCGCCTGGCGGAAGAAAACGGCATGGGCTCGGCCCAGGTCTTGCCATTTCGCGCAGAGCTGGCGTTCGAGGCCGGTCGTTATCACGAAATCCCCGGGTTGCTCGCCAGCCTTCCCGAGGAAACCCGCCAGCGGCCACCGTTCGCTGAGTTGGTGAGGAGCTGGAATGAGTAACAAGCAAGAAGCACCGGTTGCAGATATCTGCCTGCTGCTCGAAGGCACCTGGCCTTACGTGCGCGGCGGCGTTTCGAGCTGGATTCACCAAATGATCCTCGGCCTGCCGGAGCTGACCTTTTCGGTGATGTTCATTGGCGGCCAGCGCTCGGCGTATGAGAAACGCCGTTACGAAGTGCCGGCCAACGTGCTGCACATCGAAGAAGTGTTCCTGGAGGATGCGACTCATCCCACCCACCTGCGTGGCGCGCCGCGAGAAGCTAACCCACAGCAGTTGGCCGACTTGTATCGCTTCTTACATCACCCGGACCCGCCTGAGCGTGAGTTGGGTGAGAAGCTGCTCGATTACATCGCCAGCGGCGACATGACCCTCGACGACGTCGTGCGCAGTCGCGCCAGTTGGGAGACGCTCAGCGAAGGTTATCGCCAGCATTGTGCCGACCCGTCCTTCGTCAATTATTTCTGGACCTTGCGCTCACTGCAGTCGCCTTTGCTGATGCTGGCCGAGGCCTCGCGCAAGATGCCGCAGGCACGAGTGCTGCATTCGATTTCCACCGGTTACGCCGGGCTGTTGGGCTGCATTCTCAAGCAACGCTGGAACTGCGCCTATGTGCTCAGCGAGCACGGCATCTATACCAAAGAACGCAAGATCGACCTGGCCCAGGCCTCGTGGATCGCCGAGGCCTCCGGCCAGGCGCTGAACCGCAGCCTCGACGGCGGCTCGGGTTACATCCGTACGCTGTGGGTGCGCTACTTCGAGCGAATTGGCCAACTGGCCTACAACAGCGCCGACAACATCATTGCCCTGTATGACGGCAACCGTCAGCGCCAGATCAAGGACGGCGCCGAACCTGCGCGCACGCAACTGATTGCCAATGGCATCGACCTGTCGCAGTGGAACCGCGTGCTTGAAACACGCGCGCCAGGCATTGCCCCGCGGGTGGGCCTGATCGGGCGTGTGGTGCCGATCAAGGACGTGAAAACCTTCCTTCGGGCCATGCGCGGTGTGATCAGCGCCATGCCTGAGGTCGAAGGCTGGATCGTCGGGCCTGAAGAAGAAGACCCGGAGTACGTCAGCGAATGCCGCAGCCTCATGGCCAGCCTGGGCCTGGAAGGCAAAGTGCACTTCCTCGGCTTCCAGCGTATCCAGGATATCCTGCCCCAGCTTGGCCTGATGGTGTTGACCTCAATCAGTGAGGCGCAACCCTTGGTCATCCTTGAAGCCTGGGCCGCCGGCACGCCGGTGGTCAGCAGCGACGTGGGTTCGTGCCGCGAACTGATCGAAGGCGGCAGCGCCGAAGACCGAGACCTCGGCATGGCGGGCAAGGTTGTCGCGATCGCCGACCCACAGGCCACCTCCGCCGCCATCCTGGAACTGCTGCGCAGCCCCGAACGCTGGCAAGCCGCGCAGGCCAGCGGCCTGGCGCGGGTCAACCGTTATTACACCGAAGCCCTGATGCTGCAGCGCTACCGCGACCTGTACCAGGCAGCCATGGAGAACAGCTAATGGCCGGTATTGGCTTTGAACTGCGCAAGATCCTCTCGCGCGACTCTTACACCGCCACCCTGCATGCCTACGTCTATGCCGGGTTGATCAGCTCCGGGCCGTGGGTGCTGTCGATCATCAGCGTCATGCTGGTGGGCATCATCAGCCTGGGCTTAATGTTGCCCAACTCGCTGGTCGGGCAGTTTCTGGTGACGGTCACGTACCTGATGGCCAGCTCGTTGATCCTGACGGGCGGCCTGCAACTGTTCTTTACCCGGTTTGTGTCCGACCAACTGTTCCAGCGCAACTACGAGCACATCCTGCCCAACCTGTTGGGCATATTGTTGCTGGTCACCGCGGGTGCCGGTGTACTGGGCATCATCCTGCTGGCGGTGCTGTTCGACCAGCCGCTGATCTACCGCGTGCTGGTGCTCTCGAACTTCGTAGTGCTGTGCAACCTCTGGATCGTGATCATTTTTCTGTCGGGGATGAAAAAATATAACCGCATCCTGCTGGTAATGCTGGTGGGCTATTCGCTGATGGTCGCCAGCGCCTACCTGCTGAGCTTCCTGCAAATGCCAGGCCTGCTGCTGGCGCTGTTGATCGGGCACAGCACGCTGCTTTTTCTGTACCTCTACGACATCCTGCGCGAATACCAGGCTGAAAAGCTCATCGCTTTCGACTTCCTCGACCGTCGCAACGTGTTCCTGAGCCTGCTGGTGACCGGGTTCTTCTACAACTTCGGCATCTGGGTGGACAAGATCATGTTCTGGTTCAATCCGGCCACCTCCAACGCCGTCATCGGCCCACTGCGTGCATCAATCCTCTACGACATGCCGATCTTCATTGCCTACCTCGCGATCATCCCCGGCATGGCCGTGTTCCTGGTGCGCATCGAAACCGACTTCGCCGAATGGTACGACCGCCTGTTCCGGGCCATTCGCGACGGCGAAACCCTGCAACACATCGGCTCCCTGAAGACCGAAATGACCTTGTCCATCCGCCAGGGACTGCTGGAAATCTGCAAAGTCCAGGGCCTCACCGTGGTGCTGCTGTTCCTCTTCGCACCACGCCTGCTGGACTGGCTGGGGATCTCCAGCTACTACCTGCCACTGTTCTACATCGACTTGATCGGCGTGAGCATCCAGGTCGTCTTCATGGCGCTGCTCAACGTGTTCTTCTATCTCGACAAACGCCGCGTGGTGCTGGAACTGTGCGTCCTGTTCGCAGTGCTCAACGCCGGCCTTACCCTGCTCAGCATGCACCTGGGCCCGAGCTTCTTCGGGTATGGGTTTACGCTGTCGTTGCTGATGTGTGTCCTGCTGGGACTGGCGCGGTTGTCGTCGGCGCTGGAGGATCTGGAGTACGAGACGTTCATGTTGTCGCGTTGATCGCGGTTTCAGTCGTACGAAAATCCGCGACCACGCCTGCAACAGTCGTTCCGGCATGAAGCCTACGTGGTGAGGTAGGACTTCACAATGTCTTCAAGCATGCCCACCCGTTCAGGATCCATGTAGCGGTAATCATCGGGAATATCGAGAGAGTGGAGCCGTTTGTGTTCCAGAAGACGGGCGTATTCAGCCTGAAGACGATTAAGATGTTTGCGTTCCATGACAAAGATCACGTCAGCCCAGCGAATGTCCGCTGGGCTGATAGGTTTACGTGCATTTGGACTGGTTCCTGCGGAACGGGCATTAAAGCCGGGGCGACGGCGCCAGATCGCTTGCGCAGTAGGACTACGCCATTGGTTACGGCTATAGACGAACAGGAGGTTAGTCACTCTTGATCCAGTAGTTGGCGGGTTGCGCAGGTGGGATAGCTCATCCCGAGTGGGGGTGCTCTGTACCGTTTGGCTGCACGGGTATACATCAGTTTCCAATTTTTTTCTGGCTTGAACTCCAGCGGACGAACTTCTTACCTGAGCGCAATTTGCCGGCGAGCCATGACAGCGCGATCGCCGGAATTGAGAGAAAGGCCGCAATGATGATACCGGCTGCGAGCAACGGGGATGTACCCGAAGTCGCTAAAACCACGGGGATCTGAGAGAGCATTACAATGGCGCCTGCTGACCACTGTGAGCTTTTTAGAACGGCCCCAAGGATCACGGACAACACGAGCGCGGCGGGATAGATGAGGGTCCAGTAACTGGCCAGGTCCCAGGGCTCCGCAGCGCCTGTGATTGCTGAAACAACAGTCCAAAAAAACAGGGACACAACGCAGGTAATAATGAATGGCATGAACAATTCCTGGAACTTGGGGGCAAATCGGCTTTGGTGGTTATCGTAATCGTGGTCGATGGTTCAGTGTCTTGATTTTGTTCTTAACCCTCTCGTGAAAAAATCACAAATTCCCGCGATTGCAGCCATCTTGGAAGTTTTCGGCCTCTGGCCCGCTTCGTCGGCGTGTTCGCGCCAACATCCCCGATATAAGTCATATGCCATCTGAATGTTCACGCACGCCATCGCGGAATTTACTGATCCAGGCGTTGACGAAACCGAGGAACAGCAAAATCCAGAAATCGCCTCATTTTCAGGGGCATGTGCCCAGGTGACATGTGGATCAGGTTGATAGGCGCCGACGAAGGCTCATATTTATCCAGCACAATCTCCAGCAGTCCCTCGCTGACCGCTTCCGCGACTTGATAGTGCAATAACTGAACGACTCCAACGCCATCAATGGCGGCCTGCGCTGCGGCTTCAGCGGTCGTCACCGATAAGCGCGGGGTAATCCGCCTCGTCGATTCCGCCACGCCATGTTTTGAGTGTTGAAAAGGCATAGGGGCGTCAAGTCGCACGGTTGGCAAGTGCTGCAGATCTGCGGGACATTCAGGTCTTCCATACGCTTCCAGCAGCCTGGGACTCGCGCACATTACGGTTCTCATGGCCCCCACCTGAGTGGCGATCATGCCGCTGTCAGCGAGTGTTCCGATGCGTACTGCCATGTCCACGTGGTCGTCAACGAGGTGCGCGTTGCGATCTGAAAGCAAGAGCCGAATGTTGATTTCGGAAAACTCCGCTAAAAACGCGTTGACGATCGGCAGCACATGCAGCCGACCGAACATGATTGGCGCGGTCAGGACCAGCTCGCCTTTGGGGGCAATGAATTCTCCGGCAGCTTCGCGTTCGGCCACCTCCAACTGCTCCAGTATTCGGCGCGCCGCAGCCACATAAGCCACCCCTGCATCGGTCAACGAGAGCCTGCGCGTGGTTCGAATCAATAAGCGGCTGCCTATCAGCATCTCCAGGTCAGAAATTTTCCTGCTGATGGTGGGAAGAGGGATGTCGGCTAGCCGGCCGGCCGCCGTCAGGCTGCCAGCATCAATCGCAACCACGAGCAGCTTCATTGCCTCAAATCTGTCCATGGAATGTTCCGATATTTGGTAGATAGGTTACCGATATTCTCAGATTATGCGGGCTTATTGAAACAGGCAATATAGCCCTATCAAGTGGGTGCGCCTGACGCTCGACAAGCCATGAACTCACCGCCTGATAGACCACTTATCTTTTTCATTCAGTGTCCAAGGAGTTTGCATGAGCATTAAAAGTTTATTAGCGGCAACGGCCCTCAGTGCAGCGCTTGTCAGCGCAGGCGTCGAAGCGGCGGACATTAGCCATCAAAGGGCAAGCGACGTCCAACACCATTTTGTCGAGGTAAAAGGGGTCCGCATCTTCTATCGGGAAGCGGGCGACCCTTCGGCGCCAACCATCGTGTTGCTTCATGGGTTCCCTACCTCATCCTTCATGTATCGCGACTTGATGTCGAAGCTGGCGGACCGTTACCACGTGATTGCCCCTGACTTCCCGGGTTTTGGATTCTCGGACAGCCCTGATCGGGCGAAGTACTCATACACGTTCGACAACATTGCCAAAACCATGGACGGGTTTACTGAAGCGCTTGCGCTTAAGCGCTACGCGCTTCAAGTTTTCGACTATGGTGCGCCTGTAGGCTGGCGGATGGCCGTCGCACACCCCGATAGAATCACCGCAATCATCAGCCAAAACGGGAATGCTTACGTTGAAGGCCTCAGCGAGGGCTGGAACCCGATTCAACGTTACTGGACGGCGCCAACTGTCGAGAACCGCAACGCATTGCGCGAGCTGCTCAAACCAGAATCAATCAAGTGGCAATACACTCATGGCGTAGCGGACCCAGACAGTATCGCGCCGGAAACCTACACCTTGGATTACGCGTTCGTGTCGCGACCAGGTAACGATGAAATTCAGCTGGACCTGTTCGGGGACTATGCCACCAACGTGAAGCGCTACCCCGAGTTCCAGGCATATTTCCGCAAATACCAGCCGCCGATGTTGGCCGTCTGGGGAAAGAACGATCCGTTTTTTCTCCCGGCAGGCGCGAACGCATTCAAGCGTGATATTCCCAAAGCTGAAGTACATTTCTATGACACCGGGCACTTCGCACTGGAAACACACTTGAACGAGATCAGTGGCGAAATCCACCGTTTCCTCGACCGGAATGTCGTGCCGCAAAAATAAGTCCCGTCGCACGTCTGCAGCGGCGGGCCGTGGGCTCGCCGTCTGTGCGGCTTTTTAATCTCACAACCCGTAGCGTGGCGTGGACTGAAGCGGGACAACGTTTATACGCCCGGCTCAAACCCGCTTTTCGAGACGTCTTTTTCGTACTGCAATAATGCAAGCCCGACAATCGCGGCAATCAATCGCCTCACTCATTAAGACTTATCCGGCGGCGGGTGCGCCCGGATCATGTCGTCAGGCCAGGCACCGGACGTACCCGCACGGTGGCCGGAAAACACCCCCTGTTACCCAGAACCGTCTACCATGCCACCCCCGGCAGTGGTTCCACGCGCTACCGATCTCTCTTTTGCAAAGGTATCGCCCATGTCCATCGACCAAATCAGCCTGCCCAAGGGCGTCGGCCCTCATGCCGCCAAGCTGCTGGATGCCATCACCGGCGCGGCCACTCATGAAGAACTCAACCGCGCAGGCGGCAAGGCCGAGGGGTTTGTGTTGGGGTTGGAGTCCACCAAGGCCATCAAGAGCCAGATCGCTGAATCGTTGTACGTGGCTTATGATGACGCGGCGAGTCATCGGGCTGCGGAGTTGAAGGGCTGATACGCAGCCGGTGCGGGGCGTTTCGCTTGTTCCAGGACCTGGGGGTTAACGTGGAGGTTAAGAACCAGGCGCGGGTACACCTTTGGTACGCGCAGCGGTTTGGCCGGCCTTACCCTCAGTTGCATTCGGCGAGGCAGGGGGTGGACCGGTATTTGGTGGCGGGGACCTGCATCGGCTTGGAGATCGCCACCGGCGAGGTGTATGCGCCTTACGGGTTGACGGATGTGGAGCAGGGGGTGTTGCGTATCAACCCACGGCACCCGGAGCCGGTGTTGTTTGCGCAGAAGGCCGGCAGCTATCAGGCGCGCTGGCCTTGGTTGAGGATTGTGGCGCCGGGCTCAACCGACGGTCACGCTTAATAACCAGCCCAAGCCGCCGCTGGCGAGCACCACCAGCCACGGCGGCAACTTCCAGATCATCAGCGCCACCAGGGCGAGCAGTGCCAGGCCGATGTCATAGGTGCTGAATATCGCGCTGGTGATGACCGGTCGGTACAGCGCCGCCAGCAACAACCCCACCACGCCCGCATTCACCCCCGCCAGCGCGGCTTGGGTACGTGGGCTGCGGCGCAGGGCTTCCCAGAACGGCAAGGCGCCGAACACCAGCAGAAACGATGGCGCGAAGATCGCCAGCAGACAGATCAGACCGCCCAGCCAGCCATTCGGGGCCGCGTACATAGCGGCGCCGAGGAAGGCGGCGAAGGTGAACAACGGGCCGGGCACGGCTTGCGCGGCGCCGTAACCGGCGAGAAACAGGTCTTTGCTGATCCAGTGCGGCGCGACCACTTCAGCTTGCAGCAGCGGCAGCACCACGTGGCCGCCACCGAACACCAGCGCGCCGCTGCGGTAGAACGCATCCACCAGCGCCAGGCTTTGGTTGTGCAGCGTTTCGGCCAGCAGCGGCAACGCCACCAATAACAGCGCAAATAACCCTAACCACAGTGCGCCGGTGCGACGGCGGATCGGCATGGGCAGCGCTTCGTGCTCGGTGTTCGGCGTGGGCGTGAACAGCAGCAGACCGGCCACCCCCGCGGCGGCGATTACGCCCACTTGGCCCCAGGCGGAGGCGGTCAGCAGCGCCAACACGGCGGCGATCACCATCAGCGTCACCCGCACCACGCCCCGGCACAGGTTGCGCGCCATGCCCCACACTGCTTGGGCGACCACGGCCACGGCGACCACTTTAAGGCCATGCAACACGCCGCTCGGCAGAGCCTCGCTGTGCTGGGCGAGGCCCAGAGCCAGCACTATCAACAGCAGGGCGGACGGCAAGGTAAATCCGGCCCATGCCGCCAGCGCGCCGCCGTAGCCCGCCCGTTGCAGGCCCAGCGCGATACCCACCTGGCTGCTGGCCGGGCCGGGCAAGAACTGGCACAACGCGACCAAGTCTGCGTAGCTGCGTTCGCTCAACCAGCGGCGCCGGGTGACGAACTCGGCGCGAAAGTAGCCCAAGTGCGCTATAGGCCCACCGAAGGAGGTGAGGCCCAGGCGCAGGAAGATAAGGAAAACCGACAGGGGGCTGTCAGGGCGATGGGTCATGGGCACGGTCGGGATTCCCAGTGTGATCGTCTATATTTCGCAAACCATACTCAATTTTCATGACGCGCAGCGTGGCATTTTTGCGGCATGGATTGAATTTATGCACGGTGGTTTGTGTCACTCAAGCAACGCGCTGCTTTCTCTTCACACCCTTTCAAGGACCGACCATGACTTTTTTTATCTTCCTGCTGGCCTGCGCCGCCGCCGCCAGCACCGGGGTTATCTTCAAGCCCGGTGCCTGGTATGAATCCTTGGTCAAACCCAGCTTCACGCCGCCCAATTGGTTGTTCCCGGTCGCGTGGACGATCATCTACCTGCTGCTGGCCTGGGCCGGTTACCGCCTCAGCCTGATCCCCGGCAGCCAAATGGTGCTGGCGCTGTGGGCTGCGCAGATCGCCTTGAATACGCTGTGGACCCCGGTGTTCTTCGGCGCTCATCGGCTGCTAGCCGGGATGGTGATCATCGTATTGCTGTGGATCACCGTGGCGGCCATGGTGGTGTTGGCCGTGCGCCTGGACCTGATCACCGGCTTGATGTTGTTCCCTTACCTGGCCTGGCTGTGCGTCGCGGCGGCGCTGAATTTCTCGATTCTGCGCAATAACCGCTGATGGCTTATCAACCCTGGCCGGCCAGCGAGCCGGAACTGGCCCAGATGCGCCGCTTCAATCAAACGCTCGCCTGGCTGCCGCGCTTTAAAATTCGCAACCGGGTGACGCCGCGTCTGATCCAGGCGCTGCTGCGCGTCAGCCAGAAGGTCAAGCGTGCAGCTGCGGCGCAAAGCCGCGTCGTGAACGGTGTGCCGGTGCGCATTCTGCGGCCCGCTGGCAAGCCCAGGGGCGTGGTGCTGGATATCCATGGCGGCTGCTGGGTGATCGGCAATGCGCAGATGGATGACGACCTGAACCTGGGCATGGTCAACGCGTGCGACGTGGCGGTGGTGTCGGTGGATTATCGGCTGGCGGTGGACACGCCGATTGAAGGGCTGCTGGAAGATTGCCTGGCGGCGGCGCGCTGGCTGCTGGGTGCCGAGGAGTTTGCCGGCCTGCCGGTATTCTTCGTGGGGGAGTCGGCGGGTGGGCACCTGGCCGCGGCGACCTTGCTGACGCTCAAGCAATGGCCCGAGTTGCTCGCGCGCGTGGCCGGCGCGGTGTTGTACTACGGCGTTTACGATTTGACTGGCACGCCGAGTGTGCGCACCGCCGGGCCGGACACCTTGTTGCTGGACGGACCGGGGATGGTGGACGCGCTGCGCATGCTCACGCCAGGCTTGAGCGATGACGAGCGCAGGCAAGCGCCGTTATCGCCCTTGTTCGGCGACTTAGACGGCCTGCCGCCGGCGTTGATGTTTGTGGGTGAGTTGGACCCGCTTAAAGACGACACGCTGCTGATCGCCGCGCGCTGGCCCCAGGCAGAGGCGCATCTGCTGCCGGAGTCGGCGCACGGGTTTATTCATTTTCCGGTGGCGATGGCGGACGCCGTGTTGGCGTACAGCCGGCGGTGGATCACGATGTTCATCGGTGGTCATCGGGCATAGCGGTCTGCGCAGCGTTGCGTACAGGTCCCGCTCTGCGTTGAACGAGCTCTGCCGCCAAGGGCTGGAGTCGATGTCAGTCTTGGGCGCCTCGAGCGAAACGCGCAGGCTGTCGGCGAACGCCTGGCGGTCTGGCGAGTTTGTCCGCCAGAGACTGGAAGATGCATGTTGGGCCGCGTAACCTTTCGTCCTCCACTCCAGCAAAGGAATGCATGTGAAAAATCTTCAAGGCGCCTTCAGCCTCTGCGCCCTGGCTCTGCTGTGCGCTTGCAGCCCCGCCACCGAACAAACCCTGACCTTCGATGTGCCGTACGGCCATTACGAAACCGTGCTGCGCAAAAACGTCACGGGCAAAGGCCAGTTGACCTGCAAGGTCACCACCGACAACCAGAACCGAGGCGAGAAGTGGGTGCCCTCGGTGATCCTTGCCGCAGCCGAGGATCAGGCCGAGGACGATACGCTGTTCCTGTCCAGCTATTCGCCGCCCGGCACCGACCAGCGCGTGTTCAACCTGCGCACCTTCAACAAGGCCAAGCCAATCATCGACAGTCCATTCCACAAGGTGCCCGATCAAAACGGCGTGTACAGGCTGCGCCTGACCTGGCAGGCGGATGGCGCTATCGGTTACCAGGTCGCCAGCGGCGATACCTGGGATGAAAAGAAGATCGTCCAGGCGCCAGGCTTTACCGTACGCCATGTGAGCGTGCATGCATCGGGGATGAAGGGCAGTGCGGTGTGTGAGTTGCGGGAGTGATCATTCAACTTGTTGTCGCGGCTGATATCCCCGAGGTAATGACCTTCGTCCTGCACGCCCGCGCCGAGCTGTTCCCCGCGCTCAGCGCCACCGGCCTGCCTGCGGACCTGGCGCATTTCGACACCACGTACCTGCAGGGCAATGGGCGCTTTCTGATCGCTCGCAATGGCGATCAAATCGTCGCCGCGATCGGCTATTTACCTTACGACGGGCGTTTTCCGCAGTTGGATTACCAGCACCGCAAGACCGTGGAAGTGGTGCGCCTGTTCGTGCTTCCAGCCTTTCGCCGTTTCGGGCTGGCGGGTCGGTTGTACCGTGCGCTGGAGGAGATGGCCCGGGGGCAGGGGGTTGAGGTGATGTACCTGCATACCCATCCTTTTCTGCCTGGGGCGATTGATTTTTGGGCGCGTCAGGGCTTTGCCGTGGTGGATGTCGAGGCGGATCCGGTTTGGCGCACGACGCATATGCAGCGGTATCTATAGGTCTTTGGCATGCAGGGGGTTGTTGGGGTAAGCCTGCTCACACAAAGCGCCATCTGACCTGGCCCTAGGAGCGCATCCGCAATATCTGTGCCCCGTCAAACGGGTCCGTCAGGTAATGCCCCTGCACCCCGAAGGTGTCCTGCAAGCGCTGTGGCGTGAGCACGTCCAGTGGCGCGCCCAGCGCCACTAACCGCCCGTGATCAAGCACGGCCAAGCGATCACAGGTCAGCGCCTGGTTAAGGTCGTGCAGCGCAATCAGCGTCGTCACCGGTAACGCTTGCACGCCCTTCAAGATCGACAGTTGATGCTGGATATCCAGATGGTTGGTCGGCTCGTCCAGCAACAGAATTTGCGGTCGCTGCGCCAAGGCGCGGGCGATGTGCACGCGTTGACGTTCGCCGCCCGAGAGGCTGCGCCAGGCGCGGCTGCTCAGGTGTGTGGCGTCCACGTCGTGCAGGGCCTGGCGCACGATGCGTTCGTCGTCGCCGGACCACGGGCTTAGCGCCGACAGCCAGGGGGTACGGCCCAGCGCCACGGCGTCAAACACGCGGATGGCGTCGTCGGTGTCGGCCTGTTGCTCCACCACCGCCAGTTGCTGGGCAATGGTGCGGCGGGAGAGGTCGTCCAGGCGTTGGCCGCCCAAGCGCACCTCGCCGCTGCCTGGCTTGCGCAGGCCCGCCAGCAGTTTGAGCAGGGTGGACTTGCCGGAGCCGTTGGGGCCAACGATGCCGAGGGTTTCGCCTGACTGAACGTCCAACTGAATATCGCGCAGCAGCTCGGCCTCGCGCACCTTGAAGCCCAGGCCTGTGCAACTGAGCACGCTCATCGCGCGTTCCTCCGACCGACCAATATCAGCGCGAACACTGGCGCGCCGACCAGCGCCGTGACCACACCCACGGGGATCACCTGGCCCTTGATCAGCGTGCGCGACAGCACATCCGCCGCGATCAGAAACAGCGCGCCACCCAAGGCGCTGGCCGGCAGCAAGCGCGAATGCCCGGTGCCCAGCAGCAGGCGCACGGCGTGGGGGATCACCAGGCCGACAAAACCGATGGAGCCGACAATCGACACCATCACCGCGGTGACCAGCGCGGCGCAGCCCACCAGCACAAATTGCACGCGGCGCACCGGGATGCCCAGGGACGCCGCCGAGTCGCTGCCGAACGTGAACGCATCCAGCGCGCGCCGGTGCCACAGGCACACCGCCAACCCTGCGACCGCCACCGGCACCGCCAGCCACACCGACGGCCAGCGCACACCACTGAGGTTGCCCAGCAGCCAGAACATGATGCCGCGCGCTTGTTCGGAACTGGCGGATTTGGTGATGAGGAACGCGGTAAGTGCATTGAACAACTGCGAGCCGGCGATGCCCGCCAGGATGATCTGCCCGGTGCCGCTCACGGAACCGCTGGCCCGCGCCAGCAGAATCACCAGCGCAAACGCTGCCATGGCGCCAACAAAGGCGCCGGCCGACAGCGAGATCAGCCCGCCGCCTACGCCCATCAACGCCACCAGCACCGCGCCGGTCGAAGCGCCGGCGCTGATGCCCAGCAGGTACGGGTCGGCCAACGGGTTACGCAGCAACGACTGCAAAATCACCCCGCAGGTGGCCAACCCCGCCCCGCAGGCAGCGGCGACCAGCGCGCGGGTCAGGCGATAGTTCCACACCACGCCTTCGTCAATCGGGTCGAGTGCGTAGCCGGCGTTCCACAGTTTATTGGCGAGCACCTGGAGCACCACCTGCGGTTCGATGGCGGTTTCACCGATGGCCACGCCGGCGAGTACGGCGGCCAGCAGCAGGACCAGGGCTATTAGCGTGCGGGTCATTGGGGCAGGTCGTAGCCGTCGATGGCGCCCGCCAGTTGTTCAAGGCCGTCGAACGTGCGGATGCTGGCCTGCAGCGCCAGGGCGTCGAGGATGATGATGCGATTGTGTTTGACCGCGTCCATGTTGCGCGTGACCGGGTCGCTGCGCAGGAAGGCCAGTTTCTTTTCATGATCGTCGGCGGGGTAGCGGCGCCGGTCCATGCGGGCGATCACCAGGAAGGTCGGGTTGGCCCTGGCGATGGTTTCCCAGCCGACGGCGGGCCATTCTTCATCGGACTGCACCACGTTATGCAGGCCGAGGGTCTCGAGCATGAACTCGGGGACACCTTTGTGACCGGCCACGTACGGGTCGCTGGCCATCTCGGCGCTGGAGAACCATACCAATGCACTGGCGTGCTTGAGGCCTTTGCTCTGCACAGTGGCCACCGAGTGGGCCAGGCGCGCCTTAAGCCCGTCGTTCAACTGCTGGCCGCGATCCTGTACGTCGAAAATCTGCGCCAGTTGGCTGATGCTTTTGTAGAGCGTGTCGATGCGAAACGGCTCCAGTCGCGTGCCGTCGGCGCCCACCAGGTTGTCTTTGTTTTCGCAGTCGGAGGGCAGCAGGTAGGTGGGGATCTTCAGCTCGTGGAATTGCTCGCGCGTACCCACCACGCCTTGCGGGCCCACCACCCATTCCAGTTCGGCAGCCACCAATTGCGGGCGCTTGGCGATCACCGCTTCAAAGCTCGGCTCGTTGTTGGCCAGGCGCTCGATGCCATCGTTCTGCGCCTTGAACTGCGGCAGCACGCTGTTGAACCACAGAGAGGTGCCAACCACGGTATTACCCACGCCCAGGGCGTAGAGCATTTCGGTAGCGGCCTGGCCGATGGTCACGCTGCGCGCGGGGGCCTGCCCGAAGGTCAGGGTGCTGCCGCAGTTTTCTACCGTCAGCGGGTAAGCAGTGGGTGCCGCCTGGGCCAGGGCACAGAAAGCCAGGCCAGTGATCAGGGCAATAACGCGTGGCAGCATGGGGCGATCTCCGTTTGAACCGTACGTGGAACTGGGGAGGTACGATTCGGAAATACACCCTCGAGCGTCGTGATAAAGGCAGGCAAGGATGTGCTTCCCGGACACCCCGCCGGTGAGTGATGTTGCTGGGCCGGCAGGTCTCCTGACTGATGCGTCGTCGCCTCGCTCCAGCCTTCCCGGACGGCGTCCAGTGGCGTTGAGGAGCGGGCTCGGCACCTACAGTTGCGGGGGCAGTTTCGATTGGCGCCGCGTGCGGCGTTTCGAATTCCCTATTAGTCCCGTGGGGGAACCGGCGCGGTATGGTAGTCCATCTTGGGCGCTGGGTGGAGGTACAATTTGGGTCCGTCCATAACCAACCCAAGGAAGGCCATGTTAATACGTCTGAGAATAGTGCCACTGTTGTTTTGCATGAGCGCACACGCCGCTGACCCTGCGCTCGCCCGCTACACCGACGCGATCGGCGACAGGGCCCGCGCCATCGCCCAGTTGGATGACGCAACCATTCTTGCCGAGGAAGCCAAACTGGCGCCCGTCGCCAGTGACCTGTTGCGCAAGGTCGCGCCGCTGATCCGCAAGGGCGGCACCGGCACTGCGGTCCAGGAATTTTTACTCGACCAGTACGCACAGCACGGCTGGCTGCCGATGATGTTCGGTTATCGCGGCTACCCGGCAGCGGTGGCGGTGTCGGTGAATAACCAGGTGAGCGCCGCGCCGCCCACCGATGTGCCGTTCCCGGACGCGGCGCTGGTAAAAGTGGAGTTGATCGCGGCATCGGCGCAGGCCCATGTTGCCCAGGTCTGGACGTTCGCCACACCCAATGCCACCCCGGCGCAACGCCAATTGCTGATGACTGCGCGCCGTGCGCTGGCCAACGGAGTCGCCCACGTTCAGGGCGGCCAGCGGCTGGCCAATGTGGGGGCGGCGATACAACAGGAACTGGACGCGGGCCATGCCGTCGCGGTGCGTGAGTTTGCGGGCTATGCCATGGGGCAGGCGCGCATACAAAAGCCGCAAGTGCTCGGTTACAAGGTCGAGGGTGACAGCCCGTTGATGCAACCCGGGCAAGTGCTCAACGTGTATGTGATCGCCAAGGCGGGCACCGTTGGTGTGAGGTATCAGCCACCGGACTTTTGGAGCCTGCTCTCCACGGACGGTGCCGACGGCGTGATGTTGTCGGCGATGGTCGAGGTGACGGCAGATGGGCACCGGCTGCTTAGCCGGATGCTGGATTGATGCGCTGTACCGCCCTGCGAATGCTTGAGCGATGGGGTGACACGCAGTGATGGCTCAATGATATTATTTGCCGCGCCCTTTCGATTCGCCTTTGTTCATGGAGAACTTATGTCTTTTCGCAACGTCCTTGTCCTGACCCGGCTTTGCACCTTGTTACTGCTGGGTGGTTGCGCCCAGTCAGTGTCGTCACCCCCACCTGCTGCGCCAGTGCCGCTTGAACCGTTAGGACAGGTTTTGCCCTCGAACCCTTCAAGGCTGGGCTGGATCGACCAGATCATTGATCAAGACCCCGTCGTCACTTCTGCGCGCAAGCCCGTACTCCAACCGGCTCCGGATAACGACGCGCGCATTGCCAAATTGCGTAAACAAGACGGTGGCGTGCTGCCCGCGGGCTATTGGGCGCTCTACAAGCAGAACCTGGAAGCCATGCAGTACGACTTGAACCACCAGCATGACGCGGCCCGTGCCGAATACGTAAACACCTACCGCGATGAGTTGAGTCGTTTGAACGACGTGACACTGCAAACCATAGCCACCGCGCCCCAGGCACTGGATGCCCACACCCGCAGCCAGTTAAACGCACGCCTGACTGACCGCACCGCGGCCTATATCACAACCAGCAATCAGTCGTTCCGGGCGGCCACGGACGCCCACATTAACCGCATGGCCTTGATGGATCGCCAATACGATGTCTGCGCACGCCACCCGGATTGCTGGGATGCACCAGTCAAGCACTAGCCTCGATACGTCATACACAGGGAGTAAGTCATGAATGCTGATCAATGGATTGTTTTGTTCGAGCGGGCCTTTCGTGAAATGGGCGATAAACTCGAACAGGTGTTGCAACTGAACAGTTGCCGCGAGCACTGGATTCAGGCCGAAATCAGCTTGTATGCCTGGTTCAAGAATGAGATCAGCCTCTGGACCGATTTGCCGATTGGCGAGCGGCGCAAAGCCGACCTGTATGCCCTGGACGACAGTGGCTCAACGAGCATGGTTGCTGAAATCAAGTGTCTGGGCGACATATCCCAAGCCAAGTGCCTGGAGGGCAATTGGTCAGTGAGGGCTGATGTTGAGCGGTTGCGCTCATTCGAATGCCCGGTCCGGTTGTTTGTGCTGGTGATTGCCAAAGGTGAGCGCGAGACCAACACCGGACGACGCCTTCGCGGGGATGAGTGGGTAGATGGGCGTGACTGCGTCAACGTAGACCTGGGGTTTGCCTTGATCCGCCTGTGGGCGCTTTGACGCAGCTGCTTTCCTGTCGGGCATGCGACTGGCTTACTGCGCGAGCAACTGCTGGAAGCAAGTAAGGGCATGCTGCAAAAGCAGTGGGGGAAGTGACGGTCGATTGGTCGAAAAAGCACCGCAGGTCAAAGGTGGGAGCAAGCCCGCTCCCACAGTTGACGGGTGTTGCCTGTTTTATTTGCGGTCCAGCCACACGGTCTGCGCGTTGCAGAACTCGCGCACACCAAAGTGCGACAGCTCGCGGCCGAAGCCGCTCTTCTTCACGCCACCAAACGCCACCCGTGGGTCAGAGACGCTGAAGGCGTTGACGAAGATCCCGCCGGTTTCCAGTTGATCGGCGATATGCCGGGCTTTTGCCGCATCGGCGGTGAAGATGCTGGCGGTGAGGCCGAACTCGCTGTCGTTGGCCAGCGCCACCGCGTGGTCAGCGTCGCGGGCGGTGATGATCGAGGCCACCGGCCCGAACAGCTCCTGTTTGAACGAGGTCATCCGGTCGGTGACGTCTGCCAGTACGGTCGGTTCGTAATAGTTACCGGCCCCTGCGACTTTATTGCCGCCCAATAACAATGTGGCGCCTTCTTGCAGAGTGGCCTGGACCTGGCCGTGCAACTCGTCCCGCAGGTCGAAGCGGGCCATCGGGCCGACGTAGGTGTCGGCTGAGGTCGGGTCGCCCATCACCATGGCGCGGCTGGCCTCGACGAATTTGGCGGTGAAGGCTTCGACCACACCGGCCTCAATGATCAGGCGCTTGGCGGCGGCGCAAACTTGGCCGCTGTTTTGGAAGCGGCCAATCAGCGCGGCCTGTACGGCGGCGTCGAGGTCGGCATCGTTGAGCACGATGAACGGGTCGGAGCCGCCCAGTTCCAGCACGCATTTTTTCAGCGCCGCGCCCGCCTGGGAGCCGATGGCGATGCCGGCACGCACACTGCCGGTGAGGGTGACGGCGGCGATCCGTGGGTCGGCGATGGCGCTGGACACACCCTCGGTGGTCACGTTGATCACTTCAAACAGGCCTTCGATAAAACCGGCTTTCTGGAAGGCTTGCCTGATCAGGTACGCGCTGCCCATCACGTTCGGTGCGTGTTTGAGCACGTAGGTGTTGCCGGCCAGCAAGGTCGGCACTGCGCCGCGCAGGACTTGCCAGACCGGGAAGTTCCACGGCATTACGGCGAGGATCGGACCCAGTGGGCGGTATTCGATGTGCGCGGTGCCGTTGTCCACCAGGGTCGGTTCCGGGGCGAGCATGGCCGGGCCTTGGGCGGCGTACCACTCGCTCAGTTGCGCGCACTTTTCGATTTCGGCACGGGCCTGGGCAATGGGCTTGCCCATTTCCAGGGTGATCATCTGTGCCATCTCCTCCGCTTGTTCGCGCAGGGCAGCGGCCAGGGCCAGTAACCGCTCGGCGCGTCCGCTGACCGGCTGGCGGCGCCAGGTGCGGAAGGCTGCGGTGGCACGCTCGAGCGCGGCGTTGAGCTGCGACGCGGTTTCATACGGATAGCTGCCGACCGTTTCGCCGTTGGCGGGGTTGATCGACAGGGCGTGGGTCTGAGGGGAAATAGCGTTCATGGCACCGTCCTGCGTGTGCGTTGGGATGGTGGTCAGCGTAAGGCGCTGGCTCTTTTCTGGAAACTGAATAATATTAAGCAATACATTCACGATTGGAGAATGACTTGGATCTGGTGCAGCTGGAAATCTTCAAGGCCGTTGCCGAGCAAGGCAGTATCAGCGCCGCCGCGCAGTTGATTCATCGTGTGCCGTCGAACCTGACCACACGCATCAAGCAACTGGAGCAGGACCTGGGCGTGGCGTTGTTTATCCGCGAGAAGAGTCGTCTGCGCCTGTCGCCGGCCGGGTGGAATTTCCTCGGCTATGCGCGGCGTATCCTCGACCTGGTGCAAGAGGCCCGCGCCACGGTGGCGGGGGAGGAGCCCCAAGGCGCGTTTGCGCTGGGGTCACTTGAGAGCACGGCGGCGGTGCGCATTCCGGCGTTGTTGGCGGCGTATAACCAGAAGCACACCAAGGTCGAGCTGGACCTGAGCACGGGGCCTTCGGGCACGATGATCGAAGGCGTGTTGTCGGGGCGGTTGACGGCGGCGTTTGTCGACGGCCCGGTGTTGCACTCGACGCTGGAGGGCGTGGCGGTGTTCGAGGAAGAGATGGTGGTGATTGCGCCGCTGCATCATGCGCCGATCACGCGGGGCAGGGAGGTCAACGGCGAGAACATTTACACGTTCCGTTCCAACTGCTCTTACCGGCACCACTTCGAGCGCTGGTTTGCGCAGGACGGCGCGGTGCCGGGCAAGATCTTCGAGATCGAGTCGTACCACGGCATGCTCGCGTGCGTCAGCGCCGGTGCCGGCCTGGCACTGATGCCGCGCAGTATGTTGGAAAGCATGCCGGGGTCGGCTGCGGTGAGTGTATGGCCGTTGGCCGACAGCTTTCGCCTGTTGAATACCTGGTTGATCTGGCGGCGCGGCACGGTGTCGCAGAGTTTGAACAGCTTTGTGAAGTTATTGGAGGCGCGCGGGCTGGTAGCGGCGTGAATCGAAGGCGGGAGTAGGCAAGCCATCTCCCACTTTTTTTGTTTATCAGCCGCCGAACTGGAAGGTGCCCATGGCCAGCTTCGCCATGATTGCCGTCGCGCCCAGTTGCACCAGCCATAAGGCCAATCCGCCGAGAAAGACCCCCAGGGCCACTTGCAGCACCAGGCTTTTCTGGCGTTTGGCTTGCGGGGCGCGTGGGGTGTAGTCGTGCAGTTCGTCGCGGTCGGCGCGCAGGTCCAGGTCGTCGTTTCTCATAGGGCTCTCACAGCAAAGGGGCGATCAGGGTCAGTCTAGGGGAGCAGGGTGTTTTCCGACAGGCATTAAAAAGGGAAGCCGCGGCTTCCCTTCGTATAGCGCCGTCAGGGTTATAGAACCTGAACGATTGCCTTTGTTACCGCGTCAATGTTCGACTGGTTCAGCGCCGCCACACAGATACGCCCGGTATCCAGCGCGTAGATGCCGAACTCGGTGCGCAAGCGGGTGACTTGCTCAACGGTCAGGCCGGAGTAGGAGAACATCCCACGCTGGCGGCCGACGAAGCTGAAGTCGTGGCCTGGAGCGGCCTTGGCCAGTGCGGCGACCATCTGCTCGCGCATGCCACGGATGCGCAGGCGCATCTCGGCCAGTTCGGCTTCCCACTGGGCGCGCAGCTCGGGGTTGTTGAGCACCGCGGCCACAATCGCTGCGCCATGGGTCGGCGGGTTGGAATAGTTGGTGCGGATCACACGCTTGACCTGGGACAGGATGCGCGCGCTTTCTTCCTTGGAGTCGCCCACGATCGACAGCGCGCCCACGCGCTCGCCGTACAGCGAGAACGATTTGGAGAACGAACTGGAAACGAAGAAGGTCAGACCGGACTCAGCGAACAGACGCACAGCCGCAGCGTCTTCGTGGATGCCGTCGCCGAAGCCCTGGTAAGCCATGTCGAGGAACGGCACCAGATTGTTGGCCTTGACCACGTCCAGCACGTTTTGCCAGTCGGCCGGGCTCAGGTCGACGCCGGTCGGGTTGTGGCAGCAGGCGTGCAGGACCACGATGGACTGGGGTGGCAGGGCTTTGAGGTCTTCGAGCAGGCCGGCACGGTTCACGTCGTGGGTGGCCGCGTCGTAGTAGCGGTAGTTCTGCACCGGGAAACCGGCGGTTTCGAACAGCGCGCGGTGGTTTTCCCAGCTTGGGTCGCTGATGGCGACGACGGCGTTCGGCAGCAGTTGCTTGAGGAAGTCAGCGCCGAGCTTCAGGGCGCCAGTGCCGCCGACGGCTTGTACGGTGACGACGCGGCCGGCATTGAGCAGCGGCGATTCGGTACCGAACAGCAGGGTTTGCACGGCCTTGTCGTAGGCGGCGATGCCATCGATCGGCAAGTAGCCACGGGCGGCGTGTTGGGCCACACGAATGGCTTCCGCTTCGGCAACGGCACGCAAGAGTGGAATCTTCCCCTCCTCGTCGCAATAAACGCCGACGCCAAGGTTGACCTTGGTGGTTCGTGTGTCGGCGTTGAATGCTTCGTTGAGGCCCAGGATAGGATCGCGTGGTGCCATTTCGACAGCGGAGAACAGGCTCATTTTTGCGGCAGCTCTATGGGGGAGGGGAGGGACGTGTCGCGCTCCAGCCGAATGCACTAGAGCGGTGCACAAACGGGGAGCTAGTATAGAGGCCATCACCGCTGAGGGCGACAGGCTAAACGGCTTTTCGGCCAAGTTTTTCGGTTTATTTGCCGACCGTTAGTCTTATTGCAACCTGGCTACGGGACGGCTGGTAGGACGATTGCCTTGAAACCCGTCACATCCGTCACCACTTCTAAAGCTATCATGGTTTTTTCCTGCAACCTGCGATGACTATTCGTGGGTTGCTGAGCTATTTCGTCCCTGGCGGTTTCGAGTCCGGGGTGACTTCACGAGGTACGTTATGTCGGATTTCCAACTCGTCACCCGTTTTGAACCCGCCGGCGATCAACCGGAAGCCATTCGCCAGATGGTCGAAGGCATCGAAGCCGGGCTGGCGCACCAGACGCTGCTTGGGGTGACCGGTTCAGGCAAGACCTTCAGCATCGCCAACGTGATCGCGCAGATTAACCGCCCGACCCTGGTGCTGGCACCGAACAAGACCCTCGCCGCGCAGTTGTACGGCGAGTTCAAGGCGTTCTTCCCCAACAACGCGGTGGAGTACTTCGTCTCCTACTACGACTACTACCAGCCCGAAGCCTATGTGCCGTCCTCCGATACCTTTATCGAGAAGGACGCCTCGATCAACGACCATATCGAGCAGATGCGGCTGTCGGCGACCAAGGCGTTGCTCGAGCGCAAAGACGCGATCATCGTCACCACGGTGTCGTGCATCTACGGCCTGGGCAGCCCGGAAACCTATTTGAAGATGGTGCTGCACGTCGACCGTGGCGACAAACTCGACCAGCGCGAACTGCTGCGCCGTCTGACCAGCCTGCAATACACCCGCAACGACATGGACTTTGCCCGCGCCACCTTCCGTGTGCGCGGCGATGTGATCGACATTTACCCGGCCGAATCCGACCTGGAAGCGATCCGCATCGAGCTGTTTGACGATGAAGTCGAGAGCCTGTCGGCCTTCGACCCGTTGACTGGCGAGGTGATCCGCAAACTGCCGCGCTTCACCTTTTACCCCAAGAGTCACTACGTGACCCCCCGTGAAACCCTGATGGGCGCGATCGAGGGCATCAAGGTCGAGTTGGCCGAGCGCCTGGAATACCTGCGCGCCAACAACAAATTGGTGGAGGCCCAGCGCCTGGAGCAGCGTACCCGCTTTGACCTGGAGATGATCCTCGAACTGGGCTACTGCAACGGCATCGAAAACTACTCGCGCTACCTCTCGGGTCGCGATTCGGGCGCGCCGCCGCCGACGCTTTACGACTACCTGCCGGACGACGCGCTGCTGGTGATCGACGAATCCCACGTGAGCGTGCCGCAAGTGGGTGCGATGTATAAGGGTGACCGCTCGCGCAAGGAAACCCTGGTGGAATACGGCTTCCGTCTGCCCTCGGCGCTGGATAACCGGCCGATGCGTTTCGATGAATGGGAAGCCATCAGCCCGCAGACCATCTTCGTTTCGGCCACACCGGGCAACTATGAGGCCGAACACGCCGGCCGGGTGATCGAGCAACTGGTGCGCCCGACCGGCTTGGTGGACCCTGAGATAGAGATCCGTCCGGCGCTGACCCAGGTCGACGACCTGCTGTCGGAGATCAATAAGCGCGTGGCCCTGGAAGAGCGGGTGCTGGTCACCACGCTGACCAAGCGCATGTCCGAAGACCTGACCGACTACCTCGCCGACCATGGCGTGCGCGTGCGCTACCTGCACTCGGATATCGACACCGTCGAGCGCGTGGAGATCATCCGCGACCTGCGCCTGGGCACCTTTGATGTGCTGGTGGGGATCAACCTGCTGCGTGAGGGTCTCGACATGCCGGAAGTCTCGCTGGTGGCGATCCTCGATGCCGACAAGGAGGGCTTCCTGCGCTCCGAGCGTTCGCTGATCCAGACCATCGGCCGTGCCGCGCGCAACCTCAACGGGCGGGCGATTCTGTACGCCGACCGCATCACCGGCTCCATGGAGCGGGCGATTGGCGAGACCCAGCGTCGGCGCGACAAGCAGATCGCATTCAACCTGGAAAACGGCATCACTCCCAAAGGGGTATTCAAGGACGTTGCCGACATTATGGAAGGCGCCACCGTACCTGGCTCGCGCAGCAAGAAGCGCAAGGGCATGGCCAAGGCCGCCGAGGAAAGCGCCAAGTACGAGAACGAACTGCGCTCGCCGAGTGAGATCACCAAGCGTATCCGTCAGTTGGAAGAGAAGATGTACCAGCTGGCGCGAGACCTGGAGTTCGAGGCGGCGGCGCAGACGCGCGATGAGATTGGTAAGTTGCGTGAGCGCTTGTTAACCGTTTGAGTGACGGTGAGGGTGCTCGCCTCTTCGCGAGCACCTCGGTCTGCCAGAAGCCCCCACGCTGGTGTTAACATTCGCCCCTTGTTTCAATTTTCAGTTCTATCGCCCATTCGAGACCTGCCATGACCACCGTCCGCACGCGCATTGCGCCATCGCCTACTGGGGATCCCCACGTCGGCACTGCCTACATCGCCTTGTTCAACTACTGCTTTGCCAAGCAGCACGGCGGTGAATTCATCCTGCGGATCGAAGACACCGACCAACTGCGTTCCACTCGTGAGTCGGAGCAGCAGATTTTCGATGCCTTGCGCTGGTTGGGCATCACCTGGGCCGAAGGCCCGGACGTCGGCGGCCCGCATGGCCCGTATCGTCAGAGCGAGCGCAGCGACATCTACAAGCAATACACCCAGCAACTGGTCGACATGGGCCATGCGTTCCCGTGCTTCTGCACTGCCGAAGAATTGGACCAGATGCGCGCCGAGCAACAGGCCCGTGGCGAAACCCCGCGCTACGATGGCCGCGCGCTGCTGTTGTCCAAGGAAGAAGTGGCCCAGCGCCTGGCCGCCGGCGAGCCCCACGTGATCCGCATGAAGGTGCCGAGCGAAGGCGTGTGTGTGGTGCCGGACATGCTGCGCGGTGACGTCGAGATCCCGTGGGACCGCATGGACATGCAAGTGCTGATGAAGACCGACGGCTTGCCGACGTACTTCCTGGCCAACGTGGTCGACGACCACCTGATGGGCATCACCCATGTGCTGCGGGGTGAAGAATGGCTGCCGTCGGCGCCGAAATTGATCCTGCTCTACGAATATTTCGGCTGGGAACAGCCGCAGTTGTGCTACATGCCGCTGCTGCGTAACCCGGACAAGAGCAAGCTGTCCAAGCGCAAGAACCCGACCTCGGTGACGTTCTATGAGCGCATGGGTTTTATGCCTGAGGCGATGCTCAACTACCTGGGCCGCATGGGCTGGTCGATGCCGGACGAGCGCGAGAAGTTTTCGCTGCAGGAAATGGTCGACAATTTCGACCTGTCCCGCGTGTCCCTTGGCGGGCCGATCTTCGATATCGAGAAGCTGTCGTGGCTCAACGGCCAGTGGCTGCGTGACCTGCCTGTGGAGGAGTTTGCCAGCCGTGTGCAGCAGTGGGCGTTGAACCCTGAGTACATGATGAAGATCGCGCCGCTGGTGCAGGGCAGGGTGGAGACGTTCAGTCAGGTCGCACCCTTGGCAAGTTTCTTCTTTGCTGGCGGCGTGAACCCGGATCCCAAGCTGTTCGAGTCCAAGAAGCTCTCGGGTGATCAGGTTCGCCAACTGATGCAGTTGATCCTGTGGAAGCTCGAGAGTCTGCGTCAGTGGGAGAAGGATGCGATCACCGCGACGATCCAGTCGGTGGTTGAATCCCTGGAACTGAAGTTGCGCGACGCCATGCCGCTGATGTTTGCCGCGATCACCGGGCAGGCCAGTTCGGTGTCGGTGCTTGATGCAATGGAAATTCTCGGTCCGGACCTTACCCGGTTCCGCCTGCGCCAAGCCCTTGATTTGCTTGGTGGTGTATCGAAGAAAGAAAACAAAGAGTGGGAAAAGCTGCTGGGCGCTATCGCTTAAGCACGCTGTTGCAGCGACGAAACCCCGGTTTTCCGGGGTTTCGTCGGTAAGTGATTGTTATCCCGGCAAAAAAATTTGGAAAATGTTGAAAATAAATTTGACACACTTCCAAGCCGCCATTAAGATTCGCCCCGTCCTCACCGATGAGGGGCTATAGCTCAGCTGGGAGAGCGCTTGCATGGCATGCAAGAGGTCAACGGTTCGATCCCGTTTAGCTCCACCAATTACAGGTTCAAGGTCTGGCCACACCGTCCTTGAATCGATCAGTTCTCAGCGCTGATCAGTTGTACAGAAGGTTTTGTCCCCTTCGTCTAGTGGCCTAGGACACCGCCCTTTCACGGCGGTAACAGGGGTTCGAGTCCCCTAGGGGACGCCAGTTTCAACAAGCAGCCCGAAAGATCTGCTGCGCCGCGAGGCGAAAAATCCGGGGCTATAGCTCAGCTGGGAGAGCGCTTGCATGGCATGCAAGAGGTCAACGGTTCGATCCCGTTTAGCTCCACCAATTTACAGGTTCAAGGTTTTGGCCACTCCATCCTTGAATCGACCGATCTCAGCTCGGTCAGTTGTATAGAAGGTTTGTGTCCCCTTCGTCTAGTGGCCTAGGACACCGCCCTTTCACGGCGGTAACAGGGGTTCGAGTCCCCTAGGGGACGCCACGATTACCCGCTCTGCGGGATTTTTAAGGGTCATTCAATTATTGAATGGCCCTTTTGTTTGTCTGGCGTTCGGCCAATTCTCTCCTTATTTCCTTTCTTGCGTTCTGACAGATGGTCGTGACGGTCGCTTGCTAAATATTATTGTGGTAATAATATCCGGTCCATGAGATTTGGAGGCTTTATGAGCGATAAAAAAGCGCAAACCCGCGAACGTATCTTGCAAGCCGCCAGCGCCGCGTTGATTCAGCGTGGCCCGGCCGAGCCGAGTGTCGGTGAAGTCATGGGCGCTGCGGGGCTGACAGTCGGTGGTTTTTACGCGCATTTTGAAAGCAAGGATGCGCTGATGCTCGAGGCGTTCAGCCAACTGCTTGCGCAGCGCCGCGCGTCCATCGACGACATCGACACCCAGCTCCCCGACGAGGAGCGCCGTGCGCTGGTGGCGGCTTTCTACCTGTCGCGCAAGCACCGTGACTCCACGTCCCAGGCGTGCCCGTTACCGGCCACGGTCGGCGAGATGGGGCGCTTGCCGGACGCGTTTCGCGAGGTATTGAGCGAGCATGTTGAGTTGATGGCCGCACAATTGGCCGGCAGCCCGGAAGACACCGACAAGGCCCTGGCGGACATGGCCTTGATGGTGGGCGGGCTGACATTGGCGCGGGCGTTGGGCCCGGGCGAGTTGTCCGATCGCGTGATACGTGCGGCCAAGTCGGCGGTGCGCTGACGGAGGGTTTGCGTAATGACTGCTTTGACGTGGATTCGTCGTTTCAACGGCACCGTCGGCCACCTGGCTCCCCAAGCCGTCGCCAGCAAGATGCGCCGTACCTTCATGACGCCGCGCGAACTGCCGCCGCGTGATTGGGAATTGCCGTTGTTGGCGCAATCGGAGCGCATCACGTTGCGCTTTGGTTTGTCGGCGTTGCGCTGGGGTGAAGGCCCAGCGGTGCTGTTGATGCATGGTTGGGAAGGGCGGCCGACCCAGTTCGCCAGCTTGATCACGGCCCTGGTCGACAACGGCTACTGCGTGATTGCCCTCGACGGCCCCGCCCATGGCCGCTCGCCGGGGCGTGAGGCGCATGTGCTGCTGTTCGCCCGCGCCATGCTTGAGGCCACCGCCGAGTTGCCGCCGCTGCGCGCGGTGATCGGCCATTCCATGGGCGGTGCCAGCGCGATGCTGGCCGTGCAATTGGGGTTGCGTACCGAGGCGTTGGTGAGCATTGCAGCGCCGTCGCGTTTTCTCGACGTATTGCGCGGCTTTACCAGGATGGTCGGCTTGCCGGCGCGTGCGCGTTCGGCATTTATGCAGGAGGTCGAGCTGAGCTTCGGGATGGCGCTCAAACACCTGGATGTGGCCCATTACCAGATGAACATCCCCGGCCTGATCGTGCACGCCGAAGACGATACCTTCGTTCCGGTCAAGGCGTCCCAGGCTATCCACGAGGCCTGGTCCGACAGCCGCCTGCTGCGCCTGGAGAGGGGCGGGCACCAGAAAGTGCTGGCCGACCCGCGGGTGATTGACGGCGTGCTGGCGCTCCTGGCCGGCTGCCATTTACCGGCACGGCAGAGCGCCTGATACACTGCTGCCCGCCGACATTAATCGACCGGGAGCACCGCATGGGCTGGGATTTGGCAACGCCGTTCATCATCGATCTGCAGGTCGCGCCTGAAGACATTGACGGCCTGGGGCACGCCAACAACGCGGTGTACGTGTCCTGGCTGGAGCGCTGCGCCTGGCGTCACTCCCAGCGCCTGGGGCTGGACCTCACTGAATATCGCCGTCTGGATCGCGCCATGGCGGTGGTGCGCCATGAGATTGACTACCTGGCTGCAGGCTATGAAGGCGACGAACTGCAACTGGGCACCTGGATCGTCGACTGGGATCAGCGTTTGAAAATGACCCGCCGCTTCCAACTGGTCCGTCCGCGCGACGGAGTGACCCTGTTACGGGCGCAGACCACCTTTGTGTGCATTGAACTCTCCAGCGGTAAGCCCAAGCGCATGCCCGCCGAGTTTCTGGACGGATATGGTCCTGCGCTGACGGGGGGTTAACGGTTGCTGTGGGAAACCCAGTAAACTGCGCCACGATTTTTGTTGAGTGTTTTCCATGCAAATTGCTTTGGCGCCCATGGAGGGGTTGGTCGACAACATCCTGCGGGACGTGTTGACCCGCGTGGGCGGTATCGACTGGTGCGTGACCGAGTTCATTCGCGTCAACGACCGCCTGCTCACCCCCGCCTATTTCCACAAGCTCGCCCCGGAGTTGCTGCACGGTGCCCACACGGCGGCAGGTGTGCCTTTGCGTGTGCAATTGCTCGGTTCCGACCCGGTGTGCCTGGCGGAAAACGCGGCGTTGGCCTGCGAGCTGGGTTCGCAGGTGATCGATCTCAACTTCGGCTGCCCGGCCAAAACCGTGAACAAGTCGCGCGGCGGTGCGGTACTGCTCAAGGAGCCGGAGTTGCTCAACCAGATCGTTGAGCATGTGCGCCGTGCGGTTCCCGCCCACATTCCGGTGACCGCCAAGATGCGCCTGGGCTTCGACAGCCCCGACGGTGCGCTGGTGTGTGCCACCGCCCTGGCCGAGGGCGGCGCAGCGCATATCGTGGTGCACGCGCGCACCAAGACCGATGGTTACAAGCCGCCCGCCCATTGGGAGTGGATCCCACGCGTGCAGGACGTAGTCAAGGTTCCCGTCTTCGCCAATGGTGACATCTGGAGTGTCGATGACTGGAAGCGCTGTCGCGAGGTCAGCGGTGCTGAAGACATCATGCTCGGTCGCGGGCTGGTGGCGCGCCCGGACCTGGCCCGCCAGATTGCCGCGGCGCGTGCAGGCGAGGAAGTCGTGGAGATGACTTGGGCGCAGATGCAACCCATGCTGCACGAGTTCTGGACCCAATCGGTTGCACAACTGACGGAGAAGCAGGCGCCCGGCCGCTTGAAACAGTGGCTGGCGATGCTGACCCGCAATTACCCGGAAGCGGTGGAGTTGTTTACGGCCATGCGGCGCGAGACCGATCTTGAGCAGGTCAGTCGACTGTTGGGGATGGTTCACCCGGTCTCGGCGCACTGAGCAGACCGTTTGTTCGACCGACCTGAAAAGGGCGCTGCGGCGCCCTTTTTTGCGCGTGTGCGTTAGCACGAATACCTCAACAAACAGCGGAGTAAATATTGTCCATTAGTTGCGCTTGTGCGGTGTATTAGTGCATGTAACCGCCTGTGCAGGTTAAACCCTGCTTTCATCACGCTTCGCGTGCAAGGTGTAGGGGCAATTTCCGATAAATAGACATTGGTTTCCTTATATTAAAAGCGATTTTCGGAACCCGATCGCCTAACTCTCCACGAATGGAATGACTGTGAAGCAGCCTAAGTGCCTCCAGCGAATAATCCATAAGTTCCCAGGTTGCTCATCAGGGCTGAGGAACTTTCAACTAAGGAATACGATTAATGTCTCTATCCGTCAGTCATACTCCCCGCGTCACTGTCGACGCGTCCCGTGTTGAGAAGAATACTGTTTCGCCAGCGACGCCGCACACGCCGTCACAACATCATGCTGAGTCCGCGTTTTTTAACAATGAAGTAATGAACCCTGCGGCTGCGCTTACCAAGTTATTTGACATGCTTGACATGGTCTTCCGAGCCATGCGCGAGATGATGTCTTTGAAGCGTCCGGCCTTTGAAGTGCGGGCCGAGCCTGGCAAGCAACCGGCCGCACCCGCCGCTGCGGTGGTGCCGACGCAGACCCCAAGTCAGCCGGCGAACGTCGTACCGCAGGAAGCAGCAAAACCCAGTAAGCGCGATGTGCCAGCGACGCAGACGCACCCACACTCGGTAAAACCGGATGACGGCAGGTCGGCGGTCGTCAGGTACCCCTATGAAATACCGCCATTTTCTCCACATCCGGAGGTTGAGCCTTTCGACGTTCAGCAACCCGAGCGCGCTGTGATCAATGACGCCAAGGCGAACGTGCACTTGAACGTCAATGTGGGTCGCTGCCCTTGCCCTGACACCAGCGCACCGCCGATCGAGCATATGACCAACCGCATGGAGCCGCAGCCAGGCAGGCATTTCAGCCCTGCACAGCGTCATTATGTACCCATTGATAACACCACGCCTGAGCGAGCAGCCGTAACCGAGCCGAAGTTAGAAGTTAACCGCCACGTGCAGTCAGTGACAACTTCCCATGCTGTGCCAGATACCGCGCCAACAGCGTTACGCCACAGCCCAACCTCTGAAATAACCAGCCCTGGCCATGCCGGAAGTCGTCCTAAAAAGACAACCGCTCGCGCAATGTGAGATGAGCATAAACGTTCTGAAATGAACGGACTTCTTTCAATGTCTTGAACAGTGCGTGCACTTCTGCGGTACGTCCAACTGAAGAAGTGCGTGCACTTGGAGAATGCTATGTCGAGCTATTCAATCAATAATATTGCCCGCATTGTTAATGTATCGCATGTGCTGAACGCTGGCCCATTGGCTGCCAGTAATGAAACGTGCGCCACATTAAGTTCCGAAGCTCGGGACGCTTCAAGTTCTGTCGCTTATCGATCAACTGCTGAGGGCGCTGGCAAAGCCTCAGGCATGGCCGGGGTCAGTGCTTTGATCGCCTTGTTCACGTCATTTTTCACTCGGTTGTTGGGGTTGGTCTCTCCTGAAACAGATCCTGCAATGCCCGATAGCGCGCCGTCGCCCGCAGTGACACCTGCACCGGTGCCGAACGCACCTGTGCCGGGCCAGGCGGTGGACATCCCCGGCCTCTCGGGCAAGAGGCGGGGTGAAAAGCCGGCCAGTATCTGGAGCGGCTTTCGCCAAGGGCCTGATGGTAATTGCGTGACGGTTTCGGCCATCAAGGCAGCAATGTATCGATTTGGCCAAAGCCCCACGGATATTTTCAAACAGGTGCACACAATGGGTAATGACTATCACGTGGTCATGCGTGATGGCTTTCAACTTACGCTGAGCGCGCATGAACTGGCCGAAGGCGCGCGCGGCGCACGGTTCTACGGCCCGGACAAAGGCATGCTCAAGGATGCGCGATTTCTCTTCGCCGTCAGCGCCAAGCGCGCGCAGATGGAAAACAACGATCGCACGGCCGGCAGAAGCTACGCGGCGGCCATTCGCAGCTTGAACGATGGTGAGGACGAGTATGGGCCCGGGGAGGGTTTTGTGCGGCTCGGGCTGAGGCAGCACATGAAGCGTGTGTCCGTGGGGCAACTCGCTCGCGGTCAGTTGGGGATGTGCAATCGCACCGGGCATTCAGTTGCGGTCATCAATGGTCGCGAAGAACTGTGGGGCAGTCGCGGCCCTGTTCCCACCCGTGGTGACGCCGTAGCGCTGATCTAGGGCTCTGCGAGCTGAGTATGGCTTCGATAAATATGAGGGATCCAGTGGATGAAGAGCTCTGCGGGTGTGCGTCCGGGTATACCGGAAAAAGGGCAAAGCGCAGCGTTTGCGATGCTCTCTTCAAAGGGTGTGGGGGAAAAGCCAGTGGATATCCTGCAGGCTTTCGACGTGCCGCAACGCCGGTTTGCCCAGGCCTTCGACTGCAGCACCCATGCGGCAGTGATCAAATTGATGATGATGACCTTTGGTCAGCATCCGGCGGGAATGTTCAAGGCGTTGGTCTGTGTCGGTGATGGCTACCGAATCACCATGAAGGATGCTTTCGAGGTTCAACTGACCGGCCAGGCGCTGCAGCAGGCGGCCGAGGCTTCGCGTTTTTACGGCGTTGATTCAGGCGCAGTAAAGGATGCGAATTTCATGTTTGCCGCCTTTGTGAGCCGCAAACAATTAACCGGAGGGTACGGCGGTTTCGAGGCGGCCCTGGCAAACACCCTTGAGGGCGAGACGACTCAGCGATGTCTGCAGGGGATGGGTGTATTCGGTCTCGCTCAATTTGTGTCGTCGGAAAAAATGACCGCAGACGGGGCGATAGGCGTCGTCGGCACCCATCACCGTGGCTCGGCCCTGGTCATGGACGGGATGAACCATTTGTATGGCGAGCGCCACAAGGCGGATGGGCGATACGGATACGTACTTGCCGGCGACCACCCCATGGCCGGCGAGGAGGCCGGGCATGCCGTCGATGCAGCCCGCAGCGCCACGCCGGCGCGGATCTGGAGTGGCTTTTATCAACGCGTGGAAGGCAATGGTGTCACGGTCTGCGCGATCAAGGCCGCCATCCTTCGGTTCTGGAAGGATCCCCAAGGGATCTATAAGCAGGTTCAAGTCGCCTCGGACGGCTTCGTTATCGTCATGAGGGATTCTTTCAGGCTGGAGTTGACCCATGAGCACATTCGTCAGGCCGCCGCGGCCTCGAATTTTTATGGCAGTGACCCACGGTTGTTGAATTACGCCAACTTTCTGTACGCCGTCAGCGCCAAGCGCGCGCAATTGGAGAGCAACGACGTTCGTGTGGCGAAGAGTTATGGGGCTGCCCTGCAAACGCTGAATGACGGCAAGGACCCAGGGCAAGCGCTTCGGCGTCTTGGGGTGTACGGCTACATGCGTGAAAGCGCCGTAAAGGAGCTGGCCGAGGAGCAATCGGTACCTTGGCAGGTGGTCAATACGCCGTCCCGTTGACCAATGGTTCGCTTGGCCGTCAGGCGCAAAAACCGGCATTGGCTTTAGCGCGACGCTTCAGAGTAACCGTCTGAATTGCTCTATCGGCAACGGGCGGCTATGCAAATACCCCTGGAATAAATGGCACCCCAGCTTTTGTAGAAAGGCCAGTTGTTCCAGGGTCTCCACGCCCTCGGCGATCACTTCCAGGTTCAGGCTGCGCGCCATGGCCACAATGGCACGGATGATTTCGGCGTCGTTGGGGTCGTGCGTGGCATCGCGCACGAATGATTGGTCGATCTTCAGCGCATCCACCGGCAGGCGCTTGAGATAGGTCAGCGACGAGTAGCCGGTGCCGAAGTCATCCATCGCAAAGCTCACGCCGAGCTTCTTCAAACGGCGCATTTTATTGATGGTGTCGTCCAGGTTTTGAATCACGATGCCTTCGGTGATTTCCAGTTTCAGCAAGCTGAAGGGCAGTGAATGCCGCTTGAGGCTGTGCTCCACCCGTTCCACGAAGTCGTTCTGGCGAAATTGCCGGGGGCTGATATTCACGCACAGGCTGAAGTTCAGCGGGTCCACCAGGCCGTCGGCGATTAACTGCTCAAAGGCGGCGCAGGCCTCATCGAGAATCCAAGTGCCCACCTCGAGGATCAGGCCGCTGTCTTCCAGCACTTTGATAAATTCGGATGGCGACTGGGCACCCAGTTGTGGGTGCTGCCAGCGCACCAGCGCCTCGGCGCCGACGATCTTGTTGCCGCGCGCATCCACCTGGGGCTGGTAATGCACGCTGAACTCGCCACGCGCCAGGGCCAGGCGCAGGTCGGTTTCCATGCGCAGCCGCTCGCTGGCGGTCCTTTGCATGCTGTTGTGGAACATTTGCGTGGTGTTGCGCCCGGAATCCTTGGCGCGGTAAAGGGCGATGTCGGCGCGCTTGAGCAGGTCGGCCGGGGTGGAGCCATGGTCGGGAATCAACGCCACACCGATGCTCGGCGTGACCTGCAGGCGCTGCCCATCGAGGAACATCGGCTCCGAGAGCAATTCGCGCAAGGTGTCGGCCAGTTCCTGCACCTGGTGGCTGACCTGCGCGCGCGTGCCCTCCAGGCCGCTGAGCAGCACCACAAACTCATCGCCGCCCAGGCGCGCTACGGTGTCTTCCATGCGCACGCTGGCTTCGAGGCGCGCGGTGACGATTTTCAGCACGGTGTCACCCACCGGATGGCCGAGGGAATCGTTGATGTGCTTGAAGTGGTCAAGGTCGAGAAACAGCAGCGCACCCCGCAGGTTATGGCGCTTGAGCAGGGCGATCTGTTGGCTCAGGCGGTCCATCAACAGTGCGCGGTTGGGCAGGTTGGTCAGCGGGTCGTGGTAGGCCAGGTGACGGATCTGCGCCTGGGCATTTTTCAGCAGGCTCACGTCCCGCGCCGTCAGCAGCAGGCACGGGGTCTCATTCAGCGTGATGGGCTCCACCGAAACTTCCACGGCCAGCAACTCGCCCCGCTTGTTGCGCCACAGCATTTCCAGGTGATGAATGCGGCCCTTGATCGTTACCTCGGCCAACAGCGCCGAGCGCTGGTTCTCATCGGCCCAGATACCGATCTGGTAGAGGGTGAGGCCGATCGCGTCTTCGGCGCGGTAGCCGGTCAGGCGGCAGAACCCGTCATTGACCTCCACATAACGGCCCGTATCGCGTTCGGTGATGGAAATCGCGTCGGGGCTGGAATGAAAGGCCTTGGCGAACTTCTCTTCACTGGCCTTCAGTGCCGCCTCCGAGCGTTGCTGCTGGGTGATATCACGCAAGGTGGTAACGATGCATGGCTGGTCGCCGACCTTGATCAAGCGACTGGAGATCATGCAGGTCAGGCTCTGACCGTTTTTGTGATGCACCACCACGGCCACATTGCTCAGCGCCTGTTCGCGAATCACCCGTTCGATACGTTCCAGGCGCTGGTGGGGGGCTTCCCACAGCCCGATCTGGTCGGCGCTTTTATCGATGACTTCGGCGGCGGTCCAGCCGAAGGTCTGAGTAAAGGCTGGGTTGATCTCGATAAACGCAGCGCTGTCCAGGCGCGTGACGCAGATCGGGTCCGGGCTGGCCTGGAACAGGCTGGCGAATTTTTCTTCGGAGGCGCTCAGGCGTTGTTCGCGCTCCACCTGGTCGGTGATATCCAGCAGGGTGCCGGCCATCCGCAGCGGCGCGCCTTTCTCGTCGCGGTAAAGGCGGGCGCGGCTTTCGAGGTAGCGCGAGGTGCCGTCTTCCATGGGCACACGGTAGGTCAGTTGATAATTACCGGCTGGGCCTTCGCGCAGCGTGCGGTAGGCATTGCGCATGCTCTCGCGTTCTTCATCAGGCATGCCCTCGAAAAACGCCTCGAAGGATTCATGGAACGGTTCGGGCGGCAGGCCGTGCAACTGGGCGGCGCGCGCCGAGCCGTAGAGCATGCCGCTGGGGATGTGCCAGTCCCAGGTGCCCAGTTGCGCCGAGTCCAGGGCCAGGTCCAGGCGTTCCTGGCTGTCCTTGAGTGCCTGCTCGGCATTTTTGCGTTCGGTGGTGTCGAGAAATGTGCTGATCAGGTACGCCTCGCCCTCCAGCTCGACCTTTTGTGCGCTGAGCGTGCCATCGTGGATCTGGCCGTTGCTGGCGCAAAACTGCACTTCCATGCTGATCGGCTCGCCCTTGCGTTGGGTGGCCTTGACTAGCTGCGCGCGCTGCTCGGGGTGACGCCACAGGCCCAATTCCAGGGTGGTACGGCCGATCACATTGGCGAGCGGCCAGCCGAACAGCATCTCGAAATACTGGTTGGCTTCACTGATCAGGCCGTCCGACTGACGTGTGAGCAACACCATGTTCGGGCACAGGTGAAACAGCGTAGCGAAGCGTTTTTCGGAGTGACTGAGGGCGCTTTCCCGTTCGCGCTGGTGGGTGATTTCGCGGATGACCCCGATCATCCGGCGCCGACCGGTCTTGTCCGGCAGCAGGCTGCCATTGATCTCCAGCCAGTGAAAGCTGCCATCGGGCCACTGGATACGGTGATGCATGGCCTGCTCGAACGGCTCGCCTGCCAATACCGCGTGAAAGGCGCGTACAACCTTCCCGCGATCGCTGGACGCCAGCAGGTCAAGGTAATCCAGGTCCTTGGGCAGCGGTTGGCGTGGGTCAAACCCAAACAGCGCCTGGGTGCCCCGGGACCAACTGATTCTGCCGGTGTCGATTTCCCAGGACCATGCGCCCAGCCGAGCGGCATAGAGGGCCGCCAGCAATTGCGGGGCGCTGTCCCAGCTTTGCTCGGCCGCTTGGGGATCCAGGGCGTAGATGCGCGGCAGGGGTGGCACGGGATCAACGGGGTTGCGCATTATCAAAGGGCCTTGATTCGATGGGCAAACAGCGCGGTGTGACTCACTACCTGAGGCCGCACAATGTCATGCCTGTATCCCTGGCAGATCCACCTGTGCATCCAATAGGCTCATGAAAGCCCGCGCAGCATTCGACAGCGTCCTTTCGGTGTGCACGATATAGCCTAGCTGGCGACTGAGTTGTATGCCTGGCAAAGCGATACTTGCCACCTGCTCGTCGAGCATGGTGCGCGGCAACACGCTCCAGGCCAGGCCGATGGACACCATCATCTTGATGGTTTCCAAATAGTTAGTGCTCATGGCGATATTCGGCGTGAGGCCCTGGGCCTCGAACAGTCGACTGACAATATGGTGGGTAAAGGTATTGCCGCCGGGGAACACCGCCGGGTGCCCGGCAATGTCGGCCAGGCTGATGGCGCCGTTGCTGATCAGGCTGTGTTCCGGCGCCACCACAAAGTCCAGCGGGTCGTCCCATACCGGGGTGGCACGCACCAGGTGATGCGGGTCGGGTGCCAGAGTGATGACGGCCACTTCGGCGCGGCCATGGAGGATTTCTTCGTAGGCCACTTCCGAATCGAGAAACTGAATATCCAGCGCCACGTTCGGGTATTCCCGGGTAAAGGTGCGCAGCACAGGCGGCAGGCGGTGCAGGCCGATATGGTGACTGGTAGCCAGGGTCAGACGGCCGCTGACTTCGCCGGTCAGGTTGGTGAGGGCGCGGCGCGTGTCGTCGAGCACGTTGAGGATTTGATAGGCCCGTGGCAGCAGGGCGCGCCCGGCCTCGGTCAAGCCCACTTCACGGCCCAAACGATCGAACAGACGCACGTTCAACTGCTGCTCAAGACCGGCGATGCGTTTGCTGATGGCCGGTTGAGTCAGGTGCAGGCGCTCACCGGCGCCGGAGAAACTGCCGCTTTCTGCGATGGCAATAAAAGCATTGAGGTTGGCCAAGTCCATGGTGGTATTCCAGTTGGTAATCCAAAGCATAAAAAATATGAATTTGAGTTATTTAATGTAGCGCCATACCATCAGCCTCACAAGCCAAAGGGTTATTGAAAAGCCCGGCGCATAGAAACACCGCTGATGAGGACCGACTGATGGCCGGCAAAACGCTTTACGACAAGCTTTGGGATTCCCATGAAGTGAAACGGCGCGATGATGGGTCGTCGCTGATCTACATCGACCGTCACATCATCCATGAAGTGACCTCGCCCCAAGCGTTCGAAGGCCTGCGACTGGCCGGGCGCAAGCCTTGGCGCGTCGACTCGATCATCGCCACCCCGGACCACAACGTACCGACCACACCGGAGCGCAAGGGCGGCATCGACGCGATTGTCGACACCGTATCGCGTTTGCAGGTACAGACCCTTGACGACTATTGCGATGAATATGGCATCACCGAATTCAAGATGAATGACGTGCGTCAAGGCATCGTGCACGTGATCGGCCCGGAACAAGGCGCCACGTTGCCGGGCATGACCGTGGTCTGCGGCGACTCCCACACCTCCACCCACGGTGCGTTCGGCGCCTTGGCCCATGGCATCGGTACGTCTGAGGTGGAGCATGTATTCGCCACCCAGTGCCTGGTCGCTAAAAAGATGAAGAACATGCTGGTCAAGGTCGAAGGCACGTTGCCGTTCGGCGTGACCGCCAAGGACATCGTGCTGGCCGTGATCGGCAAGATCGGCACCGCCGGCGGTAACGGCCATGCCATCGAATTTGCCGGCAGCGCTATTCGCGACCTGTCCATCGAAGGCCGCATGACCATCTGCAACATGTCCATTGAAGCCGGCGCCCGTGTGGGCATGGTGGCCGCGGACGCAAAAACCGTTGAATACGTCAAAGGCCGCCCCTTCGCCCCGCAAGGCGCCGATTGGGATGCGGCGGTTGAAGCCTGGAAGGACCTGGTGTCCGACGCCGACGCGGTGTTCGACACCGTCGTCGAGCTCGACGCGGCCCAGATCAAGCCGCAGGTGAGCTGGGGCACGTCGCCGGAAATGGTGTTGGCGGTCGACCAGAACGTACCGGACCCGGCTAAAGAAACCGACCTGGTCAAGCGTGGCTCCATCGAGCGCGCCTTGAAATACATGGGCTTGCAGGCCAACCAGGCGATCACCGACATCCAGTTGGATCGCGTGTTCATCGGCTCGTGCACCAACTCGCGGATCGAAGACTTGCGCGCCGCCGCTGTGATCGCCAAGGGGCGTAAAGTGGCCTCCACCATCAAGCAGGCGATCGTGGTGCCGGGCTCGGGTCTGGTCAAGGCGCAGGCCGAAGCCGAAGGGCTGGACAAGATTTTCCTCGAAGCCGGTTTTGAATGGCGCGAGCCGGGCTGCTCCATGTGCCTGGCAATGAACCCGGACCGCCTGGAGTCGGGCGAGCACTGCGCGTCCACGTCCAACCGTAACTTCGAAGGGCGTCAGGGGGCCGGTGGGCGTACTCACCTGGTCAGCCCGGCCATGGCCGCCGCCGCCGCCGTTAACGGTCGTTTCATCGACGTTCGCGAATTGATCTGAGGAATACCCGATGAGAGCTTTTACCCAACACACAGGTCTTGTCGCGCCGTTGGACCGTGCCAACGTGGACACCGACCAGATCATCCCCAAGCAGTTCTTGAAGTCGATCAAGCGCACCGGTTTCGGCCCCAACCTGTTCGACGAGTGGCGCTACCTTGACGTGGGCTACGCCTACCAGGACAACTCCAAGCGCCCGCTTAACAAGGACTTCGTGCTCAACGCCGAACGTTACCAGGGCGCTAGCGTGTTGCTGGCCCGGGAAAACTTCGGTTGTGGCTCCAGCCGTGAACACGCGCCGTGGGCCCTGGAAGAATATGGCTTTCGCAGCATTATCGCGCCCAGCTATGCCGACATCTTCTTCAACAACAGCTTCAAGAACGGCCTGCTGCCGATCATCTTGACCGACGAAGAAGTCGATGAACTGTTCAAACAAGTGGAAGCCGAGGTGGGCTACCAGTTGACCGTCGATCTGGCCGCGCAAACCGTGACCCGTCCGGACGGCAAGGTGTACCACTTCGAAGTGGACGCGTTCCGCAAGCACTGCCTGATCAATGGTCTGGACGATATCGGCCTGACCTTGCAGGACGGCGATGCGATTGCTGCGTTTGAAGCCAGGCACCGGGCCAGCCAGCCCTGGTTGTTTCGCGACGCGTGATTTGAGGTAGACCGTGCGGGCCCCATCGCGGGCAAGCCCGGCTTCCACGGGGGGATGTATTCCAACTGTGGACGCTGGCTTGCCTGCGACAGCGGCCGTACAAACACCCCAAAACCCGAGGAAGTCCATCATGACCAGCACCGCCCACACCCAAGTCGTGCAAAAACAATTCGGCGAACAGGCCGCGGCCTACCTGAGCAGTGCCGTGCACGCCCAAGGCACCGAATTCGCGCTGCTCCAGGCCGAACTGGCCGGGCAGGGCGGTGCGCGACTGCTGGACCTGGGCTGCGGTGCCGGTCATGTGAGTTTTCACGTCGCGCCGCTGGTCAAAGAGGTGGTGGCTTACGACCTGTCTCAGCAAATGCTTGATGTGGTGGCCGCCGCTGCGCAAGAACGCGGGTTCACCAATATCAGCACCGTGAACGGTGCCGCCGAACGCTTGCCGTTCGCCGATGGCGAATTTGACTTCGTGTTCAGCCGTTATTCGGCCCACCACTGGAGCGACCTCGGCCTGGCGCTGCGTGAAGTGCGCCGCGTACTCAAGCCAGGCGGCGTGGCGGCGTTTGTCGACGTCTTGTCGCCGGGCAGCCCGCTGTTGGACACTTACCTGCAAACCGTCGAAGTGCTGCGCGACACCAGCCACGTGCGAGATTATTCCGCCGCCGAGTGGATGCGTCATCTCAGTGAGGCCGGTTTACATGTGCGCAACAGCACCCGCCAGCGTCTGCGCCTGGAATACACCTCGTGGGTCGAGCGCATGCGCACGCCGCAAGCGTTGCGCGCCGCGATCCTTGAGTTGCAGCAGGCGATGGGCCAGGAAGTGCGCGACTATTACGAGATCCAAGCCGACGGCACCTTCAGCACCGACGTGCTGGTGGTGTGGGCCGAGCGCTGATTAATTTTTCCCGACCTGCCTGCGGGCGGGTCGCTTGATGAAATGAGGAACGCATGAGCAAGCAGATTCTGATTCTCCCTGGCGACGGTATTGGCCCGGAAATCATGGCCGAAGCGGTCAAGGTCCTGGAACTTGCCAACAGCAAGTACAGCCTGGGCTTCGAGCTGAGCCACGACGTGATCGGCGGTGCGGCCATCGACAAACATGGTGTGCCTCTGGCTGACGAGACGCTGGACCGTGCCCGTGCGGCCGACGCCGTGCTGCTCGGCGCGGTGGGTGGTCCGAAGTGGGACAAGATCGAACGTGATATCCGCCCTGAGCGCGGCCTGCTGAAAATCCGCGCGCAACTGGGCCTGTTCGGCAACCTGCGCCCAGCCATCCTCTACCCGCAACTGGCTGACGCGTCGAGCCTGAAGCCGGAAGTGGTGGCGGGCCTGGACATCCTGATCGTGCGGGAACTGACCGGCGGCATTTACTTCGGTTCGCCACGGGGTGTGCGCGAGTTGGAAAACGGCGAGCGTCAGGCCTACGACACGCTGCCGTACAGCGAGAGCGAAATCCGCCGTATCGCCCGTGTCGGTTTCGACATGGCCCGTGTGCGCGGTAAAAAGGTCTGCTCGGTGGATAAAGCCAACGTGCTGGCCTCCAGCCAACTGTGGCGCGAAATCGTCGAAGAAGTGGCCAAGGACTACCCGGACGTCGAGCTGAGCCACATGTACGTCGACAACGCCGCCATGCAACTGGTGCGTGCACCCAAGCAGTTCGACGTGATCGTCACCGACAACCTGTTCGGCGACATCCTGTCCGACCAGGCGTCGATGCTCACCGGCTCCATCGGCATGCTGCCGTCGGCGTCGCTGGACACCAACAACAAGGGCATGTATGAGCCTTGCCACGGTTCGGCCCCGGATATCGCAGGCCTTGGCATTGCCAACCCATTGGCGACGATTTTGTCGGTGTCGATGATGCTGCGTTACAGCTTCAACCTCAGCGATGCTGCGGACGCGATCGAGAAGGCCGTGAGCCTGGTCTTGGACCAGGGCTTGCGCACCGGTGACATTTGGTCACAGGGTTGCACCAAAGTCGGTACGCAAGAAATGGGCGACGCAGTAGTCGCCGCGCTGCGGAATCTGTAATCTCTCGGGCCCGCTTGCAGTTGTTGCTGCAAGGCGGCCCACTTTTTAACAAGGTGTAGTTGCGATGAAACGTGTAGGTCTGATCGGTTGGCGCGGTATGGTCGGTTCCGTGCTCATGCAGCGGATGCTGGAAGAGCAGGATTTCGATCTTATTGAGCCGGTGTTTTTCACCACCTCGAACGTGGGTGGCCAAGGGCCGTCCGTGGGCAAGGATATTGCTCCGCTCAAAGACGCCTACAGCATCGACGAGCTGAAAACCCTCGACGTGATCCTGACCTGCCAGGGCGGCGACTACACCAGCGAAGTTTTCCCCAAGCTGCGCGAAGCCGGCTGGCAGGGTTACTGGATCGACGCCGCTTCGAGCCTGCGCATGCAGGACGACGCGGTGATCATCCTCGACCCGGTTAACCGCAAGGTCATCGACCAGCAGCTGGATGCCGGCACCAAGAACTACGTCGGCGGCAACTGCACCGTCAGCCTGATGCTGATGGGCCTGGGCGGTCTGTTCGAGGCCGGTCTGGTGGAGTGGATGAGCGCCATGACCTATCAGGCGGCGTCCGGCGCCGGCGCGCAGAACATGCGCGAGCTGATCAAGCAGATGGGCGCGACCCACGCCGCTGTCGCCGATCAACTGGCCGACCCGGCCAGCGCGATCCTCGACATCGATCGTCGTGTGGCCGAAGCGATGCGCAGCGATGCCTACCCGACCGAAAACTTCGGCGTGCCATTGGCCGGTAGCCTCATCCCTTGGATCGACAAGGAGCTGCCGAACGGCCAGAGCCGTGAAGAGTGGAAGGCCCAGGCCGAGACCAACAAGATCCTCGGTCGCTTCAAGAGCCCGATCCCGGTGGACGGTATCTGCGTGCGCATCGGCGCCATGCGCTGCCACAGCCAGGCACTGACCATCAAGTTGAACAAAGACGTGCCAATCGCCGATATCGAAGGGCTGATCAGCCAGCACAACCCGTGGGTCAAGCTGGTGCCGAACAACCGCGACATCAGCATGCAGGAGCTGAGCCCGACCAAGGTCACCGGCACCCTGAATGTACCGGTGGGCCGCCTGCGCAAGCTGAACATGGGCAGCCAGTTCCTCGGCGCGTTCACGGTTGGCGACCAGTTGCTGTGGGGCGCGGCCGAGCCGCTGCGCCGCATGCTGCGGATTTTGCTGGAGCGTTGATCGCTGCCTGTCTCGACAAACCCGTGCTCTGGTGACAGGCGCGGGTTTTTTATTGTTTTTTCGAGCCTTGTCGGGGGCAAGCCCCTCCCATATGCGAAGGTGTTCGCAGATCAAGCTGCGGATATCCATGCCCCGACACGGCGATCGGCCGCACCCCAGGCCCCAGGCTAATTGCCTCACCCCCAGCCACCCGGTAAAGTGCCGCTCCCCCCGCAATGCCCGAGGCAGCCCCCATGACCCAGACCTTTGAAATCGCCGTGATCGGCGCCACCGGCACCGTCGGTGAAACCCTGGTGCAGATTCTCGAAGAGCTGAAGTTTCCGGTGGGCACCCTGTATTTGCTGGCGGGCAATAACTCTGCCGGTGCGTCGGTGCCGTTTCGCGGCAAGAACGTGCGGGTCAAGGAAGTCGATGAGTTCGACTTCAGCAAGGCACAACTGGCGTTCTTCGCTGCAGGCCCGGCGGTGACCCTGAGTTTCGCCCCACGTGCCGTGGCGGCCGGCTGCTCGGTGATCGACTTGTCGGGTGCCTTGCCCGCCGATCAGGCGCCTGGCGTAGTGCCCGAGGCCAACGCTCACGTCCTCAAAGGCCTGAAAAAACCGTTCCTGCTCAGCAGCCCAAGCCCGTGCGCCACTCACCTGGCGGTGGTGCTGGCACCGTTGCGCGGTTTGCTCGACATCCAGCGTGTCAGCGTTACCGCCAACCTGGCGGTGTCGGCCCAAGGTCGCGAGGCGGTCAGTGAACTGGCTCGTCAGACGGCGGAGCTGCTGAACGTGCGCCCTCTGGAGCCGACGTTCTTTGATCGGCAGATGGCCTTCAATCTCCTGGCCCAAGTCGGCACGCCTGATGCTCAAGGTCATACGGCACTTGAGAAGCGTCTCGTACATGAACTTCGTGCGGTTCTGGATTTACCTTCGCTAAAGATTTCCGCGACGTGCGTTCAAGCCCCGGTGTTTTTTGGCGATAGCCTGACTGTGTCGTTGCAATTGGCCGCGCCGGTCGACCTGGCGGCGGTCAACCGCACGTTGGACAGTGCGCCAGGTATCGAGCGGGTGGAGGAGGGGGATTACCCAACCGCCGTGGGCGATGCAGTGGGGCAGGACGTGGTGTATGTAGGCCGGGTTCGCGCCGGTGTGGATGACCCGGCGGAACTAAATCTGTGGTTGACGTCAGATAACGTACGCAAGGGCTCGGCGCTTAACGCTGTGCAGCTGGCGCAGTTGTTGATAAAAGGCCTTGCGTAAAAGATACTTGGCGGCAATTTGTAGATTGATTCTAACCAGGCGCTATGCTTGGCCCCAAGCAGGAACAGTTGCGCGTCGGTGACCTATCGGCTCGCCATGCCTTATGGCAAGCGGTTACCAACCTTCTCGCAGGCCGGGGAGTGTTCAAACAAAGGATGAGGCTATGGTTCAAGTTCGCAAACTGGTGTTAGCAATAGCGGCCGCCTCGGCGCTGTCCTCCGGTATGGCGCAGGCGCTGCAGCTGGGGGAAATGACCCTCAAGTCGAAGTTGAACCAGCCCTTGTCGGTGGAAATCGAATTGCTCGATGTCGGCGGCCTCACGGCGTCCGAGATCACCCCGAGCCTGGCTTCATCCCAGGCATTTGTGGATGCCGGCGTGGATCGCCAGGCGTTTCTCAACGACCTGACGTTTACCCCGGTGATCAACCCCAGCGGCCGCAGCGTGGTGCGGGTCACCTCCAGCAAGCCGCTGCCCGATTCCTACGTCCGTTTCCTGCTGCAGGTGCAGTGGCCCAACGGCCGCCTGATGCGCGATTACAGCGTATTGCTGGATCCTGCCAAGTTCGACCCGTCCGCTCCAGGCGCCACCGCGCCGGCTCCACGCTTGAGTGCGCCCGCCAGCGCCACGCCTGCCGTGAGCAAACCGGCCCAGCACACCACCTCTTCTCGCGACACCTTGTGGGAAATTGCCGAGAAGTACCGCAATGGTGGCTCGGTCCAGCAGACCATGCTGGCCATCCAGGCACTCAACCCGGGCGCCTTTATCGATGGCAATATCAACCGCCTCAAAACCGGCCAGGTGCTGCGCCTGCCCGACACCGTGCAAAGTACCGCGTTGCCGCAACCCCGTGCGATTGCTGAGGTTCGTGCGCAGAACGAGGCTTGGCGTCAGGGCCGCCGCGCGGCCAATAACCCGGCAGCCGGCAAGCAGCAACTGGATGCGACCAAGCGCGCTCAAGCGGGCAACGCCCCATCGACCACCAATGCCCAGGACAACCTGAGCCTGGTCTCGGCCGAAGCGGCCAGGAAGGGCGGCAAAGGCAAGGCCGGTGACAGCCAGGTCTTGAGCGACAAGCTGGCGATGACCCAGGAACAACTGGACACCACTCGCCGCGACAATGAAGAGCTGAAAAGCCGCGCAGCCGATTTGCAGAGCCAGTTGGACAAGCTGCAAAAGCTGATTCAACTGAAGAACGATCAACTGGCCCGCCTGCAGGCGGAAAAAGCTGACCCGGCGGCGCAAGCCACGACGGCGATGCCCGCCCAATTGGCAAGTGACCCGGCGGCCGCCCCAGCGACACCCGCTGCGCCGGTCGCCACGCCGACGCCTGCTGCGCCGGCAGCGGAGCCGGTAACGCCGGTCGCCGCTGCAGACACCACACAAGGCAAGTTCGACGAGCTGCTGACCAACCCTGTCGTCCTCGGTGTCATCGGCGGCGCAGCGGGTCTGCTGGTGTTGTTGCTTCTGCTGCTGTGGGCGCGTCATCGCAATGCGCGCCGCGAAGAGGAAAAGCACTTGCGCATGGCGCGGGCCCTGGCCGAAGAGCCGCTGTTCAGCTCGGACATCCAACAGGACCTGCCACCGGACAGCTTTGAGGGTCTGGAGGTCTCGCCTCCCAGCGTAAAGCTGGCGGCCGCGCCGGCTCCGGCTCCGACACCCGTCGTTGAGCCTGCCGTCGCGGCGCCTACCGTTGCCTCCGTGCTCGCCCCGTTGGCGGTGGCCGTGGCCCCGCAAAACGCCAATGACGCGCTGGCCCAGGCACAATCCCATATTGATCGCGGTCACCTTAACCAGGCCGCCGATGTGCTGGAGCAGGCAATCAAGCACGAGCCCAAGCGCAGCGACCTGCGCTTGAAACTGATGGAAGTCTACGGCCTGCAAAGCGACAAGGACGGCTTCGTGACTCAGGAGCGCCAACTGGTGGCCAATGGTGAAAACCACGCCCAGGTCGAGCAACTCAAGTCGCGCTTCCCGGCCATGGCGGTCGTGGCGGCGGGTGTTAGTGCCGCGGTGGCCGCCGCCGCCCTCGACGCTCAGTACGTCAAGGAACTGCTGGAAGACAAGCCGGTTGCCCCTGCACCTGAGCCGGACGCGCTCGATACGGATTTTGATCTGAGCCTGGATGAGCTGGAAGCCGCGTCACCGGCCAATCTGGACGACGAGCTGAGTTTTGAATCGGTGCTGGCGCAGCAAACCGAAGCCAAGGCGAGCCCGGATGATTTGTCCGACTTCGACCTGGACCTGCAGTTGGACGCACCGGCATCGGCGCAATCGGATGACGACTTCCTTTCGGGCCTGGAAGAGGAGATGAAGGACGTCCCGGCAGTCGAGCCGCCGACCCTTACGCCTGCGGCACTGGACGATTTCGACCTGCCGGAAGATTTTGACCTGTCCCTGGCGGACGAGCCGGATGCAGCGGCTACGCCCGACGCCTTTGCGTCGGAACTCGATGACGTCAACGCTGAGCTGGATCGCTTGTCCCAGAGCCTGGAACACCCGCCGATCGAGCCGACCTTTACCGCTGAAGACGCGGCGCTGGGTGATGATGAACCAGAGTTCGATTTCCTCTCCGGCACCAACGAGGTCTCCACCAAGCTGGACCTGGCCCAGGCCTACATCGACATGGGTGATGCCGATGGCGCGAAAGATATCCTCGCCGAAGTGCTGACCGAAGGGGATGAGTCCCAGCGCGGCGAGGCCAAGGAAATGCTCAGCCGGTTGGCATAAAACCCGGTAACTGACGCTGCGGCGGCCTTCGGGTCGCCGTTTTGCCTTATACACACCCACCCATGGCGTCTGCGGCGTGTCGCTCTATAATGGCCGCCTTTGCGCAACTCATCAGGCTCTCAGTTCTTGGCAAATATAGATAACGCGGCCGCCGAAATGGCGGCCGCAGGCTTTTACCGCATCGCCCTGGGCGTGGAATACAAAGGCTCGCGCTATCGCGGCTGGCAGCGCCAGGCGTCGGGCGTGCTGACGGTGCAGGAAACCCTGGAGAAGGCCCTGTCCAAGGTTGCCGATTCACCGGTCTCGCTGATGTGCGCCGGGCGCACCGACGCCGGGGTTCATGCGTGTGGCCAAGTGGTGCATTTTGATACCCAGGCCGAACGCACGATGAAGGCGTGGGTCATGGGCGCCAATATCAATTTGCCCCATGACGTCAGCGTCACTTGGGCCAAGGTGATGCCTGCGCATTTCCATGCGCGCTTCAAGGCGATTGCCCGGCGTTACCGCTATGTGATCTATAACGACCAGATCCGTCCGGCGCACCTTAACGAAGAAATCACCTGGAACCACCGCCCCTTGGATGCAGAGCGCATGGCCGAGGCTGCGCAGCATCTGGTGGGCGTGCATGACTTCAGTGCGTTCCGTGCCGGCCAGTGCCAGGCCAAGTCGCCGATCAAGGAGGTCCATCACCTGCGGGTGACCCGCCACGGCAAGATGATTGTGCTGGACATCCGCGCCGGCGCGTTCCTGCATCACATGGTGCGTAACATCGCCGGCGTGTTGATGACCATCGGTACCGGCGAGCGTCCCGTGGAGTGGGCCAAAGAAGTGCTGGAGAGTCGCATTCGTCGTACCGGTGGGGTGACGGCTCACCCGTTTGGCCTGTATCTGGTGGACGTGGAGTACCGTGACGAGTTCGAATTGCCGGAACGCTTTATCGGGCCGCACTTCCTCACCGGCTTCAGCGAACTTGGCGGCTGACGCCCTTAAAAGCTTTTGTTACCATCCGGGACTTTCTCGGCATACTCCTGAGGTTTTCACCACATGTCAGCCGTTCGCAGCAAGATTTGCGGGATTACCCGCATAGAAGACGCGCTGGCGGCAGTCGAGGCGGGTGCGGATGCGATCGGCCTGGTGTTTTATGCCAAGAGTCCGCGGGCGGTGAATGTGTTGCAGGCGCGGGCGATCATCGCCGCGCTGCCGCCCTTTGTGACCACCGTGGGCTTGTTCGTCAACGCCAGCCGTTGCGAGCTCAACGAAACCCTGGATGCTGTAGCGCTGGACCTGCTGCAGTTTCATGGCGATGAAAGTCCCGACGAATGCGAAAGCTATCAGCGCCCGTACATCAAGGCGCTTCGCGTCAAGGCCGGGGATGATATCGCCGCCGCCTGTGCCGCTTATGGCGGCGCGCGCGGGATTCTGCTCGATACTTATGTCGAAGGTGTGCCGGGGGGCACGGGTGAGGCATTCGATTGGTCGCTGATTCCCGAGGGGCTTAGCAAACCGATCATCCTGGCTGGTGGGCTCACCCCCGCGAATGTCGCGGCGGCCATCGAGCAGGTTCGCCCGTATGCGGTGGATGTCAGCGGTGGAGTGGAGCAGGGCAAAGGCATCAAGGATCACGGCAAGATTCACGCGTTCATGCATGCAGTGCGCAACAGCGGTGCGGGGATGTGACGGCTGGCAGTCTGCCGCCGTCCATAACTACCACTGTGTAAAACAGCCCGGCGCCGCCTGTGGGTGGCCTGGAAACAGAAGTGGCAACCCTGCGCTGGCAGGTTGTCTGGAAGGCTGAGGATACAGGCTGGAAATGGCAGGTCGAACGTCTGACCCCGTCTACTCTGTGTCATCGCCACATATGAATTTAGCTCAAGGGCATACGCGGGGCTGTGTTCAAGCCACCGGTACTGGAGAAAGAAAGCATGAGCAACTGGTTAGTAGACAAACTGATCCCTTCGATCATGCGTTCCGAGGTGAAAAAAAGCTCGGTTCCTGAAGGTCTGTGGCACAAGTGCCCTTCCTGCGACGCGGTGCTGTACCGCCCGGAGCTGGAAAAGACCCTGGACGTTTGCCCTAAGTGCAACCACCACATGCGTATCGGCGCCCGTGCGCGCATCGATATCTTCCTCGATGCCGATGGCCGTCAAGAGCTGGGCGCTGACCTGGAGCCGGTTGACCGTCTCAAGTTCCGCGACGGCAAGAAGTACAAGGACCGTCTGACCGCTGCGCAAAAGCAGACCGGTGAGAAGGACGCGTTGATCTCCGTCAGCGGCAAGCTGCTGGGCATGCCTGTTGTTGTGTCGGCGTTCGAGTTCTCCTTTATGGGCGGCTCCATGGGCGCCATCGTCGGTGAGCGCTTTGTTCGCGCCGCCAACTACGCCCTGGAAAACCGTTGCCCGATGATCTGCTTCGCCGCTTCCGGCGGTGCGCGCATGCAGGAAGCCTTGATCTCCCTGATGCAAATGGCCAAGACCTCTGCGGTACTGGCGCGTCTGCGCGAAGAAGGCATTCCGTTTATCTCTGTCTTGACCGACCCTGTCTACGGCGGCGTTTCTGCAAGCCTGGCGATGCTGGGCGACGTGATCGTCGGCGAACCGAAGGCCCTGATCGGCTTTGCCGGTCCGCGCGTGATCGAGCAGACCGTTCGCGAAAAGCTGCCCGAAGGCTTCCAGCGCAGCGAGTTCCTGCTGGAGCACGGTGCGATCGACCTGATTATCCCGCGTAGCGAGCTGCGTCCACGTCTGGGTAGCCTGCTGGCGCAAATGATGGGCCTGCCGACGCCGGTGTACGTCGCGCCTAAAGTCGAGCCAATCGTCGTGCCGCCGGTGCCTGCGAACCTATGACCCAACGTACCCTGGGCGAGTGGCTCGCCTACCTTGAGCAGTTGCATCCGTCCGCCATCGACATGGGCCTGGAGCGCTCGCAACAGGTAGCGGCCCGCCTCGGGTTGGGCCAGCCGGCACCGCGTGTGATCACGGTGACCGGCACCAACGGCAAAGGCTCTACCTGCGCTTTTGTCGCTGCGCTGCTGCAAGCCCAAGGGCTGAAAGTGGGCGTGTACAGCTCGCCGCACCTGCTGCGCTACAACGAGCGGGTGCAGCTCAATGGCGTCGAAGCCACTGACGAGCAACTCTGCGAAGCCTTTGCCGCACTGGATGCCGGCCGCGGCGACACTTCCCTGACTTACTTCGAAATGGGCACTCTGGCGGCGTTCTGGCTGTTCGAGCGTGCGCAACTGGATGTGGTCGTGCTGGAAGTGGGCCTGGGTGGGCGTCTGGATACGGTGAATGTGGTGGATGCGGACCTGGCGCTGGTCACCAGCATCGGCGTGGACCATGCTGATTATCTGGGCGATACCCGCGAATCTGTTGCCTACGAAAAGGCCGGGATCTTCCGTCAGGGCAAGCCGGCGCTGTGCGGCGACCTGGACCCGCCACCGCCGTTGCTGGACAAGGTGCGTGAGTTGGACTGCCCGTTCTTTTTGCGCGGGCGCGAATTCGACCTTGAGATCGGCGAGCAGCACTGGCAATGGCGTGGGCGCGATGCGCACGGCCAGCTCGTCGAGCTGCGCGATTTGCCCTTGCTCAACCTGCCGATGGAAAACGCCGCGCTCGCGCTGCAAGCCTATCTGTTGCTGGGCCTGCCGTGGAACGCCGAGCAGATTGTCGCGACCTTGCTGGCGACCCGGGTGGTCGGACGCCTGGATCGTCGGGCGTTCGAGTGGCAAGGCAAGCGTCTGAACCTGTTGCTCGACGTGGGGCATAACCCCCATGCAGCCAACTACCTGGCGCGGCGTTTGGCGCATACGCCCCCGGTCGGGCGTCGCCTGGCGGTGTTCGGTTTGTTGGCGGACAAGGACTTGGACGGTGTGGTTGCGCCATTGTTGGGCTGCGTTCAGGCTTGGGCGGTCGCGCCGCTGGATACGTCGCGCAGTCGTCCGGCGGCTGAGTTGCAGGTGGCGTTGCAGAACCTTGGTGCAATGGTGGCGTCGTATGCAAGCGTCACGGCGGCTCTTGAAGCGCAGTGCGCAGTAGCCACGGCCGAGGACGAGATTCTGTTGTTCGGATCATTTTATTGTGTTGCCGAGGCGCTCGAGTGGTTGGCCCGGCGCTCCACGGAGGAAGCTGCACATGGCATTACTGGATAGCGCATACAAGCAGCGAATGGTTGGGGCTCTGGTCCTGGTGGCGTTGGCGGTGATTTTCCTGCCGATGTTGTTTTCCCGTCAGGATGAGCAGCGCCAGGTTGTCGTCGAGGCTCCGGCAGCGCCGCAGGCCCCGGCGGTGCCGCAGGTGCAGGTCGAGCCGGTGGTGGTGCCTGAGCCCCAGGCCCTGCCCGAGGAAGAGCCGGTGCCGACCGATGAGGAAGTGGCTGCGCAACAGGCGCCGTCGATGCCGGTGCAACCAAGCGTGCCGGTGGTCAAGCCTGCACCTGCCGTGGCTGCCAAGCCCGTTGTGCCGACACCTGCGCCCAAGCCGGTTGCACCGCAGCCTGCTGCGCCGGGCAAGCCGGATGTGGGGCAGAGCCGGATCGACCCGAATGGTTTACCGATCAGTTGGTCGATCCAGGTCGCCAGCCTGGGCAATCGCGAAGGCGCCGACGCTTTGCAGAAGAAGCTGCGCGCCCAGGGCTACAACGCTTATATCCGCAGTGCCGATGGCAAGAACCGGGTATTTATTGGGCCGCTGATCGAGCGCGCCGAGGCGGATCGCCTGCGCGACCTGCTGGATCGTCAGCAGAATCTTAAGGGGTTCGTGACCCGCTTCCAGCCCGAGCGCGGCTGATTCAAGCCGATCACTCGGTGCGCGTGTGGGAGGGCGCTCGCCCTCGGTGGTGGTGTGACAGTCGACGGATGAATGACTGATCCGCCGCTATCGGAGGCGAGCCCCTCCCATTTTGGTTTTGTGGTGGGGTTGAGATCGGATTCGCTCGTCCCAAACTATTGATTTGCAAAGCAGCCGCAAACACCGCTTACCGACAGCCCGACGCTCTGCTAAAATGCGCCGCCTTATCCGTCCGTAGGCTCTAACGTGCCATTTACCTGGGTTGACTGGGCGATCGTTGCAATCGTCGCCATCTCCGCTTTGATCAGTCTAAGCCGCGGCTTCGTAAAAGAAGCACTGTCGTTGCTGACTTGGATCATCGCAGGAGTCGTAGCCTGGATGTTCGGCGGTTCATTGTCGGTCTATCTGGCCGGATACATCGAAACACCTTCGGCCCGCGTCATCGCGGGCTGCGCCATCATGTTCATCGCCACGCTGCTGGTGGGGGCAATGGTCAATTATCTTATTGGCGAGTTGATACGTGTCACCGGCCTCTCCGGGACCGATCGATTTCTGGGCATGGCTTTTGGTGCCGCGCGTGGCGCGTTGCTGGTGGTCGTGGCAGTCGGGCTGTTGAGCCTGGGGCCGGTACAGCAGGATGCGTGGTGGCAGGAGTCGGTACTCGTGCCAAAGTTTCTATTGGTTGCAGACTGGTCCAAGAACCTCATATTGGGGTGGAGCAGTCAGTGGCTGGCCAGCGGAATCAGCGTACCCGCTGATCTTCCGTTCAAGGAACACCTCTTGCCGGCCAAAACGCCTCAGTAAGAGTGTTCAGTCAAGATTCATTAAGTAGGGGTTGCGTCGCATGTGTGGCATCGTCGGTATCGTCGGTAAGTCGAACGTCAATCAGGCGCTGTATGACGCGCTAACCGTCCTCCAGCACCGCGGCCAGGACGCTGCCGGTATTGTGACCAGCCACGACGGCCGGTTATTCCTGCGCAAGGATAATGGTCTGGTACGTGACGTGTTCCATCAGCGTCACATGCAGCGCCTGGTCGGGCACATGGGTATTGGCCATGTGCGTTATCCGACCGCTGGCAGCTCGACGTCGGCCGAAGCTCAACCGTTTTACGTCAACTCGCCTTACGGCATCACCCTGGCGCATAACGGTAACCTGACCAACGTTGAACAACTGGCCAAGGAGATCTACGAATCTGACCTGCGCCACGTCAACACCAGTTCCGACTCGGAAGTGCTGCTTAACGTGTTCGCACACGAACTGGCCCAGCGCGGCAAGCTGCAGCCGACCGAAGAAGACGTGTTTGCCGCCGTGATCGACGTGCACAACCGTTGTGTCGGTGGTTATGCCGTGGTGGCGATGATCACCGGTTACGGTATCGTCGGTTTCCGCGATCCGCATGGCATTCGTCCGATCGTGTTTGGTCAGCGTCACACCGACGAAGGCGTCGAGTACATGATCGCTTCCGAAAGCGTGTCCCTGGACGTGCTGGGCTTCACCCTGATCCGTGACCTCGCGCCGGGCGAAGCGGTGTACATCACCGAAGATGGCAAGCTGCACACCCGTCAGTGCGCTGTAGCGCCGAAACTCACCCCTTGCATCTTCGAACACGTCTACCTGGCGCGTCCGGATTCGATCATCGACGGTGTTTCGGTGTACAAGGCGCGCCTGCGGATGGGCGAAAAGCTCGCCGACAAGATCCTGCGCGAGCGCCCTGAGCATGATATCGACGTGGTGATCCCGATCCCGGACACCAGCCGCACCGCTGCGCTGGAATTGGCGAACCATCTGGGCGTCAAGTTCCGCGAAGGCTTCGTGAAGAACCGCTACATCGGCCGTACCTTCATCATGCCTGGCCAGGCTGCACGCAAGAAATCAGTGCGTCAGAAGCTCAACGCCATTGAGCTGGAGTTCCGCGGCAAGAACGTGATGCTGGTGGATGACTCCATCGTGCGCGGCACTACGTGCAAGCAGATCATCCAGATGGCCCGTGAAGCGGGTGCGAAGAACGTTTACTTCTGTTCCGCAGCTCCCGCCGTGCGTTACCCGAACGTGTACGGTATCGACATGCCGAGCGCCCACGAACTGATCGCCCACAACCGCACCACCCAGGATGTGGCTGACCTGATCGGCGCCGACTGGCTGATCTACCAGGACCTGTCGGACCTGATCGAAGCGGTGGGCGGTGGCAAGATCAAGATCGAGCAGTTCGACTGTGCCGTGTTCGACGGCAAGTACGTGACCGGAGACGTCGACGAGGCCTACCTGAACAAAATCGAGCAGGCACGTAACGACTCGTCGAAGATCAAGACCCAGGCGGTCAGTGCGATCATCGATCTGTATAACAACTGAGTAACCACCGGCCCTGAGGGGCCGGTTTTGTATCTTAAATAAAGAATTCGAGTAAGGAGTGGCAGCATGAGTCAGGAATGGGATGCCGGTCGGTTGGACAGCGACCTCGATGGCGTGGCTTTCGATACCCTGGCTGTGCGCGCCGGCCAGCACCGCACCCCGGAAGGTGAGCACGGCGATCCGATGTTCTTCACCTCCAGCTACGTGTTCCGTACCGCGGCTGATGCGGCTGCACGGTTTGCTGGCGAAGTGCCGGGCAACGTGTATTCGCGCTACACCAACCCGACCGTGCGTGCGTTCGAAGAGCGTATCGCGGCCCTGGAAGGCGCTGAGCAGGCGGTGGCAACGGCCACCGGCATGGCGGCGATCATGGCTGTGGTAATGAGCCTGTGCAGTGCCGGCGACCACGTGTTAGTGTCGCGCAGCGTGTTCGGCTCGACCATCAGCCTGTTCGAGAAGTACTTCAAGCGCTTCGGTATCGAAGTGGACTACGTGCCCCTGGCGGACCTGTCCGGCTGGGACGCGGCGATCAAAGCCAATACCAAATTGCTGTTCGTCGAGTCGCCGTCCAACCCGCTGGCCGAGTTGGTGGACATCGCCGCGTTGTCGGAAGTTGCCCACGCGAAGGGCGCGATGCTGGTGGTCGATAACTGCTTCTGCACGCCTGCCCTGCAACAGCCGCTGAAGCTGGGTGCGGACGTCGTTGTGCACTCGGCGACCAAGTTCATCGACGGCCAGGGCCGTTGCATGGGGGGCGTGGTTGCCGGTCGCGCCGAGCAGATGAAGGAAGTGGTGGGCTTCCTGCGCACCGCCGGCCCGACCTTGAGCCCGTTCAACGCTTGGATCTTCCTCAAAGGCCTGGAAACCCTCAGCCTGCGTATGAAAGTCCATTGCGCCAACGCCCAGGCCCTGGCCGAGTGGCTGGAGCAGCAGGACGGTATCGAAAAAGTCCACTACGCCGGCCTCAAGAGCCATCCGCAGCACGAACTGGCCCAGCGTCAGCAGCGCGGCTTCGGTGCGGTGGTGAGCTTTGAGGTCAAGGGTGGCAAGGAGGGCGCCTGGCGCTTTATCGATGCGACGCGCCTGATCTCGATCACTGCCAACCTGGGCGACAGTAAAACCACCATTACCCACCCAGGTACCACGTCCCATGGGCGCCTGGCGCCGCAGGAGCGTGAAGCGGCCGGTATCCGTGACAGTCTGATCCGCGTCGCTGTGGGTCTGGAAGACGTGACTGACTTGCAGGCGGACCTGGCTCGCGGGTTGGCGGCCTTGTGATTGAATGGTCACTGGAGGCCGCAACGGCCAGTAACGGGCGCGTCGCGCTGGTGACGGGCGCTGCGCGGGGCATTGGTCTGGGCGTTGCCGCGTGGCTGGTCAGTGAAGGCTGGCAAGTGGTGTTGGCTGATCTGGATCGCCAGCGCGGATCCCAGGTGTCCAAGGTGCTGGGTGAGAACGCCTGGTTTATCACCATGGACGTGGCCGACGAAAAACAAGTTGCCGCAGGCGTCGCCGAAGTGCTTGGGCAATTCGGGCGTCTGGATGCGCTGGTATGTAATGCGGCGGTGGCCGACCCGCGTAACAGCACCCTGGAAAGCCTCGATCTGGCTTACTGGAATCGTGTGCTGGCGGTGAACCTCAGTGGGCCGATGTTGCTGGCCAAGCACTGCGCGCCGTACCTGCGGGCCCATGGTGGTGCGATCGTCAACCTGGCGTCGACCCGCGCCGGTCAATCCGAGCCGGATACCGAGGCCTACGCGGCGAGTAAGGGCGGCTTGTTGGCGCTGACGCACGCGTTGGCCATCAGCCTCGGACCTGAAGTACGGGTCAATGCGGTCAGCCCGGGTTGGATCGATGCACGTGATCCGGCCGCGCGCCGCGCCGAGCCACTGACCGATGCCGATCATGCCCAGCATCCGGCGGGCAGGGTGGGTACGGTCGAGGACGTGGCGGCGATGGTGGCGTGGCTGCTGTCGCGTCAGGCGGGCTTTGTGACCGGGCAGGAGTTTGTGGTGGACGGTGGCATGAGCAAGAAGATGATTTACAGCGAGTAGGGCGTGCAGGCGTCTTGAAGCAATTTTGTCTTTTTTAGAAAAACTTCAAGCGGGCTATTGACTTAGGTCCGTTACCTGCGTAAATTTCGCGGCCTCAACGAAGCAAAGGGTGATTAGCTCAGCTGGGAGAGCATCTGCCTTACAAGCAGAGGGTCGGCGGTTCGATCCCGTCATCACCCACCACTTCTTGAGAGTTTTGCCCCAGGGCAAGACGCAACTTTATAGGTTGCACCGACGCGCAGCGGTAGTTCAGTCGGTTAGAATACCGGCCTGTCACGCCGGGGGTCGCGGGTTCGAGTCCCGTCCGCTGCGCCATATTTTCCAGGTTCGATGTATCGGGCCTGAGATCGAACAGCCAAGGTTGATCGATCAGATGTTTAAAGACGGTTGGCGGTTTTCGCTCAACTGGTCAAGCGATACGCAGCGGTAGTTCAGTCGGTTAGAATACCGGCCTGTCACGCCGGGGGTCGCGGGTTCGAGTCCCGTCCGCTGCGCCATATCTGCCTCAAGGCCCACTGAACGCCTTGGAGCACAAAGCAAGCGTCAAGCTTCTTTGACCCGATAGCAAAGACCCTGGTCGAAAGACCGGGGTTTTTTGTGTCTGCGATTTGATGTCCGGTTGCGGGAGCCGGCGAACCGGCTCCCGCAATGGCGTCAGAACCCCAGCTTATCGCGCAAGCCGTAGTACCAGGCGCCCAATGCTGCAAAAGGTGTGCGCAACAGTTGGCCGCCCGGGAAAGGATAGTGCGGCAGGTCGGCGAACGCATCAAAACGCTCTGCCTGGCCTCTGAGTGCCTCCGCCAACACTTTGCCCGCCAGGTGCGTGTACGTCACGCCGTGGCCACTGCAGCCCTGTGAATAGTAGATATTGTCGCCCAGGCGCCCTACCTGCGGCAGGCGCGACAGGGTCAGCAGGAAATTGCCGGTCCAGGCGTAATCAATCTTCACATCCTTGAGCTGCGGGAAGGCCTTGAGCATTTTTGGTCGGATGATCGCCTCGATATTCGCTGGGTCGCGCGCGCCATACACCACGCCGCCGCCGAAGATCAGGCGTTTGTCGCCGGTCAGGCGGTAGTAGTCGAGCAGGTAGTTGCAGTCTTCCACGCAGTAATTCTGCGGCAGTAGGGTCTTGGCCAGTTCATCCCCCAGCGGTGCGGTAGTGATCACTTGTGTGCCGCAAGGCATGGACTTGGCGGCCAGTTCCGGCACCAGATTGCCCAGGTAGGCATTGCCCGCCACGATGATGAACTTGGCTCTGACCTTGCCCTCGGCGGTATGTACTACCGGGTTGGCGCCGCGTTCGATACGCACCGCCGCCGATTGTTCGTAGATGGTGCCGCCCAGGGATTCCACCGCAGCCGCCTCACCCAGCGCCAGGTTCAGCGGATGGATATGCCCACCGCTCATGTCCAGCAGGCCGCCGACATAGTTGTCACAGGCCACCACCTCGCGGATGCGGCGTTCGTCCAGCAATTGCAGTTGCGTGTGGCCGTAGCGCTCCCACAGGCGCTTCTGCGACTCCAGGTGGCCCATGTGCTTGCTGTTTAGCGCGGCGAACACGCCACCGTCCTTCAGGTCGCACTGGATCTGATACTTGGCGACCCGCTCACGAATGATCCTGCCGCCTTCAAACGCCATCTGCCCCAAGAGCTGCGCCTGCTGAGACCCGACGCTGCGCTCGATCACATCGATATCGCGGCTGTAGCTGTTGACGATCTGCCCGCCATTGCGGCCCGAGGCGCCAAAACCCACTTTGGCGGCTTCCAGGACAGTCACGCGAAAGCCGTTCTCCAGCAGGAACAGCGCGCTGGATAGGCCGGTATAGCCGGCGCCGATCACGCAGACATCGGTTTCGACATCGCCTTGCAGCATCGGGCGAGGCGGAACGGCATTCGCTGACGCCGCGTAATACGACTGGGGGTAGGGGGTGTTCGCCATCCTGGAACCTCTGTTTTATATTTTTTACGAGTGTGCCGATCCTACCTCAGTTGAAAATTGCCTGCCAGCCAGCAGGAAAAGAGCTACGCGCGGGCTGCAAATAAAAAATTCGCATATTCATAGGGTTAGCTGCAAAAAAGATGTTGACACACCTTCTGAATTCCGTAGAATGCCGCCTCACAGCAGGCACGTAGCTCAGTTGGTTAGAGCACCACCTTGACATGGTGGGGGTCGTTGGTTCGAGTCCAATCGCGCCTACCAAACAAAATCCGTTCTGCTGGGCGGTCTAGAAGGGCTCACCGAAAGGTGAGCCCTTTTTTGTTACCTGCGATTTGTCAGTGCTAAAAGGACCTCTTCCCAAAGCAACCTGGATCGGGTGGTGACGGCTACCAGCGAGATCAGGCAGTCACCGCGGCTGTCTTAGCCGCCACCTGCAAACCAGACGTTGAGCAGAATCAGTTCAACTACGGCCACGCACAGCAAAAACATCACGAACCCGAGTGAGAAAACGCGTTTGCGCCGTGGTGGTGTGTAATCGTTGCTGAGCTCTAATAGCTTGAGCAGCAGGTCGATCAGACGCCCGATGAACTCCAGAAACTCGCTCATCCCAGGGGCGTCTCACTTGCCTTGGCGTTCTTGATATCACTGATCATCTGCTTGGCAATCGCCTGCACCTGTTTTTTGGTAAGGGCCGGGGTAATCCCTTCCCGCGCTGAAGAGCACATGTCGTAAGTACGCGAACCTGCGGCGACCTGTCTACTTCTTGTTACCTGCACCGGCGTCATTCACCAACAAAATTTATTGGTGCGCAGCAACAATTTTTCTTGTTGGACACCTCGCGCTTCCAGGCAGCAAAGTTGCCGCCACTGACGCTCGCCCTTACGGGTCAACAATAAAAAACCGAGCCGACTGCACGCCACTTCTTGCTGTGAACCCCTTGTTCACATCCTGCTGTAATGGCGCCGCAGCGCGCACTTAAGGACTTCATCGCCATGCAAACTGTTGTGAACCTATGGCCGTTGATCGGCGTACTTGTGATCGTGGTTGGCTTTGTTTTGCGCTTCAATCCGTTGTTGGTGGTCACCGCCGCCGCTATCACCACCGGGCTTGCCGCCCATTTCCCGCTGGAAAAAATCCTCGCCACCATGGGCGATGGCTTCCTTCAGACCCGTGCCCTGCAATTGATCCTCTTGTTGCCCCTGGCGGTCATCGGCTTGCTGGAGCGCCATGGGTTGCGCCTGCACGCGCAGAACTGGATTGCGCGATTCGAGCGTGCCACGGTCGGCCGCCTGCTGATCATTTACCTGTTTGTGCGCGAATCCACGGCTGCCATGGGCTTGACCAGCTTGGGTGGACACCCGCAGATGGTGCGCCCGTTGCTGGCCCCCATGGCCGAAGGCGCGGCGGAAAAACGCTACGGCAAACTGCCGGACAAGCTGCGCCACAAGGTGTTGGCCATGTGCGCGGCGACCGACAACGTCGGCCTGTTTTTTGGTGAAGACATCTTTGTAGCCTTTGGTGCGATCGCGCTGATGCACACCTTCCTGTTGGGCTCGGGAATCGATGTCGAGCCGCTGCACATTGCAGTGTGGGGCATTCCCACGGCGATCTGCGCCTTCATCATCCATGCGATCCGCCTGCATCGGTTTGACCGCCGGCTGACCCGCGAGATGACGCCTGCGTCCACCACTGTGGAGGCCGCCCAATGATTATTTCCATTCAATACCTGTACTGGCTCGCCGGCGTGCTGCTGCTGATCACTGCTAGCATGATCCTGTTGGACCGCACGCACCCCAAGCGCCTGTCCAGCGCGCTGTTCTGGTTGCTCTTCGCCATCCCATTCCTGGTGGGCGAGCGCCTGCCATCGGTGGTGGTCGGCGCAGGCGTGGTGGTGATGGCGTTGATCGCAGGCCTGGGCGGCGTTGGCCGTGGCAGCCATGTCGAGTTGCACGACAAGGCGTCCCGTGCCAGCGCCGGCCGCCTGGGGCATAAGTTGTTCATTCCGGCGCTGGCGATCCCGCTGACCACGGTGATCGGTTCGGTGCTGCTCAAGCACACTGAGATCGGTGGCGTTGCGCTGCTGGACCCGAAAAACACCACCTTCGTGTCCCTCGGCATTGGCTGCCTGATCGCCCTCGGCCTGGCCTGCTGGCTGACCCGTGATACGCCGGTGCAAGCGTTGCGTGAATCGCGCCGCCTCACCGAGGCCTTGGGCTGGGCCATGGTGCTCCCGCAAATGCTGGCGATGCTCGGCCTGCTGTTCAATGACGCCGGTGTGGGGACGGCCGTTGCCCACGTCACCACCACTTATATCAACCTGGATTTCAAGTTGGTGGCGGTGATGGTCTATGTGTTGGGCATGGCACTGTTCACAGTGATCATGGGCAATGGTTTTGCCGCGTTCCCGGTGATGACCGGCGGTGTCGGCGTGCCGGTGCTGGTGGGCATCTACGGCGGGAACCCTGCGGTGATGGCGGCCATCGGCATGTTCTCCGGCTACTGCGGAACGCTGATGACACCGATGGCCGCCAACTTCAATATCGTGCCGGCCGCGTTGCTGGAGTTGCCGGACAAAAACGCGGTGATCAAGGCCCAGTTGCCAACGGCGTTGATGATGCTGGTGGTGAATATCGTGCTGCTTTATCTATTGATGTGAGGCCAGGATGAAAACCGTACTGCTGATGGGGTTCGAGCCTTTTGATCAAGAACCGGTGAACCCGTCCTGGGAAGCCGCGCGCCAGTTGGACGGGTTCAAGATTGACCAGGATGTGAGGGTCGTGGCCCGCGAACTGCCGTGTGCGTTCGCCACGGCGGGCGAGCGCATGCTGCAATTGATTGACGAATTGCGCCCAGCCATGGTCATCGCCACCGGCCTGGCGCCGGGGCGTAGCGAGATTTCCATGGAGCGGGTGGCGATCAATATCAACGATGCGCGCATCCCCGATAATTTGGGTGAGCAGCCCGTGGATACGCCCATCGTGAACGGCGGTCCGGCGGCCTACTTTTCGACGCTGCCGATCAAGGCCATGGTCAAGGCGGTGCGTGAGGCGGGGATTGCAGCGTCTGTGTCGCAGACGGCGGGTACCTTTGTGTGCAATCAGGTGTTTTATCGTTTACAGCATGAGCTGGTGGGTTCGGCTGTGCGCAGTGGTTTTATCCATGTGCCAGGTGAGTCACTGATGCCGCTATCGCGCCTGGTAGATGGGCTGCGCGTGGCGGTGTCTGTGGCGTGGAACACCTCAGTGGATGCGGTGGAGGTGGGCGGCCAGGTGAGTTGATTCAGCGCGTGGCGCGGGAACTTCAACTACAGTCCACCTACGTTCCTGCCTTGGAAAATCGTCATGATCAGGTCGTTGAAGTTTGCGTCTGTTGCGTTGTCGCTTGTGCTGTTTGCCGGCAGCGGTATGGCCCTGGCAGATCCCGGTAACGGCAAGGGGCAAGGTAATAACAAAGGCAACAGCCAAGGTGGGCAGGGGCATGAAAAGCCCAAAGGCAAAGGTGGCGCGGGCAATCACGGGCCTGCTGTCGACCGTGGCGGCGTACTGAGTGTGCTGGGCGGCTATCGCGATTACTGGAGCCCAGGACCTGCACTGCCGCCGGGTATCCGCAAGAACCTGGCGCGCGGCAAACCGCTGCCGCCGGGTATTGCCAAGAAGCTGGACGGGCGTTTAGCCGGGCGCTTGCCCCATTACGATGGGTATGAGTGGCAGCAGGCAGGCACCGACCTGATACTGGTGACCATCGCGACGGGCATCATTTACGAAGTGCTCAATGGCGCGTTGGACTGAGCCTGCGTCCTTCATGCTTCAGGCCCTGGAAAGAACAGCTCGAAACACGTCACGCCGTCCTGGCTGCTGACGCTGTACCGGCCGTTATGCAACTGCATGATGGTCGCGACGATGGACAGGCCCAGCCCGTTGGATTGGGCCGACCGTTCCCGTGATTCATCCACCCGATAAAACCGTTCGAACAGCCGCGACAAGTGCTCGGCCGGGATGGTTTCGCCGTGGTTATTGACCCGCAGACGGATACCGTCGGCCTGTGCAACGGCCTGGATCACCAGCTCGGAGCTCGGCGCCGCATATTTGATGGCATTGGCGCACAGGTTCGCCAGGGCGCGGCGCAGCAGCATCGGCTCGGCCCAGATCACGCCGTCACCCTCGGCCCGAATGGTGATATCCCTGTCGCCCGCCAAGCCTTCGAAGTAATCGGCGATGCGTTCCAGTTCATCCGTCGCACTCAATGCCTGGCGCTGGCGCAAGGCGCTGGCCGGGTCTGTGCGGGCCAGAAACAGCATGTTGTCGAGCATTCGCGCCAGGCGCTCCAGTTCCTCGACATTGGAGGCCAGGAGTTGCTGGTAGCTCTCGACGCTGCGCTGCTGTTGCAGGGCAACTTGGGTTTCCCCCAGCAGGTTGTTGATCGGCGTGCGCAGTTCATGAGCCATGTCGGTGGACACCTGGCCCAGTTGTACAAAGCCCTTGGCCAGGCGTTCAAGCATGGTGTTGAACGAATCGATCATCGGCAGCAGCTCTTTTGGTGCCCCGTGGCTGTCGAGACGTTCGGCCAGATTGCCGACGCCGATCCCCTGGGCGTGTTCGGCCAGGCGGCGCAGGGGTTGCAGACCCCGATGCACCAGCAGGTAGCCCACCAATGCGAGGATGATGGCGGCGATACTCGCCAGGATATATACGCTCAACCGGTAGCTGGCGAGCATGGCGGTGCGCTCGGTCATCAGGCGCCCGCTGGTGACTTGCAGGCTGCCCAAGTCGCCGGAGTCGATGGACGCGGCCAGGGTGGAAAAGGGCACGCCATTGACCCCCGGCAGGTGTTGCACATCGCTCAGCGCAAGCACGTGGCCCTTGGGCACTGGCTTGATCGCCGGCAGGTCGATATTGGCCGGGTTTACCAGCAGCAGCGGTGCCTGGCCGGGCGCGGCAATGCTTAGCACCGACTCGCGATTGCCCAGCATGTTCTGGAACAATTCCGGCTTGGTCTTGATCAGGTCCAGGGTGTTGCTGTCATTGAGCAGGTTGCGCAGTTGGTCCACGCGGGAAATCAGCTGCGCGTCGTCGCGGCGGATCAGCTCGCGTTCCAGCTCACGGTACAGCGCCACGCCCAGGCTGGCCAACAAGGCAAAAGCGAGCAGGGCGAAGATCAGCGCCAGACGCAGGGTCAGGGAATAATGGCGACGATTGCTCATGGCTGGGTGTCGAAACGGTAGCCGATGCCGCGCACGCTGTGGATCAGCTTGAGCGGGAACGGGTCGTCGATCTTCAGACGCAGGCGCCGCACGGCCACGTCCACCACGTTGGTATCACTGTCGAAATTCATGTCCCATACACGTGAGGCGATCAGCGAGCGTGACAGCACCTGGTCCTGATGGGTGGCGAACAGGTGCAGCAGGGCGAATTCCTTGTTGGTCAGGGTGATACGCGTGCCTGCACGGGTAACACGGCGTTTGAGCACGTCGATGTGCAGGTCGGCGATTTGTAGCTGTTCTTCCTCCCGGCTCGGACCTCGGCGGGTCAGGGTGCGCAGGCGTGCTACCAGTTCGGCGAAGGAGAACGGCTTGATCAGGTAGTCATCAGCGCCCAGTTCCAGGCCTTTGATGCGGTCGGCAATGTCATCGCGGGCGGTCAGGAAAAGAACCGGTGTGTCGATTTCCTTGCGCAGGCGGCGCAGCACTTCCCAGCCGTCCATTTTCGGCATCATCACGTCCAGCACGATTACGTCGAACGCGGTCTCCAGCGCCTGGTGCAGGCCGTCCACGCCATCACGGGCGAGGCTTACGGAGTAACCCTGTTCCTGCAGGCCATTGAGCAGGTAATTACCGGCCTTGGGTTCGTCTTCGACAACGAGGATGTTCATGGGAAATGCCCTGATTCAATACGTGGCGCCAGTGTAGCCCGATCAATTGTCACTGGCGCAGCCGGTGGCCTGGACCTGATAGTCGAGTACGTGTTCGCGACCCTGGTGATCGAGGTAGTCGAGCCTTGCCGGGACGACGCCGCACTGACCATAGGTGTCGGTGCTCGATAGTACTTTGGCCACATCCAGGTGAACGAAAAAGCCGGTCTTGTCGTGGATCACGTTGGCGTTATCAGCCGCGAACACCGAGCCGGTAGCAAGTAAGGCGGTCAGTGCGAGGATAAAAAGTTTCATAGCGGTCTCTCTGTTGGTAACGGGATGGCTGCCAAGTTGTGGCAGTGGCGTCACGGTAACCAGAGGACCCGAACAGCCCGCCAACAGGAGGATGACAAGTTTGTAATGATTGGCGGCGCGAAGTGCTCGTCGCGTTTACAAGTCATGAGGTGATCCGTAGATTGCACCGGGCCGATTATTCGTTTCAGCCCACGAGGAAGCCACGCCGTGTCCATCCGAGGTTCAGCCGTATTTAACCGTCCTTACCGCGCTTTCCTGTTCGATATGGACGGGACGCTGCTCAACTCCATTGCCGCCGCCGAACGGGTGTGGAGCATCTGGGCTGAGCGCCATGGGCTGGATGTGGCGGCGTTCCTGACCACCATTCATGGCGCCCGTGCGATCGATACCATCAGGCGTCAAGCGTTGCCCGGCGTCGATCCGGAGGTTGAGGCGCAGTGGATCACCGAGGCGGAAATCAACGATGTGCAAGGTGTGGTCGCGATTCCTGGGGCTGTCGACTTTCTAAAGCGCCTGCCTGAAGACCAGTGGGCGCTGGTGACGTCTGCTCCCAAGGCGCTGGCAGTGCGACGACTGCAGGCGGCGGGTATCACGCCGCCGGCGGTATTGGTCACCGCCGAAGATGTCGCGATCGGTAAGCCGAACCCAGCCTGTTATGTGCTGGGAGCCCAGCGCCTGGGTGTGCCGGTGCAGGACTGTCTGGTGTTTGAAGATGCCGGCGTAGGTATTCGCGCGGGGGAGGCGGCCGGGGCGGATGTGATGGTGGTGACGGCCACCCACCACGCGCCCATGGACACGGTGCATCCGTCGATTGAGCGGTATGAGCAACTGCAGGTCCGGCGCGACGTCAATGGCTTATTGTGCGTGGAGCGCACGACGCTCTGATGCAAAAAGGCCGAGCCCGTTACCGGTCTCGGCCTGGTTCGTAACTAGCGCACGCAGGTGGCGCGTGCATTCGATCACTGCGCATGGCTTGGCGTGACAACACCATTTCCCTGAGGATTTCGTTGGCCAGCCGTGCAATCGCTTCGGCGCCGCGATAGTGCGCGCGCACAATGCCGGTGATTGCAAAGTTGTCGGTGTCCGGACCGCTCAGGACGGCCGAGAGGGTTCCGTCAGCGTTTAAGGTGCAGGTGACCTTGTAGCTGGGCAGTCGGGCTGCCAGTTCAGATTCGATTTGGGTTTTACTGAGGGTATCCATCGGCTTCAGCACCTTTACTGGCTGTGCGAACAATCCCAAGAATAGGTCCTGTTGCGAGCCTGTAAATACCGGCGATCTGATGGCAGGCAGCGTCGGTCAGCCTGCGGCTTTTTGCGCGGTTCGCTGGCAAAGTTTGCGCTGCACTGCCTTCTGGATAGGCTTGAGGCAGAACATGAACAGGTAGCCGCACAGCAGTAGTGTCAGGTCCAGCCAGGAACGGGGGCCGCCGGCGTCTTCCAGTTTCAGCTTAAGGGCATATTCCAAGCCGACGAACGCCATCCCAATCAGCAAGGCGATTGCCCACGATCGGGAAAGAAACGGCTGCACGGTAGTGGGCCTCATCGACGGGCTCCTGAGTGCACACAGACGGCTGTGATGTCAGTCAGTGGATTCGGCCTTAGATAATGTAACAAGTTCCATACGTGACGACAGTTTCATACTGAGGGCAGATGAACGTATCGACAAAGCAAGTGGCGCAACACACAAGAGCAATTCGAAGGGGTTTTCGCCAGCCGTTACAGTGCACGAAAGGGCTGGCTACTGAGGGCGCTTCAAGGCGTCTGGTTTTTGTCCGGAGCAGTCAGGCCGGCCTGGATGCGTTGGTAGATCTCTTCGCGATGTACGGCAACATCTTTGGGCGCGTTGATGCCGATTCGTACTTGCTGGCCGCTTACGCCGAGGATGGTGATCGTGATGTCATCACCGATGTTTATGCTTTCACCGACTTTGCGGGTGAGTATAAGCATGGACTTCTCCTTGATTACTTTTAAGGACACATGTTTCAGACAGGGCAGGTGTCGGATGTGTGTAGCTTACTGCTAAGCGCTTCCCTGTGACTGCCTCTTTTAGGACGCATAGAGGCGACATTAATTCCCATGGCGGCATCATACAGGTCTGGGATACATCATTCGCATTGTTTAAGCCAACGTTTATGACGGCCAGAATAGACAGTGAATGATAAAGTCGCCTCTTTATCCTTTAAAGGAGCAGGGCAGTGCGTAAAGTAGCGATGGCAATGGCGGTGTTGGCACTGGCCGGATGCGGTGAAGGCAAAAGCGTCGATGCGCCCAGGGCCAAGCCTGCCGTCACCGAAACCCAGCCACAAACCGGCGCGATTGCCGCCCAGGAATGGGATCTGCGGGTTGGTCCGCCAGACCACAAGTTGCAGGCGATCACCGACCTGACCGCGTGGTTGCTCGAACATGGTTTCAATTTTTATATCGTGAAGGTCGACGGTAAGGACGAGGTGCTTTTGGGGCCGTTCGCAACCAAGGCAGAAGCCGAAGCCAAGCAGACGCTGCTCAACGAAAAAATGGCCCGCGCCAAGAAAACCGACACCGTCTCCGAAATCATCGAGCACAACGCCGCGCAATGACTGGCTGGATCGGGCGGCATGCCGCCCACGTTCAGCCGCAGGCTTTGAGGTTCACAGGGCCTACAAATTCATTGCCGCGTCCCATGACGCACGCCACGGTCTGGTTACGCTGGCGCTCCCAGGCCTGCACCGGGTAAGTCTTGTTCCAGGCTTCATACAGCCGGCGATCCTGTTTTGACAGGCGCAAGCCATACTGCTTGCTCATGTAGAAATAGGTACGTGCAATCATCCCGCGAATGGACGGACGCGGCATGACCTTTTTGGCTTTGAAGTCCACCTGGGTCAGGCATGAGCCGTACTGCCCGCGTTGCACCGGCAGCCAGCCGAAACTGAAGTTATTCCGGTCGCCATTCACCTCGCCGATGCTCGGCACCAGGTTGTGCAGGTCGGCTTCAGCGCGCTTGAACACCTCATCACGGCGCGTGCAGTTCTTGCGCCCGCCATCCTGCCAGCACTGGCGCTGATGCCCTATCTGCCAGGCCGGAACAATGTGCTCCCACTCGATGCGCCTGGCGCGGCTGGAGTTTTTACGCGGGATATAGCCGCAGGCTTTCAGGTCCACGCGGTTGCCGGTGTATTTGCAGCCGCAATAGAACTCGGTGGATTGCGGTGCGTAGAGCGTCCAGGCGACTTTCTTGGCTTCACTGAAGGTTCGAGGTGCCTGAGCGTGGGCGGCAACGGCAAAAAACAGACAACACGCAGCAATAAAACGGGCACTCATTGAATCAATCTTCCTTCGGCACAACCCAGAAAATCTGCACACCGCCGTCGTCGCGATAGGCGAGGGTGACGTTGTCGTTCTCCGCGATTTCCTCCAGTAAACGCTGCCACTCGTCCTCGGGCTCGTCCGGCAAGCGGAAGATCAAGGCGGCCCTGGCCTTTTGCGCATTGGTGGAGTTGATGATCTTTTGCACACGAACAGCCAGGCGTTCGTAGGCATCCGGTGGAGTTGGCGCTGCAGAAGAAGACTTTGCCACAGAGTATTCCTTAGTTTGCTGTATGTGCATACAGTATTTAACTGTAGGCGATTTCGCAACTGCTTAAACTTCAAGAAGTTCGTCTTACAACAAATTGGAGTGTTGGATGTAGGGCGGGGAGGCGTTTACGGCGGGATTCAGCGAGGGAAGCAGGAGCGGTCAGACCGCCCCCGCGTGGCGTTTCACCAGGAATCAATATTCCCAGAACATCCGTTGTAGCTCTTTGCTGTCCTGGGTCTTGGTCAGCGCAACCATCGCCAGAATCCGCGCTTTCTGCGGGTTCAGGTCAAGGGCGGCCACCCAGTCGTACTTGTCGTCCGGCTGTTCGGCGTTACGCAGCACCATGCCGCCGGCATTTACGTGGGAAGAGCGAATGATCTGCACGCCTTGCTTGCGCAGCTCAACCAGTGCCGGGACCACCTTGGAGGATACCGAGCCGTTGCCGGTACCGGCATGGATGATGGCCTTGGCGCCAGCCTGGGCCAGGGCCTTGTAGGCGGTGTCGCTCACGTTGCCGTAGCCGTAGGCGATTTCGACGTCCGGCAGGCTCTTGATGTTCTTGATGTCGAATTCCGAATCCATGGTGTGACGCTTGGCAGGCAGGCGGAACCAGTAGGATTTGCCTTCAACCACCATGCCCAATGGGCCCCAGGGGCTCTTGAACGCTTCGGTCTTGATGTTGATCATCTTGCTGACGTCGCGACCCGATTGGATCTCGTCGTTCATGGTTACCAGTACGCCTTTGCCGCGCGCGTCTTTGCTGCCGGCCACGGCCACGGCGTTGTACAGGTTGAGCATGCCGTCGGCCGACATGGCGGTGCCTGGACGCATGGAGCCAACCACGACGATGGGCTTGTCGGTTTTTTCCACCAGGTTCAGGAAGTAGGCGGTCTCTTCGAGGGTGTCGGTGCCGTGGGTGATCACGATGCCGTCCACGTCCTTGCTGTCGGCAAGTTCAGCAACGCGACGACCCAGTTGCAGCAGGTTTTCGTTGTTGATGCTTTCGGACGCGATTTGCATGACTTGTTCGCCACGTACATTGGCGATCTGACTAAGCTCAGGAACGCCGGCGATCAGTTGTTCGATGCCGACTTTGGCCGCCTGGTAGGTGGCACTGTTGGCCGCACTGGCGCCTGCGCCCGCAATGGTGCCGCCGGTAGCGAGGATCACCACATTGGACAGTTTGGTCTTGGATTCAACTTCCTTTGCCTGGGCGGCAACGGGGAACAGCAGCAGAAGGGCTAAGGCGCCCGGTACAAAGTTCTTCAATGCAGATTTCATTATTTTTCTCTCTGGTTTTTGATGAGTGCTGTAGCAGGTTCATCTAGAACACCTGGGCGTCGCTGCATGCCCAAGGCGCTGTGTAGGAGCAGGATCCGTACCAGGCTGATCGTGTTCCCGTATATTAATTAATCTATTGATATATAACGTTTTTATTTGTTTTGTTGAGGCGTGGCGCCGGACAATTGTCCGGCTTTCCGAACAACCTGAGTCGTTGCGTTCGGTTGTCCGAAAAAACTGACGGAAAAATCCTGATCGTGCGCCAATACCTGTCGTTTCAAGGAGCGGCGGTGCAGCGCAGAGGGTGCGAAGGTCTTCCACGGGTGTGTGAGGCAGGGCTGGAGGCATTGCAATGAAAGGCTGTGTTGTACCGTTGACAAATCGCTGCAACGTTCTCATAGTTTGACTAACGCAAACGTTTGCGAGATGTTTCACCGAGTCCGGTGAACGCTCGTATCAGCCACCCGGGTGGGAGGGCGCCGAAACGTTCTTCGGTGCGAGCGTTGCTCACAATAATCATAAGATCGGAGTAAACCCATGAAGCTGCCATTCGCTGGACGTCTTCTTGCTGTCGCTGTGCTTGCTGCCGCATCCGCCGCTTTACCTCTTTCCTCTGCATTTGCTGATGACGCCGCCGCCAAACCGAAGGTCGGCCTGGTGATGAAGTCCCTCGCCAACGAATTTTTCGTGACCATGCAGGACGGTGCCAAGGCCTACCAGAAAGACCACACCGCCGATTTCGACATGATCACCAACGGCATCAAGAACGAAACCGACACCAGCGCGCAGATTGATATCGTCAATCAGATGATCCTCGCCAAGGTCAACGCCATCGTCATCGCGCCTGCCGACTCCAAAGCACTGGTCACCGTGCTCAAGAAAGCCTCCGACGCCGGTATCAAGGTGGTCAACATCGACAACCGTCTGGACCCGGATGTGCTGAAAAGCAAAAAGCTCGAAATTCCGTTCGTAGGTCCGGATAACCGCAAAGGCGCCAAGCTGGTAGGCGACTACCTGGCCGAAAAGCTGAGCAAAGGTGACAAGGTCGGCATTATCGAAGGTGTACCGACCACCACCAACGCCCAACAGCGCACCGCAGGCTACAAGGATGCGATGGACGCGGCCGGCATGAAGATCGTCTCGACTCAATCCGGCAACTGGGAAATTGACCAGGGTCAGAAAGTCGCCTCGGCCATGCTCAGCGAATACCCGGACCTCAAGGCCCTGTTGGCGGGTAACGACAACATGGCTCTGGGTGCGGTCTCTGCCGTCCGTGCCGCAGGCAAGGCCGGTAAAGTCCTGGTCGTAGGCTACGACAACATCGAAGCGATCAAGCCGATGTTGCAGGACGGACGCGTCCTGGCCACTGCCGACCAGGCTGCAGCCCAGCAAGCGGTATTCGGTATCCAGAATGCCCTCAAGCTGGTCAAGGGTGAGAAAGTCGATGCCAAGGACGGCGTGATCGAAACCCCGGTCGAGCTCGTCATCAAGAAGTAATTCCGGCAGCACCCAACAGCGTCCGCTCGTCCTGAGCGGACGCCTGGAGATTTTCCTATGTCATCTTCCGCCCCGAACGCTGTCCTCTCGGTCAGCGGTATCGGTAAGACCTATGCCCAACCGGTTCTGTCCGACATCACACTCACGCTTAATCGTGGTGAGGTGTTGGCGCTGACCGGTGAAAACGGCGCAGGCAAAAGCACGTTGTCGAAGATTATCGGCGGGCTGGTCACGCCGACCACCGGGCACATGCAATTCATGGGGCAGGATTACCGTCCTGGCAGCCGCACCCAGGCCGAGGCGTTGGGTGTGCGTATGGTCATGCAGGAACTCAATCTGCTGCCGACCCTTACCGTGGCCGAAAACCTGTTTCTGGATAACCTGCCGAGCAATTGTGGCTGGATCAGCCGCAAGCAACTGCGCAAAGCCGCGATCGAAGCCATGGCGCAGGTCGGCCTGGACGCCATTGACCCGGACACCCTGGTTGGCAGCCTGGGCATCGGTCATCAACAGATGGTCGAGATCGCCCGTAACCTCATTGGCGATTGCCATGTGCTGATCCTCGACGAACCCACGGCGATGCTCACCGCCCGTGAAGTCGAGATGCTGTTTGAGCAAATCACCCGCCTGCAGGCCCGGGGGGTGGCGATCATCTATATTTCGCATCGGCTCGAAGAGCTGGCCCGTGTTGCCCAGCGCATTGCGGTACTGCGTGACGGCAAGCTGGTCTGCGTCGAGCCGATGGCCAATTACAACAGTGAGCAACTGGTGACCTTGATGGTCGGTCGCGAGCTGGGTGAACACATCGACCTGGGCCCGCGCACCATTGGTGGTCCGGCCTTGACGGTCAAAGGGTTGAGCCGTTCGGATAAGGTGCGCGACGTGTCGTTTGAAGTGCGTGCCGGCGAGATCTACGGCATTTCCGGCCTGATCGGCGCCGGTCGCACCGAGCTGCTGCGCCTGATCTTCGGCGCCGACCTCCCAGACAGCGGCACCGTGGCCCTGGGCTCGCCGGCTCAGGTGGTGAGCATCCGCTCGCCGGTGGACGCGGTCGGGCATGGCATCGCGTTGATCACCGAGGACCGTAAAGGTGAAGGCTTGCTGCTGACGCAGTCCATCAGCGCGAATATTGCGTTGGGCAACATGCCGGAAATCTCCGGTGGTGGGGTTGTGAACAGCCGCGACGAAACCGCCTTGGCTACGCGCCAGATCGACGCGATGCGTATCCGCAGCTCCAGCCCGGCGCAGTTGGTATCCGAACTGTCGGGCGGCAATCAGCAGAAAGTCGTGATCGGCCGCTGGCTTGAGCGCGACTGCTCCGTAATGCTCTTCGACGAACCAACCCGAGGTATCGACGTCGGGGCCAAATTCGATATTTACGCCTTGCTTGGCGAACTGACTCGTCAGGGCAAAGCGTTGGTGGTGGTGTCCAGCGACCTGCGTGAACTCATGCTGATCTGCGATCGCATCGGCGTGCTGTCTGCCGGACGTTTGATCGAAACCTTCGAGCGCGACAGCTGGACCCAGGACGAATTGCTCGCCGCCGCGTTTGCCGGCTATCAAAAACGTGATGCGCTGCTCAACGAAGCCGCGCCTAGGAATACCCCATGAAAACCACAACTTCCCCCGGTAAAACCGGCGGCAACTTCTACGGCCTGGGCACATACCTGGGCCTGGCGGGCGCCTTGCTTGCAATGATTGCGTTGTTCTCGGTACTCAGTGATCACTTCCTGTCCTACGACACCTTCAGCACCCTCGCCAACCAGATCCCGGACCTGATGGTGCTGGCGGTCGGCATGACCTTCATTCTGATCATCGGCGGCATTGACCTGTCGGTGGGCTCGGTGCTGGCGTTGGCCGCGTCGGCCGTCAGCGTAGCGATTCTCGGCTGGGGCTGGAGCGTATTACCGGCCGCGGTGCTGGGCATGGGCTGCGCCGCGTTGGCCGGCACTATCACCGGTTCGATCACCGTGGCCTGGCGGATTCCCTCGTTTATCGTGTCCTTGGGTGTGCTGGAGATGGCCCGCGGCGTCGCGTACCAGATGACCGGCTCGCGCACGGCCTATATCGGCGATTCGTTCGCCTGGCTGTCGAACCCGATTGCCTTTGGTATATCGCCGTCGTTCATCATCGCCTTGCTGGTGATCATCGTGGCGCAACTGGTGTTGACCCGTACCGTATTCGGTCGTTATCTGATCGGTATCGGCACCAACGAAGAGGCCGTGCGCCTGGCCGGGATCAACCCAAAACCCTACAAAATTCTGGTGTTCAGCCTCATGGGGTTGCTGGCGGGGGTGGCGGCGTTGTTCCAGATCTCGCGCCTGGAAGCGGCAGACCCGAACGCGGGCTCCGGCCTGGAACTGCAAGTGATCGCCGCGGTGGTGATCGGTGGCACTAGCCTGATGGGCGGCCGCGGTTCGGTTATCAGTACCTTTTTTGGTGTGTTGATCATTTCGGTACTGGCCGCCGGCCTCGCGCAGATTGGCGCCACGGAACCGACCAAGCGCATCATCACCGGTGCTGTGATCGTGATTGCCGTGGTGCTGGACACTTACCGCAGCCGACGCGCCAGTCGGCGGGGCTGAACCATGGCAACGATCAAGGATGTGGCAGCGCTTGCAGGTATTTCCTACACCACGGTGTCCCATGTGGTGAACAAGACGCGCCCAGTGAGCGAGCCGGTACGGATCAAGGTCGAAGCGGCCATCAAGCAGCTCGACTACGTACCCAGCGCGGTTGCGCGCTCGCTCAAGGCCAAGACCACGGCCACCATTGGCTTGCTGGTGCCCAACAGCCTCAACCCATATTTTGCGGAGCTGGCGCGGGGCATTGAGGATTACTGTGAGCGTAATGGTTATTGCGTGATCCTTTGTAACTCCGATGACAATGCCGAAAAACAGCGCAGCTATTTACGGGTTTTATTGGAGAAGCGCGTCGACGGTTTGATCGTTACGTCGGTGGGCGGTGACGACAGCGGTTTGGCCGCAGGCTTGAGCGCGGTACGCACGCCCATGGTGATTGTCGACCGTGCGCTGGATGGCATCGACGTCGACCTGGTGCGTATCGATCACGAGGAGGGCGCTTATCTGGCGACTCGCCACTTGCTTGAGTTGGGTCATCGCGACATCGCCTGCATTGGTGGGCCGGCTCACACCCGCGTTGCGCAAATGCGACTGGCGGGCTACCACCGTGCGCTGCATGAGGCCGGTGTGGAGGTGGCGGCTGGGCGCACCCAGGAAAGCGACTTCACCAGCACCGGTGGTTATGCCGCGGCCGTACAATTGCTGGCGCATAACCCGCCAAGTGCGATTTTTGCCAGCAACGACATGATCGGCTTCGGCGTGCTGCGGGCAGCGGCGGAGCGTAATATCCGCGTGCCCGGCGAGCTGTCGGTGATCGGCTTCGATGACATTCAAATGAGTCGCTACGTCTACCCGGCGCTGACCACGGTCGGGCAATCGATCCTGCAACTGGGCGAGACGGCAGCCGAACTGTTACTGCGACGAATTGCAAAACCCCAACTGCCGATCGATCAGCGCATCGTGACGCCTAGCATTGTATTGCGTGAGTCGACGGCACCGGTTGCCGGTGTATTCGCTCAATACCGCTGAACCGAATTGATGAGTACTGATGTATGCCAGCAAAAGTAGTGATAGTAGGCAGCTTGAACATGGATCTGGTCACTCGTGCCAGCCGGCTGCCCCGTGCCGGTGAAACTTTGATCGGCCAGACGTTTTCCACGGTCCCGGGTGGCAAGGGTGCCAATCAGGCCGTGGCGTCAGCGCGACTGGGTGCGGATGTGGCGATGATCGGCTGCGTCGGCTCGGACGCTTACGGCGTTGAGTTGCGTGACGCGTTGCGGGTGGAAGGTATCGATTGCCAGGCTGTCGGCACCGTGGATGGCTCCAGCGGCGTGGCGCTGATCGTGGTGGATGACAGCAGCCAGAACGCGATTGTGATTGTTGCCGGCAGCAACGGCGAGCTGACGCCAGCCTCACTGCGGGGTGCTGATGCAGTGCTGCAGGCCGCCGACGTGATTGTCTGCCAGCTTGAAGTGCCGATGGACACCGTAGGTTATACGCTCAAGCGCGGTCGTGAGCTGGGCAAGGTCGTGATCCTTAACCCCGCGCCGGCCAGCGCTCCATTGCCGGGCGATTGGTACGCCTCGATCGATTACTTGATTCCCAACGAGAGCGAAGCCACTGCATTGAGCGGCGTTGTGGTCGATTCTCTGGACAGTGCCAAGGTGGCCGCGACGCAACTGATCAAGGCCGGTGCAGGCAAAGTCATCATTACCCTCGGTGCCCAAGGCGCATTGTTTGCCGATGGCGGCCGCTTTGAGCATCTTGCGGCACCCGTGGTCAAGGCGGTGGACACCACCGCCGCTGGCGACACCTTTGTCGGTGGCTTTGCCGCAGCCCTGGCCAATGGCAAAAGCGAGGCCGAGGCGATCCGTTTTGGCCAGGTCGCGGCAGCGCTGTCGGTCACCCGTGCCGGTGCGCAACCCTCCATTCCTACGCTGCACGACGTTCAAGGTTTTGTGTCCCAATGAAAAAGACGCCTTTGCTCAATATCGCCCTCTCGCGGGTCATCGCCTCCTTGGGCCATGGCGACATCCTGGTGATCGGTGACGCTGGCTTGCCGGTGCCGCCGGGTGTCGAGCTGATCGACCTGGCGCTGACCCAGGGCATCCCCGACTTCATCAGCACACTGCGTGTGGTACTCAGTGAAATGCAGGTGGAGAGCCATGTGCTGGCCGAAGAAATCCTGCTCAAACAGCCGCCTGCACTGGCAGCGTTGAATACCCTGACTGAGCAGGCCGCCCTTGGCGAGCGGCGTCTGGTCAATCATGAAGCGTTCAAGCAACTGAGCCAGAAGGCGCGTGCTGTGGTGCGCACTGGCGAGTGCCAGCCTTATTGCAATATCGCGCTGGTGTCCGGCGTGACGTTCTAGCGTTCCCCAACGACAAGGAGTGTTTTATGCAACGTGGTCTCCCAACCCTGAGAAATTTGTTTCGGAGTGTCCTGCTTTTGTCCGCGCTCACTGCTGCAAGCGCCCATGCGGCGGAGAAAATCGACCTGATCATCGACACCGACCCCGGTGCTGATGATGTGGTGGCCTTGCTCTTCGCCATGGCGTCCCCGCAAGAGTTGAGTATTCGTGCGCTGACCACCGTCGCCGGCAACGTGCGCCTGGACAAAACCTCACGCAACGCGCGCCTGGCCCGCGAGTGGGCAGGGCGCGAGGACATCCCGGTGTACGCCGGGGCGCCCAAGCCGCTGCTGCGCACGCCGATCTATGCCGAGAATATCCATGGCAAGGAAGGTATTTCCGGCGTCACCGTGCATGAGCCAAAAAAAGGCCTGGCTGACGGCAACGCGGTGGACTATTTGGTCAAGACCCTTCGCGCGGCCAAGCCTCACAGCATCACCATTGCCATGCTGGGCCCGCAGACCAACCTGGCCTTGGCCTTGACCCAGGACCCGGAAATTACCCAGGGCATCAAGGAAGTGGTGGTGATGGGCGGCGCGCACTTCAACGGCGGCAATATCACGCCAGTTGCCGAGTTCAACCTGTTCGCCGATCCGATCGCGGCCGAAATCGTACTCAAGAGCGGCGTCAAACTGACCTATCTGCCACTGGATGTGACTCACAAGGTGCTGACCAGCGAGGCGCGCTTGAAGCAGATCGCCGCAATCAACAATCACGCGAGCAAGGTGGTTGGTGACATTCTCAACGAGTACGTAAAAGGCGATATGGAGCACTACGGCATTCCTGGCGGCCCAGTGCATGACGCCACGGTCGTGGCCTACCTGCTCAAGCCTTCGCTGTTCAGTGGTCGTGAGGTCAACGTGGTGGTGGACAGCCGCGAGGGCCCGACCTTCGGCCAGACCATCGTGGATTGGTACGACGGCCTGAAACAACCGAAGAATGCCTTCTGGGTTGAAAGCGGCGACGCCCAGGGCTTCTTCGATCTGCTGACCGAGCGCCTGGCGCGCTTGAAGTAAATCGCTGGCGGTCGACGTTCGTTGGCCGCGGCCTATTCGCGTTCGGGGTTGTGTGCCCCCCTGTGATCGGCCGGGTATTTCTCGAATACCTGGCCGATGAATGCTTGGGCCGCCTGGGTGCCCAGTTCCTTGACCAACAGGTCGATGCCGATGATTGCCAATTCCTCCGGGCTTCCGGGGCTGTAGGAGCTTTGTCCCAGGGGCCACTTGGCTTTGATGTCGGCTTGGAGCGTTACGGTGGTCATGGAAATCTCACGGGGCTGAAGGTCCTGGGCGATGCGCTGGAACGCGGTTCCAGCGGGCGCAGTTAAGCACTTTGCGCGGCATTTGGCACTGCTACTTAGGCATGAAGCGTTTCTGGATGAGGCTGGTGCTGTGCGACACTGTCCCTCTGTTTAATTGCCGGGGAATACCGCGTGCAGATCGATTTGAGCAACCCCGAAAATCTGACGCTGGCTGCCGTGCGCCAGTTGATCGCCAGTGCCAGCGATGACGAACACACCCAGTTGCGTGTGACCAAGGGCGGTATCGCCTATATCTCCTCTGGGAAGACAGTGGGCGGTGTGGATATCGATGGGCTGCTGTTCCGCCTCGAGACCTGGGCCAAGGGCTCTGGTTATGTCGGTAACGTGGCCGCCAGCGATGAAGTCTGGGTTACGCAGATTTTCAATGCGTTGAAGCAGAACTGGCCGACGCCGCCGTTTGATTACATCGATATTTACTGATTTCGTTCATATCTGGTCACGATTGATCGGGCGAATGACCACTGATAGTCAGGCAGACTTGCCGCTCGGTGGTTTACGTCTTGAAACCAATCCGTTACACCGCTGTCGCACGATCTCTGTCCATTTTTAATCATAGGAGGCTTCATGCCTTGGAAGCTCGCATCATTCGGCACTTTGTTGGCAGCACTCGCGTTGGCGGGTTGCAGCACCCCGGGTGCCTCTGAGCCAGCCAAAGACGCCGCCGTGACCGATGCCGGTCATAGCCGCTGTGAGGCAAAGGCCGCCGAATTCACCATCGGCCAGAAAGCTTCGCCCCAGTTGCTGGATCAGGCCCGTACACGCGCCGGTGCGCAGAACGCGCGGATCCTCAAGCCCAACGATATGATCACGCTGGAATACCGCTCCGACCGCTTGAACCTGAACACCGACGACAATCTGGTGATTACACGGGTCAATTGCGGCTGATCGTTCCAAGACTTTTGCAACACCCATAAAAAACCCCGTCACTTGGACGGGGTTTTTTTAGCTCAGCTCAGAATTACTCTGGGCGAACCTGTGCAGCTTGCATACCCTTTTGGCCTTTCTCAGCCACGAAGGAAACGGTTTGGCCTTCTTTCAGGCTTTTGAAACCGTCGCTTTCGATAGCTTTGAAGTGTACGAACAGGTCGTCACCGCCACCTTGAGGAGTGATGAAGCCGAAGCCTTTTTCATCGTTGAACCATTTAACGGTGCCGGTTTGGCGATTAGACATGGTGTATCTCCAAGAAACATATATTTTCAGTAGTGCTGTGCTGCTCAGGCCAACTGGGCACACCGGGCTATCATAGTCGAAATGTTCGGCTTGGGAGCCCCCCCAAGGCATTGTTTGCTAATCAATCGCGTTGCGTTCAATCCCTGCTTCGGCTGAAAGCCCCGATCTACGGGGCTTTTGCGCGAAATATCAGCTCGTAAAAAAAGCCGTAAAAGCTGTGTATTTTGTGAGAAAAGGCAGTTTTCAGGCTGTTTTTTGCCCTGAAAACTCACCTGATCGCTGGTCGTTCTTACTTTTTCTTCACGACTTTGCAGGACGAAATCGCGGTCACGGCTTTGTTTTTGAGCTCAGGGCTGGCGTTCTGATTGGTCATCAGCTCTTTGATTTCGGCAGTGCTCAATTCAGCGTTGATTTTGTCTGCGCCACATTCGCAGTGGGCTTTGGCCGTTTTGACGTCCACGTTCTGGCTCGCGGCAGCGCTGCAGTCGCTGACGAAGCTGTCACGAGCGCCCGCAGGCCAGTTCGACGGTGCCGCAGCCTGCGCGCCGAGGGAAAGGAGGGTCAGGGAGGCGGCGAGCGCGAGGGTAGAGGTAAAACGCATCATGAAGTGCTCCTTTGATTCGAGGACAAACGGCGATTCTCATGGGGTTTGAGGGCCTGCGTACAGCCCAAGTTCACTTTTGCCGCTATTTTGTCTTTACAGAGGGCACCGCCGGCGCGATGACCGTTCATCTGTGCTAGCATCGTCCGCCTGGCTTTTACAGGTGCGCCATTTGCCGCCTCGCCATGTTTTTTTAGCTCACTCCAGTCACTCTGGTTCGATTATCGGTTGGCCGAAAGGCTCCTGCCGCTGTAAGGCAGGCGTTCAGCATTGAACGGCCTGGTGTTGGATCTTGTACTGGCTCATCCCAACCCACGTGACCTTTGGTAGGGGTCACCACTAGGAGAGGAGGCGCCATGCCAACTATTACTCTTCCCGATGGCAGTCAACGTTCATTCGATCATGCTGTTTCTGTCGCTGAGGTCGCCGCATCCATTGGTGCCGGCTTGGCCAAAGCCACCGTCGCCGGTAAGGTCGACGGCAAACTGGTCGATGCCAGCGACCTGATCACCGCCGATGCCAGCCTGCAAATCATCACGCCCAAGGATCAAGAGGGGCTGGAGATCATTCGCCACTCCTGCGCGCATCTGATTGGCCACGCGGTCAAGCAGTTGTACCCAACCGCGAAGATGGTGATCGGCCCGGTTATCGAAGAAGGCTTCTATTACGATATCGCCTACGAGCGTCCTTTCACTCCGGACGACTTGGCGGCCATCGAGCAGCGCATGCACGCGCTGATTGAAAAAGATTACGACGTCATCAAGAAAGTCACCCCGCGCGCCGAGGTGATCGATGTGTTCACCGCTCGTGGCGAAGACTACAAGCTGCGGCTGGTGGAAGACATGCCGGAAGAGCAGGCCATGGGCCTGTACTACCACGAAGAATACGTCGACATGTGCCGCGGCCCGCACGTGCCGAACACGCGTTTCCTCAAGTCGTTCAAGCTGACCAAGCTGTCCGGTGCCTACTGGCGCGGCGATGCTAAGAACGAACAATTGCAGCGGATCTACGGCACCGCGTGGGCTGACAAGAAGCAGCTGGCCGCTTATATCCAGCGCATCGAAGAAGCCGAGAAGCGCGACCACCGCAAGATCGGCAAGCGCCTCAACCTGTTCCACCTCCAGGAAGAAGCGCCGGGCATGGTGTTCTGGCACCCGAACGGCTGGACCCTGTACCAGGTGCTCGAGCAGTACATGCGCAAGGTTCAGCGCGACAACGGTTACCTGGAAATCAAGACGCCTCAGGTCGTTGATCGCAGCCTGTGGGAAAAATCCGGGCATTGGGCCAACTATGCCGACAACATGTTCACCACTCAGTCTGAAAACCGCGACTACGCCATCAAGCCGATGAACTGCCCTTGCCACGTGCAGGTGTTCAATCAGGGCCTGAAGAGCTACCGCGAGTTGCCGATGCGTCTGGCCGAGTTCGGTGCCTGCCACCGTAACGAGCCATCGGGTGCGTTGCACGGCATTATGCGCGTGCGCGGCTTTACCCAGGATGATGCCCACATCTTCTGCACAGAAGAGCAGATGCAGGCTGAATCCGCTGCGTTCATCAAGCTGACCATGGATGTGTATCGCGATTTCGGCTTTACCGAAGTCGAAATGAAGCTGTCCACTCGTCCGGAAAAACGCGTCGGTTCCGATGAGTTGTGGGACCGCGCTGAAGCGGCATTGGCCGCAGCGCTAGACAGTGCGGGCCTCTCGTACGATCTGCAGCCGGGTGAGGGCGCTTTTTACGGTCCTAAGATCGAATTCTCGCTGAAAGATTGCCTTGGCCGTGTCTGGCAATGTGGTACCTTGCAGCTCGATTTTAACCTGCCGATCCGTCTGGGAGCCGAATACGTCTCCGAAGACAACAGCCGTAAACACCCGGTTATGTTGCACCGGGCGATCCTCGGTTCGTTCGAGCGGTTCGTCGGTATCCTGATCGAGCACTACGAGGGCGCATTCCCCGCGTGGTTGGCTCCGACCCAGGCAGTGATCATGAATATCACTGATAAACAGGCAGATTTTGCCGCTGAAGTTGAAAAAACTCTCAATGAAAGCGGATTTCGTGCCAAGTCCGACTTGAGAAATGAAAAGATCGGCTTTAAAATCCGCGAGCATACTTTGCTCAAGGTTCCCTATCTTTTGGTTATCGGAGATCGGGAAGTCGAGATGCAGACTGTCGCTGTGCGTACTCGTGAAGGTGCTGACCTGGGCTCGATGCCCGTCGCCCAGTTCGCTGAGTTCCTCGCGCAAGCGGTTTCCCGGCGTGGTCGCCCAGATTCGGAGTAATTATTATTAAGCGTGAAATGAGACAAGATAAACGAGCTGCACCGAAAGCCCCGATCAACGAGAATATCTCGGCACGCGAGGTTCGGTTAATTGGCGCTGACGGCGAGCAGATTGGCATCGTCTCGATTGATGAAGCGCTTCGTATTGCAGAAGAGTCCAAATTGGACCTGGTGGAAATCTCCGCCGATGCAATCCCACCCGTATGCCGGGTGATGGACTACGGCAAGTCGATCTTCGAGAAGAAGAAACAGGTTGCCGCGGCGAAGAAGAACCAGAAGCAGATTCAAGTAAAAGAAATCAAGTTTCGTCCAGGGACGGAGGAAGGGGATTACCAGGTAAAACTGCGCAACCTGGTACGTTTCCTGAGTGATGGGGACAGGGCCAAGGTATCCTTGCGATTCCGCGGCCGTGAGATGGCCCACCAGGAGTTGGGGATGGAACTCCTCAAGCGGGTTGAAGCTGACCTGCTCGAGTACGGTTCGGTCGAACAGCATCCTAAGATGGAAGGACGCCAGCTGATCATGGTCATCGCCCCGAAAAAGAAGAAGTAATCAACAGGGCACGGCAGGCCTTCTGATTATGTTTATCAACTGAATGCGGAGTATCCGAACATGCCAAAGATGAAGACTAAAAGTGGTGCTGCTAAGCGGTTTCTGAAAACTGCTAACGGTATCAAGCACAAGCACGCTTTCAAGAGCCACATCCTGACCAAAATGTCGACCAAGCGTAAGCGTCAACTGCGCGGTAGCAGCTTGCTGCATCCGTCTGACGTGGCAAAAGTCGAGCGCATGCTGCGCCTTCGTTAATTTTTGGATCAAGAATAGAGGAAGTAACTCATGGCTCGTGTAAAGCGTGGCGTCATTGCCCGTAAGCGTCACAAAAAAATTCTGAAACTTGCTAAAGGCTACTACGGCGCGCGTTCACGCGTATTCCGTGTTGCCAAGCAAGCGGTAATCAAGGCTGGCCAATACGCCTACCGTGACCGTCGTCAGAAAAAACGTCAGTTCCGCGCTCTGTGGATCGCTCGTATCAACGCTGGTGCTCGTGTTAACGGTCTGTCCTACAGCCGTTTCATTGCCGGCCTGAAAAAAGCATCCATCGAAATCGACCGTAAGGTTCTGGCTGAACTGGCCGTGAACGAAAAAGCGGTGTTTGCTGCGATTGTCGAGAAAGCTAAAGCCTCTTTGGCTTAAGTACCCCCGACAGTCACCCCGGGCTACTCCTGTAGCCTGAGGTGGTAAACGTCATAAATAGGGGAAGAGCCTTCAAGCTCTTCCCCTATTTTGTATCTGGAGTCTGTACATGGAAAACCTGGACGCGCTCGTTGCTCAAGCTCTTGAGGCTGTGCAAAGCGCTGAAGATATCAATGCCCTGGAGCAAATCCGGGTTCACTACCTTGGCAAAAAAGGTGAATTGACTCAGGTGATGAAGACCCTGGGGAATTTGCCGGCTGAAGAGCGTCCGCAGGTCGGTGCGCTGATCAACGTCGCCAAGGAGCGCGTCACAGAGGTACTCAATGCACGCAAGGCGTCGCTCGAGGAGGCCGAACTTGCGGCCAAGCTCGCCGCCGAGTCCATTGACGTCACCTTGCCCGGCCGTGGCCAGGCCTCGGGCGGTCTGCATCCGATCACCCGGACTCTGGAACGTATCGAGCAGTTCTTCACCCACATCGGCTACGGTATTGCCGAAGGCCCTGAGGTCGAAGACGACTATCACAACTTCGAGGCGCTCAACATCCCAGGCCATCACCCGGCCCGGTCGATGCACGACACCTTCTATTTCAACGCGAACATGCTGCTGCGCACCCATACCTCTCCGGTCCAGGTCCGCACCATGGAAGCGAACAAGCCGCCGATCCGCATCGTCTGCCCAGGCCGTGTGTACCGCAGCGACTCCGATATCACCCACTCGCCGATGTTCCACCAGGTCGAAGGCCTGTTGGTAGATCGTGATATCAACTTTGCCGACCTCAAGGGCACCATCGAAGAATTCCTGCGGGTGTTCTTTGAAAAAGAGTTGGCGGTACGTTTCCGTCCATCGTTCTTCCCGTTCACCGAACCGTCCGCTGAAGTTGATATGGAATGCGTGATGTGCAGCGGTAAAGGCTGCCGTGTCTGCAAACAGACCGGCTGGCTGGAAGTGATGGGCTGCGGCATGGTTCACCCGAACGTGCTGCGTATGTCCGGGATTGACCCGGAAGAGTTCTCGGGCTTTGCCTTCGGCATGGGCGTTGAACGTCTGGCCATGCTGCGTTACGGCGTGAACGACTTGCGTCTGTTCTTCGACAACGACTTGCGGTTCCTCGCGCAATTTCGCTAGTCGTAACGAATCTTTAGGAGAGCAGGATGAAATTCAGTGAACAATGGCTGCGTGGCTGGGTAAGCCCGCAGGTAGATCGAGACGCGCTGGTTGCTCGTCTGTCGATGGCCGGTCTTGAGGTCGATAGCGTGACGCCGGCCGCCGGTGTATTCAGCGGCGTGGTCGTGGGCGAGGTGCTGAGCACCGAGCAGCACCCGGATGCTGACAAATTGCGTGTGTGCCAGGTCAGCGATGGCGCGCAAACCTTTCAGGTCGTGTGCGGAGCGCCGAACGTGCGCCCGGGCCTGAAGATCCCGTTCGCCATGATCGGTGCCGAACTGCCGGGCGACTTCAAGATCAAGAAGGCCAAGCTGCGTGGTGTTGAGTCCAACGGCATGCTGTGCTCCCAGGCTGAGCTGCAGGTCGGCGAGGGCAATGATGGCCTGATGGAACTGCCGGCCGACGCACCGGTGGGGCAGGACATCCGTGTTTATCTGGAGCTGGAAGACGCAAGCATTGAGGTCGACCTGACTCCGAACCGCGGCGATTGCCTGTCCCTGGCAGGTCTGGCCCGTGAAGTGGGCGCGTTGTACAGCGTTCCGGTCACTCGTCCAGTAGTGGCGACGGTGTCCGCTGTGCACGATGAAGTGCGTCCGATCGAAGTGCTGGCACCCAATGCCTGCCCTCGTTATCTGGGACGTGTGATCCGTAACGTTGACCTGTCAAAACCCACCCCATTATGGATGGTTGAGCGTCTGCGTCGCGCTGACGTGCGCAGCATCGACGCCGCTGTCGACATCACCAACTACGTGATGCTGGAGCTGGGCCAACCGCTGCACGCATTCGATCTCGCCGAAATCAACGGCGGCATCCGCGTACGCATGGCAGAAGAGGGCGAGAAGCTGGTGCTGCTCGACGGCCAGGAAGTGGCCCTGCGTGCCGATACTCTGGTCATTGCCGACCACTCCCGCGCCCTGGCGATTGCCGGCGTGATGGGCGGCGAGCACAGCGGTGTGTCCGCGACCACGCGCGACGTGTTCCTTGAAAGCGCATTCTTCGACCAGATCGCCATCGCCGGCAAAGCCCGTTCCTATGGCCTGCACACCGATGCTTCGCACCGCTATGAGCGTGGCGTTGACTGGAAGCTGGCTCGTGAAGCCATGGAGCGCGCCACTGGCCTGCTGCTGGAGATCACCGGCGGTGAAGCCGGTCCGATCACTGAAACCGTCAGCGAACAATACCTGCCGTCCGTGGCGCCGATCACCTTGCGCGCCAAGAGCGTTGAGCAAATGCTCGGCCTGGTAATCGAGCCTGCTGAAATCGAGCAATTGCTGTCGGCCCTCGGCCTTGGTATTTCTGCCGGTGAAGCGGGGCAGTGGCACGTCGAGGTGCCAAGTCATCGTTTTGACATCAGCCTGGAAGTTGACCTGATCGAAGAACTGGCGCGCCTGTATGGCTACAACCGCCTGCCGGTTCGTTATCCGCAAGCGCGTCTGGCCCCGCAACCCAAGGCCGAGGCGCGTGCGCATTTGCCTGAGCTGCGCCGTCTGTTGGTTGCCCGTGGTTATCAGGAAGCGGTGACCTACAGCTTTATCGATCCTAAGCAGTTCGAACTGTTCAACCCAGGCGTTGAACCGCTGTTGCTGGCCAACCCGATTTCCAACGACATGGCCGCCATGCGTTCTTCGTTGTGGCCGGGCCTGGTCAAGGCACTGTCCCACAACCTGAACCGCCAGCAAGACCGCGTGCGCATGTTTGAAAGCGGCTTGCGTTTCGTCGGTCAGTTGGACGGTTTGAAGCAGGAGCCGATGCTCGCAGGTGTGGTGTGCGGCAGCCGTCTGCCGGAAGGCTGGGCACAAGGCCGCGATGCCGTGGACTTCTTCGACGTCAAGGCTGACGTCGAAGCGGTGCTGGGCTTTGCGGGTGCATTGGATGCGTTCACGTTTGTCCCAGGCAGCCACCCCGCGCTGCACCCTGGCCAGACTGCGCGTATCGAGCGTGAAGGTCGCCTGGTCGGCTTCGTCGGTGCTATTCACCCGGAGCTGTCGAAAACCTTGGGTCTTGACCGTTCAGTCTTCGTTTTCGAGCTGGTGTTGGCTGAAGTGGCCTCGGGCAAGATGCCTAAATTCAGCGAGCTGTCGCGCTTCCCTGAGGTGCGTCGCGACCTGGCCCTGATCGCAGACCGTGAAGTCGCCGCCACTGCCGTTCTGGATGTAATCCGTGAAAATGCAGGGGAATGGCTGACAGACCTCAGGCTATTTGACGTCTATCAGGGTAAAGGCATTGATCCGCATAGAAAAAGCCTCGCGGTTGGCTTGACCTGGCAGCATCCATCGCGCACTCTTAATGACGATGAGGTGAATACCACGACACAAAATATCCTCACCTCGCTCGAACAAAGGTTGAACGCCACGTTAAGGAAGTGACGTATGGGGGCTTTGACGAAAGCTGAGATGGCGGAACGTCTGTACGAAGAGTTGGGTCTGAACAAGCGCGAGGCCAAGGAATTGGTCGAGCTGTTTTTTGAAGAGATCAGACACGCTCTGGAAGACAACGAACAGGTCAAATTGTCCGGCTTCGGCAATTTTGACCTGCGGGACAAACGCCAGCGGCCTGGCCGCAATCCAAAAACGGGAGAAGAAATCCCGATCACGGCTCGCCGTGTGGTCACCTTTCGTCCAGGGCAGAAGTTGAAGGCCCGAGTTGAGGCTTATGCTGGAACCAAGTCATAACGACGAGCTACCCGTCATCCCAGGCAAACGGTACTTCACCATTGGTGAAGTCAGCGAGTTATGTGCGGTAAAACCGCACGTGTTGCGCTATTGGGAGCAGGAGTTTCCTCAACTCAACCCCGTCAAACGCACTGGGAACCGTCGGTATTATCAGCGCCAGGATGTGCTGATGATCCGACAGATCCGCGCGTTGCTGTACGACCAGGGATTCACCATAAGCGGCGCACGCCAGCGCATGTCCGGTGATGAAGCCAAAGACGACACCACCCAGTACAAGCAACTGATCCGCCAGATGATCTCCGAACTCGAAGATGTGCTGGTGGTTTTGAAGAAGTGACAGAAGCTTTTAAAATACTTCCACATTTCAAAAGCTTGCGGTATATTCCTGATCGCTTCGTTGCGAAGCAAACCCAGTAACACGCCTAGTCGGGGCGTAGCGCAGTCCGGTAGCGCACTAGCATGGGGTGCTAGGGGTCGAGTGTTCGAATCACTCCGTCCCGACCATATTTTTCAATGACTTAGCCCAATCTGAAAAGATTGGGCTTTTTCATGTCTGCGATTTGGCAGTCGGACAGTGACCGGGCTGTGAATTCAGGCGCGCTGGCCCATGGCGCTCGGATGCAGGGTTAAAGAGCTTAGAGAATGCAAGGTTACACTCCATGCACTTGAAAAGTGTGGACCTACCCGCGCACCTGTTGACTCTCAGAGACCGTCGACTGCTAACGGCTGAACGACCCGCTGGTGAGTCCTTGGCCTGCTCACTTGAGCATTGCCTCCACGTGCTCAAGTGATAACCGCGGCACAACGCTCTGCGGAATCCTCGAACCCTCTGACAAGTTGTAAACCCTGAAGTCATCACTGATCACCTTCTCGGCCATCAGCTCAAGCGACGGCAGAATACGTGTGTGATAGTGCTGGTCGAGCCCGCAGGGCGAGTTGGCTGAGTCGGCGCTTTCGTAAAACCTGCCGGCGTTTTCCCGCAGGTCAACGCCCACCAGAAAAACCTGATTAAAGCCCAAATGAAACGCCAGTTGTATCGCCAGATACGCCACCGTCCGCGCATCAAAAAAACCTTCGCCCATGTCCTTGCTAAACCCAATGGGGCGTTTGCGCAGTGGCAGTAGCGAGTGATCGGCAACCAAGGCCTCGTTTCGGCCCATTAACGCGTCGAGCCAGGACGGCCTTTCAGCCTTGGACAGCGGGTAAAACGCGCCGGCCGGGCGGATGCCTGCTGCGCGCACATGGTCTTCCCATAGTGCGACTCTTTGGCTGTTAGCCATGGCGTATTTGAATAAACCCGGCTGCTGTTCGGAAAAGCTCTTATCGGTACAGGCGTAGAAATACGGTTTGACGTCGGTGTTCAAAAACATCGAAATCGCACCATTCATGGTGATCATCGGCACGTGCGCGAAGGTTTCGAGGGGAAACGACTTGGCCGAAGCCCCCGAGGCGATGATAAACACCGCGCCCGATTCGATGTTCCGGCAGCTTTCAAAATCATGTGGGGTCAGGTCCTGCAGGGGTGCTGGTGAACGCTCTGCATCAGTTCGGGGCATTGGTTTCATGTGATCCAACCCAGTAATGACGTTAAGGGGCTTATTTAGCGGACCACATTTTTGATTGAGGGTTTCTTTGTAAAAAAAACGATACGCAGCGGTACTGTCAGAACGTTTGCCCGATGGAGAACTGGAACACCTGCTTGTCCGCGTTCTCAGGGGTGCGAATCGGATACGCGAAATTCACACTCAACGGCCCCAGCGGGCTGTACCAGGTCAGCCCCACGCCCACCGAACTGGCCATCTGGCTCAAGTCCACACTGCCGCAGCCCTGGGTGGTGCTCAGGTAGCACTTGTCCGAATACACCGTGCCCACATCCCAGAACAGCGAAGTACGCACCGAACGGTTGTCTTTGATAAAGGGCACCGGGAACAGGTATTCCATGCCCCCTGTGATCAGGATATTGCCGCCCAGTGCTTCGGTGTCGCGGTCCGAGTAGTACGCTTGGCCAGCGCTTGAATACGCACCGGTGGCCGGCGTGTTGCGGGGGCCGAGGGTGCCGCTTTTAAAGCCGCGGACCGTGCCTTCGCCGCCGGCGCTGTAGGTTTCGTAGAAGGGCAGCCCGTCGGTGGCGCCGTAGCCATTGCCATAGCCAAGTTTGGTGTGAAAGCGCAGTGAGGTGTCGTTGCTCACTGGCACATAGGTTTGCCCGGTGTAATCGACTTTGTAGAAGCTCAGGTCGCTGCCGGGCACGGTCACCATCAGGTTGAGGTTCTGCGAGTGGCCGCGTGTGGCCAGTACGCCCTTGTTCAGCGTCGACTCCGACCAGCCCAGGTTGGCCTTGAAGTTGGTGAATTGCTTGCCTTCGCGGTCGACAAAATCGTAGATCTCGTCGGCGCTGTAGGTGCCGGGTTCAATGCTGTCGTGTTGCGCGGTCAGGCCGAAACTCAGGCGCGAGGTTTCGTTGATCGGGTAGCCCAAGGTAGTGCCCAGGCCAAAACTGTTGATGGCGTAATAGGAAACGCCATCATCGTAGTACTTGTTGTAGTCAGTCTTGCTGTAGAACGCGTTGTAACCCAGGCTGACCCCGTCAGTGGTGAAGTAGGGGTCGGTAAAGCCGATGTTGTACTTGCTCTGGTAGGACGAACGGGTCAGTCCCAGGCTGGCGGAGTTGCCGGTGCCGAGGAAGTTGTTCTGGCTGATCGAGCCGCCGAGGATCAGCCCCGAACTCTGGGCAAACCCGACGCTGGCAGTAATCGAGCCGGACGCTTGTTCTTCCACGGCGTAATTCACATCCAGTTGATCATCCACGCCCGCCACCGCCGGGGTCTGCACATTCACTTCCTTGAAGTACCCCAGGCGCTCGAGGCGCACCTTCGATTGGTCGATCAGGTAAGTCGAGGCCCAGCCGCCTTCCATCTGGCGCATCTCGCGGCGCAGCACCTGGTCGTCGGTCTTGGTGTTGCCACGGAAGTTGATGCGATTCACGTAGGCCCGCTTGCCTGGGTCGATGCTGAAGGTGATGTCCACCGTGCTGTCCGCTTCATGCACCTGGGGGGTGCCGATGACGTTGGCGAAGGTGTAGCCCTCGTTGCCCAGGCGACGGGTAATCAAGTCAGACGTGGTGGTCATCAACTTGCGTGAGAACACCTGGCCCTTTTGCACCAGCCGCAGGGACCTGACCTGGTCCTCGGGGACTTTCAGCTCACCACTGAGCTTTACCGCGCGCACTGTGTATTTGCGGCCTTCCTGGATGTTCACGGTGATGTACACGTGCTTCTTGTCCGGCGTCATGGAGACCTGGGTCGAGGCGATATCCATGTTGATATAGCCACGGTCCAGGTAGTAGGAGCGCAACCGTTCCAGGTCACCGGAGAGTTTCTCCCGCGCGTATTTGTCGTCGTTCTTGAAAAATGACAGCCAGTTGCTGGTCTTGAGGGTGAACTGTTCGGTCAGCACCTCGTCGGGGAATACCGTATTGCCCACCACATTGATGTGCTGGATTGACGCCACTTCGCCTTCATTGATCGTGATCTTCACCCCGACCCGATTGCGCGGCTGCGGCACCACCTCGGTGTCGACCGAAGCCGAGTAACGGCCCTGGGCGACGTACTGGCGTTGCAACTCGTTGCGCACCCCTTCGAGGGTGGCCCGTTGGAATATCTCGCCCTCGGCCAGGCCGGACTGCTTCAAGCCTTTCATCAGATCGTCGGTCGAAATCGCCTTGTTGCCGTCGAACTCGATACTGGCAACCGACGGTCGCTCGACTACATTGATGATCAGCACATCGCCTTCGCGGCCCAGTTGGATGTCCTGGAAGAACCCGGTCCTGAACAGCGCGCGGGTCGAGTCCACCAGGCGCCGGTCGTCGACTTCGTCGCCGACGTTCAAGGGCAAAGCGCCAAACACGCTGCCCGCAGAGACCCGTTGCAGGCCGTTGATGCGAATGTCCGAGATTTTGAAGCCTTGGGCGAGTGCCATTGAGGCATTGAGCAGCAGCGCAACCGAGCAGAGCAGGCGCGAAAAATTCATCAAGATCTTTTCCAGAATACAGCGCCGGCGCGGCCGGACGGGTGAACGTCCAGCTTAAGAGCGTGCTGCGTTTGATGCGGTTAACCAAGTGTCAAGTTAGGTAAAGGTTGGCCTGCCGGCGCCAGACAAGGCCGATAATGTTCAACCTTCCACTGATGAGCCCGTGATGATCTCCGTACTGTTGGTCGACGATGACCAGGAACTGACTGGAATGCTGAGCCAATACCTGGCGAATGAAGGCTTCGAGGCCACCGCCGTGCACACCGGCGAGGAGGGCGAGGTGCATGCGCTGTCCGGGCGCTACAGCATCGTAGTGCTGGACGTCATGCTGCCCCGGCGCTCGGGCATCGAGGTGCTGCGGCGCATCCGCATGGTCAGCCAGGTGCCCGTGGTGTTGCTCACGGCCCGGGGTGACAACATCGACCGCATCAGCGGCCTGGAACTGGGCGCCGACGATTACGTACCCAAGCCCAGCTCACCCGGTGAACTGGTCGCCCGCCTGCGGGCGATCATGCGCCGGGTGCAGCCGGCGGGCCAGGCCACCTCGGAAGTGATCAGGACCGGCGCGCTGGTGTTGTGGCCGGGCAAGCGTCAGGCCCTGTGGCACGGCGTCGAACTGGGTGTGACCAGCACCGAATTCAGCCTGCTCGAAGAACTGGCCCGCAGTGCCGGCCAAGTGGTGAGCAAAAAAGACCTGTCCCTCAATGCTCTGGGCTGCCCGCTGACCCGCTACGACCGGCGCATCGACGTGCACATCAGCAGCATTCGGCAAAAACTCGGACCACGTCCGGACGCCAAGGCCTGGATCCAAAGTGTACGTGGCCTCGGCTACCTGTTGATCGCTGAATGAGCAAGCCCAGCCTGCTGTTCTGGAAACTGTTCCTGGCCTTCTGGCTGGCCACCACCCTGACGTTTCTGGTGGGGGTCGGCGTGCTGGAACTGGGCCGGTTCCGCCCGGGCGACCCGCATGTGCAAACGATCCTGGCGGCCCAGGAGCGCTTGTTGCAGCAGTTCGGCGTTGAGGCGGCCGGGCAACTCCTGAGCGTTTGGGAGCATCCTCCGGACGAGGCCATCGGCGTCTACGACAGCGCCGGCCAACTGCTCGCGGGTTTGCCCGTCGCGCAGCCGGTCTATGAGCGCGCGGTGATCAGCAAGGACGGCCGGACGCTGTCGATTCGCTCCACCCATGCGCCCGATGAGCGGGGCCGGCCCTGGCCGCACACGCCGCTACTGATCGGCACGCTGATGAGCGCGCTGTTCAGCGGCTACATGGCGTATTACCTGGCCTGGCCGCTGGCGTACCTGCGACGGGCGATGAGCGACGCGGCCCAGGGACGCTTTGAAACACGGGTCAAGCCGGCGATGGGCAAGCGCCGCGATGAAATCGTCGACCTGGCCGAAGACTGCGACCGGATGGCCAACCAGTTGAAAGTTCTGGTGCAGGCCCAGCAGCACCTGTTGCACGACATCTCCCATGAACTGCGCTCGCCGTTGACGCGGCTGCGGGCCGCCATCGGCCTGTTGCGTCAGGACGCCACTCGCCTGGAAATGCTCGAACGCATCGAGCGTGAGTCCGAGCGCATGGACACCCTGATCGAAGCTCTGTTGACCCTGGCCCGCCTGCAGGGGCGGCCCGAAAGCATCGAGCGCGAACCGGTGGATATCGTCGAGCTGCTGGCGATGATTGTCGAAGACGCGCAGTTCGAAGCCGGCATCAAAGGCTGTCGTGTGCAATTGCAGGCGTGTCCGCCGTTTATCGCGTATGCCAGTGGCGAGTTGTTGTACCGCTGCTTCGAAAACGTGATCCGCAACGCCGTGCGCTACACCCGCCCCGGCACCACCGTGAGGGTCTCGGCCCAGATCAGCGAAGACGCCAGTCGCCTGCGGGTGCAGATCACCGATCAGGGCCCCGGCATAGAAGACTGCCGGCTGCAGAGCATCTTCCAACCGTTTGAGCGCGGTGTCGGGGACACCAGCGTCGGCTTCGGTCTGGGGTTGGCCATCGCGGCCAGGGCCGTGCATATGCATGGCGGCAACATTGCCGCACGCAACGAGGCGGGCGGTGGGCTGACGGTGGAGATCGATCTGCACAGCGCGCGATCTTTACACGATATTACATTGGCTTGACCGCCCTGTACGTCACGCCTGATTACACTTGCCGCCATTGAGCGAGTGGAGGTGGCGATGTTTCAGGTGCATAAAAAAGGCTTCGTGCCCGGCAAAAAGATGGTCGACGGCCTGGTGCCATACGACTTTTTTTGCGAAGACAGCCCGGCGATCAATCTGTTTGTGTTCACCGGCGCCGCGACACCGGGCGCAAGCGTGAAGGAACAGACGCTGTGGGGCTTCACCCGGCTGGAGCGCTTCGAGGCGATGACCGGCGCCCTGGTGGGCGGCAAAAAAAACGCCGGCTGGTTCCAGAGTGTCAGCGTCCTCACCGGGCCGGATCAGAACGGCACGCAAAGCGTGAAATTCCAGCGCGTGCTGAAGATCATCAAACACGCAAGCGCCACGCGCACCGTCGACTATGAAATTCTGACCGACGAAGGCGACACCTACTTCACCCGGCGAGCCGTCGCGCAACACAGCGCGCAGACCATCATCTATTCGGCCGAGCATTAATAAATACGGCGTAATCCTGCTCCCCAATGGCCAAACCAGGCCGGAAGTGCCCGTTGGCTAAAAAATAAGGGTTGAAGCCTGTCCCTTTTTTTCACCTCGCCTGTCATTCCAGGTAAGTGAATAAAATCGAGAGCTTCCCCCAATGCCCGCAGTCCTTCCTTTGCGCTTGCGCCCGTTGCTCAAACTGAGCCTGATGCTGAGCCTCAGCGCCAGCCCGCTGTTCGTCCCCCTAAGCTTTGCCGAAGACACCGCCACCCGCCGCAGCTATCAAGTACCGGCCGGCAGCCTCACCGCGGCATTGACCCGCTTCGCCGGCCTGGCGGGGGTCAACCTGTCGGTGGACCCGGCGCTGGTCAGCGGGCGCAGCAGCAGCGGGTTGTCCGGCGAGTACGGGGTGGAGGAGGGCTTTGCGCGCTTGCTGCAAGGGTCCGGTCTGCAACTGCAGCCGGTGGGCGAGCAGGCCTACAGGCTGATGCCGGCGCCGGAGGGCAGCAGCCTGGAACTGGCGCCTACATCGATTCTCGGCACCACCGGCCTGGCCGACGGCGATGCTTACGCCGGCGGGCAAGTGGCACGGCGTGGCTCCCAAGGTTTGCTGGGCACCCGGGACTTTATGGAGACCCCGTTCAGCATGACCACCTACACCGCCGATGCGGTGAAGAACCAGCAGGCGCGCACCCTCGGCGACCTGATCAACAGCGACCCCTCGGTACGCGCCACCAACCCGGCCGGTGGGCGTTACGAGCAGTTCACCATTCGCGGCTTCAGCCTGTTCAACAGTGATGTGTCCTACAACGGCCTCTACGGCGTATTGCCGACCTACACCATCGACATGGAAATGGCCGACCGCGTCGACATCTTCAAAGGCCCCACCCAGTTGATCAATGGCATCTCGCCGCGCGGCAGCGTGGGCGGCGGCATCAACGTGGTGCCCAAGCGCGCCACCGACAAGGACATCACGTCACTTACCGGCACCTGGGCCTCCGGCAGCCAGGCTGGCGGCGCGGTGGATGTGGGGCGGCGCTTTGGCGAGGACAACAAATTCGGCCTGCGCTTCAACGGCGTGAAGCAGTCCGGTGATACCGAGTGGGACCATCAGAGTGTCGACCGTGAGATGGCCGTGCTGGGCCTGGATTTCCGTGGCGAGCGCCTGCGCCTGTCCACCGACATCGGCCGCACCGAGCGAGACACCGATGCGCCGCAGGAACGTGTGCAAGTGGCCGCCGCTGCGCCGGTGCCGAGTGCCAACGATGTGCGCCGCAACTACGCGCAGTCCTGGACCAAGGCCCGCACCAAGGACACCTTCGGCACGGTGAACGCCGAATATGACCTCAGTGACTCGCTGATGCTCTACGGCGGTGTGGGCGCGCGTAAAAGTAACCACGAGTTCCTGCGCCATGCGGTGTCGGTCAGCAATGCCGCCGGCGCGTTCATCGTGTCGCCGCGGGATTTTACCCGCGATGAAAACGTGCAGACCGCCACGGCCGGCGTGCGTAACTGGTTCCACACCGGGCCGGTGAGCCACGAGGTCAACCTGGCCGCCAGCTACTTTTATATGGACTTCACCAACGGCGGTGCGCGTTACGCGAACGCCACGAGCAACCTCTACAACCCTGTACAAACCCCGACGCCGACCGTGGCCACGCGCCAGGATGCCAAGGTGTACACCGAGAATAAATTCAGCGGCGTAGCCTTGTCCGACACCCTGGGCTTCTTCGATGACCGCCTGCTGCTCACCCTTGGCGCGCGCTGGCAACGCGTGATCGTCGACGACTGGAGCGATGGCATCAAAGGCAAAACCAACTACGACGAAGAAAAAATCTCGCCGTCGGGCGGGCTGCTGTTCAAGGCCACCGAGGAGCTGTCGCTGTACGCCAACTACATGGAAGGCCTGAGCCAGGGCAAAATCGCACCGTCCACCTCGAGTAACGAAGACCAGATCTTCCCGCCGTTTATCAGCCGCCAGCTGGAAGTGGGCGCCAAATACGACGCCGGTGCCTTCGCCGTGACCGCCGCGGTGTTCCGCATCAAGCAGCCGGCCTACGAGACCAACGCCACCACGCGGCTGTTCGGCCCCAACGGCAAACGCCAGAACACCGGTGCCGAGCTGAGTCTGTTCGGCGAACCGCTCAAGGGCGTGCGTTTGCTCGGCGGCGTGATGTACATCGACAGCACGCTCAAGGACACCACCAACGGCACCTACGACGGCAACCGCGCGCCGGCCACCCCCAAGTACAACGTCAATCTTGGCGCCGAATGGGATGTGCCGACCCTTGAAGGCCTGACCCTGACCAGCCGTGGCATCCATTCCAGTTCCCAATACCTGGACCAGTCCAACGTCAAGGAAATCGACGCCTGGAACCGCATCGACGTCGGCGCACGTTATGCATTCAAGGTGGATGACAAGCACGTGACCTTGCGCGCGAATGTGGAGAACGTTGCCGACAAACGCTACTGGAGTTCGGCGGGTGCCTCGGATGACAGCGAGCCGGGGTTGACCTTGTCGACGCCACGTACCTACCTGCTGTCGGCCACGGTCGACTTCTAAACGTTGCAATCAATAGGCTTTATGGGGCTGTGGCGAGCCGGCTCGCCACAAGAAGCATGCGCATGACAATGCGTCGTTAATGAGAATGTTTTTTGATCCGCTCGCCACGATATGGAATAGTACCCGCCGTTTTCCCCGGCCCGTCCAGCCGGGGTGTGTTAACGCCGAGGTCTTTGTCATGCGAATGCTGCGCTCCATCCCGATTCTTGCCGCCTGCGTCCTGGCGTGCTGTTCAAGCGTACTGAGCGCTGCCCCCATCGACCTCAATGACGGCCAACACGCGGTGCACCTGCCCGACGCGCCCAAGCGCGTGGTGGTGCTGGAATTCTCCTTTCTCGACAGCCTCGCTGCCGTAGAGGTGACCCCCGTCGGTGCCGCCGACGATGGCGATGCCAACCGCGTTCTGCCCCGCGTGCGCCAGGCCATCGGTCAGTGGACATCGGTGGGCCTGCGCTCGCAGCCGAGCATCGAGGAAATCGCCCGGCTTAAGCCGGACTTGATCATCGCCGACCTTAATCGCCATCAAGCGCTGTACAGCGACCTGGCCAGCATCGCGCCGACCCTGCTGCTGCCGTCACGTGGCGAGGACTACGAGGGCAGCCTCACGTCTGCCGAGCTGATCGGCAAGGCCCTGGGCAAAAGCCCGCAGATGCATGCGCGCATCGCGCAGAACCGCGACAACCTGAAGAAAATTGCCGGACAGATTCCCAGCGGTGCCAGCGTGCTGTTCGGCGTCGCCCGTGAAGACAGCTTTTCTGTGCACGGCCCGGATTCTTACGCCGGCAGCGTGCTGCAAGCCATCGGCCTGAAAGTCCCGTCGGTACGCGCGAACGCCGCCCCCACCGAATTCGTCAGCCTGGAGCAGTTGCTCGCGCTCGACCCTGGCTGGTTGCTGGTCGGCCATTACCGCCGCCCGAGCATCGTCGACACCTGGAGCAAGCAGCCGCTGTGGCAGGTGCTCGGTGCTGTGCGTAACAAGCACGTGGCCGAGGTGGACGGCGACAGCTGGGCGCGCAACCGTGGCGTGCTGGCTTCGGAGCAAATTGCCGAAGATGCGCTGGCGATTCTCAAGGGCGGCAACGCCGTACTGAGCCAATAAACATGGCGCGCAGTCTCGCCGCGGCGGGCATTGTGCTGCTTGGCGCCGTGCTGTTCTGGTTGTCGTTGTACAGCTGGTCGCCGTTTACCCTCACCGCGACGGATGCGTGGAATGGCCTGGTGCACCAGGGCAGTGTGGGCGGCAACATGGCCTATATCGTCGCCCAGTTGCGTGTGCCCCGCGCGGTGTGCGCGGCGTTGGTGGGCGCGTGCCTGGGCTTGGCCGGGGCACTGATGCAGGGCATCACCCGTAACCGCCTGGCCTCGCCGTCGTTGTTTGGCGTGACGGCGGGCGCAGCGCTGGGTCTGGCGTTATTTTCCACGGGCCTGGTGGCGCCGCCGTTTGCCGGTGGTGCGTTGTTAATGACCTGCCTGGGCGGCGCGCTGGCCTGGGTCACGGTGTTCAGCCTCGGTGGCGCCTGGTCGCCGACCACCGCCCAGGGTCGCCTGGTATTGGCCGGCGTTGCCGTGGCAGCGTTGTGTGCGGCGCTGACCCGGCTCACGGTGATTCTGGTGGAGGCGCAGGCGCAAAGCGTACTGAACTGGCTGGCCGGGTCCCTGGCCAACGTCGGTGCCACGCAGGTGCAATTGCTCTGGCCGTGTACCTTGATCGGCGGCCTATGGGCGCTGTGGTGTGCACCGCGTCTGAACCTGATCAACCTTGGCGAAGACGCCGCGCGCTCGTTGGGCGTGGGCATTGCCAGCCTGCGCCTGCAGGTGTTTGTCGCCAGCCTGTTGCTGGTGGGCGCCAGTGTCTGCGCGGTGGGGCCGATTGGTTTTGTCGGGCTGATTGCGCCGAATATCCTGCGTCAGTTCATGGGTAACGACTACCGCTGGTTGATCCCGCTGAGCGCGGCGCTGGGCGCGGTGATCGTGCTGGGTGCCGACCTGCTCAGCCGCGCGGTGGCGTTTCCGGTGGAGACCCCGGCGGGGGTGGTTACCGCCTTGATCGGCGCGCCGTTCTTTCTGTTTCTTGCCAGGCGCGCCCTATGATCCGTCCACGTTTTCGCCTATGGCTGCTGTTTGCCCTGTTGCTGCTGGCCGCCTTCGTCAGCCTCAGCGCCGGCACTCTGTGGCTCAAGCCGGCGGCCGTGATCGACCGCCTGCTGGCCCACGATGCGCTCGATTTTGAAGTGTGGAACCACCGTCTGCCGCGCAGCTTGATCGCGATCCTCGCGGGGTGCGCGTTCGGCCTGGCCGGGGCGATTGTGCAGGGCGTGATCCGCAACCCGTTGGCCTCACCGGAAATTCTCGGTGTGACTCAGGGCGCAGGGCTGGCGCTGACCGTGGCGATCATCAGTTGGCCGCAGTTGCCGATTGCCTGGCTGCCAGCGGTAGCCTGCCTGGGCGGGGCAGGGGGCGCCGTGCTGCTGGCGTTGTACAACACCGGCGTGAGTTTCTCCGGGGCGCGTTTTGCGCTGTCCGGGGTGGCGATTGCGGTGACGTTATCCAGCGTCACCGAGTTTCTGATCCTGTCTCATCCGCTGGATATCAACACGGCGTTGCTCGCCCTCACCGGCAGCCTGTGGAGCCGCAACTGGCACCATGTGGCGCTGGTGTTGCCGTTTCTGCTGCTGATCCCCCTGGGGCTGTGCCTGGCCAAACCGCTGAACCTGATCGCCCTGGGCGACGAAGCCGCCCACAGCCTGGGCACCGCCCTGGGCCGTACACGCGGCTGGGCGATGGTCTGCGCGGTGCTGCTCACCAGCCTCGGCGTGGGCGTGATCGGGCCGATCGGGTTTATCGGCCTGGTGGCGCCACACATGGCGCGCCGGTTGGTGGGTGGGCATCACCAGTACCTGTTGCCGGCGGCGATGCTGATCGGCGCGTTGCTGCTGGTGCTGGCCGATACCCTCGGGCGCACGTTGATCGCGCCCAGCGAAATCCCCGCCGGGGTGCTGACGGCAGTGATCGGCGCGCCGTATTTTCTTTGGTTGCTGGCACGGTTCAAGGGCTGATCACATGAGTATTCTCCAGGCACGACAGCTCGATATCGGTTACGGCGCGACGCGCATCGTGCAAGGGCTGTCGTTCACGCCGCCGGTTGGCAAGGTCACCGCATTGATCGGTCCCAATGGGTGCGGCAAATCCACCTTGCTCAAGGCTTTTGCACGCATCCTCACACCCACCCACGGCGAGCTGACCCTGGACGGCCACGCCTACGCCAGCCTGTCCGCGCGCCAACTGGCCCGGCAGATCGCGTTTTTGCCCCAGGTGTTACCGGTGCCCGAAGGCGTCAGCGTGCGCCAGTTGGTCGCCTATGGACGCAGCCCGCACAACTCGCTGTGGGGCCGCCTGAGCGGCAACGACCAGTCCCATGTGACCCAGGCCATGCGCCGCCTGGAGCTGGACACGCTCGCCGACCGTGCCCTGGCCGACTTGTCCGGTGGCCAGCGCCAACGCGCCTGGCTGGCCATGGTGCTGGCGCAGAACGCCCCGGTGGTGTTGCTCGACGAACCCACCACCTACCTGGACATCAGCCATCAGGTCGAACTGCTCGACCTGATGGGCGAACTGGCTGCCGAGGGCAAGACCGTGATCACCGTGCTCCACGACATCAACCAGGCCTGCCGCTACGCCGACCACCTCGCGGTGATGCACGCCGGCAAGCTGGTGGCCGATGGCGCGCCCGCGGCGGTGATCAACGCCGATTTGATGCGCCAGGTCTTTGAGGTGCAAGTGCAGATCATCAATGAGCCTGTTTCCGGTACGCCGATGTGCGTGGTGGAAAAAAGCATCCGCACTCACGACTCAAGCCGTGTGCAATGAGGACGCGTTGAATCTGGCTGATCGAGGCCGCACCGGCCTTACCGTTTAGATGGGCCCAGGTTGATGACGTGCTTTTGGGTAAGCCTTGTTCGCCCAGGCGATATCGTCTGCACTGAGCATCGCGTTTCTTGAGTGAAAGGTGTTGTCGGTACTCCATGAGGGGGCGATGGAGTAGTGCATGATCGAATCCGGGTCGTAGCGCGAGAAATCATAAATGTCGCTGCGAGGCAGCGGACGAAAGTTGGTCTGCAGCTCAGATTGATCGAAGAGCCGATCAAGGTTGGGCCGGTTCCACGGGATATTCGCGTCGGGATGCTGGTGTTCATGGTGGGCACCCAGCATGTGCCCGAACTCGTGCATGACGGTGACGGCGAATGAACTGGTGCCAGGGTCTGCCGGCAGGCTCATGGTCGGTGCGTAGGGGGGGGCGTTTTTCGCATCGGTGCCGATCATCGACCTGCCACCGTGGTCGCCAGGCAGGTTCTGTGTGATACGAACGTCACCGTCTTCCCCGCAGACGAATTCGAATGTCAGATTGATATGGGGCAGCCATTCGCTGGCGGCCTTTTTCACCGCCAGCACATAAGGGTCATCCATGGCGTAGTCGTACAGGGCGATTTTCAGGATGCTGTTTTGTGGCCAGTATTTGCCAGGCTCACCCACGCTGCGTTTGCCGCGTGAGAGCGGTTCGGGCTGAGCGGCACTGTCGGGGGCTCGGGCAGTGGGCGAGGGCAATGGATAGGCAGGCGGCGAGATCATGGCGTTTTTCTCCAAGGCGTCAGGGAAGAGTCTTGCGCATAGTTCGTCCAGACCCCGGGGATGGTTCCGTGGGAGGGGGACGAAATGATGTTCTTGCCGGTCTTTATTTGCGGGGGGGGGGGCAGTCAATTTGGATAGGGTGCAGGTCTGCGCTCAAGGACTTTTCCATGATCGACCTGCTTCCCAGGACTCGACGCGCGCCCAAAGGTGAAAAACGCCGCGAAGAGCTGTTGGACGCAGCCCTGCAGGTGTTTTCCCTGGAAGGCTGCAGCGGCGGGTCGATGGCCCTGGTGGCGGCGATCGTGGGCATTTTGGTGGCCGGGTTGCTGTCATCACTTCTCTCATAGCCATCACCGTCACGTGTACCGCTGTCGGCCTCGTTCTTGGCGTTCAGGCGAATGTCCTGGGACGACACTCGTCACTTTTCTGCCGATAATAGTTCGTCTTGAACGCAACGTTTAAGCGATGGTTAATTGCAACTACTTAACACTTTTTGCTGTTATCAAGTTCGGATAATTGTATTAACGATGGGTGTAAGTGATGTCTATGTGATATTTCGTGATGGCATTTTGAGCCACATAAATGCATGGGATAAGGCGATTATTGCGCTTAAAGGTCAAACGGAAGCTAATTTTTGCGCTAAATAAGAAATATTTCATTACGCTTTTGAACTTGAACTAAACCTACCAGTCGATTGGCTTAAGAAAATAGATGGCGGCATGGCGAATGAATGGCTCTGCGCAGTAGTTCTAAAAGGCCATGTTTTATACACGCTGTCATACACAACGCTTTGGTGTAGGGTCTTGAACCCATTCAAGGCCCCCTTGAGCTGTCCGGCGTTTTTTATCGGGAGAATTGTTTATGAAAAGGCTCCGTTGGGTGCCAGCTTTATGCTGGGTATTGCAGTGAGTGACGCGGCCATGGCGGCGCACGCCACGAACGCGGATGCCACCTTCGACTGACCGCCAACGTATGTCCCGGCGGGAGCGAGCAAGTGCGCTGCCGCAGGGTTTCCACATCGCCTCTCAGATTTGGCCCTATGCCCCAGCCTATCGATGCCTGCCAGATGCATGTCCCGCACACCGAACAGGTGTGCGCGTGGCTGATGCAAAACGCCGGCTTGAAAACCGTCGACTTGGAACGCGCCCGGCGCTTGTCCCAGGAGTCCGACGACCCCGAGTTGCTGGGCTTGCTCACTCGCCTGGGGCTGGTCTCCGAAGTGCAGCTGGCCCGCGCCTGGGCCGACTTGCTCGACGCCCCGCTGCTCATGGCGGACGCCGCGCCACCGCTGCTGGACCCATTGCCGGCCCTCACCGAGCGCTTCATGCGCCATTACCAGGTGGTGCCGGTGGGCTGGAGCCAGGGCGGTGTGCGGGTGTTGGCAGCGAACCCGGCGGCGGTCTACCCGTTCCAGGCCCTGGCGTATGCCTGCGGCGTACCGGTGTGGCTGGCGGTGGGCCCGCGCAACGAGGTTGAAAGCCTGATCGAGCGCTACTACGGCCAGGGCCGTTCGGCCATGGGCACGCTGATCGAAAATCTGGACGAGCAGGGCGGCGCGCTGGAAGACATCGAACACCTCAAGGACATGGCCTCCGAAGCGCCGGTGATCCGCCTGGTCAATCTGATCCTGCAGCGCGCGGTGGAACATCGCGCCTCGGATATCCACATCGAACCTTTCGAGAACCAGCTCAAGGTGCGCTACCGCATCGACGGCGTGCTGCACGACGCCGAGGCGCCGCCGGCCAGTTCGTCGGCGGCGGTGATCTCGCGGGTCAAGATCATGGCGCGCCTGGACATCGCCGAGCGCCGCCTGCCCCAGGACGGGCGCATCATGTTGCGCATCCAGGGCAAGGAACTGGATTTGCGCGTGTCCACGGTGCCCACCAGTTTTGGCGAGTCAGTGGTCATGCGTTTGCTCGACCGCCAGACCGTGCAGTTCGATTTCCAGAGCCTGGGGTTCGACGGCCAGCGCCTGGAGACTTTCCTGGAAGTGCTTGAACGGCCCCACGGCATCCTGCTCGTCACCGGGCCCACCGGCTCGGGCAAGACCACCACGCTCTATACGGCGCTGTCGCGGCTCAATACCGCCGAGCGCAAGATCATCACCGTCGAAGACCCGGTGGAATACCAGCTCGAAGGCATCAACCAGATCCAGGTGAAACCGGCCATCGGCCTGGACTTTGCCGGGGCGCTGCGTTCCATCGTGCGTCAGGACCCGGACGTGATCATGATCGGTGAGATCCGCGACCTGGAAACCTGCCGCATCGCCATCCAGTCTTCCCTCACCGGCCACCTGGTGCTGTCGACCCTGCACACCAACAGCGCGGCGGCGAGTATCACGCGCCTGCTGGACATGGGCGTGGAGAGCTACCTGATCGCCTCCACCGTCAACGGTATCCTCGCCCAGCGCCTGGTGCGCCGCCTCGACCCGGCCACCCGCGAAGCCTTCGAAGCACCGGCGGAGTTGATCGCCGAACATGGCCTGGATCGGTTTACCGAGCAGCGTCCGATCATGCTTTATCGCCCCCGTGCCGATGCGCCGGGCGGCGGCTATCACGGGCGCAGTGCAATCACCGAATTGCTGGTGATGAACGACGAACTGCGCAGCCTGTTGATGCGCCAGGCCGACGCCGCCACGTTAGAACAGGCCGCGCGCCGGGGTGGCCTGCGCACCCTGCATGAAGAGGGCCTGCGTCAGGCGGTGGCGGGTGTTACCTCCCTTGAAGAAGTGCTGCGCGTCACCCGTGGAGAGGGCGCGTGAGCCTGTTCAAATACCGCGCCCTCGACAGTCAGGGCACTCCACAAAGCGGCACCCTGGAAGCCACGGACCAGAACGCCGCGGTCGCTGCGCTGCACAAGCGCGGTTTGTTGTTATTGCACATCGATCTGGCCGGTGCCCAAGGGCTGCGCAACGCGTTTGGCCGGGGTCAGTTGAACGGCGCGGCGTTGGTCAGCTTCACCCAGCAACTGGCCACGCTGCTGGGGGCCGGGCAACCGTTGGAGCGCTCCCTGGGCATTCTGCTCAAGCAACCCGGTCAGCCCCAGGTCCGTGCGTTGATCGAGCGCATCCGCGAGCGGGTCAAGGCCGGCCAGCCGTTGTCCAAAGCCCTGGAAGAAGAGGGCGGCCAGTTCTCGCCGCTGTACCTGAGCATGGTGCGCGCCGGCGAGGCGGGCGGCGCCCTGGAAAACACCCTGATCCAGCTCAGCGACTACCTGGAGCGCAGCCAGTTGCTCAGGGGCGAGGTGATCAACGCGTTGATCTATCCGGCCTTTCTGGTGGTCGGCGTGCTCGGTTCCCTGGCGTTGTTGCTGGCGTATGTGGTGCCGCAGTTCGTGCCGATCTTCAAGGACCTGGGGGTGCCGATCCCGCTCATCACCGAGGTGATCCTGGGGCTCGGCCAATTCCTCGGTGCCTATGGCCTGGCGGTGCTGGCCGGGTTGATTGTCGGCGCATGGACGTTTGTCGCACGCCTGCGTGATCCCCAGCGCCGTGAGCGCTATGACCGCCGCGTATTGGGCATCCGCATTCTTGGCCCGCTGCTGCAACGGGTCGAAGCCGCGCGCCTGGCGCGCACCCTGGGCACCTTGCTCAGCAATGGTGTGGCGCTGCTGCAAGCGCTGGTGATCGCCCGCCAGGTGTGCACCAACCGCGCGCTGCAGGCGCAAGTCGCCCAGGCCGCCGAATCGGTCAAGGGCGGCGGCACCCTGGCCAGCGCGTTCGGTACGCAGCCCCTGTTGCCGGACCTGGCCCTGCAAATGATTGAAGTCGGCGAACAGGCCGGTGAACTCGACAGCATGTTGCTCAAGGTCGCCGAGGTGTTCGATGTCGAAGCCAAACGTGGCATCGACCGCCTGCTCGCCGCGCTGGTGCCGTCCCTGACCGTGGTCATGGCCGTGCTGGTGGCGGTGATCATGCTGGCGATCATGCTGCCGCTGATGAGCCTGACCAGCAATATATGAACCCTCAAGGAAGCCAACCGATGCGTCAGACCCGATTCAAACACGCCCGCCGCCAGGGCGGTTTTACCCTGCTGGAAATGCTCGCGGTGATCGTACTGCTGGGCATCGTCGCGACCATCGTGGTGCGCCAGGTCGGCGGCAATGTGGACAAGGGCAAGTACGGCGCCGGCAAGGCGCAACTGGCCAGCCTGAGCATGAAGATCGAAAGTTATGGACTGGACGTCGGTTCGCCGCCCAAGACCCTGCAGCAACTGGTCGACAAGCCCGGAAACAGCGCCGGTTGGGCCGGCCCGTACGCTAAACCGTCGGATCTAAAGGACCCGTTCGGCCATGCCTTCGGCTATCGCTTCCCCGGTGAGCACGGCGCGTTTGATCTGATCTTCTACGGCCAGGACGGTCAGCCCGGCGGCGAAGGCTACAGCGCCGACCTGGGCAACTGGGAATAAGCCACGACCATGGCAGACGCTCAACGCGGCTTTACCTTGCTGGAAATGCTGGCGGTGATCGTCTTGATCAGCGTCGCGGCCGGGTTGGTTGGCTTTGGCCTGCAACAAGGCCTGCGCGCTGCCAAAGAGCGTCAGGCGGTCGGGCAGATCGTGGAGGCGTTGCGTAGCACGCGGGCGCGGGCGATTGTCAGCGGCACCACCGAAAGCACGCTGTTCGATTTGCGCAACCTCAGCGTGCAGGCGCCGGGGCGCCCGAAAAAATACTGGCCGGCCGACCTGCACGTGACGCTGCATACCGCCGAACAAGCCGGCTCCGCCGTGGCGTTCTACCCCGATGGCAGCTCCACCGGGGGCAACCTGCTGTTGGCCAATGGCAGCCGGCGTTGGCGCATCGATATCGGTTGGTTGACCGGCAGCGTGCAATCCAGGGCCTTGCCATGAAGCGCCAACGCGGTTTCACCTTGCTGGAAATGCTCGCCGCCCTGACGCTCATGGCGATCTGTTGCACGGTGCTGCTGGTCGCCTTCGGCCAGAGCGCGCGCGCGTTATTGCACGTGGCCCATAGCGACCGCCTGACCCATGCCGCCTTGAGTGTGATGGACCAGGAGGGTGCGGGACCGTTGGCCAGCGGTACGCGCCAGGGCGAGTTGGACGGCATCGCCTGGCAACTGCGCATCGCCCGGCAGCCCGGCCGTGTCGGCCAGGCGCATCTGTTTCGTCTGGACCTGACGGTCAGTGAAGGCCCGCGCCAGGCGCAGTTCAGCACCTTGAAGCTGCGAACGTCCGGGGTCGGTTTGTGACGCGGCGTCAGCAGGGCTTTACCCTGCTCGAGGTCCTGATCGTGCTCAGCCTGCTGGGGGTGTTGCTGACCCTGGTGGGCGGCGCGTTGCTCGGCGCCAATCGCGCGGTGCTCAAGGCCCAGCGCTACACGGTCAGCCTGGATGAAATGCGCGCCGCCCAGCAGTTTTTGCGCACCGCCATCAGCGAGGCATTGCCGTTGGATGTCACCGAAGACGACAGCCAGGTCGATGGTTTTTTCGTCGGCGAGCCGCAGCGCATGCAATTTGTCGCGACCCTGCCCGGCGTGCTGGGTGGCGGTATTCAGCGCTTCACCTTGCAGTTGACCGGCGCCGAGGCACCGCGCGATTTGCAGGTGGCGTTCGCCCAGTTCGAGTCCAGGGCGCAGGTCAGCGTGCCAGCCTCGCGCAGCGAACCGCAGGTGTTGCTCAAAGGGGTTGAAGACCTGCAGTTCAGCTATCGCGGCGTGTCGCCAAAGGGTCAGGCCACCGGCTGGATCAACGCGTGGCCGTGGACCAGACGCCTGCCGTCCGCCGTGCGCATTTCCGTGCGCGTCGACGGGCCCGTGCAGTGGGTGACCCAGGTGGTTGCGTTGCGCCTGAACCTGTCCGGCGGGGCGCCCGAATGATCAAGCATCAACGCGGTGTCGCGCTGTTGCTGGTGCTCTGGGTGCTGGCTCTGCTCAGCCTGTTGCTCGGTGGGCTGGCCGGTTGGGTGCAGTTGGAAACGCGCCAGGCGGCCTGGCATCGCCAGCACACCCAAGCGGTGCTGGCGGCCGAGGCGGGCGTGGCGCTGGCGATGCAAGCCGTGGCCGATCCGTTGCAGCGCAAACAGTGGGTGGTCGACGGGCGTGAAATCGCGTTGGTATTTGACGACGCGCAGTTGCACGTAAGCCTGCGCAGCGAACGCGGCAAGTTGTACCTGCACAGCGCCGACGTGGCCGACTTTGCCCGCCTGGCGTTGGCGTGCGGCGCCACACAGGTCCAGGCCAGGCAAGTGGCCAGAGCTCTGGAAGTGCGCCGAAACCAGGGTCTGGCGCCGTTTCGGGTGGTGGAAGAAGTGCGACAACTGCCGGGCATGAGCCAGGCGCTGTACAGCGCGCTGGTGCCGGAAGTCAGCCTGTGGAGCGGCCTGGACCGGCCCGACCCGGCCTTCGCCAGCCCGTTGATGCGCCACGCCCTCAACCTGCCGCATCCGAGCGCGGTGGGCGCCGACCCCGGCGACGTGCTCGTGGTGAGCAGCCGCGCGCAACGCCCCGGCGGCTATCACGCCGAGTTGCAAGCCACGGTTTTATTGAGCCCCGCGCAAGGTAGCGCACAACCTTATCGAGTACTGCGTTGGCAAGAATGAATGAACACCTGACGTCGCGGCTTGAGCCGCTCGCCCGGCGCTGGCACGGCAGCCTGCTGCAGCAGGGCTGGCGCTTGTGGGTCAAGGAGCTGCGCGACTGCCTGCCCCGCTGGTTGTCATTGCATGACATCCCCGAGCACCTGTACCCGTGGCCGCTCACTGCGCCCGTGAACGCACCTTCCGGTGAGGCGCGCCAGGTGTTGCTGCTGGCGCCGGATGCGGTGTTGGTGCAAACCCTGCAATTGCCCTTGGCCGCCGCGCGCAACCTGTCGACCGTGGTCGGCTATGAACTGGACCGCTTCACCCCGTTCGAGGCCGCGCAGCTGTACTTTGTCGCGCGCCAGGAGCGGCGCAGCGCCAAGCATGTGCACGTGACCCTGGTGGCGATGCTGCGCGAGCGTCTGGACCAGATCCTCAGCGACTGCACCACCCTCGGCTTGCAGCCCCATGCGGTGGATGTGGCGGATGCGACCGGCACGCCCATGGGCATTGACTTGCTGCCCACACCGCTGCGCCCGCGCCAGCGCCCCACGGGCAAAGGCCTGCAACGCAGCCTGCCGTGGCTGTGCGGGGCGCTGCTGGTTGGCGCCATGGTGCTGTGGCTCGACGACCGCCAGCGCGTGCTCGAGGCCATGCAACAGAGCGTACGCGCGCAAAAGGCCCAGGTTGCCCAGGTCCAGGCGCTGCGCCAGCAATTGCTCAACACCCGGGGCGCGGCCCAGTATCTGATCCGCCGCAAGACCGCCCAGCCGCCGTTGGCTGCGCTGCTCAACGAGTTAACCGCCTGCCTGCCGCCCGACACATGGATCGACGAATTGGACGTCAACGACGGCGCCGAGGTGTCCTTTTCAGGGCAAAGCGCCAAGGCCAGTGCCCTGATCGCCCGCATCAAGAACTGCCGCAGTCTGCAGAACGCCAAGTTCGAAGGGGTGATCCAACCCGATGCGCAAACCGGCAAGGACCAGTTTTCCTTGCGCGCCCATCTGCACCAGGAGGCCGCCGATGCGCCGACCACTGACACCCCGTGAACGCCGTGGCGCGGCCTTGATCGGCCTGGCCCTGGTACTGGGCGGCGCTTACTGGTTGTTGATCGATAGCTGGTTTGCCGGCCCCTTGCGTGCCATGGGCGAGCAGGCCGAACAGCTGCGCGAACAACAGCAGCGCTATGCCGGCGTGCTGCGCCAGGAGCAGGGCCTGCGCGAGCAGTTGGAACAGGCGCGACAGGGCCCGGCCAGCAGCACCAGCCTGTTGCCCGGTGACGATCCCAGCGCGGTCGCGGCCGACCTGATGCAGCGCATTGCCGACCTGATCAACAGCCGCGCCGGCCTCGGCGGCGGCTGCATGCTCACCCAGCGCATGCCGATCACCCCGGAGCAGGACGATGCCGAGCCGTATCGCCAGGTCAAGGTCAGCCTGACCCTCAACTGCGCCATCGAACCGCTGACCGCGATCCTGCATGAACTGGAGTATCAGCGCCCGTTTCTGTTCGTGGATGACATGAGCATCCGCCGTCGACCGGATGCGCCCGCCACCGGCGGCGCCGGCAAACTGGTGGTGCACCTGCTGGTGCGCGGTTACCTGCAACCGGCCGGTGCCGGGCAGGAGGCCCGATGATCAATGCACTGCGCCCCATCGAGTGGGGCTTGCTCGGTTTGTCCGCCGCCCTGGGCGTGCTGATGCTGGGTATTTTGAGCAGCATCGGCGATGCCCCGCAGTGGCTGCCGGAACCCGCACCCAGCGCCAGCGCGAGTGCTTCGGCCAAGGTGCTGGCCGCGCCGCAAGTCAGCCTCGACAGCCTGGCCGGCACCTGGCAGGCGCCGCTGTTCAGCACCGACCGCAGTCCGGACCGTGCGATCGGCCAGGCGGCGGTTTCCAGCCTGTCGAGCCTGACCCTGACCGGCATCGTGCTGGACGGCGACCTGCGCGTGGCGCTGCTCAAACGGGCCGACGGCCCGCCGCTCAAAGTTCATCAAAACCAGACCCTGCCCAATGGCTGGCGCCTGGAGCACCTGACCCCGCGCGACGCCCGCTTTGTGCAAGACGGCCGCAGCCAAACCCTGAGCCTGCGGGCCTTGCGTTTGCCGCCGCCGTCCAGCACCGCCCCGATTACCCTTCCTCACGAGCCAACCCCTTGATCGATACATTCCCTGACGCCTTGCGCACCACCGTGCTTTGCCTGGCGACCGCTGTTTCCCTCGGCGGTTGCGGCACATTCCCCGACCATCTCGACCCGGACGACGCGCTGTTGCATGAGGCGATGCAAGGCACCGGCGCGCAGCGCCCCCCCGTCGACCCGGCCAGCGAGCGCACGCCGCTCGACAGCGGCCAGCCCGCCACAAGAGCCCCAGCCCAGCGCCAACTGATCCGCGGCAACCAGCAGTTCGTGCGTCCACCGGCTGTGGCGGCGGTAAAGGAGGAGGGTGGCGGTGACATCGTGTTCAACTTTGCCGACCAGCCGATCGAGGCGGTGATCAACAGTGTGATGGGCGACTTGCTGCACGAGAACTACAGCATCGCCCAGGGCGTGAAGGGCAATGTAAGTTTTTCCACCTCCAAACCGGTGAACAAGCAGCAGGCGTTGTCGATTCTCGAAACCCTGCTGTCCTGGACCGACAACGCCATGATCAAACAGGGCAACCGCTATGTGATCCTGCCGGCCAACCAGGCGTTGGCGGGCAAGCTGGTGCCGCAAATGCGCGTGTCGCAGCCGTCCAGCGGCTTGTCGGCGCGGCTGTTTCCGCTGCGCTATATCTCCGCCACCGAGATGCAGAAACTGCTCAAGCCGTTCGCCCGCGAGAACGCTTTTTTGCTGGTGGACCCGGCGCGCAATGTACTGAGCCTGGCCGGTACGCCGGAAGAATTGGCCAACTACCAGGACACCATCGACACCTTTGATGTGGACTGGCTCAAAGGCATGTCGGTCGGTGTGTTCGGTCTGCAACGGGCCTCGGTGGCCGAGCTGATGCCCGAACTGCAAAAGATGTTCGGCCCCGACAGCGGCATGCCGTTGGCGGGCATGGTGCGGTTCCTGCCCATCGAGCGCACCAACTCGGTGGTGGCGATCTCGTCCCAGCCGCAGTACCTGAGTGAGGTCGGTGACTGGATCCACACCATCGACGAAGGCGGCGGCAACGAACCGCAGATGTACGTCTACGACGTGCGCAACATGAAGGCCACCGACCTGGCCAAATACCTGCGACAGATCTACGGCAGCGGGGCGATCAAGGACGATGCGCCGGCCAAAGTCGCCCCCGGTCTGCGCACGGCGACCTTGTCGTCACCGGGCACCAACAGCACCGCCGGCAGCACGCCGGGCGGACTGAATGACACCTCGCCTGTCGTCGACGATCAAGCCCAAGCGTCCGAAGCCGAGGACAGTGCCGAGCCGGACACCACCGAAGGCGCCCCGGCCAAAAGCCTCGACGCCGGCACCCGCATCACCGCGCAAAAAAGCAGCAACCAACTGCTGGTGCGTACACGACCGGTGCAGTGGAAGGAGATCGAATCGGCGATCAAGCGCCTCGACAATCCGCCGCTGCAAGTGCAGATCGAAACGCGCATCCTCGAGGTCAAACTCACCGGTGAATTGGACCTTGGCGTGCAGTGGTACCTGGGGCGGCTGGCCGGTAATTCCACCAGCACCACTGTGGCCAACGCCTCCGGCAGCCAAGGCGCGCTGGGCGGTGGTGCGGCCGGGTTGGGCGCGGCGGATTCGTTGTTCTACTCCTTCGTCAGTTCCAACTTGCAAGTGGCACTGCACGCGCTGGAAACCAACGGCCGCACCCAAGTGCTGTCGGCGCCGTCGCTGGTGGTGATGAACAACCAGCCGGCGCAGATTCAGGTGGGCGACAACATCCCGATCAGCCAGACCACGGTCAACACGGGCACCTCCGACACCACGTTGAGCAGCGTTGAATACGTGCAGACCGGGGTGATCCTGGATGTGGTGCCGCGCATCAATCCGGGCGGGTTGGTGTACATGGATATTCAGCAGCAGGTCAGCGATGCGCAGGATCAGGCGAGCAACAACGGCGACACGCCGGCTAATCCGAGGATCTCGACGCGCTCGGTGTCCACCCAGGTAGCAGTGCAGAGCGGCCAGACGGTGTTGTTGGGCGGCTTGATCAAGCAGGACAACGCGGAGTCTGTGAGTGCGGTGCCGTATCTGGGCAAAATTCCGGGGTTGCGCTGGTTGTTTGGCACTACCAGCAAGTCCAAGGACCGCACGGAGCTGATTGTGTTGATTACGCCGAGGGTCATTACCAGCAGCAGCCAGGCGAGGCAGGTGACGGATGATTATCGCCAGCAGATGCAGTTGTTGAAGCCTGGGGGCTGAGGTTGAGGCCACGGCAGCATCGCCGCGATCACTTCAATTGAGATGCCCGATGGCGCGAGTGGGTTGCATCGCAGGTGGGCGATTGTTGGCAGACAACGCACTGGATAAAACCTAGCTGGCTGCATGAAAGTTTGAGACGGCACGGCGGGGTATTTTTCTGAGAAAAATCCTACATTTACAGAGGATTTTTCATCGTTCTAATTCGTGTTTTTCCTCCTAGGATGGCGGCGTCGCTTTAACCCAGGCGAGACCTCAAGGGCCACTCCAACCCCCTGCTTAGGAGTCAAAACATGAAGATGACCAGTGTGAGTAAACACCTGCGCCGCTCGGCTTTTGCCGTGCTTGTCGCCGGCGCATTGGCAGGCTGCGCCGCAATGCCGCCTGCGGAAAAAATCTCCCTGGCCCGTGATTCGGTGGACCGTGCGCTGTCGGCACAAGCCACGCAATTCGCACCGCTGGAAATGAAAACGGCTCAGGACAAATTGGCGCGCATGGAGCAAGCCATCGGCGAGAAGAACTACGTCCAGGTCAATGCCTTGGCCGAGCAGATCGAAGTCGACGCCAACCTGGCCGAAGTCAAGGCCAAGGCGGCGCGTAAGCAACAGGTCTTGAAGCAGGCGCGCGAGGGCATCCAGGTGCTCAAGCAAGAAATGCTCAACGCCCCCGCGACCACCCACTAAGGACCTTGCCATGCGTGCCATTTTTTTCATTCCCGCTCTGTCGGCCCTGGGCCTGGCGCTGGCCGGCTGTGCCACCCCGCCGGAAAACGCGCAACTGCTGCAAGCGCGCAGCCAGTTCTCCGAGCTGCAACAAAAGCCTGAGTCCAACACCCTGGCGGCGGTTGAAACCCGCATGGCCTCCAACGCTCTGGACCGTGCCAACCAACTGTCGCTGAACAGCCGCACCGATCCGCAGGTCAACCAGTTGGCCTACCTGGCATCGCAGAAAATCGCGCTGGCCGAGCAGATCATCATCGGTCGGCAAACCGATGCCCAGCTCGATAACGTCGCAGTCGACCGCACCCAGGTGCAGCTTGACGTGCGCACCGCGCAGCTCAAAGCGTTGCAGGCGATGAAGGCCAAACCGTCCGAGCGCGGCCAGGTCATCACCTTTGGTGACGTGCTGTTCGATACCGGCAAAGCTGATTTGAAGCCGGGCAGTCAGCGCGACTTTCAGGAACTGGCGCAATTTCTGTTGAAAAACCCCGAGCGTCAGGTTCGCGTGGAAGGGTTCACCGACAGCACCGGCAGTGATGCCTTCAATCAGAGCCTGTCGGAGCGCCGTGCCTACGCGGTGGCACGAGGACTGGAGCGTTTCGGCGTGGGGGCTGAGCGTGTCACCGTGCGCGGCTACGGCAAACAATTCCCGGTAGCCGACAACCGCAGTTCGCACTCGCGGCAGTTGAATCGCCGTGTGGAAGTGATCGTGTCCAACGACAGTTCGGCGGTCAGCGCGCGTCGTTAAGCGACCGGCGTCAGCGTGGTTGGCAATGATCTGTGATCAGTGATGGTCATTGCGTCTGATGATTGACAGGGCTCTGTAACGCCTTTCACACGCCGCGTGCGCATCAAGGTTGTGCTCCATAGGCGCGCGACCTTGATGCCCGACTCACCCCGCCGGTTTCAACGTCGTTTCAGCATCGCGGTGATGGCTTGACGTTTAAGCCGCAGCTCGTGGGATTTTTGTCGCAATTCGCGGCAGCGGTGGCTGTTGAGGATCAGCAGACCGACAAGGGGGCTGAGGAGGGCTATGAAATACAGCGTAGTCGGTGGACGGTAAGCAATCGTGGTTAGAGATATCAGCAAGCAAATCAAATAAATTCCAGCATTTATCCAAACAAGCTTTACTCGCCCGCAAATGACCTCGATCTTTGCAAAGAAAAACACCAGTCCTATGACGAGACAGCCAAAGAAGAACATTTTTGCAGCCTGGTGTTCTGCGAGATTGGAGAAGTAAGTCGTCAACAGCAAGACGGAGGTCATCGCAATAGTGAGGCAACCGGTAACCAGTTCGGCCCCGATCACCAGTCCGTAGCGTCTCCTGAACGTTCTTGGATCTTCAAGGTAAAAATAGTGGGAGAAACGGGAATCGGCGCCTCTTGTCTCAAAGTCGCTGCATGGACCATGTGTTTTGAGTTTTTCGACACGATGTAATTTTGTTCGCCCATTCATCCTTTCAATTCCTCATAAATGCCGATAGCCAGGCTGTTGATGTTTCCACTCATAGCACTACTCGTGAAGCCGGTTGTGGCAGCCCATACCTCTCTAATATGGTAAGTGGTGGCATGTCGCATTGTTGTGCTGCTAATCCTCTTCGGAAACTCTCCTGATGCTTGTTTAAGCTTTAGAAGTTTCGGCGTTAAGTGAGGGTTTTGGAGGGTGAGCAATTCTTTATTTAGCTGTACCCGCTCTTGCCGAGAAAGGCCTTTTAATACTTGACTAAGTGATTTTCCGGTGACTTTGGTTGTGGTGTTAATGGCTTTTATTGTGGTCATGGCGGAAGTGCCGACACCGAGCAAAGCAACCGCATCCAGCGCTACGGTCACGGCGTGGTACCAGACGTCATTATCCAAGCGGTCAAGAGTCTGAGGCGCGAATGCTTCAGCGCCTGTGCGACCCAATCCGATAAAGCATTGCGAAGCGCTTGCCAATAGCGCCGCTTTGCCGATGAACGTAATCACGGCACTGGCTCCTGCGGAAACAGGCATCAGCGCGACCCCACTGCCAATTGCCAGCCAACTCAGTGTCGCTCCCGCGCACGTCACGGCCGTATTCAACGCCTCCCCCATCAACCTCGACTCCCTAGGTTCATGCTCCAGCATCCGCTTGAACTCGACGGGCCCCACGTACCTGGGTGCCTCGCGCAGTACGACCTTGATCGGTCGCACACTGCATATCGCCTGAAACTCACGCAGTACCACCACGTTGAAATCCCCGTCGATATACACCACCCCCGCGCCGATCAACGCCGGGTCGGCGTCTATGGCCAAGAACAACCGCTGCAGGTCGATGCTGCTTTCGATGCGTTGGCGTGTGGTGCGATGGGCTGAGGGGAATCCATCCTTGAACAGGGCGACTTTCATTCCTTAACTCCTGGGTCGGTGGGAGTCGAGAAGGTATCGACGTCGTGATGCAAATTAATGTAGGACGTTTCGTCTTATCAATACGGACGCTTCCCGATCTCGCATTAGCGTCTTGTGAGCACACGCCGGGCTCCGCAACAGTGCGCCCACGTCAATCCCGACGTACAACAGGACAAGGACTCAACATGGCCGTCGATATGTTTTTGAAACTGGGTGACATCAAGGGTGAATCACGGGACCAGGCTCATCGTGACGAGATCGACATCAGCAACTGGGGCTGGGGATTGTCGCAAACGGGCTCGATGCATGGCGGCACAGGTGGCGGTTCGGGCAAGGCTGACTTTGCCAACCTGAACCTGACCAAACCCCTGGATAAATCCAGCCCCAACCTGATGATGGCCTGCGCCACCGGCAAGCATTATCCCGAAGCCAAGCTGGTGGTGCGCAAGGCCGGCGGGGCCAGCACGGTGGAGTATTTGGTGATCACCTTGAAGGAAGTCATGGTGGTGTCCTACAGCACCCGCGCTGAAACAGCCGACGACCTGTTGTACGACAGCATCGCCCTGAACTTCGCCAGCGTCGACGTCAGTTATCAGCCGCAGAAGGCCGACGGCGCCAAGGACGGTGGGGCGGTGAAGTTTGGCTGGAATATCCGGCAGAACGTCAAAAACTGAGTGTCATTTGAGCGTATACACCGTGCTGCTTCACGGACACGGGCGCTCGCTTGAGTGAGCCTGGCCGAGCGGCACGAGCCACTCGACCGAGGTTCACAGGGCTGTCAAATCGTGGGTATGTGGCGCGATATATTTACCGCTACCAGCGATATCGACAGGTTAGCCTGCCGCCTTTTCGTCCTGTTTTTCATAACCTGCCCCCGCTATGGAAAACGTCAGTTCATCGCCTTTTTTCGCGTGTTTGACGATCTCTTCGTTGCCGACGCGTGAATTCTTGAACCTGCCCGGCGTATGAGCCGGTGCGGTAACGAGGCTGGTGCGTTGCTTGGTCGAGCGCGCGGCGGTAGCTGACATGCGCGGTGTCGCTGTCGTCCAAGCGTTGAAGCTCAGCCGCGCCACACCGGTTGGGTGTCGTCGCTTAACGCCCAGTGGGGCTGGCGCGGGTTCAGGCAGACCCCGCCCACCCATCGCACCTGGTCGGCGTGGTCCAGCCAATAAGCGTTGGCGTCCAGCACCTGATGCCCCAAGGGCGTGAGCGTCAACTCGCGGCGAGGCCAGTCCTGGTCCTGCCGGGTTTCCTGCAGCAACGGCTGTCGTGCATCGATCAACGGGCGCATCAGCGCATGAAACATCATGTCCCCCAGAAAGGGCAGCGGGTCGTGCTTGGCCATCAACTCGGCGAAGACCTGGCCAAAGGCGACGGGCCCGGTTTCGGCAATGCACCTCAGGGCCAGGCGTTCGGTGAGCGACAGGCCATCGTGAATGCCCGGCAACTCCTGCAACTGTCGCAACAGCGCCGGCGCCAGCAAGGGCAGGGCGGGGTGCGGGGCGTGGGCCAGTTGCGCCAAGGCGCCCGGTGTACTGTCGCAATACGCCGCCCAGGCCTGTTTGGCCAAGTGCACCGCCTCGTCATTGATCAAGCGCCGTTGCGGCCATAACCACGCCAATACGTCCGGCGCCAGTTGGCCAATGCCGATAAAACGTTCGACACCGGGGATGCGGTCCACCTCGATCAATTCCAGCTTTGGCGGCGCCTGCTCAAGACCGGCCAAGGCGCGGATCAGGAACAGTTGGTCATAGGCGTCGGCCTCGCACCACAACACGCTGTGTTCGGCGTTGGCCAGGGTCTCAAGGTGGCTGTATTCATCGTCGACGCGGCGCGCGGCATCGCTTGGGTCCAGGCCGAACGTCTGGCTGATGAACGCGCTGCGCATCGCGCGAAAGGCCTGGCCTGGCAGGTCACGCACCGGGCCCATGCACAGCGGGTCGCTGAGCATGCGGAACTGGCCCTTGAACCCCGCCACTTGCAGGCGATGGGCGATGTCATTGCCGCAGCGCCAGTGAGTGGTGCGCGCCTCGTCGCAGGCCTCGAAATCGGGGTGGCGTGCCGCGAAGTCGAGGGCGTCGACATGGGCCTTGAGTTTGGGCCAACTGCTGAAACCCAAGTGCCTGGCAACCTGCCACTGGGCCAGGGCCAGCGTGGCATTGGGTTCTTGGGCTTTGAGGCGCCGCAACAGTTCCTTGGCGCGCTTGCGCTGCTGCTCAAGGTTGAGACGGCCGTCGGTGGTGGAGGATAAAGGGCGTGGCGACATACGAGCTCCTTGCACAAACCTTTTCCGCTTTCAGGTTGGGAGTCGTAGAAATGTGATGTTCAGTCAAAAGTCCTGGGCGCAGCCCTTTCCGCGGAAGGTGGCGTAGAAGGCGCCAGGCACGAAATATAAGCAGCGGGGTAGTTGATTGCAAGCCGTAAAACCGAGTCATTCATTGACGCCAGACGTGGTCCTGATCGGAACCCGTGCCGATCATGTGTCCATCACCGGGTCATCCGGCTCGGGCAAAAGTGTGTTTCTGCTTGCGCTGGGGAGGGCTGTCGGAATTAGTAATAAACATGCTCATGCACTGAAACCTTAAGCAGTTCGTTCTCTCCACCTCTGCGCTTAAATCCGATTGCTGATAATTAGCGGCTGCGAGAGACGAACGGTGGGATTTAAACAATATGAGGGGTGTGTGTCGTAGGAAAGTTCTCAACTGTGTTTCTCTGTGTGGATTAATTTTTGTGGGTTTTTTCTTACGGAAAAATCGAGTATTCGTATTGCGATTTGGTACTACCTATCCGTTCGGTTAGTTATTTTTTGTAAGGGGGATGTGTTAGCGTCAAGGTATTGTACATGCGGCGGAGGACCTTCAGAGTGAAGCTTTCAGATATTGGCAGTACGCCACTTTTGGAGTTGAAAACACTCTCGGTGAATGAGAATAGAGTTTTCTCTAAATGTGAATTTTTAAACCCTACAGGAAGTCATAAAGACAGGACGTACCTGAATATTGTTAACCGGTTGGAAGAAGCAGGTGTTATTAGGCCTGGCATGACGTTGATAGATTGCTCTACGGGGAATGGTGGGGCGGCGCTTGCTTGGATCGGAAAAATGAAAGGCTATAAAGTTAAAATTTTTATGCCGGAAGGTATGACTGAGGAGCGCACGGTACAGATACGTTCTTATGGGGCTGAAATAGTTGAGACATCAAAAGACGATTTTTTATCGGGCGCTGTACTAACAGCTAAGCGTTATGTGGCAGAGTGCGCAGATAAAGAAAATTATTTTCTGGATCAGTCCAGTAACTTATTAAATAAGCAGGGTTGGACATCCTGTGGTGAGGAAATAATAAGAAGCTTGAAGATGCTTGATATAGTGCCCGATTATTTCATCTGCTCGATAGGTACGGGTGGGACTTTTTCCGGTATTGCTGAGGTCCTGAAGCACGCCTACAGCGAGATTATAACAGTTGGTCTTGAAGTCAATAATTCTGCTCCATTGTTTGCAGCGCGAAATCACATGGCTTTTGAGCACCGTCCTCATAACTTGATGGGGCTAGGTGCCGGCGTGTTGTCGGCTAATACGAGCGCTGAATTGGTTGATGAAGTGAGGCTGATTGATGGTGCTGAGGCTTGGGATCGAATGAAACGCTTTATTGATGAAGAAAAAATTCCAATTGGTCCGACCTGTGGAGCGAATCTGTTGGCCTGTGATGAGGTTGTAAAAAACGTCAATAAAAAAAATATTGTCACTTTGTTTTTTGATGGCTCATGGAAGTACGCGAGTCGCTGGAATGGTGTTTATCCAGAATACAGTGAGGTGAGTGATGCTGCTCGAAGATATTTATAAAAATGCCAAGGTTGTAAATTCCGGTAAGGCGTGGACTACGGTGAACGAGTTCACTGATCAGATTCCAGCATTAAGGCCGGAGGTCCTAATGGAGGTTGCGCATGAAATAATTAAGTGTATGGATTTGAGTGTTTCAAAAATAGTCACTGAAGAAGACAAAGGCGCTGCGCTTGCTACGACAGTCTCGTTGTTGACAGGTATCCCGCTGGCAATGGCTAGATGGTATTCGTATAGCCTGAGTGATATTAATGAGCAGGTAGTCAATATACAGTCTGAGTACTTTGATGGCGTTGTGTACCTTAATGGGGTGGATGTCGGAGATCGAGTCACTATTATTGATGACACACTGAGTACTGGCGGTACGATTATTGCGCTGGCTAGAGCCGTAAGTGGCGCAGGCGGCGAGTTGGTGGATGTTATTTGTGCAGTCGAGAAGGTAGAGAGCAATGGATTTAAAAACGTTAAGAGTCACACAGGTGTTGAAGTAAAAACACTTATGAAGATAATGGTTAGGGAAGAAGGTGTGAGTGTTATTTCGTAGTGTGATAATTTTCGGTTGAGTATGTATGCTTAGAATAGGCGTAATAATTGGCTTGGTGTTCTGCTTGCTCAGCGCAGCCTTCGATGTGTACGTTGCTTACGTCACACAGTCGATCAATACCTTACTGGTTGTTTTTTACTGCTTTGTAACGTCTGCGGTGTTCTTTATCGTGTATGCACTGTGTCGCGATGCACACGCTCTGGTGGCGAGGCTGAAGTCCTGTTGGAAATTCGTGTTAATCGTCAATGTGGCGGTTTTACTCAACTGGGGGGGGCTGTTTTATGCCCTGCGTTATTTAGAGCCTGCCGTGGTCGGCGTCGCCTCGGTCGCCTGCGGACCCGCACTTACGTTAGTTATTTCGCTGCTGAGTAAACGCGGCGCCAAGGTCGCTTTAGCCGATACGCTGGTGTCCTGCCTGGTGCTCACGTCGGTAGCCATCATGTTGTTCAATTCCTTTACCGGCGACAGTGGCGTCGTTGCGACCACCGTGGAGGAGCGGCTGCTGGGCATTGCCAGCGTTTTGGTTTGCGCGTTGGGTACGGTCATGTACACGGTTTTCTCCAAGGAAATGTTCGCACGTCAGTGGACGGTCTACGAAATTCTGGCTGTCAGGAGCGTTGCGATGATCGGTGTCTGCGTTATCGCAATACCTGTTGGCGTAGGGAGTTTTTCGCTCGACCGCGAGTTGATTCTGCCGATGATGATATTGGTGGTCATCGGACATTTGCTGCCGATCTACCTGATTCAGAAAACCATTTACTACTTGACGCCTATCCATGTGTCCCTGGTGTTGCTGACCCTGCCTGTATTTGTGCTGTTACTCCAATACCTGGACACCAGAGTTGAATTCTCCATGGCCAGTATGCTGGCGGTCGGCATCATTGTGTGTTTGCTGTCGGGTCGGGCGATGTATGCAATCAGGAAGGAGGCAACATGATCAACGTGGTCGTGGTTGACGGTTTCTCTTCTGGGAAATTTGTAGCGAAGCGCTTGAGTGAAAAGGGCTGCGTGCTTATGCATGTGGCGTCATCGCAGGCTTTGGACAGTTACTATTACAAGGGTTTTGATTATTCGGTTTATGAACGGATCCTCGTAAGTGGCGATTTAGCGAGCACTGTGGTGAGTGTCGAGTGCTTCCAGCCGTACTTCATCATTGCGGGCGCCGAAACCGGTGTACCCCTGGCGGACCTGCTCAATGAACGACTGCAACTGCCCTATCACAATGACTTCGACAAGACCGAGGCCCGTCGCAACAAGTACGACATGATCCAGTGTGTTGCCCAGGCACAGTTGTCCGCAGCTCGGCAATTCGCCGCAGCCAGTTGGGCTTTGGCCGATACCTGGATCAGGGAACACGGACGCTTTCCCGTCGTGATCAAACCGCTGGCGAGCGCAGGTGCCGATGGAGTGTTCGTCTGCGTGGACAGGAAAGCGTGCGAAGTTGCCGTGGGTAAGCTGCTGGGCACCACAAACAAATTAAACCTGCCGAATACGCAGGTGCTGATTCAGGAGTACCTGGCGGGGGTGGAATATGTGGTGAACATGGTTTCACTCAACGGCCAATCGCTCGTTACGGAAGTGGTGAGATACCAGAAGCAGCGTACAAAAGAGGGAGGCATCCTGTATGACATTGATGAGCTGATCGGCTCTGATTCGGCGGTTTACCCGGTACTGGTGGATTACACCCGGTCCGTTCTGCGGTGCCTGGGTATTCGCAACGGACCCAGTCATGCAGAAGTCATGCTCACTGCAGAGGGGCCGAAACTGGTAGAAATTGCGGCACGAACCGATGGCATTCTGCGCCCCAGCGTATCCAGGCAAACCACCGGGCTTGGGCAGATTGAAGCCGTGGCCTTATCCATCGTTGAGCCTGAATTTTTTTCCCAGTTATTGGCTAGGGATGTCGACTATCGACTGCTGCAACATACCTACAATGTATGCCTGATCAACCGTTCACATGGCTGTTTTTATAAGGATCTGTTTTTGCAAGAGCTGCTCAAGCTTGAGTCTTTCTTCGACGTGGTTTTCTACGTCGAAAATGGCCAGTCCTTGGGAGTAACGCAAGATGTGTTCAGTCAACCGGGTACTGTGTACCTGGTTCATACCGACCCGAAAGTGATCGCAGCGGATTACCTTAGGATTCGCACACTTGAAGCCGAAGGAGGGTATTTGACTGTCGGTTAGCACGCCTTCAAGCCAGGTCGCACACCCCAAAATTCCACCCGCCTGTATCGCTTGGTTTTTGTCGCCGCATGGTCGAACGCCCGCACCGCTAGCTTGAGCGGCACTGGGTGAGTAATCACGGGCGCATTGAGCTGGAGTTCAAGGACGTGTCAGGCCCGTATCAAGCGGCAACCTTTGGGACCAGCCGGATAAAGTATTATTTCGTCAGGTGAAATACTGGATTGTAAATCCTGGTGATTCCATCCTTCAGGGCTGCGGTGGAACATGCCTGGCGTCGATACCTCACTTTTGGAGCCGTTCATGTCCCAGTCTGCGATCAAACTGTATGGTTTTCCCCTGTCCGGGCATTCCCATCGGGCCGAGTTGATGCTTTCCCTGTTGGGCCTGCCCATGGAATTTGTCCTGGTGGACCTCAAGCAGGGCGCCCATAAATCCGCCGAGTTCACCGCCACCGTCAACAGTTTTGGCCAGGTGCCGGCGATTGATGACAACGGCAATGTGGTGGCGGACTCCAACGCGATCCTGGTTTACCTCGCCACGAAATACGGCAACGGCCAATGGCTGCCGAGCGACCCGCTGGGCCAGGCGCGCGTGCAGCGCTGGCTCTCGGCCGCCGCCGGCCAACTGCATGCCGGGCCCGCCACTGCGCGGTTGGTCACGGTGTTCGGTGCGGATGTGGATGCTGCGTCCGCCATTGAGCGTGCCCATGCCTTGCTCGCGCTGGTGGAGCAGCAACTGAGCGAGACCTGCTACCTGGCCGGCGAGCAGCCGAGCATCGCCGATGTCGCGTTCTACACCTACGTGGCCCACGCGCCGGAAGGCAATGTGTCGCTGGCCGACTACCCTCAGGTACGCGCCTGGCTCTCCAGTATTGAGGCGCTGCCGGGTTTTGTCGGCATGCCGCGCACGGTGATCGGCTTGCAAACCCCATGATGCGAACGCCCTGTGGCAAGCTCGCTCGCCACAGGGGTGCTCATTGAGTCAACAGGAGTCGCGATGGACCGGTTTCACGAAATGCAGGTGTTCATGGCGGTAGCCGAGGAGGAAGGCTTTGCCGCCGCGGCGCGCCGCCTGAACACCTCGCCACCGAGTGTGACCCGGGCCATCGCCGCGATGGAGCAGCGCATCGGCACGCAGTTGCTGGCGCGCACCACCCGCAGCCTGCACCTGACCGAGGCCGGCCAGCGTTACCTGGAAGATTGCCGGCGCATCCTCGCCGAGCTGGACGAAGCCGAGGAAGCGGCGGCGGGCAGTTATTCGATCCCCTGTGGCCATCTGACGGTGACCGCGCCGGTGCTGTTTGGCGAACTGTATGTGGCGCCGGTGCTGGGCGAGTATCTGAACCGCTTCCCTCAGGTCAACCTCAACGCGCTGCTGGTCGATCGCGTGGTGAGCATGGTCGATGAGGGAGTCGACGTGGCTGTGCGCATCGGCCATCTGCACGAGCCGGGGCAGCAGGCGACACACGTGGGGGAGGTGCGCCGCGTGGTGTGCGCAGCGCCTGCCTTCCTCGACCAGTATGGTCGGCCGGAGCACCCTGGGCAGTTGCGCGAGGCGCGCATCGTCACGCCGTCGTCTGCCGGCCAATCGGTGAGCGAGTGGGTGTTTTCCCAGGGCGACCAACAGCTGAAGGTGCCTATCCAACCGCGCCTGGTGGTGTCGGCGAACAACGCCGCAATCAACCTGGCGCGCCTGGGGTGGGGCATGACGCGGGTACTGTCGTATCAAGTGGCCGCGGCGGTGGCGGCGGGTGAGTTGGAAATCGTGCTGGAGGCGTTCGAGCCGGCGCCGCTGCCGATCCAGGTGCTGTACCAGAAAAGCCATCGCATCCCGGCCAAGATCAGCACCTTCGTGGAATTTCTCAGCCAGCGCCTGGGCCAGGACGCCGCGCTCCAACGGCGCGGCTGATGGAGCGTTATCGCGATATGCAGTTGTTCGCGGCGCTGGCCGCGCAACCGAGCCTGGCCGCGGCGGCGCGCAGTGCGCGTGTCTCCGGCCCAACCCTGGTGCGCGCGGTGGCCCGTCTGGAAGCGCGCCTGCACCTGCCGTTACTGCAACGCAGCACCCGCGGGGTAAGCCTCACCGATGCCGGCAACGCTTACCTGGCCGACTGCGTACGGTTGCTGGCGGCGGTGGATGCCGCCGAGGCCTCGGCCAAGGGTTTGCACGTGCAGGCCCAAGGCAACCTGCGGGTGTTCCTGCCGTTGCTGTTCAGTCGCTATGTGATGGCGCCTGTGTTGGCCGGCTATCTGGAGCGCTACCCCGAGGTGCGCCTGCACGCGTCTTATCACGATTACTACCCGAACCTGCATGAAGAGGGCCTGGACGTGGCGATCCTGGTGGGTGGCCTGCCCGACTCGGCGCTCATCGCACGGCCCATCGGGCACGTACGACAGGTGGTGTGCGCCAGCCCCGATTACCTCGCCGCCCATGGCGAGCCGCGGCACCCGAGCGAGCTGAAACGGCACGCACTGGTCGCCGCTGCCGAGTCGGTGTTTTGGGAATTTCCGGGCTATTCACTCAAAGCCCGCGCCCGGTTGGGCTGCGCCACGGTGCAAGGCGCGATCAATGCCGCCGTGCACGGCGCGGGCGTGATGCGTGGCCTGAGTTACCCCGTGCATGAACCCCTGCGCAGTGGGCAATTGCGCCGGATCCTGGCGGGCTATGAAGGACCGCCGCTGCCCGTGCACGTGGTGTACGGCGAGGGCCGTCATGCGCCGATGCGCGTGCGCAGTTTTGTCGAGCACTGCGTGACCGCGTTGCGCGCCCATCCGGCATTTCAGCTGGCGTAACAGTGGATTGCCTGGCGTGGCTATTCTCTCGTTTGATGCGAGGGCGCAGCATCGAACCATCCCATAGGAGGTGGCCCTTATGAACCCTGTCGAACAGTCCCCCTGGCACGCCGGCGAACGGCAGATGCAGCACAGTGCCGGCGTTGCCGAGCGCATGGCCGTGATCGGGCCCAAAGTGATTCGTGATCATCTTCCCGAGCAGCACCGCGACTTTTATCCCTTGCTGCCCTACTTGTTGCTGGGCGTGGTTGACGCTCAAGGCATCCCATGGGCGACGTTGGTGGAAGGCGCGCCGGGGTTTGCCCATTCGCCCGACCCACATCGTTTGCTGGTCGACAGCCTGCCCTCCAGCGCCGACCCCGCCCGCGCCGCGCTGCACCCCGGTGCCGCAGTGGGCGTGCTGGGTATCGACCTCAGCACCCGCCGCCGCAACCGCATGAACGGCCGTGTCGGCGCCCTGGATCACGCGGGGTTTTCGGTGGACGTGGTGCACACCTTCGGCAACTGTCCCAAGTACATCCAACTGCGCCCCGTGGAGGGCATCGCACGTAAACCCGGCACCGAGGCCGAGCATTCCAACGGCCTGGACGCTGCCGACCAAGCGCTGATCCGCCACGCCGACACCTTCTTCGTCGCCAGCTACGTTGACGTCGAGGGCGAACGCTCGGTGGACGTGTCCCATCGCGGCGGCAACAGCGGCTTCGTGCGCGTGGACGCAGACGTGCTGACCATTCCGGATTTCGCCGGCAACCTGTTCTTCAACACCCTCGGCAACCTGGCGACCAACCCGGTGGCGGGGTTGTTGTTTATCGACTTTGCATCGGGCGACGTACTGCAAATCGCCGGGCGCACCGCGTTGATCCCTGACGGCCCTGACGTGGCTGCGTTCGAGGGCGCGCAGCGGTTGTGGACGGTAACCGTTGAGCACGTGGTGCGGCGCCCGGCCGCCTTGGCATTGCGCTGGCAGTTTGCTGAGTTTTCGCCGTTCAGTCTGGCGACGGGGCGTTGGTAGCACGGCTGCGCGCGCCGCGCGTCAAGGCGGCGTCGGTACAAACGCCACACTTCCCTCATCACGTTTGTGAAACAAGCGCTCGCCATTATCCGGCCCGGTGGTGATCACCTTATTGCCGGCACCCAGGTACGCCAGTGGTGTCGGGTCGTCCTTGGAAAAGGGCGCGACGATTATCGTGCGCTGCGGGTCGAAGCGCTGGCCGCTGGTTTTTTCCAGCCAGGCCATGAACGCCTCGCGGGTGCCTTGGCGCGGGAAGTCCTGGGTCTGGGCCACGTAGTAGAACGGCTTGCCGGCGTTTTGCAGGTACATCGGGGCTTTGTTGTCGACCTCTACCAGCACCAGTTGCCATTGTTGCCAGGGCGCGCTTTTTTCTGCCTGCGCGCGCACGTCTTCGGCGAACCGGGTCACACCGCCGTTGCCGTTGGACCAGGGATAAGCCACGCCCACTATCAACAGCATGAGCGCGGCAGCGATGCCGAACCCGTTCCTCCAACGCGGCCAACGGGCGGGATTGTTCCTCAGTCGCTCACTCAACCACCACGCCGCCAGCAGTTGGGCAAAGGGCACTAACGGCAGCACGTAGTAGCTGCGTCGGCTGCCGCTGGCGGTGAAGAACACAAAGAGCAGGCCCAGGCCTGCGACCAGCCACCGCACGTTGGGCGGGGTGTGGCGCCAATTGCGTACGGCCAGCCACAGACCCAGCAGCCAGCAGGGTGTCCAGGGCAGGGTGTAGGCGGGGAGGTAGATCAGGTAGGTGTAGATCGGGCCCATATGGTCGAAGGGGTCGAAAAAGCGCACCACGTTTTCCCGGAACACCAGCGCCAGTCCGCTTGCACCATAGGTTGCGGCGCCGTAGACATGGGATAACACGAACGGAACGGCATACACCGCGCCGGCAATCAGCAGTGCCAGTAACAGCCGCAGGTTGAGGTGGCGCCTGTAACGCTGCTCGCTCAGCAGGTGCGGCAGCAGCACCAGGGCCGGTAGCACAAAACCGATCAACCCCTTGAGCAGCGAGGTCAGTGCGAGCAACAGGAAAAACACCGTATAGCGTCCCAGCCGTGTGTCATCCGGCCCACGCCAATACCACCACACCGCCGCCAGCACGCCGCAGACGGTCAGCACATCCGCGGTGGCCACGCGTGCCCAGAACAAAAAGTAGAAGGTGGTCGCGAGCATCCACCCTGCAATCAGCCCGGTGCCTTTGTGAAACAGGCGTTCGCCCAGCAAGTAGATCAGCCACACGCTCAGCCACGCGGCAATTACCGACGGCAAGCGCAGTGACCATGGACCAAGGCCGCCCATCAGGTGCGCCGTGGCGGTGATCAGCCAATAGGAGGGCAGGGGTTTGTCGTAATACGGCACGCCTTTGAGGTACGGGTCGAAGTAATCGCCGCTTTGCAACATCTGCAAGGCGATGTTCGCCCAGCGGGTTTCAGGGCCCCACAGGTCACGTGCGCCCAGGCCCGTGAGCAACAGCACGGCCGTGACACTCAGCAATAAAAGCAGGGCGCCGCGTTGGGTGTTCCAGAAAGGCCGCATCATGGCAACTGCGGGTAGAGGATCAATTGCAGGGAGCCTTTCTTATAGCGTTTGCCGCCGAGCGGCAGTTGCCCGGCCTCGCGCATTTCGCTGGTGCTGCTCACGCGCAACAGCACGCCGACGGCGCCGTGCCGGCGGGCATCGGTGAGCCAGTTTTGCACCTGTTCCAGCTCGACTTTGCGTCTGACGCTACCGGCGTACTGCAAGCCATAGCGCAGCTCGCCCTCGGTGTCATACAGCGCCACGTCGGGGCGTTGCAGGCGCCAGGCCAAGGCGCTGGCACTGGCCAGCTCATTGCTTAACAGGGCGTGTGTTTGCTGCAGTTCCTGCAAGTGTTCCAGCACGAACTGGTCGGGCATTTGGTTATCAGCGATCTGCGCCGGCATGCTCGCGGGCAGCAGGATCACCAGCACACCGATGCCCAGCGCCGGCATGGCCCACAACGTGAGTGGTCGAAACGCTTGCAGCAGGTGGGTAAGGATCCACACCAGCAGCACGATAAACGCCAGCGACAGGTTGAACATCTCGGCGTGGCTGTTGCTGTAGAGCGGCCTGGCGATTTGCAGGTAGATCAGGCCGATCATCGCCAGCATGCCGATGGCGAAATTGAGCAGACCATTGAGGCAAATCGTGCGTGCGCGACCGTCGCGCAGCAGGTCACTCAGGGTATGGCCCATCAACAACGCCAGGGGCAACAGGCACGGCATGATGTAGGTGGGCAGCTTGCCGTTGCTCAGGCTGAACAACCCCAGGGGCAGCAGCAGCCACAGGGCCAGGAAGCCGATTGCCGGCTGGCGTTTTTCTCGCCAGGTTTTGCGCAGGGTTGCAGGCAGCAGACCGGTCCACGGCAGGCACGCCACGGCGATAATCGGCAGGAAGAACCACCATGGCCGCACGTGTTGCGCGTCGGCGGCGCTGAAGCGGCGAATGTGTTCGTTCCAGAAAAAGAAGCGCCAGAAGTCCGGTTCCCTGGCGTGGATCGCCAGCACCCAGGGCAAGCACACCAACACCGCGACACCGATCGCCACGGGGCCATACCGCAGCAGGTCAGCCAGGCGCCGTTGCCAAAGTACGTACGGCACGGCAATCAGCACCGGCAGCGCCCAGGCCAGAAACCCCTTGGTCATAAAACCCATGGCGCAGGCAAAGCCCACCGCCGCCCAGGCGCCGAGACGGCTGCGCGGGCTGTTGCTGTCGAGGGCAAACCACAGCGCCACCAGGCTCAGGTTGACCCAAAGCGTGAACGGCGGATCGAGGTTGGAATAACCCGCCTGCCCCGCCACCAGGCCAAAACTCAAGTAGAGCAGGGCGCAGGCGAAGCTCTTGCGAGGGTCGTTCCACAGGCGGCGAGCGATGAGGTAGGCCAGCAGCACGCTTAAGCCCGTGGTCAGGGCCGATGCGATGCGTACACCGAACAGGTTCTGGCCGAACACCGCTTGGCCCAGGGCGATCAACCAGTACCCGGCGGCGGGTTTTTCGAAATAGCGGATGCCCATGAAGTGCGGCGAGACCCAGTTGCCCGTCTGGAGCATCTCCTGGCTGATTTGGGCGTAGCGCGTTTCATCCGGGATCCACAAACCGTGCAGGCCCAACGGCAATAGATAAAACGCAGCGAAGGCGAGCAACAGCAGGTGCAGGCGGTTCAAACGAATCATGAAAACGTCGCTCCTTGACGTTTAATTAATAAGTGACGAACTAAAAAGGCAGTCGCTGAAAAGGTCACGGGATTCACTAAGTTGCAGAACATGTAGACGACGTCCTTAATTAAAAGGCGCAACTCAACATGCCAGAACATGGCTGTCTTTTGGCTGAACAGTCAGTCGTGGCGGCCGAGGAGAGTGCTTAGATTTGCTTGAGCGCGGCCGGCCAGTCCGGGTTGTTCACAAGGCCCAGGATTTTGAGTTTGCCGTTGGGCAATACCTGCACGAACAGCGAGCTGCCGTATTCGGGGAACGCGGCATGCGGGAAACCCTGGGTTGTTTCGAAGTCGGCGATGCAGCCGCTGTGGGTGACGAACACCAGGTTGCGCCCCGGCTGTTTGTAGCGCAGCAGTTCTTCGCCCATGGCCGCGCCGCAGACCGCTCTTTCGCCCGAGGTCAGCTCATGTTTACCGAACATAAAGCGCAAGGTTTGGGCGGTACGAATGGCGGGGCTGGCGAGTACGTCGCTCTCGGCCATGCCCAAAGATTTAAAGGCGTTGCCGAGTTTTTCTGCGTGTTGGCTGCCGTTGATGGTGAGGCCTTCGACCGGGCCCAGGCAGGGGTTGGTCGAGCGGTCGCAGCGCTCTTCATGGCGCACCAGCACGATGATCTCGCCGTCGCGCCACAGAGGCAGCACTTGGGAACTCAACAGGCGGTCGCCGACGCCCAGGTCCCTTGGCGATACCGGCCAGAAGAGTACACAGCCGAGCAATAACGCCGTCACGCCTGCACCTATCCAGCGCAGTCGGGGGCGCTTGATCCAGGCGCGGCGCGAGCGTGGTTTAGTCAGGGTAAGGTCAACCACTTCATTCACCATGTTCACTGTCGGCAGTGTTGTAATTAGTTAGGTGCAACGTGTCGGCGAGTACCCGAAGTGAAGCGAGAGGCTGTCACAGGGCCGCTGTCTTTTCGCTGAACATGTGGCGGTTAAAAGTTGCCAGGCACGGCAACTAACAAGTTGCCCGGGCGTAACGCTTGGCCGGTAATTTAAAGAGGGGCGGGTGGGCAGCCGGTGAAATCCATGTGAAAAATTCGCGTGGTTTCAACCGGTAGCCGTTATCCTCGATTGCCACCCATCAAACGAGTCTTCCCATGTTGCAGGTGCAAGGTGTCTTCAAAAGCTATGCCACGCCCCAAGGCCCTTTGGCGGTGCTGGCGGGGGTGGATGTGCACCTGGCGCAGCGCAGCAGCCTGGCATTGATGGGTGAGTCGGGCAGTGGCAAGAGCACGCTGTTGCACCTGGTGGCCGGGCTCGATCGGGTCGATCGCGGCAGTATTGAGGTGAGCGGGCAGCGCCTCGATCAACTGAGCGAGGCGCAACTGGCGCACTGGCGGCGGACCGAGATCGGCCTGGTGTTCCAGCAGTTCAACCTGATCGGCAGCTTGCGCGTCGACGACAACCTGGCGTTCCAGGCTCGGCTGGCGGGGCGCTTTGATCCGCACTGGCAGGCGCAGTTGGTGGAGCGCCTGGGCCTGGGCGACGTGCTCAAGCGTTACCCGGAGCAACTGTCGGGCGGCCAGCAACAGCGGGTCGCGGTGGGCCGGGCGCTGGCGTCCAGGCCTGCCCTGTTGTTGGCGGACGAGCCCACCGGCAACCTTGACGAAGCCACCAGCGACGAGGTGCTGCAACTGCTGCTGGACTTGCTGCGTGACAGCCCCACCAGCCTGTTGATGGTCACCCACAGCCCGCGCATCGCCGCGCGGCTGGACCGGCAGGTGGCGTTGCACCACGGCCTTATCGTGTCGGCGGATGCGCGCTGACATGGCCGTGTTTTATTGGACGTTGCGCGCTTTGCTCAGCCATTGGCGACGTCATCCCGTACAGTTTTTCAGTGTGCTCACCGGCCTGTGGCTGGCCACTGCGCTGTTGACAGGGGTGCAGGCGCTGAACAGCCAGGCGCGCGACAGTTATGCCCGCGCCAGCCAGTTGATCGGCGGCGAAGCCCAGGCCAGCCTGAGTGCGCCGGACGGTGCCAGCGTCCCCCAGGGGCTGTTCGCCCAACTGCGCCGCGCCGGCTGGCCGGTGTCGCCGGTGGTGCAGGGGCGGGTGCAGCTCACGGGGCGTGAGGACGTACGCCTGCAATTGATGGGCATCGAGCCGCTGTCACTGCCGGGTGGCGGGGCGGTGGCGGGGAAGCAGTTGAGCCAGGCGCAACTGCTCGCCTTCTTTGACCCGCCAGGGCGCACCTGGATCGCGCCTCAAACCCTGCAGGCGCTGGGTTTGCAGGAGGGGCAGCAGCCGCAGACAGTCGACGGTCAGCGCCTGCCGCCGCTGCACGCGCAGCCGGACATGGCGCCCGGTTTACTGCTCACCGATATCGGTTTCGCCCAACCGCTGCTCGGGATGCAGGGGCAGCTGTCGCGCCTGCTGGTGGACAAGGCCTTCGCCGCCGGCGACCCCAAGCCTCCTGTCACGCTGCAACTGCACCAGGCCGAGGACAATAACCTGGCACGCCTTACCGAGAGCTTTCACCTGAACCTCGATGCCCTTGGGTTCCTGTCGTTTGTGGTGGGGCTGTTCATCGTGCACGCCGCCATCGGCCTGGCGCTGGAGCAACGTCGCGGGTTATTGCGCACCTTGCGTGCCTGTGGCGTCAGTGCGCGGCTGTTGATCTTCAGCCTGGGCGTGGAGCTGGGCGCGTTGTCACTGCTGGGCGGCGCACTGGGTGTCGCCAGCGGTTACGTGCTGGCCAGCCTGTTGCTGCCGGATGTGGCGGCCAGCTTGCGCGGCCTGTACGGCGCCGAAGTGCCGGGGCAACTGAGCCTGAGCCCGTGGTGGTGGCTGGCGGGGCTGGGCTTGAGCCTGCTTGGGGCCCTGCTCGCCGGTGCCAGCAGCCTGTGGCGGGCGGCGCGTTTACCGTTGCTGGCGCTGGCCAATGCCCAGGCCTGGCATGAGGCCCACGGCCGTTGGCTGCGGCGCCAGGGTTGGGTGGCCGGCGGTGCGTTGCTGATCGCACTGTTGGCATTGGGGCTGGGTGACAGCCTGGCGGCGGGTTTTGTGTTGATGGGCGCCTTGCTGCTCGGTGCGGCGCTGGGCTTGCCGGTGTTGCTCAACGGCTTGCTCAAGGTCGTGCTGGGACGCAGTCGCTCGGTGCTGGGCCAATGGTTTCTCGCCGATTGCCGGCAACAGTTACCGGCCCTGAGTTTGGCCCTGATGGCCTTGCTGCTGGCGTTGGCCGCCAACATCGGCGCCGGCTCCATGACCTCCGGTTTTCGCCACACCTTCAACAACTGGTTGGAGCAACGCCTCACTGCCGAGCTGTACCTCAACCCCCAGACATCGGCCCAGGCCGACCAGCTCAGCCAATGGCTGGCGCAACAACCCCTGGTGCGCGCCGTGCTGCCCACCTGGCAGGTCGCGGTGCAGGTGCAGGGCTGGCCGGCGGACCTGTTCGGCGTGGTCGACGACCCGACCTACCGCGAGCATTGGCCGTTGCTGGAGGCGGTTGATGCACCGTGGGACCAGTTGCAGCACGGCGACACGCTGATGCTCAGCGAACAGTTGGCGCGGCGGCTCGCGGTGAAACTGGGGGATGCGGTGGGTGTCCCGACGCCGCAGGGTGTGTGGTCACCCACGGTGGTTGGCATCTATGCCGACTATGGCAACCCCAAGGGTCACGTGCTGGTCAATTCGCAGCACCTGCTCAAGCACTGGCCGACGCTCTCGCCGGCACGTTTCAACCTGCGTGTCGCACCGCCCGATGTTGCGCCGCTGGTGCGCGAGGTGCAGCGGGTATTTGCCCTGACGGACAGCCGTATCGTCGATCAACAGCAACTCAAAGGCTGGTCGAGCCAGGTGTTCGAACGCACCTTCGCCGCCACCGCCGCCCTCAACAGCCTGACCTTGGGCGTGGCCGGTGTGGCGTTGTTCATCAGCCTGCTCACGCAAAGCCAGAGCCGCCTCGGGCAACTGGCGCCGCTGTGGGCGTTGGGCGTGACACGCCGGCAATTGATGCTGTTGAACCTGGGCCAGACCTGGCTGTTGGCGGTGCTCACGCTGCTGTTGGCGGTGCCGCTGGGCTTGCTGCTGGCGTGGTGTCTGGACGCGGTGATCAACGTGCAGGCCTTTGGCTGGCGTCTGCCGTTGCAGGTGTTCCCGTGGCAGTTGGCGCAGCTGCTGGGGCTGGCGCTGCTGGCCACGTTATTGGCCTCGGCCTGGCCCTTGTGGCAGCTGTACCGCAGCCAGCCCACGGACTTGCTTCGGACCTTCGCCCATGAAGATTAAGCTGCTGATGTGTGCGTTATGGCTGTTGAGCGCCTGTGACAAGGCCCCCGCGCCGCAGGCGAGTTTCGCCGGCCTGGGCAGTGAGGCGGCGGATTTTGCCCAGGTGGTGCCGGGCAAGGTCTTTCGTTTCCCCGACGACCACGGCCCTCACGAGGGCTTTCGGATCGAATGGTGGTACGTCACCGCCAATCTCAAGGATGCCCAGGGCAACGTGTTTGGCGTGCAATGGACGCTGTTTCGCAACGCCCTCAAGGCCGGGCCGACGCAGGCCGGTTGGCAGGACTCGACGGTCTGGCTCGGCCACGCGGCGGTCACCTCCGCCAACCGGCACTACGCCGCCGAACGCCTGGCCCGTGGCGGCGTTGGCCAGGCCGGGGCCCAGGCGGCGCCGTTCAGTGCCTGGATCGACGACTGGAATTTCACCACCCGTCCTGGGGCGACGGATGCGTTGGCGGACATGCAACTCAACGCCAGCGGCAAGTCATTCGCCTACGACTTGCACCTGACCTCCCAGCGTCCGTTGGTGTTGCAGGGCGACAACGGCTACAGCCGAAAGTCCGATCAGGGCCAGGCCTCGTACTACTACAGCCAGCCGTTTTTTACCGCGAGCGGCAGCGTGAGCATCGATGGCCACACCTATCAAGTCAGCGGCCCGGCCTGGCTCGACCGCGAGTGGAGCAGCCAGCCGCTGAGCAGCCAGCAGACCGGCTGGGACTGGTTCTCCCTGCACCTGGACGATGGTGAGCGACTGATGCTGTTTCGCGTGCGGCAGCAGGACGGCGGCGGCTATCTCACCGGCACCTGGATCGACCGCCAGGGCCGCACCGAGACCCTGCACAACGCCGACATCCAACTGGCTCCGCTGGCAACCACGGCCATTGACGGACGCACGGTTCCAACGCGCTGGTCGCTGAAAATTCCGGCCAAGCAGTTGGATATCACCACCGAAGCCGTCAACCCGAACGCCTGGATGAACCTGAGTATTCCTTACTGGGAAGGGCCGGTGCGATTTGAGGGGGGAGTGGGGTATCTGGAGATGACGGGGTATTAGGTGCGAGGAAATTTCCTACATAAAACACTGGACATGCATACAGTATTTAGCTAGATTCCATCCCAGGTGACCGGATGTCACCTGACCTTCACTTTTTAACTATGGATGGATAAAAAATGAAATCTAAAAAAGCCTTTATGCTGGGCGCAGCCGTGGCGGCCTCCTGCTTCGTGTCGGCCTTTGCCCTGGCCGAGCAATACCCTCATCTGGCGGCGCAAGCGGCCCAACCTTCGATCAAACAAAGCCTGAAAGCTGCTGGCAACGTCCAGTCGACAAAGGCGCCGGCGGGGCTCAAACAGCAACTGCGCGCGGGTGCTCAACTCAAAAAGTCGCAGCCCGCCGTGAAAGCCAAGGCTGACTCGGTGGTGGTGGACCATCCCGCGCAAGCTCCCGTGACCCAGGTCAAGAAGCCCAGCGCACAGTCGGCGACGGCGGTGCAGGCAGCGTTGGTTCAAGGCTGCGAAACCACGCTGGATGTGAACCAGCTGTACACCATCAACGGCGTGCAGACCGGCGATTTGCTGTGCTACCACTTCAACCTGCCGAGCAAGGCCCGGATCAATGCGCTGTTGGTCGGCCAGACCGCCGGCACCAACATGGCGTTGACCCTGTTCCAGGACGATGGTCAAGGCAACCCGATTCCACTGGGCACCTCCGACAATCCGGGCACGGGCGATGAAAGCCTCGAAGGCGTGCTGCCGGCCGGTGATTACTACTGGTTCATGGAAGCCAATGCGGCAGTCCAGGGCTCGAGCTTCCAGTTCGGCGTGGCGGTGGATGCCAACATCGATGCGTTCGAACCCAATGACACCCCGGATACCGCGTTCCAACTGCCGGACACGCTGAACTACCTCCAGGGCAACGCGGACAGCGTCAATGATGTGGATTACTTCGACTTCACCGCAGTGCGCGGCCAAAGCGTGGGTATTGCCTTGACGCCCGATGCGGCCAGCGGCAGCACGCGCAACAAGTGGATCCTGGAACGATGGGATGGCAGCCAATGGGCGCAGGTGGACCCTGCACTCAAATCCACCTCTGTCCCAAGCCCCGGTGTGGGCGGGGTGGTGAAGGTGCGTGTGCGGCCCAACCCTGGTGACGCGTGGAGCGCGACGGGAAAATACAACCTGTCTTTGGGTTCCAACCCGCGCATCAACACCTCGGACGTGAAGGGCGAGCCGAGCGTGATTCGCATCCCGTATTCCGCGTCCGATGTGGGCTACGGTTACATGACCACCCAGGCCTATCGAAACCTGACCTGGACCATGAACCTGTCGGACAGCACCGGCGCGCCGCTGGTGGGGTTGCACCCGATTGTGTATCTCGATCAGCACATCAACCCCGATACCGGCAACATCGTCTACAAGGCGTATTCGGCGGCAACCGACAGTGCCGGCGAAGCGGCCGGTACGATCAACGTGGGCACCTGCTCCGGTGATTTCCAGACCACCTTTGTGCATTACTCCCAGGGCTACAACAACACCTGGCGTACCACCTTCAACTACGGTGTGTGGCGCATGGAAGTACTGGAATATCCGGGGATCGGCGTGGGCGGCGACAATGTGCCTTACGTCAGCTTCGGTCACCTGTGCAACCAGACCTTGTTGAGCAGCACCAAGGCTTAACGGGCGATTTTCTTTGACCTTAAGGGCATACAGGCCGCGCGCCTGTATGCCCTTTTTGCGTTATGGCGCCAGTGCCACCGCCAACGGCAAGCGCGCCATGCTGGTGTTCTTCAAGGAGCCCAGGTACAGCCGGTCGCCATACTCGCACGCGGTGGTGACCGGCGAATAATTACCGGCGCTGCCATCCTGCAAATTGGCGATGACTTTCCCCTCGGTATCGAGCTCCAACACAAAGCCTTTGCGCTTGATGGGCTTGGGCGCCAGCCCTAGCGGGCGTCCGCCGGTGTTGGCCAGTACGTCGAGGGTTTGGCTGTCGGGCGCGGTGCGAATGATGCGCCCGTCATGCAGGCCGCTGATCAGCATGCCCTGGGCGGTGTCCAGTTCACCGGCTGCACGTGGGTGGGCATCAGCAGCAGAAAGGCGACCACCGCCAGCAGCAACACAAACAGCACAGGCGCGGTTTCTTTGGGCGAGTGCTCATGGCGGTTCCTGGTTATCGTGGGGGTTGGGGCGTTTGAAATTGTTTTCCTGCCGCACTTCGCGGCGCATGGCGAGAAGCTCAGCGTGCTGTTGCCGGAGGCTGAGCTTAGTGGGCAACCGGGAATCTGCGAGTGCTTGAACGTGACCTGATGTGTTGCGCCTTAAATCAGCGGGTCCCAACGTTGCGACCAATCACTGTCGGCCTTGACCACGCCGCGCAGCAGTTCCAACGCCTGTTGCAACACCGCTGAGTCCCGTGCACGCGAATACACCAGGTAGGTTGGAAAGCTGAATTCCGGCGCCTTGGCTACACGCTCCATCACGCCGCTGTCCAGATAGCTCTGGACCACCCGTGTGCGGAAGTAACCGGCGCCGCCGTTTTCCAGGATGTACTGCAAGGCCAGCGGCCCCAGATTGAAACTCACGGCGGCACGGGCTTTGTCGGGCAGGGCGGCATCGTGCTGCTGGCGAAAGCCCGGGCCCCAGTCGATGTACACGTATGGGGCCGGGTTACTCACCAGTTGCACCAGGATCAGTTTTTCTTCCAGCACTTGCTCCACCTGCAAGCCCGGCCAGTATTGCGGCTGGAACACCAGTGCCGCATCAAGCACACCCAGCTCCAGTTGGCGCAGCAGGTATTCGCCTTCGCGCACGACTGTGCGCAGGGCGTGCCCGGGAATCTGTTCGCGCAGGGCCTGGGCCCAACCGAGCATCAACGGGTTGCACAGGCTGACCTCGCCGCCGATGTGCAGCACATTGCAATAGCCGTCGGGCAACGGCAGATCGCGGCGCGCGGCCTCCCAGGTTTGCAGCAACTGATTGGCGTAAACCACGAACGCCTCGCCGTCGGCGGTCAGCCGCGCACCTGCGCGGTTGCGCACAAACAGCGTGCAGCCCAACTGGGTTTCGAGGTTTTTGACTCGTGCGGTGATCGCGGTCTGGGTGACGTGCAATTTCTCGGCCGCGGCGGCAAGGCTGCCGCAGCGGGTGATTTCGAGGAAAGTGCGTGCAAGTTCGATATCCATACATCTCTCGCAAGTGGCTCAGCCACGCAGTGTAGCCTTCAGGCCGGCGAAAAAATCAGCTCCACATCGATCTGATGCCCCTGGCGCAGCACATACTCGCTTAAACCCTGGCGATTGCGGATCAAGTAGCCGGGATCATAGACGAAGCAAATCAACCGTCGGCACCGCGGGTGTGCGGCATAGCGTGCGATGTCGATGATCAACTGTTCGCCCAGTTGCTTGTCCTTCAACCCCGCGCGGGTCATTTTCACTTCGACCCCGACTTGCAGATCGTGCAGCAGAAAATCCATGCGCGATGAGGCGCCTGCGCAACTGGGCACGGGCTCCTCGGCACGCAGGTCGGCGATATGCAGGCTCAGAAGTGCGCGCAACAGGTCCTGCACATCGTATTCGTTATGCACCGACAGGCCCGTGCGGCCATCGTGACGATGGGTCAGCGCCAGGCAGAAGCGATGAAAATGCTGGAGCAGATGCCGGACGGTATCGAGCGGCGAAGGCGCGGGGGCGTCGGGTTCATCGTCAAAAAAGCGGGCCAGCTGGCGCTCTTCGAAATCCACGATGGCCGTCGGCTCCTTGAGGCTGGCGTAGATCAACAACAGCAGCAAAATGATTTCGAGCAGGACAAACAGCAACAGGCCCGACAAGGCCGGTCGCAGGGTGATCTGCGGTTCGTAACGATAGCGCGGCAGTGTGCCGTCGGCTTTTTCGCCCTGGGGAACGAGCTGGAACTTCAGGCTGACGTATATCCATAAATGCCCACGGTCCGGCACGATAAAACTGGACAGTGCATCCAGGCGCTCCTGGCTCGGCTCGCGGTTGTAGGCCTTGAGTTTGTCGAACAGCGGGTCGGTGTTCTGGCGGAACTCCTCGGAGATCATCAGGTGATACACCGCCGGGTTAGTCTGGTCGGCGGGCTGAAACACCTCATAGATCAGCAACAGGTAGTTGATGGCGATGCTCACCATGATCAGCACCAACAGCAGCCGCGTCCTGCGCTTGTAAAGGCGGGTACTCAGGATGACCTGGGCGAGGGATTGCGGCGACGGCTTGCGCCGGATCGACTTGAACCAACTGATCATAAAGCGGTGTTCTCGCGCGACGGGCTATTGAATACCGATGGACCAGCGTCGGGTCGTCTGGTCTTCGTGGCGTTTGTCGATATCGGTTTCGTATTGGCACTGCGGGCCCTCGCAACTGTATTCGAGCGTGAGCGAGGGCGGAGGTTGAATCGCGAACAGCGAGCTGGACTGCGCCGCCGGTTCGGTCGTCAGGGGCTCAGTCGCGGGCGCGGTGTAAGTCAGATCCAGCGCGGCGCTGCAGGCCATGGCTGGCAGGATGGCGAGCAGTGCACTCGCCACAACGGTCCTTGTGAATGCCATCTAAAACAATCCGTACCACAAAAAATGAAGCGCGAATTATAGGCCGATAGCGAAGGGGGATGCACCGCGCTATCCCCGGACGGCCAACCCACAGATCACGCAGGCTGCCAGCTGTTGAGTGAGGTTGCGTCGTAAACGATGTTCTATCTATCGCCCCACACCTGAATCCACGCAGCGGATGGACGCAGGAGGCCGTTTGCCGTACGCCAGAAAAACCCCGATCCATCGGGCTGCACAGCCGCTGGTCCCTGGGCTGGTTGGCTCCTTGAGGTGCAATTGTTCGACCTGAGGCGCGCTGAGGCTGTTGCCCTCGCCGTTGACCAGCACCATGCGCGCGATGCGCTCGGGAAACAGCGCGGCGTAATGGTCACCCAGGCGTGTCGCTGCTGCGTTGCCCAGGTAATGCAGTTGTGGGTCGCCCAGTTGGACGCGGACGAACTCCATGTCGCGAGCGGCCTGTTCAACGCCCTTGTCCTGGCTCAGGTCGTGCGAGCTGAGCTCAATTACGTCGTAGCGGTTGAGCAATGTGCGATAGGCCTGTGCCGAAGACGCGCCCCAGTGGCTGGCCAGTTGAATGGCGAAGGTGCCCACTGCGTTTCGTTGTGGCGGGTCGCCAGCCTGGGCGAAGACTACGCCCTCGCGACTCAAGGGGTCGCGGGCACCCACTCGGGTCACGTAGAGACGCCGATTGCCTTGGCCGGGGGCCGTATGATCGCGCGGTACGCTCACGATGCCGCATTGGGTGCGCGCCAGTACGTCAGGGTCCAGGCGTTCCGCGGCGGGGAGGGGGCAGTCCAACAGCCAGTCAATGGCGGTGGGTTTGATCAGCGGCTCGGCATGGCCAAGGCTCGCCGCCAAACATAGGCAGCCCCACACCAGGTGTTTTGCAACGGTCATCAGGAGGTCCAGGGCTGCCGTGTGAGAACGGCTTTTTACCAAGGACCTGGGGCTGAAGAATGTAGGGTTAAAAGACGGACGCTGTAGGAAATTTGAGTTTCGTTTATCGGATATCGCTTTGCCAGCCGCCGCCCAATGCTTTGTACAACGTGATGCTGGCCTGCAGGCGTGACAAGCGCAACTGCACGTTCAGGTCCTGGGCGGCGTACAACGTGCGCTGGGTTTCCAGGACGCTGAGCAGGTCCTCGGCGCCCGCCTGATAGCGGCTTTCGGCGATCCGGAAGGCGGTCTGAGCCTGTTGCAGTTCTTTTGTCTGCCAGTGGCGCTGCTGGTCCAGGCGCGTAACGCTGCTGAGGGCTTTTTCCACATCGGCAAACCCATTGATGATTGCGCCGCGGTAGCTTTGCAGCAGTTCATCCTGGCGCGCGCGGGCTTTGTCGCGTTCGGCGCTTAAACGGCCATTGTTGAAGATCGGTCCCACCAGCCCGGCCGTCAGGGTGTAGTAGGGGCTGCGCAGGATATCCAGCGCCTTGTAAGCGTCGGAGCCCACGGTGGCGCCGAGGGTGACCGCCGGCAGCATGGCCGCGCGCGCCACGGTGACGTTGGCCTGCGCCGCTGCCAGTTCGGCTTCGGCCTTGGCAAGGTCCGGCCGGCGGCTGAGCAATTGGCTGGGCATGCCGCTGCCGATGGTCGGCCAGGTCAGGGCCTCAAAGGGCTCGGCGGCCAGGTCCAGGGCTTGCACCGGTTGGCCGAGGAGGGCGGCGAGGGTTATCCGTGATTCTTCGGCAAGCTGTGCAATCAATGGCAACTGGCGCTGCTGGCTGGCCACCAGGCTTTTCTGCCGGGCCAGTTCCAGCGCGGTGGCTGCGCCGGCGTCATAGCGGGTTTGCACCAGGTCGAGCACGTTGCGCGCATTGGCCAGGTTCAGCTCGGCGATCTGTTGGCGTTGGTGCGCGGCCAGGGTTTGTGCGTAGCGGTCGGCCACGTTGCTCAGCAGGGTCAGCTCCACGGTGGCTTGGTCGAACGCGCTGGCTCGCAGGCTGTGCAGGGCGCTGTCGCGCGCGGCGGCGCGACCGCCCCAGAAGTCCACTTCGTAACTGGCGGCAAAGTTGGCGCCAAAGCCGTCCTCGGTGTCATCACTTTTCGACACGTCCAGGTTCGGTCCACCTTCGCCGCGCAGCAGCTTCTGGCGGCTGGCGGTGAGGTTGAACTTTACTTCGGGCAACAACGGCGCGCCGGCGATCACTGCCGTGGCCTGTGCCTGGCGCACTCTGGCCATGGCGGCGGCGACGTCGAAACTGTCACGTCTGGCCTGGTCGATCAGACGGTTCAGTTGCGGGCTGCCAAACTGCGTCCACCACTGGCTGTTGCTGGCCTGGGCCGCGTCGCGCTCGGCGAATTGCCAGGCGGTCGGCGGCGCGACGCCGCTGTCGACGACGGGCGGGTCGCCGGCGCAGGCGTTGAGCAGCAGGCACAGGCTGATGAGGGACAGGTGCGCAGGGATGCATCGTTTATTCACTGGTCAATGCCTTAACCGGATCGAGCCGGGCAGCTTTACGGGCCGGCATAAAGCCGAATACGACGCCGGTGACCAACGCGCAACCAAATGCGCCGAGCACCGCCACCAGGGAAAACTGCACAGCCACTTTGGCCAGTACCAACACACCCCCCACCAGCAGGGCCAGCGCGATACCGCACAGGCCGCCGACCACCGAGAGCATCACCGCTTCGGTGAGGAACTGGCGCAGGATGTCGCGCTGCCGGGCCCCGGTGGCCATGCGGATGCCGATTTCGCGGGTCCGTTCACGCACGGTCATCAGCATGATGTTCATCACGCCGATCCCGCCCACCAGCAACGAGATGGCGGCAATCGAGCCGAGCATCAGCGACAGGGTGTTCTGGGTGTGCGCCTCGGCCTGGATCATCGCGGCGTTGTTGGTCAGCTCGTAGTCGCGTTTGCCGTTGTGCAGGCGTTGCATCAACTGGTCGATGGCCAATTCGGCCTCGTGGACCTTGCGCGCATCGGCGGCGGCGATCACCACATATTCGGGGTCGTAACTGCCGAATAGGCGCACGCTGGCGGCGGTGTAGGGGATGGCGATACGGTCGTCGCTGTCCTTGTCGCCGGAGGCGGCGCCTTTTTCCGCGAGCACGCCGATCACCTGGAATGGCACGTTCTCGATCAGGATGTATTGGCCGATGGGGTCCACCAGGCCTTTGAACAATTTGTCGCGCACACGATGGCCGATCACTGCCACCGTGGCGCCCGCGCGCTCGTCGGCTGCCGTGAAGTAGCTGCCCTCGACCACCGGCCAGTTGAAAATGTCCGGAAAGTTGGTGTCGTTGCCGCCCACATAGGCCACGTAATCGACATTGCCGAAACGCACCCCGGCCTCGCTGCCGTTGACCGGCATGATGCGCTTGACCTGGGGCAAGGCTGCCAGCGCCGCGACATCATTGAGTGTGACCACCCCCGGCGGCGTGCGCGGGTTGGGCGCTGAGCCGCCGAGGTAGAGGATGTTGGAGCCGAAGGCGCCCATCTGCGCCATGACCTGGCGCTTGCTGCCTTCACCCACCGCCAGCATCACCACCACCGAGGCCACGCCGATGATGATCCCCAGCAGGGTCAGCGCGGTGCGGAAACGGTTGATCCACATCACGCGCCAGGCCGCTTGCACCGCGTCCATCAGTTCGGCTTTCCAGGCGCCGTTGTGCTCGGCACCGTCGGCCAGCCGTTGGCGCAGGTCCACGGCTTGCAGTGCGCCGCTGTTGACGGTTGGCGCGCCGCTGTCGGCGTCGGCGGAATCGCTGATGATCAGGCCGTCGCGAATTTCGATAACGCGGTTGGCCCGCGCCGCCACTTCGCGGTCGTGGGTGATCAGGATCACCACGTGGCCCTGGCTGGCCAGTTCGTCCAGCAGGGTCATCACCTCGGCGCCGCTGTGGCTGTCGAGGGCACCGGTGGGTTCGTCGGCGAGGATGATGTGGCCGCCATTCATCAGCGCACGGGCAATCGATACGCGTTGCTGCTGCCCGCCGGACAACTGGTGCGGACGGTTGCCGGTGCGCTCTGCCAGGCCCAGGCGGCTGAGCAGGGCGTGGGCGCGGGCATGGCGCTCGGCGGCGCTGACACCGGCATAGATCGCCGGCATCTCGACGTTTTCCAGGGCCGAACCCGAGGGGATCAGGTGGTAGCCCTGGAACACGAAGCCAAAGGCTTCGCGGCGCAGCCAGGCCAGTGCGTCACTGTCCAGGTGGGCGACGTTTTCGCCGGCGAACAGGTAGTCGCCGACGCTTGGGCGGTCGAGACAGCCGAGGATGTTCATCAGCGTGGACTTACCGGAGCCGGACGCGCCGACAATGGCGACAAACTCCCCGGCATGGATCGACAGGTCGATGCCACGCAACACGTCGACCTGGGGGCTGTCACCGCCGCCGTAGGATTTGCGGATGTTCTTGAGTTCGATCAGAGGCGTGGTCAACTCAACCCCCGGTGCCGGTGGCCGGGCCGATCAGCAGGTGATCGCCTTCACTCAAACCGCTGAGCACCTGCACCCGCAGACGATCACTGATGCCAAGGCGTACTTCGCGTTCTTCGATGCGGCCGTTCTCCAGCACCACGCGGGCGATCTGCCGGTCGGCGCTGCTGGTGCCGGTCAGGGCGGCAACCGGCGCGGTCAGGGTGTCCTTGGCTTGGCCGGCGACAAAAAACACCTGGGTGGTCATTTCGGCCATCAAGGCGTTGTCGCCGTTGTCCACATCCAGCAACACGGTGTAGAGCACCACGCGGCCGGTACCGCTTTTGCCGGAGCTGTTGGGGCTGCCGCTGCCCTGGGTTTCGTTCAATGGCTTGGGCGGTATCGGCAGGATCTGTCGCACGGTGCTGGACCAGCGCCGGTTGCCGCCGCTGAGGGTGGTGAAGTAGGCGGTCATGCCGGGTTTGACGTGACCGATGTCGGCCTCTGAGACCTCAGCCCATACGGTCATCGGCGACAACTTGGCGATGCGCAGGATCAGCGGCGTCTGCTGTTGGGCGTTGAGGGTCTGGCCGACTCGCGCGTCCACCGCGACCACGGTGCCGCTCATCGGCGCATAGATGCGCGTGTAGCCCAGTTCGGCTTCATCGCTGCGCAGGCTGGCCTGGGCCTGGAGTATCTGGGCCTGGAACATGTCGACGCGGGCCTGGGTGGCACTGAGTTCGGCCTTGGCGGTTTGCACATCCTCTTCACGGGTGGCGTTGCCGGCGACGAGGCGCTGCTGGCGCTGGTATTTCTGGCGCGCCAGCGCGTGCAGGGCCTTCTGTTCCTGCAATTGAGCCTTGAGGTTTTCGATGGCATAGCGACTGGCGTCGAGTTTGGCTTTTTGCGTCGAGGGGTCGATTTCCACCAGTAACTGACCTTCCTGGACCTGGTCCCCGGCTTCGACATGGATCTTGCGAATTTGCCCCGATGCCTGGGCGCCCACGTCGACATAACGCCGTGGTTGCAGAGTGCCCAGAGCGGTCACGCTGCTTTCGATATCGGCGCGGGTGACCGTTACGGTGGTGAGCGTGTCGCGGCCCGGCGGCAGCACCTGCCAGGCGGCCAGGGCGAGCAGGGGGATCAGGCACGCAACAACTAGCAGGGCGCGTCGGGCAGGTCGAGGGCGTTTCATGCTTAGGTTCCAGCCAGGAAAGTTCGGAGCGCAGTTGCGCAGAGCTGACAGTTAAACGAGAGAAATGCTCGTCAATTTAGGCTGTTACACGCCGTGTAATAGCTCTTAGGAGTAAAAAAATCGACGGTTGGCGCAAGACTTCTTTAAAAGTAAGTGAGAATTACTATAAATTGCACGCACCCAAACTGCCATTATGCATTTGGCTGACATTTTCAGGCACTCAAGGAACGGATACCGCCCTCTACGGCGGTCGGGAGTCATGTTGGATAGCTACTATCGCGAGCTGGTGTGTTTTCTCAACGCCAAGCTGGGCAACCGTCAGGTGGCCGAAGATGTGGTGCATGACGCTTACGTCCGGGTGCTGGAGCGCTCCAGCGCGGCACCCATCGAGCAGCCTCGCGCGTTTTTATACCGTACGGCGCTGAACCTGGTGATCGACGGCCATCGGCGCAATGCTCTGCGCCAGCATGAGCCCCTGGAAGCCCTCGACAGCGAAGAGCGTTTCTCCCAAAGCACGCCCCACGCCAGCCATGACCAGAGCCAACGACTGGCGCTGCTTGAGCGCGCCCTGGCGGAGTTGCCGGCGGCCTGTCGCGACAGCTTCAAGCTACGCAAGCTGGAAGGCCTGACGCACCTGCAAATCGCCGGGCGCCTGAACATTTCCCGGGCCCTGGTGGAAAAACACATCGTCAACGCCATGAAGCATTGCCGGGTGCGAATGCGCGAGTGGGACGCTCACTGATGCTGATCGGTTAAATTTTATTTCATTGTCCTCGTTTCCTATCAACACATGACCTGTTGTGCAGGTCTTGAAGGTATTTCTGCCCCATCGCCAAGGGGCTTATCCAGAGGACACTGGAATGACACAGGCAATTGCTTCGCCCGCGGTTCACGACCTTATCGGTATCGGTTTCGGCCCATCGAACCTGGCGCTGGCCATCGCCCTGCAGGAACGAGAGAAAACCCAAGGCAAACTGGATGCGCTGTTTCTCGACAAGCAGGCCGACTACCGCTGGCACGGCAATACCCTGGTCACCCAGAGCGAGCTGCAGATTTCGTTCCTCAAGGATCTGGTGACCCTGCGCAACCCCACCAGCCCTTACTCCTTCGTCAATTACCTGAAGGCCCATGACCGCCTGGTTGATTTCATTAACCTGGGCACCTTTTACCCGTGCCGCATGGAGTACAACGACTACCTGCGCTGGGTGGCGGCGCAGTTCCAGAGCCAGGGCCGGTATGGCGAGGAAGTGCTGGCGATCGAACCGATCCTGCACCAGCAGCAGGTCGAGGCGCTGCGCGTGATCTCCCGCGATGCGCTGGGCGAACAGCATGTGCGCACCACACGTTCGGTGGTGGTCAGCGCCGGCGGCACGCCACGGGTACCGGACGCGTTCAAGGCGCTCAAGGACGATAGCCGCGTGTTCCACCACTCCCAGTACCTGGCCCGCATGGCGCAGCAGCCGTGTGTGGACGGCAAGGCGATGCGCATCGCCATCATCGGCGGTGGCCAGAGTGCGGCCGAAGCCTTTATCGACCTCAATGACAGCTACCCGTCGGTGCAGGTCGACATGATCCTGCGCGGTTCGGCGCTTAAACCGGCGGATGACAGCCCATTCGTCAATGAAGTGTTCTCGCCGGCCTTTACCGACCTGGTGTTCCAGCAGGTGGGCGCTGAGCGCGAGCGGTTGGTGGCCGAGTACCAGAACACCAACTATTCGGTGGTCGACCTGGACCTGATCGAGCGTATTTACGGGATTTTCTACCGTCAGAAAGTCTCCGGTATCGCCCGCCATGCGTTCAGCACCATGACCGTGGTCGAGAGGGCCGAGGCCGGCCCGCTGGGCGTGGCACTGACGCTGCGCAACAATGCCACCGGCGCCGTCAGCGTCAATCACTACGATGCCGTCGTGCTCGCCACCGGCTACGAGCGCCAGATGCACCGCGAACTGCTGGCGCCGCTGGAAGCCTACATGGGCGACTTCGAAGTGGCCCGTGACTACCGCATCGTCACCGACGAACGCTGCAAGGCGGGCATCTATATCCAGGGTTTCAGTCAGGCCAGTCATGGCTTGAGCGACACGTTGTTGTCGATTTTGCCGATTCGCGCCGATGAAATTGCCGCGTCGCTGTACGAAAACCATCGTCACCGGGGCTCGGCTCATTCGGTTCGCGACCTGCTGCTGGCCACCGCCAGCTGACAGGGTGCACTTGTGACGCAGAGGGCTGACTGATACTGTACAAAAAACCAGTATTGGCAGCCCTCCATGCAATTGATCGAAAAACTCAGCATCCTCGCCGACGCCGCCAAGTACGACGCCTCCTGCGCCAGCAGTGGCGCGCCCAAACGCAGCTCCGAGGGCAAAGCGGGGCTGGGCTCTACCGACGGCATGGGCATCTGCCACAGCTACACGCCAGACGGGCGCTGCGTATCACTGCTTAAGGTGTTGCTCACCAACTTCTGTCTCTACGACTGCCAATACTGCGTCAACCGCCGCTCCAGCGACGTGCCCCGTGCACGCTTCACTCCGGAGGAAGTGGTGACGCTGACCCTGGATTTCTACCGACGCAATTGCGTCAGCGGGCTGTTCCTCAGCTCAGGCATCATCCGTTCGGCCGACTACACCATGGAGCAGCTCGTGCGGGTGGCCAAACTGTTGCGTGAAGAACACGACTTTCGCGGCTACATCCACCTCAAGACCATTCCCGAAGCCGACCCGGCCCTCATCGCCGAGGCCGGGCGGTATGCCGATCGCTTGAGTGTGAACATCGAGCTGCCCACCGATGCCAGCCTGCAAACCCTGGCGCCGGAGAAGCAGATCGGCTCGATCAAACAGGCCATGCAGACCATCTACACGGGTGAACAGACTGTATTCAACGAACCCCGTGCACCGCGTTTCGCGCCGGCCGGGCAGAGTACCCAGATGATCGTCGGTGCCGATGACACCGACGACAGCACCATCCTTCACGGGGCCGAGTCCCTGTACGGCAACTTCAAGCTGCGCCGCGTGTATTACTCGGCGTTCAGCCCCATTCCCAACAGCCCGAAAAGCGTGCCCCTGGCCGCGCCGCCATTGATGCGCGAGCACCGTTTGTACCAGGCCGACTTTCTGTTGCGCAGCTATGGCTTCAGCGCGGGCGAACTGTTTCAGGGGCCCGGTCACCTTGCCCTGGATATCGACCCCAAGCTGGCCTGGGCCCTGGAACATCGCGAGGTGTTCCCGTTGGACCTGAACCGCGCAGAGCCCACGCTGATCGCGCGCATTCCGGGTATCGGCCTGCGCACCACCCAGCGTCTGGTCGACCTGCGCCGCGAACGCAAGATCCGCTTTGAAGACCTGGCGCGCATGCGTTGCGTGCTGGCCAAGGCCAAGCCGTTTTTTATCACCAGCGATTACCACCCACAGCAGGCCGAAAGTACGAGCGTGTTGCTGCGCGAGCAGTTACGCGACCGCCCGCAGCCGCAGCAGATGGGGTTGTGGGGATGATCAGTCTGGAGTGCGACAACGTGTTCGATACCTGGCGCGAACAGGCGCGCTGGTTGCTCAGCCACCAGATCGACCCCAGCCAGGTGAGCTGGGGCGAGGCTGAGGTGGCGGACCTGTTTGCCACCGATCAGCCGATCCCGCCAGGGCAGGGCCCTTTCCAGGCGCGCATTCCCAAGGCCCTGCTCCAATTGCTGGAGTCGGCCGCCTGTTTCCACGGCGACCAACGGTGGAGCCTGTTGTATGAAGTATTGTGGCGGGTCAGCCATGGCGACCGCACGGCAATGCTTGCGGGAGACAAGCTGGGCAGCGAGTTGCAGCGCCGCATCAAACAGGTCAGCCGTGAAGCCCATCATTTGCATGCATTTGTGCGGTTTATTGCGTTACCCGCCGAGGCGGGGCCTGAGTTGCCAGAGTATGTGGCGTGGCACGAGCCGGCCCACGACATCCTCAAATCAGCCAGCCAGCATTTTGTCGGGCGCATGGGGCGTCATCGCTGGATGATCGCCACGCCATTGGACGGGGTGTATTACGACGGTGAGCAACTGATCCATCAGCGCGAGTGTCCTGAAGCCTGGCGCCAGTTGGCGCAGAATATTGAAGACCCGCACAGTGCCATGTGGCTGACCTACTACAGCCACATCTTCAATCCGGCACGGCTGAACCCTAAGGTGATGGAAGGCCACTTGCCGAGCCGGTTCTGGAAAAACCTGCCGGAGGGCAAGTTGATACCGGGGTTGATCAGCGAGGCGCGTACGGGCAAGCAGAAGGACGGGCAGGCCAGGCGGATAGGGGAAAGGCAAGGAAAGCGAATTGTGCACCCGGTGCTGGTCAATGGGGTCGCCGAAAAATCAACGCCCCCGATTGAACATGGGCATTCGTAAGGCTCAGCCCAACGCAGCGGCGGTGTTTTTGACCACCGCCAACTCCGGATGCGCCACCAACTTATCGATGTGCAACTCGTCGTTGTTCAACCAGGTTTCGGTCAGCACCCGGTAGTGCTCCATGTCCCGGCAGCGCATGCGCAGGCTGTAGTCGAACGGCCCACTGATCAGTTGGCATTCGAACACCTGCGGGCAGGCTTTGATGCAGGCCTCAAAGGCCTTTTGCGCCGAGCGCCCGCTTTGGTTGGACAAAGCCACCAGCACCAGCAGCGAGAGGCCTGGCGACACCATCTGCAGATCGATGATCGCGCCGTACCCACGGATGACCCCACGTCGTTCCAGCTTGCGCACCCGTTCCAGGCAGGGCCTTGGGGTGAGGTGCACCAGCGACGAGAGCTTTTCGTAGGTGATGCGTCCTTGATGGCGCAGCACTTCGATGATCGCCTCGTCGATGCGGTCCAGTGCGGGGGAGGTATGGGGGGCGTTGGCCTTGGTGTCCATGGGTTTCACTTCAATCGGTTGGAAAGAAATTGCTGCAATCGCTCGCTGTTGGGGTGGTCGAGGATACCGCCTCCTTCTTCGACCCGGCCCTGATGCAGCAACAGCACCTGGCTGTACATCTGGCGGGCAAAGCCCATTTCGTGGGTGACCATCAGCATGGTACGGCCTTCCTCGGCCAACGTCTGTATGGCTTTGAGGACTTCTCCTACAAGTGCCGGGTCCAGTGCAGCGGAATCGGCTGTCCCACCCAGTGAATCGGCTTTGGCTCGCGAGAATCTGGCCCGTCCAGTGCGTAAACCGGCAGGCCAGAGCGGTCTCAGGCGCGCTTTTTCTGCTGCGCGCGCGGTTGTTGGGCCAGGCGCGCGAACAGGTCCTTCGGATCGGCCAGGTCCGGAACCAACTCCAGTTCGCTGCCGATATCCAGGGCCTTGGCCACGTCCAGTACATAGCGCAGACCCGAGTAGTCTTCGATGGCAAAACCCACCGAGTCGAACAGGGTGATCTGGTGCGCGTTCTCACGGCCGGGCTGTTGGCCGTTGATCACTTGCCACAGTTCGGTCACTGGCGAGTCTTCCGGCATGTGCTGGATCTCACCTTCAATGCGGCTTTGCGGTTCGTACTCGACAATCACCCGGGCGCGCTCGACGATCCGTCGATCCAGCTCGGTCTTGCCGGGGCAGTCGCCGCCCACGGCGTTGAGGTGCATGCCCGGTTCGATCATCTCGTCCGTGAGGATGGTGGCGTAGGCCTTGTCGGCGGTCACGGTGGTGACAATATCCGCGCCCTTGACCGCTTCGGCCACGCTGTCGGCCAGAATCACCTTGATGGCCGGGAAGGCCCTGAGGTTGGCCGCCAGCTTGGCGGTGGCCTTGGCGTCGATATCGAACAGGCGGATCTCAGTGATACCCAGCATCGCGTGGAAGGCCAGGGCCTGGAACTCGCTCTGGGAACCGTTGCCGATCAGCGCCATGCTGCGGCTGTTGTCGCGCGCCAGGTAGCGCGCCACCAGCGCCGAGGTGGCTGCGGTGCGGATGGCGGTGGTCAGGGTCATTTCCGCCAGCAGCACCGGCTTGCCAGTGTCCACATCGCCCAGGGCGCCAAAGGCCATCACCGTGAGCATGCCGGCCTGGGTGTTTTTCGGGTGGCCATTGACGTATTTGAAGGCGTACAGCGAGGCATCGGACACCGGCATCAACTCGATCACACCGTCCGCTGAATGGTTGGCCAGGCGTGCGCACTTTTCGAAATCCTGCCAGCGCAGGTAGTCGGCGCGGATGTACTCGGCCATCTCGGTGATGCAGGTTTGCAGACCTTTTTGCGAAACCAGATAGCTGAGGTCGTTGACGTCGATATAGCGGGTCATGGCAAGACTCCTTATTAAAATGAGGGGCGGGCGGGCAGATGCACGTGCGCCAGCATGCAGCGGGCATTGGCGCCGCCGATGCGTTCGAGGGGGTCGATGTTCACCACCACTGGCACCCGCAATGGCAGGCGAATCGTCAAGACAGTGTGGATGGTTTGCACGGGGGCACGAATCCATGGGGGGTGAACTGTGGTGCTATTTTGTGCGTTGCAACGGGTGAATCCCGGCTGAAACTCGGGGTCGGCTCAGCCGGGAAAGCTGAAAAGGTGGGTATGACAGCCGTTTCGGCTGTTGCGTCGAATGACGATCACAAAATGTCTTTCCTGAACCCATCCTGAAGAACTTTCTTATTCAGCGTGGGAGAACTTTCCTAGGGTTTACTCTCCAGAAACCGCGGCGTAAGCTTCGCGCGTTTTCATCAATAGCGGAGACCCTCAGTGGGTACTTGTTCAAGTGACAGTCGTCGGCCGGTTTCGGTAACCGGCACAGACTTGGCAAGATAACGCGCATTTTTCCGATGCCGTTGTCTCGCCACTAAACGCGAGAAGCGGCATCAAGACAGCGGCCAGTCCTGGCTCTGTTTCGATCCTCTCTCATCGACGCTGATCGGCACCCGGGTCACCTCGGGATGCTACGGACGCGCCTGCCTTTTGGGTGGGCGGGCCAAGCCGGCTGTGCCTGTCTGACAGGTGCGGTGCGGCCGGGCGGTACCTGCACGACGGTCTTTCCTCGCGCAGGAGTAACACCATGAACCTGACTCTGTTGAAAGAGTTCTTTGCCGGCTTCCTGCGGACCCGGCACATCGCCCGGCATTTCCGTCGCCTGGCCATGCTCGAGACCGTGACCGACGCCAGCGTCAGCCGCGAAGTACCGCCAACGCTGGCGCAAACCCTGGTGGTGGCGGCCAACAGCAGCAGCGTGCAATTGCTCGGCACGTTGGGCAGCCACGTCGAAGGCCTCACTACCCAGGAGGCCGATGCCCTCCGGGTGCAATACGGCCTCAATGAAGTCGAGCACGAGCAGCCGCTGCCGTGGTGGGTGCACCTGTGGCACTGCTACAAAAACCCCTTCAACCTGCTGCTGACCTTGCTGGCGGTGATCTCCTGGCTGACCGAAGACATGAAGGCCGCCACGGTGATTTTCTCGATGGTGGTGCTCTCCACACTGCTGCGTTTCTGGCAGGAGTCCAAGTCGAACAAGGCTGCCGATGCGTTGAAAGCCATGGTCAGCAACACCGCTACGGTGCTGCGCCGCGATGCGGCCAAGCGCCTTGAGCTGCCGATCAAACAACTGGTGCCGGGCGACGTGATCGTGCTGTCGGCCGGCGACATGATCCCCGCCGATTGCCGCGTGATCAGTGCCAAGGACCTGTTTGTCAGCCAGGCGGCGATGACTGGCGAATCAATGCCGGTGGAGAAGTTTGCCCAGCAGCAGGACGCCAGCACCCGTAACCCGCTGGACTTGGAAAACATCCTGTTCATGGGCACCAACGTGGTGTCTGGCGCGGCGACGGCGGTGATCCTGACCACCGGTAACAGCACCTATTTCGGGGCACTGGCCCAGCGCGTGACCGCCACTGACCGCGCCACCACGTCGTTCCAGCAGGGCGTGAACAAAGTCAGCTGGTTGCTGATCCGTTTCATGTTTGTGATGGCGCCGCTGGTGCTGTTCATCAATGGGTTCACCAAGGGCGACTGGACCGAGGCGTTGCTGTTCGCGCTGTCGATTGCCGTGGGCCTGACCCCGGAAATGCTGCCGATGATCGTCACCTCGACGCTGGCCAAGGGCGCGGTGTTTTTGTCGCGCAAGAAAGTCATTGTCAAGCGCCTGGACGCGATCCAGAACTTCGGCGCCATGGACGTGCTGTGCACCGACAAGACCGGCACCCTGACCCAGGACAGGATTTTTCTGGCACGGCATGTGGACGTGTGGGGTCAAGAGTCCGACGACGTATTGGAAATGGCCTACCTCAACAGCTACTACCAGACCGGCCTGAAAAACCTGTTGGACGTGGCCGTGCTGGAACATGTGGAGGTGCATCGCGAGCTGAAGGTCGGCACGGCGTTCCAGAAAATCGACGAGATCCCGTTTGACTTCAACCGTCGGCGCATGTCGGTCGTCGTGGCCGAGCGCGGCCAGCCGCACCTGTTGATTTGCAAGGGCGCGGTGGAGGAGATCCTCTCGGTGTGCAACAACGTGCGCCATGGCGATACCAACGAAGCCTTGACCGACGACCTGCTGGCGCGCATCCGCCAGGTCACTGCCGCGTTCAACGAAGAAGGCCTGCGCGTGGTCGCCGTAGCGGCGCAACCGATGGCGCCCGGGCGGGATACCTACAGCCTGGCGGACGAAAACAACCTGACGTTGATCGGCTACGTGGCCTTTCTCGATCCGCCCAAGGAAAGCACCGCGCCGGCGCTCAAAGCCCTCAAGGCCCACGGTGTGGCGGTCAAAGTGCTGACGGGCGACAACGAGCTGGTCACCGCCAAAATCTGCCGCGAAGTGGGCCTGGAACAACAAGGCCTGCTCATGGGCAACGACATCGAGGACATGACCGACGCCGAGCTGGCCAAGGCCGTGGAAACCACCAACGTGTTCGCCAAACTGACGCCGAGCCACAAAGAACGCATCGTGCGCCTGCTCAAGGCCAATGGGCATGTGGTGGGCTTTATGGGCGACGGCATCAACGACGCGCCGGCGCTGCGCACGGCGGATATCGGTATTTCGGTGGACAGCGCGGTGGACATCGCCAAGGAGGCGGCCGACATCATCCTGTTGGAAAAAAGCCTGATGATTTTAGAGGAGGGCGTGCTGGAAGGTCGGCGCACCTTCGCCAACATGCTCAAGTACATCAAGATGACGGCCAGTTCCAACTTCGGCAACGTGTTCTCGGTGTTGGTGGCCAGTGCGTTTATCCCGTTTTTGCCGATGCTGCCGATGCACTTGCTGGTGCAAAACCTGCTGTACGACATTTCGCAGATTGCGATTCCGTTCGACAACGTCGACGAAGAAATGCTGGCCAAACCCCAGCGCTGGCAACCGGGCGATGTGGGACGCTTCATGCTGTTTTTCGGACCGATCAGTTCGATCTTTGACATCACCACGTTCGCGCTCATGTGGTACGTATTCGACGCCAACACGCCGGACCACCAGACGCTGTTCCAATCGGGCTGGTTCGTGGTGGGGCTGCTGACCCAGACGCTGATTGTGCACATGATCCGCACGCCGAAAATCCCGTTCCTGCAAAGTCGTGCCGCGATGCCGTTGATGGTGATGACGGGCGTGATCATGGCCGTGGGGGTTTTTCTGCCGATGGGGCCACTGGCGCACTACTTCAAATTGCAGGCGTTGCCGTCGCTGTATTTTGTGTTTTTGCCGGTGATTCTGCTGGCGTACATGGCGCTGACCCAGGCGGTGAAGGGCTACTACATCCGTAAGTTTGGCTGGCAATGAACAGGGACGATTTCCTATGCAAGCAATCAACAACATCAACCTCGATTCCCTGATCGACACGTCGGTGAGTCTCACCGCCGCGTTTATCCTCGGTGGCTTGATTGGCTTGGAACGTCAGTACCGTCAGCGCACGGCGGGGCTGCGCACCAATGTGCTGGTGGCGGTAGGGGCGGCGATTTTCGTGGATATGGCTAACCGCCTGGGCGGTGCGGAAGGGGCGGTGCGGGTGGTCGCGTATGTGGTGTCGGGCATCGGCTTTCTCGGCGCCGGCGTGATCATGCGCGAAGAAGGTAACGTGCGCGGGCTCAACACCGCCGCCACGCTATGGGCATCGGCCGCGGTGGGGGCGTGCGCCGGTGCCGATCTGGTGCTTGAAGCGTTGCTGGGTACGCTGTTTGTGCTGGCGGCCAACACCTTGCTGCGACCGATCGTCAATAACATCAACCGCCAGCCGTTGGATGTGGTGTCGGCGGAGGTCACCAACATCCTCTATGTCATCGCCCGGCGCACCCAGCAAACCGCGGTGCTGGCGTTGCTGGAAGCTGAGTTGGCGCGCTGCAACTACCCGGCCAGTGATGTCGATGTGCGCCCGTTCGGCAGTGAGGAAGTGGAAATCGAGGCGACCCTGGCGGTGACCTCGGTGGACGGTGACGAGTTGGACGCACTGGTCGCGCGAATTTCCAGATCGACGCTGGTGGTTCAGGCGTTCTGGAGCCCCAGTACGACGGAGTAACCCTGGGCGCGGCTCTGTCCTGGTGAAGGAAAATCCTACGAGCAATCAAGACTATCCCTTCAATTGAAAAGACACGTCGTTGTTAAGGTTGCGCGCTTGCGCCTGTTCAGGAATCAAGGCGCGTGTTTACCGTGTTTTTCAAAAGGAGGGACCCGTACTGCCTGACGTGTTGCGCAGAGGCATCAGCACCGCTTGTCGGAACTGTTACTTCTAACAGGTAGATGGGACTCGCTTGATATGTGAGCGTATTGATCTTCTCAGGGGAGTCTTATGAGCAACAAAGCTTTAATTGTGGATGATCATCCTTTTATACGCGCCACCGTCAAGTTTCTGCTCAAACAGGAAGGTTTCGACACCATCCTTGAGGCGGGCAACGGTGCCGACGCCATGCAGATTGCCCGCGAGGTGCGTCCGGATCTGGTCATTCTGGACCTGGCGATGCCCAAACTTGGCGGGCTGGAGGTGATCAGCCGGATCAAGTCACTGGAGCTGCCCTGCAGAATCCTGGTGCTGACTTCTTATCTGGCCGTGTTTTTTTCCACCCGCTGTATGCGCGCCGGTGCGATGGGGTTCGTGGCCAAGACGGGAGAGCTGGATGAACTGCAAAAGGCAATCAGGGCGATCCGCTCCGGTTACAGCTGTTTCCCCAGCCTGCCTACCAGTTCGGTGCGCCGCGACGATCTGCAGTCCACTGAGCAGGAGTTGGTAGAGGCGCTTTCCGACCGTGAGTTGACCGTGCTGCAAAAGCTCGCCATAGGCCTGGGTAACAAGGAAATCGCCGAGGACATGCTGCTCAGTCACAAGACCATCAGTACCTACAAAACGCGGCTCAAGGAGAAGTTGCGGATGTCCTCGGTGGTGCACCTGTCCAAGTTTGCTCAGCGTAATCATCTGATCTGAAATGGTCGCCTCAAGGTTGCTCAAGCGCGCGGCCATCCTGCTGATGGGGCTGTTGCCCTTGGCGGCGATGGCCTCTGATGACCCACACAATCTGCGCCTGCTGGGCCACTCCACGCTTGAAAACCCGACGCTGGTGTTGAGCGAGGCGGACTGGCGCTGGCTGCGGGAGCGGCGCACGCTGTCGATGGGGGTATCGGCACCCGATTACGCCCCCTTTGACCTGAGCAATAACAACGACGAACTCGAAGGCATCACCGCCGATTACGCGCAAATGATTGCGCAGATACTGAACATCAGTATTAACGTGCGACGGTATGACACTCGCGATGAGGTGATCGAGGCGCTCAAGACCGGTGAGGTTGACTTGGTCGGGTCGGCCAACGGCTATGAAGCGGCCGATTCGCAGCTGGTGCTGTCCCGATCCTATGCCAACGATCAACCCACGCTGGTCACGCGTACGGGCGAGAGCCATGCACTCAAGCCTGATCTTTCGGGTAAGCGCGTCGCGATGCTCTATCACTACATGCAACCCGACGTCGTCCAGGCCTTTTATCCGAATGCCCGGTTGCTGCTGTTCGGTTCGACCTTCGAAGCCATCGGCGCCGTTGCATTCGGGCAAGCGGATGTGTACCTGGGCGACGCCATCAGTACCCGCTACCTGATCAACAAGAACCATCTGAACAATGTGCGCATGGCGGATTTTTCCGCGCTGGAGACCAACCCTTTCGGCTTCGCGTTCGTCAAGGGTAATACGCGTTTATTGAACATCTTCAACGCTGCACTGGCGACCGTGCCCGCCAACCAGCAACTGGAAATCCTGCGCCGCTGGAGTGCCGGCGGCGGCGGCTTCTTCGAAGCCGAGCGGCTGCGTTTGAGCGGCAGTGAGCAGCGCTGGCTGGAGAAGCATCCCCGGGTGAAGGTGGCGGTGCTCGACAAGTTCGTGCCGTTGTCCTACTTCAATAAACAGGAGCAATTTGAAGGATTAAGCGCCGAGGTGCTGTCGCGGATCAGCCTGCGCACGGGGTTGAAATTCGATGTGGTGCGGGGCAGTTCGCTGCCACGGCAAGCGGATCAGGTCAATGCCGGCAAGGTGGACATGGTGGCGGCGATCAGCCCGAGTGTCGAACGCTCCGAGAAAATGCGTTTTACCCGGCCTTACTTATCCAGCCCCTATGTGTTGGTGGTGCCTGCTGAGAACGATCGCCTGGTGACCCTTGAGGACATGGCCGGTAAACGTCTGTCGTTTATTCGCGGCGACAGCCTTGCCGCGCAGATTATCCAGCACTACCCCAGCATCGAGTTGGTCGATGTGGAGAACCCTGAGCAGGCCATGGAGTCGGTCGCCAAAGGCAGTGTCGATGCAACGGTGCTGTCGCTGATTTCCGCGCGCTACCTCATTGCGCGTCACTATCCCGAACGCCTGCGCATCACCAGCACCGTGGGCACGGAGCCTGCGCGTTTGACGTTTGGCGTCAACCGCAGTCATTTGGAGTTGTATTCGATCCTCGACAAGGCCTTGCTGAGCATTACGCCTGAAGAGATAGACGAGCTGACCAACCATTGGCGCAGCGAGATCCTGATTGATGACAATTACTGGCTGCGTCACCGCAACGTCATTCTCCAGGGGTTCGGTTTGGCTGCGTTGTTGCTGCTGGTTACCCTCGGTTGGGTGTTCTACCTGCGTAGTCTTATTCGCAAGCGTGCCCAGGCCGAGCGTGCTTTGAGTGACCAGATGCGTTTTATGAGCGTGCTGATTGACGGCACCCCCCATCCTATTTACGTGCGTGATCGTCAGGGCCGCTTGATGGCGTGCAATAACGCTTACCTGGATGTGTTTGGCTTCAAGCTCGAAGACGTGATCGGCAAGACCGTGATGCAAACCGATACCGGCAACCCGCCCCAGGCCCAGTCGTTCCATGCCGATTACTTACGGTTGATGGAGCAGGGTGAGCCGCACATTCTCGACCGCGTACTCAAACTGCCCAACGGTGACGTATTGACCATCTACCAATGGATGCTGCCCTACCGTGATGGCGACGATAAGGTGGTGGGCATGATCGCCGGTTGGGTGGACGTGAGCGAGCGCCAGCGTTTATTGGGCCAGCTGCAGGAGGCCAAGGAAGAGGCCGACGCTGCGAACCGCGCCAAGACGACGTTCCTGGCGACCATGAGCCATGAGATCCGTACTCCCATGAATGCAGTGATCGGCATGATCGAGCTGGCGCTTAAAAACGCCGAACAGGGCCGTGCCGACCGCGATGCGCTGGAAGTGGCATCGGTGGCTTCGCGGAGCATGCTGGAGTTGATCGGCGATATTCTCGATATTGCGCGAATTGAGTCCGGCCATCTGTCCCTGAGCCTGGAAACGTCCAACGTGCATGAGCTGCTGGTCTCGGTGGCGCGGGTATTCGAGGGGCTGGCGCGGGACAAGGGCCTGGTTCTGCAAGTGGCGCTGGATCCCTTGATCGACCGCCCGGTGTTGATCGACCCCATGCGTTTCAAACAGGTGATCTCCAATGTGCTGGGCAATGCCATCAAGTTCACCGCCGCCGGCCGTATCTGCCTTGGCGCCCAGGCCATGCCGGCTTTGGCCGGTGACCCTCTGAGCCTGCGGGTATGGGTGGAGGACACGGGTATCGGCATCAGTGCCGAAGATCAACAGCGGTTGTTCAATCCGTTTATCCAAGGCAGCAACCACGAACAATCGGCGCGCAGCGGTTCTGGCCTTGGACTGGTGATCAGCCGCAACCTGTGCCAGATGATGGGCGGCCAACTGCACCTGAGCAGCGTGCTGGGCAAAGGCACGCGGGTGGATGTGACACTGATGCTGGCGTTGGCCGCAGCGGTGCCGACGGCTTCGGCTGCGCTGCCGAGCCCTTCGACACGCGCGCTGAAGATCCTGGTGGTCGATGATTACCCCGCCAACCGCCTGCTGCTGGCGCGACAACTGAGCTTCCTTGGGCATCGCATCGTCACTGCCGACGACGGTGTCCAAGGGCTTGCGCTTTGGCGGGCCGAGCACTTTGATGGGGTGATCACCGATTGCAACATGCCCCTTAAGGACGGTTACGCGTTGGCGCGTGAGATCCGCGTACAAGAACGCGAGCGCGGCTTGAAACCCTGCCTGTTGCTGGGCTTCACCGCCAACGCCCAGGCAGAAGAGGCTGAACGCTGCCGCCAGGCTGGCATGGACGGCTGCCTGTTCAAGCCGACCGGGCTTGAGGATTTGCGGCAGGCCTTGGCCTCGCATGCAGCCGGTGGCGCTGCGGCGATGGAGGAGGCGTTGGTTGATTTGAGCTTGCTGACCACGCTCACCGGGGGTGACAAGGCTGCGCTCGACGAATTGCTGACGCCGTTGTCCGTCAGCCTGGAGGAGGACCGTGCGTTGCTGCCAGCGCTTCGACATCAGGTGAACTTTGCCAAGCTGCATGACGTGGCCCATCGCATTAAAGGTGGCGCGCGCATGGTCAAGGCACGGGCGCTCATTGAGTGCTGCGAGGCCTTGGAGGCAGTGTGTGAACGACGGGACGAGGCCGCATTGGGCGATACGGTCGAGGCCTTGGGCGCGGCTATCACGCAGGTGCATCACACGCTGGTCCGCTACGGCAATCGGGCGTGACTGAAGTCAATGCCCTTTCGGTGGATTTGGGATAGGTCCTACGCGAAGAGGGAATATGCCTGATTTAGTCTGCGGGATATGTCTGGAGAATGGGCGGCCTCACTGACGCGCGCTGCCAGCCCAGGGGTTTGCCATGCCGAACAAAGCACTGACCATCCTGATTGCCGATGAACAGCACCTGCAACGGCTGTACATTGAAAAAATGCTCAACCAATTGGGGTACCACCGGATTGTCCCGGTGCAAACCTCTGAAGAAGTACAAATCCTGACCGCTATTCCCGCTGAGCCTTTTGATGTGCTGATCATCAACGCCGGCCTGCTGGTCAATACCTGCGAGCTGCAATCCCAGGTTCGCCATGTGCTGGTCTACGACCACCTGGAAGCGGGCAAGCCTGCCGGTGCGATGCCGACGGTCCTGGTGCGCCTGCCTGGCGTGCCGGACAACGTCAACCTTGAACACTTCATGGATATCATCGACCCACCCGAGGCCGCGAAGGGCCTGCGGGTGCTGCCGTGGCTGCGGGAATTATCCCGCAGGCCGGTGGCCGGGGTTTAGTTCCACTCTGGCGCAATGCCCTTGGGGTCGCCCGGTGGCGTTCGGCGATCTGCTGGATCACCGGGTCCTTGAGCACTTCGCCGTAGTCCCACTGGTGGGGCGCCGTACCCCTGTGTAGCGGCGCCTTGAACGATCAACCTTGCGCACGCAAACGCTCGGTGGCGTTGCGCAACAGGTGCTCGGTACCTGCCCAGCCCAGGCAACCATCGGTCACCGACACGCCGTACTTCATCGACGGGCTCAGGGGTTGGCAGCCTTCGAACAGGTGGCTCTCGAGCATCATGCCGATCAGCGAGGTGTCGCCTTGCAGGCGTTGTTCCAGCACGTCGTTGAACACTGCCGGCTGACGCAACGGATCCTTGCCGCTGTTGGCATGGCTGCAGTCGACCATGATGCGCGGTGCGACTTTGGATTTGGTCAGGTCGTGCTTCACCTGCGCCACGCTTTGGGCATCGTAGTTCGGCCCACGGTGACCGCCGCGCAGTACCAAGTGGGTGTCGGGGTTGCCGGCAGTCTGGATGATCGCCGGGTGGCCCTGGCTGTCGACGCCGAAGTGGCGGTGCGGGTGGGACGCCGAGCGCATTGCGTCACAGGCAATCGCAACGCCGCCGTCGGTACCGTTCTTGAAGCCCACCGGCATGCCTAGTCCACTGGCCATTTCGCGGTGGATCTGCGACTCGGTGGTGCGTGCGCCAATCGCCACCCAACTGAGCAGGTCATCAAAGTAGCCGGCGGCCATGGGTTGCAGCAGTTCAGTGGCGACCGGCAGGCCCAGGCGCAGCATTTCACGCATCAGCTCGCGGGACAGGGTCAACCCGGCGGCCATGTCATCGCTGCCATCCAGGTGCGGGTCGTAGGCCAGGCCTTTCCAGCCGATGGTGGTGCGTGGTTTTTCGACGTAGGCACGGATCACCAACAGCATCTGGTCGCTGACGTCCAGCGCCAGCTTCTTCAGGTTGCGCGCGTACTCCATGGCCGATTCCGGATCGTGGATCGAACACGGGCCGACAATCACCAGCAAGCGTGAATCTTCGCCATTGAGAATGGCGCGCACGGCTTGGCGATGGGCATGGATCTGTTCGTTGAGGAACGGGCTGAGCGGTAGTTGATGCTTGAGCTCAAGAGCACTGGGCAGGCGTTGGGTCAGGGCTTCATTGGTACTGATGAGGTTCGAAACGGGCAGGGCGGCGACGGAGGAGTTCATATTCAAGGCTTCCTGGACAAGCGGCGGGTTGTTCCCGCGCGCTTGGCCTACTGGGGTGTTCGACAATTGGCCGTACTGGCTACGTGTGTTGGCTTGCCACCAATAGGTGACCGATCGGAGGCGGCAGGCTGTCCCGAACGGAGCTTGCTAAATCGCCATGCGGTGGAGGTGTCGTAGCGGTAATAGGTGGCGTAGTTCATGTCGTGATTCCTTTGAGTGTTCTGCAAAAGTTAAGAGGCCTGAAAAACAAAACCCCCGGTCGGGGAGCCGACCGGGGGTTAGATTTCTCTGGTAGGCGACCCCTTGAGTAGTGGGCGCCGATTTCAAGTATCAGGCGCGCCAGTGGCTAAACCAATACCCAAAATAAAAGCTGACAGCTGCGCTCGAACCGTTCACACAGGCAGCTGGCACCGAGCGCGAGGCGCTGGCAGCAAGGCAAACCTGAGTGTGGACGAGTTGCAACATGGTGTGTCTCCAAATGATCGGTGGAGCTTACTAGAGGCACGCGCAGAGATTCAATCAGTAATTTCTATTGGGTGAAGGGACTTACCGCTATAGGGTACGTGTCGATATGCTGTTCATTCTTTGATACTGATTGCTTGGACGCGACCATGACCGCCTTGACCCTTGCTGCTGCTCAATCCGTTTCAATTGCGGGCGATGTGCCGGCCAATATCCAGCGGCACCTTGTATTTATGCGGGCTGCACGGGAGCAGGGCGTGCAACTGTTGGTATTTCCGGAGTTGTCTTTGACGGGCTATGAACCGTCGCTGGCGGCGGCACTGGCGATTGCCCCCGGCGATGGCCTGTTGACGCCACTGCGGGAAATGGCGCGGGCGCTGCGCATGACTGCCGTGGTGGGCATGCCGATCCGATTGGCGCCTGACGCCGGCGTAGCAATTGGCGCCTTGGTGCTGGGGGCGGATGGCTCCCTGGCGGTCTACACCAAGCAGCACTTGCATGCCGGTGAAGAGGTGGCGTTTGTTGCCGGGCAAGGGGGCGCGCTCCTTGAACTTGAGGCGCAACGTATTGCTCTGGCGGTGTGTGCAGATTTTTGCCATGCCAGTCATCCGCGTGCTGCGGCGCACGCGGGCGCCTCGGTTTACGCCGCCGGGGTGCTGATCAGTGAGAACGGTTACGCCACGGACGCTGCACTGCTGCAAGGCTATGCCATTGAACATGGCCTGCTGGTCGTGATGGCCAACCATGGTGGTCCTTCGGGGGGGGGGGCGTGTGCCGGTCGCAGCGCGATCTGGGCGGCGGATGGCCGTTTGCTTGCCGCGGCACCGGGTCTGGGGGAGGCACTGGTGGTTGCCCGACTGGACAGTGACGGTTGGGCTGGCCATGTGGTGGCTGTCTAAATGGTCTTTCATCTGCGCGCGGCGACGGACCAGGACCTGCCCTTTGCACGAACGTTGACCCGCGAGGCGATGAACGGGTATTACCGGCAGTACGGGCTCTGGTGGTCCAACGACGGCTTCGATACGGCCTGGGCCGGGCGCGAAAACTGGTTGATTTGCCGTGATGACAGCGTGCTGGGCTTTATCAGCCTGAGCCGTGATAGCCGGGCGCTGTATATTCGCGAGCTGCACATGCTCGAAGCCTGTCGCGGGCAGGGTGCGGGCAGTTGGGTGCTGGAGCAGATGGCGCTCAAGGCGCAGGCACTGGGCCTGTTGCGTTTGACGGTGTTCAAGACGAATCCGGCCTGGCAGCTTTATCAGCGCACGGGGTTCAATATCGTTGGGGAAGAAGATTGCTTCTGGCGTATGGAGCGGGTCTGCCGTTCAAGCTAAACCACGCGCCTCATCCTGATAGGCGCATACTGGCTGCAGGAGCCGAGTTCCTGAGTGTTTTTTGGCCGTCAGCCTCAGGGATGACCCCTCTTTTTGCGCCCCGGCGAGCACTTGGTAGGTGGTTGCCGGCTCAACGCCATGTTCACAGGCGAACGTTTGAACTGACTTTCCTTGATGTTGCAGCCTGGCCTCGGCTTTTACGGCAGTCAGGGTTCGGGGCATAGCTCGAAGCCGTTCAAGGTTGTTTAACTAAGAGGTGAGCCTGTCACCTCTGCAGGTTTACAAAATAGGATCATGCATCCAAATGAGTGGAATCGGTTCGCGTTTGAGGCAGGAAAGAGAGCGGCTTGGCCTGTCGCAAAAAGTCTTTGGTGAGATCGGTGGCGTTGAGGCCAACGCGCAAGGCAAGTACGAAAGTGGAGGGCGTGCACCCAAGGCCAACTATTTGTCTCGGGTCGCCGAGAGAGGTGTTGATGTACTGTACGTGTTGACCGGCACGGCCACGCCGCTTCAACTGGAAAACCTGAGCCGGATAGAAGAAAAAGTCCTGGGCGATTACCGCGCGATGTTCAAGGAAGATCAGGATGCTATCCGTCGCCTGACTTCCACCTTGGCTGAACATTGCATTTTGCAGAATGGAAGATCCAAGGCCCAGCCTTAGGATTTCTGACCCTTCGCCCAACAAATCAGGCTGTCCGCTGCGCTGCGGGCGGCTTGCGCTTATCCAAACTCCATATATATGACGCTTGCAACTAGGTCTGGGCCTTGGTTTTTTGCTAAGGTGTTCGGCAACCTATAAGACCATTTCGCGAGGTGTCTGCTTGATTAGGGTGCTAGTAGTCGATGACCATGATCTCGTTCGTACAGGCATTACACGAATGCTGGCTGACATCGATGGCCTGCAAGTAGTCGGCCAGGCCGAATCAGGTGAGGAATCCCTGATCAAGGCCCGGGAGTTGAAGCCCGACGTGGTACTGATGGACGTCAAGATGCCCGGGATCGGCGGTCTTGGCGCTACGACCAAATTGCTGCGCAGCCATCCGGACATTAAAGTCGTGGTGGTGACCGTGTGCGAGGAAGATCCGTTCCCCACCCGCCTGTTGCAGGCCGGTGCCGCCGGTTACCTGACCAAGGGCGCGGGCCTTGCCGAGATGGTGCAAGCCATCCGTCTGGTGTTTGCAGGCCAGCGCTATATCAGCCCGCAGATTGCCCAGCAGTTGGCGATCAAGTCCTTCCAGCCCACCAGCGACTCGCCGTTCGATGCGCTGTCGGAGCGGGAAATCCAGATCGCCTTGATGATCGTCGGTTGCCAGAAGGTTCAGGCCATTTCCGACAAGCTGTGCTTGTCGCCCAAGACCGTCAACACCTATCGCTATCGCATTTTCGAGAAGCTCGCCATCAGCAGTGATGTTGAATTGACCCTGCTCGCGGTGCGCCACGGCATGGTGGACGCCAGCGCCTGACATGACCACATCGTTTGATCCGAGTGCCTTCCTTTCAACCTGCAGTGGCCGCCCCGGCGTGTATCGCATGTTCGACAGCGAGGCGCGCCTGCTGTACGTCGGCAAAGCCAAGAACCTGAAGAACCGCCTGGCGAGCTATTTTCGCAAGACCGGTCTCGCGCCGAAAACCGCCGCCTTGGTGGCACGTATCGCCCAAGTCGAAACCACCATCACCGCCAATGAAACCGAGGCGCTGCTGCTTGAGCAGACGCTGATCAAGGAATGGCGACCGCCCTATAACATCCTGCTGCGTGACGATAAATCCTACCCATATGTGTATTTATCCGACGGCGACTTCCCACGCCTGAGCATTCACCGTGGCGCCAAGAAGGCGAAGGGCAAGTATTTCGGGCCGTATCCCAGCGCCGGTGCGATCCGCGAGAGCCTGAGCCTGCTGCAAAAAACCTTTTTTGTGCGTCAGTGCGAAGACAGCTTTTACAAAAACCGTACGCGGCCCTGCCTGCAATACCAGATCAAACGCTGCAAGGCGCCGTGCGTCGGCTTGGTGGAGCCTGCGGAATACGCCGAGGATGTGCGCCATTCGGTGATGTTCCTCGAAGGACGCAGCAATGCGCTCACCGATGAACTCTCCACGGCGATGGAACAGGCAGCCAGTACCCTGGATTTCGAACGCGCCGCTGAACTGCGTGACCAGATCTCTCTGTTGCGCCGCGTCCAGGACCAGCAAAGCATGGAAGGCGGCACCGGCGACGTCGACGTGATCGCTGCGTTCGTCAACCCGGGGGGCGCCTGTGTGCACTTGATCAGCGTGCGCGGCGGCCGAGTGCTGGGAAGCAAGAACTTCTTCCCGCAGACCGGCATCGACGAGGAAGTGGCCGAAGTGATGGCCGCGTTCCTTGGCCAGTACTACGTCAGCAGTCCCGAGCGCGACCTGCCGTCGGAGCTGATCGTGAACGTGGTGCACGAAGACTTCCCCACCTTGATCGAGGCGATCCACGAGCTGCGCGGCCGCGAACTGGGCATCAGCCACCGTGTGCGCGGCACCCGCGCCCGCTGGCAGCAACTGGCGGTGACTAATGCCGAGCAAGCCCTGAGTGCGCGCCTGGCCAATCGACAGCACGTGGCCGCACGCTTTGACGCCTTGGCCGAGGTCCTCAACCTGGACGAGCCGCCCCAGCGCCTGGAGTGCTACGACATCAGTCACTCCAGCGGCGAAGCTACCGTGGCGTCCTGCGTGGTGTTCGGGCCGGAAGGACCGATCAAATCCGATTACCGACGCTATAACATCGAAGGCGTCACCGCTGGCGATGACTACGCGGCCATGCACCAGGCCCTGACGCGGCGCTTCAGCAAGCTCAAGGACGGGGAGGGCAAGCTGCCCGATATCCTGCTGGTGGACGGCGGCAAGGGCCAGCTGTCCATGGCCCGTGACGTGCTCAACGAACTGGCCGTGCCCGACCTGATTCTCCTGGGTGTGGCCAAGGGCGCGACGCGCAAGGCTGGTTTCGAGACGTTGTACTTGAATGATGCCGCCCATGAGTTCACTTTGAAAGGCGACTCGCCGGCGCTGCATTTGATTCAACAGATTCGCGACGAAGCCCACCGTTTTGCCATTACCGGCCACCGCGCCCGCCGTGGCAAAACCCGGCGAACCTCAACCCTGGAAGGGGTTGCAGGCGTGGGGCCGACGCGACGTCGTGACTTGCTTAAACATTTTGGTGGCTTGCAGGAGCTGTCCCGTGCCAGCATTGACGAGATAGCCAAAGCACCCGGTATCAGTAAAAAGCTCGCTGAGCTGATTTATGCGAATCTGCATAGCGAATAGAATGCCTTTCCACCTCGTAGCCAGTTGTGCCGATGAATATCCCTAATCTGATCACCGTTCTACGCGTCCTGCTCATCCCGATTTTTATTTTGTTGTTCTATTTGCCGTACGAATGGAGCTACCTGGCCTCCAGCTCCGTGTTTGCCTTCGCGGCCGCCACCGACTGGCTCGACGGCTACCTGGCACGCCGCCTGGAGCAGAGCACGCCGTTCGGCGCGTTTCTGGACCCGGTCGCCGACAAACTCATGGTGGCCGTCGCCCTGGTGCTGCTGGTGCAGGAGCACGGTAACCTGTGGCTGACCCTGCCGGCCGCGGTGATCATCGGCCGCGAAATCGTCGTCTCGGCCCTGCGTGAATGGATGGCCGAAATCGGCGCCCGTGCCCACGTCGCCGTGTCCAACATGGGCAAATGGAAAACCGCCGCGCAAATGCTCGCGCTGGTGATCCTGCTGGCCAACCCGTCGGACTTCACTTTCTGGGTCCTGCTCGGCTACGCTTTGCTGCTAATCGCCGCCGGCCTGACACTGTGGTCGATGCTCCAGTACCTGCGCGCCGCCTGGCCGCATCTGCGCACCACCGTTGAAAAGAAATAAAACTTTTTTGAATCAAAGGCTTGACGGGTGCTTAAGATTCTATAGAATGCGCCTCACCAAGCGGGAATAGCTCAGTTGGTAGAGCACGACCTTGCCAAGGTCGGGGTCGCGAGTTCGAGTCTCGTTTCCCGCTCCAAGCATTTAAAAAAGCCACTCTAACGAGTGGCTTTTTTTTGTCTGCGATTTGGGGAAAGAGGTCGAGTGCTGGTTTTGGCGTGGGGTGGGTGAAGGTGTTGTCGCGCTGCACCTGCTCGGTGTTGTAGTGGAAGCGGGTCAGTGCCGGTTCCAGACCGTCGCCGCCACTCAGCGGTTGGTAGATCACTGGGCAATCGGTGTGGGTGCCGATGGTGCCCAGGCCGCCGACACGGTCGGTAAGGATGAGGGCGATTAAGCCGGCTTCATTCGAGGCTTCGGTGCCCGCGACCACGTAGGGCCAACTTAGGGCGCGGTGCGCGACTCCAGGTCTATTTGCGCAGGCCATCGCACTTTGGGCGCCATGCGGCGCGCGAGGTTGACGGACGTTATTGACATGGCACCAGGCGTTACACTCGCCAGCTTCATACGGCAACGTTGCACAGCATTCGATGACAATCAGGTCTGCCCCAAGTGCGCAGAACTCATCGAAATCAAAAATCGCTCCGAGGCTAGAAAGATCCCTCAGCGTTCCACCAAGCTTTGTACGCTGTGTCAGAACGACCAGGACGCGATTGCGCTAGCGGCTAAGAAGGCGAAAGCCGCAGAACTTGAACGGCAGTTGGTCGAATACGTCGGCAAGCAGTTAACCCGCACGGTGGATTACTCAGCGCTGTCGGATGGTCAGGCGTTGCTTCTGCTGGCGTTGGACAGGGCCGTTACCCCGAGATTGACCAATGGCGGCTTCAGAGTAGGTGACTGTCGAAGGCTGGCGCCTCGGTATGTCGGTGACTTCATGCTGCAGTTGCGAGAGGCAGGGCTTGTTGTTGATGACCCCAGTAAAGCAAGCCCGGGTACCTACTATTGGGAGGGCGATGAGATTTGGGTATTGAGGGATCAGGTTGTCTATCGTTTGGCGCCAGATGCTGCATCAAGAAGTGCGGACGAAGTCATCCGTAGTTTGTCCGATAGGGTGTATAGCGATGCTGACGGGCTGTTCAACCTGTGGCTTGATTACGCCGTCGCTGATGTCATGCGCTATTTGTGCGCTGAGTGCGAACTTTATAACCATGATCTTTGCGAACAAGAACTGGCAGAAATCAAAAGTACGATGCGCGCAGCATTGCATACCTACAGCGTTTCACAGCTCTGGTCGGTGGCCTGGAAGGTTGTCAGGGACGCTGCAAGTGATGCTGCGGTTTGCGGAGTTGATCCGCGCCGGTCATGACGTCGGTTTTGCTGTTGAAGAAATTGGTGAGGCGCTTCGATCGTAAAGAGGCCAGTGCAGTCCATACGCACGATGGTTGCGAGAGAGTTGGCCTTGGGGACGCGGCTGGGGTCTTCGTAGTGGCGCTGCGCATTGGCTTACACGCCGCCGAGCTCTCCCAATTCACGCTGGGACGTATCAGCCGATGGAACAAACCCGTGTCTTGACAGTCTTCAAGAGTGCGCCCTGGCAACGGACAGTTCTTGCATGGGGCGGTCCGTCACGTTGGCGTTTTTTTCCCAGGAGGTTTCGCGTGCTCTGGAAGTCAAATCTTGTGGTGCTCGCCCTGTCTGCCGTTGCCTTTTCGGCGCAGGCCCAATCCGACCGTCAAGTGGTCGAGGACATGGTGACTCGTTCGGCCAATGTCTGCCCAGGCCACAGCGCCGAGCGCACCACGCCCACAGTGCGGGCGGTGCCGGTCGGCGCCTTGCGGGTTATGCTCGACCGCGGTTTGGTGATGTGTCCTGACCGACGCCTCGATGCCGATGCGCCGGCTGTATTCTTCGGCAGGGTCGGCGTATTCGAATGGAACCCCGAAGTACCTGCCAGCTCGGAGGTGATCGTCAAGCAGATTGGCGCCATGACCCGCAAGGACGAGTACCCCTCGGACACCCTGGTTTGGGATGCCAAGGGCCTGCCGCTCGAGCAGCGCACTGTGCCGGCTTTCGAACCCAAGCCCGGGGCTGCTGTGCTGTATAAGCTACGCTGAGCCCCGTCGACCCGGCGCGTGGAAGTCAGCGTCACGCGCCGCGCATTATGAAAAAGCCACTCAATGGAGTGGCTTTTTTCTGCCTGCGATTTCGGAACAGACGCTTGCGGTTCAGGGCAGGGCCTTTATCGCCTGCACCACCGCATCGGTGAGGGTCTTGGCGACGATGCGGCGCTGAGCCGTCTCCATCTGCGGGCTCAGCCAGGCAGGCAGACTGTTGAGCATGGGTAACAGCGCCCTCAGTGCGCCTTCGCGGAGGGGACCGCCCGGTTGCTGGCACAGCGATCCGACCAAACTCAGTATTTCTGACTCGTAAGCCTCCCTCAATCGCCGCACGCGATCGTGCATCGGTGCGCTCAGGCATCCGCTGTCCATGACGGCCAGCTTGAAATGCGCGGTCATGTGCTCATGCAGTTGGAGGTGGCCTTCGATCAGCTTTGTCAGGCGTTGTGCGGGCGTCAACCGGCGTTTTTTGATCAGGTCAACGCGCAACAACAACGCCTGGTAAAGCTCCATCAGCCACTCAACCAGCAAGGCCTCCTTGCTCTCGACATGGTGATAAATCGCTCCCGGACTGATGCCCACATGTGCCGCCAATTCACGCATGCTGACCTGGCCGAAGCTGCGCTCCTTGAACAGTTCCAGGGCTCTGCGCTGGAACTCTGAGCGGCTCAGGCCAGGCATGGCACGTTCCGGAGTCATGTGGGCTGTGCCTGCTGTCTGGCTATTTCCTGGTTGCGCAAAATGAAGCGCTGCAACTTGCCGCTGGGGGTCTTGGGCAGTTGCTCGACAAACTCGATTTCCCGCGGGTACGCATGGGCCGCCAGACGCTGTTTGACATGCAGGCGCAGGGCTTCAGCCAATTCGGCGTCTGGCGCGTACCGGGGGTTCAGCACCACGAATGCCTTGATCAACTCGGTGCGTTGCGGGTCGGGTTTGCCTATGACGGCCGCTTCGATCACTGCCGCGTGTTCGATCAGCGCACTCTCCACATCAAAAGGCCCGACGCGATAGCCGGACGTGGTGATCACGTCGTCGTTACGGCCGACGAAGCTGATACTGCCGTCAGCATTGAGCTCTACGATATCGCCGCTCAAGTAGTAGCGGCCGATAAACGCCTTAGTGGGCATGCCAAAGTAGCCGTTGAACCAGCACAGGGGCGAGCGCTCGCGATCCACCGCCAACACGCCGGGCTGGCCGGTGGGTAATTCCCGACCGGCGTCATCCAGCACCACAATCCGGTGACCCGGAACCGCATACCCGGCCGAGCCTTCGTGGATCGGGTGGTGCAGCCCATGGTGATTGCACAGCACCATGCCGATTTCGGTCTGGCCGTAGTGGTCGTGGATAACCACGCCGAGTTGTTCGGCAAACCAACGGATGACTTGCGGGTTGAGCGGCTCGCCGGCGCTGCTGATGACACGCAAGTGGCCGCGCACGGCGTCGGCGAACTCGGCGCCCGCTGCAATCAGCAGGCGATAGGCCGTTGGCGACCCGGCCAGGTTGCTGATGGCGTACTGGGTGATGATCCGGCAGGTGCTTTCGACGCTGAACGGCCCGTCGTAGAACAACGTGGCGTGACCACAGGCCAAGGGCCCGGTCACCGCGTAGTACAAACCATACGCCCAGCCGGGGTCGGCGAGGTTCCAGAAACGGTCGTCTGCGCGCAGCGCTATCGCGTCACGCATATAGCCCTTGAAGGCCAGAATGGCGCTTAACGGCACCTCCAGCGGCTTGGCCGGCCCGGTGGTTCCCGAGGTGCACATCAGCAGGAAAGGCGCACTGGCGTCCAACAACGTCGGTACGCATTGCGCCTGTTGGCGATCCAGCACGCTCCAAAAATCGTAATCGCCCGAATGCGGCAGGGGCGCGTCGGTGACGATGATGGCGGGACAGTCCGTGATGTCGTCGAGCTTGGGACGATTGCTGGCATCGGTCACGATCCAGCGGGCCTTGGAGCAGCCCAGTCGCTGTTCGATCGCCTTGGGACCGAAGGCGGTAAACAGCGGCTGATAGACCGCGCCAATGCGCCAGGTGCCCAGAATGGCAATCAACAGTTCGACCGTGCGCGGCATCAGGCCCGCGACGCGATCGCCCGGCTGAACCCCTTGTTCGCGCAGAAAGTTGCCGAAGCGCGCGGCGTGGGCCTGCAGTTCGCTGAAGGTATGGTGCGTGGAGCGGCCATCGCGGGTTTCGCAATACAGCGCCACGGCATTGCCGTCGGCGTGGCGGTCGCAGCATTCGATGCACGCGTTCAGGGCTGTCAGCTCACCCTGCAAATCCCTGGCGGCCAGTTGTTGATAGTCGAACGATGCCACGGCTGAGTCGTAATCGCGCATAACGTACCTCTTGTTATTGTGAGTGTGCCCCGGCCTGCCGCGCAGGGGGGGCGGTGCTAGCGGTCCATCATCTCGGCAGCTTGCTGGGTCGCCTGGCTGGTTCGCGTGGCCAGTTTGCGCACTTCATCGGCGACCACCGCAAACCCGCGCCCGGCTTCACCGGCCCGCGCGGCCTCAATGGCGGCATTGAGCGCCAGAAGGTTGGTCTGGCTGGCGATGCCCTGGATGGTGGCGACAATCTGCGTCAGCTTGTTGAGGGTTTCCTGCATCACCTGGTGCTGTTGCGCCTGGGCTTCGCGCATCGTGCTTTCTTCATGGTGGGCGTGGATATCGGTGATGGCGCCCACCACCCGTTGCGGGGAACCGTCCGGCGCGCGGCGCGTTTGCCCACGGCCGCGAAACCAGCGGTAAGTGCCGCTCTTGTGCTTGAGCCGATAGTCCACATCGAACGGTGTGTTGCCGCTGCGGTCGTCGACATGCGCGACAAACGCGGCGATGGCCCGCGCACTGTCGTCCGGGTGCAGGCGCGAGGTCCAGCTTTCCAGGGTATTGGGGAACTCCTCGACCGTGTTGCAGCCCAGCAGCCGGCGCATTTGCGATGACCACCAGATGGTGTTTTTCGGGTTTGCCGGGTCGCCGGCCACCACCTCGATATCCCACAGCCCGTCGTGCAGCATTTCCCGGGAAATGTCGAAACGGGTGGCCGCCAGTTCGAGTGCTTCGTTGTGCAGGTGCTGCGCGTGAATGTCGCGCACGCTGCCCCCCAAGACCTGCGCCACCCCTTGCGCATCGCGCTGTGAAACCCCGCTGACTCTGCACCAGCGATAGTCATCGCCGGCCGCCGCCTTCATCCGCACATCCAGCGCGAAGGGGGTACGCCCGCTGCGGTCGGCCAGGTGCCTGGCGAGCGCCGTCAGATGCGCTTGCTGATCGGCCGGGTGCAACTGTTCGCGCCAATCGCCCAGCCGGTCACCACCAGGCACCTGGACTGACGCAGACCCCGTCCACGTCATCGCGCCGTCCGGCGCCGACGCGGCGGTTCCATCCAGTGTCAGCGTCCAGAACAGGTCACCTGCGCCTCGGGTGATCAGTGCCAGGCGGGCTTCCATTTGCTGCAACAGGCGGTCACGGTCGGCCAGGTGTTCGTCCAATTGGCTGACTTGCACGCTCAGTGCGCGGGCCTGCGTCTTGAGGTCGCGCCGCTCTTGCAGCACCTGCTCGACACCGCACAGGATGCGGCGCAATAACGGGTTGCTCGAAGACAATGGCGTGCAGGCCTGGTCGGGCTGCTCCAGTCTGTCGGCGAGCGGCGCCAGTACCCAGCGCGTGGTTGGCCTGAAAAAAAGCATGGAACACCTCACCTCGGTCAAATGGGCTCAGCCTGCAAGCGGCGCGTCGGCGCCGATAAGGCATAGGCATCAAAGGCTGCTGCCCCCGGCAGGGCTTGCCAGGCGTGCGGGCCGGCGGCGATTTCCTCGGCGCTGAGCAGGCAGTGGTCGAGTTCGCGCTGCAAGGCCTGGGTGTCCAGGTCCTGGCCGATAAACACCAGTTCCTGCCGGCAGTCCCCGACGACGCTGTCCCACTTGGCCATGATGCTCTGCAAGCGATATTCATCCCGTGGCCATTGCGACTGCTCGACAAAACTCCACCAGCGCCCCACATAGTCCCACTGGAACTGCCTGCCGCTTTGCGCCAGCAGGCCGGTTTCCAGGTGCCGGCTGGCGAGCCAGAAGTACCCTTTGCTGCGCAGCAGGCGCCCGTTGCGCCAGGGCCGCTGGAGAAAATCGAGCAAGCGCTGTGGGTGGAAGGGCGCGCGCTCGCGGTACACCCAGGACGTCACGCCATAGGTGTCAGATTCGGAGGCCGGGGTGTCGGTCGCGTCCATCTGCCGCATCCAGCCTGGCGACGCGGCAAGGCTCGGTAAATCAAACCGATGGGTGCCGAGGAGGGCGGATAACTCAACGTTACCGTGGGCCATCGGCATGATCAGCGCGGTCGGGTTAAGCCCGGCGAGGATCCCGTGCACCGCCTGGTAGCCCGCGTCATCCAGCAGGTCCCGTTTGTTGACGAGAATGACGTTGGCGTACTCCACCTGCTCGATCAGAAGATCTGCCAGCGGGCGTTGGGGCGTATCCGCCTGTGCATCGTCGCGGGCCACGGCGTCCGGCGACTCAAGCAACACCTGAAAGCGGCTGCCGTCGACCACCGTCACCAAAGTGTCGAGCCGCGCCAGTTCGCTGAGACTGAAGCCGTCGGCATCAAGGAAGGCGAACGTCTCGGCGACCGGCATCGGCTCCGAGATGCCCGTGGATTCGATGAGCAGGTAATCAAAACGCTGCTGGCGTGCCAGGGTGCTGATCTGCTCCAGCAAATCGGCGCGCAGCGTGCAGCAGATACAGCCATTGCTCATTTCGATCAGCTCATCGCGCCCCCGGTGCAGCGATACATCGCGCTGCACCTCTGCGGCATCGATGTTGACCTCGCTCATGTCATTGACGATCACCGCCACTCTCAGGCCTTGGCGGTTGCGCAGGATATGGTTGAGCAGGGTGGTCTTGCCGGCGCCGAGGAAGCCGGAAAGCACCGTCACCGGCAATCGGCCCGCCTGGGCGCCGCTCATCATGGGGTCACCTTGTCCAGGTAGCTTTCGAACAGGTCGACCACCACGAAGCCTTCGTCTGCGGCATCCCCCCACAGATCTCTCGTGCAAAACTCGACGTGGTAAGTCGGCTGGTGCGCCGCGCTCGTATCGCCATGGCCAATGGCATCCGGGAACGGCCATTTTTCCGAGGTGCGATGCAACACCACGCCGCGCTTGCCACGCACGTAGGCCGGCATGCGGATATGCCCGGCCACATACTCATCGCGCACCACAACCCGGTCGCCCACTTCAAAGGGCGCGCGATCGGTGATCGCCGAGCGTCCGTTGGACTGCGCGGGGTTCGCCAGCTTGAAGTGCGAACCCAAGGCCTGATCGAGCTCGGCCTGGGTGATGACGCCGGTTTCGACCAGCAGGGTCGCGGTGGCGATGACATAGCGTTCGTAGTACTGGGTGTCGACGTGCTGGCGAACGTCCAGGCGTTCGACGGCGTGACGCACTTCGTCCACGCTGAATTTTTTCAAGTGATCGGCACCGAGGAACATCAGGCTGTAGGCCAGGTGCTCCCAGTCCTGCTTGAACACCTGTTTGTAGCTCAGGCTGTTGATGGTGTGTGGGACTTTGCCAAAGCCCTGGAAACCGCCGAGATCGTGAAAGCCATCCATAATAAAAACTCCGGGAGTTGAACGATGAGGTGGGGGTGTGTCAGCCGATACGCGGCAGGGCGACGCCGATCAGCACGTCTTTGGTCACCAGCGCCTGAAGCTGCTCTTCACTCATGTGCTCGGTGCCTTCGGGCCTTAGCGGCAACACCAGGTAGCGGCTTTCGGCGCTGGTGTCCCAGACCTTGACTGCCACGTCGCTCGGTAGCTCGGTGCCCAGTTCGCGCAATACGGTGCGGCCCTCCCGGACCAGGCGCGCACGGAACTCGAAGCCCTTGTACCACTCCGGTGGCAGCCCGAGCACCGGCCAGTTGGTGCAGGAGCACAGGCTGCACACGATCACGTTCTTGACCGTTGGCGTATCCTCCAGCGCGACGATGTATTCGCCCTGCGGGCCGGTGTAGCCGAACTGTGCGCACGCAGCGGTGCCATCCTTGAGCAACTGCGCCCGGAACTGCGGGTCGACCCAGGCCTTGGCGACCACACGGGCGCCGTTTTCCGGGGTCCAGCCGTGTTCCATCAGTTGTGTGAGTTGCTCGACATAGCCCTCCGGGATGAGGTCTTTGCCCTTGAGCACTTGAAACAATGCCCACGCCCGCTCGCCGGGCGTTGAAGTCGTCGCGGTTGTGGAAGTCGATGAACTCATGGGGTCTCTCCTGTCAGTCAACGCGGTTGTGATGTGATTCAAACGTGTCGGTGTTTCTTATTGTTTTTCAGGTCATAAACTCAGAGCGTGCGCCAGTCCACCGCGGCTTCAAACGCTGCGGCGGCCTGGTAGATCGTGCCTTCGGCATGGTGTCGGGCGACCAGCATCAGCCCGACCGGAAGGCCGTCCACCAAGCCGCAGGGAATCGACATGGCCGGGTGCCCGGTGATGTCCTGAGGCGCGGTGTTGCCGATCATTTCCAGGGCGCGGGCCACGTACTCGGTGATCGAGCAGTCTGCTGGCGGATGGGGCTGGGCGATGATGGGGGTGGTCGGCATCACCAGCAGGTCATAGGCGAGCAGCGCCTTGTCATAGCCTTGCCGCGCAAACCGTGCGAGGTTTTGGGCCTTGGCGTAGTAGCGCCCGTTGTAGCGCGTGAGGCCGTATTGGCCGACGAACATGCACAGTTTGAGCGACGCCGATAAGTGGTCAGCCTGCTCGCGCCAGCCGGCCTGTTTGTCCAGCAGACCGACGTCGTACAAGCCTTTCCAGTTAAAGCCTGCGCCGTTGCCGTGCATCATCTGCATGGTCAACCCCTCGCAACCGATGGGGTGCCACAGCGATCCCGCCAAGGTGTGTTCGGGAATGGACACCGCTTCCACCTGCGCGCCCAACGCCTCGAGGCGGGCGATGGCCTCGCGCACTTTGTCCGCCACGCGCGGGTCCTGGTTGGCCAGCGCAAACCCTTCCTGCACGACGCCGATTCTGAGCCCGCTCACCCCCCGCGCCAGGTAGCTGCAGTAGTCATCGACCTGCGGCGCCGCCTGGCGTGGATCGAGCCCGTCCGCACCGGCCATGGCCTGCAGCATCAATGCGTTGTCGCGCACGGTGGCGGTGATGGGGCCGACATGATCGATCGTTGCTTCAATCGCCATGATGCCGGTGTAGGGCACCAGTCCATGGGTCGGCTTCATGCCGTAGGTCCCGCAGAAGGCCGACGGAATACGGATTGACCCGCCCTGATCGCCGCCGACGGCGATGTCCACCTCGCCGGCGGCCACCAACGCGGCACTGCCCGATGAGGAGCCACCGGCGGAAAACCCGTGACGGTGCGGGTTATGCACCGGTGCGGGGTCAGAGGTGTGGCTGCCCCCGGACAGGCAGTAGTGCTCGCAGGTGGCTTTGCCGTGGATGGTTGCGCCGGCATCGAGCAAGCGTGTGACCACGGTGGCGTCGAAGCTCGGCACAAAGCCTTGCAGCGTTGCCGCGCCGTTCATCATCGGCACGCCGGCCAGGGCGACGTTGTCTTTGAGCGCGACGGTTTTACCGGCCAGCAGGCCCTCACGGGCACCTTTCACTTCAGCGCGGTAGTACCAGGCGTTGAACGGGTTTTCTTTGTTTGCGGGGCGATAGCCGCCACTGCGCTCGTAGCGGATGGGCGGGATGAAATCACACAGCTCGTCGACCAGATCGTAGGCATCGAAACTCGGTTGCATGAGCTCAAGGTAGGACGCCGCCTGCTCGTGGGTCAGTTGCATGTTCAACTGGGCCGCGATGGCTAAAAGCTGATCAAGCGTGGGGCGATTAATGGCCATGATTTTCCTGTCTTTTTATCGATTCGGTCCGGGTAGCGTTGAAGACCAAATTAGGCCTCTGCTGCCGTAGGCGCATGGTTGAGCAAGACACTCACTTGGCTGAAAAGGACAGCCGGATTCAGAACACTTTCAAGATCCGCAGATTCAGGCGAGCGCCTTCCCTGAAGCCTTGCTCGACCTCGATGTCCTTGCCCAACTGCGCCTGGAGCTGCAGCGTGGGATCGACGAAGTGCGTGACCGTGAAACGCGCGTAGGACGTCGACAGACCGTCGTGCTGGTCAACGCCATCCACCGTGGTGGCGGCCCCGCTCACATAGCCGCCACCGAGCGCGAACGTGGTGCTGGGCGTCCAGTTGTAGCGCACGGCGGCCTGGTATTCGTAGCGCGTGTTCTCTTCGAGTTTCGCGCCGGTGGGGCCGTAGTCGTTATTGCTCGACACCCAGGACACGTCCGCGACGGTGTCCAACGCCCACTGCGCCGAAAAATGGTGGATGTAGGCCGCTTGTAAGGTGGCTCGCCAGCGGTTTTCACCGAGGTTCAAGGCATCGTTTTTGTCGTAGCTGCCGATGGGGATATACAGGTAGGGGGCGAGGGCGAACACGTCCTTGTTCGCGGTCGGTAACGTCCATTTGAGCGGCGCGGTGATGATCGGGTCGGCCACGCCATGGGTGTCCCCCAGCGCGCCGACATCCCCCGAAGCATTCATGTAGCCGAACGGCAGCAATATCTGCGGCTCCCATGAAAGGTTCTCGGCCAGGCCTATGGCATGGATGTAACGCAGGATGCCCACGTCGGAGCTGAGCTTGGCGTTGTCCGAGGTTTTATGGCCGTTCTGATAGAGGTCCGACCGTTGCGCGTGCTGGTAGTAAAACAACACGGCATCGGCCCCGGCGGGCAGCGGCTCGAAATCTCCGGGGGCGACTTCAAGGGCCTGGCTTTTGACGAACGGCAACATCCCCAGCACCAGAACAATCGGTCTCAATTTCATGGTTGCACTCCTTGCGCGACAGAGGCATCGCGCAACATGCCGGTCTGCGCGTGGCAGTTGATGTACTCAAAGATCTGGCTCTTGGCGTCCGACACCGACACTTCGTGGTACAGCCGCAGCTTTTTCAGCCCTGCGGCCACGCGGAAGAACGTCACGAAAATGCGCAGGTGGGTCGGGTGGGACTCGGCCCAGCGTTCGAGTTTTTCCACCGAGCGCCAGTGGCCGATGTTGTAACTGATGTCTAGGAAGTTGCCGTCCAGGTCGATATTGCGTACGAACCGGTTGCTGTAGCAGCCCAACGGCTGGCCGTTGTCACGCAAAAAATCCATGCCGTCCTGCAAGGTCGGCAGGATCTCGTCGAGGTACAGCGAGCGTTCGTCCGCTTCGGCGTCCGCCCAGTCCTGGCCGGAGCGAATCAGCGTGAGGTTGTCGTGCCCCAAAACCACCACGCGCCCGCCTTTTGCCGGATCACCGGCGACCACTTGCAGCTCACTGGTGGGCTTCATCCAGTCGGTCTGGGAGATTGGGAAACGGTCGCGCATCGAGCCCCAGTAACCGTGCTCCTCGATCTCGCCACTGGTTGCATCCATTACCGCGCCGACACCAGGCAGGTTGTCCTGGAAGGCATACAGCGTCTCGAATTGCTCGGCGCGCGGGGCGCTGATTTCGCGGAAATAGCCCAGGCCGTCGTTGAGACGATCCGGTGAGACCCACCAGTCGTTCACCGGCGCCGAGCGCAACCAGCGGCAGTAGGCGGCCGGGTCGTTCCAGTAGCCGACCACGATCAAATTATCGAAGCCGCTGCTGTCGGTGTGGTGGGTCAAGTCATGGGTCTGCGGGCCATCGGCCAGGCTGAAACTGCCGACGATGTGACGCATCGCCTGGAGCGCGGCGTCGCGCTGTGCCTCGCCGCGATACTGCACGCCGAGGTAGGCCATCACCACTTGTTGCAACGTCTCGTCGGCGCGCGCGACCCACATCGGGAACGGCGGCTGGTACTCGTCGGGCACACGGCGCGACAGGCTGCGTGGACATTTGAGGTGTGTGTCGATTGCAGATTCCATCTTGAGTTCCTCGTTATTTGGTTCAGGCCTACGGGTGGGCATCAGTGCTTGGGCGACGGGCCGCGCTTGGCGATTTGTCGTCGGTGCAGCAGCCTCATGACCCCCCACTCAATCAACCAATAAACCGACTCTTCCGGCACCAGGTCGCGCCTCTGCAGGAGCCAGGAGAAATCAGTCAAGGGGGGTGAACAGTGTCGATGCATGGCACGCCTCGTCAGCGGGGTAAGAGCTGCTGTGAGGTGGAAATTAGGCGTCACGGCGAGGCGCCGCTTGGTTCGTCAGGACAACCGTTTGGTTGGAAAAGACAAGGCGCGGCAATGACCGGCGTTGGTGCGCCCATAGCGAAAACGCTGGGGCTCGTGCCTCGAAATGGGTAGGGCGAGGGCCTTGCCGTTACCCCGCCGTGGAGACGGTCTTTGTGAGGGTGGCGGCCTTGAGCGCTCAAGAGGGGCGTGGGTGTGCTTGGCCTATTAATTGCTGTCGGTGACAACCCGTACACCTTTTTCAAGCGCTTACTACATCGCTGTACCGAGGTCCGTGCCATGAACCCAAGCACCCAGTATTCGACCCTTGCCGTTCCCGCACCGCGCCGCTTTGATTATTGGAAAGAAGTGGTCTGTCGCCATTGTCTGGCGGCCGATAGCAAACCCTTGTCCCAGAGCAGTTTCGACGGCGCGCTCGCGATCAATACCGTCGGCGATCTGGACCTCTGTTCGCTGGCATCGCCGCTGCATTATTGGGAGCGCGCCGAGCGGCATCTGCGCAGCGGTCCGGCTGAAGATTTATGGTTGGGTTTCGCCCGAAATGGCCATGGCCAGATAGAGCAGGGCGGACGAAAAGCCAGCCTGGCCGCCGGAAATTTGTTTCTTTATGACGCAACTCAAGCGTTTCGCTTCAGCTTCGGTGGTACCGAAAACCACCTGGTGCGGATTCCGCGAGCGTTACTGACCGACCGCCTGCCGCGTATCGCGGAGTGCACCGCGATGGTCCTCGACGACCGCCGGCCTGGGGTCATCCCCCTGCGTGAGATGCTGCGCCAGGCCGCCAGCACCCCGGCGTCGTTGCAGGACGAGCGCATCGCAACGCGCTATTCAGCAGCCTTGCTCGACCTGCTGGTGATCAGCCTGGAACTCCAGGACCTGAAAACCACCCACCAGGAATTGGACCTTTACGGCCGCATCATGCAGTACATCCAACGGCACCTGACCGAGCCGGACCTGTCGATTGAAGTCATCGCCCAGGCCCACAACGTGTCGACCCGCACCGTTACACGCGCCTTCGCGCGCTACCAGAAAACCCCCGTTGCCGAGATCTGGAAAGAGCGCCTGAATGCCAGCCGCGAAGCGATTGAGCGTGGCCAGGTACGCAGTGTGTCCCAGGCCGCGCTGGACTTCGGGTTCTCTGATTTCTCCCATTTCAGCCATGCGTTTCGCAAAGCGTTTGGCGTGGCGCCCAACACGTTATTGCGGCGCGATTGAGGCCTGCGGATGGCGGGCGGCGACACTCGGCTGCCGCCGGCCCGATTGACGCCAACTCGAATCGATCAAGCCACCGTGCTCCTGCGCACCTCCTTGCCTCATAGGCGCAACGTCCCCTCATTGCCTCCCTCAACGGCATCGCATTGAAGCGACCGCCGCAAGCGTCGCTGATCTCCCCATCGCCAACTTTTTAATGAGTGAAGTGAATTCTGGCGTAGGCAAAGGGTTTTCTTTTTTTGGATAAAAACATTTATTGACTAAAGAATATTTGCCGGTTAATTATTACTGCGCATCTGCTCACATGCAGAGTCATTTCCAGGGTTGTCACCATGGGTCAGAAAATCACGCCTTCATTGGCCAGCCTGTATGTGCAGGCGGCCGAATCCTCGCCCGCGCCGGGCTTGGCTCCCGTATTGATGCAGGGCTTTCCGGCAGCGCCGAAACACCGGGTTACGTGGAGCAATTGGATGCTTCCTCCGTTCAGTCAATGGGGGTTTCGCAATTTGGCGCGGCTGCGTCCCACCATCGACGTGCCGGCGGGCGCAGGGGCTGCGGGGCTGCTCAAGACGGCTCCGGCAGCGCTGGATTCGCTGTATTTCGACAGTGAATGCGGGCTGAGCATCAGCGTCATGGATCACCTTGTCGCCAGTCAGACCGATGCTTTTTTAGTGATGCAGGGCGACACGGTGTTGTTCGAACGTTACTTCAATGGCCAGTGCGCCGCGGACCGCCACATCATGTTTTCGGTGACCAAGTCACTGATCGGTACCCTGGGCGAACAACTGGTCACCCAAGGTGTGCTCAAGCCCGAGTTGCCTGCGGCGTACTACGTACCTGAATTGGCCGGCAGCGCATTTGGTGATGCCACCGTGCGCCAGTTGTTCGACATGGCCGTGGGCATCGACTACAGCGAGGTGTATGACGACCCCAACTCCGAGAGTTCGCAATACGGTTATGCCTGCGGTTTTCAACCGGCACCGGCGCAGTACGCCCAGTTCGAGTCGCTGTACCAGTACCTGCCATCCCTGAAAAAACGCGGCGGCCACGGTGGTTTTTTCCATTACGTAACGGCCACCACCGAAGCCTTGGCGTGGGTCATGGAGCGCGCCTCGGGAGAGGCGTGCAGCCAGATGCTGGCGTCGATCTGGGGGCGCCTGGGGTGCGAGCGCGACGGCTATTTCATGGCCGATCCCTGGGGGCGCAATGTGGCCGGCGCAGGCTTCAGCGCCACGTTGAGAGACATGGCTCGTTTCGGTCGGTTACTGGCTAACGATGGCCGTCACGACGGGGTCGAGCTGCTGTCACCCGAGACCGTCGACCGTATCGCCGCCGGGGCGGACCCTGCGATCTATGCGCAGAATGCCGAATTCTCCCAATGGACGCCGGGTGCGTCCTATCGAAGCCAGTGGTACGTGTTCAACGACCACAGTCAGGCGCTGTTGGCCGGTGGGATTCACGGCCAGTACCTGTTCGTCGACAAGCCGTCGGGCGTGGTGATCGTCAAGCAATCGTCGCTGGCCGATGCGGTCGGCCCGTTCGATGCCGACAGCGTGCGCATGTTGCGCGCCATCGCCGCTCACCTGAGCCACTGACACACGCCAAACAATAAGAGTCTTGCGTTCTATTCACCTGGCCTGGCCAGGTGTTGGCGGCGCGCTGCGTCGCCATTGACTGCCCTGTAACAACAATAATTCCACAGGAGCTTCTTATGGTTTTCACCACGCGTTTTTCTCGAGCGCTGTTAATGCTCGGCTTACCCCTGACCACCCAGGCCGCGCTGGCGGGCTACACCTTTGAGGACGGTAACCTCAAAGGCGAAGTCAACCTCACCGCCGGTGGCGCGACGCTGTTCAGCCGCGGCGTTAACTTCGGCAGCGGCCAGGTTGACGCTCGCAGCGGCAAAAATGGCGGAAGCCGGATCAACTGGCAGGAGGTCTACGTCAAACCGGGCGTCAAGCTCGACTACGCGCTGCAACCGGTCTTCAGCCTGCTGGCTGGCGGTTCCTTGGTGGCGGCCAGTACGTTCGGCGATGGCGATCCCGGCGGCTTGACCCGCAGCTCCGACGGCAAGGTCGCCGCCGAAGAGCTCTACGCGGGTTTTCGCAGCGGCGAATGGACGCTCACCGCCGGCCGCCAGAACTACATGATCGGCACCGGTTTCATCGTCATGGACGGCAACCTCGACCAATTCAAGGACGGCGCGTACTGGCTCGGCCCGCGCACCGCTTTCAAGGATTCAGCCGTCCTGGCGTGGGATCACGGCGCGTTGAAGTCCCAGGCTTTCACTTTGCGCACCGACGACGACCTGGGCGATTTTCGCATGACCGGCGTCAACTTCGATTACAACCTCGATAACAGAGTGACGCTGGGCGCCATGGCCATGAAGGTCAATGCCCTGGGCCCCAAAGGCAGCACCCTGCCGCGCCGTCGGGACGGGATGCAGGTGTACAACCTGCGGGCCCTCAACGCCAAGCTTCCCGGTGTGCAGGACCTGACGTTGAACGCCGAGTACGCCGTGGAGCGCGGCAGCGGCGAGGGGGTGGATTACGCGGCGAACGCCTGGTACGGCCAGGCCGACTATGCCTTCAGCACGTTGCCGTTGACGCCGATCATCGGCTATCGCTACGCGAGCTTTTCCGGTGATGACAACCTGGGCGACAACCGCCAGAAAGCCTGGGACCCGTTGAGCAAAGGCTTCGTCGACTGGAGCACATGGCTGGTCGGGGACGTGGTCGGTAACTACCTGCTGTTCAACAGCAACGAAAACGTCCAGCAGTTCTCGCTCAAGACCCACCTCAGCGAGACCCTGACCCTCGGCGCCATCCACTACCAGTTCTGGCTGGATGAGAAAAACTACATGGGCGCGGCGGTCAGTGACCGGCGTTTTGCCGATGAGAGTGTGGTTTTCCTCGACTGGACGCCTACGCCGTCGTTCTATACGTCGCTGTCTTATAACTGGGTCAAACCACTGGCCGCCGCCAAGCAAGTGTTCGGCAACGACCAGAAGTTCAGTGCGCTGGAACTGTATTTCACCTATCGCTATTAAGTGCTGCGAGCCATCGTGGCCGCGCTGGAGTGTTTTGATCATGAACAGGTTTTTGCGTAATACCTTGCTGGGCACCTTTGCATCACTGCTGATCAGTGGCGTTTGCCTGGCCGAAGAACGGACCGTGCGGATCTACAACTGGATCGAATACCTGCCGCCGGAAGTGCTCAAAGGCTTCCAGGAAGAAACCGGCATTCGCCCGATCTATGACGTGTTCGACAGCTCCGAAACCATGGAGTCCAAGCTGCTGACGGGCAACTCCGGGTATGACGTGGTGTTCCCCGGTTCGGCCAACCTGGGGCACCTGATCACGGCCGGTGCCGTGCAACCGCTGGACCGCAGCCAACTGCCGAACTGGCAGCACCTGGACCCGCAGTTCATGCAATCGCTGGAAGCGGTGGGTGACACCGGTAATCGCTACGCCGTGCCTTATCTGTGGGGCACCACGTTAATCGGTTACAACGTCGACAAGGTGCGCAACGCCCTCGGGCCCGACGTGCAAATGAACACCTGGGACATCATCTTCAAGGAAGAAAATCTCGCCAAACTCGCCAGTTGCGGCGTGGGCTTTCTCGATGCGGCCAATGAAATCGTGCCGATCGCCTTGCACTACAAGGGCCTGGCCCCCAACAGCCAGAAGCGCGAGGACTATTCGCAGGCCCAGGCGGCCATGATGAAGATCCGCCCTTACATCACCTACTTCAACTCCTCGCGCTACGGCATGGACCTGGCCAACGGTGATATCTGCGTGGGTGTGGGTTGGTCTGGCGGTGTGGCGCTGGCCAAGCGTTTGGCCGATGCCGCCGGCAAGGGCGTCAAGGTCGAGATGGCGTTGCCCAGGGAAGGCGCGCCGATGTGGTCGGACGTGATGATGATCCCGGCCAAGGCGCCGGACCTCGCTGAGGCCCATGCTTTCATCAACTACATCCTGCGCCCGGACGTCATTGCACTCATCAGCAACAAGATCGGCTACCCCAACCCGAACAAGGACGCCACCGCGCTGGTCGACGCGAGTATCCGCAACGATCCAAACATGTATGTGCCGGAGCAAGCGCGCAAGACTCTGTTCGCGCTGGAGCCGGTTCCGGCCGCTGTCGAGCGGATCCGCACCCGCACCTGGACTGCTATCAAGACCAATCGCTGACCCAACATGGCCCGGTACGTGTGTGCCGGGTCCGGAGCTGTGTGATGACTGAACCCCTGGATTTGATGGCCCTGGCACCCAACCTGCAGCGCGTACTGACGTTGCGCGTTGCCATAGGGCCGGGCGTAATGCTGGGTGACAGCGTCGACGGCTGGCGCTGCAATTACCCGATCGTGGGCGGTGATTTCGACGGCGTCGGCGTCAGTGGTCAGGTGCTGGCCGGTGGCGAGGACGTGTTTGTGTTGCGTGCCGACGGCGTGGGGCAACTCGATGCGCGCTACAGCCTCAGGACCGATCAGGGTGAGCTGATCAACCTGCGCAACCGCGGCGTGCTGGCCATGACCGAATACGGGCGCCAACTGGAGCGCAACGGGCAGTGGCCGATTCCGGAGACGGAATACCGCTGCACGTGTACCCCGGTGTTCCAGGTGCCCAAGGGGCGGCTGGACTGGCTCACGCGCTCAAGTTTTATCGGCCTGGTGCAGTACCCCAGCGCCGAGCAGGTGGTGATCCGCTGTTATCGGTTTTACTAAAGGGGGTTGCCCGGCAGGCCTGGGAACAGTTCAGGCCTGCATCCCATAGAACACCAATTCGGTGATGCGCCTGACCTGCAGCGAATGCGCGTCGATATCCGGGTGCTCCTGGTTCACCAGCCTGAACAGCTGCAAGTGTGAGTAGTCGTTCAACAGAAACGCCGCCAACTCCACGTCCAGCTGGGGACGCAGTTTGCCGGCCTGTTGCAGTTCACGCAGCAGTTGGCTGATTTCGGCCCTGAGCGCATCGTTCATGGCGCGGTAGCCCTCGGGCAATTCGTTACTGCCGCCGAACAGGATCAGCGGCAGCAGCTCGCGCCACAGGCTGGGATGCATCACCTCCAGGGCGTAACCGGTCAGCAACCGCTCCAAGTGGCACATCGCGTCGACCGGGTCTTCGATGTCCTGGATCAGGCTGCGGGTGTCAGTGATGGCGCGTTGATCGGCCTGGTGCAGGATTTCCAGGATGATTTCCTGTTTGTTGCCGAAATACTTGAACACCGTCGGCGCCGACACACCCGCCTGGCCGGCGATTTGTTCGATGGTGGTGGCCTGGAAACCCTGGCGTTCAAACAGCTCGATGGCCGCCTGGCTGATGGCCTGGCGCCGTTCGGCTTTCTGACGTTCACGCAGTCCGCTCACAGAAGGTCCTTGTTACGAGAAGAAGAGGGCGCTTGTCGCCCCTTACCCGTGCAAAATACTTAACTGGATAAAACTTTTAAAGCGCTAATTATCAAGCCGTGTCCCAGGGCGTTCTCGTTCAAGGGGTGTGTCGCTGATGCTTCTTCAAGCGGTAGGCAAATTGCGCCCGGCTGAGCCCTACCAGCCTGGCCGCAGCGGCCAGGTTGCCGGCGTTCTGTTGCAGCGCCTCATGGATCAGGCGCGACTCGAGGCCTTCGATGGAAAACCCCTGGTCCAGTTGGCCGAGGGTCTCCAGCAAGGGTGGGCGGACCGTGGACACCGCAGTGGACAGGCTGCCGTGATCGTCCAGGCCGTACGGGTCCGTCGGCATCGGCTCGTTGCGAAACAGATGCACCAGGTCAATGGCCTGGCCTTCGTCACTGGCGATCAAGCCGCGCTCGATCAGATTTTGCAGCTCGCGCACGTTCCCCGCGAAGTCATAGCGCAGCAGTACCTTCAACGCACGCATGGTCAGGCCCGCGGGCGTGCGCGCGTATTCCTGGCAGAAGCGCGTGAGAAACGCATTGATCAACAGCGGGATGTCATCCCGGCGCTCACGCAGGGGGGGCAGGGCGATGGGGTAGACATTGAGGCGGTAGAACAAGTCTTCGCGAAACGTGCCGTCGGCCACGGCTTTGCGCAGGTCGATATTGGTCGCGGCCACCACGCGCACATCCACCGTGATCCCGCGCACGCCACCGACCCGTTCGATCTCACGCTCCTGCAAGGCCCGCAGCAGTTTGCTTTGCCCGGTCAGGCTGAGGCTGGTGATTTCATCCAGGAACAAGGTGCCGCCCTGGGCCCGCTCGAAGCGACCGGGGCGTGAATGGGTGGCGCCGGTGTATGCGCCGCGTTCGACACCGAACAGTTCGGCCTCGATCAGGGTGTCCGGGATGGCCGCGCAGTTGAGCGCCACGAATGGCTGCTGATGGCGCGCGCTGAGCTGGTGCAACTGGCGCGCGAACATCTCCTTGCCCACGCCGGACTCACCGCTGATCAGCACCGTGGCGGGTGTCAGCGCAACCCGTTGCAGGGCCTGCATCGCCGTGTTGAACGCCGCACTGGCGCCCACCAACGGCAGTGGTGCGCTGGCGCCTGTCCGGGGGCCTGGCGGGCTTGGGTGCGTGGGGACGGGCGCGGGGCCGCTGACGGTCTGGGACACATTCAGGTAACGCAGGTCCTGCTCGACGTCTCCCCATTGCTCGGCGGTCTTGCCGATCACCCGGCAACGGCTGTGGCCCATGCCACGGCATTCCACTTCGCGGAAAATCACCAATTGCCCGAACAGGCCGCTGACGAAGCCGATGGCGTAGCCGGTTTCCGTCCAGCACACCGGGTCCTGGCCGGTGCCGTAAGCCCCCACGTGTTCGTCGGCCTCGCAGGAGTGGTGCCAGAGAAACTCGCCTTCATAGAACCCCGAGTCGGCGTCGAACTTGAAGTGCAGCGGTTCGACTTTGGTCATGCCCTCCAGCGTGTGCAGGTGCGTCCCGGCCCGGAACACGGCGGCGGCATCGGCCTGGGGCCAGCGTTCGCGAATTAAACGAGCGTCCCGCGCGCCCGAGGCATAGCCGGTACGGGTGAAAAGCCCGCGCGCCTGCTCCAGCCCCAGGCGTTCGATGACCTCCCGGCGCAGCGCGCCGAAGGAGGAACTGTGCAGCAGCAACATGCGCTGGTCGTTGAGCCAGATCCGCCCGTCTTCGGGAGAAAAGAACAAACAGTCCGTCAGCTCCGCTGTCGTGGGCGAGCTGGTGTCGCTGAGTTGGCGGCTGTCGCCACGCGGATGATACGGCGCAGTCACTGCCGGGTCGTCGGGCAGCGTGCTGGGGGGATGAGTCATTGTTATGCCCCTGCAAAGCGAGTGAACGATATGAGTAACAGCTGAGATAGTTATTAAACATAACCTTATCAATTGAACAAGTGGCACGCCCCGATTTTTTGTCCGCGACCGGCGCGGAGGTATGCGCGGTCCGTTGAAAGGACCGTTGCAGAGCGTTCAAAGGCGTATGTGCGTGCTGCGACGCGCAGACGGCACAGCCTTTGCTCAACACCTGATGCGGCGCCTGCCCTCGTGCAGGCGATGACAAATACAAAAAACCGGAGTTGCCATGTCAGTGTCTGAAACCACCTCGCTGCTGCAGCGAGCCATTGAGTCCGAATGCCTGTTCAACGGTGACTGGGTACCCGCCTCGGGTTCCGTGACGCCCGTGATCGAACCCGCCACCGGCGAACCGCTGATGCGTTGCGCCATGGCCAGCCCGGCGGATATCGCCATTGCCAGCCGCAGCGCGGCGCTGGCCCAACCGGCGTGGGCCGCACTCGGCCCGCGTGAGCGCGCCGAGGTGTTTCGCAAGGCGGCCCTCGTGGCCCAGCAGTCTTTTGAGGAACTGGCGTTGTATGTCGCCCGGGAAACCGGCGGCGCGTTGTTCAAGGGCGAACACGAAGTGCGCGAGGCGATTGTGCTGCTGCATCAGGCGGCGGGTCTGTTGTCCCAACCTCACGGGGTGGTGCTGCCCAGCGAAGCCGGACGGCTGTCCTATGCCCGGCGTCAGCCCCATGGGGTGGTCGGGGTGATTTCACCGTTCAACTTCCCCCTGGTGTTGTCGATGCGCTCGGTGGCGCCGGCTCTGGCGGCAGGGAACGCGGTGGTGCTCAAGCCTGACCCGCAAACCCCGGTCAGCGGCGGTTTCCTCATCGCCCGTCTGTTCGAAGAAGCCGGGCTGCCCAAAGGTCTGTTGCAGGTATTACCCGGCGCCGCGCCGGCCGGTGAGGCGCTGTGCCGCGACCCCAACGTACGCATGATCGCCTTCACCGGCTCCACGGAGGCAGGACGCAAAGTCGCCGAAGTGGCCGGGCGACACCTGAAAAAAGTCGCGCTGGAATTGGGCGGCAAGAACCCGTTGATCATCCTGGAGGACGCCGACCTCGAGCAGGCCGCGAACAACGCGGCCTGGGGCGCCTGGCTGCACCAGGGGCAGATCTGCATGGCGACCGGGTTGATTCTGGTGCATGCCTCCGTCGCCGCCAGTTTCACCCGCAAGCTGGTGGCCAAGGCCCGTGCGCTCAGCGTCGGCAACGCCGCCCGAGGCGAGGCCGCGCTTGGCCCGTTGATCAACCCGCGCCAATTGCAGCGCGTGCACGCGATCGTCAGCGACAGCCTGCAGGCCGGCGCACGGCTGGAGGCGGGGGGCGAATATGACCAGCTGTTTTACCAACCGACCGTGCTCAGCGGGGTGCGGCCGGGTATGCGCGCATTCGACGATGAAGTCTTCGGGCCGGTGGCCACGGTGGTCAGCTTTGACACGGACGAGGAGGCCATCGAGTTGGCCAATCGCACCGAGTACGGCCTCTCGGCCGCGATCATTTCACCGTCGGTGGGGCGTGCCATGGCCATGGGCGAACGCCTGAACTGCGGCATGCTGCACATCAACGACCAGACCGTGGCGGACGAGTGCATCAACCCCTTCGGCGGACGCGGCGCCTCGGGCAACGGCGGCAGCGTGGGCGGGCCAGCCGACTGGGACGAGTACACCCAATGGCAATGGGTCACCGTAAAAAATACGCCGCCGACCTATCCCTACTGAGCCCTGGCTCACGCAATGCCTATACAACAATAAGAGGGCTTGACCATGAACCTGTACAACAAAACCTTGATCGTCACCGGTGTCGCGTCGGGCATTGGTGCGGAAGTCGCGCGGTTGGCGCGCTTCCAGGGCGCCACGGTCATCGGGGTAGACCGCCATGAACCGCAGTTGACGCTGGACGGTTTTTTCCATGCCGACCTGAGCGATCCGACCAGCATCGATGCACTGGTGGCGCGTCTGCCGGCGCGGGTCGACGCGCTGTGCAACATCGCCGGCGTACCCGGCACGGCCCCGGCGCAAACGGTGGCCGAGGTCAATTACCTGGGCTTGCGCCACCTCACACAAGCGTTGCTGCCGCGCCTGTCGGCTGGCGGCAGCATCGTCAATGTCGCCTCGGTGTTGGGTGCGCAATGGCCCCAACGCCTGGAGCTGCACAAGGCCCTGGCCGCGACGCAAAGCTACCAGGCCGGGCAGCAGTGGCTGGCGGCAAACCCGGTCGAGCAGGCCACCTGTTATCAGTACTTCAAGGAAGCGCTGATCGTCTGGACCTTGCAGCAAGCCCAAGGCTGGTTTCGCGATCACGCGGTGCGTATCAACTGCGTCGCGCCGGGGCCGGTGTTCACCCCGATTCTGGGAGATTTCGTCAGCATGCTCGGGCCGCAGCGGGTGGCCGAGGACAGCCAGCGCATGACCCGCCCCGCGTTGGCCGATGAAGTGGCGTCGGTGATTGCCTTTTTGTGCTCGGACGCGGCGCGCTGGGTCAATGGGGTCAATCTGCCGGTGGATGGCGGGTTGGCCGCCACCTACGTGTAGGCCGCGCAAGCGCGTCACACCCCGGTGCGCAGCCAGTGTGCCGGGGGTCTTGAACAACAACAAAAATACAGGACATACATCATGCTCAAGCCTTGCTTGCGGACAGTTGCGGCCACGACTTTTGTCGCACTGTCATCCACTGTTCACGCCTATGACTTGCCCGGCCTCAACCTGGGCAGCACCAGTTTCTATGACGGTTCGCCAGCGCCTGCCGGACCGGGTTGGTACCTGGAGGAATACCTGACCTATTCGCGCGCCAGCCGCTTCAACGATGCCCACGGCAACAAGCTGGCACTGCCCAGGCAGGACGTGGAGGTGGTGGCGCCGACCACGCAAATCATTTACGTCGGCCAACCCCTGGCCAACGGCGCAATGCCTGGCTTCACCCTGATCAACACTTCCCTGGCCCATGTGGACGTCGACGATGGGTTGAATAACGCGGCCTTGAGTTCCCGCGCCGGCTTTGGCGATGTGGTCGTCGGCCCGTTCCTGCAGTTGCCGACCCTGAGCCGCGCCGATGGCAGCCCGCTGTTGACCCAGCGGGTCGAATTCGACGTGTCGATCCCGGTGGGCGCCTATGACCGCAAGCGTTCGATCAACCCAGGAAGCAATTTCTGGTCCTTCAACCCGTATTACGCGGCGACGTACTGGTTCAACCCCAAGTGGTCGGCGAGCGGTCGCTTCATGTACCTGTGGAACGGCAAGAATGACAAGCCGCAGGCGGGCTTCGGTGATGTCTCCGACACCCAGGCCGGGCAGGCGCTGCATGCCAACCTGACGTTGCAGTACGCCATCGACCAGCAGTTGAGCGTGGGGCTGAACGGGTATTGGTTGAAGCAGATCACCGATACCGAGGTGCAGGGGCATGCGGTGAGTGGGCGCCGAGAAAAGGTCTGGGCCATCGGCCCAGGCCTGGTCTACGCGTTCAACAAGGAGAATGTGTTGTCAGTGAACACGTACTTCGAACAGCAGGCGCAGAATCGCACCCAGGGCAACAAGCTGGTGCTTAATTGGCTGCACCAGTTCTAGGCAGGTTCAGTGGCGCCGCACGCACCATCACGCTGATGATGGTGAGTGCGGCGATCACCACACCTGGAGAGGTTGCCAGCAGCACGCCGGCGGTGCCGGCTCCGGCTGCCAGCAGTTGCCCGGCGGCCAGCGGCCCGGCCACCGAGCCCAGTCGGCCGATGGCCACGGCCGCGCCCACGCCAGTGGCGCGCACGGCGGTGGGGTAGGCCGGTGGCGCGCTGGCATACAGCACCAATTGCGCGGCCATCACGAACAACCCCGCGGCAAAGCCTGCGATGGCCATGGGCACTATGCCCACCGACAGGCCCACGCCCGCCAGCGCTGCCAGCAGGCCGGCATACACGAACAGCACCACCTTGAGTGCGTTGCAACGGTCCAGCAACACGCCGCCGAGCAGCGAACCGAGGGCACCGCCGATATTGAAGAGCATCTGCACCATGCCGGCCTGGGGCTTGCTGAAGCCTTGTTCCAGCAACAGCGAAGGCAGCCAGTTGAGCAGCATGTACATCACGGTCAGGGTGAAGAAGTAACTGAGCCACAACGCCAGTGTGGTGCGTGCGCGGCCTTCGCCGAACAGTGCCTGGCCGGTGGAGGGGCGGGCGCCGGGGGTGTCTTCGGCCTGTTGGCGAAAGGCGGTGGATTCGGGCAGCAGCAGGATCATCAACGGCACAGCCAGCAGCGGTGCCAAACCGCCGATGATAAAGGTGGTCTGCCAGTGTTCACTGGAAAACATCGCCACCACCGCAGCCAGTGCGCCACCCAATGGCACTCCGCAATACATCACGCTGATGGCGGTGCCACGGTTGCGTTCGCTCACCGCTTCGGCACACAACGCGATCAGGTTCGGCAGCGCGGCGCCCAGGCCCAGGCCGGTCAGGAAGCGCACCAGCAACAGGCTCGAATAGCTGTTCACAAATGCCGTGCTCAGGGAGAACAGCCCGAACAGCAGCACCGCGCTCACCAGGATTTTCTTGCGGCCGATGCGGTCGGCGATCCATCCGCCGAAGAAGGCACCGGGCAGCAGGCCAATGATCCCGACGCTGAATACCCAGCCGAGCATTTTCGGGTCGAGGGCAAACGTCTGGCGCAACCCTGCGGCAGTGGTGCCGGCGGCCTGTAGATCGAACCCTTCGATCAGGGCAACGATAAAGCACAAAGCGATCGTCAACGTCGAACGACGCGCGGGAGTGTTCATGGGCAAACCTCATTGTTGTTTTTGTTGTGGTAGCGAGCCTGCTGGGCGGCTGGCAATTAAGATAACAAATATAACTATAAAAAGAAGGGCGCCTGGGCCGCGCCAAAAATCATCCCGCAAGCCGCCTAGGCCGGCTATTTGAGATTGGCAGTGGCAGGAAAAGTGGAAATAGATAGGCTTATTAACGTTCGATTATCGGTCAGTCGCGGTTGACGAGCGTCGTGAGCGTTTCCATTCTCTGTTCGCGAAGCCGATTGGGCCAAGTGTGTGTCACCCCCAAAAACAACAACAAAAAATGGACATCGAACATGCCAAAACTCCCTACGGGCGCCGTCGCGGCGGCCTGCTGTGTGTCGAAAAGCACACCACGTCTGATCAGCACACTGCTGATGCTCGGCGTGCTGCCCACCCCGCTGTGGGCGGCGGGGTTTATCGACGACAGCCATGGCAACCTGACGTTGCGCAATTACTACCTGGATCGTGACTACAAGGACGACGGCGCCAAAACCGCTGCACGGGAATGGGCCCAGGCGTTCATCCTCAATCTGGAGTCGGGGTATACGCCTGGCCCGCTGGGTTTTGGCCTGGATGTGCGCGGCTTGATGGGGGTCAAGCTTGACTCCTCGCCGGACCGCAGCGGCACCGAGTTGCTGCCGGTGTCGGCCAGCGACAAGCGTGCCGCCGACGAATATTCACGCCTGGCGCCGACCGCTAAACTGCGGTTTGCGCAAACCACGGTGAAGGCCGGGGACGTGTCGATCTTCCTGCCATTCGCCTTTGCCAGCCCATCGCGCCTGCTGCCGCAGACCTTTCGCGGTACCACCTTGAGCTCCAAGGACATCGACGGGCTGACCCTCAATACCGGCTATATCGACCGCATCAACAAGCGCGATTCCACCGACTACCAGCCCATGACCATCGCCTCGCCCAACCGACGTTTCAACGCGACCGCCAGCACCTCGCACCTGGCTTACGTCGGCGGCGATTATCAGGTCAATAAAGACCTGAGCCTGCGCGCCTATCATGCCGAGGTCGCCGACCTTTACCAGCAGGACACCCTGGCGTTACTGCACAACCTGCCGCTGGGCGAGGGCGTGCTCACCAGTGACCTGCGCAGTTTCTTCAGTCGTGAGGACGGCAGCGCCAAGGCCGGTAACGTGGATAACCGCAACCTTTCGGCGCTGTTCGGCTATCGCCTGGGCGGGCACCGAGTGAGCCTGGGTTATATGCATTCGAGCGGCGATACCGCCACGCCGTATATCTCCGGCACCGAGCTGATGGGCATGAGCGAGCTGACCATGAGTTCGGATTTTCTCAATGCCAAGGAGCGCACCTGGCAGGCCATCTACGACTATGACTTTGCCGCGTCGGGCGTGCCGGGCCTCAAAAGTCGCCTGCGTTACGTGCGTGGCGACAACATCGAGCTGGCCGCCTTCAACGCCGAGGATCGCAAAGAGCGCGAGTTCCAGATGGAACTGGGCTACGTGATTCAGAGCGGCCCGCTGAAGAACGTCGGGCTGATGGCGCGCAAGTCGATCTACCGCAACGACTTCCCCGGCGGCGCTGCGTTTCGCGATGAAAACCAGACGCGCTTTCTGGTGCTCTACACCGTGGCGCTGTGGTAAGTCATCCGTTCTGATAGACCTTCTTGAGCAGGCGCAGCAGCTCTGCGCGTTCTTGCGCGTCCAGAGCTGCCGTGGCGTCGAGGTCGCTTTGTGCGGCGATGTCCTTGAGCTGCTTGAGCAGGGTTTCGCCGGTCTTGCTCAGGAAGATCCCGTAAGAGCGCTTGTCCGGTTTGCAGCGCACACGCACCGCGAGCGCACGGCTTTCCAGTTTGTTCAGCAAGGGCACCACCTGGGGCGGCTCGATGGCCAGGGCGCGAGCCAGGTCGGCCTGCATCAGCCCCGGGTTCTGCTCGATGATCGCCAGGGCCGAGAACTGGGCGGGGCGCAGGTCGTGCTCCGACAGCCGGCCGATCAGGTTCTGGAACAGTTTGAGCTGGGCACGGCGCATGGCATAACCGATCAGATCGTCCAGGGCTGAATCCAGCGGTGGCCGTGCCTCGTCATTATCGGGCAGGGCCTGGCTGGCGGCGGCGAGGGTAGAAGGCTTGGCCATTGGCAGTGCAATCCTCATAAGGTAGCGGTTAAGAAGGCTATCTAGTTTGCCGGGGTTAACGCGCCGTGGCTATGCCGGGTTTTCACGGCGCTTCGGCATCGCCGTTCTTTAATGAGTGAAAATATTGGTTACGATGATTAATAGTTAATTGACATAACTATATTTGCGGTTTAATTTCGAATCATCTTCACACCAGAACAAGAGCGTACCGCCATGAGCAATTACGAAGGTCGTTGGTCCACCGTCAAAGTCGAGATCGAGGAAGGCATCGCCTGGGTCATTCTCAATCGTCCGGAAAAACGCAACGCCATGAGCCCCACCCTTAACCGGGAAATGATCGACGTACTGGAAACCCTGGAACAGGATCCGGACGCCGGCGTGCTGGTGCTGACCGGTGCCGGTGAGGCCTGGACTGCGGGCATGGACCTCAAGGAATACTTTCGCGAAGTGGATGCCGGCCCGGAAATTCTCCAGGAAAAAATCCGTCGCGAAGCCTCGCAATGGCAATGGAAACTGCTGCGCATGTACACCAAGCCCACCATCGCCATGGTCAACGGCTGGTGCTTCGGCGGCGGTTTCAGCCCGCTGGTGGCATGCGACCTCGCCATCTGCGCCGATGAGGCGACCTTCGGCCTCTCGGAAATCAACTGGGGCATCCCGCCGGGCAACCTGGTCAGCAAGGCCATGGCCGACACCGTGGGCCATCGCCAATCGCTGTACTACATCATGACCGGCAAGACCTTCGGCGGGCAGAAAGCTGCCGAGATGGGCCTGGTCAACGAGAGCGTGCCGCTGGCGCAGTTGCGCGAAGTCACGGTGGACCTGGCGCGTAACCTGCTGGAGAAAAACCCGGTGGTGCTGCGTGCGGCCAAGCATGGCTTCAAACGTTGCCGCGAACTGACCTGGGAGCAGAACGAAGATTACCTCTACGCCAAGCTCGATCAGTCGCGCTTGCTCGACACCGAAGGCGGCCGCGAGCAGGGCATGAAACAATTCCTCGACGACAAGAGCATCAAGCCTGGCCTGCAGGCGTATAAACGCTGAAGTCAGCGGCCTTCGGGCCGCACTGCCGTAACCCTGCTTGAACGTATTCCCTATAAAGAAAATAAAGAGGAATCACCATGCTGGACGTGCCCCTGTTGATCGGCGGCCAGTCGTGCCCCGCCCGCGACGGTCGTACCTTCGAACGTCGCAACCCGGTGACCGGTGAAGTGGTCTCGCGTGTTGCCGCCGCCACCCCTGAAGATGCCGACGCCGCCGTGGCCGCCGCGCACGCCGCGTTCCCCGCGTGGGCGGCGCTTGCGCCCAACGAACGTCGCACCCGGTTGCTCAAGGCAGCCGAGCAATTGCAGGCGCGCAGCGCCGAATTTATCGCGGCCGCTGGCGAGACCGGCGCCATGGCCAACTGGTATGGCTTTAACGTGCGTCTGGCGGCCAATATCCTGCGTGAAGCCGCGTCGATGACCACCCAGATCACTGGCGACGTCATTCCTTCCGATGTGCCCGGCAGTTTCGCCATGGCCCTGCGTCAGCCATGCGGCGTGGTGCTGGGCATCGCGCCGTGGAATGCGCCGGTGATCCTCGCCACTCGCGCTATTGCCATGCCGCTGGCCTGCGGCAACACCGTGGTGCTCAAGGCCTCCGAGCTGAGCCCGGCGGTGCACCGCCTGATCGGCCAGGTGCTGCAGGACGCCGGCCTGGGCGATGGCGTGGTCAATGTCATCAGCAACGCCCCAGCCGATGCCGCCGTGATAGTCGAGCGGCTGATCGCCAACCCGGCGGTGCGGCGAGTCAACTTCACTGGCTCGACCCATGTGGGGCGGATCGTCGGTGAACTGTCGGCGCGCCACCTCAAGCCTGCACTGCTGGAACTGGGCGGCAAAGCACCGTTGCTGGTGCTCGACGACGCGGATTTGGACGCGGCGGTCGCGGCAGCAGCCTTTGGTGCCTATTTCAATCAGGGCCAGATCTGCATGTCCACCGAGCGCCTGATCGTCGATGCCAAAGTCGCCGATGCCTTTGTTGCCAAGCTGGCGGCCAAGGTCGCCACCCTGCGCGCCGGCGACCCGGCTGCGCCGGAATCGGTGCTGGGTTCGCTGGTGGACGCCAGTGCCGGTACGCGCATCAAGGCGCTGATCGACGACGCATTGGCCAAAGGCGCGCGGCTGGTGGCCGGCGGCCAACTGGACGGCAGCATCCTGCAACCGACCCTGATCGATGGCGTCACCGAGCACATGCGCTTGTACCGCGAAGAGTCGTTCGGCCCGGTGGCGGTGTTGCTGCGCGGCGACGGCGACGAGGCTTTGCTGCGCCTGGCCAACGATTCCGAATTCGGCCTGTCGGCGGCGATTTTCAGCCGCGATACCGGGCGCGCGCTGGCCCTGGCGCAACGGGTGGAATCGGGTATTTGCCATATCAACGGACCCACTGTGCACGACGAGGCGCAAATGCCCTTCGGCGGCGTCAAGTCCAGCGGCTACGGCAGTTTCGGTGGCAAAGCGGCCATCGAGCACTTCACGCAGTTGCGCTGGGTGACCTTGCAGAACGGGCCGCGGCACTACCCGATCTGAGCAGGCGTTGCGACATAACAATCACAAGGCGGCGTTGAACCGCCTTGATGGAGGACATCCTTGTGAGTGCCGAATTCAGACCGCAACCCCAGCCCGAGCAGCACCCGCCGCGATACCGCGCGGTGTCCATCGGCCATGCGCCGGTCGAGGTCACAGAAGAACAGGGCGTGCTGCATATGCGCTCGCTGGAACCCTTGGGCGCCTTGCCCATGCGCTTGCTCGACCGCCTGGTGCATTGGGCCCAGGTGCGGCCCGAGCAGACCTTTATCGCCGCCCGCCAGGCCGATGGCGAGTGGCGCCGCGTCAACTACCGTGAAATGCTCGACAGCGTGCGCGCCATTGCCCAAAGCCTGCTGAGCTATGGGCTGTCGGCACACAAACCGCTGGCCCTGCTGTCGGGCAATGACATCGAACATTTGCAGGTGGCCCTCGGCGCCATGTACGCCGGCATTCCCTACTGCCCGGTGTCGCCGGCGTACGCGTTGCTGTCCCAGGATTTCGCCAAGTTGCGGCATGTCTGCGACCTGCTGCAACCGGGCCTGGTGTTTGTCAGCGATGCAGCGGCCTACAGGCGTGCGATCGAGGCGGTATTGCCGGGCGAGACGCCGCTGATCTGCGTGCGTGGTGAAGTGCCTGGGCGCACTCAGGTCAGCTTTGCCAGCCTGCTGCAAACCCCCGGCGGTACCGAGGCCGACGCTGCGTTCAATGCCACCGGCCCGGACAGCATCGCCAAATTTCTCTTCACCTCGGGCTCGACCAAGCTGCCCAAAGCTGTGATCACCACCCAGCGCATGCTGTGCGCCAACCAGCAAATGCTGTTGCAGACGTTTCCGGTGTTCGGCGAGGAGCCGCCCGTGCTGGTGGACTGGCTGCCGTGGAACCACACGTTCGGCGGCAGCCACAACGTCGGCATCGTGCTCTACAACGGCGGCACCTTTTACCTGGACGAAGGCAAGCCCACGGCCCAGGGTTTCGCCCAGACCCTGCGTAACCTCAAGGAGATTTCGCCCACGGCCTACCTCACCGTGCCCAAAGGTTGGGAGGAACTGGTCAACGCGCTGGAACAGGACGGCGAGTTGCGTGAGCGGTTTTTCGCGCGCATGAAGCTGTTCTTCTTTGCCGCCGCCGGGCTTTCGCAAAGCGTCTGGGACCGCCTCGACCGCGTGGCCGAGAGGCACTGCGGCGAACGCATCCGCATGATGGCCGGGCTGGGTATGACCGAAGCCGCACCGTCGTGCACCTTCACCACCGGGCCGTTGTCGATGGCCGGCTACATCGGCTTGCCCGCGCCGGGTTGCGAAGTGCGCCTGGTGCCGCTGGACGGCAAGCTTGAGGGGCGGTTTCGCGGGCCGCACATCATGCCGGGGTACTGGCGTGCGCCCGAGCAAACTGCCGAGGTGTTCGATGAGCAGGGCTACTATTGCTCCGGTGATGCGATCAAGCTCGCCGACCCCCAGCAACCGCAATGGGGGTTGATGTTCGATGGGCGCATCGCCGAAGACTTCAAGCTGTCTTCCGGGGTGTTTGTCAGTGTCGGACCATTGCGCAATCGCGCGGTGCTGGAGGGCTCGCCGTATGTGCAGGACCTGGTGATTGCCGCGCCGGACCGCGAATGCCTGGGCGCGCTGGTGTTCCCTAGAGCCTATGAATGCCGCCGCCTGGCGGGCCTGAGCGTCGAGGCCAGCGACGCCGAGGTGTTGGACAGCGCGCCGGTGCGCCAATGGTTCAGCGACTGGTTGCAACGGCTCAATCGTGAGGCCACCGGCAACGCCAGTCGCCTGGAATGGATTGCGATCCTCGACGAACCGGCGTCCATCGACCGGGGTGAAATTACCGATAAAGGTTCGATCAACCAACGCGCGGTGCTGCAATGGCGCGCGGCGAAGGTCGAGGCGCTGTATCGCGGCGAAGACCCTACTATTCTGCGCGCCGGGCCCAAGCCGTGAGGGGTGCCGGCCAGTACGCGGCGTTTGCCGATGCCGCGATTATCGAGGCCGTGCGCACGCCCTGGATCGACCTCGGCGGGGCGCTGGCCCAGGTGTCGCCTATTGATCTTGGGATCAAGGTCGGGCGTGAGGTGCTGGCCCGCGCCGGCCTCCAGGCGCAAGCAGTGGACAGCGTGTTGGCCGGCTCCATGGCCCAGGCCAGTTTCGATGCTTACTTATTGCCACGGCATATCGGGTTGTACAGCGGTGTGGCGCAAACGGTGCCGGCGCTGGGGGTGCAGCGCATCTGCGCCACCGGTTTCGAGCTGTTGCGCCAGGCCGCTGAGCAACTGCGCGGCGAGGTGCAATTGGCCTTGTGCGTGGCGGCTGAATCGATGTCACGCAACCCGATAGCGGCCTACACCCACCGGGGCGGGTTTCGGCTCGGGGGCGAGGTGCAATTCAAGGACTTTCTCTGGGAGGCGCTGTATGACCCGGCACCTGGCCTGGACATGATCGCTACCGCCGATAACCTCGCGCGGCGTTATGGTCTGAGCCGCGAGGCGGTGGATCGCTACGCCTGCGACAGTCATCAGCGCGCGTTGCAGGCCCAGGGCGCCGGGGCGTGGGTCGAAGAGATCGTGCCGGTGGAGAACCAGGTGTTCGCGCTGGAGGGCTATCAATCGCGGAGTATCACCCTGGCGCGCCACGCCGGTGTCGTGAGTGAGGACAGCCACCCCCGGCCCACCGACCTGGCGGCCCTGGCACGCTTGCGCGCGGTGCATGCCGACGGCGTGCAAACCGCCGGCAACAGTTGCGCGGTGGTCGACGGCGCAGCCGCCGCCCTGGTCGGGCGTGCGTCCGACTGCACACGCCCGCCGCTGGCCCGGCTGCTGGCCAGTGCCGTGGTGGGTGTGGCTCCCGAGTTCATGGGCATTGGCCCGGCACCAGCGATTCGCCTGTTGCTGCAGCGCAGCGGCCTTACGCTGGACGACATCGGCCGCTTTGAGATCAATGAAGCTCAGGCCGCCCAAGTGTTGGCGGTGGCCCACGAGCTGGAGCTGGACCGCACTCGGCTCAATGTTCAGGGCGGCTCTCTCGCACTGGGCCACCCGCTGGCCGCCACGGGCCTGCGCCTGGTCATGAGCCTGGCCCGGCAACTGCGCGAGCACAACCTGCGCTACGGGATTGCCGCGGCCTGTGTGGGCGGCGGGCAGGGCATGGCACTGTTGATCGAAAACCCCGCCTGGTGCGCTTGACTGCCTATTTTTGATTCGATGAGGTGTGCCGATGTGGAGCTACGAGGCGCCGCTGCGCGATATGCAATTTGTGCTTGAACACTGGCTGCAGGCCCCCGACGCGTGGCGCCGCAACCCGGCGTTCGAAGGCGTGGACCTGGCGCTGGCGTTGCAGGTCGTGGAAGAGGCGGCCCGTTTCAGCCAGGGCGTGCTGGCGCCGTTGAACGCGCCTGGCGATCGCCAGGGGTGCCGTTGGCAGGACGGCCAGGTCAGCACCCCGGACGGTTTTGCAAAGGCGTATCGCGCCTATGTCGACGGCGGTTGGCCGGGGCTGGCCTGCGCCGAGGCCCTGGGCGGCCAGGGCTTGCCGCAACTGCTCGACGCGGCTCTGCAAGAAATGCTCTACGCCAGCAACCACGCCTGGGCCATGTACACCGGCATCGCCCATGGCGCTTACCTGTGCCTCAAAGCCCACGGCGAACCACACTTGCAGGCGCGTTACCTGCCGCAGATCGTCAGCGGTCAGGCCTTGCCCACCATGTGCCTGACCGAGCCCCAGGCCGGCAGCGATGTCGGCTTGCTGCGCTGTCGCGCCGAGCCCCAGGCCGATGGCCGTTATCGCCTGAGCGGCAGCAAGCTGTTTATCTCCGGCGGCGAGCATGACCTCACGGCCAATATCCTGCACCTGGTGCTGGCGCGCCTGCCTGATGCACCGTCGGGCAGTCGCGGGATTTCACTGTTCCTGGTGCCCAAGCGGCTGGACGATGGCCAGGCCAATGGCGTGCGCTGTGACGGCATTGAACACAAGATGGGCATCAAGGGCAGCGCCACCTGTTCCCTGGTGTTCGAGGCGGCGCAGGGCTGGTTGATCGGCGACGCCCATCGCGGTCTGGCGGCGATGTTCGTGATGATGAATTCGGCGCGCGTGCATGTGGGCCTGCAAGGCCTGGGGCACGCCGAGGCCGCCTGGCAGAACGCTCGGCAGTACGCCGCCGAGCGCGTGCAAATGCGCGCGCCGACAAGGCCCGACAGCGCCGCCGCCCAGGCGGCTGATCCCATCTGTTACCACCCGGCCATGCGCCGCGTGTTGTTGGAACTGCGCACCGCCAGCGAGGGCATGCGCGCCATCGGTTATTGGGCGGCGCACCTGCTGGATCAGGCCGAGCACGAGCCAGACGCGCCGGCCGCGCAGTTGGCGCCGTTGCTCACGCCCATCATCAAAGCGTTTTTCACGGAACAGGGCTTTCGCCAGGCCAGCAATGCGTTGCAGGTCTTCGGCGGGTACGGCTACGTCAGCGAGTTCGCCATCGAACAAACCCTGCGCGACAGTCGCATCGCGATGATCTACGAGGGCAGCAACGAGATTCAGGCCAATGACCTGTTGTTGCGCAAGGTGTTGGGGGATGACGGCCGCGCGTTTGGCCTGCTGCTGGCCGAGTTGCGCGTGGAGGCGGAGCAGGGCGCCGAGTCCCGCGAATGCGCGGGATTCGCCCAGGTGTTGGGCGACCTGTGCGACACCTTGGATGCGGTGGTGAGCGGCATACGTATGCAGGCGCAGTGCGACAGTGAATACCCTTACCGGGCCGCGCCGGATTTCCTCCAGCTGTGCGGCGTGGCGTTGCTGGCGTTCGCCTGGGCACGGGCGGCGCGCGTATCCAGGGCCTTGCCCGAAGACGACCCGTTGCGCGCCGCCAAGCTGCAAAGCGCCGGTTTCTTTTTTGATTACCTGCCCTCCCGGCTGGCCGCGCACCTGGGCGCGATAAGCAGTGCGCGTGCCGCACTGGCGTTCGTCTGACGCGAACAGACGCTTGCGGTACTATGGCGGCCCACGTTTTCTGGAAGTTGCCTGGATGAGTAAGCCCGGTCAATTGGTGCTGGTTGCACTGCGCAAGATGATCGCCAGCGGCGAGCTGGCGGCCGGGGAACGCCTGATGGAAATCCCCACCGCGCAGTTGTTCGGCGTGTCGCGCATGCCGGTGCGCATGGCGTTCCGGACCCTTGAGCAGGAAGGGCTGCTGGTGCCGTTTGGCGGGCGCGGCTATCAGGTGCGGTCAGTCAGTGCCAGCGACATCGCCGGCGCCGTTGAAGTGCGTGGCGTGCTCGAAGGGCTGGCGGCGCGCCAGGCCGCCGAGCACGGCTTGTCCAGCGAGGCGCGCGCCGTGCTGGAGCGCTGCCTGGTCGAGGGCGATCAATTGTTCGAGAAAGGCTACGTGACCGAGGATGACCTTGAGGTCTATCACGACCTGAACATGCGTTTTCACCAGGTCATCGTCCAAGGCAGTCACAACCCGGCCATCGCTGACGCCCTGGCGCGCAACGATCACTTGCCCTTCGCCTCGGTGACGGCGCTGGCGGTGGATCGCGAGGACATGGCCCGCGAATTCCGCCGCTTCAACTATGCCCATATGCAGCACCATTCGGTCTTCGACGCCCTGGTCAACCGCCAGGGCGCGCGGGCCGAAGCCATCATGCGCGAGCATGCCAATGCCACATTGCGGTATGCCGAGATCTTCAGTTCGGCCACCGCCGACGCGCGCATGAAGGTGATCCTGCCCGCCTCGTGACGTGGTTCAGATATCGAGCACCAACAGGGCGGTTTTCGCGCGCGAGCAGCAGGGCGTGAACTGATCATTCAGCGCCTGCTCCTGCTCGGTGAGGAACAGGTCGCGGTGCTCCGGCACACCTTCCAGCACGCGGGTCAGGCAGGTGCCGCAAATCCCCTGTTCGCAGGACACGGCAATCTCGATGCCGTGGCTTTCCAGCACCTGCACCACGCTCTTGTCGGCGGGCACCTCGAAGACCTGGCCGCTGCTGCTGAGCTTCACCGAAAAACATCCATCCAGGCGGTTGTCCACCGGTGCCGCCGTGAAGTACTCGCGATGCAGGCAGGCTTCCTGCCAACCCTGGGCCCTGGCACTGTCGAGCACGTGCTGCATAAAGCCGCCCGGGCCGCACACATACAGGTGCACATCGCCGGCCGGTGCCGCCAGCACGTGGGCGACATCCAGCGCCGTGTCGGGTTGCTCGTCGAAATGCAGGAACACCCGTTCGGCAAACGGCGACGCTTTCAGGCGCTCGACAAAGGCCGCCCGCTCACTGGACCGGGCACAGTAATGCAGCTCGAAGTCAGCACCGCTATGGGCCAGGCGCTCGGCCATGCACAGGAGCGGTGTGATGCCGATGCCACCGGCAAACAGCAGGCTGCGCCGGGCGTCGTGGACCAGGGGGAACAGGTTGCGCGGTTCGCTGATGCTCAGGCGAGCGCCTTCGTGCACCTGTTCATGCAAACCACGGGAGCCGCCGCGTGAGGCCGGGTCCTTGAGCACGCCGATCACGTAGCGATGACGCTCCTGCGGGTGATTGCACAGCGAGTACTGGCGCACCAGCCCGTCCGGCAAGTGCACGTCAATATGCGCACCGGCACTGAAGGCCGGCAGCGGGCTGCCATCGACGCTGGCCAGTTCATAAGTGCAAATATCCAGCGCTTCGGTGTTGCGCGATGCCACCACGACCTCAATCATGTCGGCTCTCCGGCGCGTTCCCGGGCAATCAAGCGCTCCAGGACCTTGCGCGACTGCACGCCGCCTGCATCGATATTGAGCTTGAGCAGGTTGCGCGTCGGGTGGGCCAGCAGGTTCTGCTGTTGGCGCTCGAGCATCTCCAGGTCTTCGCTGAAAATCTTGCCCTGGCCTTCGCGGATGCTGGCGGTCAGCGCCTCATCCTTAGGGTTGAAATTGCGCGCCATGCCCCAGAAATACCAGATCGAGGTGTCGGTCTGCGGGGTGATGAAGTCCACCACGATGCTCGCCGCTTTGTGCTCGGCTGCGGCGTGGTAGCCGCCCTTGCCGGCATGGGCCACGCCGACTTCGATCAGCACGTGGCTGGGTGGGGTGAAACGGCAGATCTGCCAGCGGTCCACCGGCACATCGTCGGCCAGGTTGTTGCCGCGCAGAGCCATACGCCAGAAGGGCGGGGCCATGATGTTCTCCATGTGCCGCGCAGTGACCACCTCGTCACCGTTGACCGTAGTGACGGGCGGCGCTTCGTCGATTTCCTTTTGGCCGATGCTGGAGGCGTGCACGTAGGTTTCGTGGGTCAGGTCCATCAAATTGTCGATCATCAGGCGGTAATCGCACTGGATATCGAACAGCCCGCCGCCATAGGCCCACTCATCACTTACGGCCCATTCCAGGTGGTGGATCAAGGCGGGGTCGGCCAAGGCCTGATCGCCCGGCCACACCCAGATAAAGCCGTAGCGCTCAACGGCGGCAAAGCTTTTGTTGCAGGGAAAGCCGCGCACCCGCTGACCTGGCATGTCGACGGTCTTGCCATCGCAGCCCATGACCAACCCGTGATAGCCGCACACCAGGTTGCCGTTTTCGACATAACCCAGCGACAGCGGCGCGCCGCGGTGGGGGCAGAAATCCTCGATCGCCACCACGGCGCCCTCCAGGCCACGGTAAAACACCATCTTTTCCCCGCAGATCTGCCGGCCCAGGGGCTTTTGCGCGATCTCATCGGGGGTGCAGGCGACATACCAAGTGTTCTTGGGGTACATGATGACTCTCCAGGCGATGGATTATTCTTGTTTAATGGATCCATTAGAGTGGAGGTGATTGAGGTGGTCAAGGCGTAATAAGTGCTTTATTGGGCGATTATCGGACGTTGGATTTCTAGTGGATCCATTGTTGTGTGGCCCAAGGTGCTTGCGCCACTGTTGTTGATCCCCGCGCTCGGCGCTGTGTTGCTGCTGTCAGCCTGCGCCAGCCCGATTCCCAAGGCGGGCTCGAGCGAAACCTGGATCGGTTTGAAAGAAGAGACGCCGAATGACCCGAACGCGTAGACGGCAAGCGCGTGGATGACGGGCGCTTTTTCTAAGTGGCACCGGGGAATCATCGTTTGGACGTGACGTTGTTCGAAGAACAGCCGGGCGACGACAATCAGCAAAACTGCCAGGGGGGGGGGCGGGGCGAGTACAGGCACTTCAAGGCGGGTGAACACTACACGCTGGTGGAATCCAGCCTGGGCAGCAGCGTGCGCGCATCCCTGACCGATGGCCACGGTCAGGACGTTGCGGCGACCCAGGACTTCGCTTGCATGCCTGGCTAGGCGTGGTGCGCCGTCGCCTTGTGGGGTTTGGCTCTTAAGTCGTGTTTGACGTGGGGGGGATGGTGCCGACGGGTAATGCGCAACACTCCCCACAACATGGCGGCGGCCACCGCCAGCCAGCCGGAAATCAACATCACAATCGTTGTTGCAAGGCTCATTCTGGCCTCCTTTGCCCCGCTGGGGGCACACACAGTCTTCTCAATGGACAGGCTAGTTGTCAGGCGGTTGCCTGCTATTGACCAATGGTCGTGTCCTTTCAACTTCTTTGCTCTATCCGGACCCTTTCACCCTGACTTCGGGCTATACCTGCGTGGCAGAGCGTCCTATGATCGGGGCCCTTACCGGCAGTTGATCAAGCGAGTAAAACATTGCGGTTACGGTCGAACTTTCAAACGTCCCTGCTGCTGGCCTGCACCTTGGGCTTGGCGGCCTGCTCCGGGCATCCGTCCAAACTGGCGGGCCTGCCGGAGCGTGTCGAACTCAATGGTGTGCCGACCTTTCGCAGCGAGGCTTATCAGAGCGGTCCTACGGCGTTAGCCAGCATGCTGTCGCAACAAGGCATTGTCATGACACCGGGCTTGCTGGATAAGCCTTTGCATTTGCCGGGCGGCGAAGCGGATCTTGAGCGCACTATGCAGGTGCTGGCGCGTGAGTATGGGCTGCTGGTGTACCCGTTGGATGCCAGGCTGACGGCTGTGCTGGCGCAGGTGGCGGCGGGTTATCCGGTGATGGCGCGGGTGGGCGGGGGGCTCTGGTCTGATGCGCGCTACGTGGTCGTAGTGGGGTTCAATCAACAGAAAAGCACGGTGCTGTTACGTTCGGGTATGGACCGACGGCTGTTGATGAGCTTCAGCGATTTTGAGTCGAAGTGGAAAAGCGCCGGGAACTTCGCAATCCTCATTCAGCGCCCCAGCCAATTGCCGGCCAATGTGGACGCGCAGCGCTGGCGTGAGGCGGCGAATGCGACCGCCCAGGCCGGTCAGGAGCGGGCGGCGGCGCAGGCGCTCAAGGTGCTGGCGGAACGAAAGTAAAAAAAAGGCGCTCAAAGCGCCTTTTTTGTGGGCCGGTTATCGATGTGCTTGCGCTGCATTGGGTCGGTTCTTGAGGTTTTTGTCGGCTTTGTAGCGCAACGCGACGTCCGGCACCGCGCCGCCTTTACCGGTTTCGACCCAACTGCGGATGCGGCTGGCATCGGCGAAGTGCGTGAACTTGCCGAAAGCGTCCAGGATCACCAGCGACACCGGGCGATTCCCCATACTGGTCACTAGCACCAGGCAATGACCGGCCTGGTTGGTGAAGCCGGTCTTGGTCAGCTTGATGTCCCAGTTGGCCCGGTTGATCAGGTGGTCAGTGTTGGAGAAACCCAGGGTGTAATTGGGTTTGCGGAACGAAACGGTCTTTTCCTTAGTGGTGCTTAACTGGCTCAGCAGCGGGTAATGGCGTGCGGCAGCCAACAGCTTGCTCAGGTCGCGCGCGGTGGACACGTTGTGGATCGACAGGCCGGTCGGCTCTACATAGTGGGTGCTGGTCATGCCCAGCGCCTTGGCCTTGGCGTTCATGGCCGCGATAAATGCAGGGTAGCCGCCCGGGTAGTGGTGGGCCAGGCTGGCGGCGGCGCGGTTTTCCGAGGACATCAGGGCAATCAGTAGCATTTCCTTGCGCGGCATTTCGCTGCCGATTTTCACGCGGGAGAACACCCCTTTCATTTCCGGCGTGTCCTTGATGTTGATGTCGATGTACTCATCCATGTTCTGCTTGGCTTCAAGCACGATCAGGCCGGTCATCAGCTTGCTCACCGACGCGATCGGCACCACCACGTCAGGGTTGCTGGCGTAGATGATCTTGTTGGTCTGCAGGTCCACCAGCATGGCGCTGCCGGAAGCGATCTGTAATTTGGATGGATCACGCGGCGCGAGGGTGGATTCGGCGGCGTGCGCAAAGGTGCCTGTGAACGCAAAAAACAGGCTGACAATAGAAAGACGAATATTCACGCGGATGAACTCGCTAAAAAGGTAAAGAAATACCGTTGGGCAACGGGTTTATGACAAATGGCGTTACATTTTAGGAGTATGGATCAGAAACTGTCGAATGTTCTTCTGCATCCAGACGAAAGTGCTTAAAAAATAAGAAAAAACAGGTTTTATTCAAGGCAATAAAAAGCCCTGCGATAAGGCAGGGCTTTTTCAGTACGGCTGGTTATTAACCGTGAAGGGTCTCTGCGGCATACAGGGTGTTTTCCAGCAGGCAGGCGCGGGTCATCGGGCCGACACCGCCGGGCACCGGGGTGATCCAGCCGGCGCGGGGCAGGGCGGTGTCGTACACCACGTCGCCGACCAGCTTGCCGTCTTCCTGACGGTTGATGCCCACGTCGATGACGATGGCGCCTTCCTTGATCCACTCACCTTTGACCAGCCCCGGCTTACCGGCGGCCACCACCACCAGGTCGGCGCGGCCGACGTGGCCCGCGAGATCCTTGGTGAAGCGGTGGGTCACGGTGACGGTGCAGCCGGCCAGCAGCAGTTCCATGGCCATCGGGCGACCGACGATGTTGGACGCGCCGACCACGACCGCGTCGAGGCCGTACAGGTCGACACCGGTGCTTTCCAGCAGGGTCATGATGCCCTTGGGCGTGCACGGACGCAGCAGCGGGATGCGCTGGGCCAGGCGACCGACGTTATAAGGGTGGAAACCGTCGACGTCTTTGTCCGGACGGATGCGCTCCAGCAATTTGGATGCGTCCAAGTGCTCGGGCAGCGGCAATTGCAGCAGGATGCCATCGATCGCCGGGTCATCATTGAGGCCGTCGATCAGGTCGGTGAGGGCCTGCTGAGTGGTCTCGGAAGGCAAGTCGTAGGCCTTAGAGATAAAGCCGACCTCTTCACAGTCTTTACGCTTGTGCGAGACATAAACCTGAGAGGCAGGATCGCTGCCGACCAGGATCACCGCGAGGCCCGGAGTGCGCAGGCCTTGCCCGCTGCGCTCGGTGACGCGTTTGGCGATCTGCTGGCGCAGGCTGGCGGCGATTGATTTGCCGTCGATAAGTTGTGCAGTCATTACGCGTGATTAACCATCGAGAGGGGGAAGAAAAGTGCGCGCATTCTCGCACGCCAAGACGTGAGGGCAAAGGCGCTTGGTCTGCAAATTGCCCTAACCCCTTAAATAAAATGAATTTTTTTCAAAAAAGATTTGACGGGTTTCCAGGCCCTCTATACTATTCGTCGCACTTGTCGGGCACAGCCTAGCACTGGTTAAGAAGGTCAAGCAGAATGGTTGTTCTGTAAGGCTGGAAGCACTTAGTTTGTAATCCTCCAAGAGTACAGATTAATAAGGCGCCCGTAGCTCAGCTGGATAGAGCATCCGCCTTCTAAGCGGATGGTCGCAGGTTCGAGTCCTGCCGGGTGCGCCATTAGGCAGCTTTGGCACAAGTAGCGCGATATGGTGGGCGTAGCTCAGTTGGTAGAGCACGGGATTGTGACTCCCGTTGTCGAGGGTTCGATCCCCTTCGTCCACCCCATATTTCAAAAGGCGCCAGATTAATCGTCTGGCGCCTTTGCTTTAAGAGCTTCAAGCGCGGATGTGGTGGAATTGGTAGACACACTGGATTTAGGTTCCAGCGCCGCAAGGCGTAAGAGTTCGAGTCTCTTCATCCGCACCAAATAAAGCTTTGCTCTGTCATAAGGCGGGGTGAGCTTCAGTAAGGAAAATGTTCGAGTTCCTTGTTGATGCAATATGGTGGGCGTAGCTCAGTTGGTAGAGCACGGGATTGTGACTCCCGTTGTCGAGGGTTCGATCCCCTTCGTCCACCCCATATTTTAAAAAGCGTCAGATCAATGGTCTGGCGCTTTTTTTTGCCTTCGATAAAAGTCCGGCGTTGTGTTGGTGGAGGTTATTCCGTGCGCGGTGTCCGGCAGTTATAGGCGTCAAGAAAAAAGCAAGCATTCTCAATGCCTTGGCGTTAGAATCGTTGCCGGTTTTGAACGTGTAGAACTGATGCTCGTCTATATAGAGGTCAGTACCGCTATCAGATAGCGACAACGGCGCGGCACCTCAAGCAGGGCTGTGCCGTTTTTGTTTAAGCGTTTTGGTTTTCCAGTGCGGGCGTTCATCGTATTTGTGTTTCTCGATGCTGCGGCCTGCCCGTCGGTCTTGTTCGCAAGGCCGGCTGTCGGGGGCTGCTTCCCATCTCTTCTATATATAGAAGGGTTGATGCAGAGCCCTGGCGTGATGAGCTGTATTTGCTAATGGGTGCAGGTGCATGCGTGCACTTGAGCCTACAAATTGCCTGCTGTTTTTTTACCCGTTTCCAGTAGGGTGACTTCTTGAGTTTGACCCTCTAGAATGCATGCCCTTGATTCTGGGGTCGGAAACGGCCGGCTAACGTCTGTGCAACGAGGAATATCCATGCAAGTTTCTGTTGAAAATACTACTGCTCTCGAGCGCCGCCTGAGCATCACCGTGCCAGCAGAACGCATCGAGACTGCGGTCAACAAGCGTCTGCAGCAGACTGCCCAAAAGGCCAAGATCGCTGGTTTCCGTCCGGGCAAAGTGCCGATGAGCGAAATCAAGCGCCGTTTTGGTGCTGATGCACGTCAAGAAGCGGTCGGCGACGTGATTCAGGCTTCTTTCTACGAAGCCGTTGTTGAGCAAAAGCTGAACCCGGCTGGCTCGCCTTCGATCGAGCCTAAGTCCCTGGAAGCGGGCAAGGACCTGGAATATGTTGCCGTATTCGAAGTGTTCCCGGAGTTCGAAGTGGCTGGTTTTGAAGGCATCGAAATCGAGCGCCTGAGCGCCGATGTCGCTGATTCCGATCTGGACAACATGCTGGAAATCCTGCGCAAGCAGAACACTCGTTTTGAAGTGGCTGACCGTGCCGCTCAGAACGAAGACCAGTTGAACATCGATTTCGTCGGCAAGGTCGACGGCGAAGTGTTCGCTGGCGGCTCCGCCAAGGGCACTCAGTTGGTGCTGGGTTCCAACCGTATGATCCCTGGTTTTGAAGACGGCCTGGTTGGTGCCAAAGCCGGTGAAGAGCGCGTGCTGAGCCTGACCTTCCCTGCGGATTACCAGAACCTGGACCTGGCCGGCAAAGCCGCCGAGTTCACCGTGACCGTCAACAGCGTTTCCGAGCCTAAGTTGCCTGAGCTGAACGAAGAATTCTTCGCTCAATTCGGTATCAAGGAAACCGGCATCGAAGGCTTCCGCACCGAAGTTCGCAAGAACATGGAGCGCGAGCTGCGCCAGGCCATCAAGTCCAAGGTCAAGAATCAGGTGATGGACGGCCTGCTGGCAACCAACCCGATCGAAGTGCCTAAGGCGCTGCTGTCCAACGAAGTGGATCGCCTGCGCGTTCAAGCTGTTCAGCAGTTCGGTGGCAACATCAAGCCTGATCAACTGCCGGCCGAGCTGTTCGAAGAGCAAGCCAAGCGCCGCGTTGTGCTGGGCCTGATCGTGGCTGAAGTGGTCAAGCAGTTCGATCTCAAGCCTGACGAAGACCGTGTTCGCGAAATGATCCAGGAAATGGCTTCGGCCTATCAGGAGCCTGAGCAGGTTGTGGCGTGGTACTACAAGAACGACCAGCAACTGAACGAAGTACGTTCGGTTGTGCTGGAAGAACAAGTTGTGGATACTGTTCTGCAGAAGGCTAAGGTGACCGATAAAGCGGTCTCTTACGAAGAAGCAGTCAAACCGGCGGAAGCAGCACAAGCCGACTGATTGTCCAACTCGTTGGAAATACAACCATAAGCCAGCCTCGCGCTGGCTTATGCGTTTTCAAGACATGACTATTTGGGAGTAACTGCAGAGCATGTTCCGTAATTCCTATATTCAGCAGAACTCTGATATCCAGGCCGCAGGCGGTCTGGTCCCGATGGTTGTCGAGCAGTCCGCTCGTGGCGAACGCGCCTACGACATCTACTCGCGCCTGCTCAAGGAGCGAGTGATCTTTCTGGTGGGCCCGGTAGAGGACTACATGGCCAACCTGATCTGTGCGCAACTGCTGTTCCTTGAAGCGGAAAACCCGGACAAGGACATCCATCTCTACATCAACTCGCCGGGCGGCTCGGTGACAGCGGGCATGTCGATCTACGACACCATGCAGTTCATCAAGCCGAACGTATCGACGACCTGCATTGGCCAAGCGTGCAGCATGGGCGCGTTCCTGCTGACCGCAGGTGCCGAGGGCAAGCGTTACTGCCTGCCGAACTCGCGCGTGATGATTCACCAGCCACTGGGCGGTTTCCAGGGCCAGGCGTCGGATATCGAAATCCATGCCAAGGAAATCCTCTTCATCCGCGAGCGCCTGAACACGCTGATGGCAAAACACAGCGGGCACACCCTGGAAGAAATCGAGCGCGACACCAACCGCGATAACTTCATGAGCGCCGAAGCGGCACGTGAATACGGGTTGATCGACGCAGTGATCGAAAAGCGCCCCGCTTAATATAAGCAGCTCAAAATAAGGCTGGTCGGTTTTTCCGATCATCGGCGGGCTTGAAAAAGCCCGCATAAGCCTTCATCTTGTGTTGCAAGCCTATCGGATTTGGATCGAACGAATGACTGACACCCGCAACGGCGAGGACAACGGCAAGCTGCTCTATTGCTCCTTCTGTGGCAAAAGCCAGCATGAAGTGCGCAAATTGATTGCCGGCCCCTCGGTCTTTATCTGCGACGAATGCGTCGACCTGTGCAATGACATCATCCGAGAGGAGGTGCAGGAAGCCCAGGCCGAGAGCAGCGCGCATAAATTGCCTTCGCCTAAAGAAATCAGCGGCATCCTTGACCAATACGTCATCGGTCAAGAGCGTGCAAAGAAGGTTCTGGCCGTAGCGGTATACAACCACTACAAGCGCTTGAACCAGCGTGACAAGAAAGGCGACGAAGTTGAGCTCGGCAAGAGCAACATCTTGCTGATCGGTCCTACAGGCTCGGGTAAAACCTTGCTTGCAGAAACCCTCGCTCGTCTGCTGAACGTTCCGTTTACCATCGCCGACGCCACCACCCTCACCGAGGCTGGCTATGTGGGTGAGGACGTCGAGAACATCATTCAGAAATTGCTGCAGAAGTGCGACTACGACGTAGAGAAGGCCCAAATGGGTATCGTCTACATCGACGAAATCGACAAGATCTCGCGTAAGTCCGACAACCCGTCGATCACCCGGGACGTTTCCGGTGAAGGCGTGCAGCAGGCCCTGTTGAAACTGATTGAAGGCACGGTCGCTTCCGTACCGCCGCAAGGTGGCCGTAAGCACCCGCAGCAGGAATTCCTTCAGGTTGATACGCGTAACATCCTGTTTATCTGCGGTGGTGCGTTCTCCGGCCTGGAAAAGGTTATTCAGCAGCGTTCCACTCGTGGCGGCATTGGTTTCAGTGCTGAAGTGCGCAGCAAGGAAGAAGGCAAGAAGGTCGGCGAGTCCCTGCGTGAAGTCGAGCCTGACGATTTGGTCAAGTTCGGTCTGATCCCGGAATTCGTTGGTCGTCTGCCGGTTCTGGCGACGTTGGACGAGTTGGATGAGGCGGCTTTGATTCAGATCCTCACTGAGCCGAAGAACGCCCTGACCAAGCAATACGCCAAGTTGTTCGAGATGGAAGGCGTGGATCTCGAGTTCCGTACCGACGCACTTAAATCGGTGGCCAAGCGGGCACTGGAGCGCAAGACCGGTGCACGTGGTCTGCGTTCTATCCTCGAAGGCGTTTTGCTCGACACCATGTACGAAATCCCCTCGCAATCCGAGGTGAGTAAAGTGGTCATCGACGAAAGCGTTATAGAAGGTAAGTCCAAGCCACTGTATATCTACGAAAACAGTGAGCCGGCTGCCAAGGCTGCGCCAGACGCGTAAGCGTTTCGCAGTTTCGGTAAAAACAAGGGGCCTTTAGGGGCCCCTTTGTTTTTTATGCAAATTTTTACTGTGTTTAACTGCTGGCATTAAGCTTGTTTTTTTTGCATGCAACCCCCATCTTGGTTTCAAGCTAATTTTTCAACTGTCATAGAGGCGAAATCATGAAGACAACCATTGAATTGCCTCTCCTGCCGTTGCGTGATGTCGTCGTGTATCCGCACATGGTTATCCCGCTGTTCGTGGGGCGCGAGAAGTCTATCGAAGCCCTCGAGGCCGCGATGACGGGCGACAAGCAGATCCTGCTGTTGGCCCAGAGAAACCCTGCTGATGATGATCCAGGCGAAGACGCCCTGTATCGCGTCGGCACCATTGCCACTGTCCTGCAATTGCTCAAGCTGCCTGATGGCACCGTCAAGGTGCTGGTGGAAGGCGAGCAGCGCGGTTCGGTAGAGCGTTTCATGGAGGTGGATGGCCACCTGCGCGCCGAAGTGGCACTGATCGACGAAGTCGAAGCCCCTGAGCGCGAGTCAGAAGTCTTTGTACGCAGCCTGCTCTCGCAGTTCGAGCAGTATGTGCAGTTGGGTAAGAAAGTCCCGGCTGAAGTCCTGTCGTCCCTCAACAGCATTGATGAGCCAAGCCGTCTGGTCGACACGATGGCTGCGCACATGGCGCTGAAGATCGAGCAGAAGCAGGACATCCTTGAAATCATCGACCTGCCCGCCCGTGTCGAACACGTGCTGGCGCTGCTTGACGCCGAAATCGACCTGCTGCAGGTTGAGAAGCGCATTCGTGGTCGCGTGAAAAAACAGATGGAGCGCAGTCAGCGCGAGTACTACCTGAATGAGCAGATGAAGGCCATTCAGAAAGAACTTGGCGACAGCGAAGAGGGTCACAACGAAATCGAAGAGCTGAAAAAGCGCATCGATGCCGCCGGCTTGCCTAAAGATGCCCTGACCAAGGCCAATGCCGAGCTGAACAAGCTCAAGCAAATGTCGCCGATGTCGGCCGAAGCCACCGTAGTGCGCTCGTACATCGACTGGCTCGTGCAAGTGCCGTGGAAGTCCCAGACCAAAGTGCGTCTGGACCTGACTCGCGCGGAGGAGATTCTCGACGCAGATCATTACGGCCTCGAAGAAGTCAAAGAGCGCATTCTCGAATACCTCGCCGTGCAAAAGCGCGTGAAGAAAATTCGCGGTCCAGTGTTATGCCTGGTCGGCCCTCCAGGTGTGGGTAAAACTTCCCTCGCCGAGTCGATCGCCAGTGCCACCAATCGCAAATTCGTGCGCATGGCCCTTGGTGGTGTGCGCGACGAAGCGGAAATCCGTGGTCATCGCCGTACGTACATTGGTTCGATGCCGGGAAGATTGATTCAAAAGATGACTAAGGTGGGGGTGCGTAACCCGCTGTTCCTGCTCGATGAAATCGACAAAATGGGCAGTGACATGCGCGGCGATCCCGCATCGGCGCTGCTTGAAGTGCTCGATCCCGAGCAGAACCACAATTTCAACGATCACTACCTTGAAGTCGACTACGACCTCTCCGACGTGATGTTCCTGTGCACCTCCAACTCCATGAACATCCCGCCTGCGCTGCTGGACCGCATGGAAGTGATTCGTTTGCCGGGCTACACCGAAGACGAGAAGATCAACATTGCGGTCAAATACCTCGCGCCCAAGCAGATTTCGGCCAATGGCCTGAAAAAGGGTGAGATTGAATTCGACGTCGAGGCGATTCGCGACATCGTGCGTTACTACACCCGCGAGGCCGGTGTACGGGGCCTTGAGCGTCAGGTGGCGAAGATTTGCCGCAAAGCGGTCAAGGAGCATGCGCTGGAAAAACGTTTCTCGGTGAAGGTCACTGCCGACGCTCTGGAACACTTCCTGGGTGTGAAAAAATTCCGCTACGGCCTGGCCGAGCAGCAGGATCAGGTAGGGCAGGTGACAGGTCTGGCGTGGACTCAGGTGGGTGGCGAATTGCTGACCATCGAAGCCGCCGTGATTCCTGGCAAGGGCCAGTTGATCAAGACCGGCTCTCTGGGTGACGTGATGGTCGAATCCATTACCGCCGCGCAAACCGTCGTGCGCAGCCGCGCCAAGAGCCTGGGTATCCCCCTGGACTTCCACGAGAAGCATGACACCCATATCCACATGCCTGAAGGGGCAACGCCTAAAGACGGTCCCAGTGCCGGTGTAGGCATGTGCACGGCACTGGTATCAGCATTGACCGGCATCCCGGTGCGCGCCGATGTGGCCATGACCGGCGAAATTACCCTGCGTGGTCAGGTATTGGCGATCGGGGGCCTGAAAGAGAAATTGCTCGCTGCACATCGGGGTGGTATCAAGACCGTGATCATTCCTGAAGAGAATGTTCGCGACTTGAAGGAAATTCCTGAGAACATCAAGCAGGATCTTCAGATTAAACCGGTTAAATGGATTGACGAGGTCCTGCAAATTGCGCTGCAATACGCGCCGGAGCCCTTGCCGGATGTGGCTCCGGAGATTGTCGCTAAGGACGAAAAACGAGAGTCTGATTCCAAGGAAAGAATTAGCACGCATTAATGTGTTAAAGCCTGGGGGCTTCCTTGACAGCTTTTTAGAGCCCTTGTTATAAAGCGGCTCTTAAGTGTCTGCAGGCCATTCAGCACCGGATTTTGCTGTTTACCAAAAAACTTAGAATCATACTCAATAGATATATAAGGGGACTTAGAGTGAACAAGTCGGAACTGATTGATGCTATCGCTGCATCCGCTGATATCCCGAAAGCTGCTGCCGGCCGTGCGCTGGATGCAGTAATCGAATCCGTCACTGGCGCTCTGAAGGCCGGCGACTCCGTGGTACTGGTAGGCTTCGGTACGTTCTCTGTGACTGATCGCCCAGCCCGCACTGGCCGTAACCCACAGACTGGCAAAGCACTGCAAATCGCTGCTGCCAAGAAACCAGGTTTCAAAGCCGGTAAAGCCCTGAAAGAAGCCGTTAACTAAGCTTCGTTCAAGCCTTTGCTTACCCGGGTCGGACGCAGGTCTGGCCTGGCAGCGGAGCGGTAGCTGACCCACGTATCCATTGGGTCGCCACGCCGGGGGTATCAGTAGAAAACCCCCGTCCGCTCCGCCAGTTACGAGAAGGCGCATCCTCGGATGCGCCTTTCTTCTATCCGGACTCTACCCACGCTCCACGGTTGCCAATTTTTGAAGTTCAACCGTTTCTGGGGGACGCATGCTGCAAAATATCAGGGACAATTCACAAGGCTGGATTGCCAAGACCATTATCGGGATCATCGTCGCATTGATGGCGTTCACCGGTATCGAGGCCATTTTTCAGGCTTCAGGTAATAACAAGCAAGACGTGGCCAAGGTCAACGGTGAAGCGATCACTCAAGCCGAACTGAGCCAGGCCGTCGATATGCAACGTCGTCAGCTGATGCAACAGCTGGGCAAGGATTTCGATGCTTCGCTGCTGGACGAAAAACTGCTGCGCGAAGCGGCCCTCAAGGGTCTGATCGATCGCAAACTGCTGCTGCAAGGCGCCGCCGATTCCAAGTTTGGCTTCTCTGAAGCTGCGCTGGACCAGGTGATCCTGCAAACGCCGGAATTCCAGGTCGACGGCAAGTTCAACGCTGACCGCTTTGACCAAGTGATCCGTCAACTGGGCTATAACCGTCTGCAGTTCCGTCAGATGATGACCCAGGAAATGCTGATGGGCCAGGTTCGCGCCGGTATCGCAGGCAGCGGTTTTGTCACTGATGCCCAAGTGCTGGCATTCGCTCGTCTGGAAAAACAGACACGCGATTTCGCCACCGTCAACATCAAGGCTAACCCTGCTGCGGTGAAACTCACCGACGATGAGGTCAAGGCTTACTACGACCAGCACGCCAAAGAGTTCATGACCCCGGACCAGGTGGTCATCGACTATCTGGAGCTGAAGAAGTCGTCGTTCTTCGATCAGGTCAGCGTCAAGGATGATGAGCTGCAGGCGGCTTACGAGAAAGAAACCGCCAACCTTGCTGAACAGCGTCGTGCTGCGCACATCCTGATTGAAGTCAACGACAAGGTCACCGACGCGCAAGCCAAGGCCAAGATCGAAGAGATCCAGGCGCGCCTGGCCAAAGGCGAGAAGTTTGACGCCCTGGCCAAGGAACTCTCCCAGGATCCAGGTTCGGCCAACAACGGCGGCGACCTCGGCTTTGCCGGCCCAGGTGTCTACGATCCAGACTTCGAAACCGCCCTGTACGCCTTGAAAAAGGACCAGGTCTCGGCGCCGGTACGTAGCGCCTTCGGTTGGCACTTGATCAAGCTGTTGGGCGTTGAAGCACCAGAAGTGCCGACGTTTGCCAGCCTGAAAGACAAGTTGACCCGCGAACTCAAGACCCGGCAGGTAGAGCAACGTTTTGTCGAAGCGACCAAGCAATTGGAAGATGCGGCATTCGAAGCCTCCGACCTGGCTCAACCAGCGTCCGACCTGAAGCTGACCGTGCACACGTCCGCGCCGTTCGGCCGTGAAGGTGGCGAAGGGGTTACGGCCAACCGTGCCGTGGTCACCGCCGCATTCAGCCCGGAAGTCTTGGATGAAGGTGCCAACAGCACTGCCATCGAACTGGACCCGGAAACCATTATCGTGCTGCGTGCCAAAGAGCACCGCAAACCTGCGCAACTGCCGCTGGAAAGCGTTGCCGCGGCGATCCGCACCCAGATGGCCAAGGAGCGTGCAAGCGCGGCTGCCAAGACCCACGCTGAAGAGCTGATCGCTGGCTTGCGCAATGGCAAGATCCCGCTAAACCAGCCAGTTGATGGCCAGGCCTGGAAAACCACTGAAGCGGCTACCCGTAGCCAGGAAGCGATTGATCCGGCCGTGCTGCAAGCCCTGTTCCGCATGCCTAAGCCTGCGGCCAAGGACAAGCCGACCTTCACCACCGTGACCCTTGCGGACGGTAGTTTGGTGATCGTGCGCTTGAACGGCGTGAACGAAGCCGCTGCACCATCGGACGAAGAAAAGGCGCAATACCGCCGCTTCCTCGCCTCCCGTCTCGGCCAGGAAGACTTCGCGGCCTACCGTAAGCAGCTGGAAAGCAAAGCTGACATCAAGAAGTACTGATAGCGGCTTGAACCAAAAGCCCCCGGTCTGAAAGGACCGGGGGCTTTTTCATGGGCGCTGCTGCGGGAGGTGGATGACCATCTTCAACATCAGGGCGTTTTCCTGCAGACGCCGTCGCGTAAGCCTGTGACGTTTTACCGACAGGAATGCGCGCGCCAAGGCCACGTTCTGTTGCACAATACCGGCCAGACCGTTTTCCTCAGGATTTTCAATGTCGACATCATTTTACTTGCGCAGTCTCGGGCTGGCGCTGGTGTTGGCGGGCGCCGCGGGCTGCTCGTCACCCAAGACCGCTATTTACGAACATGAAAGTTTCGACGACTCGGGTACGTTTTCCCGGGATTACCCTGTCAGCGATGTGGACGCGTGCGAAGCCGCACGGCGTGCCTTGCTGAGCCAGGGCTACATCATTACCAGCAGCGACCCGAAACTGGTGGTGGGCAACAAGAGCTTCCAGCAGACCGGCGAGACCCATTTGCAGATCAGCTTCAATGTGGTGTGCGCCGATGATGGCAAAGGCAAGAAACACTCGACGATGTTTGCCAACGCGCTTCAGGATCGTTACGCACTGAAGAAGGTCAACAACTCCGCGAGCCTGGGTGTGGGGGTGCTGGGCTCTGTGTCGATGCCGATCGGTTCCACCGATGACTCGATGGTCAAGGTGGCCAGCGAAACCGTCTCGGCGCCAAAATTTTACGAGCGTTACTTTGCGCTGGTGGACGTGTTCCTGCCTCAGGAAGTGAAGGCGGCCGAGCATATTCCCGAGAAGCCCAAGGCTGAGTTGGGTGTGCCGGAGCCCAAGGCCGCACCGCTCGCCGAGAAGGCCGAAGCGCCGAAGGAGGAACCCACCACTTCGCAGCCCGTGGCCCCGCCTGCAGAACCCGCACCGATTGCCCCTGAGCAAGCGCCGGCACCTGAACCCGCACCGGCACCCGCGCCCGCACCGACCAATCCCGACCTGCCGGCACCGACCGAAGCTATTCCGCCGCTGCCGGCGTCAGCGCAGTAAATCAGGCCACGCGGGGTCGGCCTTTGGTCGACGTCGACCCCGTAGCGCTGGATCGTCTCTCCGATGTTCTCGCGACCGATGACGCTGTCATCGGCCAGCGCCCTCACGTCCGCCGACACGTTGCAGCGCCGTTCCACTTCAAAGATTTAGCAAGAGGTTTCCTGAGTACCTTGACGGGCCGGGCGCGCAATAACGCGCGTCAAAAACTGAGGTGATAAATTCCTACACCGCTGCTACGTTTAATCTGAAGGTGCAGGAACGTCACGACACGGACATTTTTTCGTCATGACGGCACTTTAGGCTGGCTGTGCAGGTCATCTATCTGGCAGCCGCTTTAAACATCAGAAAGGAGTCCACGATGGACGATTACCAGGAAGAACTGTTGGAGTACCAGGCCTTTGAGTGGGATCCGTTGGATCCGGTCGACGACGCCACCGAGCTGTAAAACTGACTTCAGGCGGAATGCCGCTGACTGCGGCGAAATTCCCCTGGGGTCTGGTTGTTCCAGCGCCTGAACGCGCGTTGGAATGCTTGGGCTGAGGCAAAACCGAGCAGGTAGGCGATCTCGCCGAACGCCAGCTCCGTATCGCGAATGTAGGTCATGGCCAGGTCGCGGCGGGTATCGTTGAGAATCGCGCGGAACTGGGTGCCTTCTTCGGCGAGTTTGCGGCGCAGTGTCCAGGTTGGCAGCTTCAGGCGTGCCGCCACTTCTTCCAGGTCGGGTTCCCGGCCGCCATTGAGCATCGGCCCGAGCAGGCGTGTAATGCGTTCGCGCAGACTGCGGGTGCGGGTCAATTGCTCCAATTCCCTTTCGCACAGTTGCAGCAACAGTTGCCAGGTGCTGGGGCAATGCTGCGGGTTGCGCAATGCCAGGGTGGGTTGGTTCAGGCGCAGTTGGTTGGCGTCGGCGCCAAAGTGCACCACGCCGTCGCCCAGCAGGTTGTACTGCTCGCTGTAGTCCGGGGCGTCGAACTCGATCTCGATGCGTTGCGCGTGAATCGGCTGTTGGGCGAGGCCCGACAGTTGATTCAGCCAGCCGGCGATGATCGAGTCCACCACAAAGCGGTTGTAAGCGTTATAGGGGCTGATGGAATAAAAGCGCAGCCAGGCGCCATCGGCGTCTTCATGGAAGCTCGATTGCCCGCGATAGTTGGAGCCATACAGTGCTTCGAAGCGCGTCAGCGCGCGCGCTGCTTCACGTACGTTGGGCGCCTGCGCGGCGGTGACCCCGGCAAGCCCCGCCTGGCTCAAGCGGCTGAGCTGGCCCATGCGCAGGCCCAGGCCGGGGTCGCCGGTGAGCTGGATCGCCGCATGGCCCAGGCGCATATAACGTGGGATTGATAACCGGGCGCCCGCTTCGGCGAGGCGCGCGGAGTCGAGGCCGTATTGCAGCAGCAGCGGTTGTGGGTCGAGCCCGTGGCTGCTGATGGCATCGGCCAGTGTGTGCACGAAGCCCACCGACAGATCCCCCAGGCGCACCGGCTTCACTGCGTTACAGCCAGATATTCAACAGGCGCGCGCCCCGGGCGGCGCCGTCGCTGCTGATGTGCCCGTTGTGGCTCAGAAAGCTTTGCCCGGCGGTGCCCAAATCCCAGAACTGCCCACGCAGGAACACACTCATGCCGGCGCTGGCCTGGCTGACGGGTTGCTGGCTGATCAACGTGAGGCGGCGCCAGGCTTCACCCTCGCTGAGTTCTTCGGGTTTGAGGCTGATTTCCTGCGGCGTAGAGACGCTTTTGAAACCGCGCCACGGCCGCTCCCAGGTCTCACGCCCGAGCACAAAGGCCGGTACGGCGATCAATTGCGCGCCTTGTTCGTTGAGTTTGCGGTAGTTGTCCGGGTACCAACTGTCACTGCCCACCAGCACGCCGAGGCGCCCAGCCGGGGTGTCGACCACGCTGACGATGTTTTCGTCACCGGGTTCGATAAACCCGCGCTCATCGTAGATCGGATAGAGCTGACGCTGTGGATCGCCAAGGGGCAAGCCGTCTGCGGCGAACACCACGCTGGCGTTATACAACGCGCCGTGGCCAACCTGCAGTTGCCCCCGGCTCACACTCGGATTGGGCAGGGCGATGGAGCCAGCAACCACGGTGACACCAAATTCCTTGGCCAGACCGCCGAACAACACCTGATAGTCGCGCGCCATGCCGGGGGCCTTCATGCGCAGGTAGGCGTCGTCGGTACGGCTTTCGCCGGTGGCGCTGATCCAGGCGCGCAGGAACTGCAGCGGGTTGCTCAACGACAGCCAGTGCATCGCGTCTTTGACGTGCAGCGCCTGGTACACCTCGTTTTTCTCGCCGGTGAGCATCAGCCAGGTGCCGATATGTTCCGGTAGCACCACGATGGTTTTGTCGTTGATCAGGCCCTGGTCCCTGGCGTTTTGCAGGTACGCCGCCAGTTTGAGGTGCAAGCGTTCCAGGCTCTGGTAATCGGCGGGAAACAGCTCCGGCTGAATACCCAGCAAATTGCCACGATCGGCAGGCTCGCCTTCGTTGACCGCCAGGGTGATGCGCAGGTCCGACAGGTAATGCGCCACAGGGCGCTCCTGGGTCCAGACCAGATACGCGGCGACGGCGGCAACCAGGGCCATGGAGACGGTGAACGCTAGAAGTTTACGCATGGGGCAACAGACAACAGACCGTGTGCAGGGTTCGCCGACTAGGGTAGGGCCCATGGGCCAGCTTGCCAAGGGGCGCTGTGCATTTGGATCAATAAGTTGTGAGTTTCGGTCATTGAGCGGTAGGGCGACGCCTCTTAGTCTGTGGGACATAAACCGATGGCAGGCCATTCGAGCTTTCCACGTCCCGTGATGATCCGTTGTGGAGCTGTACCATGACCGCTGCTGCTTACCCGCACCTGCTGACCCCGTTGGACCTGGGCTTCACCACCCTGCGCAACCGCACCCTGATGGGCTCGATGCACACAGGCCTTGAGGAAAAGCCCGGTGGTTTCGAGCGCATGGCCGCCTATTTTGCCGAGCGCGCCCGCGGCGGCGTTGGCTTGATGGTGACCGGCGGGATTGGCCCGAATGACGAAGGCGGGGTGTACGCCGGCGCCGCCAAGCTGACCACCGATGCCGAAGCGCAAAAACACAAAGTCGTCACTCAGGCAGTGCACGAGGCAGGCGGCAAAATCTGCATGCAGATCCTCCATGCCGGCCGTTATGCCTACAGCCCAAAGCAGGTGGCGCCGAGCGCGATTCAGGCGCCGATCAACCCGTTCAAACCCAAGGAGCTGGACGAAGAGGGCATCGAAAAGCAGATACAGGATTTTGTCACCTGCTCGTTGTTGGCCCAGTTGGCCGAATACGACGGCGTAGAGATCATGGGTTCCGAAGGCTACTTCATTAACCAGTTCCTTGCCGCCCACACCAACCACCGTAACGACCGCTGGGGAGGCAGCTACGAGAACCGCATGCGCCTCGCCGTTGAGATCGTGCGTCGGGTGCGTGAAGCCGTCGGCCCGAATTTCATCATCATTTTCCGCCTGTCGATGCTCGACCTGGTGGAAGGCGGCAGCACCTGGGAAGAAATCGTGCAGTTGGCCAAGGCCATCGAGCAGGCGGGCGCGACCCTTATCAACACCGGTATCGGCTGGCACGAAGCGCGTATTCCCACCATCGCCACCAAAGTGCCGCGCGGCGCGTTCAGCAAAGTCACCGCCAAATTGCGCGGTGCGGTCAAGATCCCGCTGATCACCACCAACCGCATCAACACCCCGGAAATTGCCGAGCAGATCCTGGCCGAAGGCGACGCGGACATGGTCTCCATGGCGCGGCCGTTTCTCGCCGACCCTGAGTTCGTCAACAAGGCCGCCGCCGGCCGCGCCGATGAAATCAACACCTGCATCGGCTGCAACCAGGCCTGCCTGGACCACACCTTCGGCGGCAAGCTGACCACCTGTCTGGTCAACCCGCGTGCGTGCTACGAGACCGAACTCAATTACCTGCCCGTGCAGCAGATCAAGAAAATCGCCGTGGTCGGCGCCGGCCCAGCCGGGTTGGCCGCTGCCACCGTCGCCGCCGAGCGCGGGCACCAGGTGACGCTGTTCGATTCGGCCAGCGAAATCGGCGGCCAGTTCAACATCGCCAAGCGGGTGCCGGGCAAAGAAGAGTTCTTCGAAACCCTGCGTTATTTCAACCGCAAGTTGCAGACCACCCACGTCGAGCTGTGCCTGAACACCCGTGTGGATGTCGCGCAACTGGCCGCCGGAGGGTACGACGAGATCATCCTGGCCACCGGCATTGCGCCGCGTACCCCGGCGATTCCGGGCATTGAGCATGCCAAGGTGCTGAGCTACCTGGATGTAATCCTCGAACGCAAACCCGTGGGCAAGCGTGTTGCGGTGATCGGCGCCGGCGGTATTGGCTTTGACGTGTCGGAATTCCTCGTGCATCAGGGCGTCTCCACCAGCCTGGACCGCGAAGCGTTCTGGAAGGAGTGGGGCATCGACACCCAGTTGCAGGCCCGTGGCGGCGTGGCCGGGATCAAGCCCGAGCGCCATGCGCCGGCGCGGGACGTGTTCCTGCTGCAGCGCAAGGCTTCCAAGGTCGGCGACGGCCTGGGCAAGACCACCGGCTGGATCCACCGTACCGGCTTAAAGAACAAGCAGGTGCAGATGCTTAACAGTGTCGAATACCTGAAGATTGACGACGACGGCCTGCATATCCGCATCGGTGCCGACGGCGAGCCGCAGCTGTTGGCGGTGGACAATATCGTCATCTGCGCTGGCCAGGATCCGCTGCGTGAATTGCACGAGGGGCTGGTCGCGGCGGGCCAGAACGTGCACCTGATCGGCGGCGCCGATGTGGCGGCCGAGCTGGACGCCAAACGTGCCATCAACCAAGGGTCGCGACTGGCGGCCGAACTGTAAAACCCGAAAAGGGGCGGTGTTAGACTACCGCCCCTTTTTTCATGCAGATGTGCCCCGATGGGTCCTTTCGACTGGCTGCCCCACGCGCCCCTTGAACCGCTGCCGCTGGACTGGCTCAAAGGTGTCGAATTGGCGGTGTTGCGCCTGGACCGCATCGACCCGCTGATCAGCGGTAACAAGTGGTTCAAACTCACCGAACACCTGGCCCTGGCGCAACAGGCGGGGGCCGCGGGGATCATCAGCCTCGGCGGCGCCCACTCCAACCACCTGCACGCCCTGGCGGCGGCGGGCAAGCGCTTTGGCTTCCAAACCGTTGGCCTGCTGCGTGGCCATCAGCAAGACACGCCCACCGTAGAAGATCTGAACGCGTTCGGCATGCATCTGCATTGGCTGGGGTATGGCGGTTATCGTGCGCGGCATGCGCCAGAGTTTTGGGCGCCCTGGCGTGAGCTTTATCCGCAGTTGAACCCGGTGCCCGAAGGCGGTGGTGGAATGGCGGGCGCCAGGGGTTGCGCGGTGCTGGTGGAACAGGTGCGCGGGCAATTGAGTAACCTGGGTTGGGCCGACTACGACGGCTGGTGGCTGGCGGCGGGTACTGGCACCACGCTGGCCGGGCTGGCGTTGGCCGAGGCGGGCGCTCGTGTGGTGTATGGCGCACTGGCGGTGCCGGACGATCACGGTGTGGCGCAAAACGTCAGTGCCCTGGTGCACGGCGGCTACGTTCTGCTGGATGCCAGCCGGGGCGGCTTTGCCAAGGTCGATCCGGTGTTGCGCGACTTTATCGACACCACCGAGCAGGCCTGTGGCCTGCCGCTGGAGTCGCTGTACACCGGCAAAGCGTTGCTGGCGTTGAAGCAGCAGATCGAGGCCGGGCGCATCGCCCCCGGCACGCGTCTGGTTTTTGTTCACACCGGCGGCCTGCAAGGCCGCAGAGGGTTTACAGCCTAGCGCGCTTGCCCGGCATCATGCGCAGCATGGTGGTATCGCGCATCACGTAGTGGTGAAAAATACCGGCCAGCGCATGCAGGCCGATCAACCAATAGCCGATCTGGCCGAACAGTACATGCCAGCCCTCGATCTGCTTGGCCAAGGCTTTGTTTTCGCCAATCAGCGGCGGCAATTCGATGCCGTAGAACAACACCGAATGCCCCTCGGCGCTGACGATCAGCCAGCCGGCAATCGGCATGCCGATCATCAAGGCGTACAGGGCGGCGTGCGTCAGCGTGGCCAGCAGGCTTTGCCACTGCGGCGGCGCCGGGACGATCTTCGGTGCAACCCCCAGACTGCGTGCAAACAGGCGCAGCCATACCAGCACAAACACAGTGAGGCCGAGCATAAAGTGCATCTCGACGATCAGCGTGCGTGCGCCGCTGCCTTTGGGGAACTGGCCGCGTAACTCAATGCAGGCGTAAACCACCGCCAGTAACACCACCATCAACCAGTGCAGGGCAATCGACAGGGTGCTGTAGCGCGTATCGGAATTTTTCCACGGCATCGCTCGGTTCCTCATTCATCAGGGCAAACCTCCGTTCTTTGGTGACGAAGTCCTTTTACTCTATGCCTGTTTTGAACGGTTTGTCCGCTGCGAATACCGTTGTGTTGACCTCTATCAGTGGCTTTGCGGCATTTCACCGCGGGCCAGGCGCTCGTTGATGTCGGCGATCACCCGCGGCAAGTCGGTGATGGTGTCGATCAAATAATGCGGGCTTGAGCCTTCGAACAGCGCCTCGATGCGCTGGCGTTCACGGGCCAGCGTGGCGCTGTCCAGGGCGCGAAATTGTGCGTACGTCAGGCCCAGGGCATTGCCGGAGCAGGTCAGGGCCACGGTCCACATACCGGCGCGCCGGCCTTCGAGGATGCCCGGTACGGTGTCATCGACCTTCACGCACGCGGCCACGTCGTCAATGCCCAGCGCGATCACGTTGGCCAGGGCCTGGGCCGGCCACGGGCGGCCGTTGGGCACTTCGTCGGTGGCCACCACGTGGTCGGCGACATAGCCGTTGGTGGCGGCCAGCGCCACCACCTTGTCCATCACCTGCTTGGGGTAGCCGGAGCAGGAGCCGATCTTGATGCCTTGCGCACGCACGCTGGCGATGGTGTCCAGTGCGCCGGGAATCAGCGCCGAATGCTCGGCGATCTTCTCGATCTGCAACGGCATGAAACGCTGGTAAATGGCGGTCACGTCGTCATCGGTGGGCGTGCGGCCAAACGCCTTGCGGTAGCGTGCGGCGACTTGTGGCTGGTTGCAGAGGGTACGGATGTGATCCCATTTGCCCATGCCCATGGGGCCACGCGCTTCTTCGATGGAGACCTGCACGTCGAACTCAGCGAAGGCCTCGACAAAAATCTGCGTGGGCGCAAACGAGCCGAAGTCGACCACGGTGCCGGCCCAATCGAGGATCACGGCCTGGAGCGTATTGGGGGGTTGATAGTTCATGGTTCAGATCCTGTGGGTAAGGGGGGCGGTCAAACGTTCAGCACGTCCATCTCTAGCAGCACTTGGCCGATGGCCGTCACTGCGGCCTGCATCCCGTTGGCGTCGACATGGCCGATGCAGCCGACGCGGAAGGTGTCCACCTCGGTCAATTTGCCTGGATACAAAATGAATCCCTTGGCCTTGACCCGTTCGTAGAAGTCCTTGAACTGGTAGCGCGGGTCCTGTGGTGCGTGGAAGGTGACGATGATCGGAGCCTGGATCGCCGCCGGCAGGAAACTGCGCAGGCCCAGTTCGGCCATGCCGTGCAGCAGTGCCTGGCAGTTGTCGGCATAGCGTTGATGGCGTGCGGGCAGGCCGCCTTCCTCGGCGTATTGCAGCAGCGCTTCGTGCAGGGCCGCGACTACATGGGTGGGCGGAGTGAAACGCCATTGGCCGGTCCGGGCCATATAGCTGTGCTGGTCGAACAGGTCCATCGCCAGGGAATGACAGTTGCCTTGGGCGGCGGCCAGCGCCTGTTTGTCGGCGAAGACGAAACCCATGCCCGGTACGCCTTCCAGGCACTTGCCCGAGGCGGCGATCAGCGCGTCGAACGGCACTTGGCGGGCATCGATCGGCAGCGCGCCGAAGGAGCTCATCGCGTCGATGATCAGGCGCTTTCCGTGGTTTTTCACCACATGGGCGATGTGCGGCAAGGGGTTAAGGATCCCGGTACTGGTTTCGCAATGGATTAACGCGACATGGCTGATCGCCGGGTCGGCGTGCAGCAGGCGATCGACGTCGGCGGCAGTGGTGGGCTGGTCTTCGGCGGTTTCAAAGGTGCTGAACGCGCGACCCAGCACGTGGCAGATCTTCGCCAGGCGCTTACCGTAGGCGCCGTTGATCAGCACCAGCACCTTGCCATCGCGGGGGACCAGGGTGCCGATGGCCGCTTCGACGGCGAACGTGCCGCTGCCCTGCAAAGGCACGCATTGGTGGCTGTCGGCGCCGTGCAGGATCGCCAGCAACTGTTCGCAGACGTTGGCGGTGAGCCGGTTGAAACGGTCATCCCACGACCCCCAGTCCGCCATCATTGCCTGACGGGTGCGGTTGGACGTGGTCAGGGGGCCTGGGGTCAGCAGGGTCGGCGCGGCAGGGGTCATTTCAGTTCCTTGCAAGGTATCGGGGGTGAAGCTACGGCGCTTAAATTGCAGTTTGGCTTGTTATCAATCAAATTGTTTGTTGTTATGCGAGCTATCAGTGAGGCCGATAGCTATGAACCTGTTCCAATTACGCGCATTCGATGCGGTGGCCCGTGAGGGCAGCTTTACTCGCGCCGCCGCGCGTCTGTTTATCAGCCAGCCGGCGGTGACCGGGCATATCAAGGCCCTGGAGGAGCACTACCAGATCCCGTTGTTGCGGCGTACCGCACGGCGTGTGGAGTTGACCGAGGAAGGCGCTCGGCTGGCGGCGATCACCCGCGCGATTTTTGGCCTGGTGGACGAGGCGCAGACCCTGCTCGAAGCCAACCGGCAACTGCTCACCGGGCGCCTGGAAGTGGCGGCGGACGGCCCGCACCTGGTCATGCCGATGATTGCCAGCCTGCGCGCGCGCTACCCAGGCATTACCGTCAACCTGCGACTGGGTAATGCCCAGGAAACCCTGGCGGCCTTGTTGTCCGAGCATGCGGATGTGGCGGTACTCACGGAGGTGGAACCGCGCAATGGCCTGCATTTGCAGGCGTTGGGTGAGTCGCGGATCTGTGCCCTGGTACCCGCTGACCATGCGTGGGCGCAGTGGGGCGAGGGCATCAGCCTGGATCAGCTCAACGACGTGATCATGGTGCTGCGTGAGCCCGGTTCGATCACCCGGCGCACCTTTGATAACGCTTGTCTGGTGGCCGGTGTGCAGCCCAGGGTGCTCTTGGAATTGGACAGCCGCGAGGCGGTGACCGAAGCGGTTGCCGCGCAATTGGGGGTCGGCGTGGTGTCGTCGATGGAGCTCAGCCAGGACCCGCGTGTGCAAGCGCTGCCGATCCAGGGCGATGGGTTGCTGAACCGGCATCTGCTCGGCTGCCTGGAGCGGCGGCGTTCACTGCGCTTGATTCAGGCGTTCTTCGAGTTGGCCTGATGGCGTCACCGGCGACCCCTTGCGGGCGTGGCGCGGCTGGCCGGTTTTTTGGTGGATTAGAGTGTTTTTGCGCTATAAACTCTGCCCCCAAAGCGCCGGCCAGTAGACGTCTCGGCGCTATGGATATCAGAGAGTGAGTCATGGGCGCACAGTGGAAAGTCAAACATAAAGAAGCGGCATCCAATGCCAAGGGCAAGATCTTCGGCAAGCTGGTGAAAGAAATCACCATCGCCGCCCGCAACGGCGCCGACACCGCGACCAACGCCCACTTGCGTCTGGTGGTGGAACAGGCCAAAAAGGCCTCGATGCCCAAGGAAACCCTGGAACGCGCGATCAAGAAGGGCGCCGGTCTGCTCGGTGAGACCGTGCAGTACCACCGCGTGACCTACGAAGGCTTTGCCCCGCACCAGGTGCCGCTGATCGTTGAGTGCGTGACCGACAACATCAACCGGACCGTGGCGGAAATTCGCGTGGCGTTCCGCAAGGGCCAACTGGGTGCCTCCGGTTCCGTCGCCTGGGACTTCAACCACGTCGGCCTGATCGAAGCCTCGCCGGACACCCCGGACGCGGACCCGGAAATGGCTGCCATCGAAGCCGGCGCCCAGGATTTCGAAGAAGGTGAAGAAGAAGGCACCAGCCTGTTCATCACCGAAACCACCGACCTGGACGCGGTACAGAAAGCACTGCCGGAGCAAGGCTTCACCGTGCTGTCGGCCAAGCTGGGCTACATCGCGAAAAACCCGGTCAGCGGTTTGACCGATGAGCAGATGGCTGAAGTCGAAGCCTTCCTGGAAGGCCTGGACAACCATGACGACGTTCAGGATATGTTCGTCGGCCTGGCCGGCTGATGGATCACTGACTAGGCCCGATGGGGGGAACGGGCACGCTCCCCCCATCGGGTCAGTCCTGTTGCACAGCGTTCAGGAGGTTTTCGATTTCGTCGAACCCTGGTCGCGCCAGCACATCGGGCTGACAGCAGCGTGTCTGCAGCGCGACCAGTGCGTCGCTCACCGGCGCCTCAACACGTTCCAGCAACTCCCGCAATAACACCCCGAACGCCCGCACTTCAATACGCTGCAATGCCCGGGTTTCAGAGGTGTCCGCCAAGGCGTGGAACGACGCCGCGCCGAAGTCCCCCAACAGGCAATCGCCCGCTTCATTCCACAGAATATTGTGGCCGTACAGGTCGCCATGGGTGATGCCGCGCCGGTGTAAGTGCGCGGCCACCGAGGCGATCCCCCTGGCCATGCGCAAGGCCACTTGTGCGCTGAAACGCGCAGTGGGCTCGTAGATGTCGCGGCTGCACGAGGCCAGACTGGGCAGGGCCGCGAGGTTGCGGTAGCTGGGGTCGATCAGGTCCATCACCAGGGCCGCCTGGCCATCGGGGTGGCCAACGACGCGGCCCTGGACGTTGATCAGGTTGGGGTGCAAGCCTGCTGCGATGCAGGCCTGCATCTCGTGCAGCGGCGAGCCGTCGCTGGTGATGGTGCCTTTGTAGAGCTTGACGGCGACGGGCAATGCTTGTGGTGTCCAAAGCGCCTTGTGAATGACTCCCGAGGCACCTTCGCCCAGCACTTCGGCCAGTTCCAGTTCCGCCCAGGAAATATTCGGCGTTGTGTCGTTCGCCGCCACCTCGACCGCCATTTCCACCGGGTTACCGGCATAGGCCAGCCACGTCAGGTTCGGCAGCGCCAGCAGCCACGCCGGCAGGTGGGTGAAACGGTTGGCGGCGATGCGCAGCAATTCAAGGTTGTGACACTGGGCCAGGCTCTGCGGCAGCACCGTCAGTTGGTTGCCGGCCAGCATCAGTTTTTGCAGGCGTGGACGCTGGCCCAATTCGCCGGGTAATTGGCTGATGCAGTTGTCGGTGAGGATCAACCAACGCAGCAACGGCGGCAGGGCGGCGGCGGGCACGTGACTGATGCGGTTGGCCTTGAAGCCGATCATGCTCAACTGCGCGCACTGCCCCAGGCACGCCGGCAGTTCGGTAAAGGCGTTGTCGGAGCAGAACAGTACGCGCAAGTGCGGCAGGCGGTGCAGGTCGTCGGGCAGGCTGTTCAGGGCATTGCCGCTGAGGTTGAGGATTTCCAGGGAGTCGGCCAGTTCGAAGATTTCCCGGGGAAACTCGGTGAGCCCGCAGGACAGGTCCAGGCGCGTGATGCCGGCCAATTGGCCGGCCTTGAGTTGGGCAAGGGTATGCATGAACGGCGCGATCACTCGGCTAGGGGCGTAAAAAGGCGCTCATGATACCGGGTCGGGCGTCGGTTGCGGGGTGGTGTGTTGCAATTGGTTCAGCCGGCTGACGGTGCGCGCGAGGTCGATGGCCTCGCCGCTCATCGCCAGTGCCAGCGGTTGTTCACCGATCAGCGTCAGGCGCTTGTCCTTGTCGTAGAGCACGTCCACCAGGTTGATAAAACGTTGCTGTACCGCAATTGGGCACTCTGCCAGGTGCGGCAGGCCGTCGATGATCCAATGGTCGAACTCCTCGCACAGCAGCAGGTAGTCCATGACGGCGGTGAGTTGCTCGCACAGGTCGCTGAACGTGAAGGCCACAGTGCGCGCCTGATGGTAGCGGCAGATCAACTGCCGATTGCCCACGGCCAGGGTGAGCGCTGCGACGTCCATGGCGGGCAGCCCGAGTGCCGCACGCTGGTCCGCGCTGCCCGGCCACAGGTAGTGTCCGCTGGTAAAGCGTTGCGCGGCATGGGCCTGGGGCAGGCTGCGAAAGTCCTGGGGCGAGCTGACTTCCAGCACGTCCATGCGCGCCGCGATCAAGTCGATCACCGGCTTGAAGCGTTCGTGGTACAGCGGGTTGGGCAGCAGGCCTTCCGGCGGGTAGTTGGAGGTGACCAGCACCAGCACGCCGCGCTGGAACAGTGCCTTGAACAGCCGCGTGATCAGCATGGCATCGCCGATATCGTGCACGTGGAACTCATCGAAACACAGCACCCGGCAGCCCGCGAGCAGCTCATCGAGGGTCACGGCCAGCGCATCGTCCGCGGCCTGGTGCTTGAACATCCCCCGGTGCAACCGCGCGAAAAAACCGTGGAAGTGCACCCGTTGTTTCTCGGCCATGGGCAACGCCTGGAAGAAACCGTCGAGCAGCCAGCTTTTGCCGCGCCCCACCGGACCATGCAAATACAGGCTGCGGGTGGGTTGACCGGTGAGCAGGTGTCGGGCCTCGCGCGCCATGGCGGCGATTGCCGCGGCTTGGCCCGCACTGAGGGTGTAATCCTGTTGCCGGGCCTTGCGCTGAAAGAACATCTGGATCGGCGAGTCGTCGTGTGGAGCGGTTTGTTTGCCGAGCAAGCGACGGATCAGGGGAAACACGGCCAATGGAAGTCACTCTGTGGTGCGGTGGTCGCTTACTTTAGGTCGCCTGTCATGATTTGACCAATAGAGAAGGGCGCCGCAGGCGATCTCGAACAGTCATGGGGCGCCGGCCCTTGCCGTGGTGCTCGCTGCAGTTTCTAAAACGTGAGCATCGATGCAGACGCCTGGTTCACAGGACCGACCACCGCATAGTTGTAGCCGTCTGCGGACCAATAGCGCGCCTGCAAGCCATCGGCCGTGCGCTCGCCACGGGGCAGAAAACCGTTGTCCGGACCCGGTGGGCGGATGTAGAAGCTGATGCGCCGCCCTTGCGGATCTTCATAGAGCACCATGGCGGCGGCGCCTTGATCGGTGGTGAGCAGACGCCCGCTGACCGGCTTGAAGCCTGCTTGGCTCAAGTCCGGCAGGCGGCGGGCCTGCTTGAAGTAGCGGTCGAGCCAGGCCTGCATGGTGCCGCTGTCCTGGGCGTTGTAATCGGCGGGCATGATGCCGTCCTGGGCGAACAGGCGGAACGCTTGCATTGCATCGGCCATCGGCAGCATCGGTGGTTGCGTGGCTTGGCGTGCATGCCAGCCGCCGACGCCGCCCAGGCTCACGGCAATCAGCAGCACCGCCGCGCTGGCGACGTGACGACGCGATTGGTGCTTGAGGCGCTGGCGAACCCGCGTCGGGTCCAGGTTTGGGTTGGCCGGCTGGTGCAGGGCGCCGCTCAATGAGGCGCGCAGCAACTGGGCATCCTGCTGCCAGGCGCTCACCTGAGCCGCCGCATCGGGGTGGGCGGCCAGCCATGTTTCGAGGATGCGCCGATCGCTCTCCAGGAGTTGGTGATCGACATAAGCATGCAGGTCGCGTTCGCTGGGGGGCAGGCTGATCATTTGAGTATCCGCAGAGAAGGGCTGGTAATTTCGCCATCGCTGAGTAGGCGCAAGGCTTGGCGCGCGCGGGACAGGCGTGACATCACGGTGCCAAGCGGTACATCGAGTATTTCCGCGACTTCCTTGTAGCTCAAGCCTTCCACTGACACCCACAGCAGCAACGCGCGCTGTTCGGTGCTGAGTTGATCGAAAGCTTGCAGGGTCGACTGGGCGATCACCGTGCGCTCCACTGAGGGTTGCGCGTCCTCGCGGCCGGTGAAGAACTCCAGCATGCGCGCATAGCGCCGGGTGCGCCGATGAGCATCAAGGAACTGCCGGTAAAGAATCGAGAACAGCCACGCCCGCAGATCACCTTCCGGCCGTTTGTCGGCCCAGCGGGTGATCGCCCGTTCCAGAGTGGCCTGCACCAAGTCATCGGCGCTGCTGGCGTTACGGGTCAGGGACACGGCAAAACGCCGCAGCCTGGGGATGAGTTCACGTAACAGTTCGTCGAGTTCATGCATGGGGTATCTGGCTGGTCACTACGCTGGGACTAGAGAGACGCCCGGCGCGGGAGGTTATTCCAGACCCTGGAAAATAAATCCGCGGCCAGGGAATAGGGGCGTTCGGCGTTCGTCTCAATGCTCCGACCTTCTGTTTGACCCCCTAAGGCCCGTGGCCCTGGAGTATGTTTATGGTAGATCACTCATCACCGCCCCGTCCCCCGCTCAGTACAACGAGCCTGATTGTGCGCCTTGCCGTTATTGGTGCCGTGGTCGCGGGTTTGGCGGGGGCATTTGCCTACGTCAACGGTACCCTCGACCCACAACGCCTGCGTCCTAAAACTTTGGTCAATGCGCTGGAGACCAACAACGGCGTGCATCCGGGTTTTCGGCGTAACCATGCCAAAGGTGTCTGCGTGGCGGGCTACTTCGAAAGCAGCCCCGACGTCCGTGGGTATTCCAGCGCCCAGATGTTCAGCGAGGCCAGAACCCCGTTGATCGGCCGGTTTGCCTTGCCCAGCGGTAACCCGTATGCGCCCGACAGCAGCGTGCCGATCCGCAGTTTTGCCGTGCAGTTCAGCCAGGCAAACGGCCAGCAATGGCGTACGGGGATGAACAGCATGCCGGTGTTCCCGGTGGGCACGCCCGAGGCGTTCTATCAGTTGCTCAAGGCTGGCGCACCGGACCCGGCCACCGGCAAGCAGAACCCTGCGAGCATGCCGGCGTTTTTTGCCGCGCATCCGGAAACGGCGCCGTTCCTGGCGTGGGTCAAGACCGCCAAGCCGTCGGCCAGCTATGCCACCGAAACCTATAACGGCATCAACGCGTTCTATCTGGTCAGTGCCGAAGGCAAACGCCAGGCCGTGCGCTGGGCTGTGGCGCCCCAGAGCCAGGATGCGGCGGGCGACACCGCACCGTCCGGCGCCGACTTTCTGGAAAAGGACTTGGTGCAGCGCCTGGCGGCGGGGCCCCTGCGTTGGCAGTTGAACATGACCCTGGCCAACCCCGGCGACCCGCTCGACGATGCGAGCAAGACCTGGACGGGGGAGCACAAGGTGCTGAACGCCGGCACCCTCGTGCTGCAGAGCAGCCAGCCCCAGGCCGACGGTGATTGCCGAGACATCAATTTCGACCCGCTGATTCTGCCCAGCGGCATCGAAGCCTCCAATGACCCGCTGCTGGCTGCCCGTTCGGCGGCGTATGCCAGTTCCTATTTGCGTCGTGCCGGTGAAGTCGGCCCGTTGCACCGTGCCCCTCAGGAGTCGAAGCCATGAAGGCTCAACCACGGTTTTTCGCCCCCTTGGCGCGCCTGCTGCATTGGCTGATGGCGCTGATGATCATTGCCATGCTGTTTATCGGCGCAGGTCTGGCCGCGTCGGTGTCTGAACGGCATGAATGGCTGATCCACCTGCACAAGCCGCTGGGGATCGCGATTCTGGCGTTGGTGATCGTGCGTCTGGTGGTACGTTTTTCTACGCGCCAGCCGCCGTTGCCCGCCGACTTGCCACGCTGGCAAGTGCTGGCGGCGAAGGCGTCTCATGTGCTGCTTTACGGGTTGATGTTGGTGTTGCCGTTACTGGGCTGGGCGATGATTTCGGCCGCGGGTGACCCGGTGATGCTCAGCTCCTCGGTGCAGTTGCCGGCCCTGGTGGGTGCTGACGCGCCGTTGTTTGCGCTCTTGCGCAAGGCCCATGGGTTTTTGGCGTACCTGCTGTTTTTCACGGTGCTGGTGCACCTGGCGGCGGCCTTGTTCCATGGCTTGATTCGGCGTGATGGTGTGTTGCAGAGCATGACCGGCACCAAGGACTGATGCCGGATGAGGGCAGGGCGGTCAGCGCAGGACCTTGACGATATCGGCCACGGTACTCAGCACGTCCTTGCCCAACTGCCTGGAGCGTTCACCAGACCAGCCGGTTTTAAGGTTGGGAGCGTCGTCGTTGTCCTTGAACGGCATTTCCAGGGTCAGGGACAAGCAGTCGTACTTCTGGCCGACGGCGTTGCAGGCCAGGGTCATATTGGCTTCACCCGGCAAGTCGCGGGTGTAGCCGTGAGTGGTCTGGAAGTCGCGGGTCAAGGTGCTCAAGTGGCGGCGGAAGTGTGTTTCCAGCGCGGCGATGCGCGGCGTGTAGCCAGGGTTGCCCTCGCAGGCGGCGGCGAACACGTAGGGGATTTCTTCGTCGCCATGGATATCGAGGAACAGGTCGACACCGTACTGTTCCATCTGCTGCTGCACGAACAGCACTTCCGGACTTACGGCCTGGCTGGCGCTCTGCCAGGCGCGGTTGAGGTCCTGGCCTGCCGCATTGGTGCGCAAGTGGCCATGGAAGGCACCGTCGGGGTTCATGTTCGGCACCAGGTACAGATCGGCTACCGCCAGGAGCTTTTTCATCTCGGCATCGCCGTCCTGTTGCAGGCGTTCGATGATGCCTTCCATAAACCACTCGGCCATGTGCTCGCCGGGGTGTTGCTGGGCAATGATCCAGATGTTGCGGCGGCCTTCGCCGCCCTTGCCACGGCGCAGCAGTTGGATATCACGCCCTTCGACACTTTTGCCGGTGGCCAGCAATTGGGTGCCGGCGTATTTGAGCGCCTGTTCGATCAGCCAGTCGTGACGCGCACGGCTGTAAGGTTCGAAGTAGGCTAACCAGGCATGTTTTTCGCGGGTTTCGAGGCTGATGTGCAGGATGTCACCGTCAAACAGCGTCGGCACTCGGAACCAGTTGATATGGTCATACGACGCTACTGCTTTGTAGCCGCTCCAGGCGTTGCTGTACGAAGAACCGCCCGCGTTGCTGAGGCGAAAGGTATGGGTGTGGCCCACATGCATGCCTTCGGCCTTGAAGTGAAACCATTGGAAATGCGGGCTGCGGGTGTCGGGTTTGATGGCCAGCAGCAACTGATAGGCATTGCTGGCGTCGAGCACCTGGATGTTGCCGCTGTCGAAGTCGGTACTGATCTTGATGGAGGTCAAGGCCACGGTCATAGTCTGGTTGCCTGAATATGAGTGTTGTGGCGGCTATATTACACAGGAGTCGAGTAACAGCTGGACGCAAAATTGTTGCACGCGGGAAGGGGGCGTCGTCCATGACGCCGCCGCAGCTTAGAACCCATGAGATTGATTCTCAAGTGCTATTTCCCGGAGATGCGGGGCAGAGCGCTCGACTGCTCTTCTTTCAGCGATGGTCTTTTGCTACCATGCGCGCCATCACGCAACACACAGTCTTCATTAGCCTGAAGCCATGCCAGGGAAACTGGCAAAAAAAAGACCCGGCCAAAGAGCCGGGTCAAAAACCGTGATTAGCCTGATGAGGAGATATTCCAAGAGTCCGACCTAAGGTCTCTTGGTCTATCGACTGATCTCGCGATCAGCTGGGTCCAATAATAATCATTATCATTTGCAAGTCAAATGTTTTTATCTGTCTGATAGAAATATTTTGCTCAGGCGCTCGCCTGATGCTGCGTCGTCTGCAACGACCGCTCCACCATCGCCTTCGCCATATCAATCAAATACACCACTGAAAATGCCAGGTCGCGGTGATTGCCCTGATGGCTGCTCGCTGACTCGTAGGCGGTGGCCGCCGCGCTGCGTAACAGGTCCGAGGCGTGCACCAGGGCTTCCTCCGGGCTGATGCCAGGTTTGAGGGTGAAAAAAATCTCGTCCGACGCTGACGCCGACATCTCTTCTTTCAAGTAAAAGTCCAACGCGCGTTTGGCAGCGCCGCTGCTGCACAACGCGTGCACGTCGTTGTTTTCAGGGGTGTCAGGCAGGAGGCATGGGCTCGTCGTCATAAGGGGCGCTACTCTGGGTGGGTATCGAAAACCTTCTGCCTGATGATAGTACGTATCGTATTTATGTCGTTTCGTGGATTACTACAAACTGTTTATTGCCCTGAAAAATCCCTGAAGTATTGTCGTGCCCCATGGATAACTGGATAGCGTTGGTCAAGGCCAACATGAAGGACCGTAAGGTCACGCAGGGTGAATTGGCTGAACGCTTGGGCATGTCCCAGGGCGGCGTAGGGCATTGGCTCAACAAGCGCCGCGTGCCGAGTCTGGCGGATATGAACCGGGTGCTGGAAGAACTGGGCTTGGGCTACCTGGAGGTGGTGCAGGAGGTGCGCGAAAAGACCTCTCAGGCATCGCCCCCGGCAACTCAGTACAACCCGTACTATCGCTACCCGGTCAGTGACTGGAAGGGCCTGTGCGAAATCCGTGAAGAGCGCGCGGCCTATGGCGCCGCGCGTTTTGAACTGACGGATTATCACGCCCAAGGCGATGCCTTCTGGCTGCCGGTGACGGGCGATGCGATGACCGCGCCCAGCGGCCTGAGCATTGCGGCGGGCATGATGATCCTGGTGGACCCGGCTATCACTGCCGAACCCGGCAAACTGGTGGTTGCCCAATGGGCCAACAGCGCTCACGCAACGTTTCGCCAGTTGCTGGAAGAGAGCGGCCAGCTTTATCTGGTGCCGCTCAACCCCACTTACCCGAAACAACTGTTTACCGATGATTGCCGCATCCTCGGCGTTGCCGTGCAGGCGACGGCGAAGTTCTAGTCCGCCGTTTCGAGTTCGACCAGCGCGCAACCTTCGGCGACCATTTCTCCTTCCTGGCAGAACAGCGCCTTGACCACACCGGCGTGGGGCGCGCGAATGCTGTGTTCCATCTTCATCGCCTCCAGCACCACCAGTTGCGTGCCGGCGTCGACCGGCTGGCCCACCTCCACCAACACTCTGACGATGCTGCCGTTCATGGGGGCCGTCAGACCACCCTGGTGAGACTGGTTGGCCTCGACCGCTGCGATCGGGTCGAACAGGCTCACGCCGTGCATCTCGCCGTCCCAGCGCAAGAACACCGAGCCCTCGCGACGCACGGCCAGGTGTGATCGACGTACGCCCTGGTGCTCGACCGACAACTGATCGCCGTGTAACCGGGCGGTATCACCCGCCACTGTCACCATTCGATCTTGCCCGTTGCAACTCAAGTGCAGCGACACCTCGGCGGGCAGGCCCGCGCGAAAGCCACGCGTATCCGCCCACGGCCCGTCACCTGTCGGCAGGCTCTGCATAAATGCAGAAGCCGCCGCCTGCCAGAATTCATCGCTCAACTCACCGGGCGCGGGCAGCAGCTCATCCTGATAACGCGGGATAAACCCGGTATCCAGTTGCGCGGCCGCAAACGCCGGGTGCCCGACGATGCGCCGCAGGAACCCCAGGTTGGTCTTCAGCCCGCCGACGGCAAATTCATCGAGCATGCTCAGCAAGCGCAGCCGCGCCTGTTCCCGGTCCTCACCCCAGGCAATCAGCTTGCCGAGCATCGGGTCGTAGAAGGGCGAGACGCTGTCGCCTTGCTCGACCCCGCTGTCCACCCGGCGCCCCGGGCCGGCAGCGGATTCGCGGTACACCGTCAGGTGCCCGGTGGCGGGCAGGAAATCATGGGCCGGGTCTTCGGCGTACAGGCGCACTTCAATTGCATGGCCGATCAGTGGCACCTGTTCCTGGGTGATCGGCAGCGCTTCGCCCTGGGCCACGCGAATCTGCCAGGCCACCAGGTCCAGACCGGTGATGGCCTCGGTGACCGGGTGTTCAACTTGCAACCGCGTGTTCATTTCCATGAAGAAAAATTCGCCGCGGGCGTCCAGCAAAAACTCCACGGTGCCCGCGCCCACGTAGCCGATCGCCTGTGCCGCACGCACGGCGGCTTCACCCATGGCCTTGCGTTGTTCAACACTCAACCCCGGCGCCGGCGCTTCCTCGACGACCTTTTGATGGCGCCGTTGAATCGAGCAATCGCGCTCATTGAGGTACAGGCAATGTCCCTGCTGATCGGCAAACACCTGGATCTCCACATGGCGCGGCTTGAGCAGGTACTTTTCCACCAGCATTTGCCCATTGCCAAACGACGACAGTGCCTCTCGTTGCGCCGAAGCCAGGGCATCGGCGAGTTGATCGACGTGCTCGACCACCTTCATACCCTTGCCGCCGCCACCGGCCGTGGCCTTGAGCAGCACCGGGTAGCCGATACGCGTGCAGGCTTCCTGGAAAGTTTCCAGGTCCTGGGCCTCGCCGTGATAACCGGGCACCAGGGGCACACCGGCGGTCTCCATCAAGGCCTTGGCGGCAGACTTGCTGCCCATGGCGTCGATGGCCGAGGCAGGTGGGCCGAGGAAAATCAACCCGGCGGCTTCTATCGCACGTGCGAACCCGGCGTTTTCCGACAGGAAGCCGTAGCCTGGATGAATCGCCTGGGCGCCACTGGCCTGTGCGGCGGCGATGATTTTGTCGATTTGCAGGTAGCTCTCGGCGGCCTTGCTGCCACCCAGGTCGACGCGGATATCCGCCTCGCGACAGTGTCGCGCGTCGCGGTCAATGGCGCTGTGCACGGCCACCGTGGTCAGGCCCATGGCCTTGGCGGTGCGCATGACGCGGCAGGCGATTTCGCCACGGTTGGCCACCAGTACACGACTCAATGTGCTCATGAACGCGGCTCCTGCGACTGCCAACCGGGCGTACGTTTTTGCAGGAAGGCTCTAAGGCCCTCCTGGCCTTCGGGACTGACCCGAATCCGCGCAATGGCATTTTCGCAGTAGCGGCGCAGGGCCGGTGTGAGGGCTCCGTTGCCGACTTCGCGCAGCAGGTCTTTACTGGCGCGCATCGCCGCCGGACTGTTCTGCAACAGATTGGCAGCCCAGTGTTCCACCTGGGCGTCCAACTCGCTCGCTGGATAGCTCTCCGCCAGCAGGCCGATCTCCCGCGCACGCTGGCCACCGAAGCGTTCGGCGGTCAGTGCATAGCGCCGCGCCGCACGTTCGCCGATGGCCTGCACCACGAACGGGCTGATCACTGCCGGTGCCAGGCCGATGCGTACTTCCGACAGACAGAATTGCGCGTCGTCGGCGCCGATGGCCATGTCGCAGCAACTGATCAGGCCCAATGCGCCACCGTAGGCGGCACCTTGCACGACGGCCAGCGTGGGAATTTTCAGCTTGGCCAGGTTGTACATCAGCTCGGCCAGCTCACGGGCGTCGTCGAGGTTGGTGTGGTAATCCAGCTCGGCCGATTGCTGCATCCAGGCCAGGTCGGCACCGGCGCTGAAGTGCTTGCCGCGCCCTCGCAGCACCAGAAAGCGCAGGGACGCATCGCCTTGCACCTGGTCGAGGGCAAGGATCAGCTCACGGATCATTTCGGCGTTGAAGGCGTTGTTCTTGGCTTCACGACTGAGCCACAGGGTGGCAAAACCACGGCTGTCGGTGATCAGTTCGAGGGTGTTGAAATCGTTCATGGGGGACAGCTCCGTTTACATGCGGAACACGCCGAAGCGGCTCGGCTCGATGGGGGCGTTCAGTGCGGCAGACAGGGCCAGGGCCAGCACATCACGGGTCTGGAGCGGGTCGATCACCCCGTCGTCCCACAGGCGAGCGCTGGAATAGTAGGGGTGGCCCTGGGTTTCATACTGCTCGAGGATCGGCTGTTTGATCGCGGCCTCTTCCTCGGCACTGAAGGCGTTACCGGCTCGCTCGGCCTGCTCGCGCTTGACCTGCACCAGCACGCCGGCGGCCTGTTCGGCGCCCATCACGCCGATGCGGGCGTTGGGCCACATCCATAAGAAGCGCGGGTCATAGGCGCGACCGCACATGCCGTAGTTACCGGCACCGAAACTGCCGCCGATGATCACCGTGAACTTTGGCACCTTGGCGCAGGCCACGGCGGTGACTAGCTTGGCGCCGTGCTTGGCGATGCCGCCGGCTTCGTATTTCTGGCCGACCATAAAACCGGTGATGTTTTGCAGGAACAGCAGCGGAATACCACGCTGGCAGGCCAGCTCGATAAAGTGCGCGCCTTTCTGCGCCGCTTCGGCAAACAAAATGCCGTTGTTGGCCAGGATCGCAATCGGGTAGCCATGCAGGTGCGCAAAGCCACACACCAGGCTGGTGCCGAACAGCGCCTTGAACTCATCGAACACCGAACCGTCCACCAGCCGTGCGATGACCTCGCGCACATCGAAGGGCTGCTTGGCGTCGGCCGGGATCACGCCGTATAACTCCTCGGCGCTGTACAGCGGTGGCACCGGAACGCGCTGCATCAACTCACCCTGCTTGCGCCAGTTGAGGTTGGCCACGCTGCGCCGCGCCAGGGCCAGGGCGTGTTCATCGCTGTCGGCGTAGTGGTCGGCCACGCCGGAGATCCTGCAGTGCACATCGGCGCCGCCCAGTTCTTCGGCGCTGACCACTTCACCGGTCGCCGCCTTCACCAGCGGTGGGCCGGCAAGGAAGATAGTGGCCTGTTGGCGCACCATGATCGCTTCGTCGGCCATGGCCGGCACATAGGCGCCGCCTGCGGTGCACGAGCCCATGACGACGGCGATCTGGGGGATGCCCTTGGCGCTCATGTTGGCCTGGTTGAAGAAGATCCGCCCGAAGTGCTCACGGTCGGGGAACACTTCGTCCTGACGCGGCAGGTTGGCGCCGCCGGAATCCACCAGGTAGATGCACGGCAGGCGGTTCTGCTCGGCGATGGTCTGGGCGCGCAGGTGTTTTTTGACGGTGAGGGGGTAATAAGAGCCGCCTTTCACCGTGGCGTCGTTGGCGACGATCATGCATTCAACGCCTTCCACCCGACCGATCCCGGCAATCACGCCGGCAGCGGGCACGTCTTCGCCATACACCTGATGGGCGGCCAGTTGGCTGAGTTCAAGAAACGGCGAGCCCGGATCAAGCAGGCGATTGATGCGCTCACGCGGCAACAGTTTGCCCCGCGAGGTATGCCGCTCCTGGGCCTTGGCACCGCCGCCTTGCTGCACGTGTGCGAGCAGGGTGTGCAGGGCATCGACCTGTTGGCGCATCGCCGCGCTGTTGGCGGCGAATTCCGCCGAGCGCGGGTTGAGTTGGGTGTGTAAAGGCATGGCTTACTCCGTAAGCGCTACAAGCTTCAAGCCTTGAGCTGCAAGTGAGCGCGTCGCCCCGACTTGCAGCGTGCAGCTGATCACTGGCAGCTGCGAAATTCATTTCGTTTCATTGAACAGTTCGCGGCCGATCAGCATCCGCCGGATTTCACTGGTGCCGGCGCCGATTTCATACAGCTTGGCGTCGCGCAGCAGGCGCCCGGCGGGGAATTCGTTGATGTAGCCATTGCCGCCCAGAATCTGGATGGCGTCGAGGGCCATTTGCGTGGCGCGCTCGGCGCTGTAGAGGATCACCCCGGCAGCGTCCTTGCGCGTGGTTTCGCCGCGCTCGCAGGCCTGGGCCACCGCGTACAGGTAGGCACGGCTGGCGTTGAGCTGGGTGTACATGTCGGCCACCTTGCCCTGGATCAGCTGGAATTCGCCGATGCTCTGGCCGAACTGCTTGCGGTCGTGGATATACGGCACGATCAGGTCCATGCAGGCCTGCATGATCCCGGTAGGGCCGCCGGAGAGCACCACGCGTTCGTAGTCGAGGCCGCTCATGAGAACTTTCACACCGCCATTGAGTACGCCAAGGATGTTTTCTTCGGGCACCTCCACGTCATCGAAAAACAGCTCGCAGGTGTTGGAACCGCGCATGCCCAGCTTGTCGAATTTTTTGCTGCGGCTGAAACCTTTCCAGTCGCGCTCGACGATGAACGCGGTGATGCCATGGGGGCCCTTTTCCAGGTCGGTCTTGGCGTAGATCACGTAGGTGTTGGCGTCGGGACCGTTGGTGATCCAGGTCTTGCTGCCGTTGAGCACATAGCGGTCGCCACGTTTGTCGGCGCGCAGTTTCATCGAGACCACATCGGAGCCGGCGGTCGGTTCGCTCATGGCCAGGGCGCCGACGTGTTCGCCGCTGATCAGTTGGGGCAGGTATTTGAGCTTCTGTTGGTGGTTGCCGTTGCGATTGATCTGGTTCACGCACAGGTTGGAGTGGGCGCCGTAGGACAAGGCGACCGAGGCCGAACCGCGACTAATCTCTTCCATCGTCACCACGTGGGCCAGGTAACCCAGGCCGGCGCCGCCGTATTCTTCTGCCACGGTGATGCCCAAGAGGCCCATATCGCCGAATTTGCGCCACAGGTCGGCGGGAAACAGATTGTCACTGTCGATCTGAGCCGCGCGGGGCGCGACTTCCTTGGCCACGAAGGACTGCACCTGGTCGCGCAGCATGTCGATGGTTTCGCCGAGGGCGAAGTTCAGGGACGGGTAACTCATGGACAGGCACCTTAATGTCAGCGTTGTTGTTGTGTGGGCGAGGTGCCAGGGAAGGGCGCTCACCTTTACGTTAACGTAAGCTTGCGTTACGGCGCTGTCAATCGTAGTTTACGTTTACGTCAACCTACAAAAAAGACAACAGGGGTCGTTATGGATCAACCGAATCAGAGCTATAGCTGTGGCTCCCAGAATAAGCCTCTACTGGCCATGACCATTGGCCAGGCCTTCGATCGCACCGTTGCGCTGTACCCCGATGGCGAGGCCCTTGTCGTGCGCCATCAGCAGCGTCGCTACACGTGGCGGCAACTGGCCGAGACGGTTGAACTGCACGCCCGTGCGTTCCTGGCTCTGGGAATGCAGGCGGGTGATCGCCTGGGCATCTGGGCGCCCAATTGTGCCGAATGGTGCATCAGCCAAATCGCCAGCGCCAAACTCGGCGTGATTCTGGTCAACATCAACCCGGCGTATCGCAGCAGTGAGCTGGAGTACGTGCTCAAGCAGTCCGGCTGCCAATGGCTGGTGTGTGCCGGGTCGTTCAAGACCTCCGATTACCACGCCATGTTGCAAGCGTTGCAGCCTGACGTGCGCGGCCTGATCAGCCTCAATCCCAGCCCGCCGCCGGGCTTTATGCCTTGGTCGCAGTTGGCGGCGCTTGGCGCAGGCATTGCGCCGGAACAGCTCTACAGCCGCCAGGCCAGCCTGCACTTCGACCAACCCGTGAACATCCAGTACACCTCCGGCACCACCGGCTTCCCCAAGGGAGCGACCCTCAGTCATCACAACATTCTCAACAACGGGTATATGGTCGGCGAAAGCCTGGGCCTGACTGCGCAGGATCGCCTGGTGATCCCGGTGCCGCTGTATCACTGCTTCGCCATGGTGATGGGCAACCTGGGCTGTATCACCCACGGCACCACCATGATCTACCCCAATGACGGCTTCGACCCGCTGTTGACCCTCGCCGCCGTCGCCGAAGAGCGCGCCACCGGCCTGTACGGCGTGCCCACCATGTTCATCGCCTTGCTCGATCACCCGCGACGCCCTGAATTCGACCTGTCCAGCCTGCGCACCGGCATCATGGCCGGCGCGACGTGCCCTATCGAAGTGATGCGCCGGGTCATAAGTGAACTGCACATGAATGAAGTGCAGATCGCCTACGGCATGACCGAAACCAGCCCAGTGTCGTTGCAGACCGGCGCCACCGACGACCTGGAGCGTCGGGTCACCACCGTCGGCCGCACCCAGCCGCAATTGGAAAACAAGATCATCGACGAGGCGGGTAACACCGTAGCCCGTGGCCAGATCGGCGAACTGTGCACCCGCGGCTACAGCGTGATGCTCGGTTACTGGAACAACCCCGAGGGCACCCGCGAGGCCATCGACGAGGCGGGCTGGATGCACACCGGCGACCTGGCAACCATGGATGAACAGGGTTACGTCTGCATTGCCGGGCGCAACAAGGACATGATCATCCGGGGCGGCGAAAACGTGTACCCACGGGAATTGGAAGAGTTCTTTTTCACTCACCCAGCGGTGGCCGACGTGCAGGTTGTCGGCATTCCCGATGAGCGTTACGGCGAAGAAATCGTCGCGTGGATCAAATGTCATCCCGGCCAGACGAGCAATGAGCTGGAACTGCAAACCTGGTGCAAGGGGCGTATCGCCCATTTCAAGACGCCCCGGTATTTCAAGTTCGTGGATGAGTTCCCGATGACGGTAACGGGCAAGATCCAGAAATTTCGCATGCGCGAGATATCGGTCGAAGAACTGGGGGGAGGGCAGGGATAAACCCCAGAAAGCACAAAGGGGACCCGGAGGTCCCCTTTAATTTGTCGTTGCGTGCTCTTTTTTTATTATTGAGGGGCGGCCTATTGTTGTTTTTGGCAGCCGTGACCCTTTACCGCTGTTTTTGGCGACCCCCATGCGGGGTCAAGAGCAAACGTATTTTTTTGAGCGCTGATCTGCTTCGTCGTACGCGATCCAACCAGTGGGTAGCTACCTGAGGTAGTTTTATTTTTCTCTAACCGGTTGCGGGTTTCGGCAAGCCGTACCCTGCAAAGCACATCTTCTCCAAAAAAATCTGTTAGCTGCGTCTCTGCCGTGTTGTTTTTGTTATGTCAGAGTCGTTTCGTCTTATTTTTATTAGGTTTGGCGCTTTTTATTCTTGTTATGCCATAGAGATAGCAGAAGCCGTGCCAACTTTTAAAAGTGCTTTAAAATCAATTAGTTAATTTTTTTGCGTTAAGCGCCGCGCGGGAGATACGCGCAAATATGTTCCCGCGTTACCCGTTGTGCAGGGGCGCGGTAACACATTGTCACAGCTACGCTACTCAACGGTGTTACGGGCCTTCGCCACGCGTGAACCACTGGGCCGACCCAGCACGCTGCTGATCTGCTGGCCTGCCATGATCAATGCCTCCAGGTCGATACCGGTGTCGATTCCCAGCCCGTTGAGCAGGTAAACCACGTCTTCGGTGGCGACGTTACCGCTGGCGCCCTTGGCGTAAGGGCAGCCGCCGAGGCCCGCGATAGAGCTGTCGAACACGTTGATGCCTTCGAGCAGGCTCGCGTAGACATTGGCAATCGCCTGGCCATAGGTGTCATGGAAGTGCCCGGCCAGCTTGTCCCGGGGCACTTGCGCGCTCACCACCTCAAACAACCGCCGCGTCGCGCCTGCGGTGCCGGTGCCTATGGTGTCGCCCAGGGACACTTCATAACAGCCCATGGCGTACAGTTCCCGTGCGACAACCGCCACCTGTTCCGCAGCGACGTTACCTTCGTACGGGCAACCCAGCACACACGACACGTAACCGCGCACGCTCACCCCATGCGCTTTGGCTGCGCTCATGATCGGCACAAATCGCGCCAGGCTTTCGCTGATGGAACAGTTGATATTGCGCTGGGAAAACGCTTCGGACGCCGCTGCAAACACCGCAACCTCCTTCACGCCAGCCGCCAACGCATCCTCAAAGCCGCGCAGGTTCGGTGCCAGCGCACCGTAGGTCACGCCGGGCTTGCGCTGGATCTGCGCAAACACTTCGGCCGAACCGGCCATCTGCGGCACCCACTTGGGCGAGACAAAACTGCCGACTTCGATATAGCTCAAACCGGCGGCGCTGAGGGCGTCCACCAGTTGCACCTTGTGGGCCACGCTGATGGGCTGGGCTTCGTTCTGCAAACCGTCGCGCGGGCCGACTTCCACCAGGCGAACGTGTGAGGGCAGGGACATGGCAGTTACCTTCTGATTAATGGCCGGCCTGGCTCATGGTGTGCGCAAGGGCCTGGGTGCAGCGCTCTTCGGCGGTGTCCAGTTCCAGTTTCATCTGTTCGATATCCAGCAGTTGCTGTTCGAGCTGTTCACGCCGCTCGGCGATCTTCGCCAGCATGCTGTTGAGCTGCACGTGATTGCCGCTGGTGGGGTCATACAGTTCGATCAACTCGCGGCACTCGGCCAGGGAAAACCCGATGCGCTTGCCGCGCAGGATCAGCTTGAGGCTGACCTTGTCCCGTGCCGAATAGATGCGCTCCTGGCCCCGGCGTTCCGGGGCCAGCAGGCCTTGCTCTTCGTAGAAACGAATAGCGCGGGTGGTGATGTCGAGCTCGCGGGCGAGGTCGGAGATGCTGTAGGTGATGCTCATGGCGGCGCTCAAGGGGGGGCTTGGACGCTAGGCTAGTGGGTGGTTGACGTTAACGTCAAGCTGTGTGGGTTGTCAGGGGGCTGCTGCGCAGCCCGGCGCAGGACAAGCCTGCCCACCACAGGGCGAGGCTGCGCATGAGCGGGCAGGCCTGTTCCCCGCAGGTCAAGCCTGCTTGCCATCCAGTTTCTTTTCGTGGGCCGTCACCTGCTGGCACAACTCGATCATCTGCTCGCGCATCCAGCGGTTGGCCGGGTCCTGGTCGGTGCTTTCGTGCCAGTAGAGGTGGGTTTCCACCGGCGGTACATCGTTGACCGGCAGGTTGACCCAGTGCAGTTCATGGCGCCGTGCAAAGCGCTCGGGCACGGTCATCACCATGTCGGTCTGCTGCAGCACTTGCGAGGCCATCAGGTAGTGCTGGGAGCGCAGGGCGATCTTGCGCTGCAGGCCCATCTTGCCCAGGGCCAGGTCGACGTGGCCCAGGCCGTTGCGGCGGCTGGAGATATGGATATGGGTCAGCCCCAGGTAATCGTCCAGGCTCAGTTTGTCCTTGCCCGCCAGTGGATGGCCCTTGCGCATGGCGCACACGTAGCGGTCTTCCATCAGCTTGACGTGGCGCACCTGCGGGTCGGTGTTGAGCGGCGCATCCACGGCAAAGTCAAGGCGCCCGGCTGCCAGCTCCTTGGTGGTTTCGCGGCGTTTGGACAGGAAGCTCTCGATCACCACCGTCGGTGCCAGGCGACGCAGGCGCTGGAACAACGGCGGCAAAATCACTGCTTCGGTGAGGTCGGTCATGCTGATGCGATAGGTCTTCGCCGCCTGTTGGGGGTTGAAGATGCGGCTTTCCTGCACCGACACCCGCAGCAGTGACAATGCGTTGCGTACCGGGCCGATGATGTTCTGCGCCATGGGCGTGGGCACCATGCCCTGGGCGGTACGCACGAACAGCGGGTCGTTGAAGGTTTCCCGCAGGCGCGCCAGGGCGTTGGACACCGCCGGCTGAGTGATGCCGACGATCTGCCCGGCGCGGGTCAGGTTGGCTTCGGTGTAGATCGCGTCGAAGACGATAAACAGGTTGAGGTCGACCTTGCTCAGATTCATTGGGTTGCGCTCTTATTGTCAGGTGGCGATTTGTCAGGTGCTGGGGCGTCGATCATATATCGGTGATGAATGTTAATACACGCCGAGAATAGGCTAGGTAAATTATGAGCGCTGTTCTAGCATCGATTGCATGACCTAAACAACCTCTCAAAGAAGGGAGCTGCTCATGGATTTCGCCTATTCGCCCAAGGTTCAGGAACTGCGCGAACGCGTCACCGCGTTTATGGATGCATACGTTTACCCGGCCGAACCGGTGTTCGAACGCCAGGTCAGTGAAGGTGACCGCTGGCAGCCCACCGCAATCATGGAAGAACTGAAGGCCCGCGCTAAAGCCGAAGGCCTGTGGAACCTGTTCCTGCCCGAGTCCCAGCTGGGCGCCGGCCTGACCAACCTTGAGTACGCACCCCTGGCCGAAATCATGGGCCGCTCGCTGCTGGGCCCGGAGCCGTTCAACTGCTCCGCCCCCGACACCGGCAATATGGAAGTGCTGGTGCGCTACGCCAACGAAGAGCAGAAGCAACGCTGGCTCGAACCGCTGTTGCGCGGTGAGATCCGCTCGGCCTTTGCCATGACCGAGCCCGATGTCGCTTCGTCCGATGCCACCAACATGGCCGCCCGCGCCGAACGTCAGGGCGACGAATGGGTGATCAACGGCAAGAAGTGGTGGACCTCCGGCGCGTGCGACCCGCGCTGCAAGATTCTGATCTTTATGGGCCTGAGCAACCCCGACGCGCCGCGTCACCAGCAGCACTCGATGATTCTGGTGCCGGTGGACACCCCCGGTGTGAAGATCGTGCGGCCGCTGCCGGTGTTCGGCTACGACGACGCGCCCCACGGCCACGCCGAAGTGCTGTTCGACAACGTGCGCGTGCCCTATGAGAATGTGCTGCTTGGCGAGGGCCGAGGTTTTGAAATCGCCCAGGGCCGCCTTGGCCCGGGCCGTATCCACCATTGCATGCGCTCCATCGGTATGGCCGAGCGTGCGCTGGAGCTGATGTGCAAACGTTCGGTCAGCCGCACCGCATTCGGTAAGCCCCTGGCGCGTTTGGGCGGCAATATCGACAAGATCGCCGACTCACGCATGGAAATCGACATGGCGCGCCTGCTGACATTAAAGGCGGCGTACATGATGGACACCGTGGGTAATAAAGTGGCGAAAAGTGAAATCGCCCAGATAAAAGTCGTGGCGCCCAACGTGGCCTTGAAGGTGATCGACCGCGCGATCCAGATCCATGGTGGCGCCGGCGTTTCCAATGACTTCCCACTGGCCTACATGTACGCCATGCAACGCACCCTGCGCCTGGCCGATGGCCCGGACGAAGTGCACCGTGCCGCCATCGGCAAGTTCGAGATCGGCAAATACGTGCCTAAAGAGCTGATGCGCAGCGGGCAGTAAGTGCAGTGAACTGGGGTTGTTATGGCGAGCGGGCTTGCTCCCACAACAACCCCAGCTCAGCCACATCTTTTCAGTACACCCATACTTCCACGCGCCGATTCTTGATCCGTCCTTCGTCCGCCGTATTCGCCGCCACTGGCATCTGCGCACCAAACCCACGAATGTCGCGCAGCACGACGCCGTTCTTGACCAGCTCCCGACGCACCGCCATCGCTCGCAGTTTCGACAGCAGCGCGGCCCGCTGCGGGTCGTTCTTGGCATCGCCGAACCCCACCAGCGTCACCTGTTTGTCGAGTTTGTCGTGAGCCTTGAGGTACGCCACCACCCGCTGCAGATCCTGGCGGGCCTTGTTGTCCAGGCTGGCACTGCCTTCTTCGAAACGAAAATTCACCGTCAGCCGCTGGGCATCACGAACGATGGCTTGATAGTCCTCCGGCATCGAGTCGCGCGGTTCCACAGCCATCGCCTGCACCTGCTGGGCGATAAAGCCGTTGGCGGCGACGATCGACTGGCCTTTGCTGCTCTGGCTGAAGTCCACCAGCGCCTTGGCCCAAGGGTTGCGGTTAGAAGGCGGCAGGTAAAAGAACAGGCGGCGTGACAGAGGGTAATCCTCGGTGGCAATCAGGCTATTGAGCGCCAGCATTGGGTGCGAGTCGCCATCCACAATCGCCACAGCCTTGGCCTGGCGCACGTAAGGCAGGCCGATAAAACCGATGCCTTGCGGATCCCGGCTCACCGCGTCGGACAACTGTTCGCTGGATTCAAAGCGCTTGGCCGACGTGACGAGCGGCTTGCCACGCAGGCGCAGCACCAGCTCTTTAAAGGTGTCGTAGGTGCCGGATTTGTCATCGCGCGCGTACACCTGAATAGCCCCGCCCACCCCGCCCACGGCCTCCCAGGTGCTGATGTCGCCATTGAAGATCTGCGCCAGTTGCTCAGTGTTCAGCGTCGTGAGGGGGTTTTGCGGGTTGAGGATGATGGCCAGTCCGTCGATGGCGATCACCTGTTCGGCGCCGGGGCTTTTCAGGTCGCCCAACGGCTCCAGGTCTACCAGTTCGCTGTCCTTGATCGGGCGTGAAGAGGCGGCGAGGTCGGCGGTGGCATTTTTCAGGGCGCTGAAGCCGGTGCTCGAGCCATGGGCGGCGATGTCGACGCGGATTGTCTGGCCTTGGCGCGTCCTGCCGAGCACCCGCTGTTCGTTGGCGCTTTCGCCGGGTTCGCTGTGTACGCCGTGCAACCCCTGTTGTTCCATCAACCCCTTGACCAGCGCCGGACCCAGGGCCGCGCCAATGGTATTCGAGCCCTGGATGCGCAACGCAGGGCCTTGATCGGGAACGGGCAGGGGAGTGGCCACAACAGGAAGGGAAAGCACACAGCACAACAGGAACAGAACGCGCAGCGTCATGCCGGCACCTTCTCAAGCCAAAGGGAGTGCCGCGAGATTAAGTCAGTCAGGTTGCATAAATATGACGGGAGCCGAATACCCGGCTCCCCTCAGGTCTCAGCTCATTTCAAGCCAGATCGGCGCATGGTCCGAAGGCTTTTCCAGCCCACGCAGATCGTAATCCACCCCGGCATCCTTCACGCGAGGCAGCAAGCCGTTGGAGGCCATGATCACGTCAATGCGCAGCCCACGCTTGGGCTCATCTTCAAAACCACGGCTGCGGTAATCGAACCAACTGAAGCGGTCGGTGACGTCCGGGTTGAGGTGGCGAAAGCTGTCCACCAGGCCCCAGTTCTTCAGGCGTGCCATCCACTCGCGCTCTTCCGGCAGGAAACTGCACTTGCCGGTTTTGAGCCAGCGCTTGGCATTGTCGGGGCCGATGCCGATGTCGCAGTCCTGCGGCGAAATATTCACATCGCCCATGACCACCAGCGCCTGCTCATTGCTGAACTGGCCTTCGAGCAGGTGCTGCAAGTCCTCATAAAAGCGTTTTTTGGCCGGGAACTTGGTGGGGTGGTCGCGGCTTTCACCCTGAGGGAAATAGCCGTTCATGATGGTGATCGGGTTGCCGTGTTCGTCGGCAAACGTGCCCCAGATAAAGCGGCGCTGTGCCTCTTCTTCATCGGTAGCAAAGCCTTTGTGCACACTCAGCGCTTCTTTGCGCGAGAGCAGGGCCACGCCGTAGTGGCTTTTTTGGCCGTGGTAATACACGTGGTAGCCAAGGGCTTGCACGTCCGCCAGGGGGAACTGGTCGTCGTGGACTTTGGTTTCCTGCAAACCGATCACGTCGGGTTGATGCTTTTCTATCAGCGCCGCCAGCTGATGAGGGCGAGCGCGCAGCCCGTTGATATTGAAGGAGACGATTTTCATGGTCGGCAGTCCAGTCCTGGCAAAAGGGCGATGCTAGCCGACAAGTCAGACGGGGGCCAGCGTGGCGGTAGGACAGTTGCACTGCTAATGTCTGGGAACGACTCGTGCTGCGTAGGTTCGTACCCATACGAACGCCATCATTTAAGTGGCGCCCAGGGAGCTTCATCCAATGTCTGACACCGCAACTGCCATCGCCGACATCCGCCTGCTCAACAGCGGCTATTCCCGCGAAGCCCGCTCCCTCCTGTACCAGGCCTACCGGCATGAACCCACATTCGCCTACATCTTCGAAGCCGAACGCGCCGGCTATGAGCAACGGGTGCGCGCCACGGTACGCGAACTGGTCAAGCAGCATTTTTTCCAGCAATTGCCCGCCATTGGTCTGTTCGTGAATGACCGGTTGATCGGCATCGCGCTGATCGCACCGCCGCAACGACGCCTGGGAATTACCGAAAGCTGGGCCTGGCAATTGCGCATGTGGTTGAGCACCGGCGTGCGCGGTACGCGGCGTTATCTGGATTACCATCACGCCGTGCTGGCATGCCTGCCCAGCGACTCGGTGCATGTGTTGCCGCTGATGGGTATTCATCCGCAATTCCAGGGTCAACACTACGGTGGGCAGTTGCTGGAGGCCGTGCATAACTGGTGTGCCGAAGACCCGCATTCCTCCGGAGTGGTGCTGGACACGGGCAATTCACGCTACCTGGATTTCTATAAACGCCAGGGTTATGAGGAAATCGGTGAAGTTGCGGTAGGACCGATCCTGGAGCACGTGTTTTTCCACCCCAATCCGCAGTCGTTACAGGCTGCAACGGTTTAGAACAGAATTATTCAGACAATTCTCAGTTCAAAGAGTCTCCCCTGCTCGTGTAGCATCCGCGCCTATGAAGTTTCCAGGAAGATTTACCAGCGGCTTGGTTCTGCTGTTCACCAGCTGCGGCGCGTTGGCGCAAAGCGAACTGGACGTGCGGATCAAACCCTCAAACGACGCGTTGAAAGCCAACATCGAAGGCTATATCGGCGGGGTCGGCGATCGTGATGAAGAGGCATTGCTGCGCTTCAGTCGCGGCGCCGAGGAGCAGGCGCGTAAAGCGGCCCAGGCCTTGGGCTTCTATCAGCCTCGGATCGACAGCGATGTGAAGGGCGGCAAGAACCCGCGCCTGATCCTCACCATCGACCCCGGCGAACCGGTGCATTTGCGTAACGTGACCATTCGGGTCGACGGCCCTGCCTCGACCCTCAAAGCCTTTCGCGTGCCCGCCAGCAACGACCTTGTTTCGGGCGCCGTGCTTAACCACGGCCACTACGAAGACGCCAAGCGCCTGATCCAGAACCAGGCTTCACGCTACGGCTTTTTCAGCGGGCGCTTTACCCATCAGACACTCGCGGTGGACCCCCAGGCGGGCGTCGCCGATATCGAACTCATTTATGACAGCGGCCCGCGCTATACCCTGGGCAAGGTCAACTTTGCCGGCGACACACCGTTCGACGAAGAGCTGTTGCAACGCATGGTGCCGTTCAAGGCCGGCGCCCCTTACGATTCCGAGCTGATTGCCGAACTCAACCAGAACCTGCAGGCCAGCGGCTTTTTTGAAGGGGTGCGGGTGGACGCCGCGCCTGCTGCGTCGGCCAACGACGTAATCCCGGTCGCCGTGCGTCTGGAAACCCGCAAGCCGCGCACCATGGGCCTCGGGCTGGGCTTTTCCACCGACGTCGGCCCGCGCGGCAAGGCCAATTGGACGCGCCACTGGGTGAACCCCCAGGGCCACAGTTATGGTTGGGAGGCCGAACTGTCGGCGCCGCGCCAGAACGTCGGGCTGTGGTACGACATTCCGCTGGACCCACCGCTCACCGACAAACTGCGTTTTGCCGGTGGCTACCAGAACGAAGAACTGTCCGGCACCGACACCTTGAGTAAATTGCTCACCCTTGGCCCGGAGTGGCACAGCAAGTTGCCCAGCGGCTGGACCCGGGTGATCTCGCTCAAATACCAGCGCGAAGAGTATCGCCTGGGCAATGACTCGGGCCTGAGTAACCTGGTGATGCCGGGCGTCAGTTATTCCTACCTGCGCAGCGACAACCGCATTGATCCCCACAACGGCTATCGCCTGCAATTCGACACCAAGGTAGCCAAAGAGGGCCTGGGTTCGGACACCAACTTGCTGTATGGCACCGCCATGGTCAAAGGCCTGACTACGCTGTGGGACAACCATCGTTTTCTGGCGCGGGCCCAGATCGGTGGCAGTGCCACCAATGGCTACAAGTCGGTGCCGCCGTCGCTGCGCTTCTTTGCCGGTGGCGATCAGAGCGTGCGCGGCTATGAATACCAGACGTTGTCGCCGGAGAACGATCGCGGTGACCGTATCGGTGGTCGCTACATGGTGGCACTGAGCGCCGAGTATCAGTACTCCATCGCCGAGAAATGGCGGATCGCGACCTTTATCGACCAGGGCAACGCGTTCAACAGCCTGGAACTGCCCAGCCTGAAAACCGGCGTGGGCGTCGGTATCCGCTGGGTGTCGCCGGTCGGCCCGATCCGCCTCGACCTGGCCCATGCCCTGGAAGACCCGGGCGGCGTTCGTTTGCACTTTTCCATGGGGCCTGAGTTGTGATGCGGGGTTTGAAAATTACGGGGCTGGCGCTTGGCGCTGTCCTCGTTGTGGTGCTGCTGGCGCTGTGGGCGGTACTGGGTACTCAGGCGGGCAGTCGTTGGGCGTTGGCGCGGGTGCCGGGATTGAGCGTGGAGAATTTCCAGGGCCACTTGGGTGGCCGGTGGAGCGCCGATCACCTGCTGTGGCAGCAAGACAACAGCCGCGTGGAGCTCACTGCGCCGACGTTTGATTGGTCGCCGGGCTGCCTGCTGCGCATGACCCTGTGCATCAATCAGTTGGATGTGGAGCAGGTCAGCCTGCAGTTTCCACCGAGCACCGAAGACAGCAGCGGTCCCATTACGCTGCCGGATCTGAGGTTGCCGGTTGCCATCGAGTTGGGTGACATTCGTGTCGGTAGCCTGCTGTTCAACGGCAGCGAAGAACTCAAGGGCTTGCAACTCGCGGCGCATTGGACTGCCGCCGGCATGAGGATCGATTCGGTGCACCTGCAACGGGACGGCCTGGTGCTGGACCTGGCCGGCCTGCTGCAACCCACCGGCGACTGGCCGTTGACCGCCACCGGCAACTTGAGCCTGCCGTATGCGCCGGGTGGGGCGCCGTGGACGCTGGCGCTGAAGGTCGAGGGCGATCTGCTCAAGACCCTCAAGCTTGACGCCGACAGCAGCGGTTACCTGCCCGCCAGGCTCACCGGCGAGCTGCAACCGCTGATGGAAAACCTGCCGGCAACCGTGCATATCAGTGCCGATGGCTTCAAACCCAGCGCCGACTTGCCTGACACCTTGCAACTCAATCAACTCGACCTCAGCGCTAAAGGTGACTTGAAAAACGGTTACCAGTTGCTCGGCAAGGCGGTGTTGCCGGCCGAAAAAGGCCCGGTGGATTTGCTGCTGCAAGGCAAGGTCGACGCCAAGGGCGCGCAGATCGCCGGGCTGGACCTGACGGCCGGGGATAAGCAGAGCCTCAAGCTCAGCGCCCAACTGGATTGGCAGCAAGGCTTCAGCGCTGACGCCAGGATCGATTGGCTCGATTTCCCATGGCATCGCCTTTATCCGCTGGTTGAGGAACCGCAGGTCACGTTGCGTACCTTTAACGCTGAAATTTCCTATAAAGACGGCAACTACCTGGGCAATCTCAAGGCCGACCTCGACGGCCCGGCGGGCAAGTTCAATGTGATCACGCCGTTCAGCGGAGACCTCAAGCAAGTGTTCCTGCCCGAATTGAAGCTGACCGCCGGTCAAGGCAAGGCCGAAGGCCACCTGAACCTGCAGTTTGCCGACGGCATCGCCTGGGATACCGCGCTGGACCTGTCGGCGCTGAACCCGGCTTATTGGGTGGCCGAATTGCCGGGTACCCTGGCCGGCCCCCTGCGCAGCAAGGGCGAGTTCAAGCATCAACAACTCAAGCTCAACGCCGACCTCGACCTCAAGGGCCGCCTGCGTGGCCAGACCGCCGTGCTGGCGGCAAAGGCCGAGGGCGCGGGCGAGCAATGGACGTTGGCCAACCTGGATATCCGCCTGGGCGACAACCGCATCAACGGCAGCGGCAGCCTGCAACAACGCCTGGCCGGGCAGATCGATATCAAGCTGGCGCGCCTGGCGCAGTTGTGGCCGCAGTTGCGCGGGCAGATCAACGGCCGACTCGACGTGGCCGGCAGCCTCAAGGCTCCCCAAGGCAAACTCGACCTCAAAGGCCAGCAACTGGCATTTGCCGATAACCGCCTGCAAAGCCTGAGCCTTGGCGCCACGTTGGACAGCGCCCAGCGCGCGACCCTGGACCTCAAGGGCAGCGGTATTCAAAGCGGCGACACCCTGCTGGGCACGTTGACCGCCAGCGCCAAAGGCGACATCAAGCAGCAAAACGTCCAGTTGGATCTGGTTGGGCCCTTGCTCAAACTGGCGCTGGCGTTGGATGGCAACCTGGATAAGGGCAACTGGCGCGGGCGCCTGGCCCGTGGCGATGTGCAGTCCGGTGGCCAGGATTGGAAGCTGCAGGCCCCGGCGAACATCGAGCGCATGGCTGACGGCAAGCTGACGTTTGCCGCCCACTGCTGGGTCTCCGGTCCGGCCAGCTTTTGCGGTGAAGACCAGCGGCTGATGCCCGAACCCAAACTGCGTTACCACCTCAAGCAATTCCCCATCGAAAGCCTGGCGGCGTTTTTGCCGAAAGACTTTGCCTGGCAGGGCAGGCTCAACGCCGACCTGCAACTGGACCTGCCCGACAGCGGCCCCAAGGGCGTGGTCTCGGTGGATGCCAGCGGCGGCACTTTGCGCGTCAAGGACAAGGACCAATGGCTGGATTTCCCCTACGACACGCTCAAGCTGGAAACCACGCTGAATCCCAAGCGCATCGATACCCAGCTCAACTTCCGCGGCGGCAAGCTCGGTGAGCTGCTGCTCCAGGCGCAGATCAACCCGCTGCCCAAGAACAAGCCGATCACCGGCACGTTCAGCCTCGTCGGCCTGGATCTCGCCGTGGCGCGGCCGTTTGTGCCGATGGTGGAAACCCTCAATGGCAAGCTCAACGGCAATGGGCGCATCTCCGGTGGGCTGCTGGCACCGCAGGTCAACGGCAGCGTCAATTTGATCGGTGGTGAGGTCTCCGGGCCAGAACTGCCGCTCAGTCTCGAAGGCTTGAACGTGCAGGCGTTGATCGCCGGTGAAAGCGTGCAGCTCAACGGCGCCTGGCGCAGCGGCAAGGCCGGGCAGGGCAGCCTCAAAGGCCGCGTCGACTGGAGCCGGGCGTTGGTGGTGGACCTGAGCCTGCAGGGTTCGCAACTGCCGGTGACGGTGGAGCCCTACGCCGTGCTGGAAGTGGCGCCCGACCTGAAGATAGGCGTGAAGGACGACAAGCTGGCGATCTCCGGCAAGGTGCAGATCCCGCGGGGTGATATCACCGTGCGCGAGCTGCCGCCGTCGACCGTCAAGGTGTCGGATGACACGGTCATCATCGGCAGCCAGACCGAGGAGGGCAAACCGCCGATGGCCATGGCCATGGATATCGACGTGGCGGTGGGTGAAGACCAGCTCAATTTTTCGGGCTTTGGCCTGACCGCCAAGGTGCAGGGGCATGTGCACATCGGCGACAACATGGACACCCGTGGCGAGCTGTGGCTCAACGATGGCCGTTACCGTGCCTACGGCCAGAGACTCGACGTACGTCGTGCGCGCCTGTTGTTCGCCGGGCCCCTCGATCAGCCGTACCTGGACATCGAGGCGATCCGCAAGACCGACGATGTCGTGGCCGGTATTCGCCTCAGCGGCAGCGCCGAACAGCCCACCACGCAAATCTTCTCGGAACCGGCCATGAGCCAGGAGCAGGCGTTGTCCTATCTGGTGCTGGGGCGTCCGCTGAGCACCACCGGCGAAGACAACAACATGCTCGCCCAAGCCGCCCTGGGTCTGGGCCTGATGGGCAGCGCCGGGGTGACCTCGGACATCGCCAGGAACCTGGGCATCCAGGATTTCGAACTCGACACCCAGGGCAGCGGCACCACCACGGCGGTGGTCGCCAGCGGCAAGATCACCGAGAAACTCAGCCTGCGTTACGGCGTCGGGGTGTTCGAACCGGCCAGCACCATTGCCTTGCGCTACCTGCTCAGCAAGAAGGTGTACCTGGAAGTGGCCAGTGGCGTGGCCAGCTCGTTGGATATCTTCTACAAGCGGGACTTCTAAACCCTGCTCGTTGCAGACATGTGGGAAGGGGCTTGCCCCTCCCACAGTCGTTGGCATTCCTGTTCCCTTCCTGAACACATACCAAGCAAGCTAATTATTCCATTTGACTTTTGCTGCCTAGGCAGTAACATCTCGTCATACATTCACTGCCTAGGCAGTAATAAGGTGACTTTCGATGTCTCACTTCACCCCTGAAAACTTCCATAACTGCCACCTCGGACTGTTGCTGGGCCGCGCCGCGATCCTCAAGGACCGCATCATTGACACCCATATGGAACCCCACGGTGTCACCGCCGCGCAGTTCAAGGTGTTGATCATCATGGCGCAGTTCGGGGTCGACACCCCGGCCGAGCTGTGTCGCCACCTGTCCCTGGACAGCGGGTCGATGACCCGGATGCTCGACCGGCTGGAGCAAAAAAACCTGCTCAGCCGCCAGCGTTCCGAGCTGGACCGCCGCCAGGTGCAACTGGTGCTGACCGCCGACGGCCAGCGCCTGGCGGACATGCTGCCGCATATCGGCGCCAAGGCGTTGAACCAACTGGCCGGCGCCTTGGAGCCAGGCGAGCTGGAGGCCCTGGAACGGATCCTCAAGAAAATTCTGATAGCTGCCGGTGATCCCATCACCCTGCAGCGGGTGGGTAACACATGAATACACGTGCCCTTTGCCTGGTGCTCGTGGCCATGAGCATGGCCGGTTGCGCCAACTTCAGCGGCCTCGACACCCAGGGTCAGCGCCTCGACGCCAACACCCTGCAAACCGGCAAATCCCTGAACGGCGTGCCCCTGTCGAACGCCGCGTGGCCCAGCGCCGATTGGTGGAAAAACCTCGGCGACCCGCAGCTCGACGGCCTGATCCAAGAAGCCCTGCACAACAGCCCGGACATGCAAGTGGCCAGTGCCCGTGCGCACCAGGCCCAAGCCGCCGCGTATGCCGCCGACGCTTCGCGCATGCCGACGCTGGATGCCAGCGCCGGCGTGACCCGGTCGCGGTTGGCCAAGGACCAGGACCCGCAAGGGCTGGGCGATGCGTATTCCACGGTGCGAAAAATCGGCGCCAGCTTCAATTACACCTTCGACCTCTGGGGTGGCCAGCGCGCCGCCTGGGAAGCCGCGCTGGGCCAGGCCCGTGCCGCCGAAGTCGACCAGCAGGCCGCGCGCCTGACCTTGGCTGCCGATGTGGCCAAGGCCTACAGCGACCTGGGTCAGGCGCACATTGTGCGAGACCTGGCCGCCGACGACCTCAAGCGCACCCGGCAAATGCTCGACTTGAGTAAACGCCGTTTGAATGCGGGCATCGACAGCGAGTACCAGTATCAGCAGACCGAAAGCCTGGAAGCCAGCTCCCAGTCACAACTGATCGATGCGGATAAACAGCTGCAAAGCGCCAAAATCGCCCTCGCGGTGTTGCTCGGCAAAGGCCCGGACCGCGGCAACGAGCTGGCACGCCCGGCGGTGCTCAAACCCGCTGTCGTCGCCGTACCGTCGGTGCTGCCCGCCGAGCTGCTGGGGCGGCGCCCCGACCTGATCGCCGCGCGCTGGCGCGTCGAGGCGGCCAGTAAAGATATCGCGGCGAGCAAGACGCGCTTCTACCCCAACCTCAACCTGAGCGCGAGCGCCGGGGCTGAGTCGTTGCTGGGGGACGCGATGTTCGGCTCGGCCAGTCGTTTCTTCAACATTGCGCCAACGATCTCCCTGCCGATCTTCGACGGGGGCCGCCTGCGCGCCAACCTCGATGCGCGCGACGCCGACTACGATCTCGCCGTGGCGCAGTACAACAAAATCCTGGTGCAAGCCTTGGGCGATATCGGCAACACCCTGTCGCAACTGCGCGAAACCGGCCGGCAGATCCAGGCCCAGCAACACGCCACGGACATTGCCCAGCAGTCCTACGACACGGTGGTTCAGCGCTATGGCTCCGGGATCGGTAACTACCTGGATGTGCTCAGCATCGAGCAGCAATTGCTGCAGGCCCAGCGTCAGCTGGCGACCCTGAATGCCGGGCAAATCGATCTGTCGATTCAATTGATGCAGGCCCTGGGCGGCGGCTTCAACGCCGACAACGTGGCGTCGACCACCCCAGCCACACGCACGGAATAATGTGAGGTATTTGTCATGGCCACTGCCGACAGCAACACCGCTACACCTACCCAAGACAGCAACCCGCGCAAGCGCAAAGTCATGCTTATCGGCCTGACGCTGATCGTCATCCTCTGCGTAGTGGGCGTATGGGGCTGGTATGAGTTCTACGGGCGCTTCAACGAAAGCACCGACGACGCCTACGTGAACGGCAACGTGGTGGAAATCACCCCGCTGGTCACCGGCACGGTGGTCAGCATCGGCGCCGACGATGGCGACCTGGTCCACGAGGGTCAGGTGCTGATCAACTTTGACCCGAACGACGCCGCGGTCGGCCTGCAAAGCGCCCAGGCCAATCTGGCGCGCACCGTGCGGCAGGTGCGTGGCTTGTACAGCAACGTCGACGGCATGAAAGCCCAGGTCAATGCGCAGAAAGCCGATGTGCAGACCGCACAGGACAACTACAACCGCCGCAAAACCCTGGCCCAGGGCGGGGCGATTTCCCAGGAAGAACTGTCCCACGCCCGTGACACGCTCACAGCGGCCAAAAACGCCCTGACCAACCTTGAGCAGCAGCTCAAAACCAGCAACGCCCTGGTGGACGACACGGTGATCTCGTCCCACCCGGATGTGCAGGCCGCCGCCGCGCAATTGCGCCAGGCCTACCTGGCCAATGCGCGCAGCACCCTGATCGCGCCGGTCACCGGCTACGTGGCCAAACGCACCGTGCAACTGGGTCAGCGCGTGCAGCCCGGTACCGCGTTGATGGCGGTGATCCCGCTGAACCAGTTGTGGATCGACGCCAACTTCAAGGAAACCCAACTGCGTGATATGCGTATTGGCCAGCCGGTGGACATCGAGTCGGATATCTACGGCAGCGACGTCAAGTACAGCGGCACGGTCGACAGCCTCGGCGCCGGTACCGGCAGCGCGTTTGCCCTGCTGCCGGCGCAGAACGCCACGGGTAACTGGATCAAGATTGTGCAACGGGTGCCGGTGCGTATCCACATCAATGCCGAGGAACTGGCCAAGCACCCGCTGCGCGTGGGCTTGAGCACCGTGGTCAATGTGGACCTGCACGACCAGAGCGGTCCGGTACTGGCGCAACAGGCGCCGCAAAAAGCCTCGTTCACCACCACTGTATATGACCGCCAATTGGCCGAGGCTGACGCCATGATCACCCAGTTGATCCATGACAACAGCCTCGCCGCACCGAAGGCTGTGCAACGCTGATGAGCAATAACGCCTCCTTCACGCCGCCCAGCCTGTTGATGGCCACTATTGGCCTGTCGCTGGCGACCTTTATGCAGGTGCTCGACACCACCATCGCCAACGTGGCGTTGCCGACTATTTCCGGCAACCTGGGCGTGAGTTCGGAGCAGGGCACCTGGGTCATCACCTCGTTTGCGGTGAGCAACGCCATCGCCTTGCCGCTCACCGGCTGGTTGAGCCGGCGCTTTGGCGAGGTGAAGCTGTTTCTGTGGGCGACCGTGCTGTTTGTGCTGGCGTCGTTCCTCTGCGGTATCTCCACCTCGATGCCTGAACTGATCGGCTTTCGGGTGTTGCAAGGCCTGGTCGCGGGGCCGTTGTACCCGATGACCCAGACCCTGTTGATTGCGGTCTACCCGCCCGCGAGGCGCGGCATGGCCCTGGCGTTGCTGGCGATGGTCACGGTGGTGGCGCCAATTGCCGGACCGATCCTTGGTGGCTGGATCACCGACAGCTACAGCTGGCCATGGATTTTCTTTATCAACGTGCCCATCGGCATCTTTGCCGTGATGGTGGTGCGCGCGCAGTTGAAGAAACGTCCGGTAGTCACCAGTTACCAGCCGATGGACTACGTGGGCCTGCTCAGCTTGATCGTCGGGGTCGGTGCGTTGCAGATCATCCTCGACAAGGGCAACGACCTGGATTGGTTTGAATCGAACTTCATCATCATGGGGGCGGCTATCTCAGTGATTGCCCTGGCGGTGTTCATCATCTGGGAAATGACCGACAAACACCCGGTGGTCAACCTGCGCCTGTTTGCCTACCGCAACTTTCGCATCGGCACCATTGTGTTGATCCTGGGCTACTCGGGGTTCTTCGGTATCAACCTGATTCTGCCGCAGTGGCTGCAGACCCAGATGGGCTACACCGCCACCTGGGCCGGGCTGGCGGTGGCGCCGATCGGCATCCTGCCGGTGCTGATGTCGCCGTTCGTGGGCAAGTACGCGCATAAATTCGACCTGCGCCTGCTGGCGGGCCTGGCGTTTCTGGCGATCGGCTTGAGCTGCTTCATGCGTGCCGGTTTCACCAATGAGGTGGACTTCACCCACATCGCCCTGGTGCAACTGTTCATGGGGATCGGCGTGGCGCTGTTCTTTATGCCGACCTTGAGCATCTTGATGTCCGACCTGCCACCGCACCAGATTGCCGACGGCGCGGGTCTTGCCACCTTCCTGCGCACATTGGGCGGCAGCTTTGCGGCGTCGCTCACCACGTGGATCTGGATTCGTCGGGCCGACCAGCACCATGCGTACATGAGCGAAAACATGACCACCTACGACTCGGCCACCCGTGACGCGTTGCAGGCGCTCGGAGGGGCAGGGCACAAGGCGTATGCGCAACTGGACCAGATCCTCACCAGCCAGGCATACATGATGTCCACCGTGGATTACTTCACGTTGATGGGGTGGATGTTCATGGCATTGATGTTGTTGGTATGGCTGGCCAAGCCGCCGTTTGGGGCGAAGGCGGGGCCGGAGGCAAGCGGCCACTGATCTGCAAAGATTGGAATGCAACCAACTGTGGCAGTTGGCTTGCCTGCGATAGCAGCACCTCGGTGTTCTTGTTACACCGAGGTGCCTGCATCGCGGGCAAGCCCGGCTCCCACAGGCAACGCCAACTGCGGCTTGACGAAGTCAAATGCCGCCAGTTGGAAGCCTTGCTCATCCACCTGCAACGCCCAGCCTTGCTTGTCCCAATCCCCCAGCACAATGCGCTTGGCCGCCTGATCGCCAATCTGCAATTTATGGATCGCAGGGCGGTGCGTATGGCCGTGGACCAGGGTGCGCACGCCAAATTGTTGCATCAGCCGCGGCACTTCTTCGGGGGTGACGTCGACAATATCGTTGGTCTTCATGCGCGTTTGCGCACGGCTTTCGCTGCGCAGCTTGCGCGCCAGTTTATGGCGGGTGCGCAAGGGCAGGTGGCGCAGGATAAACAGCACGATCGAGTTACGCAGGATGCGGCGCAGCTTCATATAGCCCACATCGCGGGTGCAGAGGCTGTCGCCGTGCATCAACAGCACGGGTTCGCCATGCAACTGCACGACACTCGGGTCCTTGAGCAAGGTAGCGCCTGCAGCGTTGCAGAATGCCTTGCCGATCAGGAAATCGCGGTTGCCGTGCATGATAAAAATCGGGGTGCCGCTGTCGCTCAGCTCACGCAGCGCTTCGCAGATCGAACGCTGGAACGCGCTCATCCCATCGTCGCCAATCCAGGCTTCAAAAAAATCCCCCAGAATGTACAACGCCTGGGCACCACGGGCGCGGCCGTGGAGCAGATCCAGAAACGCCCGGGTGATGTCCGGGCGCTCCTCTTCCAGATGCAAATCTGAAATCAGCAATATCACCCAACGATCTCGGCTTTCTCGACGATAACGTCTTCTGCTGGAACGTCCTGGTGACCGGCTTTGGACGTGGTGGACACGCCTTTGATTTTGTCGACCACGTCCTGGCCTTCGGTGACTTTACCGAACACCGCGTAACCCCAACCCTGCACGTTCTTGCCGCTGTGGTTCAGGAAGGCGTTGTCGGCCACGTTGATGAAGAACTGCGCGGAGGCCGAATGCGGCTCCATGGTACGGGCCATGGCGACGGTGTACTTGTCGTTGGAAAGGCCGTTGTCCGCTTCGTTCTGGATGCTTGGGCGCTTGTCTTTCTTTTCTTTCATGCCTGGCTCGAAACCACCGCCCTGGATCATGAAGTTGCCGATGACACGGTGGAAAACGGTGTTTTCGTAGTGGCCGGCGTTCACGTACTCGATGAAATTGGCGACGGTGATCGGCGCTTTCTCGGCGTTCAGCTCGATGACGATGTCACCGTGGTTGGTGGTCAGTTTGACTTGAGTCATGTTCACTACTCTTTCAGGGAATTCGTGGGTTTGGGCGAATAAACGCTTTACCTGTCTGGCTAAACGGCGGCCAAGGCGCGCAGTTTAGCGTGCCCGCCAGGAATTTCGAGGTGGTTTTTCACCGCCCATGCAATAAAAACAGCAGTTTTTGACCGTGCGCTGTCAGCGGCTTGACAGCATCAGCTATGATAACGGCTTTGTTTTATCTGGCCTCCACCGGCCACGTACCTGTCTGTTCAAGGATCCTATGAGCAAGCCCACTGTCGACCCTACCTCGAATTCCAAGGCCGGACCTGCCGTTCCGGTCAATTTCCTGCGCCCGATCATCCAGGCGGACCTGGATTCGGGCAAGCACACGCAGATCGTCACCCGCTTCCCGCCAGAGCCCAACGGCTACCTGCACATCGGTCACGCCAAGTCGATCTGTGTGAACTTCGGCCTGGCCCAGGAGTTTGGTGGCGTCACGCACCTGCGTTTCGACGACACCAACCCGGCCAAGGAAGACCAGGAATACATCGATGCCATCGAAAGCGACGTGAAGTGGCTGGGTTTCGAATGGTCCGGTGAAGTGCGCTATGCCTCGCAGTATTTCGACCAGTTGCACGACTGGGCCGTCGAGCTGATCAAGGCCGGCAAGGCTTACGTTGATGACCTGAGCCCGGAGCAAGCCAAGGAATACCGTGGCACGCTGACCGAGCCCGGCAAGAACAGCCCGTTCCGCGATCGTTCGGTAGAAGAGAACCTGGACCTGTTCGCCCGCATGCGCGCCGGTGAGTTCCCGGACGGCGCCCGCGTGCTGCGCGCCAAGATCGACATGGCTTCGCCGAACATGAACCTGCGCGACCCGATCATGTACCGCATCCGTCACGCCCATCACCACCAGACCGGTGACAAGTGGTGCATCTACCCGAACTACGACTTCACCCACGGTCAGTCGGACGCTATCGAAGGCATTACCCACTCCATCTGCACCCTGGAGTTCGAAAGCCATCGCCCGCTGTATGAGTGGTTCCTGAGCAACCTGCCGGTGCCGGCCCAGCCGCGCCAGTACGAATTCAGTCGTCTGAACCTGAACTACACCATCACCAGCAAGCGCAAGCTCAAACAACTGGTCGATGAGAAGCACGTGCATGGCTGGGACGACCCGCGCATGTCGACGCTGTCGGGCTTCCGCCGTCGCGGCTACACCCCGGCGTCGATCCGTAACTTCTGCGACATGGTCGGCACCAACCGTTCCGACGGCGTGGTCGACTTCGGCATGCTCGAGTTCAGCATCCGCCAGGACCTCGATGCGAACGCGCCGCGCGCCATGTGCGTGCTGCGTCCGTTGAAAGTCGTGATCACCAACTACCCGCAAGACAAGGTCGACCACCTCGAACTGCCGCGTCATCCGCAGAACGAAGCATTGGGTGTGCGCAAGCTGCCGTTCGCCCGTGAAATCTACATCGACCGTGACGACTTCATGGAAGAGCCGCCAAAAGGCTACAAGCGCCTGGAGCCCAATGGCGAAGTGCGCCTGCGCGGCAGCTACGTGATCCGTGCCGACGAAGCGATCAAGGACGCCGACGGCAACATCGTCGAACTGCGTTGCTCGTACGACCCGGAAACCCTGGGCAAGAACCCTGAAGGCCGCAAGGTCAAGGGTGTGGTCCACTGGGTGCCGGCCGCGGCCAGCATCGAGTGCGAAGTGCGTCTGTACGATCGTCTGTTCCGTTCTCCAAACCCGGAGAAGGCCGAAGACAGCGCGAGTTTCCTCGACAACATCAACCCTGACTCCCTGCAAGTACTCACTGGTTGTCGTGCCGAGCCATCGCTTGGCGACGCACAGCCGGAAGACCGTTTCCAGTTCGAGCGCGAAGGTTACTTCTGCGCGGATATCAAGGACTCCAAACCTGGTCATCCGGTCTTCAACCGTACCGTGACCTTACGTGATTCGTGGGGCCAGTGATTTTCTAAGGAAGCCGTTGTGCTAACGATCTACAACACACTCAGCAAGACCAAAGAAGTCTTCAAGCCGCTCGATGGCAATAAGGTGCGCATGTACGTGTGCGGCATGACCGTGTACGACTACTGCCACATCGGCCACGGCCGCAGCATGGTTGCCTTCGACCTGGTGACCCGCTGGTTGCGGTTCAGCGGCTATGACTTGACCTATGTGCGCAACATCACCGACATCGACGACAAGATCATCAACCGCGCCAATGAAAACGGCGAGGCGTTCGACGCGCTCACCGAGCGCATGATCGCCGCGATGCACGAGGACGAGGCCCGCCTCAACATCCTCAAGCCGGACATGGAACCGCGTGCCACGGACCACATCCCTGGCATGCACGCGATGATCCAGACCCTGATCGACAAGGGTTACGCCTACGCCCCAGGCAACGGCGACGTGTACTACCGCGTCGCCAAGTTCATGGGCTACGGCAAGCTGTCGCGCAAAAAGATCGAAGACCTGCGCATCGGTGCGCGCATCGAAGTCGATGAAGCCAAGCAGGACCCGCTCGACTTCGTGCTGTGGAAAGCCACCAAGCCGGGCGAGCCGAGCTGGGAGTCGCCGTGGGGCGCCGGGCGTCCGGGCTGGCACATCGAATGCTCGGTGATGTCCACCTGCTGCCTGGGCGAAACCTTCGACATTCATGGCGGCGGCAGCGATTTGGAGTTCCCGCACCACGAAAACGAAATCGCTCAAAGCGAAGCCGCGACCGGCAAGACCTACGCCAACGCCTGGATGCACTGCGGCATGATCCGCATCAATGGCGAGAAGATGTCCAAGTCCTTGAACAACTTCTTCACCATTCGCGACGTGCTGGAAAAGTACCACCCGGAAGTGGTGCGCTACCTGCTGGTGTCCAGCCACTACCGCAGCGCCATCAACTACTCGGAAGACAACCTTAAGGACGCCAAAGGCGCCCTGGAGCGTTTCTACCACGCGTTGAAGGGCCTTCCAGTGGTCGCGGCCGCCGGCGGCGAAGCGTTCGTGGCACGCTTCACCGAAGTCATGAACGACGACTTCGGCACCCCCGAAGCCTGCGCGGTGCTGTTCGAAATGGTGCGCGAAATCAACCGCCTGCGCGAGAGCGACCTCGACGCGGCGGCAGGCCTGGCTGCGCGCCTCAAAGAACTGGCCAGCGTGCTGGGCGTGCTGCAGATGGAAGCCGACGAGTTCCTGCAGGCTGGCGCTGAAGGGCGTGTGGATGCGGCTGAGGTCGATGCGCTGATTCAGGCGCGTTTAACGGCTCGTACCAATAAAGATTGGGCGGAGTCCGACCGTATCCGTGACCAACTGACCGCAATGGGTGTGGTGTTGGAAGATGGCAAGGGTGGGACGACGTGGCGGTTGGCTGATCAGGTTTGATCGTTGAACGCTGAATGAAAAAAACCCCGAAGTGTTCGGGGTTTTTTTTCGCTGTAAAACCGGCCGACAACCCTAAAACGGCGTTGGAAATGGCTGCGATCCAACCGTAGAAGGGTGCGCGTCTCAGCGCTCAGCGGCGGCTGCTGACCTCGGCCGGCACATCATCACCGGCCATGCGCTTGCGAAACAGCGCCGTCCGTGCCAACAGCAACGTGGTCACGGGCACGGTGATCGACAACAAAATCGGGATCAACCAGCCATGCAATACCGGCCCGGATTTGAGCACCGAAAAATAGATGATCGAAGCCAGCGCCACGCACCACGCGCCCAACGTCGAGGCCAGTGCCGGTGGGTGCATGCGCTGAAAGAAGTCTTTCATGCGCAGCAAGCCAATCGCGCCGATCAGTGCGAACACGCTGCTCAACACCAGCAGCAGCGCGACGACGATTTCCATCCATAACGGCATCATTCAATCACCTCCCCACGCAGCAGGAATTTGGCCAGAGCAAACGAGCCCACGAAGCCGAACAGCGCGATCAACAGCGCCGCTTCAAAGTAAGTGTCACTGGCGTAACGAATGCCCAGCACCAGCATCATCAGCATCGCCAGGATGTACAGGTAGTCCAGCGCCAGGACGCGGTCCTGGGCCGAAGGGCCTTTGAATAGGCGGATCAGCGTCAGCACCATGGCCAGGGAGAACAGGAACAGGCCGAACAAAATTGCATTGGAGAGCAGGGCACTCATTCGAAGATCTCCATCAGAGGCCGTTCGTAGGCGCTTTTGAAATGGGCGATGAAGGCCGCTTCGTCCTCCAGATCGAAGACGTGCAACAGCAGGATGCTGCGGTCCAGGGCCAGTTCCGACCAGATGGTGCCGGGCACCACGGTGGTGATCATCGACAGGGCTGCCAGACCGTTGGCGTCACGCAGGTCTAGGGGGATCTTGATAAAGCGCGAGCGCGGTGGCCGCGAGCCGCAGGTGAGCACGCCCCAGGCCACTTGCAGGTTGGAGATGATCACATCGCGACCGACCAACAAGAACAGGCGGATGATCATGCCGGGGCGGCGGATGCGGATCGGCAGCGGACGCAGCGGCGCCATCAGCAGCGGCGCAAGAACACCCATTAAGGCGCCGAGCAGCAGGTTGCCGGGGCTGACCGACAGGTTGAGCACCAGCCACAGCACCCACAGGGCCAGCGATAGCCACGGAGCAGGGAGCAGGCGGTTCATGGCTGTACCTCCATGGCGGCGGTCTTGGCTTCAGGGCTCGGCACCGGTCGCGTGGCCATTACGGCCATCACGTAACGCTCCGGGTTGTTCAGGCTGTCGGCGGTGGCCTGGGTGTAGCGCATCAACGGTTCGGCCTTGAAGGTCAGCAGAATGCTCAGGCCCAGCAGGAAGAAGATCGGCACGCACTCGTAGCGGCGCAGCAACGGCGATGGGCGCTCCTCTGGGGTCCAGAAGCGCTGGATGCCCAGGCGGGCGAAAGCGATCAACGAGGCCAGGCCGGACAGGATCAGCAATGCCATCAGGCCCCATGCCGCAGGGCGAATCGGGCCTTCCAGGCCGCTGCCCAGGCCCAATGGGTTGACCAGCGCGCTCAACAGGCTGAGCTTGCCGATAAATCCGGACAATGGCGGCATACCAATGATCAGCAGCGCGCAGGCGACAAAGCTCAAGCCAAGGAAGGCCATGGTCCACGGAATCACCTGGCCGATCACGGCTTTCTGCTCGTCATCCAGGTTCACCCCAGGGCGCGGATGCAGGGACTCCATGGCTTTGGGCAGCGCATCGATTTCCTCATCCAGCGGCAGGTCATTGGCCGAGCGCGAACGCTCGATCAGCTCGGCCAGCAGGAATAGCGCACTCAACGCCAGCGTCGAGCTGACCAGATAGAACAGCGCTCCAGCGGTCAGGCTCGGCTGGGCAAAACCCACCGCCGACAGCAGGATCCCGGCCGACACCAGAATGCTCAGGCTGGCCATCCGCTCGAGCCGCTGCGCCGCCAGCATCGCCAGCCCCGCGCAGACGATGGTGGCCATGCCGCCGTACACCAGCCAGTCGCCGCCAAACAACGCCGACGCGCCGGCCTGACCGGAGAACAGCAAGGTCCACAGGCGCAGCACGGTGTACACGCCGACTTTGGTCATGATCGCAAACATCGCCGCCACCGGCGCACTGGCCGAGGAATAGGCAGGGGCCAGCCAGAAGTTCAGTGGCCACATGCCGGCCTTGGCCAGGAAGGCGGTGGCCAGGATGGCCGCGCCGGCATGCAGCAGGCCGCGGTCAGCTTCGGGGACTAACGGGATCTTCAGCGCCAGGTCGGCGAAGTTCAGCGTACCGGTGACGCCATAGACCATCGCCGCGCCAATCAGGAACAGCGACGAGGCCAGCAGGTTGATCGCGATGTAATGCAGCCCCGACGACACCCGCGCGCGGCCCGAGCCGTGCAGCATCAAGCCGTAGGAGGCCGCGAGCAGCACCTCGAAAAACACGAACAGGTTGAACAGGTCGGCGGTGAGGAAGGCGCCGTACAGGCCCATCATCTGCACCTGAAACAACGCATGGAAGCTGGTGCCGGCCCGGTCCCAGCGGGCCATGGCGAACAGCAGCGCACTCACGCCGATGATCCCGGTCAGCACCAGCATCAGCGCCGACAGCTGGTCCACCACCAGCACAATGCCGAACGGCACCTGCCAGTTGCCCGGTAGGTACACGCCGACGGAGCCCGGGCCGCCTTGTTGCGTCCAGTACAGCAGCAACACCGCGATGCCCAGGCCGATCAGGCTGGAGAACAGATTGATCTTGGCTTTGAGCGGGCGACGCTTTTCGCCGAGCATCAACATCAGCCCGGCGGTGAGCAGGGGCAGCAGGATCGGGGCGACGATCAGTTGGTTGACCCAATTCATTCCTTGGGCTCCCGGCCGTCCACGTGGTCCGTGCCGGTCAGTCCGCGGGACGCCAGCAGCACCACCAGGAATAATGCGGTCATGGCGAAGCTGATCACGATGGCCGTGAGTACCAGCGCCTGGGGCAACGGGTCGGTGTAGTTGAGCAGGTCCTGCGGCACGCCGTCCTTAATGATCGGCTCCTTGCCGATAAACAGGCTGCCCATACTGAAAATGAACAGGTTGACCCCATACGACAACAGGCACAGGCCCATCACCACCTGGAATGTCCGTGGGCGCAGGATCAACCAGACGCCGGAGGCCGCCAGGACCCCAATGGCAATTGCGATGACTTCTTCCATCAGGCGGCTCCTTCCGTTACGGCGACGACTTTGGTCTGATTGCTCGGTTTGTGCGCGCGCACCGATTGGTGGCCCAGGGCGGTGAGCATCAGCAGGGTTGAACCGACTACCATCGCGTACACGCCGACGTCGAAGAACAACGCGCTGGCGACATGAATATCCCCGAGCACCGGCAGGCTGAAATGCCAGGTGTGGGTGGTGAGGAACGGGTACCCGACAAACAGTGCGCCGAGCCCGGTCAGGGTCGCCGACAGCAGGCCGAAGCCCATCCAGCGCATCGGCCGCAGGCTCATCTGCGCTTCGACCCACTGCGTACCGGCCACCATGTATTGCAGGATGAACGCCACCGACATCACCAACCCGGCGACAAAACCGCCGCCCGGTTGATTGTGGCCGCGCATGAACAGGTAGAACGACACCACCAGCGCGATCGGTAGCAGCAGGCGTACCAGAACCGCCGGCACCATCATGAAGCCCAGGGCGGTGTCGCTGGCCTGGCGCGGGTTGACCAGATCAGTGGCCACGTCCGGTGCCAGTTGGCGCTGTTGCGCGGGCAGTTGCATGCTTTCCTTGGACGGGCGGAAGCGCCGCAGCAGGGCATACACGGTGAGCGCCACCGCGCCGAGCACGGTGATCTCGCCCAGCGTGTCGAAACCGCGGAAGTCCACCAGCATCACGTTCACCACATTGCTGCCGCCGCCTTCGGGCAGGGCACGGCTCAAGTAGAACGACGAGATGTCGTTGGGCGTCTGGCGCGTCAGCATCGCGTAGGACAGCAGCGCCATGCCGCCGCCCACCACGGTGGACAGCAGGAAGTCGCGCAGGCGGCGAATGCGCGCCTTGCGCAGCGAACCGGGCAGTGGCGACACCTCCTCGATCCGCCGAGGCAGCCAGCGCAGGCCGAGCAGGATCAGCACGGTGGTCACCACCTCGACCACCAATTGCGTCAACGCCAGGTCCGGCGCCGAGAACCAGACGAAGGTGACGCAGGTCATCAGGCCGCACACGCTGACCATGGTCAGGGCCGCCAGCCGGTGATATTTGGCCTGCCAGGCGGCGCCCAGGGCGCATGCGATCGCCAGCAGCCATAGGGTGACGAAGACGATGGAACCCGGAATTTTCGGGCGGTCGCCCCAACTGAGGCCACTGTTGAGCATCGGCACCGTGGCCCCGACCACCGCCACCAGTACCAGCAGGAACAATTGGGTTTGCAGGCGCTTGGTGCTGATGCGTTTCTCGATCTTGCGCACCCCGCGCATCATCACCACCAGGCTGCGCTCGAACATGCGCTTGCCGTTGAAGTAGCTGATGACCGGCGGGTACTTGAAGCGCCCGCGCTTAAGCTGTTTGCGCAGCATCAGGTAGAGCACCACGCCGCCGGTCATGGCCACCAGGCTCATGATCATCGGTGCGTTCCAGCCGTGCCAGATCGCCAGGCTGTACTCGGGCAGTACACCGCCCACCACGGGCAGGGCGGCGGCAGCGAGGATCGAGCCGACTACCTGGGCCGGGAATATCCCCACCAACAGGCAGGTGAACACCAGCAACTCAACCGGCGCGCGCATCCAGCGTGGCGGTTCGTGAGGCGTGTGGGGCAGGTCGGTGGCAGGCGGGCCGAAGAACACATCGACGGTAAAACGCAGGGCGTACGCCACGCTGAAGGTGCCGGCGATGGTTGCAATCATCGGCAGGGCGATTTCCACCCACTGGGTTGCCGAGATAAACACGGTTTCGGCGAAGAACATCTCTTTGGACAGGAAACCATTGAGCAATGGCACGCCGGCCATCGACGCACTGGCCACCATGGCCAGGGTTGCGGTAAACGGGATCAGCTTGACCAGGCCGCTGAGCTTGCGGATATCCCGAGTGCCGCTTTCGTGGTCGATGATGCCCGCCGCCATGAACAGCGAGGCCTTGAAGGTGGCATGGTTGAGGATATGGAACACCGCCGCGACAGCGGCCAGCGGGCTGTTGAGCCCCAACAGCAATGTGATCAGCCCGAGGTGGCTGATGGTGGAGTAGGCCAGCAGGCCTTTGAGGTCGTTCTGGAACATGGCGCAATAAGCGCCGAGGAGGAGGGTGAGCGCGCCGGCACCGCCGACGATCCAAAACCATTCTTCGCTGCCCGACAGCGACGGCCACAGGCGGGCCAGCAGGAACACGCCGGCCTTCACCATCGTCGCCGAGTGCAGATAGGCCGAAACCGGGGTGGGTGCCGCCATGGCGTGAGGCAGCCAGAAGTGGAACGGGAACTGCGCGCTTTTGCTCAAGGCGCCAATCAGCACCAGCACGAGCATTACCGGATACAGCGAATGCGCGCGGATCTGCGCGCCCGCCGCCAGCACCTGGTCCAGGTCATAGCTGCCGACGATATGCCCCAGCAGCATCACCCCGGCCAGCAGGCACAGACCGCCCGCGCCGGTGACCATCAACGCCATGTAGGCACCGCGTCGTGCGTCGGAGCGGTGATGCCAATAGCCGATCAACAGGAACGAGAACAGGCTGGTCAGTTCCCAGAAAAACACGATCTGGACCAGGTTGCCGGAGATCACCAGACCGAGCATGGCGCCCATAAAGGCCAGGAAAAACGCGAAGAATCGCGGCACCGGGTCGTCCGGTGACATGTAGTAGCGCGCATACAGCGATACCAGCGCGCCGATGCCGAGCACCAGCATCGAGAACAGCCAGGCGAAGCCATCCATGCGCAACACGAAGTTAAGGCCGAGGCTGGGCAGCCACGTGAATTCTTCGCGGATCACGCCACCGTAGGCGATCTGGGGGTAGAGCAGGGCAACTTGAACGGTCCCGACCAGGGCGACAAGGCCGGCCAGCAGGGATTCGGTGTTACGTGCGTTGTGCGGCAGCAAGGCCGCCAGACAGCTGCCAATGAACGGCAGAAGCAGTAGAACTATCAGGGACATAGGCTTCTAATCTGCGGGAGTTTGGGATGCATCATACGTGCCGCTTTCTCGATCACCAAACGGCAAGATGTGGCAGGATCCTACGGAGGCAGTAGAAAGCAGCTACAAGTTATACGCTGCAAGCTCCCGACCGAGCGTATATGGCTTGCAGCGCGCAACTCAACCTATCACCCCAGATTCTTCGGCTCCACAACGTCTTGCGCATCGCCAGCTTCCGAGCTGCTCCTCTTCATCTCACTCACAATCACCGCCATCACGATCAAGGCCGCCCCCAGCATCGCAATCGGCGGGAAGCGCTCCCCGGCGATTCGCCCAACGACCCCGGCCCACACCGGCTCGCCGGCATAAATCAAGGTGGCGCGGGTCGGCGAGACACTTTGCTGCGCCCAGTTCATCGCCACCTGGATCACCGCGCTGGTCAAGCCCAGGCCCATCGCGCTGAACAGCAGCAACCACGAAAACCCCGGCAGCGCCTCGCCCATCGGTACCACCATCAAAAACGACAACAGCGAAGCGGTGGCCAGTTGCACCACGGTGACCCGACGCACATCCACCTGCCCGGCAAAGGCGCTTATCAGGATGATTTCGGCGGCAATCGCGATGGCGCCGATCAGGGTGGCGATTTCACCAGGGCTGAAATTCAGCGAGGCCCCCGCCGGCCCGGTCAACAGCATCAACCCGGCAAACGCCAGCATGATGCCGATGCTGGGCATCAGGCCCGGACGACGGCCCAGTACCAGCCATTGCAGCAACGGCACAAACGGCACATACAGCGCGGTGATAAACGCCGACTGGCTGCTTAGGATCGTTTGCAGGCCAATGGTCTGCAAGCCGTAGCCAAACATGATCGCCACGCCGATAAACACCCCCGCCTTCAATTCAAACAAGGTCAGATCGCGCAGCGTACGCAAAGAAAAGAAGCCGACCACAATCGCCGCTGCGGCAAAACGCAGACCCACGAAAAACATCGGCCCGCTCACGGTCATGGCGTGCTGTACCAGCAAAAACGTGCCGCCCCAGATCATGGTGATGAACACCAGAATGCATTCGGCTTTACTGAAGCGGTTAAAACGCGAAGAGGAGGTCGGGCTGGTCATGGCGGCTCTGGTCTTGCAAGGGAAAGGCACGGACCGCACAATGCGCCGCACGCTGGGCAGTATACTGCGCACACCCACCCACTGAGCAATATAGTGCACAAAGAAAATCCACACCGGGCTTCGGTCCTGCAACACGTCAGCCAGAACGTGCGTCGCCTGCGCCACGCCGCCGACCTGAGCCAGACCGCGCTTTCGGAAAAGTCCGGGGTGAGCCGGCGCATGCTGGTGGCCATCGAAGCCGGCGAGAAAAACGTCAGCCTGTCGACCCTCGACCGCGTGGCCGAAGCGCTGGAGGTGGCCTTCAGCGACCTGATCCAGGCGCCGGATGCGCCCGACCACAGCCGTATCAACGAGCTGGCCTGGGCCGGCGAGATCCCCGGCAGTAAAGCCGTGCTGCTGGCCAAAGCCACTGCGCGCCGTGAAGTCGAGTTGTGGGAGATGCGCCTGGAGCCGGGCGATTGTTACAGCCCGGACCCCGACCCGGAAGGCTGGAGCGTGCAGGTGTTTGTGTTCGAAGGTTGCCTGACGCTGCTGGTGGGGAATGAAGAAAACCGGGTCGCCGCGGGTGAGTTTTTCATGTTTGCCAGCCGCCAGGTCCATGGCTATCGCAATGAAGGTGAGGTGGCCGTGCGCTTCGTTCGCAACGTGGTGCTTTAACTGTCCGCCAGGCAACAGTGGATGCACAGTTTGCTGGTTTGAGCCGCGCTCGGCGCCGCCGATTGACCAGCAACCCGCTGATTTTATTGATGATTAAGTTCAGGCACGACTCCTGCAATCACCCAGGTATTCCCTCGGAGCCTGGAGTCGGCCCATGTCAGCCCACCCTCAACACCCTGCCCATCTCATCCGCTCTGACGCGCAAGCCATCGAGGTCGCCACCCGGCTGGCCGCGCGCTTTGCCGTCGACGCCAGCGCGCGCGACCGCGAGCGACGCCTGCCGGTGGCCGAACTCGATGAGTTTTCCGCCAGCGGCCTGTGGGGTATCACCGTACCCAAGGCCTATGGCGGCGCCGGTGTGTCCTATGTAACCGTGGCCGAGGTGATCAAGTTGATCTCCGCCGCCGACCCGTCCCTGGGGCAGATTCCGCAGAATCACCTCGGTGTGGTGGATATCCTGTTGCAAACCGGCACCGAGGCCCAAAAGCGCTATTACTTCGACAAGGTGCTGGCGGGCTACCGTTTCGGCAACGCTTTCTCCGAGGCCAACAGCAAAAACGCCGGGACCTTTGATACCCAGATTCGGTTTGACGGCGACAGGGCGTACATCCACGGCGAAAAGTTCTACTGCACCGGCGCGTTGTTCGCCCACATCGTGCCCACCGTAGGAAACAACGAGCAGGGCCAGGCGTTTATCGGCTTCGTCGAACGTGATGCACCTGGCCTCACAGTGATCGACAACTGGGACGGTTTCGGCCAACGCACCACCGCCAGCGGTGGCGTGATCCTCGACGGGGTGAGCGTGCCGTTGAGCGCGGTGATCCCCGCCCATCTGGCGTTTGACCAGCCCACCGCCGATGGCCCGATTTCGCAGATCATTCAGGCGGCGGTCGACACCGGCATCGCCTTGGGCGCACTTGAACAGGCCAAGATCTACGCCCGCCAGGCACGGCCGTGGATCGACAGTCAGCAGGAGCACGGCTGGCAAGACCCGTTCACCATTGCCGCCATCGGCGACCTGGAGTGGCGCGTGCACGGCACCGAGGCGATCCTGGCCAAGGCCGGCATCGCGGTGGACCAGGCTCTGGCGCAACCCAATGAAGACACCGTGGCCAACGCCTCGCTGGTGGTGGCTCAGGCCAAAGTGCTCTCGGCCGAAACCGCCTTGCTCGCCAGCAGCAAGCTGTTCGAACTGGCCGGCACCCGTTCGGTCACGTCCAAGCACAACCTCGACCGCTTCTGGCGCAACGCACGCACCCACACCCTGCACGACCCGGCCCGCTGGAAATACCACCTGATCGGCAACTTCGTGCTCAACGGCGTTAAACCTGCGCGCCACGCCTGGAACTGAGGACCTGACCATGACCGCACTGACCCTCGCCCGCCAACTGCTGGACAGCACCCGTCGCCATGTCGAACACAGCGACGACCCCTACGTCATCAGCCGTTTCGGCGACTTGCAGATCCGCGTCGACGTCGCCGCCGCCTTGCTTGAACGCGCCGCCAGCCATCCGAGCCCGGTGGCCGCCACCGAGGCGCAAATCGCCGCCGCCGAAGCCCTGATTGCCACCAGCAATGCTGAATTCGAACTCACCGGCCAACGCACGACGTTGCCATCAACCCTGGATGACCCCTTGCGCTGGAAATACCAGGTCGTCGGCAACTACCACCTCAACGGAGTGTTGTGATGCCCCGTGAAATCCGCTTGAACGCCTTCGACATGAACTGCGTGGGCCACCAATCGCCCGGCCTGTGGGCACACCCGCGTGACCGTTCGTGGCAGTACAAAGACCTCGACTACTGGACCGACCTGGCCAAAATCCTTGAGCGCGGCAAGTTCGACGGCCTGTTCATCGCCGACGTGCTGGGCATCTACGACGTGTACAACGGCAACGGTGACGCGGCGATTCGCCAAGCCACCCAGGTGCCGGTCAACGACCCGCTGTCGTTGATCGCGCCGATGGCACTGGTCACCGAGCACCTGGGGTTTGGCCTCACGGCGTCATTGTCCTTCGAGCACCCGTACCCGTTTGCCCGCCGTCTTTCGACCCTGGACCACCTGACCAAGGGCCGCATCGGCTGGAACATCGTGACGTCCTATCTGGAAAGCGGCGCCAAGAACCTCGGGCAGAAGGCCCAGACCGAACATGACGCGCGCTATGACTATGCCGAGGAATACCTGGAGGTTTGCTACAAACTCTGGGAAGGCAGTTGGGAGGAGGGCGCAGTGCTGCGTGACCGCGAGCGTCGGGTGTTCAGCGACCCGAGCAAAATCCACGAGATCCGTCACGTCGGCAAACACTTCCAGGTGCCCGGCATTCATCTGTGCGAGCCGTCCCCGCAACGCACGCCGGTGCTGTATCAGGCTGGGGCCTCCAGCCGCGGCAAACAGTTCGCCGCCGAGCAGGCCGAGTGCGTGTTTGTCGCCGCGCCGTCCAAGGTGCTGCTGAAAAAGACCGTCGCCGATATCCGCCGCCGTGCCGCCGAGGCCGGGCGTGATCCGAAGAAAATTCTGATCTTCAATCTGCAGACGGTGATCGTCGACGAGACCGACGCCAAGGCCAAGGCCAAGTTCGACGACTACAAGTCCTACGTCAGCTACGAAGGGGCGATGGCGCTGATCTCCGGCTGGACCGGCATCGACTTCAGCCAGTTCAAGCCCAACGAGCCGCTTAAACACGTGCACACCAACGCGATTCAGTCAGCGGTGGAGGCCTTCTCCACGGCGGACCCGAACAAGGTCTGGACGCCGAGCGAACTGGCCGACTGGGTGGGTATCGGCGGTTTTGGCCCGCTGTTCGTCGGCGGCCCGCAGACCGTCGCCGACCTGTTGCAGGAGTGGGCGGAGGAAACCGACGTGGACGGTTTCAACCTGGCCTATGCGCTGACCCACGAAACCTTTATCGACGCCGTGGAGTGGCTGGTGCCGGAGCTGCAAAAGCGCGGTGTGTACAAGACCGAATACGCCCAGGGCACCTTGCGCGAGAAATTGTTTGGCGACGGCGCGCGCTTGGCCGGCAACCACCCCGGCGCCGGCTACCGCGACCTGTCAGGCGCATCTCTCACCAGGAGCCTCACTCTATGAGCCTGCACGAACCAACGGCCCTTCTGGCACACCTGCGCCAGTGGGCGCAACTCACGCCCCTGCACATCGCCCTGCGCCACAAGCGCCAGGGCCAGTGGTACGCCTGGCGCTGGATCGACACCTTGCGTGACGTCGAACGCCTGGCCGCTGGTTTGCGCCAGCAAGGGTTCAGTGAACAGTCCCGCCTGGTGCTCAGCGGCGCCCTTGAGCCGAACCTGCTGTTGCTGGCGTTGGCGGCCCAGTCCATCGGTGCGCAGGTGCTGACGCTGGCCGATCATCTCGATCCGCAGGCGCTGGAGCAACAACTGTGGCGCATTCATCCCAGCCACGCCTACGTCCAGGGTCGCCAGCGTGATTGGACCTTCACCCAGCGGTTGGACTTCGCGCAACTGCTGGGTCCGGTCGACCCGGCGCAGCATCTGCAGCGCTGGCGGCAGCCGGCTGCTGACGCCGTGTTGTGGAGCGAGGAGGGCACCGGCTGGGAAGGGGGGCTTGCCGTGGTGCTGGAGCAATGGCTAAGCAGCGGCAACGGCCTGGCCTTTCCAGAGAACCTGGCCTCGGCGCGGCGTGACCGCAGCGAAGTGGCGCCCACCGGTTTGCTGTTCTCGCCCGAGCGCCTGCAGCACCTGGCCGACGACATCGAAAGCCGCCTCGCGCCCCAGGGGACCTGGCGCCGACGCCTGTGCGACTGGGCGATCGCCGAGCCGCAAGGCGGCCTGCGCCGGTTGATCAAGCACCGCGTGCGCACCCTGTTGGGTTTTCAGCGCCTGACTTTTATCTGGCAGCCGCTCAAGACCACTGCCGAGCCGACCTGGTTGGCCGAACTCAAACGGGACATCGCATGAGCCAGGCCATTCTCCAGGTGCGGGATATCTCCCTGTCGTTCAAAGGCGTCAAGGCCATCCATGCGTTGTCCTTCGAGGTGCGCCGCGGCGAGATCTGCGCGCTGATCGGGCCCAACGGCGCCGGTAAAAGCTCGCTGCTCAATGTCCTCAACGGCGTCTATCGTTTTGACGCCGGTGAGATCGTGTTTGAAGACCAGCACTTGCATCGCATCGACCCTTTGGGCGCCGCGCGGCGTGGCATTGGCCGCACCTTCCAGAACAACGCGCTGTTCAAAAAAATGAGCGTGCTCGACAACCTCCTCACCGGTCTGTCGCGGCATATGCGCACCACCTTTATCGAAGAGGCCCTGGGCTTGCCGCGCGCACGGCGTGAAGCCGAGGCATTTCGCCGACGTGCCCAGGGCATCCTCGAATTTCTGCACCTGCAAGCCCATCGCGATGTGCCCGTGGGCAATTTGTCCTATGGCCTGCAAAAGCGCGTGGAGTTGGGCCGCGCGCTGATCGCCGGGCCCAGCCTGTTGCTGCTCGACGAGCCGATGGCCGGGATGAACGCCGAAGAGAAACAGGACATGGCGCGCTTCGTCGCCGACGTCAATCGCGACCTGGGCACCACCGTGGTGTTGATCGAACACGACATGGGCGTGGTGATGGGCCTGTCGGACCATGTGGTAGTGCTCGACTACGGGCGCAAGGTCGGCGATGGCACCCCGGCAGAAGTACAGGCCAACCCCGAAGTGATCGCGGCGTATCTGGGAGCGGTGCACTGATGACGTTCTTCTTCGAAACCCTGCTCGGCGGGTTGCTTGCCGGGACTATGTACTCCCTGGTCGCCATCGGCTTCGTGCTGATCTACAAGGCCAGCGGCGTGTTCAATTTTGCCCAGGGCGCGATGCTGTTGTTTGCCGCGCTGACCTTCGTCAGCCTGCACGATCAAGGCGTACCGTTTGCCCTGGCGCTGCTGCTGACGGTGCTGGTGATGATCGCCGGTGCCTGGCTGATTGAGCGGTTGGTGCTGCGCCCACTGGTGAACCGTTCGCAGATCACCTTGTTCATGGCCACCTTGGGTCTGTCGTTCATTGTCGAAGGCCTGGCCCAGGGTTTGATGGGCTCGCAGGTCCGTGCGCTGGACCTGGGCATTGACGACATACCGCTGTTTGTCGGGCCGCTGATGCTCAGCCAGTTCGACCTGATGGCCGCCGTTGTCGCGGTGGTGCTGGTGACGGTGCTCGCGCTGCTGTTCAACAAAACCCGCATCGGCGTGTCGTTGCGCGCGGTGGCGGATGACACCACGGCGGCGCTGTCCATCGGCATCAACCTCAACCGCATCTGGCAGATCGTCTGGGCAGTGGCCGGCATGGTCGGGCTGGTGGCCGGGCTGCTGTGGGGCGCGCGCCAGGGCGTGCAGTTTTCGCTGTCGCTGGTGGTGCTCAAGGCCTTGCCGGTGTTGATCATCGGCGGCTTTACCTCGATTGGCGGGGCCATCGTCGGCGGGCTGATTGTGGGCGCGGCGGAGAACCTCGCCGAGGTGTACATCGGCCCGCTGATCGGCGGCGGTATCACGCCGTGGTTCGCCTACGTACTGGCGTTGGCCTTCCTGTATATCCGCCCCGCCGGCCTGTTCGGCGAACGTGCCATTGAGCGAGTCTGAAACCATGTCGAGTCCTGTCGTTCAAGAAACCGCGCCGTTGGTGCTGATTCAACGGCGCCTGCCATGGGGCCTGCTCGGCCTGTTGGCGCTGGCCTTTGTCGTCGTGCCGCTGTGGGGCAATGACTATTGGCTCAATGCGATTCTGATCCCGTTTTTGGTGCTGTCCCTGGCGGGGCTGGGCCTGAATGTGCTGACCGGCTACACCGGGCAAACCTCGGTGGGCGCGGCGGGCTTTATGGCGGTGGGTGCGTTCGCCACCTATGGCTTTCTGCTGCGCCTGCCCGAGCTGGGCTTGCCGGTTGCGTTGCTCGGCGGCGGGGTGATCAGCGCACTGGTGGGCCTGCTGTTTGGCCTGCCCAGTTCGCGGATCAAGGGCTTCTACCTGATGGTCACCACCCTGGCCGCGCAGTTCTTTCTGGAGTGGCTGTTCGTCAAGTTTGCGTGGTTCTACAACTACGGCTCGTCGGGCACCATTTCCGCGCCGAAACTGGCGCTGTTCGGCCATGACCTCAACACGCCGCTGGGCCGCTACCTGCTGACCCTGGTCACGGTGCTGCTGTTGACCTGGACCGCCCTCAACCTGGTGCGCAGCCAGGTGGGGCGCAACTGGATGGCGATCCGCGACATGGACACCGCCGCAGCCGTGGTTGGTATTCCGGTGGCGCGCTACAAACGGCTGGCGTTTGCGGTCAGCTCGTTCTACCTCGGCATCGCCGGTGCGCTGTGGGCCTTTGCCTACCTGGGCACGGCCAGCGCCAGCAGCTTCGATATCAACCGCTCGTTCCAGATCCTGTTCATCATCATTATCGGTGGCATGGGCAGCATCGCCGGCAACTTCGTCGGCGCCGCGTTCATCAGCCTGCTGCCGATTTTTCTCAGCCACGCGGGGCAAGCCCTGTTTGGCGGTTCGGTGGACGCAGGGCAGTTGCAGAACCTGCAGAAAATCATCTTTGGCGTGCTGATCATCGTGTTCCTGATCAAGGAACCCGAGGGCCTGATTCGCCTGCTGCACAACCTTCGCCATCGGCTGCGTCACTGGCCGCTCCGTTTCTGACTGACTAAGAGAACTCCCATGCGTGCATCCTTGAAACGTTCCCTGGTCGGCGCCACGTTGGCGCTCGCCACCCTCGCCGGTGCCGTGCCCCAGGCCATCGCCGCCGCCGACCAGCAATTCTTCCCCCTGGCCACCTACCGCGTCGGCGCTTATGCCTCCAGCGGCGTGCAGGTGTGGGCCGGGATGATCGATTACCTGCGCTATATCAACGAGGTCGAAGGCGGCATCAACGGCGTGAAGCTGGTGTGGCAGGAGTGCGAGACCGAATGGACCGCGGAGAAGGGCATCGAGTGCTATGAGCGTTTCAAAAACGGCCTGGATGGCGCGCCGGTCGCGGTGTACCAACCCAACGGCGCACCGGCGGCCTATGCGCTGAGCGAGCGCGCCGAGGTGGACAAGATCCCGCTGATCACCCTGGGTTACGGGCGCACCGAGGCCACCGACGGCACAGTGTTCCCCTATAACTTCCCGGTGATGCTGACGTTCTACAGCGAGGCGTCCAGCCTGGTGAACTACATCGCCGGGCGCGAAGGCGGCTTCGATAAGCTCAAGGGCAAGAAGATCGCCACGGTTTACCACGACTCGGCCTACGGTCGCGAAACCCTCGGCCCGATGAAGTTGCTGGCCGAGAAGTACGGTTTTGAAAATATCCAGATCCCGGTGGCCGACCCCGGCAACGAACAATCGGCGCAATGGAGGCAGGTGCGCCAGGCCAACCCGGACTGGGTGTTCCTGCGGACCTGGGGCGTGTCGACCCCAGTTGCGGTGAAGACCGCCGCGCGCTTTGGCTTCCCGGTGGACCACATCATCGGCGATATCTGGGCCAGCTCCAGTGAAGACGTGCTGCCCGCCGGCGCCGCCGCCAAGGGTTACCTGGCGCTCACGCCATACCCGGCCGGGACCGATTTCGAGATCCACAGGCGCCTCAAGCAACACGTGCTCGACAAGGGCCACAGCGACCTCAAAGACCTGAAGAATTTCGGCAGCGTGTACTACAACTCCGGCCTGGTGAATGCCGCCGTGGCCGTCGAAGCGATCCGCACCGCCCAGGCCCGGTTCGGCAAACGTCCGCTCAATGGTGAAGAAGGCCGCTGGGGCCTGGAACATCTGAATATCGACGACGCGCGGCTTAAAGACATGGGCTACCTGGGCCTGATGCAGAACCTCAAGCTGTCCTGCCGTGACCATGAGGGCGGCGGTTCGGCGCGGGTGCAGCAGTGGGACGGGGCCAACTGGACGCTGATCAGCGACTGGATCGCCGCCGACCGCGCCTTGCTGCGCCCGCTGATCGACGAGAAGTCCGCCGCGTTCGCCAAGGAAAAAGGCCTGACGCCACGCACCTGCACCGGGGATGAATAAGCCATGAGCCAGCCTGCCAGCGAGTCCGTCAGCCCGTCGCTGCTGACGGTCAACGACATTGAAGTGATCTACGACGGCGCGATCCTGGCCGTTGCCGGGGTTTCGCTGAGCGTGCCCAAAGGCGCCATCGTCGCCTTGCTCGGAGCCAACGGCGCCGGCAAGAGCACCACCCTCAAAGCCATCTCCGGGCTGGTGCGGGCCGAGCGCGCCGAGGTCAGCCGGGGGGTGATCGAATACCAAGGCGCCGACCTAGCCGGTATCGACCCCAGCCGGCGAGTGCGCAACGGCATGGTGCACGTGCTGGAGGGCCGTCATGTGTTCGGCCAACTCACCGTGGAAGACAACCTGCGCAGCGGCGGCTTCGTGCGGCGCTTGAGCCGTAAGGACATGGCGCAGGATCTGGAGCGCATCTACGCCTGGTTCCCGCGGCTCAAGACCAAGCGCCACACCCGCGCGGGGCTCACCTCGGGCGGTGAGCAGCAGATGGTCGCGATTGGCCGTGCGTTGATGACCCGTCCTACTTTGGTACTGCTCGACGAGCCGTCCATGGGTTTGGCGCCTATGATCGTGCAGGAGATCTTCGAGATCATCGCGCAGCTCAACCGCGAGCAGCAGGTGAGCTTCCTGATCGCCGAACAGAACATCAACGTCGCGCTCACCTATGCGTCCTACGGTTATGTGCTGGATACTGGGCGCGTCGCGTTGAGCGGCAGCGCCGCGCACCTGCTGGCGCGCGGCGATCTGCATGATATTTACCTGGGTAAACAGTAAGGGCGAACGGGCATGAGTGAATCCATCCGCAACGCTGATGTGCTGATCATCGGTGGCGGCTTAAGCGGCACGATGCTGGCGGTGCAGCTGCTGCGCCTGCCGGGCCGGCGGCGCGTGCTGGTGATCGAACCGCGCGCTGAACTCGGCCGTGGCGAGGCGTACAGCGCGGTCGAACTGGGCCACACCTTGAACGGCAACGCCGCGCGCATGAGCGTCGACCCGGACAATGCCGATGACCTGACCCAGTGGCTCACCGAGTACATCGGCGCCGGTGGCTGGCCGGAGTCGGACCAGCAGCACGTGCCCGTCAGCGAGCTGTTCCCGCCACGCGGTATTTTTGGCCTTTACGCACAACAGCGGCTGGCCGAGGCCAAGGCACTGTCGGCGTCCACCGTGGAGCACGTGCGCGCCGAGGTGGTGGACCTGCAGGTGGAACCGGCTGAAACGCGGTTGACCCTGGATAACGGCGAGCAATTGCGCGGTGCCTGTGCGGTATTGGCCACGGGCATGTTCCCGGCGGCCCGTACGCCGCAGACCGAGTCCAGCGGTTTGAATGCGGCGGCCGTCGACCCGTGGGATGTGCAGGCCATGACGCAGCTTGACCCACACGCCACGGTGCTGATCATCGGCTCGGGGCTGACCATGGTCGATGCCGTGGTGTCCCTGGAACAGGCCGGGCATCGCGGGCCCATCGAGGTGTTTTCGCGCCACGGCCTGCTGCCCCATGTGCGCCGCCAACCGCCGAGCTGGGAGGATTTTCTCGGCGCCGATCACCGCCTGCGCAGCCCTCGCCAGTTGCTGCGCGAAGTGCGTCGCCAATGCCGGCTGGCGCAGGCGCAGGGTATCGACTGGCAAGCGCCGCTGGACACGGTGCGTGTGCATATCGGCCGGTTGTGGAGCCAGGCCAGCGAGCGTGAAAAGCGCCAGTTCGTGCGGCATGTGCGGCCGTGGTGGGAGAGTCATCACCACCGTTCGCCGCCGTTGAGCGCGCAACTGGTGGCCCGGCTGCATGAAGAGGGGCGGTTGCGCATTCGCGCGGCGTCGTTCAAAGGGTTGGCGCCCTCGGACACAGGCGTGATCATCCGTGTGCGTCATCGCGGCGAGGAGGCATTGAGCCAGGTGTCGGGTGCGGCGCTGATCAACTCCAGCGGTATCGAATACGACTGGCGCCGCGTGGCCCGGCCATTGCCGCAGCAGTTGCTCAAGCGCGGGTTGATCAGGCCCGGGCCGTTGGCGCTGGGGATTGCGGCGGATGCGTCGGGCGCGGTGCTGGACGCCCAAGGGCAGGTCAGTCGGCGTTTGTTTGCGATGGGCCCGCCGTTACGCGGGATGTGGTGGGAGAGCACCGCCGTGACTGATGTGGCGCTGCAGGCCAAAGCCCTGGCCGTGAAACTCGCCCAGGTCTAGAGCCGCGAAGGGCTGTTGTAGTGAGCAGGCTTGCCCTGCGCTGGGGTGCGAAGCGCCCCCTATAGGGGACGAACAGGGTATATCAGGCACACCTCGGCGCTTGCTGTTGGGGCCGCTTCGCAGCCCGGCGCGGGACAAGCCCGCTCACCACAAAAAGCCTGTCCACCACAACAGGCCTGCTCACCACAACAGGCCTGCTCACCACAACAAGCTCGTTCATCACAAAAAGCCTGCTCATCGCGGAGGTCATGACTTTACGCGCACAAACCCTGGCTTGAGGCCGAACACCTCAATCCCTTGCGCCGTCGATTGGCCGGTAGTGACTTTCACCCGCTCCACCGGTTTATCCATCGCTTCGCGAAACGCCACCGTCCCGTCCGCCTGGATCGCCTCGCTCGGGATCACCATCGCCTGTGCATTGTTGTACGTGACGATCGTCAGCCGTGCGCTCATCCCCAGCCGCACCCGTTGCAGCTGCTGTGGCGTGAGCTGGGGGATCGATAAGGTGACCGGAAACTGCGCGCTGCCCTGGCTGTCGCTGGCGATCGCCAGGCCGCTCACCACGCTGACCGAACCGCTCAGCCGTTCGCCGTCGAAGCCATCCCCCAGCACCTCCACCGCCTGACCTTGATGCAACCTGTTGATGTCCAGTTCCGAGACCCTGGCAACGATTTTCAGCCGTTCGATATTGGCCAGGCCAAACAACACCTGGCCCTGGCTGACCTTGCTGCCGGCCTGGATCGGTGCCGTATTGTTGCCGCCACCCTGCGGTGAATTATTTCCGGGTGCAGGCACCACGATGCCGGAGAACGGCGCTTTGACGTCGCGCCCCTCAAGCAAGGTGCGCAGGGCCTCGTATTTCACCGTGGCGTTGGTCAGTTCCATGTCGGCGATCTGGCGGTACTCACCCTTGCCCTGGTCGAGGGCCTGTTGCAGTTCACTGCGCGCGGCGGCCAGGTCCAGCTGTTGCTGTTGGGCCTGTTGCTTGAGGTCATCAAGTTCGTTACGCGGGATGATGCCGCGCTTGAACAGATTGTCGCTTTCGGTGAGCTTGCGTTGGGTGTTGCCCGCGGTCATCTCGGCGGTGCGCAAACTGCGGCGGGCGCGGCTGACGGCGGGGCTGCTGTCCCAGTCCTGCATCTCCTGCACGGCGCGCCGAGCCTTGAGCTGGGCGGACAGCGCCTCGCGCAATTGCACCTCCAGCGTGGCCGGGTCCATGCGCAGCAGGACCTGGCCGGCGTCGACGCGCTGGCCTTGCTCCACCAGGTTGGCCAGCACATTGCCGTCGAACGGCGCGGTGAGGATCAGGGTGGTCTCGGGCTCGATCTTGCCCACCAGACCAATCTGATGCACCAGCGCGTCGGGCTTGACCGCCAGCCATTGTTCGGCGTTGCCGGCCGGGCTTTCTGCGGGGCTGCGCAGGGCCCATCCCGCGGCGACCAGTACCGCGATCAACAGAGCACCCAGCAGGCGTTTTCGATTAGTAGTCATTGAGGGCGATTTCCCAACTTTCCAGCGTCATGCCCAGGGTCAGATCAAGCTGGGTCTGGGCGTTCAAATAAGCGATCAACGCATTGAGCTGCGCGTTCTCGGCATTGCGCAGGTCGGTCTCGAAACTCAGCACCTGGAAGTTGGTGGAGCGCCCGGCGCTGAGTTTTTCCCGTTCGATCTCGATCTTGCGCCGCGACAACGCCACGGCGCGCTGGGAAATTTCGTACTGGCGCCAGCGCGTACTGAGGTCGCGCACCACGTCGTTGACGCTGCGCTCCAATGCCTGACGGGCGTCGGTGATGCGGATCTGCTGGTCCTCCACATTGACCCGCGCGCGCACCTCGGCCTGGCGCGTGCTGATGTCGCCGATGGGGATCTGCACCTGCACCCCGGCGTAGCTGTCCCAGGTGCGGTTATTGTTGCTGCCGGTGTCGTTGTTGTAGGCATCGCGTACCTGGTTCGCCCCGGCCACCAGGTCCACTTGCCAGCGTCCGGAGTCCTTGGCGATCACCAGGTTGAGGTCTGCCTGTTGGCTGCCGAGCAGGGCGGCGAGGTATTCCGGTTGCTGGGTTTGCGCCAGGTTGAACGCCTCGCGCTTGTCGATCTGCATGGGCCTGGCCTCCAGGGCTTCGGTGGCGCGGATCGGCGTGGACAGGTCCAGGGCCAGCAGGCGCAGCAGCGACAGGCGGTTGGTGTCCAACTGGTTCTGCGCTTCTTCGACGCCCAGTTGCTGGGTGGCGATGTCGGCTTCGGTCTGCACGATTTCGAACTCGGCCATGCGGCCGGCGCTGATCAACGCTTTGTTCACCTCGAGCAAGGTGTTGGAGCGCTTGAGGGCTTCCTGGACGATGATCAGTTGCTCCTGGGCTCGCAGCAGTTCGCGGTAGGTGGCGATGATCTGGCTGATAGTCTGGGCCACGGTGGCCTTGAGGTTCAGGCGATTGGCCTGCTCCGAGAGGCGCGAGAGGCGCAGCGGCGCGGTGGTGGCATCCCAGCCGGCGCCGCGCATCAAGGGCTGGATAATCGCCAGGTCGAGACCGTCGCTGCGGTAGCGGCCGGCGCGATCGGCGTTGTTCAACTGCTGGGTCCAGGCCATGCTCAAGCGCGTGCCGTACTCGCCGAGCAGGCTGGTGGACGGCGCCACGTTGGCGTTGCGCGCGCTGTCCTGGGAGCCACGGCTGCCACGGTAGTAACTGTTGAGGGTGAGCTTGGGGTTGAACACGTCTTCGGCCACACGCAGGTCGAACTTCTGCGCCACCCGTTGCAGGTACGCGCTGCGGATCGCCGGGTTGTTGCGCAGGCCCAGGTAGACCGCATCGCCCAGGGTCAGGGCGGTGGTCTGGGCGTTCAGCGACACGCTGCGGGTGCTGCTCGGCGCCGAAGGCCGGATGACCACGTCGGCCGCCACGCCGGGCAGGCAGACCAGCGCTAGCAACAGGAGCCATTTACTCATCGCGCAGGGCCTCCACCGGCTGCAATCGCGAGGCCGCGACCGCCGGGTAGATACCAAAGAACAAACCCACCAACAAGGTGCTGCCCACGCCCAGGGGCAGGGCGGCAGTGGCCAGGTCGAAGGCCCAGCCCGACAACCGTGCATACAGCCACGCGGCAGTCATGCCCAGCACCGCGCCGCACAGCGCACCGACGGCGGTGAGGGTTACGGCTTCGAGCAGGAACAGGTTGCGGATATCACGTCGGCGCGCGCCCAGGGCCATGCGAACACCGATCTCGCGGCGGCGCTCCGACACATTCATCAGCATCACGTTCATCACCCCTACGCCGCCGCCCACCAGGGAAATCGCGCCCAGGGCCAGCAACAGGTAGGCGAACGTGCGGCTTTGCCGGGTCATGCCGTCGATCATTTGTTGCGGCACCTGGATGTCCACATCGTGGTCGGTGAGCTGGTGTTGCAACGCGACGGCGCCTGCTTTGGCGATGTGCTCCATGTCCTGGCCGGGCGCCGCGCGGATGATCACATTGGCGATCTGCGGCGTGGCATAGAGGCGGCGCATGCCTTGGGCGGGGATGAACAGCGACTCGTTGGCCTGCACCGGCATCAGCATGGCCCGCGGCTGGCTGCGCAGGATGCCCACGACCAGAAACAGGTAGTCGTTGATGCGCACGCGGTCGCCCAATTGCACCGGGTCGCCCGGCGCGCCGAGGGCCTGGGCCACTTGGTCGCCGATCACGGCATAGGTTTCGTTGGCGTCGAAGCTCGACAGGAAGCGCCCCTGTTGCACCACCAGCCGCATGGCCTGCTGGATGTCGGGCGTGCTGCCGACAAAGTTGGCATTCACGCTGCGACCATGAAACACAATGGGGCCGCTGAACAGCGTGAGGGCGCCGATATGCGCGATGCCCGGCACCGCCTGGCGCACTGCCTGCAGGTCGAGCTGGTCGCGCATCGGCACGTTGCTGCTGCCCTTGGGCGGAAACTGGACGACCAGGGTGTCGGTGCCCATGTCCTTGAAAATCATCGCCGCATCGACCGCTGCGTTATGCCCGATATTGATCAGCGCCACCACCGACGAACTGCCGATCACAATACCCAGCAGCGCCAGCACCGAGCGCTTGCCCAGCGTGCGCAGGCTGATAAAGGCTTCATGCAGCAGCTGGCTCGCGCGCTGTTCGACCCGCAGGCTCATAGGCGTTCGGCCTCATGCACCACGCCATTGCGCACCAGGATCTTGCGTCCCAGGCGTTCGGCGATCTGCGGATCGTGGGTGACGATGATCAGCGTCACCTGTTGCTCGCGATTGAGCGCCAGCAACAGGTCCATGATCTCGTGGGCCGTGCTGCTGTCGAGGTTGCCGGTGGGTTCGTCGGCGAGGATCACCGAGGGTTCGCCCACCAGGGCGCGGGCGATCGCCACACGCTGGCGCTGGCCGCCGGACAGGTCGGCAGGACGGTGATGGGCGCGCTCGGCCAGACCCACCTGTTCAAGCACGCGCAGGGCCCGCTCCACCGATTCATGCCGCGACACACCGCGATAGCTCAGGGGCAGGGCGACATTGTCCAGGGCACTCAGACGCGGTAACAGGTTGAAGCTTTGAAACACGAAACCGATCTGCTGATTGCGGATGGCCGCCAGTTCATCGGGGCTGGCGTTGAAGATATCGTGGCCGGCAAAGTGGTACCTGCCGCAGTTGGGCAGGTCGAGCAGGCCGAGGATGTTGAGCAGCGTGCTTTTGCCCGAGCCCGACGCGCCGAGAATGCCGCAGCTGTCGCCGCGGGCGATGGACAGGCACACATCATTGAGAATGGACAGTTCTTGCCCGGCCAGCTGATAACGCTTGCCGATGCCTTGCAGGGAAATCAAGCCTGGGTGCGCGCGGGTATCTGTCATCGGGACTACGCCTGCAGTCTCGACGCTTGCCCATGCTCGCGGTAAAACCTTGTAACAAGTTAGCGAGCTGGCGGGCACACGTTACGGACTGGTTTTATTTCTTGTTTTTAAAATATTGTTTGAATACTAACCGTGTTCCCAGCGCTTCGCCAGCCATGGATGTAGAGCGTTTTTACCTTTTGAAACGCTTCCATGAAACGCTGCATCGAGCGGCGCACAACAGCAGCGAACCGCCTTGGCGGGCCCGAATACACGGACTTTTAATAGTATGGCGCAGTGTCACTACTTGCTTTCACAGGGCTGCACCGGTATAAAAAATCAAATTATTTTTTAAAACAATATTTCCGCCGTGGAACCCATATGGCCGCGAAGAAACTCAGCGCTCCAAACGTTACCAAGACTCGCTTGCTGGATGCGACAGAGGCTCTTTTCATCAAATACGGCTACGACGCCGTGTTGTTACGTCAGATTACCGAACGCGCCCAGGTCAACCTGGCCGCCGTGAACTACCACTTCGGGGACAAGGATTCCCTGATGAAAACCCTGCTGATGCAGCGTCTGGAGCCGCTCAACGAGCAGCGTCTGGAGCTGCTCGCGCGCTGCGAAGCCGAGGCCGATGGCCCGCTGGACTGCGACACGCTGCTGGGCGTGCTGTTCGCCCCGGCCATGGGCCTGGAACGCAGCGATCCGGCAAGCGGGGAAGGGCGCTCGTTCATCCGTTTCCTCGGACGGGTGTACAGCGACACCTCGCCGTTTATTCAGGAATACCTCAAGGTGCATTACCAGCCGGTATTCCAGCGTTTCTTCGAAGCCTTCGCCCTGGCCCTGCCGGAACTGCCACGCAACGAACTGGGGGTGCGCCTGCAATTTGCCCTCAAGGCGATTTCCGGCGTAATGGCCGGCACCGAACTGCGCCTGCTGATGAACTCCATGAGCCTGGGCCGCCCGGCCACTGACGCCGAGGTGATGGCCAAGCTGATCACGCTGGTCTCGGCCGCGATTCGCGTGCCCCAGCAAAGCCCCGAGGCGCAAACCGCCCTGGCCAGGGTGCTCGAGACCCAACGGTCCATTCGTGAACAGGCCTTGGCTCCTGTCAGCAAGCTGGCGCGCTGAACCTTAAATGTCAGCCAAAAAAAAGCCCGCTGGGGCGGCGGGCTTGATGTGCAACGTTTGTAACGGATGAGGCTTCACACTACGTCTCGGGATGTGAATAAAACGTGAAAAAAATGTAAGAAAAAGGCGGTGTCGCCGATTGCTCAGCTTTGCGCCCTACTTGCCGAACGCGAGGGGTGTTTTACCGCTCGTCGCCACTGTCATTTCTGACAGTAGATTCAAACTATCCCTCAAGCGCCTTATAAACCTTGCCCGCCGCGCCGCCCGTGCGGCCTAACCGTGCAGGGGGGAGTTGGGTAGAAGAGTGTTTCGCGGTCAGTTTGCCTATGTCGCTTTTTATGTTGGTATTGGAAATCAAGGGTATTAAGGTTTTCTAGGTCCACCCTGTTTTAATCAGCCTCAGATGTTCCAGCGCGATGAACTCTTCGCCAACCGCCCCCGCATCCCCTCCACATTCCCCGCCAGTTGCACCGTCAACAACCGATACCCATCCAACGCACTCTGCACCGGCGCAGCCAACCCCTCGCCCTCCACGGCATGGGTGGTTTGCCGATCGAGCCTGTCGGTAAACCCGGACTTCAACGCCCGCGCCATCCCCACCAACTGCACACGAATCTGCCGGTGCTCGGCCTTCAGCAGCATCTGCATGCGCGCGGTCGCCTGTTCGTCACGCGGGTCCGGACGGGTGTTGCCAAGGATCTCCAAGGTGCTGATGCACATGCGCAAATGCCGCTGGATGGCGTCCAGTTCGGTCATGGAGATGCGCACTTCCTTGGACACCGACGGCATCAACGAGCGCAGTTGCACCATGGCCGCGTTGAGGCGGTTGAGCAGTTTGAGGTGTTCGTCATCGGTGACCGACTGGCCATTGATGATGCGGCTGTAAATGGCGGCGCAGTCACGCAAGGCGCCCGCCAGGTTGTAGCGCCACGAGTACACTGCATATAGCGGCAGGGCGAAGGAGAACGCCAGGGCCAGCACGATGCCGATGAGAATATCGACGGTACGCCACAACCCGTCCGACAAGGGATTGTCCCCGTGCCCGGCAACGATGAACACGGTGATCGCCGACAGCAGCGCGATGTAGCCGCCCTTGCCGATGGCGTGATAGGAAAAGAACCCGCACACCACCGACATCAGCAGGTAGGTCAGCAACGGCAGGCCGAAATACGCTTGTTGCACCACCAACAGCAGGCCGACGCTGGCGCCGATCAGGGTGCCGTAGGCGCGTTCCACGGCTTTTTTGCCGATGTTGCCGTGGTGCTGCAAACCGCCGATGACGATCAGCATGGTCACCGACGCCCACTCGCCGTGGGGCAGGTTGATGCCGGTGGTCAGCAGGATCGTCGCCAACAAGCCGATGGACACGCGCACGGCGTGGATCAGCTTGGCATGGCGATAGCGGCGATACGGGTCGAGCAACGGGCGCAACAGGCGCCGGGCGAACATCGGCAAATGCAGGTTAATCAACTGCTCGCGTCCCTCTAGAAGATGTAGTCGGTGGTCAGGAAGCTTGAATCGCGGTTGCGCAGGATCTCGCTGACCAGCGCCTTGTTGCTTTCCTGGAACTTGGTGGCCACCAGGGTGCGGATCGAGAACACACGCAAGGCGTCATGCACAGACAGCGTGCCTTCGGCCGAGTTCTTGCGGCCGTTGAAAGGGAAGGTGTCCGGGCCGCGCTGGCACTGGGCGTTGATATTGATGCGACCGACCTGGTTGGCGAAGGTGTCCACCAGTCGCCCGACCGCCACGGGGTCGGTGCCGAAAAGGCTCAGTTGCTGACCGAAGTCCGAATCGAGCACGTACTCGATGACGGTATCCAGGTCGCGGTAGGGCACGATCGGCACCACTGGGCCGAACTGTTCTTCGTGGTACACGCGCATCTGTGGGGTAACCGGGTACAGCACGGCCGGGTAGAAGAACGACCCGCGACTGATGCCGCCATCGGTGTTCACCACCCTGGCGCCCTGTTGCAGCGCATCGGTCACCAGTCCGTTGAGGTAATCCACCTTGCCCACTTCCGGCAGCGGCGTCAGCGACACACCGCCTTCCCACGGCATGCCGGGCTTGAGTGTCGCCAATTTGGCGTTGAATTTTTCGATGAAAGGGGCGACTACGTCCTCGTGCACAAACAGGATTTTCAACGCCGTGCAGCGCTGGCCGTTGAATGACAGCGAGCCGGTGAGCGCTTCGCTGACGGCATTGTCCAGGTCGACCTCGGGCAGGACGATGCCGGGATTTTTTGCATCCAGGCCCAGGGCCGCACGCAAGCGATGGGGTTTTGGGTGCAGCTTCTTCAGGTCGCTGGCGGCCTTGTTGGTGCCGATAAACGCAAAGATATCGATCTTGCCGCTGGCCATCAGCGCGCTGACGGTTTCGCGGCCGCTGCCGTAGATCACGTTGATCACCCCGGCCGGGAAGCTGTCGCGGAACGCCTCCAGCAAGGGGCGGATCAGCAACACGCCGAGCTTGGCCGGTTTGAACACCACGGTGTTGCCCATGATCAGCGCCGGGATCAACGTGGTAAACGTCTCGTTGAGCGGGTAGTTGTAAGGGCCCATGCACAACGCAACACCCAGCGGCACGCGGCGGATTTGCCCGAGGGTGTCCTGTTCCAGCTCGAAGCGGCTGCTGCGGCGGTCCAGTTCCTTGAGGGCGTTGATGGTGTCGGTGATGTAGTCGCAGGTACGGTCGAATTCCTTCTGCGAGTCCTTGAGGTTCTTGCCGATCTCCCACATCAGCAGCTTGACCACGGCGTCGCGCTGTTCACGCATACGCCGCAAAAACGCTTCGACGTGCTGGATGCGCTCGACCACGCGCATCGTCGGCCATGCGCCCTGGCCGCGGTCGTAGGCGCGCACGGCGGCGTCAAGGGCGGTGAGGGCGGTGTCGGCGTCCAGCAGCGGCGTGCTGCCGATCACCACGCGCTGATCACCCAGTTGCACCGGGCTCTGGACCTGGGCCAGGGGGCCGTTCCAGGTTTGTAATTGGCCATCTACCAGGTACTCGCGCTGTTCAATCGGTGCCTGGAGCCGATATTGCTCGGGAATCTCGCTCACAGCGTTGGGAAACAGCCGGGCGAGCAGGTTGCTGGTGGTCATGTCGCTACCCCTGGAATAGTTACAAAGCATGACTAGAGAGTCACCCAACAACGGGCAATCTTGCAAGGCTTGTGCGCTTTACCGCACACACAGGTGCGTCTGCACCGCTCGTCGGGATAGACTGCGCGCCTTTCTTGAAGGAGTTCACATGAGTCGCTACCAGCCGGGCATTCTTGCCGCACCGGTGCCATTGCAGGCACGCCATCTGTTTTTTGCTGTGCAGACGCCGGCCGCCGTGCCCGCTGCGCTGGACGCGTTGGTACAGCGTGTGGATGCGTCGGCGGTGGTCGGTTTCGGTGAGCCGCTGGTAACGGCCTTGGGCGCACAGGTCGACGGCTTGCGTGCCTTCCCTGCAATCAGCGGTCCGGGGGCCCATAACCCGTCGACCCAACAGGCCCTGTGGGTGTGGTTGCACGGGGTGGATCGCGGCGAATTGCTGTTGCGCAGTCGCGCGTTCGAAAAGGCGCTGGCCCCAGGGTTTCGCCTGGTGCAGTCACTTGAGGGGTTCCGCTACAAGACCGGCTTTGACCTGACCGATTACGAAGACGGCACCGAAAACCCCCACGACGACGCCGCCGTTGAAGCGGCGACCACCGACAGCGGCGCCAGCTTCGCCGCGATCCAGCAGTGGCAGCACGACCTGGATGGCTTCGCCGCGTTGCCCGCCCAGGAACGCGATCACATCATCGGCCGCCGCCATGGCGACAACGAAGAACTGGACGACGCGCCTGAGTCCGCCCACACCAAACGTACCGCCCAGGAAAGCTTCAGCCCCGAAGCCTTTGTAGTGCGCCGCTCCATGCCATGGGCCGAGAACGGCCAGGCCGGGCTGACGTTCCTCGCGTTTGGGCATTCCTTCGATGCGTTCGAAGCGCAACTGCGGCGCATGAGCGGCCTGGAAGACGGTATTGTCGATGGGTTGTACCGCATCAGCACGCCGCTCACCGGGGGGTATTACTGGTGTCCGCCGTCTGTCGGGGGGCGTCTGGACCTCAGTGCGCTGGCGAATATGGATACGGCGACAGGGCGCTGACCCACGGCTGAAAATTCTGTGCTGCCTTTATTCAGGCGGCCATTGCCCCCTGTGTCGACGGAGGCGGCGAGTGCTGTACGTTTGTTGCTCCTGGGCGAAAAAAGCCTGAAGGGCCGTTGTAATACAGCGCTCTGGAGGGCTACCGTGGCGACCTGAGTATTTCGGAATGTTTCAGATTTATGTCCAGTCAGGCCCAACGCACTGCCGACACCACCTCCCGCCGCGCCGCGCTGACCCTGGCTTTATGCTTGCCCAGCGACGTGTTGCTCTACCTGCTGCTGCCCATGGAATCCCAGGCCTTTGGTATCACCCTGGCACAGGCCGGGGTGCTGCTGGCGGCGAACCGGCTGGTGCGGATTTTTGGCTACCGGCATGTGCTCAACTTTTATGCGCGCAACGGTGATCGCCTGACCTGCATGATCGCCGCCGGTGCAGCCATGCTGTGCGCCTTGGGCAACTCCATCTTGTCCGGCTTCGCCGCATTGTTGGGGTTGCGGCTGGTATGGGGCCTGTGTTTTGCGGCGTTGAACCTCTCGACCCAAGTGCTGGCGACCTCCGAGTCCGTCGGTGCCGCGCGTCGCGCCGGTCGCTCCAGGGCCCTGATCGCCTGGGGGCCGATGCTGGCCTTGCCGTTGGGTGGCTGGCTGACCCTTTGGGCCGGGCCACGCCCGATCTTTTTGATTCTCGCCGCGTGTTGCCTGGCGGGCGTGTGGGTGGCGCGGGGGTTGCCGAGTGCCGGCCATGACTTGCGCAGCAGCCCTGGACGTCGTTTCAGGTTTCCCGACAGCGTGGCCCTGTGGTCGTTTATCGAAGGCGTGGCGTTGGATGGGTTGTTTATCTTTGGCCTGTCGATCCAGGCGCAGAAGCTCCTGGGTGGCGATGCGGTGCTGATCGCCGGTGGCCTGATGGCGCTGCGCTACGTCTCGGAAATGCTCCTGAGCCCGCTGGGTGGCCGCGCCGCGCAGCGCTTTGGCGCCACCTCGATGTTACTGCTGTTTTCGTTCTTGAGTGCCCTGGCCTTGACCGCCTTCGGCAGCTATTGGGTGATTGTCGGCGCGGCAGCGGTGCTGGTGCTGCGCGCGCTGCAGCTGCCGTTGGTGACCACCCTCGTGGCCGAGCGTAACCCTGGCTCGATGCGGGTGTCGGCGCTGGCGTCCAATGCGGTGTGGCGCGATATCGGCGCAGGTCTGGGGCCGTTGCTCGCGGGGCTGCTATTGCCGGTGGCCTCGGCGCCCCTGGTGTTTGGCGTGGCAGGGGCGGCCATTGCCGTGAGCGCGCTGTTCTGCTGGCGGGCCAGTCCTCGCGTGGACTGACTCAGGCGCTTTTCAAGGCGTCCAGCCAGGTGGGGTCGAGGCGGGTTTGCTCGGTCTCGATGCCCAGCCTCTGCATGTTGTCTGCGTGGGCTTGCACTTCGTCGACCAGTTGCGCCTGGGCACTGGAGTTGGCATCCAGCGCGTGCATCTGCGTCAGGCCAAGGTGGTAGAAACGCAGCACCTTCATCGCGGTCGGGTCGCCCGCCTGTACCCGCTCGGTGACCTTGTGCATCACATTGGTCACGCTCATCAAGCTGCGCTTGAGTTGCCAGCCATACACCGCTGCCGAGAACCACGGCTGGGTCCAGAACGGGCCGCGGACCAGCGCGAGGGTGATCAGCACGCCAGCGAACACACCGCCCACATTGAAGCGAAAGTTATCGCCACCGGGTTCGCCGAACAGCCTCACCGCCAGGCTCGACAGCAGCATGGCCAGCGCCAGGAACAGCACGGCCACGATCAAGGTGCTGCGGCGGGTCTGTTGACGATAGGTGGCGGGGTCGCAGGGTTTGAGTTCGAACATCCGGGGGCAATCTCCTTAGTCTGGGCAGGGGGATAGGGCAGGGCGGCATCTTCTCACGCGCGGGCGACCGTGCGGCAATCAAGTTGAACGATGCCTGGCAGGGCTTTATCCAAACCTGTGTAGGCCACCAATCCCTCTGAGGTGAACATCATGCCTGAGTACAAACAACCCCCGCCCGGTACGCCCGACCCCGACCGCACGCCCGGTGAAGAAGAGCGCGACAACGATGCATTGCGCCCGAATGACCCAAAAGAACGTGGACCGGAGGATGACGTGGAACGCGTCGAAGAAGACCTGGAACACCTCCACGACAAAGCCCGCCCGCTGTAACAGGAGACCGTGATGACCAAGCGTACTGATGGCCCGCCTTCCAACGAACATGCCAGCGGCAAGGATGAACTGGGGTTCGACCCGGACTCACCGGACCTGGCCGACCCGCAGGTCGACCCCGTCGGCCCGGCTATCGCCCCGTTGGATAAAAAAGACAACGATGAGTCGAAAAAAAAGCCGCCCTACGATCCGTTGGGCGACTTGAAAAAATAGGGTTGAGCCCCGCGTTATCGAGCGGGGCTTTTTATTTCGGTGGTGTCCATTGGACGTCGGTGATGCCGTACTTCTCGGCCCACGGTCGAGTGGTCTTTTTCACTTGCTCATGACCAACTCGGCCGATACGGCTTACGTGGGCAACGTCAGCGTCAACGGCCGCCCAATGCCACGCTTCAGCGTTATTCATCACTTCGGCACGCACTACAAACGACTTGGGCGTGCCATGCAGTTGGTAGTGGATGGTGTAGATTTTTGCGGTACTCATGGTGCCTCCCTGTGTTGTTATAAATGGAGGAGGGCGCGTTCTAAAAGGTTCATTCAAAATGACAACCTGCACGCCAGGGCGGCATAGTGATGGATTCTTCCTGCCCGAGGATCACGTGATGTCCGGCCTGAGCCACAGCCGCCTGTATCTGCAACGCCTGGGATACGATTCGCCGCCACCCCCCACCCTGCAAACCTTGTGCGAATTGCAATTGCGCCATGTGTGCGCCTTCGCCTTTGAAAGCCTGTCGACCTTGCTGCGCTTGCCGGTGCAGATCGACTTGCCCAGCGTTGAGCAGAAAGTCTTGTTCGATGGACGCGGTGGCTACTGCTATGAGCTGAATCAGATGTTCCTCGCGCTGTTGCAGTATCTGGGCTTCGATGCCCGCGGTATCACCGGGCGCGTGGTGATGGGTGGCCCGCCGGATGCACGCACCGCACGCACCCATCGCCTGAGCCTGGTGACGCTGGACGGTGTGCGCTACATCACCGACGTGGGCTTTGGCGGCATGGTGCCCAGCAGCCCGTTGCGGCTCGATACCGAGGCGGTACAGGCGACGGCCCATGAACCGTATCGCCTGACGTTCAATCAGGGTGAGGGCAGTTACACCTTATGGGCCGAGGTCGCAGGCGAATGGCGCGGCCTGTATGTATTCGACCTGCAGGTGCAGGCGGATATCGACTACGAAATCGGCAACTGGTACGTCTGCACGCATCCGGGCTCGCCGTTCGTGGGGCAGTTGAAAGTCGCACGGTTGGCGGCGGGTAAACGTCATACCCTGAACAACGCCCAGTACGCGATTCATTATCTGGACCGACCCAGCGACAAGCGCACGATTGAGTATGCCGATGACATGCTGGGCTTGCTGGAGGGGGTGTTCGGGATTCGTTTGCCGACGCAGCCGCAGCTACGTTCAGTGCTTGAAGGCCTGATTGCGGGCTGAGCGGGCCGGGCCTTATGCCGCTGAAACAAGAGTACCTTGCGACTAACGCAAAACGGCGCCCGAAGGCGCCGTTTTGTTGTCTTGCATCCTAAGCGATCAAACGCCCAGTACCGCGTGCTGCACCAGGGTGAGCAACGGTTGTGGGTACACACCCAGGAAGAACGCGAGCAGGGCGATGGCCAGCAGCATTACGCCGCCCGCCTTTTGTTCCCAGTGCAGCTCGGCATCCACACGGCGCAGGTTTGGCTCGATCAGGTACAGGGTGACCATCACGCGCAGGTAGTAGAACACGCCGATGGCGCTGCCCAGTACCAACGAAGCCACCAGCCACCATTCGTGTGCTTCGACACCGGTCGCCACGATGTAGAACTTGCCGATAAAGCCGGCGGTCAGCGGGATACCGGCCAGGGACAGCATCATCACGGTAAGTACGGCCGTCAGGTACGGACGCCGCCAGAACAGGCCGCGGTATTCATACAGGGCGTCGGCGTCGCGGCCTTTGTAAGGCGAGGACATCAAGGTGATCACACCAAACGCGCCGAGGCTGGTGATCACGTAGGTGACCAGGTACACGCCGATGGCTTCCACGGCCAGGCCTTTGCTCGCCACCAGGGCGATCAGCAGGTAGCCGAAGTGGGCGATGGACGAGTAACCCAGCAGACGCTTGAGGTTGTTCTGGGTCAGGGCCAGCAGGTTACCGAACAGGATCGAGGCAATGGCGATCACGGTCAGCACGTTGCTCAGCACGCCGGTGTTGGCCGCCGGCGAGATCTGGAACAGTCGCACCATCACCGCAAACACCGCCACCTTGGACGCCGTGGCCAGGAACGCGGCCACTGGCGCCGGGGCGCCTTCGTACACGTCCGGAGTCCACAGGTGGAACGGCACCAGCGACAGCTTGAACGCCAGGCCGATCAGCATCATGGCCAGGCCCAGTTGGGCAATTGGCGCAGGGCTGTTGGTGGTCGCCAGGGCATGACCGATACCGGTGAAGCTCAGGCTGCCGGCTTCGGCGTAGAGCAGCGCCATACCGAACAACAGGAAAGCGGAACCGGCGGCCGACAGCACCATGTACTTGATGCCGGCTTCCAGGGAGCGCTTGTTGAAGAAGGCATAGGCCACCAGACCGTAGGTCGGGATCGACAGCAGTTCCAAACCGATGAACAGGCCCGCCAGGTGCTGCGCGCTGACCAGCACGATACCGCCGGCCGCAGCCAGCAGGATCAGCAGGTACAGCTCTTCGCGGTTGCCTGGGTAACCCGTGCCGCCTTCGCCGAGGTAGGCGTGGGCGAGGGTGACACAGGCCAGGGTCGCGACCAGGATCAGCGCGATGTACAGCAGTGCGAAGTCATCGACCATCATCAGCGGCGTGACCGCCAATGGCGCGACCTTGAGGGCCGGGATGATCGACAGCAGGGCCAGGTTCAAACCGGCGCAGGACAGCAGGAACGTTTGCGAGTGATTGCGGCGCCAGGCGATCGCCAGCATCACCACCACGATGGTGAGGCTGGTGATCAGCAGCGGCGCAAGCGCGATAAAGTGTTGGATCGTGAATTCCATAGCGCTCTTACCGGGCCGAAGCGAGTTGAGAGAAGGCGGTGCCGAACCACTGCTGCACGCCATGCATCGTTGCGGCAGAAGTGTCCAGGAACGGCTGCGGGTATACGCCGATGTAGATCAGCAATACCGCCAGGCCGAGCACCATGATCAGTTCGCGAGCATCCATCCCCTTGAGGACAGCGTCGGACTTGGCCGGGCCGAAGTAGGCGCGGTGGATCATGATCAGCGAGTAAACCGAACCGAACACCAGGCCGGAGGTGGCGATGGCGCTGATCCACGGCGTTTGCACGAAGGCACCCATCAGGATCAGGAATTCGCCGATGAAGTTACCGGTACCCGGCAAGCCCAGGGACGCAGCGGCGAAGAACAGGCTGATCGCCGGCAGGTAAGCGATGCGCGACCACACGCCACCCATTTCACGCATGTCACGGGTGTGCAGGCGCTCGTACAACTGGCCGCTGAGGATAAACAGCGCAGCCGCCGACACACCGTGGGCCAGCATCTGGATCACCGCGCCTTGCAACGCCAGCTGGCTGCCGGAGTAGATACCGATCAGTACGAAACCCATGTGGGAAACGGACGAGAAGGCGATCAGACGCTTGATGTCGGTTTGGGCGAAGGCCAGGAACGCACCGTAGAAGATCCCGATCAGACCCAGGGTCATGGCGATCGGCGCGAACTCGGCCGAGGCGTTCGGGAACAGCGGCAGTGCGAAACGCAGCAGGCCGTAGGCCGCAGTCTTCAACAGGATACCGGCCAGGTCGACGGAACCTGCGGTCGGTGCCTGGGCGTGCGCGTCAGGCAGCCAGGAGTGGAACGGCACCACCGGCAGCTTCACCGCGAAGGCGATGAAGAAGCCCAGCATCAGGATGTACTCGGTGGTCAGGGACATCTTGGTTTTCAACAGGTCGGCGTAGTTGAACGTAATCACGCCGGTGGTGTTGAAGTTGACCAGTACCAGACCGAGGATCGCCACCAACATGATCAGGCCGGAAGCCTGGGTGAAGATGAAGAACTTGGTCGCCGCGTAGATCCGGGTTTTCTTGCCGTCCGAAGAACTGTGACCCCAGAGCGCGATGAGGAAGTACATCGGCACCAGCATCATTTCCCAGAAGAAGAAGAACATGAACAGGTCGAGGGCGAGGAACACGCCGACAACACCGCCCAGGATCCACATCAGGTTCAGGTGGAAGAAACCCACGTGACGCTGGATCTCTTTCCAGGAGCAGAGTACCGAGAGGATACCCAGCAGGCCGGTCAGCAGGATCATCAACAGCGACAGGCCGTCGAGGGCCAGGTGCACGTTGATGCCGAAGCGCTGGATCCACACGTGCTTGAATTCAAGCGCGAAGGTCGGATCAACGCCCGGTGCCGGAGCGAATGAGTAGTCACCATGGGCCCACAGCCAGAGGCCGAGCGCGAGTTCCAGGGACATGGTCAGCAACGCAATCCAGCGGGGGAGGGTGGCGCCGAAGCGTTCACCCATCCAGCAGAGCAGGCCGCCGATAAAGGGGATCAGGATTAGCCAGGGCAGAATCATGACAGGCTCGTTTCCTTTCGCAAGTTCGCAAAGTTCATATCAGACCGCTACCACTACGATGGCGCCGATCACCAGCACGGCACCGGCCGCCATGGAAGCTGCATACCAACGCAATTGGCCCGTCTCGCTGCGGCTCAGGGCGGTGTGACCGCCTTTGGCGGCGCGCGGGATCAGACCGATGGTCTGGTCGAGCGGGTCTTTGCGCAGTACGTGGCTGATGGCGAGGTAAGGCTTGACGAACAGTTTGTCGTAGAGCCAGTCGAAGCCCCAGGCGGCGAACCACCAGGCCGACAGGAAGCGGCCAATGCCACTGTTGGCCACGGCGGTCACAAAGCGACGCTTGCCGAGGAACAACAGGGCTGCCAGCAAGATACCGGCAATGGCAATGGCGCCCGAGGCGATTTCCAGGCTGTGCTTGGCGGCGCCACCCGCGTGACCAGCGCTTTCCGGCAGTACACCGGCCAGTGGCGGGGTGATCATCGCGCCGATGAAGGTCGACAGCACGATCAGCACCGACAGGGGCAACCAGTGGGAGACGCCGTGGCCTGCGTGCGCTTCGGTCTTGGCTTCACCGTGGAAGGTGATGAAGATCAGGCGGAAGGTGTACAGCGAGGTCATGAACGCACCCACCAGGCCTGCATACAGCAGGTTCTGGTTACCGCTGGCGAAGGCTTCCCAGAGGATTTCGTCTTTCGAGTAGAAACCGGCGGTCACCAGCGGCAGGGCAGCCAGGGCCGCACCACCGACGATGAAGCTGGCGTAGGCCAACGGCAGTTTTTTCCACAGACCACCCATCTTGAAGATGTTCTGCTCGTGGTGGCAGGCGACGATCACCGCACCGGAGGCAAGGAACAGCAGGGCCTTGAAGAAGGCGTGGGTCATCAGGTGGAAAATCGCTGCGTCCCAGGCGCCAACGCCCAGCGCCAGGAACATGTAGCCGATCTGGCTCATGGTCGAGTAGGCGAGGATGCGCTTGATGTCGGTCTGCACCAGCGCGGCGAAGCCGGCCAGTACCAGGGTCACACCGCCCACGACGCCTACCAGGTGCAGGACGTCCGGCGCCAGGGTGAACAGGCCGTGGGTACGGGCAATCAGGTAGACGCCGGCGGTCACCATGGTGGCGGCGTGGATAAGTGCCGATACCGGGGTAGGACCGGCCATCGCATCCGCCAGCCAGGTTTGCAGCGGCAGTTGCGCGGATTTACCCACGGCGCCGCCCAGCAGCATTAGGGTCGCCAGGGTGATCCAGAAGTCGCCGACCTGGAATTTCTGCGGTGCCAGCACCAGCAGTTCCTGGATGTTCAGTGTGCCCACCTGTTGGAACAGGATGAACAAGCCGATGGCCATGAACACGTCGCCGATACGGGTGACGATAAACGCCTTGAGCGCCGCGTTACCGTTGTTGCGGTTGCTGTAGTAGAAACCGATCAACAGGTACGAGCACAGGCCCACGCCTTCCCAGCCGAAGTACAGGAACAACAGGTTATCGCCCAGCACCAGGAACAGCATGCTGGCGATAAACAGGTTGGTGTACGAGAAGAAACGCGAGTAGCCCGCTTCACCGCGCATGTACCAGGACGCGAACAAGTGGATCAGGAAGCCCACACCCACCACCACGCCGAGCATGGTGATCGACAGGCCGTCGACGTAGAGGGCGAAGTTGGGCTTGAAGCCCTCCACCGACATCCACTGCCACAGCACCAGGGTGTAGTGGCCGCCTTCCGGCGGCGCCACGTTGAATTGCCAGATGACGTAGGCGGCAACGATGGCCGACAGGCCAATGGAGCCGACACCGATCAAGGCAGAGACATTTTCCGACAGGCGCCCGCGAGAGAACGACAGCAGCAGGAAACCGATCAGGGGAAATACGAAAGTCAGAAAGATCATGTTCATCCGCGCATCTCACTGGCAGCGTCGATATCAAGCGTGTGGAAGCGACGATACAGTTGCAGCAGGATCGCCAGGCCAATACTGGCCTCGGCGGCTGCCAGGCTGATCACCAGGATGAACATGACTTGTCCATCCGGCTGGCCCCAACGCGCACCGGCCACGATGAAGGCCAAGGCCGCAGCGTTCATCATGATTTCCAGGCTCATCAACACGAACAGAATGTTACGGCGAACCATTAGGCCGACCAGGCCAAGGCAGAACAGGATGCCGGCAACCGCCAGACCATGCTCCAAAGGGATAGCAGGCATCGTCATTGCTCCTTGGCTTCGTTGCGGCCCAAGTGGAAGGCGGTGATGGCTGCCGCGAGCAGCAGCATCGAAGCCAGTTCGACCACCAGCAGGTACGGGCCGAACAGGCTGATGCCCACGGCCTTCGCGTCGACGGTGGTGTGCCCGATGGCCTGGCCGCTCTGGTGAGCGAACAGCACATACAGCAGTTCACCCAGCAGCAAGGCTGCGAGGACAACCGGGCCGAGCCAGATGCCGGGCTTGAGCCAGACGCGCTCCTGGGCGACCGACGCCGGCCCCAGGTTGAGCATCATCACCACAAACACGAACAGCACCATGATGGCGCCGGCGTAGGCGATCACTTCCAGGACACCGGCGAACGGTGCGCCGAGGCTGAAGAAGGTCATGGCCACGGCGATCAGCGAAATGATCAGGTAGAGCAGGGCGTGCACGGGGTTGGTGTTGGTGATCACGCGAAGCGTGGACACCACTGCAATACCCGACGCGAAATAGAAAGCGAATTCCATCTTTCTTCCTTAAGGCAGCAAGCTCTTCACGTTGATCGGCTCGGCTTCGTTTTGTGCGGCGCCTTTCGGCTTACCGGCAACGGCCATACCTGCAACACGATAGAAGTTGTAATCAGGGTTTTTACCGGGACCAGAGATCAGCAGATCTTCTTTCTCGTACACCAGGTCCTGACGTTTGAACTCGGCCATCTCGAAATCCGGCGTGAGCTGGATCGCGGTGGTCGGGCAAGCTTCCTCGCAGAGGCCGCAGAAAATGCAGCGCGAGAAGTTGATGCGGAAGAAGTCCGGGTACCAGCGACCGTCTTCGGTTTCAGCTTTCTGCAGGGAGATGCAACCCACCGGGCAGGCCACGGCGCACAGGTTGCAGGCTACGCAACGCTCTTCGCCGTCGGGGTCGCGGGTCAGTACGATGCGGCCGCGATAGCGCGGCGGCAGGTACACCGCCTCTTCCGGGTATTGCAGGGTGTCGCGTTTGCGAAAGCCGTGACCGAACACCATCACCAGGCTTCGCAACTGGGTACCGGTACCCTTAACGATGTCGCCAATATATTTGAACATGGGTCAAATCCTCACTGAACCGCGCCCGCTGGCGTGTTCAACAACACAACGGCAGCAGTCACCAGCAGATTGATCAGGGTCAGCGGCAGGCAGAAGCGCCAGCTGAAATCCATCACCTGGTCGTATCGTGGACGCGGAATGGAAGCGCGCAGCAGGATAAACAACATGATGAAGAACGCGGTCTTCAGGAAGAACCAGAAGAACGCCAACTGCGGCAGGATGCCGAACGGACCGTGCCAGCCGCCGAAGAACAGCGTGACCAGCAGGGCCGAGATCAAGATGATGCCGATGTACTCACCGACGAAGAACATGCCCCATTTCATGCCGGCGTATTCAATGTGGTAACCGTCGGCCAGTTCCTGTTCCGCTTCCGGCTGGTCGAAGGGGTGACGGTGAGTCACGGCCACGCCCGCGATGAAGAAGGTACAGAAACCGAAGAACTGCGGAATGATGAACCACAGGTTCTGCGCCTGGTACTCGACGATATCGCGCATGTTGAACGAGCCGACCTGCACCACGATGCCCATCAGCGCCAGGCCCATGAACACTTCGTAGGACACGGTCTGGGCCGAGGCACGCAAGCTGCCCAGCAGGGCGAACTTGTTGTTGCTCGACCAGCCGGCGAACAGTACCGCGTAGACCGACAGACCGGCCATGGCGAAGAAGAACAGCAAGCCGATGTTCAGGTCCGCCACGCCCCAGGTCGGGGTGATCGGGATGATCGCGAAGGCGATCAGCAAGGCGCTCATGGCCACAACCGGTGCCAGGGTGAAGATCACCTTGTCGGCAAACGGCGGGGTCCAGTCTTCCTTGAAGAACATTTTCAGCATGTCGGCGGCGATCTGGAACATACCGAATGGGCCAACGCGGTTCGGACCGTAACGATCCTGCCACCAGCCCAGCAGACGACGTTCGACGAAGCTGAGCAGGGCGCCCGCCACGACCACGGCCAGCAGGATCACGATGGCCTTGACCACCGAAATGATCACGTCAATTACTTCCGGCGTGAACCAAGTCATTGCGCTGCCTCCTGCAGACCGTCAACGGTTTTGCCAAAGATCGCAGGCGGAATACCGGCGAGGCCTTTCGGCAGTGCAACCAGACCGGCACCCAACGCTTCATTGATGCGCAGCGGCAGACGCAAGGTCTGGCCGGCCACGTTCAGGCTGAGCAGGGCACCGTCGTTGACGCCCAGGCGGTCGGCTTCGGACTTGGCCAGGGACACATACGCAGTGGGGATGCGCTCTTGCACCGGCGCGGCCTTGGAAGAGGTTTCTTCGCTGCCGAACAGGTGGAAGAACGGCACCACCTGCCAGGTGCCCTGGGCCGGGTTGAATGGACGCGGTACCGCAGCGAACCAGTTCAGCGAGTCACCGCTGCTTTCGATCAGGCGGGTGCCCGGGTCGCCGGCGCGGATGTGACCACCGACTTCGTCCTGGAACTTGTTCCAGGCCTGCGGCGAGTTCCAGCCCGGCGACCAGGCGAACGGCACCTGCTGACGGGGCTCGGCCGAACCCGAATAACCTTCCATGGAGAAGGCAAACGCGGTGTCGTTGTCCTGTGGGGTACGCGGTTCGTGCACGCTGATGTCGGCGCGCATGGCGGTACGACCGGAGTAACGCAGCGGTTCGCGGGCCAGTTTCAAGCCCTTGATGCGGAACGTGGCGGACGGTGCGGCATCGACGATACGTGCCAGTTGCGGCGCGCTGGCAGCGGTGGCGGCGGTGACGTGGTCGAGCTGGGTCCAGTCGATCGGCTGGTTCAACAGGGTGGCGCGCAGGGCATGCAGCCAGCGCCAGCCTTCGTGAACCAGGATGCTGGCGTCCATGTACTTCGGATCGAACACCTGGAAGAAGCGTTGGGCGCGGCCTTCCTGGCTGACCAGCGTGCCGTCGCCTTCGGCGAAGGTGGCAGCTGGCAGGACCAGATGGGCACGGTCGCTGGTGGCGGTCTTCTGGTGGTCGGCGACGATAAGCACTTTGGCGGCGTTGAGAGCGGCGTCAACCTTGGCCGCATCGGTGCGGGTGTACAGGTCGTTTTCCAGCACCACGATGGCGTCGGCACGGCCGTCGGTTACCGCTTGCAGCGCGGCGTCGAGGGACTCGCCACCGAGCATGGCCAGACCTAGGCTGTTGGCTTCCGGTACGACCAGGCTGATGGAGCCGTTCTTGTCGCGCAGCTTCAGGGCCTTGGCAATGTTGGCGGCGGCTTCGATCAGCGCCTTGGAACCCAGCGAGGTACCGGCGATGATCAACGGACGCTTGGCCGCCAGCAGGGCGTCGGCGATGCGCTGGGCCAGTTCGACGGCTTCAGTGTCAAGGCCGTCGACGGCAGGCGCGCTGGCGTCGAGGGCGTGGGCCACGGCGAAACCGAGGCGAGCCAGGTCATCCGGAGCGGCGTGCACGCATTCTTCGGCGATGTCGTCGAGCTTGGTTTCAGCCAGGGATGCGATAAACAGCGGGTTCAGCGCGTGCTGGCCGATGTTTTTCACCGCGGCATCGAGCCAGGGCTGTACGCGCATGGCGTCGGCCATTTCTTCGGCCTTGCCTTTGACCGACTGGCGCAACGACAGGGCGATGCGGGCAGCGGTTTGGGTCAGGTCTTCACCGAGCACGAAAATTGCGTCGTGGTCTTCGATGTCACGCATGTTCGGCACGGGCAGCGGGCTGTCGTTCAGCACCTGGAGGACCAGGCGGATGCGTTCCAGCTCGCCGGCTTCGATACCGCTGTAGAAGTGCTCGGCACCGACCAGTTCGCGCAGGGCGAAGTTGCTTTCGAGGCTGGCGCGGGGCGAACCGATACCGACGATATTGCGGCCGCGCAGCAGGTCGGCGGCTTTATCCAGCGCCTGGTCCAGGCTCAGCTTGGCGCCGTCGGCCAGCAATGGCTGACGAGGACGGTCTTCGCGGTTGACGTAGCCATAGCCGAAACGGCCACGGTCGCACAGGAAGTACTGGTTAACCGAACCGTTGAAACGGTTTTCAATACGACGCAGTTCACCGTAACGCTCGCCCGGGGAAATGTTGCAACCGCTGGAGCAGCCATGGCAGATGCTTGGCGCGAATTGCATGTCCCATTTGCGGTTGTAGCGCTCGGAGTGAGTCTTGTCGGTGAACACACCGGTCGGGCAGACCTCGGTGAGGTTGCCGGAGAACTCGCTTTCCAGCACGCCATCTTCAACGCGACCGAAGTACACGTTGTCGTGGGCGCCGAAGACGCCCAGGTCGGTGCCGCCGGCGTAGTCTTTATAGAAGCGCACGCAGCGGTAGCAGGCGATGCAGCGGTTCATTTCGTGGGAAATGAACGGGCCGAGGTCCTGGTTCTGGTGGGTGCGCTTGGTGAAGCGATAGCGGCGCTCGTTGTGGCCGGTCATCACCGTCATGTCTTGCAGGTGGCAGTGACCGCCTTCCTCACAGACCGGGCAGTCGTGGGGGTGGTTGGTCATCAGCCATTCGACAACGCTGGCGCGGAACGCCTTGGATTCATCATCGTCGATGGAAATCCAGGTGTTGTCGGTGGCTGGGGTCATGCAGGACATGACGATACGACCACGGGTGTCGTTCTCGTCGGTGTATTGCTTGACCGCACACTGGCGACAGGCACCGACGCTACCGAGCGCGGGGTGCCAGCAGAAATAAGGGATGTCGAGGCCTAGTGACAGACACGCCTGTAACAGGTTGTCCGCCCCATCGACTTCGAGCGCTTTGCCGTCTACGTGGATAGTGGCCATGGTTCAAAGTTCTTCGTTGGCCCGTTGTCAGCGGGCGTGGCTAATGGAATCTTGTTATTCATGTGCATCTACACAGCCCTGCAGGCGTCAGCACATGAGCAGGCGAAGGGCACGGGCCCTTCGCCGGTTTAAGCGTTACGCGCCGACTACGATCGGCCTTGCCAGAGGCGGGACGGCGGCGCTGATAGGCGCGATGCCGGCTTCGAACTCCGAGCGGAAGTATTTGATTGCGCTGCCCAATGGCTCCACGGCGCCCGGTGCGTGAGCACAGAAGGTCTTGCCAGGGCCGAGGAAACCGACCAGGCCCAGCAGGGTTTCGATATCACCCTCGCGGCCTTCACCGTTTTCCAGGGCCATCAGCAGCTTCACGCTCCACGGCAGACCGTCGCGGCACGGGGTGCAGAAGCCGCAGGATTCGCGGGCAAAGAACTGCTCCATGTTGCGCAGCAACGAGACCATGTTCACGGTGTTGTCCACCGCCATCGCCAGCCCGGTACCCATCCGGGTGCCGACCTTGCCGATGCCGCCGGCGTACATCTGGGCGTCCAGGTGCTCAGGAAGCAGGAAGCCGGTGCCGGCGCCGCCTGGCTGCCAGGCCTTGAGGGTGTAGCCGTCGCGCATGCCGCCGGCGTAGTCCTCGAACAGTTCGCGCGCGGTCACGCCGAACGGCAGTTCCCACAGGCCGGGGTTCTTGACCTTGCCGGAGAAGCCCATGAGCTTGGTGCCCATGTCTTCGCTGCCTTCGCGGGCCAACGATTTGTACCAGTCCACGCCGTCGGCGATGATCGCCGGCACGTTGCACAAGGTCTCGACGTTGTTCACGCAGGTCGGCTTGCCCCACACGCCCACGGCGGCAGGGAAGGGCGGTTTGGAGCGCGGGTTGGCGCGGCGGCCTTCGAGGGAGTTGATCAGGGCGGTTTCTTCACCGCAGATGTAACGCCCGGCGCCGGTGTGCACGAACAGTTCGAAATCAAAACCCGAACCGAGAATGTTCTTGCCCAGCAGGCCCGCTGCCTTGGCTTCTTCCACGGCACGGTTGAGGTGCTTGGCGGCGGTGGTGTATTCGCCACGCAGGAAGATGTAGCCACGGTAGGTTTTCAGCGCGCGGGCGCTGATCAGCATGCCTTCGATGAGCAGATGGGGCAGTTGCTCCATCAGCATGCGGTCTTTCCAGGTGTTGGGTTCCATTTCATCCGCGTTGCACAGCAGGTAGCGGATGTTGATGGATTCGTCCTTAGGCATCAGGCCCCACTTCACGCCAGTGGGGAAGCCTGCGCCGCCGCGGCCCTTGAGGCCGGCGTCTTTTACGGTCTGGACGATATCGTCCTGGGCCATTTCGGCGAAAGCTTTGCGCGCCGCCGCATAACCGTTCTTGGCCTGGTACTCGTCAAGCCATACCGGCTCGGCATCGTCACGCAGGCGCCAGGTCAGCGGGTGGGTCTCAGGCGAACGCTTGATCAGGTTGGCCGGGCCGAAAGAAGTCAGGGTCATGGGTAGCCCTCGAGCAATTGGGTCACGCCAGCAGGCTGCACGTCACCGAATGTGTCGTCGTCAATCATCAACGCCGGCGCTTTGTCGCAGTTGCCCAGGCAGCACACCGGCAGCAGCGTGAAACGGCCGTCTGCAGTGGTCTGGCCGAGGCCGATGCCCAGCTTGTTCTGGATCTCGCTGACCACGGACTCGTGACCACCGATGTAGCAGACCATGCTGTCGCACACGCGAATGATGTGACGGCCGACCGGCTGGCGGAAGATCTGGCTGTAGAACGTGGCCACGCCTTCAACATCGCTGGCAGGGATGCCAAGGATCTCGCCGATGGCGTAGAGGGCGCCGTCCGGCACCCAGCCACGTTCCTTCTGGACGATTTTCAGGGCTTCGATCGACGCCGCGCGCGGGTCTTCGTAGTGATGCAGCTCGTGCTCGATGGCCGAGCGCTCGGTTTCACTCAAAGTGAAACGGTCTGTCTGGATAAGCGTGCTGTTCATGCTTAGCGGTCCACGTCGGCCATAACGAAATCGATACTACCCAGGTACGCAATCAAGTCCGCGACCATCTCACCTTTGATCACCGAAGGGATCTGCTGCAAGTGGGCAAAGCTTGGGGTACGAATCCGGGTGCGGTAGCTCATGGTGCCGCCATCGCTCGTCAGGTAATAACTGTTGATACCCTTGGTCGCTTCGATCATCTGGAAGGATTCGTTGGCCGGCATCACCGGGCCCCACGAAACCTGCAGGAAGTGCGTGATCAGGGTTTCGATGTGTTGCAGCGTGCGCTCTTTGGGCGGCGGCGTGGTCAGCGGGTGATCCGCTTTGTAAGGACCGGCCGGCATGTTGCGCATGCACTGCTCGATGATCTTCAGGCTCTGGCGCATTTCTTCGACGCGCACGATGCAACGGTCGTAGGCATCGCCATTGGCTGCCAGCGGCACTTCGAACTCGAAGTTCTCGTAGCCGGAGTACGGGCGCGCTTTACGCAGGTCGAAGTCGCAACCGGTGGAACGCAAGCCGGCACCGGTGACGCCCCATTCCAGGGCCTCTTTGGTGTTGTACTGCGCGACGCCGATGGTGCGGCCCTTGAGAATGCTGTTGTCCAGCGCGGCCTTTTGATACTCGTCCAGACGCTTGGGCATCCAGTCGATGAACTCTTTGACCAGACGCTCCCAACCGTTGGGCAGGTCATGGGCCACGCCACCGATGCGGTACCAGGCCGGGTGCAGGCGGAAACCGGTGATGGCTTCGATGACCTTGTAGGCACGCTGACGGTCGGTGAAGGTGAAAAACACCGGGGTCATGGCGCCGACGTCCTGGATATAGGTACCCAGGAACAACAGGTGGCTGGTGATCCGGAAGAACTCGGCCATCATGATGCGGATGGTGTCGACGCGGTCCGGCACTTTGATGCCGGCCAGCTTCTCGACCGAGAGCACGTACGGCAGGTTGTTCATCACGCCGCCGAGGTAGTCGATACGGTCGGTGTACGGGATGAAGCTGTGCCAGGACTGACGCTCGGCCATCTTCTCGGCACCCCGGTGGTGGTAGCCGATGTCCGGTACGCAGTCGACGATTTCTTCGCCGTCCAGCTGCAGGATGATACGGAAGGCACCGTGAGCCGAAGGGTGGTTCGGGCCCAGGTTGAGGAACATGTAATCCTCGTTGGTGCCGGAGCGTTTCATGCCCCAGTCTTCCGGACGGAAGCGCGCGGCCTCTTCTTCAAGCTGTTGCTTGGCGAGGTTGAGGCTGAACGGGTCGAATTCGGTGGCGCGCGCCGGGAAGTCCTTGCGCAGCGGGTGACCTTCCCACGTTGGCGGCATCATGATGCGCGTCAGGTGCGGGTGGCCTGGGAAGTCGATACCGAACATGTCCCAGACTTCACGCTCGTACCAGCTGGCGTTCGGCCAGATACCGGTCACGGTCGGGATGCTCAAATCGCTCTCGGACAGGGCGACCTTGATCATCACGTCGCTGTTACGTTCCAGCGACATCAAGTGGTAGAACACGGTGAAATCGGCGCCGCTCGGCAGCCCCTGGCGCTTGGTGCGCAGACGCTCGTCCACGCCATGCAGGTCATAGAGCATGACGTACGGCTTGGGCAGGTTGCGCAGGAAGGTCAGGACTTCGACAAGCTTGGCGCGCGCCACCCACAGCACCGGCATGCCGGTGCGCGTGGCCTGGGCGGTGAAGGCGTCAGGGCCAAAACGGTTATTGAGTTCGACAACCACATCCTGGTCGTCTGCCTTGTAAGGCGGGATGTACAGAGCACTGCCTGTAGTCATGGTTTTTTATCGCTTTCGGTCAACGTAAAGAATGAAGCCAGGTTTTCGTTCTATAAAAGAAGCGGGCTGGATCAGACTTCGTCGGGGCTGCGCAGGTTGGTGACTGCGATTCGCTGTTCGCGGCGCTGTTCCTTTTGGGACGGCATCTCGGCGCGGTACACGCCTTGATCTCCAACCACCCAGGACAGTGGGCGACGCTCCTTGCCGATCGATTCCTGCAACAGCATCAAGCCTTGCAGAAACGCTTCTGGGCGGGGCGGGCAGCCAGGCACGTAGACGTCCACGGGCAGGAATTTATCCACCCCTTGAACAACCGAGTAGATGTCGTACATGCCACCGGAGTTGGCGCACGAACCCATGGAAATAACCCACTTAGGTTCGAGCATTTGCTCGTAGAGGCGCTGAATGATTGGCGCCATCTTGATGAAGCAGGTACCGGCGATAACCATGAAATCCGCCTGGCGTGGCGAGGCCCGGATAACTTCGGCGCCAAAGCGCGCGATGTCGTGGGGCGCCGTGAAGGCGGTGGTCATTTCCACGTAGCAGCACGAAAGACCGAAGTTGTACGGCCACAGGGAGTTTTTACGCCCCCAGTTGACCGCGCCACTCAGCACGTCTTCCAGCTTGCCCATGTAGATGTTCTTGTGGACTTGATCTTCTAACGGATCGGAAACGGTTTCCCGTTCGCCGATGGGGTATTGCTCGTTAGGAGCATCCGGGTCGATCCTGGTGAGATTGTATTGCATCGCCAAAGCCTCATTGTTTCAGCTTCGCTTGCCGCTTACGACGAGCTTCCGGAGCCCAGTCAAGGGCGCCCACTCGAAATAGGTAGACAAGGCCTGCCAACAGAATTGCTATGAAAACGAGGGCTTCGACGAATCCGGTCCACCCGCTTTCGCGGACGGACACAGACCAGGCAAAGAGAAAGAGGGCTTCGATATCGAAGATCACGAACAGCATCGCGACCAGATAGAATTTGGCTGAGAGCCGCAAGCGGGCGCCACCTGTAGGTAGCATGCCGGACTCGAACGGTTCGTTTTTGCTGCGCCCCCAGGCTTTTGACCCGAGGAGGCTGGAGACGCCGAGCATGAAGGCGCAGAGGCCGACAACACCGAGGAGGAAAATGGCAAAGCCCCAGTTGTGGGCCATGAGTCCTGTCGCTTCGGTCATGCTGGAAATCCTTAACAGAGAGCAAAGGTCTCTGAGCTCGAAAAAGTAATGATGCAGTGACGATATGTCGCAGCGCAGTCAATCGCGTTGATTTTATGGCTAAACACCGGGCAAGTAAAATTCCTGTAGCGAAATTATTCGATGGAATAAGCACATAGTGCACCTCGATGGGGCTCAAGCCCTTATGGAACGGGCATTAGCGAGCATTTAATCAATTATGTTTTGTTTAACCTGTAACGAAACTTTTATGGCTCAAATGATAATGAATATTGTTTGCGTGGGGTTTAAGCGATTGTTTCTCATGTGGCGGGGGAAGTTACCGTTACTTGCTTGAACGCTGCTTAGTTGCCAGAACGGTTCTTTTAACCGATTGCACCTGCGCGGATACCGCTCTGGATCAATATTCTGCGAAAAATCCCCAGAGATCATGCCTTGCCCACAGTGGATCCGCAGTGCATCAGCAGGATTTGTACAGGCAAAAAAACGCCCCGAACCAGTCGGGGCGTGATTGCTGTGCGGCAGGACGGTTAGCTCTTGAGTGGTTCCGCCCTGGCCGTGTACTCAGTGTTTAGTGGAACTGTTCTTCTTCGGTCGAACCGGTCAGCGCCGTCACGGACGAGGTGCCGCCCTGGATCACGGTGGTCATGTCGTCGAAGTAGCCGGTGCCCACTTCCTGCTGGTGCGCCACAAAGGTGTAGCCCTTGGCGGCGTCAGCGAATTCCTGCTCCTGCAGCTTCACGTAGGCGGTCATGTCGTTGCGGGCGTAGTCGTGCGCCAGGTTGAACATGCTGTGCCACATGTTGTGAATGCCGGCCAGGGTGATGAACTGGTGCTTGTAGCCCATGGCGGACAGTTCGCGCTGGAACTTGGCGATGGTCGCGTCGTCCAGGTTCTTCTTCCAGTTGAAAGAAGGCGAGCAGTTGTAGGACAGCAGCTGGTCCGGGTATTCCTTTTTGATCGCTTCGGCAAAGCGACGGGCTTCGTCCAGGTCCGGCTTGGCGGTTTCGCACCAGATCAGGTCGGCATACGGCGCATAGGCCAGGCCACGGGCAATCGCCTGATCCAGACCGGCACGAACCTTGTAGAAACCTTCCTGGGTACGCTCGCCGGTCACGAATGGCTGGTCGTATGGGTCGCAGTCCGAAGTCAGCAGGTCAGCGGCGTTGGCGTCGGTACGGGCCAGGATGATGGTTGGGGTGCCGGCGACGTCAGCAGCCAGGCGGGCAGCGGTGAGCTTCTGCACGGCTTCCTGAGTTGGAACCAGTACCTTGCCGCCCATGTGGCCGCATTTTTTCACGGAAGCCAGTTGGTCTTCGAAGTGAACGCCGGCGGCGCCTGCTTCGATCATGCTCTTCATCAGCTCGTAGGCGTTGAGTACGCCGCCGAAACCGGCTTCGGCGTCAGCCACGATCGGTGCGAAGTAGTCGATGTAGCCTTCATCGCCCGGGCCTTTGCCGGCTTTCCACTGGATCTGGTCGGCACGACGGAACGAGTTGTTGATGCGCTTGACCACGGTTGGAACCGAATCCACCGGGTACAGCGACTGATCGGGGTACATGGATTCAGCGGAGTTGTTGTCCGCTGCCACTTGCCAGCCGGACAGGTAGATCGCCTGGATGCCGGCTTTTACCTGTTGTACTGCCTGGCCGCCAGTAAGGGCGCCCATGCAGTTGACGAAGTCTTTGTCGGGACGGAAGGAAGGCTTGGCGCCTTGGGTGACCAGGTTCCACAGCTTCTCGGCGCCGAGTTTTGCAAAGGTGTGCTCAGGTTGAACCGAGCCACGCAGGCGGACGACGTCAGCAGCGGAATAAGCGCGGGTTACGCCTTTCCAGCGTGGGTTTTCAGCCCAATCTTTTTCAAGGGCTGCAATTTGCTGTTCGCGTGTCAGTGCCATGGGGAAAAACCTCGTCGCATAGGTCTGGGTGGAAAAATCCTTTTGCCAGCCACGCAATCGTTGCGCGGTATGGCTGCTCGCTGACCAGAAGCGTAGGCGGTCAAGCCAAGTTGGACGGGGGAGGCGACGGGATGAACGAAGGGCTCAAGGGAGAAAGTGAGCAGGTAGGGGCGGACCGAGAACAGTCTTCAGGCGTCGTGGGCCTTTGGGCATTCTGCAGCGTGTTGCCGGGTTACCTGGTTAGCTTCCGTCCCTCGGGACAACTTCGTTCCAGTCGCAACCAACGTCAAACACACCTTGTGGGCGGTACAGACACGAATCGGCTCAGGTGGGTAGATTAGAGCGGCGATCCGGAGACCCTTGCCAGGGCCCCTGATTAGCGGGAGCGAGGCCATCATGCCCATGCTTTTTTGGATCGTCAAATGTTTTGTAGTGCTTTTTTTCAAGCACTACATCTTTAGTCTAATACGACTCATCAGTCAGTTTTTGGTGCTTCAGTTCAAGGTGTCGACCTTGACCCGTAAAGTCAGGTCTTCGCGCCCCTGAGTAGAGTAGCTGCGGGTTGTGGAGGATTTATCGGCCTGGGTTTCACGATTGACGCCGGCCAGGGATATCCACTCGCCCAGGCGGCCGCTGACGGTTGTGTCGGTGCTTTGTACGTTCACTACATCGGGACGTTCCTGGCTCATGCGGTCACGGTTGGTGCTGATCGCCAGGTGTACGGTCTCGCCGGTAACGCTGGCGGTCACGTAGAAACCCTGGGTGACGTTGCGGTATTGGGTCTGGTTTTGCGGGCGGCCGTAGGCATCGGGCTGGGTGGTGGTCAGCGGCACGCTTTGACCCATCTGGATCAACGCCGGTACGCCTTCGCTGGCCTGGATCTGCTGGACGCCGCCGTCGCGGCTGGCGGTGCCGTAGCTGATGATGCGGGTCTGGCTGTCGCCGGTGTTTTGCTGGTTGTTTTCATTAGTGTCGACGGTGATCAGCAGGCGCCTGGCCGGCGTGTCCAGTTGTGCGAGCAGTGCGCGCAGTTCTTCAATCTTGCCAGGCTCGGCTTTAACGATCAGTTGGTTGCCATAGGCGCTGACAGTGCCGTCTTTGCCGATGAAATTCTGTGCTACCGGCAGCAGGTCCGCGCTGGTGCGGTTGCTCAGGTTGACGACTTGGGTGTCGGCCATGGCCGAGACGCTGACGGCCAGGAAGAGGGCGGTGAGCAAGGTGCGTAGGGACATGTCCGTTATCTCTGCGAGTCGAAGGCTGGATAGTGCCACTTTGTAGGCCTGGGGTGTAGTGAGCGCGCAAGCCCCGTGCCGGGCTGCGAAGCAGCCCTAACAAAAAACGCCGCGCTCTTTCTGAGGGTGCGCGGCGTCTGGTTTTGGGTCTGTTTCGCAGCCCGACACGGGGCAAGCCCGCTCAGCCCAAGGATCAGCCGTCGCGCACCATGTCCACATGCGGAATCCCGACCTCAAGAAACTCGTCACTGACGATCTTGAAGCCCAGCCGCTCATAAAACGGCGCGGCATACACTTGCGCGCTGAGGAACTGCCGGGTCTGGCCGCGTTTCTCGGCCTCGCCAATCACGGCTTCCATCAGTTTGTCGCCGACTTTAAGTCCGCGCCAATCCTTGAGCACCGACACTCGGCCGATCTCGCCGCTGGGCAGCAAGCGGGCGGTGCCAATAGGGAAGTCACCCTCGAATGCCAGGAAATGCACGGCATCTGCGTCGTCAGCATCCCATTCCAGCTCGGGTGGAACGGATTGTTCGGCGATGAATACCGCTTCACGAATGCGCCGAATCTCGTCGATATCCTTTCGCCAGTCCGCGACACTTACGTGAATCTTATTCATCGGCAAATCCCAGGCTGCCTTGCTTGACCAGCTCGCACAGCAAGTCACGGCCGTCTTCGTCGGCAAGCCATTCGCCGAGGTTTTCGCTGTGCAGCGCATCGGCCGAGCACACCAGTTTCAGCAGCTCCCGCAGCTTGCCTGGCAGGTAACGGCTCTGGCCGCTGGCGAACAGCAGCACATCGTCGTCGACCTCGGACCAGGCCATGCGCGCGCTTGGGTTGCGCACCAGAATTGCGCCATCTTGCAGGCTATTGAGGAAGTCGGCTTCGCCCATCTCTTCGCCGGCCACCAGCTCCGGGTAACGCGGTTCGGTCATGAACTGGCCGAACCAGGTCAGCAGCATGCGTTCGTCGCTCATGTGCTCGGCCAGCAGGCTCTTGAGGCGGTCGAGGGCATCGCTCTGGATCTGGTGCGGATCGCTGACGGGCTGTGCGTCGGCGTCGGTGTAGCGCTCTTCGTCGGTCAGATACTGGGCCAGGAAGTCGGTGAAGTGGGTCAGCACTTCAGCAGCGCTTGGTGCACGAAAACCTACGGAGTAGGTCATGCAATCATCTTCGGCGATGCCGTAGTGCGCCAGGCGCGGCGGCAGGTAGAGCATATCGCCCGGTTCCAGCACCCATTCGGCGCTTTCTTCGAATTCGGCGAGGATACGCAGATCAGCGTGCTGCAGCAGCGGGCTTTCGGAGCTGCACATCTGACCAATCTTCCAGTTGCGCTTGCCCTGGGCTTGCAGCAGGAACACATCGTAGTTGTCGAAGTGCGGACCCACGCTGCCGCCAGGTGCGGCGAAGCTGATCATCACGTCGTCGATGCGCCAGCTTGGCAGGAAGCGGAACTGCTCCAGCAGCTCGGCCACTTCCGGCACGAATTGGTCGACCGCCTGCACCAGCAGGGTCCACTCGCGCTCAGGCAGGGTGCTGAAGGTGTCTTCGGCGAACGGGCCGCGGCGCAGTTCCCATGGGCGTTCGCCGTGTTCGATGACCAGGCGCGATTCGACTTCTTCTTCCAGTGCCAGGCCGGCCAGTTCGTCGGCGTCGATCGGGCTTTCGAAGTCAGGGATGGCCTGGCGGATCAGCAGCGGTTTTTTCTGCCAGTAGTCGCGCAGGAATTCCCGTGCCGTGATGCCGCCCAGAAGTTGAAGAGGGATATCAGGATTCATGTGTAACCTATTGAAAAAAAGCACTTTTAAGACTGAAATAAAAACGCCCGGCGCGGCCGGGCGTCTCAAGGGTCTTGCGGTAATCAGATGCGCTTGGCTTGGGCCACGGCGTTGCCGATGTAGTTGGCCGGGGTGAGCAGTTTCAGCTCGGCCTTGGCAGCGGCTGGCATATCCAGGCCGTCGATGAAAGTTTGCAGTGCTTCAGGGCTGATGCCCTTGCCGCGCGTCAACTCTTTCAGCTTCTCGTACGGGTTTTCGATGTTGTAGCGGCGCATTACGGTCTGGATCGGCTCGGCCAATACTTCCCAGCACGCGTCCAGGTCGGCGGCGATTTTCTGCTCGTTGAGCTCGAGCTTGCTGATGCCTTTGAGGCTCGCTTCGTACGCGATCACGCTGTGGGCAAAGCCCACGCCGAGGTTGCGCAGTACGGTGGAGTCGGTCAGGTCGCGTTGCCAGCGGGAGATTGGCAATTTGCTGGCCAGGTGCTGGAACAGGGCGTTGGCGATGCCGAGGTTGCCTTCGGAGTTTTCGAAGTCGATCGGGTTGACCTTGTGCGGCATGGTCGACGAACCGATTTCACCGGCAATGGTGCGCTGTTTGAAGTAGCCCAGGGAGATGTAGCCCCAGATATCGCGATCGAAGTCGATCAGGATGGTGTTGAAGCGCGCAATGGCGTCGAACAGCTCTGCGATGTAGTCGTGAGGTTCGATCTGCGTGGTGTACGGGTTGAAGCCCAGACCCAGTTCGTCTTCGATGAAGGCGCGGGCGTTGGCTTCCCAGTCGATTTCCGGGTAGGCGGAGAGGTGTGCGTTGTAGTTGCCGACAGCGCCGTTGATCTTGCCCAGCAGCGGTACGGCCGCCACTTGGGCGATCTGACGCTCCAGGCGGTACACCACGTTGGCCAGCTCTTTGCCCAGGGTCGTCGGCGATGCCGGCTGGCCATGGGTGCGCGACAGCATCGGCACGGCGGCGAAGCGGATCGCCAGTTCGCGGATGGCTTCAGCGGTCTGGCGCATCAGTGGCAGCATGACGTCATCACGGCCTTCGCGCAGCATCAGGGCGTGGGACAGGTTGTTGATGTCCTCGCTGGTGCAGGCAAAGTGGATGAACTCGCTGACCTGGGCCAGTTCCGGCAGCTTGGCCGCTTGCTCTTTGAGCAGGTACTCAATGGCTTTGACGTCGTGGTTGGTGGTGCGCTCGATCTCTTTGACACGCTCGGCGTGCTCCAGGGAGAAGTTCTCCGCCAGGGTGTTGAGCACCGCGTTGGCTTCGGCGGAAAACGCCGGCACTTCGCTGATGGCGGGGTGGGCGGCCAGGCGCTGGAGCCAGCGCACTTCAACCAGTACGCGAGCACGGATCAGGCCGTATTCGCTGAAAATAGGGCGCAGGGCCTGGGTTTTGCCGGCGTAGCGGCCGTCAACAGGGGAAACCGCAGTGAGCGAAGAGAGCTGCATGGGGTGTTCTCGGACAGTCGGGCAACGAAATGGGGCGCGTATCATACATGAAAAAATCCGCCGGTCCGTCGCCAACTGACCGGCGTATTACGCGTGAGGCGATAAAAAATCGGGTCGGTGCGACTTATTCGTTGCGCATCAATGGGTAAAGCTCTTTGAGCAATTTGCGTCGGCTGATCACCAACTGCCAACGATGACCGCCCAACTGGCGCCACAACCGCGCCGAACGAATACCGGCCAGGAGCAGCGCGCGGATTTTCGAGGCGTTGTTCGGTTGCTGCAGGTTGCGCATGTCGCCGTGCACTTGGATGCGTTGGCGCAAGGTGCTCAAGGTGTCCTGATACAACGCACCGCAGGCCGCGATCACGTTTTCGTGGGCCGGGCCGAAGTGTTCCACCTGGGACTGGATTTGCGGCAGGCGCTTGCCGATGGTTTCCAGCATGTCTTCGCGCTTGGCCAGTTGACGCTCAAGGCCGAGCATCGACAGGGCATAGCGCAGCGGCTCGCGCTGCAAGGTGCTCGGGTCGCGTTCGAGGGCGCCGATCAGCGCGCGGTAACCTTCGCGCAGGGCCAGGTCGTCGCCACCGTAGACCTCCAGCGTGTCCTTGGGGTCGCGGATCAGCAGGCTGCCGAGCATGCAGGTCAGCCCTGCCTCGGTGACCTGGCCGGTCTTGGCGATTTTGTCCACCAGCACCGCGGACAGAAATACACCGCCCAGTGCCGTCAGTTGTTCCTGGGTCGGGCTCATGCCGGAGTGCTCCAGGCTTGGGCGACTTCAATCACACCGCCACCCAGGCAGACTTCACCGTCATAGAACACCACGGACTGGCCAGGGGTGACCGCGCGCTGCGGGTCATCAAAGGTGGCGCGGTAGCCGCTGGCGGTTTTTTCCAGGGTGCATGGCTGGTCGCTTTGGCGATAGCGTACTTTGGCCGTGAGGCGGCGCGGCGTGCTCAGGTCGATCGGATTGACCCAATAGATCTCCGACGCCAGCAGCGCGCCGGAGAATAACAGCGGGTGTTCGTTGCCCTGGCCGACGATCAACACGTTGTTCTCCAGGTCTTTGACCAGCACGTACCACGGCTCTTCACCGGCGTCTTTGAGGCCGCCGATGCCCAGGCCCTGGCGTTGGCCGATGGTGTGGTACATCAGGCCATGGTGGCGGCCGATGACGTCACCCTCGGTGGTCTTGATCTCGCCGGGTTGCGCCGGCAGGTATTGCTTCAGGAAGTCGCTGAAGCGGCGCTCACCGATAAAGCAGATCCCTGTGGAGTCTTTCTTTTTGGCGGTGGCCAGGCCGTGTTTTTCGGCGATCCTGCGCACTTCAGGTTTTTCCAGTTCGCCCACCGGGAACAGGGTTTTGGCGATCTGTTCGCCGCCGACGGCGTGCAGGAAGTAGCTCTGGTCCTTGTTTGGGTCCAGGCCTTTGAGCAGTTCGGTGCGACCGTCGATATCGCGACGGCGCACGTAGTGACCAGTGGCAATCAGGTCGGCGCCGAGCATCATGGCGTAGTCGAGAAACGCCTTGAACTTGATTTCGCGGTTGCACAGGATGTCCGGGTTCGGCGTGCGACCGGCCTTGTATTCGGCCAGGAAGTGTTCGAACACGTTGTCCCAGTACTCGGCGGCGAAATTGGCGGTGTGCAGCTTGATGCCGATCTTGTCGCACACGGCCTGAGCGTCCGCTAGGTCGTCCATGGCGGTGCAGTATTCCGTTCCATCGTCTTCTTCCCAGTTCTTCATGAACAGGCCTTCCACCTCATAACCCTGCTCCATGAGCAGAACGGCGGAAACGGAAGAATCCACGCCGCCGGACATGCCGACGATGACGCGCTTCTTTTGTGTGTCAGAAGGGGCTGGATCACGCATAGGGTTTCAACGGGTGTCTTGAAAAAGGACGCGATTCTAACAGGCTCGGGCCCGCAAGGCTAAAGAGAAGGGCGGATCAATTCGAGACTGTGCCTGTGGCCGGCCAGATAATCATCGATACAGCGGATGATCAGCTCGCTGCGCCAGTCATCGCGCAGGGCCATCAGCTCGTCACGGGTCAGCCAGCGGGCGCGCAGGATGCCTTCGTCCAGTTGACAGTCCGGGTGGTGTTTCAGGACCTTGGCGATAAAGCAGACCCGTTGATAGGTCACCCCATTGCTGGGGGCCGTGTACAGGTAAATACCTACGATGCCGGTGGCTTCGACGTCCCAGCCGGTCTCTTCGAGGGTTTCGCGCACGGCGGCCTCGGTCAGGGTTTCATTTGGGTCCAGGTGGCCGGCGGGCTGATTGAGCACGGCGCGACCGCCCTTGAGTTCTTCGACCATCAGGAAGCGGCCGTTGTCTTCTACGACGGTGGCGACGGTGATGTGCGGATTCCAGGTCATAAATCGGCCTCAAAGGTGGGGTGATTGGAGGGCCTTGATCAGCCCCGCCTGTGATGGGGCCTCTTCAATCAGGTGTGTGCTGGGCAGAAACAGAAACCCCGGCACGGGGCCGGGGCTTCTTTTGCATCGTTACAACCTTACTTCAACTTGGCAATTGCCGCATTGAGGGTGTTGCTTGGGCGCATGGCCTTGCTGGTCAGTTCCGGGTTCGGCGCGTAGTAGCCACCGATGTCCACTGGCTTGCCCTGTACAGCGTTGAGTTCGGCAACGATGGTTGCTTCGTTCGTGGCCAGGGTTTGTGCCAGTTCGCCGAACTGCGCTTGCAGTGCAGTGTCTTCGGTCTGTGCAGCCAGGGCTTGAGCCCAGTACAGCGCCAGATAGAAGTGGCTGCCGCGGTTGTCGATGTTGCCGACTTTGCGCGATGGCGACTTGTTGTTGTCCAGGAACTGGCCGGTGGCCTGGTCCAGAGTCTTGGACAGTACCAGGGCTTTCGGGTTGTTGTACGTCACACCCAAATGCTCAAGGGAGGCGGCCAGGGCCAGGAACTCGCCCAGGGAGTCCCAGCGCAGGAAGTTTTCTTCCAGCAGCTGTTGCACGTGCTTGGGTGCCGAACCGCCGGCGCCGGTTTCGAACAGACCACCGCCGTTCATCAGCGGCACGATGGACAGCATCTTGGCGCTGGTGCCCAGTTCCATGATCGGGAACAGGTCGGTCAGGTAGTCACGCAGTACGTTGCCGGTCACCGAGATGGTGTCCAGGCCCTTGCGGGTACGTTCCAGGGTGAACTTCATCGCGTCGACCGGCGACATGATGCGGATGTCCAGGCCTTCGGTGTTGTGGTCTTTCAGGTAAGCCTGAACTTTCTCGACCACTACACCGTCGTGGGCGCGCTGTGGGTCCAGCCAGAAGATTGCTGGCGTGCCGCTGGCGCGAGCGCGGTTGACGGCCAGTTTGACCCAGTCCTGGATCGGCGCATCTTTGGTCTGGCACATGCGGAAGATGTCGCCGGCTTCGACGTTCTGTTCCATCAGCAGGTTGCCCTTGCTGTCGGTGACGCGGACTACGCCGTCAGCCTTGATCTGGAAGGTCTTGTCGTGGGAGCCGTACTCTTCGGCTTTCTTGGCCATCAGGCCAACGTTTGGCACGCTGCCCATGGTGGTTGGATCGAATGCGCCATTGGCCTTGCAGTCTTCGATGACGGCTTGGTAGATGGTGGCGTAGCAGCGATCCGGGATCACAGCCTTGGTGTCGTGCAGTTGGCCATCGGTGCCCCACATCTTGCCGGAGTCACGGATCATGGCCGGCATCGAGGCGTCGACGATGACGTCGCTCGGCACGTGCAGGTTGGTGATGCCTTTGTCGGAGTTGACCATCGCCAGGGAAGGGCGAGCGGCGTACACCGCCTGTATGTCAGCTTCGATCTGCGCTTGCTGGTCAGCCGGCAGCGCCTTGATGCGTGCGTACAGGTCGCCGATGCCGTTGTTCAGGTTGAAGCCGATCTGTTCCAGCACGGTGGCGTGCTTGGTCAGCGCGTCTTTATAGAACTCGGCAACGATCTGGCCGAACATGATCGGGTCGGAGACCTTCATCATGGTGGCTTTGAGGTGGACCGACAGCAGTACGCCTTGTTTCTTGGCGTCTTCGATTTCGGCGGCGATGAACGCACGCAGGGCATTCTTGCTCAGTACGGCGCTGTCGAGGATTTCGCCGGCCTGGGCGGTGGTCTTTTCTTTCAGAACGGTGGTAGTGCCGTCCTTGCCGACCAGCTCGATTTTGACCGCATCGGCGGCCTCGATCTGTACGGCTTTTTCGCTGCCGTAGAAGTCGCCGTTGCTCATGTGGGCAACGTGGGATTTGGAGTCAGCCGCCCATGCGCCCATTTTGTGTGGGTGCTTGCGGGCATAGTTCTTGACCGACAGCGGCGCGCGGCGGTCGGAGTTGCCTTCGCGCAGTACCGGGTTTACGGCGCTGCCCTTGACCTTGTCGTAACGTGCACGGGTTTCTTTTTCCGCGTCGGTGGTTACGGTTTCCGGGTAGTCCGGCAGGGCGTAGCCCTGGGCCTGCAGTTCTTTGATCGCGGCTTGCAGCTGCGGGGTCGAAGCACTGATGTTAGGCAGTTTGATGATGTTGGCTTCAGGGGTAACGGCCAGGGCGCCCAGTTCGGCGAGGTGGTCCGGTACGGCCTTGGTGCCCAGTTGCTCGGGGAAGCTTGCGAGGATGCGCCCTGCGAGGGAGATGTCGCGGGTTTCCACAGCAATATCAGCGGAAGCGGTGAAGGCCTCTACGATAGGCAGCAGTGAATAGGTGGCGAGGGCTGGGGCTTCGTCGGTGAAGGTGTAGATGATCTTCGAGCGGGTGGGCATATTCGGATTAACTCTCTTCTTTGCTGAAAGCGTGCGCAGAAACTCGAGATGCGCCGGGTGGAGCGCGTTCGTTCAAAGTCATCCATGAGCGAAATGTCGAGGTTTCTTCGCGGTGATGTTGGGTTGCATCAGTCGAGCGTCAAGCGGGTGGACTATTGTATTAGTCCTGCTTTTGGCGGAAGGCATCGCTCTTTATTTCCAGAAGCTAGAGCGGTCCGCCGTCGTGACTCTTTGGTCAGCGGCGGCATTATACATAGGTCGCTATGCTTACGCCGAGCCTTCATACAAAAGGTGTGTCGTCCATTGGTCTAAAGGTCGCAGGTACTGGCTTACGCCTAAAGTCGCACGATGTGCTCAAGATTGGCGTTTTTCCCTTTGCTTTCAGGCTTGTAGGCGACAATTTATGCTGTTTTCGATGCAAATGAGCATGGCGTGAGGTTTCAGTCGCCATTTATCTGGAGTAGGCTCGAACGCAGCCAGATGTTCAATCCATAGATGGAGTTCAGCATGGGATACAAGAAGATTCAGGTTCCGGCAGTCGGCGACAAAATCACCGTCAACGCAGACCATTCTCTCAATGTTCCTGACCAACCGATCATTCCTTATATCGAAGGTGACGGTATTGGCGTCGACATCAGCCCGGTGATGATCAAGGTGGTCGACGCAGCTGTTGAAAAGGCCTACGGCGGCAAGCGCAAGATTTCGTGGATGGAGGTGTATGCCGGCGAGAAGGCGACCCAGGTCTACGATCAGGACACCTGGCTGCCCCAGGAAACCCTCGATGCAGTCAGGGATTACGTGGTGTCCATCAAGGGCCCGCTGACGACGCCGGTCGGTGGCGGTATCCGTTCACTTAACGTGGCCCTGCGTCAGCAGCTCGATCTGTACGTCTGCCTGCGCCCCGTGCGCTGGTTTGAAGGCGTGCCCAGCCCGGTCAAAAAGCCCGGCGATGTGGACATGACCATCTTTCGTGAAAACTCCGAAGATATTTACGCCGGCATCGAGTGGAAAGCCGGCTCGCCGGAAGCGATCAAGGTGATCAAGTTCCTCAAGGAGGAAATGGGCGTCACCAAGATCCGTTTCGATCAGGATTGCGGGATTGGCATCAAGCCGGTGTCCAAAGAGGGCACCAAGCGCCTGGCGCGCAAGGCCCTGCAATATGTAGTGGATAACGATCGCGATTCGCTGACCATCGTGCACAAAGGCAACATCATGAAGTTCACCGAGGGTGCCTTCAAAGAGTGGGCCTACGAAGTGGCGGCCGAGGAGTTCGGTGCAACCTTGCTCGATGGCGGGCCGTGGATGCAGTTCAATAACCCGAAGACCGGCAAGAAGGTAGTGGTCAAGGACGCTATCGCTGATGCGATGCTCCAGCAGATTCTGTTGCGTCCCGCCGAATATGACGTGATCGCGACCCTTAACCTCAATGGTGATTACCTGTCCGATGCGCTGGCGGCCGAAGTGGGTGGCATCGGTATCGCGCCGGGGGCCAACCTGTCCGACACCGTGGCGATGTTCGAAGCGACCCACGGTACTGCGCCAAAATATGCGGGCAAGGACCAGGTCAACCCAGGGTCATTGATCCTGTCGGCAGAAATGATGCTGCGTCATATGGGGTGGATCGAGGCGGCCGATCTCATCATTAAAGGCACCAACGGTGCCATCTCGGCCAAGACCGTGACCTATGACTTCGAGCGCTTGATGGATGGCGCGAAGCTGGTGTCGTCGTCGGGCTTTGGTGATGCGCTGATCTCGCATATGTAAGGCTCAAAGCAGCAAAAAAAACGGCCGCCCCGGATGACTGGGGCGGCCTTTTTTTTCGCAATTTACGCGCTCGGCGGTAGACTAGGCCGTTTGTTTATTTTCTTTGTTAACGTGTGGGGCTGCGTCTTTTTCCTTCACTGCATCGATATTTGCCGCGTGCAGGCCTTTGGGTCCTTGAATGATCTCAAAGGTCACCGGTTGGCCCGCCTTCAATGTTTTGTAGCCGTCCATGCTGATCGCGGAATAATGCGCAAAGAGATCTTCGTCGGGTTTTGCATCTGCATTAATGAAACCGTAGCCCTTGGCATTGTTGAACCATTTGACCTTGCCATTGATCTTGACGCCAGACATAACATATCCCTCTGCACCAGACTCCATCACTGGAGTATCATCCAGTTTATCCGTCCTAACCCGAATAAATAAGGTTGACTGCGCGGACCTTTTTTACCCACTGTGGGTTCTATTGGTTGTAACACCGATTTGCCGATAGTCAAGGCGACCAGCCGGTCAGAGATTGAAATTCTGACAGCTCGCCCCCACCACTGTATTTGAACCACTGACGAACCTTTCTTTCCATGCATGCAATCAGCCAGATTCGACTAACATTCAATCAGGATCGACCGGATCACGAACACGATGACGACGGTTCTGCAGGCATTGCTGTTCAGGAGGCCAAGCCTGCTTTACAGGCGCCGCCGATGTACAAGGTGGTTTTGTTCAATGATGACTACACGCCGATGGATTTCGTGGTTGAGGTGCTCGAGGTGTTTTTTAATTTGAACCGCGAGTTGGCGACCAAGGTAATGCTGGCCGTTCACACAGAAGGACGGGCAGTATGTGGTGTGTTTACCCGTGACATCGCCGAGACAAAGGCCATGCAGGTCAACCAGTACGCCAGGGAAAGCCAGCATCCGCTACTCTGTGAAATCGAGAAGGACGGTTAACGCCGACCACTTGGGTATGAGGTGAAGCTATGTTAAACCGCGAGCTCGAAGTCACCCTCAATCTTGCCTTCAAGGAGGCTCGTTCGAAGCGTCATGAGTTCATGACCGTCGAACACCTTTTGCTGGCACTTTTGGACAATGAAGCTGCCGCCACCGTTCTGCGTGCGTGCGGCGCCAACCTCGACAAACTCAAGCATGACCTGCAGGAGTTCATCGACTCCACCACGCCACTGATCCCCGTGCATGACGAGGACCGCGAAACCCAGCCAACCCTGGGCTTCCAGCGGGTATTGCAGCGCGCTGTGTTCCATGTACAGAGCTCCGGTAAGCGTGAAGTCACGGGCGCCAATGTGCTTGTGGCGATCTTCAGCGAACAGGAAAGCCAGGCAGTGTTCCTGCTCAAGCAGCAGAGCGTTGCCCGTATTGATGTCGTCAACTACATCGCCCACGGTATCTCCAAGGTGCCTGGGCACGGCGATCACTCTGAAGGCGAGCAGGATATGCAGGACGACGAGGGTGGTGAGTCTTCTTCTTCAAGCAATCCGCTGGACGCTTACGCCAGCAACCTTAACGAGCTGGCGCGCCAGGGGCGGATCGATCCGCTGGTGGGGCGCGAGCTTGAAGTCGAGCGCGTAGCGCAGATTCTCGCGCGTCGTCGCAAGAACAACCCGTTACTGGTGGGTGAGGCGGGCGTGGGTAAAACCGCAATTGCCGAAGGCCTCGCCAAGCGCATCGTCGACAATCAGGTGCCGGATCTGCTGGCAAATAGCGTCGTCTACTCCCTTGACCTGGGTGCACTGCTGGCCGGGACCAAGTACCGTGGCGATTTCGAAAAGCGCTTCAAGGCGTTGCTCGGCGAGCTGAAAAAACGCCCGCAGGCGATCCTGTTTATCGATGAGATCCACACCATCATCGGTGCCGGTGCGGCTTCGGGCGGTGTAATGGATGCCTCGAACCTGCTCAAGCCCCTGCTGTCGTCGGGTGATATCCGTTGCATCGGCTCGACCACCTTCCAGGAGTTTCGTGGGATTTTCGAGAAAGACCGTGCCCTGGCGCGTCGCTTCCAGAAAGTCGATGTGTCCGAGCCATCGGTTGAAGACACCATCGGCATTCTGCGCGGGCTCAAGGGGCGTTTCGAAGCGCACCATGGCATCGAATACACCGATGAGGCCCTGCGTGCGGCGGCTGAGCTCGCGGCGCGCTACATCAATGACCGGCACATGCCGGACAAGGCGATCGACGTAATCGACGAGGCGGGCGCCTATCAGCGCCTGCAGCCGGTCGAGAAGCGTGTGAAGCGTATCGACGTGCCTCAAGTCGAGGACATTGTGGCCAAGATTGCGCGGATTCCTCCAAAACACGTCACCAGCTCCGACAAGGAGTTGCTGCGTAACCTGGAGCGCGACCTCAAACTCACCGTATTCGGCCAGGATGCGGCCATCGACTCGCTGTCCACGGCGATCAAGTTGTCGCGTGCGGGCCTCAAGTCGCCGGACAAGCCTGTGGGTTCGTTCCTGTTCGCCGGCCCTACCGGCGTCGGCAAGACCGAGGCGGCGCGGCAATTGGCCAAGGCCATGGGTATCGAGTTGGTACGGTTCGACATGTCCGAATACATGGAGCGTCATACGGTGTCGCGCCTGATCGGTGCGCCTCCCGGCTATGTTGGGTTCGACCAGGGCGGTCTGTTGACCGAGGCGATCACCAAGCAACCGCATTGTGTATTGCTGCTCGATGAAATCGAAAAGGCCCACCCTGAAGTCTTCAACCTGCTGCTGCAGGTCATGGACCACGGGACCTTGACCGACAATAACGGGCGCAAGGCGGACTTCCGTAACGTGATCGTGATTATGACCACCAACGCCGGTGCCGAAACGGCCGCGCGGGCTTCGATCGGCTTTACGCACCAGGATCATTCTTCCGATGCGATGGAAGTGATCAAGAAGAGCTTTACACCGGAGTTCCGTAATCGCCTGGACACCATCATCCAGTTTGGTCGCCTCAGCCACGAGGTCATCAAAAGCGTGGTGGACAAGTTCCTCACCGAGCTTCAAGCGCAGTTGGAAGACAAGCGCGTGCAGCTGGATGTGACCGACGCGGCGCGCAACTGGCTTGCCGAAGGTGGTTACGACGCGGCAATGGGCGCTCGTCCAATGGCGCGTCTGATCCAGGACAAGATCAAGCGGCCACTGGCTGAAGAGATCCTGTTTGGTGAGCTGTCCGACCATGGCGGCGTGGTGCATATCGATCTGAAGGACGGCGAACTGACCTTCGAGTTCGAGACCACGGCTGAAATGGCCTGATAGGGGTCGCAACAAAGCAAAAGGCGTCGAGAGGCGCCTTTTTGCTGTCTGGAAAACGAAGAAGATCAAACGTGCGCGCGCATTTGTGGTTTCAGGCAAATAGCGCGCGCACAAAAACGCCCGGCATAACCGGGCGTTTTGTATTGACTTGCTTAGCGAGCGCGGTAAGTGATGCGCCCTTTGCTCAAGTCATAGGGCGTCAGCTCGACGCGCACTTTGTCACCGGTAAGAATACGAATGTAGTTCTTGCGCATCTTGCCGGAGATATGCGCGGTTACGACGTGCCCATTTTCCAACTCCACACGAAACATGGTGTTGGGCAGGGTGTCGACGACAGTGCCTTCCATTTCGAAGCTGTCTTCTTTCGACATGCAGTAAAGCCCTCGGTATCCAGTGAATGGCCCGGTGCAACTGCGCCAGGCAAAAGCGGCGTGCATTGTGCCCGAAAAAGGGTGTTTAAGCCAAGGGGTTCTAGTTAAGCGTGACCCATCTTTGATTAATCAGCAGCTCAATGGGCCGATATTGGGTCTTGTAGTTCATCTTTTTGCAGTTTTTTATCCAGTATCCGAGGTACACCGCCTCCAGTTCCAGGCGCAAGGCTTCGCCGATTTGCCACAGGATCGCAAAGCGTCCCAGGCTGCGGCGCTCCTCCGCCGGTTCGTAGAAGGTATAGACCGCCGAGAGGCCGTTGGGCAGCAAATCGGTCACCGCCACCGCTACCAGGCGGCCGTCCGCACGAAATTCGTAGAAGCGCGAGAAGGGCAGGTCGCGTACCAGGAATGTAGAGAACTGGTCACGGCTGGGCGGGAACATATCGCCGTCTGCATGGCGTTGCTCGATATAGCGCTGGTATAGATCAAAATATTCTTCGGTGAAGCGCGGTTTGCTCGCGCTGACCGTCAAGTCGACGTTGCGCTTGAGAATGCGCTTCTGGTTGCGGTCCGGCAGAAACTGCATCACGGGGATGCGTGCCGGCACACAGGCGTTGCAGTTCTGGCAATGGGGGCGGTACAGGTGATCGCCGCTGCGCCGAAAGCCCATTTCCGAGAGATCGGCGTACACGTGCACGTCCATAGGCTGGCTGGGGTCGAGGAACAGCGTGGTGGCCTGCTCGTCGGGCAGATAGCTGCAAGCGTGGGGTTGAGTGGCATAAAACTTCAAACGCGCCAGCTCGGTCATGATCAACCCTCGGGATAAGCTTTGAAATAAGTGTAAGCCAGGTGGGCGAATGTCGCCTACGAAACCCACGGCCCGGTGCTGGGTAGGTCCAAGTGGTTGTGCAGGAACCCGGCGAAGTCACTGCGGGAGATGGCGCGAGCGCCCAGGCTGTGCAAGTGATCGTTGGGCATCTGGCAGTCAATCAGCACAAATCCCCAGGCCTTCAATTGACCCACTAGTGTGGCAAAGCCGAATTTGGAGGCGTTGTCGGCGCGGCTGAACATGGACTCGCCAAAGAATAACTGGCCCATTGCCAGGCCATAGAGACCGCCCACCAACGTGTCGTCGTCCCACACCTCGACCGAGTGTGCGTAACCGCGTTGGTGCAGCTCCAGATAGGCGCTCTGGATGCCTTGGGTGATCCAGGTGCCATCTGCGTAGGCGCGGGGGGCGGCGCACGCCTGGATAACGGCAGCGAAGTCCTGATCGAAGGTGACGCGGTAGCGCTGCTGGCGCAACAGTTTGCCGAGGCTGCGGGATACGTGAAGTTCGTCAGGGAAGATCACCGTGCGCGGGTCCGGAGACCACCACAGGATTGGCTGACCCTGGGAAAACCACGGAAAGCATCCGTGGCGGTAGGCTTGTACCAGTCGTTCGGCCGACAAGTCACCACCGGCGGCGAGCAGGCCGTTGGGTTCGCGCATGGCTTTGGCCAGCGGTGGGAAGGTCAGTGAATCGCGTTGTAACCAAGTCAGCATGGCATCCAGGCTTACGGAAGGGGAGGGGGTGGCAGGGAACATGCCTGCCCAGGCGTGTTGATTATTGTCGACGCAGCGCCATCGGGCCAGCCCGAATCGGTGAGCGAGCGGGATTACCGTTAATGGGTGTTTCTGCAACTCTGTGCCGGGGTCGTGGTCGTAATCGGGTCCGATGCATGCAGGCCATTTGCCAAGCTTGCCTTGATCTGTAAAAACAGCTCATAAGCCTTTGTCAGCAAAGACAATGCGTGCTCAAATTGACCGCCTAATGACACACCAACTTACGAAGCTTGCGGGTGAAGGGTCGGGGCGTGGCATCGGAGACACAAACCCGTACAATGCGGCCATTGTGGCCATGTCGTCGTTTCGTGAATCAATCGTGCAGTGTTAAAAGTAGATCGTTGATTTTTCAGCTGCTCGGATTGGGCAGTATTTGCAGTCATTTAACAGATGGACGCGCTAAAAGCGCAGGAAAAGACCCGTTTTGAAGAAATCCGCCGCAACACCCAAAGCAGCAGTCGTGCCGGCCTGGCGCCAGCACCTGCATTACCGCCTCAAGGAAGGTGCGCTGATCGCAATCGGCGCGCTCTGCCTGTTCCTGATCATGGCGCTGCTCACCTATGGCAAGGACGATCCAGGCTGGAGTCACAACAGCAAGATCGACGACGTGCAGAACTTCGGGGGGCCTGTGGGCTCCTACAGCGCCGATATTCTGTTCATGGTATTGGGTTACTTCGCGTACATCTTTCCGTTGCTGCTGGCGATCAAGACTTGGCAGATCTTCCGCCAGCGTCACGAGCCATGGCAGTGGAGCGGCTGGCTGTTTTCCTGGCGCCTGATCGGCCTGGTGTTCCTGGTGCTTTCTGGCGCCGCCCTGGCCCATATCCATTTCCATGCACCTACCGGGCTGCCGGCGGGCGCTGGCGGGGCGCTCGGCGAAAGCCTCGGTGACCTGGCGCGCAAGACCCTGAACATCCAGGGCAGCACCTTGATGTTCATCGCGCTGTTCCTGTTCGGGCTCACGGTGTTCACCGACCTGTCGTGGTTCAAGGTGATGGACGTGACGGGCAAGATCACCCTCGACCTGCTTGAGCTGTTCCAGGGCGCCGCCAACCGCTGGTGGGCCGCCCGCGTCGAGCGCAAGCGCATGGTTGCCCAGTTGCGCGAGGTGGACACCCGCGTCAACGAGGTGGTGGCCCCGAGCACACCGGACCGTCGCGAGCAGGCCAAGGTCAAGGAGCGCCTCATTGAGCGCGAGCAGGCCCTGAGCAAACACATGTCGGACCGCGAGAAACAAGTGCCGCCGGTGATCGCACCTGCGCCGCCCAAGGCCCCCGAGCCAAGCCATCGCGTGCAGAAAGAGAAGCAGGCACCGCTGTTTGTCGACAGCGCCGTCGAAGGCACCTTGCCACCAATTTCGATTCTCGACCCCGCCGAAAAGAAACAACTCAACTATTCACCGGAATCCCTGGCGGCCGTCGGCCACCTGCTGGAAATCAAGCTCAAGGAATTCGGTGTCGAAGTCTCGGTGGATTCGATCCACCCAGGCCCGGTGATTACCCGTTACGAAATTCAACCGGCGGCCGGTGTAAAGGTCAGCCGCATCTCCAACCTGGCCAAAGACTTGGCGCGCTCCCTGGCCGTGACCAGCGTGCGTGTGGTTGAAGTGATCCCCGGCAAGACCACAGTGGGTATCGAGATCCCCAACGAAGACCGCCAGATCGTGCGCTTCTCCGAAGTGCTGTCGACGCCTGAATACGACAACTTCAAATCGCCGGTCACCTTGGCCCTGGGCCACGACATCGGCGGCAAGCCGGTGATCACCGACCTGGCGAAAATGCCTCACTTGCTGGTGGCCGGTACCACGGGTTCGGGTAAGTCGGTGGGGGTGAACGCGATGATCCTGTCGATTCTGTTCAAATCCGGCCCGGATGACGCCAAGCTGATCATGATCGACCCGAAGATGTTGGAACTGTCGATCTACGAAGGCATCCCCCATCTGCTGTGCCCGGTGGTCACCGACATGAAGGACGCCGCCAACGCCCTGCGCTGGAGCGTGGCCGAGATGGAGCGCCGCTACAAGCTGATGGCGAAGATGGGGGTGCGCAACCTGTCGGGCTTCAACGCCAAGGTCAAGGAAGCCCAGGAGGCCGGCACGCCGCTGACCGACCCGCTGTACAAGCGTGAAAGCATTCACGACGAAGCGCCGCTGCTGAGCAAATTGCCGACCATCGTGGTGGTGGTCGACGAATTTGCCGACATGATGATGATCGTCGGCAAGAAGGTTGAAGAACTGATTGCGCGTATCGCCCAGAAAGCGCGTGCGGCCGGCATCCACTTGATCCTTGCCACTCAGCGTCCGTCGGTGGATGTGATCACCGGCCTGATCAAGGCCAACATCCCGACGCGTATGGCGTTCCAGGTGTCGAGCAAGATCGACTCGCGGACCATCATCGACCAGGGCGGCGCCGAACAACTGCTGGGCCATGGTGACATGCTCTACATGCCGCCCGGCACCAGCCTGCCAATTCGCGTACATGGCGCGTTCGTCTCCGACGATGAAGTGCACCGTGTGGTTGAAGCCTGGAAGCTGCGTGGGGCACCGGAATACAACGACGATATCCTCGCCGGTGTCGAAGAGGCCGGCAGTGGTTTTGACGGCGGCAGCGGCGGTGGTGACGATGACGCCGAGACCGACGCGCTGTACGACGAAGCCGTGGCCTTTGTACTGGAAAGCCGTCGCGCCTCGATTTCCGCAGTGCAGCGCAAGCTCAAGATTGGCTACAACCGCGCTGCCCGCATGATCGAAGCCATGGAAAACGCCGGCGTCGTGACCGCCATGAACACCAACGGGTCGCGTGAAGTGATTGCCCCCGGGCAGATGCGCGACTGACCCCGTGCCGTGTGGCAACACGCGGCGCGCCTTAACGACTCAATGAGGACTCCCATGCGCTTTATCCGCATGCTGTTGTTGCCGGCACTGGCCCTGACCGCTGTTTCGGCTCACGCTGACCCGGCCTCCGTGGCCAGCCTGAAGAACCTGTTGGACAAGTCCCAGACCCTGACCGCACGTTTCTCCCAGCTGACCCTGGATGCGGGCGGTACCCAGTTGCAGGAAACGGCCGGTGAAATGGCGGTGCAGCGCCCCGGGCTGTTCTACTGGCATACCGAAGGCAAGGCCGAACAGACCATCGTTTCCGATGGCCAGAAAGTCACGCTGTGGGACCCGGACCTTGAGCAGGCGACCATCAAGAAGCTCGACCCGCGCCTGAACCAGACGCCCGCACTGCTATTGTCGGGCGATGTGTCGAAGATCAACGACAGCTTTGACATCACCTCCAAGCAAACCAGCAATGTGATCGAGTTCACCCTCAAGCCCAAGTCCAAGGACACGCTGTTTGACACGCTGTCCCTGTCGTTCGGCAACGGTGTAATCAATAACATGCGCCTGGTCGACAGCGTCGGCCAGCGTACCGATATCCTGTTCAGCGGGGTCAAGGCCAACCAGCCGGTGCCTGCGTCCAAGTTCAAGTTCGACATCCCCAAGGGTGCCGACGTGATCCAGGAATAACTCGCCCAGAGGTTTCAAACGCTGCCCATGGATCTGTTTCGAAGTGACCCGATCGCCCAGCCCCTGGCCGCACGCTTGCGTTCGACCAATCTGGACGAGTACGTCGGTCAGGAACACCTGCTCGCTCGCGGCAAGCCTTTGCGTGAAGCACTGGAGCAGGGCGCGCTGCACTCGATGATTTTCTGGGGGCCGCCGGGCGTGGGTAAAACCACCCTGGCGCGGCTGCTGGCGAAAGTGTCGGATGCGCACTTCGAAACGGTCTCGGCGGTGCTGGCCGGGGTCAAGGAGATCCGCCAGGCGGTCGAGGTGGCCAAGCAGCAGGCAGGCCAGTACGGCAAGCGCACGATTCTGTTCGTCGACGAAGTGCATCGCTTCAACAAGTCGCAGCAGGACGCGTTTTTGCCCTATGTGGAAGACGGCACGCTGATCTTTATCGGCGCCACCACCGAAAACCCCTCGTTCGAACTCAACAACGCATTGCTTTCGCGGGCGCGGGTCTATGTGCTCAAAAGCCTGGATGAAGCGGCGATGCAAAAGCTGCTGCAGCGCGCCTTGAGCGAAGACAAGGGCCTGGGCAAGCGCCAACTGAGTCTTAGTGACGAAGGTTTCAAGATCCTGCTCAGCGCCGCTGATGGCGATGGGCGGCGCTTTCTCAACCTGCTGGAGAACGCCTCCGACCTGGCCGAAGACGGCACCGAGATCGGTGTCGACCTGCTGCAAAGCCTGCTCGGCGACACCCGCCGCCGTTTCGACAAGGGCGGCGAAGCTTTTTACGACCAGATTTCGGCGCTGCATAAATCGGTGCGCGGCTCCAATCCGGACGGCGCGCTGTACTGGTTTGCGCGCATGATCGACGGCGGTTGCGACCCGCTGTACCTCGCGCGTCGCGTGGTGCGCATGGCCAGCGAAGACATTGGCAACGCCGACCCGCGCGCGCTGAGCCTGTGCCTCGCCGCATGGGACGTGCAGGAGCGCCTGGGCAGCCCGGAAGGCGAGCTGGCGGTGGCCCAGGCCATTACATATCTGGCCTGCGCGCCAAAAAGCAATGCGGTGTACATGGGCTTCAAATCGGCCCTGCGTGCGGCCGCCGAGTACGGCTCGCTTGAGGTCCCGCTGCATTTGCGCAATGCGCCGACCAAACTGATGAAGCAACTGGGCTACGGTGATGAGTACCGCTACGCCCACGATGAACCGGACGCCTATGCCGCCGGTGAAGACTACTTTCCCGACGAGCTTGAGCCATTGCCGCTTTACCAGCCTGTGCCCCGCGGCCTGGAGCTGAAAATCGGTGAAAAGCTCAATCACCTCGCCAGCCTCGATCGTTTAAGCCCCAGACAGCGGAGAAAGTCATGATTCCTTTGGTGGTTGCAGTCTCCGCAGGGGGGATCGCAGGTACACTGCTTCGCTTTGCAACGGGTAATTGGGTGACCGCCCATTGGCCGAAGCACTTCTATACCGCGACGCTGGCCGTTAATATCGTGGGCTGTCTGCTGATCGGCATTTTATATGGCCTGTTTTTAGTGCGCCCCGAGGTACCTGTCGAGGTGCGCGCCGGGTTGATGGTCGGCTTTCTTGGCGGCCTGACGACCTTTTCATCTTTTTCACTGGATACCGTGCGCCTGCTGGAAAGTGGGCAGGTGCCGCTGGCAATCGGCTATGCGGCCATCAGCGTATTCGGCGGGCTGCTCGCCACCTGGGCTGGCCTGTCCTTGACCAAACTTTGATAAACGAGAGACCGACATGCTCGATTCCAAACTGTTACGTAGCAACCTTCAGGACGTAGCGGACCGCCTGGCATCCCGTGGCTTTGCCCTGGACGTCGCGCGCATCGAAGCGCTGGAAGAACAGCGCAAGACCGTCCAGACCCGCACCGAAGCACTGCAGGCTGAGCGTAACGCGCGTTCCAAATCCATCGGTCAGGCCAAACAGCGTGGCGAAGACATCGCTCCGTTGATGGCGGACGTCGAGCGCATGGGCACCGAGCTGTCCGACGGCAAGGTGGAGCTGGACAAGATCCAGTCCGAGCTGGACCAGATCCTGCTGGGTATTCCTAACCTGCCACATGAGTCCGTGCCGGTCGGCGAAGACGAAGACGGTAACGTTGAAGTGCGTCGCTGGGGCACGCCAAAAGCCTTTGATTTCGAGATCAAGGACCACGTCGCCCTGGGCGAACTGACCGGTGGCCTGGATTTCGAAACCGCCGCGAAAATGTCCGGTGCGCGCTTTTCGTTGCTGCGCGGCCCGATTGCGCGCATGCACCGTGCCCTGGCGCAGTTCATGATCAACCTGCACACCGGCGAGCATGGCTACGAAGAGGCCTACACCCCGTATCTGGTTCAGGCGCCGGCGCTGATGGGCACCAGCCAGTTGCCGAAGTTCGAGGAAGACCTGTTCAAGATCAGCCGCGACGGCGAAGCCGATCTGTACCTGATCCCGACGGCCGAAGTGTCGCTGACCAATATCGTGGCCGGCGAGATCCTCGACGCCAAGCAACTGCCGATCAAATTTGTCGCCCACAGCCCGTGCTTTCGCAGTGAAGCCGGCGCGTCCGGGCGTGACACGCGCGGCATGATCCGCCAGCACCAGTTCGACAAGGTCGAGATGGTGCAGGTGGTCGAGCCGTCGACCTCGATGCAGGCCCTGGAAAACCTCACCGCCAATGCCGAGCGCGTCCTGCAATTGCTGGAGCTGCCGTACCGCGTGCTGGCACTGTGCACCGGCGACATGGGCTTCAGCGCCGTGAAGACCTACGACCTGGAAGTGTGGGTGCCGAGCCAGGACAAGTACCGCGAAATTTCGTCGTGCTCCAACTGCGGTGATTTCCAGGCTCGTCGCATGCAGGCGCGTTTCCGCAATCCGGAAACCGGCAAGCCGGAACTGGTACACACCCTCAACGGTTCGGGCCTGGCGGTAGGCCGTACCCTGGTCGCCGTGCTGGAAAACTACCAGCAGGCCGACGGTTCCATTCGCGTGCCGGACGTGCTCAAGCCTTATATGGCGGGCGTTGAGGTCATCCGCTAAATGGAATTTCTGCCGCTGTTCCATAACCTGCGCGGCAGCCATGTATTGGTCGTCGGTGGCGGAGAGATTGCCTTGCGCAAGTCCCGCCTGCTGGCGGAAGCCGGTGCCGTGCTGCGAGTGGTTGCTCCCCAGATCGAAGACCAACTGCGTGCGTTGGTGCAGGGCAGTGGCGGGGTACTGATTGTGCGTGGTTATCAGGAAGCCGACCTTGACGGTTGCACCCTGGTGATCGCCGCGACCGACGACGAGCCGCTGAACGCGCAAGTGTCCAGTGATGCCAAGCGTCGCTGCGTGCCCGTCAATGTGGTGGACGCGCCGGCCTTGTGCAGTGTGATCTTCCCGGCGATCGTCGATCGTTCGCCGTTGGTGATTGCGGTGTCCAGTGGCGGCGATGCGCCGGTACTGGCGCGTTTGATCCGAGCCAAACTGGAAACCTGGATTCCTTCAACCTACGGCCAATTGGCCGGGCTGGCGGCGCGTTTTCGTGCGCAGGTCAAAAGCCTGTATCCGGATGTGCAGCAGCGTCGTGCGTTCTGGGAAGAAGTGTTCCAGGGCCCGATTGCCGACCGTCAATTGGCCGGGCAGGGCGCTGAGGCCGAGCGTCTGTTGATCGACAAAGTCAACGGTGCGCCACCTTATGCGCCGGGCGAGGTATACCTGGTGGGCGCAGGCCCGGGCGATCCGGACCTGCTGACCTTCCGCGCGCTGCGCCTGATGCAGCAAGCCGATGTGGTGCTGTATGACCGCTTGGTAGCGCCTGCGATTCTCGACCTGTGCCGTCGCGATGCCGAGCGTGTGTACGTCGGCAAGCGTCGCGCCGACCATGCCGTGCCTCAGGAGCAGATCAACCAGCAACTGGTTAACCTGGCCAAGCAAGGCAAGCGCGTTCTGCGCCTGAAGGGCGGCGACCCGTTCATTTTTGGGCGCGGCGGGGAAGAGATCGAGGAACTGGCGGCCCATGGCATCCCGTTCCAGGTGGTGCCGGGGATCACCGCAGCCAGCGGCTGTGCGGCGTACGCCGGTATTCCACTGACCCACCGTGACCATGCGCAGTCGGTGCGGTTTATCACCGGGCACTTGAAAAACGGCACGTCGGACCTGCCCTGGCAGGACCTGGTGGGGCCGTCGCAGACCTTGGTGTTCTATATGGGGTTGATTGGCTTGCCGATCATTTGCGAACAACTGGTCAAGCACGGGCGCGCCGCCGATACCCCGGCCGCGTTGATCCAGCAGGGCACCACGTCCAATCAACGCGTGTTTACTGGCACCCTGGCGGATTTGCCGCGCATGGTGGCGGAGCATGAAGTGCATGCGCCGACACTGGTGATCGTCGGCGAAGTGGTGTTATTGCGCGAGAAACTCAAATGGTTTGAAGGGGCTCAATCCCTGGTCTGAACCCCGTACCTGCCGCTTTGGCGAGCGGGCTTGCATACGTGCGACGCAAGCTCGCTCACCCCATCCCTCACTGACGGCTGAATACCGATTTGCCGCTCAGTTTTTCTCGGTCATGCAGGGCGTCAAAGCGTTGCGATGGCCCTTTGGGCACAATCCCCGTCGGATTGATCGTCCGGTGGCTCCCGTAGTAATGCCCCTTGATGTGCTCGAAATTCACCGTCTCGGCCACCCCCGGCCACTGATATAACTCGCGCAACCAGTTCGACAGGTTCGGATAATCCGCGATCCGCCGCAAATTACACTTGAAGTGGCCGTAATACACCGCATCAAATCGAATCAGCGTGGTGAACAGCCGGATATCCGCCTCGGTGAGGTATTCGCCGGCCAGGTAGCGATGATCGCCAAGGTGCTGTTCCAGGTGGTCGAGTTCGGCAAACACATCGTCAAATGCGCTTTCGTAAGCTCTCTGCGACGTGGCGAAGCCTGCGCGATAGACGCCGTTGTTCACGGCCGGGTAGATGCGCTCGTTGAGGCTGTCGATGGTTGCACGGAGTGGCTCAGGGTAAAAATCCAGGGTATTGCCGGTCAGTCCATCGAATGCGCTGTTGAACATGCGGATGATCTCCGCCGATTCATTGCTGACGATGCGCTTGAGTTGTTTGTCCCACAGCACCGGCACGGTGACGCGCCCGGTGTAGTCGGCGGTCTCCGCGGTGTAGCGCTGGTGCATGTAGGTAAAGTCGTCGAGGGCATCGCCGGTAGAGCCGTGAGCCTTATCGAAGGTCCAGCCGTTTTCCAGCATCAGCCAACTGACCACGGACACGTCGATCAGGCTTTCCAGGCCCTTTAGCGTGCGCATGATCAAGGTGCGGTGAGCCCAGGGGCAGGCCAGGGACACGTAGAGGTGATAGCGACCGGCCTCAGCCTTGAAGCCGCCTTCGCCGCTGGGGCCGGGCTGGCCGTCGGCCGTCACCCAGTGGCGGCGTTGGGCCTGTTCGCGCTGGAAGGCGCCATCGGCGCTGCTTTCGTACCACTGGTCTTTCCAGTGTCCTTCGATCAACAAACCCATGACTGGCTCCTCAACTATTAAGCGTTGGAGCCCAGTCTAAAGGGATGAGTTCGAACTAAAAGCGCAAAGACTGCGGGTCAATGATCGATTAAATCGATTTGTCCCGTGCGTCCCAGTACTGCTGGGCCAAAGCGAAGGCCTGTTCCCGCGGGTGGCCGAGACCGCGCAAGGCCAGGGCCATGGTGGCAATCAGCGCCAATTGCGGATAGCTGTCCTGTACGTCGCCACGCCACACCGCTTTTAAATGCGCCGGGTCGAGGGCGGCCGGTTTTACGTGGCGCTGGGCGGAGAGGGCGGACCATTCTTCGTCCCAGCTTTCGCCGCCGGTGGTGCCGTAGAGGTGGCTCGCCGTGTCGGGGTTGATCTCGATCTCACCGCCGTCGCCCTTGACCACAATCACGTTGTCGCCGAGCAGGCCGCTGGCGTCGCGGTGCACACCCTGGTAACCGGGGTGGAAAATGCTTTGCAGCCCGCAGCGTGCATTCAGCGGGTTGAGCAGGCGTGCCAGGGAGTGGATCGGCGAGCGCAGGCCCAGGGTGTTGCGCAGGTCGATCATGCGTTGCAGTTGCGGCGCCCAGTCGCCGAGCGGGATAAACGCCAGGTTGCCCTGTTCGAACGCGGTGCCCACCTGCTGCCAGTCGCGGCACAGCGGAATCTGCAAGTCGTCGAGCAGTTGTTCGGTGTACAGCCGGCCGGCGGTGTGGGCGCCGCCGCCGTGCATGAGGATGCGCACGCCGTTGTGTGCCAGACATTTGGCTGCCAGTAGATACCACGGCAGGTGGCGTTTTTTGCCGGCGTAGGTCGGCCAGTCGATCGCCACATCAAACTCGGGTGCATTCAAGCGTTCGCGCACGGCCTCGGTGAAACCGGCGAGTTCTTCCGGGCTTTCTTCCTTGTGACGCAGCAGCATCAGGAACGCGCCGAGTTGTGTGTCTTCAACTTTATCGTCGAGCAACATGCCCATGGCCTCGCGGGCTTCCTCGCGGGTGAGGTTGCGCGCGCCGCGCTTGCCTTTGCCGAGGATGCGCACGAACGGCGCAAACGGGTGTTCGGCAGGGGTTTGAAGGGTCAGCGGGGCAACGTCGGTCATAAGCAATTCGTCGGTCTGGGCAGGCCCGCCAGTTTGGCGGCGAGTTTGGCGGGAGTGCCGTTGAACAGTTTGTTGAGGTGCAGGCTGTTGCCCTTTTCCGGCCCCAGTTTCATGGCGGTGTACTTGATCAGTGGGCGGGTGGCTGGCGACAGTTGGAACTCGGCGTAAAAGGCGCGCAGCAGTTCGAGGATCTGCCAGTGGTCCGCGGTCAATTCCAGGTGCTCGGCAGCGGCCAGGGCGTGCGCCACCTCGTGTGACCAGTCGTTGAGGTCGACGAGGTAGCCGTCCTTGTCCAGTTCGAGGCGGCGTTCGCCAATGGTCAGGGTGTTCATAGCCAGGTGTTGACCTTGTCGTAGTCGATCGACAGTTGCACAAAGCCTGGGTAATCCACGCTGTCAGCCCAATCCGGCAGCGGCAGGTTACGCGCTTGCATGTCCTCGGCCAGCACGAACACTTTGACCCCCTTGAGGTGCAGCGCCGGGGTGTGCAGCCCGTAGGCGCCGTCGCCGCAGAGCAGGATCGCGTCTTCGCGGGCGCAGATGCGCAGGCAGCTCTCGAGTCGGCTGTCGGTAAACGGGGAGTGGGCTATCACGTGTAAGGTCGACATCAGAGGGTAATCACCTGGTCGTAACGGTCAATCAGCTGCGAGATCGCGCGGCTGTCCAGCGGTTGTGCGTTGGCGGGGTGGGGCAGGCCACGCTCGGCCAGGCTGTGGTGGCAGGCAAATACATCGTCGACACCAAACAGCTCCAGTGCCTGCAGGTTGGCGCTCAGGTCTTTTTGCTGCACGGCCCTGGCGTCCTGATGCGCTGCCAACTGGAACACACCGTCATCCATGAACAGCAGGCCGATAGGCAGGTCGAACGCGCCGCCGGCCAGTACGATATCCAGCGCTTCGCGTGCGCAGGGCCCGGACCACGGCGCCTGGCGGCTGATCACCAATAGGGATTTGGACATGTCATGGCCCTCCAAAACAGATCAGGCGGTCGGCACCCTGTATCGCATCATGCAATTGGCCCAGGCCCGACAGCGCCCAGGGCGCCTCCAGGTTCACCGCGCTGCGTTGATAGCGCGTAGCCTCTTCGCTATCAAGCACGCCACGGCGCAAGGCGGCGGCAATGCACACCACGCCGTCGAGTTGGTGCCGGCTGACCAGCTCGCGCCATTGGCGAGCGATGTCTTGCTCATCCTGAGGCGCGACGATGTTATTGGACGCGCTGTACACGCCGTCCTGATAAAAAAACAACCGCACAATCTCGTGCCCGCCGGCCAGTACGGCCTGGGCGAACAGCAGGGCGCGCCGCGACGAGGGCGCGTGGGCGGCGGAATACAGGGCTATCGCAAACTTCATGGAGCACTCGGCAAGCAAACGTAGGCCAATGATAAAGCCGCAGCCCCAAAAAAGCCCGCCGTGATCAAAACAGTCACTATTGATGATTGTTCTGACGATTGCCGGTACGAACAAGGCTGCCTAGTCTGTGGGAACTCGAAACCGAAGTGGAGTTTCCATGACAGGTCCCTTGGCGTCCCTCAAAGTCCTCGATTTTTCTACCTTGCTGCCCGGCCCGTTTGCCTCCCTGATGCTCGCGGATATGGGCGCCGACGTCCTGCGTATAGAAGCGCCCAAGCGTCTGGACCTGCTGCGCGTGCTGCCGCCCCATGATCAGGGCACCTCGGCGAGCCACGCCTACCTCAATCGCAACAAACGCAGCCTGGCCCTGGACCTTAAACAGGCCGAAGCGCTGGAGATCGTGCGCGCGCTGGTGAAGGACTACGACATTGTGCTGGAACAGTTCCGGCCGGGGGTGATGGAGCGCCTGGGCCTGGGGTATGAAGCGTTGAAGGCGATTAATCCGCGGCTGATCTATGTGTCGATCACCGGGTACGGCCAGACGGGTCCGTATAAAGACCGCGCCGGGCACGATATTAACTACCTGGCGCTGGCGGGCGTGGCCAGTCACACCGGACGTCAGGACAGCGGGCCGTTGCCGCTGGGCGTGCAATTGGCGGACGTGGGCGGTGGTTCGTTGCATGCGGTGGCGGGGTTGCTGGCCGCGGTGATCGCCCGCCAGCACAGCGGGGTGGGGCAATACCTGGACGTGAGCATGACCGATTGCGCGTTCAGTCTGAACGCCATGGCGGGGGCGGGGTATCTGGCCTGTGGCATAGAGCCGGGTTGGGAAAGTCATGCGCTCAATGGCGGCAGTTTCTACGATTACTACCGTTCCCGTGATGGACGCTGGATGTCGGTCGGCAGCCTTGAGCCGGCTTTTATGCAGCGGCTCTGCGCGGCATTGGGGCGACCGGAGTTGGCCGCGTTGGGGTTGAACCCCGAGCGACAGCCGGCGCTGAAGCAGGCACTGCAGGTGGAATTCGAGAAGCGCAGCTTTGAGCAGTTATGCGAGTTGTTTGCCGGGGTGGACGCCTGTGTAGAGCCGGTGTTGAGCTTTGGTGAAGCCGTGGAGCATCCGCAGTTGAAAGCGCGGGAGTTGGTGAGCCAGGTACCTCGCGGCGACGGTTCAACCCAGGCGCAGATGGCCTGCCCGCTTAAGTTTTCTGAAGGGTTGCCAGCGCCTCGCTATATTGGCGCCGCTGTTGGGGCGCACACCGATGAGGTGCTGGCGGCCCTGGGGATCAGTGCTCAGCGGATCGCCGATTTGCGGCAGGGCAAGGTGGTCGGGTGACTGCGTGGCCTGGGACGAGGCCTCATTCCACCCGAGTTTCCCCGGAAAACACCAAGGTCTGCCGACACCGCCGACACAAATATCGCCGTCCCTGAGCCACCATGCCATGACGCTGCGCCGAAAACGGAAAATCACTCTCGGCACACGGGCAACGGTAGATGTAGCGGGTCACCTGGCGGCGTTTCACGGCATAGGTATGGCAACGGTCGGG